>CAVWXS010000029.1:0-306173 GCA_963758885.1 uncultured Actinomycetota bacterium
AGCTGATGGTGTCCGGCGCTCGCGCCGCAGCCGACCTGGTCCAACAGGCATCCGACGACCGGGACCACGTGGCAGTCCAGCGGCATCGAGACGCCCTGACCAGGTTGACCAAGACACGTGCCACCCTGCCCGGAATTGCATTTCAGCCTTCCTGCCCCGACGACACCGTCCAGCCTGCCCAGGCCGCCCTCTTCGCCGCCGAGCACGATCGGGCCGACGGATGCGAGGACCAGGTTCGCCTCTGGCGTGAGGCGGTGGCGGCGTGCGCCACGGCGGGTCTCGGCTGGGAACAGCAGCTCTCGTCATGGCGTCTCGCCGCTGCGCTGATCGAGTCGGGCGCCTCGGGCACCGGGGCGGCCGAGCTGCTGCGGAGTGTCCACGACTATGCGAGCCAACAGGGCGCCGCGCCGCTGAAGGTCCGCGTCGAGGAGCGGCCGCGAGTGTCCGAATCTCGTTGGCCACGCCACGGCTGCCCACTTCCGAGGCCGTGCCCGCCGCCTTCACCGGGCTGACCGCCCGCGAAAAAGAGGTCCTCGCCTACCTGTTCGCAAACCGGACGAACGCCGAGATCGCCGAGCGCTCTTCATCAGCGAGAAGACCGTGAGCGTGCACGTCTCGAACCTGCTGCGCAAGACCGCCACCGGGTCACGCCGCGAGGTCGCCGCCCTTGCGCGGCGCGTGGGCTGGGGCACCAACTTATGAGGGCGGCGCTACGCGCCTCCCCCCCATGACAGCCACAGTGCCGACCGTCGAGGCGTACCGGACTACCTATCTGATTCCTGTCTTGCGCCTGGATGAAAGCAGCCATGCCGTGCCGAGTTTCTCCCGGAAGGTGCGTACCAGCGCCAACGACCTGTTCAGTCGTACGCCCTAGACGCACTCAACGTCCCCAGGCTGTCGCCCGCCAGCAGCGGCAGGTGCACGGCCTCACCAGAGCCACGCCTACTTGGCTGGAGTGGAGCGACATCGTGCCCGGAAGGCCCGCATTCAAGGCGAGCATCAGGTCGACGGGCTTTCGGCCCGGACCTAGCCGACGGCGACCGGCCTCGATGGCATACGGCGACGTTTAGCCGCCGTGAACGAGCTCTCCGACATCGTTGTGACCTCTGGGTCACGGCCAAGAGGTCGCCGTGCCGACCTTCCGTAGACCTTCGCCAGCCTTCGCGATTCTTCGCGCAGCAGGCCCACTCGGGCTCATCTCGACGGCAATGTCAGCAGACAGCTGCTGACATCGAACGCAAGAGCCGGGCCCGTGGTGACCCACGAACCCGGCTCTGACCTGCGGTTTTACTTTGTAGCGGGGGCAGGATTTGAACCTGCGACCTCTGGGTTATGAGTGAAACCACACCCCGATTCACTGCCTCGATCGCCACGCTCAATGTGAGGCACTGTGAGGTATAGTCGCAGGTCAGAGGCCATATTTGAGTTTCCGCGGACGTTCGCCACCCTTCGCTGAGTTCCGGCAACGTTTGCTGACATCTTGCTGACACGGCCCAACACACCTCGGGAGGCAGACATGGCGTGGGTGAAGCCACGAATCACCAGCGACCGGCAGAAGCGGTACGTCGCCTGCTACCGCGACCCCGAGGGCCGGACAGCGCTCCGCGGGCACCTTCTCCTCCCACCGGGCCGCCGCAGCGCGCCGCCAACCGGGAGGAGCAGCGGGTGCTGGCCGGCTCCTGGCGCGACCACTCCCTGGGCGAGGTGCGGTTCCGCGAGTACGTCGAGACCGACTGGCTGCCGTCCAAGCACATCGAGCCGACCACCAGGGCCGCGTACGTGTCGAACCTGACCAAGCACTTCTACCCGTTCTTCGGCAGGAAGCAGCTGCACCAGATCACGCCCGGCCTGGTGCAGGACTGGGTCACCCAGGCCGCCGCCGGCGGGCTGTCGCCGCGGTCGATCCGCAAGTACCACACCATGCTGCACTCGATCTTCGACCGAGCGGTCCGCGACCAGCTGATCGTGGCCAACCCGTGCGCGCACACCGAGCTCCCGAAGGTCATCGCGTCGCAAGACCCGCACCCTGACCCCCGACGAGTTCGACGTGCTGATCGCCGCGGTCCCCGACCGGCACCGGCTGATGGTCGAGACCGCGATCGAGACCGGGATGCGGTGGGGCGAGCTGATCGCGCTCAAGCCCCGGCACGTCGACTTCCTCCGCGAAGACGGTCACCGTGGAGGACACCATCATGGAGGTCTCCAAGCAGGCACTCCCCCACCGGCGAACGCTACGTGGCCAAGGCCTACCCCAAGGACAACGAGCCCCGGACCTTCGCGGTCCGCCAGGACTGGCTCGACGCCGATCGCCGAGCACATCAACGACCCACCAGCTCGGCCGCGACGACCTGCTCTTCGCCACCACAGCGGGCACCCCGATCTCCCGCAACACCTTCCGCACCCGCGTCTGGCAGCCCGCCGTCAAAGCCAGCGGCGTCGGCTTCGCCGTCCGCATGCACGACCTCCGCCACGCCCACGCCTCCTGGCTGCTCGCCGGCGGCTCCGACCTCGCCTCGGTCATGGACCGCCTGGGCCACGCCCACATCCAGACCACCGAGAAGTACCTCCACGCCCCCGCCGAAGCCGACCAGAAGAACCTCGCCGCCCTCGACCGCATCCGCGGCTCCGGGAGTGCGGACAAGCCTCGCCCCGGATCGAGCCCGGGCTCTAGCTACTTCGACCTGAAAAAGTCGGGGCGTGGCGGTCCGTGAGTGGCGGTGCCTGGACGCGAAATGATGGCCTCAACCCCTTGGGCTAGAAGGGATCGAGGCCATCGTGTTCGTAACCGTAGGCGATCAGCCGTCACTGTTCGAGTCGGTGCTGCCGCCGGAGTTGTTGCGGCTGCCGGAGGAGCTTGGCCGGGTCGACGCGCTGCTGGATGATCCGGTGTTCTTCGCGCCGTTCGTGCCGTTCTTCGACCCGCGGCTGGGTCGGCCGTCGACGCCGATGGAGACCTATCTGCGGTTGATGTTCCTCAAGTTCCGCTACCGGCTGGGCTACGAGAGCCTGTGCCGGGAGGTGTAGCGACTCGATCACCTGGCGGCGGTTCTGCCGGATCCCGCTCGGAGGGCCGGGTGCCGCACCCGACCACGTTGATGAAGCTGACCACCCGCTGCGGGTCGGCGGCGGTGGAGGGGTTGAACGAGGCGCTGCTGGCCAAGGCCGCCGAGGCCAAGCTGCTGCGCACCAACCGGGTGCGGGTGGACACCACCGTGGTGCCCAGCAACGTGGCCTACCCGACCGACTCGGGTCTGCTCGCGAAGGCGATCGCGCGGATCGCGGCGACCACCCGGCGCATCCAGGCCGCCGGTGGCGCGGTCCGCACCAAGGTCCGGAACCGGTCCCGGGCCGCCGGCCGGCGCGCCCACCAGATCGGGTTCAAGCTGCGCAGCCGCAGCGCCGCCGGCCGGGACGAGGCGTTGGCCGCGGTCCGCCGGGTCACCGGCGAGCTCGCCGACCTGGCCGAGACCGCGGTCGCGCGATGCCGAGCGGTGGTGGCCAACGCCAAGCGAGCGCTGCGACGGGCCCGCGCCAAGGCCAAGGCCGAGCGCGCGAACGGCGGGTCCGACCCGGCAGCGGGGCGTCGTCGCGGCCGGCTGGCCCGGGCCGTCGATGACCTGACCGAGCTGCTCGAGGCGACCCGACAGATCGCGGCCCAGACCCGGCAGCGGCTGTCCGGGGTGACCCCCGACGGCGCCACCCGGCGGGTCAGCCTGCACGACCCGGACGCCCGACCGATCGCCAAGGGCCGGCTCGGCAAGCCGGTCGAGTTCGGCCACAAGGCCCAGGTCGCCGACAACGAGGACGGGGTCGTTCTCGACTACACCGTCGAGCCCGGCAACCCGGCCGACGCACCCCAGCTCGCGCCCGCCGTCGAGCGGATCAACCAGCGAACCGGCCGCCCGCCGCGCACCGTCACCGCCGACCGCGGCTACGGCGAGAAGCGGGTCGATGACGCCCTGCACGACCTCGGCGTCCGCAACGTGGTGATCCCCCGCAAGGGCAAACCCGGCAGGCTCGACAAGCCGAGGAACACCGAAGAGCGTTCCGGCGAACACATCAAGTGGCGCACCGGGATCGAAGGCAGGATCAGCACCCTCAAACGCGGCTACGGATGGGACCGCGCACGCCTCGACACCACCGAAGGCGCCCGGATCTGGACCGGCCACGGGGTCCTGACCCACAACCTGATCAAGATCAGCGCACTCGCCGGCTGAACGAGCACCCGGGGCGGACCTCCGCACGAACCGAACCCGGCACGCCGGCCGACCGAGCCGAACCCAATCAGCAGCGCTCGGCGTTTTTCAGGTCGAAGTAGCTAGCACACAAACAAACACCCTCTTCAAGCGCACGCACACCCGGGGGAATGGACAGCCCTCGGGGCCAGCCACACCCCGCCCCTCGCCCAAGTCGGTGAGCTCCCCAATCTCAGGGAACTGCTACCCAGGCGCTAACCCAGCGCTAACCCTGGTCGTAGGGGTCTGCTGTGCGGACTGGTGACATCTGATCTGCGTCGATGTGTGTCGGCGCTGGAAGGATGTGCACCATCCCCAAGGGCACTTGTCGGATTAAGGGTCGACCTCGTCGCGTTGCAGGAGATCTTCCGGTTGACTGTCGCACCAAGTGGTCCGACCGCCGCCCTGTCCGACTGAGATGTGGGTCGAACTGGCGCGGCTGGGTTGGCCGTCATCGGCCCGGACCGGAAAATTTGCGGCGCCCGGCGCTCGAGACGCTCAACGCAACAGTGCCCTCGAGGTTGGTGAGTTGGGAGATCCCTGAACTGACTGACGTCATTTCCATGGTGACGGCAACACCCGAGTCTCGACAAGGAAGGTGACTTGAACTAAATTCAGTTCTGTGACTGAGACGACCCTCACGAAGGACTACGGAGCGATCGACGACGGCCGGCTCGACGAAGCCCTCGCGCTGCTCCACGAGAAGGTCAGCTTCGTCATCGTCCTGCCCGCCGGAGCGCGCCGCGGACAGGGTGGCGAAGACATGCGCGGCTATCTCTCCGGCCGCGGCGTGCCCGACCGGAAGCACAAGGTCCTGCGCGAGTCCTGCGGACAACGACGTCGAATTCGTCTACGGGGCGGTGACCGAGGGCCCCGTCACGACCGGGCGCTTCCTGGCGGGCGTGCGGCTCGGTGCGCGACTGCCTGATCATCAGCTACCAGGTGTGCTTCGGCCTCGAACACGATCCTCTGGAGGACTGATGACGGCGACGCCCTTCCTCGCGCGCTGGTTTGCACTGATGGTCTCGGACGCCCCCGGGCGGGTGCTCGAGCTGATCTCCGACGACTTCACGATGTCGGTCCAGTTCTCGAAGGGCGCAGGCGCAGCCGCCGAGTTCACCGGCGATCACGCCGGACTCGTCGACGTCCTCGCGCACGCGTCGTCGACGCCGATACCGACCGATCGCAACGCGACTGTGCTCGCCTCGATCTGTCGCACCCCCTGAAGTGGAGTTCCCCCATGCCTGAGGCGTTCATCGTCGAAGCGGTCCGCTCCCCCGTGGGCCGCCGAGGAGGCGGCCTGAGCGCCGTGCACCCCAACGACCTCGGCGCCCACGTGCTCCGGGCTCTGCTCGACCGCGCCGACCTGGACCCCGCCGCCGTCGACGACGTCATCTTCGGCTGCGTCGACCAGGTCGGAGCCCAGGCTGCCAACATCGCGCGGAACTCCTGGCTCTCCGCGGGGCTCCCCGAGACGGTGCCGGGCACGACGCTCGACCGGCAGTGCGGCTCAGCCCAGCAGGCTCTGCACTTCGCTGCCCAGGCGGTGATGTCCGGGACCCAGGACCTGGTGATCGCCGGTGGCGTCGAGGTGATGAGCTCGGTGCCCATCGCCAGTGCCGCCCTGCTCGGTCAGCGCGAGGGCATGGGCTTCCCCTACGGCGGTGACGGCTGGGAACAACGGTTCGGAGACCAGGAGATCTCCCAGTTCCGCGGCGCAGAGCTGATCGCCGAGAAGTGGGGCATCACCCGCGAGGCCATGGAGGAGTTCGCACTCCAGAGTCATCGCCGGGCACTCGCCGCAGCCGACTCCGGATGGTTCACCGACGAGATCGCACCGTACGGCGACGTGACGGCCGACGAGGGACCCCGGCCTGACAGCAGCAGAGAGAAGCTGGCCCAGCTCAAGCCACTCCGCGAAGGCGGCCGGATCACCGCCGCGGTGTCGAGCCAGATCTCCGACGGCGCAGCAGCGCTGCTCGTGGCCTCCGAGTCCGCCGTGCGCACCCACGGGCTGACGCCACTCGCCCGAGTGCACGCGATGAGCGTCGTCGGCTCCGACCCGGTGCTCATGCTGACCGGACCGATCCCGGCAACGGACGCGGTCCTTCGGCGAGCAGGACTCACCATGGACGACATCGACTTCTTCGAGGTCAACGAGGCGTTCGCATCCGTCGTACTCGCCTGGCAGAGCGAGACCGGTGCCGCACCGGAGCGGACCAACGCCCTTGGTGGTGCGATCGCACTCGGCCATCCGCTCGGCGCCACCGGCGCGCGGTTGATGACCACGCTGCATCCATCACCTTCGCCGCACTGGCACTCGGTACGGCCTCCAGACGATGTGTGAGGGGGGCGGCATGGCCAACGCGACCATTGTCGAGCGGTTGTGAGCGGCATGGGCTACCCGCGCCCGGCCGGCAATGCAGAGAAGTCGTGATCGTCGACGGGGCGCACAAGCCCGTGGGCAGCTTCGGTCCCGCAACGGTCGACTCATGGTGACGCCACCGACGGGAGAGCCGCGCGGAGTGCGCTTCGAGACGGACGGCGCGGTCGGCCGGATCGTGCTGGAGCGACCGGAGGCGGCCAACTCGTTCGACCTGCCGGCCGCGCGGGCATTCGGTGCCGCGGTCGCGCAGGCGGAGGCGACGACTGTCCGCGCGGTCTCGTTGACCGCGAGGGGGCCGCGGTTCTGCGCAGGAGGCGACGTGGCGTCCTTCGCAGCGGCCGATGACCGGGCGAGGTACCTGCGCACCCTGGCCACCGAGCTGGAGGCGCAGCTGCGTCGGCTCTCGGAGCTGCCCAAACCTGTGGTTGCCGGTGTTCACGGCGCCGTTGCCGGAGCGGGCCTGGCACTCGTGCTCAATGCGGACCTGGTGGTCGCCGGAGAGTCGACCAAGTTCGTCATGGCCTACACCGCCATCGGCCTGACGCCTGACTGCGGCGTCTCCTACCTGCTGCCCCGAGCAATCGGCCAGCAGCGCGCGCTCGAACTCGCAGTCAGCGGCAGGGTGCTCAACGCCGAGGAAGCCCGCGACTGGGGGCTGGTCACCGAGGTCGTCGACGACGACCAGGTAGCGGGCCGAACCGCGGAGGTCGCCCGGGCTCTTGCCAGCGGACCTGCCCAAGCGTTCGGGGAGACCAAGCGGCTTATCCGTTCTTCGTGGGGGGTTTCCCGTGCCGACCATGCCAAGGACGAGGCGGACACGATCGGCAGGATGGTCACCAGCGACGACGCAGAGAGACTGATCCAGCAGTTCCTCGGTCGGTGACGTGCGGGCTCGGTCTGACCAAATTGAACCAAGGAGCGCGATGAACCCCCTGCTCGACCGCCTGTCCGGACGCGTCGTACTGCTGACCGGTGCCACGGGAGGGCTCGGCGTGCACATCGCCGAACGCCTGGCCGCCGAGGGCGCCAGGATCGCGGTCACCGACCTCGACGAGCGAGCGTGCCGCGACCTGGTGGCAGAGCTTCCCGGCGGCGACCGACGCTCACACCGCCATCGCGCCTCGACGTCTCCTCCGAGGTCGGCTGGAGTGCCGCTGCGGCCGAGGCCGAGAGTCGCCTCGGGCGCGCTCCGGGCGCTGGTGAACAACGCCGCCCTCGGCAGCCTCGCCACGGTCGAGGACGAGACCGAGGAGCACTGGGAACGCGTCGTCTCGGTCGACCAGACCGGGGTCTGGCTCGGGATGAAGCACTGCGGCCCGCGGATCAGGCAGAACGGCGGCGGCTCGATCGTCAACATGTGCTCGATCCTCGGCACCGTCGGCGGGCTCGGGAACAGCGTCGCCTACCACGCAGCCAAGGGCGCGGTCCGCACCATGACCAAGAACGCGGCCCTGCACTGGGCGGCCGACGGCGTGCGGGTGAACTCCATGCACCCCGGCTTCATCGCCACCGGTCCGCTGCTCGAGCGCTACGAAGGAACCGAGCGGTACGACGCCATGGTGGCGAAGACGCCCATGGGTCGGCTCGGCCGGCCCGAGGAGATCGCGGCCGTGGTCGCGTTCCTGGTCAGCGAGGACTCGTCGTACATGACCGGGTCGGAGATCTACGCGGACGGCGGCTGGACCGCAGCCTGAGCCTCGAGGGCGGCGACGCTCAGACGCGGGAGACGGTTCAGGCGAGGGAGAAGAGGGCGCCGTCGGGGTCGTGCTGGACCTGTGCCTGTCCCCGGTCGACGAGCACGTCGAGGTGGGCGATCGTCTCGCAGGTCGCGATCATCCTGTTGAAG
The DNA here is from genome assembly GCA_963758885.1 of uncultured Actinomycetota bacterium. GTDB lineage: Bacteria > Actinomycetota > Actinomycetes > Propionibacteriales > Nocardioidaceae > Nocardioides. The sequence continues at coordinate 8,468 of CAVWXS010000029.1, forward strand.
CTGTCGAGCTCGTCGTAGGAACGATGCCGCCGGGTCCAGGTCAGCTTCCGGGCAACACGCCCGGCGGTGGTCTCGCCGCAGCTCGTCGAGGACACGCGATGGTCTCCGCCAGCCGCACGTCGTGGTGCTCGAGGAGCTCGGTGGCGCGGGCATGGGCGCTCGGTCCCGGAGCGCCGTGGGCCGGGAGCAGCCGCGCATCTGGCCGCTGCAGCATGGACTCGAGCGAGGAGAGGTAGCTGGCCAACGGGAGATCCCAGTCGCCGAGCTCGAACCCGATGGACGGCGAGATCGTGGGCAGCAGGTGGTCGCCGGCGAAGAGGATCCCTGCGTCGAGGTCGTGATAGACGAGGTGGCCCTTGGTGTGGCCGGGGGTGGCGACGGCTTCGAGGACCCTGGCGCCCACGGCGTACTCGCCAGGGTCGAGCCACGAGTCCGGCTTCTCCCAGCCGTCGGCGTCGAACTCCTCGCTCTCCGCCATGGCTTCGAACCACCGCGGCCAGCTCGTCCTCGCCGGACCGGCGCAGCTGGCGCAACGAGGTGACCGGCACGTTGCTCGCGATCTCGAGGAGCTGATGGAGCCCCGGAGCCTCGTCCCGGCCCAGGTGGACCCGCGTGCCGAACCGGCGCCTCAGCTCCACAGCGAGCGTGTAGTGGTCGCGATGGATGTGGGTCACGTAGATGTCATGGATGGAAGCGACGTCGTGACCGACGCCGGCCAGCGCCGAGGAGAGCTCGTCGAGACCGGTCGGAGTTCGCCAGCCACCGTCGACCAGGGCAAGTCCCTCGCCGGTCTCCAGCGCATAGACGTTGACCGCGTGCAGGCCGTCGTCGGGCATGCTCAACGGCACCCGGAACACCCCGTCCGCGGCTTCGTGCGCCCCCGGCTCGGCCCACTCGGCCATCAGGCGTCCTGCCGCTCGCTCACCATGGTCATCTCGTCGCCGGTGAAGATCATGCGGCGCCCGCGCATCGGCCCGACGTGGGCGACGGCGGCCTTCCACTCCTCGCTCGCGAGGGCCGCGTCGAGCGCCTCTCGCGAGTCGAAGCTGAGGATCGAGAGCCCGTCCCAGCCGGCCGACTTCTCGTCGGTGCCCTCGGCGAGCTCGGTGTGCAGCCACCGGCGAAGGCCCGGCAGCGGGTAGGTCACCTCGGCGTGCTCGCCCCGCCACCAGTCGATGAACTGCTGGTGCGTCCAGTCGTTCGGCCGGGCCGCGAGGACGATCAAGTTGTACATGGGCACTTCCTGACCTGAATTTGGTTCAATTGTACGCTTACGCTACCGGACCAACCTCGTTCGCACCAGGTGGCTCGAGGCCCTGCAGTCGAGCAGCGCTAGGGGCCGACCACGCGCAGCGAGGCGTCCGCGATCAGGTCGCGCACCTCGTCGAGCGACATCCGTCCGCCCGGGCGGTACCACCGCCACACGCTGACCACCATGGCGAGCACCACGGTCGCCAGGGCGTGCGCGTCCCGCTTCGGGAACGTGCCGGAGGCCATGCCGCGCGCGAGCAGAGCGGTCCACTCCTCCTCGATCTCGCGCACGTGCTTGCGGGCCTTCTGCCGCTCGGCCTCCTCCTTCTCGGAGGGACGGGGCGTGGCGAGCAGGTCCATGTGGTTCTGCAGGATCCGCATCTGAAGGACCTCGCGGGGACTCACGTCGTACGCCGCGGCGATCGCCGCCTGGAGCGCCGCGTCGGCCTGCGGGACGTCGGCGGTGACCTCGCGGAAGCGCTCGAGCGAGCGGTTGAGCTCCAGGCTCATGATGGTGAGCAGGCAGTGCGCCTTGGACTCGAAGTAGTGGTAGAGCGCGGTCTGCCCGATGCCGACCTCGTCGGCGATCTTCGCCCACTTGGTGTGCTCGTAGCCGTCGTGCCCGAAGCTGTCGATCGCCGCGGCGAGAATCACCGCGCGCTTGGAGCGCGGTCCTTCTCGTCTCCACCACTGCCTGGACCATCTGGTCACCCCGTTCCGAGTCTCGGTTCGCGTCTGGGTCGGTCGGGACCAGCATAGCAACTTGACGTGAACTCAGGTCACCTTCGCCCGCATCAGGCGCTCCGCGAGGTCGGTCGCGTCGCCACGCGAGAGCTTTCCCACCCGGTTCTGGGGCAGGTCCTGGACGACGAAGACGAACTCCGGCCACTTGGACTTCGGGACCCCGCTCTCGTCCAGGAAGCCCGTGACGCTCTCCAGGCGTGAGGTCCGGGTCCGACGACACGACGAGCGCCGCGGCCCTCTCTCCGAGCAGCTCGTCCGGCACGGGAACGACGCACACCTGCGACACCGAGGGGATGCGCGCCACGGCCGCCTCGACCTCGTTGATGTCGATGTTGCGGCCTCCCCGGATGATGATCTGCTTCTCGCCGGCCGAGGATCGTGATCGTGCCGTCGGGGTTGACCCGGACCAGGTCCCCGGTCGGCAGGAACCCGTCGTCGGTGAGGTCTCGGGAGGGCTTGCCGTCGCGGGCGTAGCCGACGAACAGGCTCGGGCCGCGGACCTGCGCCGCACCCACACTTCCCACCTCGACGGCACGTCCGGCATCGTCGACGGCGCGCACCTCGGTGCCGGGGAACGGCCGGCCGTCGGCGCCGAGCCGCGTCGAGGCTTCCTCGTCGGGTCGCGTCGTGGTGTGTCCGAGGCACTCGGACATGCCGAAGACGCGGATGATCGTCGTGCCGAGTGTCCTCTCGGCCCTGCCCAGCGCGTCGGCGTTCATCGGCCCGCCCCCGACGGTCATGGCGGTCAGCCCGGCGAGCCTGCCCTCCGCTTCCGGGCGGACGGCCAGCTGCAGCGCCATGGTCGGGACCAGCATCGTCCACCTCACCTCGTGCTCTGCCATCGCCCTGAGCGCGAGGTCCGGCTGCCACGAGTCGATGCTCACCATCGGGCCGCCGAGCATGGCGGGGAGGTACATGCCGAAGCAGAACGCCGCCACCGAGGACAGCGGCACGAAGGCGCCCACGGCATCTCCGGGCCGGAGTCCGATCGCGTCTATCGTCGAGCGACCGGCGTACCGGATCGACTCCTCGGACTGCACGACGCACTTGGGACGGCCGGTGGAGCCGGACGTCATCGCGACAGCGGCGCCACCGTTCCAGCGTTCGACCTCGCTGACCGGTCCGCCGGAGGTGGCCAGGGTCCAGCCGTCGAGAGCCGGGCGCCGGTCCGGGAAGGCCTCATCCGAGACCGCCCACCGCTCGAGCACGTCCCCGGTCGCGAACACGGCGTCGGGCCGGATGTCCTCCATCGCGAGCTCGAACTCGGCGGCGAGCGCGTGGCCGCTGAACACCGCGACCATCCCGCCCCTCAGACCGACGGCGACCGCGGCCGCCAGAGTGCGCCAGGTGTTGTCCGCCTGCACCAGGACCGTCGGAGAGCCGCCCAGGGAGTCGTCGAGGAGGGCGGCGAGCTCGTGCGCGGCCTGCACGACCTCGCCGATCGTGTGCGTGCCGAGTGCGTCCACGACCGCCACCTCGTCCGGCGCACGGCCGGCACGGTCGGTGAGCTCCTGGGCAAGAACCCGCATGGTGTTGTCCTCCTGCGATCAGTGTTGACGATGCGGCCGGCACCCGGACAGTGGGGAAGAGCTGAGGCTGGGTACGACGACCGCTCGGCCGTGGATCTGGCCGCGCCGAAGCCGTCGGTACAGCTCGGGCGCGTCCGCGAGGCTCCCGGTCTGGGACTCGCCCGACAGCGCGCCGCGAGCAGCCATCGCGACCACCGCCTCGAGGTCGGCCCGACTCCCCAGAACGGGGCGGAGAGCTGCCAGCCCCGGGGTAGCCCGGGTCCCTTGGAAGCGGTCAGCTCTCCCCCGGCGCTGCCGACGACCACCAGGCGGCCGCCCGGAGCGAGAAGTCGGGCGGCACCGGCCAACGTCGCATCCGACCCCACGAAGTCGAGGACCAGGTCGACGCCGCCCTCGGCCCGGGGCGAGCTGGCGTCGAGTGCGGCAGCGACGAGGGCCAGGTCCTCGACAACGTGGTCCGCGCCCTGACGCATGGCCAGTTCTCGCGCCGAGCGACGTGGGTCCACCGCCACGACCGTGGCCGGCGTGAGACTCCGAAGGATCTGGATCGCGTACTGGCCCAGACCTCCGACGCCCACCACCAGCGCCGTCCCCTCACCTGCCACGGCATCGAGGTTGGCGGCCACGGCGTGGTACGCCGTCAGGCCGGAGTCGGTCAGCGGGGCGAGCTCCTCTGCCGGCAGCCCCTGCGCCTTGACCAGGAACCGTTCGGAGGGAACCAGCATGAACTCGGCCAGCCCCCCGTCACGCCCGAGGCCGCCACCCACCGGGCCCGTGAGTCGCAGGCAGGAGCTCTCCCGTCCGACCGCACATCGGCGGCACTGTCCGCAGGACCAGACGCCGTGCACGGCGACCGGCTCGTCCAGCCAGTCGGGGGAGACTCCGGCGCCGACGCCGACGACCGTGCCGGCCACCTCGTGACCCAGGGTGAAGGGGAGCGAGAAGGGAAGTCGTCCGGCGCTGTCCACGACGTGCAGGTCCGAGTGGCACAGGCCCGCGGCATCGACACGCAGCAGGAGCTCGCCCGGACCCGGCGCCGGGACGGGAACCTCGACGAGCTCCGGCTCCCGGCCCCACGCGATCAGGCGCAGTGCCTGCATCGTGGCCGGAGTGGTCATCGGGCGGTCCACCCTCCGTCGACGACCAGGGAGTGGCCGGTGACGTAGGACGAGGCCGGCGAGGCCAGGAAGAGCAGGGCGCCGTCGACCTCGCCGGGGCCGCCACCTCGGCCGAGCATCGTGTTGCGGCGCACCCAGCCGGCGGACTTGTCGTTGGCGAACAGGCCGTCGGTCATCTCGGTGTCGAACCAGCCAGGGACGATGGCGTTGACGCGGATTCCCCGGCGGCCCCACTGGCCGGCGAGCTCGCGGGTCAACCCGAGAACTCCGGCCTTCGAGGCGGCATAGCTCGCTCCCCCGATCGGGGAGGTGGAGACCAGGCCGATCACCGAGGAGACGTTGACGATCGAGAGCGTCCGTCCCTCGGCCACGGTCGAGGCGACCTGCGCCGCCAGGTGGAATCCCGAGGCCAGGTTGAGATCGAGGAGACCAGCGAACCCCTCCACCGTCTCCTGCTCGGCGTCGGGAGGTCCAGGCATGCCCGCGTTGTTGACGAGTACGTCGATGTGGCCGCTGATGTGCGTGGCTGTCTCGACCAGCCGGCGCCGATCGTCCGGCGGAGGTCACGTCGCACGCGACCGGCACGACCTTTCCCCCGGTCGGTCCCGTGCCGTCGAGCTCCTTGGCGAGCACCTCGAGACGGTCGAGCCGCCTCGCCGCTGCCACGACCGTCGCTCCAGCGTCGACCAGCGTGCGGGCGAACCCCTCGCCAAGCCCGGACGACGCTCCGGTCACGATGGCGACCGCGCCGCGCAGGTCGAAGAGGTCGCTGACCCTGGAACCGTTGCTCATCTCCCGCTCCGATCAGTAGACGGCCGTGCGGCCGCCGTCGACCGGGATGACCGCCCCGGTGGTGTAGCCGGCGCTGTCTCCGGCGAGGTGGACCACCATTCCGGCCACCTCGTCAGGACGCCCCAGCCTGCCGGAAGGGAGACGGTCGACGATCTTGCCGACGAACTCCTCGTCCCACTCCTCTGCCATGTCGGTCGCGAAGGCACCCGGCATCACGCAGTTGACCCGCACGTGCGGGGCGTACTCCTGCGCGAACGCCATCGTCAGGGCGTTGAGGCCGTTCTTCGCGGCGGCGTACATCGCCTCAGGCGGGCTGGGCCGCACCGACCCGATGCTGGAGATGTTGACGATCGAGCCTCCGCCGGCAGCTGCCATCCGGGCACCCGCCACGGCCATCAGCCGGAACGGGCCCTTGAGGTTGACCTCGATGGTCTTGTCGAACAGGGACTCCGAGACGCTCTCGAGGCTGGGAGACAGCGGGCGCGATCCCCGCGTTGTTCACCAGGATGTCGAGGCGCCCCAGGCGTGCGTAGACCTCGTCGATGGCCGGCTCGATGCTGTCCCAGCGCCCGACGTGCAGGGCCAGCGGGACCGCAGCGACGCCGGTCGCCTTGGTGATCGCCTCGGCCGCGGCCTCGCAGGACTCGAGCTTGCGGCTCGAGACCACGACGGTGGCTCCCGCTTCGGCGAGTGCCGCTCGCGATGGCGAAGCCCAGCCCGCGGGTCGCTCCCGTCACCAGTGCGACCTTGCCGTCGAGGGTGGTCATGGCCTGCCTTCCTTGTACGTCGCCGCGTCGGCCGGCTTGCGGTAGCCCGCCAGCTCGAGCTTGCCGATGGTGCGCAGGTGCACCTCGTTGGGCCCGTCCGCGATCTGCAGGGCGCGGGTGATGGCGAAGAGCCGGGCCAGCACGGTGTCCTCACTGACCCCCGCAGCGCCGTAGGTCTGCACCGCGCGGTTGACCACGTTGTGGGCGACCTCCATTGCGGCGACCTTGATCGCGGCCACGTCGGACCGCGCCGCGGCGTTGCCCTGCGTGTCCATCAGCCAGGAGGCGCGAAGGGTGAGCAGCCGGACCTGGTCGATCTCCATCCGGCTGCGCGCCACCCACTCGCGGACGACACCCTGGTCGGCAAGGGGTCCGCCGAACGCCTCGCGGTCTACGGCGCGGCGGCACATCATCGACATCGCCCGCTCGGCGAACCCGATCGCGCGCATCGCGTAGTGCATGCGCCCGGGACCGAGCCTGCCCTGGGCGATGGCGAACCCGTCGCCTTCGGCGCCCAGCATGTTCGCGGCCGGCACTCGCACGTCCTTGAAGTCGACCTCGCCGTGGCCGAGCCGGTCCTGGTAGCCGAACATGGTCAGGTCGCGCAGCACCTCGATCCCGGGTGCGTCGGTGGGGACCAGGATCATGCTCTGCTGCCGGTACGTCGGCCCGTCGGGATCCGACTTGCCCATGAAGATGACCAGCTTGCAGTCCGGGTCGAGGATGCCCGAGGTGTACCACTTGCGCCCGTTGAGGACGTACTCGTCGCCGTCGCGGCGGATGGTCGCGGTGATGTTGCGTGGCGTCTGAGCTGGCCACGGCAGGCTCCGTCATCGCGAACGCCGAGCGGATCCGGCAGTCCAGCAGAGGGTGCAGCCACTGCTCCTGCTGCTCCGGCGTGCCGTACATCGCCAGGATCTCCATGTTGCCGGTGTCGGGGGCCGAGCAGTTCAGGGCCTCCGGACCGATGATCGACCGGCCGGCCAGCTCCATCAGCGGGTGCGTACTCGAGGTTGGTCAGGCCCGCCCCCCAGGACGCCGTGCGTCATGAACAGGTTCCAGAGCCCCAGCTCGCGCGCCCTGGCCTGCAGGTCGCGCATCACCTGCGGCTGCTCGTGCGGGTTCGCAGACCGCCGCGACCTGCGCGTCGTAGACCGCCTCGGCGGGGTAGACGTGCTCGTCCATGAACACCTGCAGGCGGGCCAGCAGGTCACGGGTCCGGGCGGAAGGCTCGAAGTCCACGGCAGTCCTCTCGTGTCGTCGGTGGTCGTCGGGGTCGTCGGGTGGGGTCAGAACGTCGTCGACAGTCCGGTGGCGATGAGCCGCTGGATGGTGTCGGGCAGGCGTTCCTGGTCGGGGTCGTGGTGGCGGCCTTCGAGGTGCCGGCGCAGGTTGTGGCCCATGATCGCGGCCATCTTGTAGCGGCCCAGCGCGTCGAACCAGGCGAGGTCGTCCACCGGCCGGCCGTCCGCGGCGTACCGCTCGACCAGCTCGTCGGGAGTGGGCAGTCCCTCGACCTCCCGACCGACACCGGGGAAGTTGGAGCCGTCGGCGAAGACCAGGAACCAGCCGAGCTCGACGCGCGGGTCGCCGACGCTCCAGATCTCCCAGTCGATCAGGGCGACCGGCTCGGTGCCGTCGCAGATCAGGTTGCCCAGCCGGTAGTCGCCGTGCACCAGCGTTGCCTCGACCGCGGGCGGGACGCCGTCCGAGCAGCCGTTGGTGCAGCCGGTCCGCGTCCGGCACGAGGTGCGGCGGAACGGCCGCCATCGTGCGTGCCCAGCGGGCCAGCTCGTCGCGAGGAGACAGCGGGTCGGCGTCGACCGGCACCTTGTCGAGGGGTACGTCGTGCAGTGCCGGCAGGATCTCGGCGGCCCGGAGCATCCGCTCCGCGGCGAGGGACGGCTGCACGGCGGGGTCGTCGAGCACCGGCTCGAGGGACTCCCCGCCGACCAGCTGCATCGCGAACCAGGCCGGCTCGGTGTCGTCCGTGGCGACCACGGCGGGGACGGGAACGTCGGTGGGGGCGAGCGCCGAGATGATCCGTGCCTGACGGAGCATGTCGTGCCGGCCGACGGCCTTCTGGTTCTCCGGGACGGACTTGACCACCAGTGGCCCCTCGCTGGTCTCGACCCGGTAGGTCAGGCCGGAATGGCCGCCGGGCAGCCGCGTCAGGGCGCCGACCTCGAGGCCCGGGCGTTCCCGGCGGAGGGCGACTGAGACCCGGTCGGCGAGGCCGCCTCGAGCTGCCTCGAAGCTGCGCTGCGTGCTCATGCGCGCGGCTCCCTGGGCAGGCCGAGCACGCGCTCGGCGAGGATGTTGTGCTGGATCTCGTCCGTGCCGCCCGCGATGCGGTAGCCGGGGGCGCCCAGGAGGTGCTCGGTCCAGGCCCACGTTCCCCAGCCGCCGGTGTCCGCGGCCAGCTCGGGACCGAGCAGCGTGCGCGCCACCTCGGAGGTGCGCGCCATGGTGTCGGTCGCGAGGAGCTTGCCGACAGAAGCCTCGGGGCCGGGATCGACGCCGGACACGACGGCCGCCGCCACGCGCATCCCGGTCAGCCTCTGCACGTAGCTTCGCGTCACCAGGTCTGCGACCTGGTCCCGCTCGAGCTCGGTCAGCGGCCGGCCGAGGTTTCGGGCCAGTTCGACGGCACGGTCGGCGTTGGCCAGCCCCAGGTTGCCCGAGTCGAGCCGCTCCGCGGCCAGCACGGTCAGGGCCACCTTCCAGCCCTGCCCGACCGGCCCGAGCCTCATGTCGTCGGAGAGCTCGACCCCGTCGAGGTACACCTCGTTGAACGAGCTGCCGCCGGTCATCTGCCGGATCGGCCGCACGGTGACGCCGGGTGCATGCATCGGCACCAGGAAGACGGTGAGCCCCGCGTGCTTGGCGGCGGACGAGTCCGTGCGCGTGACCGCGACGCCGAGGTCAGCCACCGGTGCCCCCGAGGTCCAGACCTTGTGCCCGTCCAGCACCCAGTGGCCGTCACGCTCGACCGCGCGGGTGCGCACGGCTGCGAGGTCGGAGCCGGCCTCGGTCTCGGAGAAGAGCTGGCACGCGATCAGGTCGGTGCGCAGCATCGCGCTCACGTAGCGCTCGCGCTGCTCGGGGGTCCCCCACTGGGCGATCGCCGGCGCCACGAGCTGCTGGGTCACCGAGAACATCTCGGTACGCCGGGGCACGTCGAATGCCTCTTCCTCGTGCCGGAACGCCAGCGCGTAGGACATCGGCAGTCCTCGCCCGCCGTACTCCTCGGGCCAGGTCAACGCACCCCAGCCCGCGTCGTACTTGGCCTGCTCGTAGGCGCGGATCCGGTCCGTCTCGGCCCGCTCCTCCTCGGCTGTCCAGTTCTCGAAGACGGCGACCGAGTCCGGGCCGACGCCCCACTGGGCGGCCCGGCGCGGCTTCGCGACCGAGGAGAGCCACCCCCTGGCGGCGCGGGTGAACTCGTCGAGGGAGATGGGTTCGTCGGGCGTCATCGTCGTCCTCTCAGACAGCGAGCACCGTGCAGGCACTGATGCCCGGTGCTCCGTAGACATGGGTGAAGCCGATCTGCGGGGCGGCCACCTGCCGGTCCCCCGCCTCGCCGCGGAGCTGCGTCACGATCTCGTGGACCTGACGGAGCCCGGAGGCGCCGATGGGCTCGCCGTTCGCGATGCAGCCGCCGTCGGTGTTGACCGGCAGCCGGCCGCCGATCTCGGTCTCACCGGCGGCCACCATCGCCTCCTGCTCGCCGTGCTTGCAGAATCCGCACTCGGCCAGGTGCATGACCTCGGCCCCGCTCTCGGTGTCCTGGAGCTGGGCGACGTCCACGTCCGCCGGGCTGACCCCGGCTGCCGCGAACGCCGCGGCGGCTGCGTCGGCGCTGACGCTCGAGGGCACGCCGGTCCCCTGGATGGAGGGGCTGAAGACCTCGAACGAGCCGAACCGCCGGGTGCGGGTGGCCGCACCCAGCAGCCGTACGGCGCGGCCCAGACGTGCCGCGACGGCGTCGCTGGTGACGACGATCGCCGCGCCGCCCTCGCCGGGCGAGCAGAACATGAAGCGCGTGAGCGGGTCGTTGACCATCTCCGCTGCCGCGATCTCGTCGGCCGAGATCGCCTCGCGTCGCCAGGCGTTGGGGTTGAGCGCACCGTTGCGATAGGCCTTCTCCGCCACGAGGGCCAGCGTCCTGGCGCTGATGCCGTGCTCGCGCATGTACCTGGCGATCTTGATGCCGAAGAACTGCGTGGTCACCATGAGGCCGGCCTCGCCGTACGCCGCCGGGAGACCCCAGTCCTCCGGACGCGGGTCGAAGGCACCACGTGGATGCTTGTCGAAGCCGACGGCGAGGGCGATCTCGGCGCTCCCCGAACGGATCGCGTTCACCGCCGACATCAACGCGCTGCCGCCGGTGGCGCAGCCGTTCTTGACGTTCGTGAACGGGATCCCGGTCAGGCCGAGGTCGGCAACAAGGGTGTCGGCCAGGCCGGCGCCGTCGCTTCCGCCGAACGCCACCTGCACGTCGGTCCAGGCGAGGCCAGCATCGAGCAGCGCGGCGTCGATGGCGTCGAGGGCGAGCTCGCGGCCGGTGCGGCCGGGCTGCCGACCGAACTTCGACAGCCCGGCGCCGACGATCGAGACTCCGGTGCTCATCGAGCCTGCCTCCATGGACGTGTGCGCCAGCGCCTCGTCGGTGGCGAACCTGGGAACCGGCTCGACGGCCACGAGCGTGACCTGCCGCGTCGCCGTCGAGCTCGGCGAAGTCGGTGCAGTCCAGAACGGCCTCCACCTTGACTCCTTCCGGGCAGCTCGACGTAGCCGACCGCGAACGGCACGAACCCGCCCTCCGGCACGACGTACGGCGGGGACTTCGGCGCGAACCTCTGCACCGTGAAGCCCCACACCGTGCCGTGGCTGCTCAGCTCCAGGGCCGTCATCGACTGACGGCCGCAGCTCTGGCAGCTGCCGGCCGAAGGGAAGGCGACCGTTCCGCAGTCGCGGCAACGGCTGCCGGTCAGCGACCGACCCATTTGGGTTCACGCTTCTCGAGGAACGCGTTGACGCCCTCGCGGGCATCCTCGGACTGGAGCGCGTTGCCCACAGCGAGGTGCTCCATCACCATCAGCGACTGGATGTCGGCGTCGAGACCACGGTCGATCGTCATCTTGGTGAGCCGCATGGCGAACGGGCTCTTGTCGATGATCGGCGCGATGAAGTCCTTGACCAGCTGGTCGAGCTCCTCGGCGGGCGCCGAGGCGTTGATCAGGTCGAAGTCGACAGCCTCCCGGCCGGAGAGCAGCTTGCCGGTGAGCATCAGCTCCTTGGTCTTGCGGATGCCGATCATCCGCGGCAGCCGGTAGATCGGACCCGCCCCGCCGAACAGCGCACGCCGGATGTGGAAGTCGCCGATCAGGGCGTCCTCCGAGGCCACGGCGAAGTCACAGGAGATCATCAGCTCGAAGCCGCCGGCGGTGACGTAGCCCTCGAGCACGGCAACCGAGGGCGTGTTCATCGAGTACAGGCGGTCGCACACCTTGGCCGAGAGCACCGCGACCTCCATGGCCGTGGTCGTGCCCACGTAGTTGGCGAGGAGCTCGTCGAGGTCGAAACCGGAGCAGAAGGTGTTCTCCCGGCCGCGCAGCACCAGCACCCTGCAGGTCGGGGTCGTTGTCGACCTCGACGATGATCTCGTCGAGGCGGTGCAGCAGCTCGACGGTGACGGCGTTCTTCTTGTGCGGGCGGTTGAGCCACACACGGGCGATGTCGCCGTCCTTCTCGAGCACGATGTGGTCGGTTTGAACCATGACTGGTCCTTTCGCGTATTTGAACTGAATCCACTTCAGTTTGGAGAGGTCGGCTGACAAAGTCAAGGGTTGAACTGAACCGATTTTGGTTTAGTCTTGCGCTGTTGCCAACTCCCCCAAGGAGCAAGACCCATGCCCGAAACCGACGAGACCCTCGACAGCGTCGATCTCGGCGTCACCGCCGCGCGTACCGCGACGCGCCAGGTCCTCGCGTCCTGACCGACACCAGCCAGAGCACCGACTAGTCCGAGCACCGACATCAAGGAGAAGGCGTGAACGTCCCTCAGCGCACCGCGATCGTGACCGGAGGAGCGCGCGGTATCGGCGCAGCCGTGAGCAGGCGACTGGCCGCCGACGGCTACCAGGTCGCCGTGCTGGACCTCGACGAGTCGGCCTGCGCCGCGACGGTGGCTGCCGTCGAGGACCTCGGCAGCAAGGCGATCGCGGTGGGGGCCGACGTCGCGGACGAGGCGGCCGTGGAGTCCGCTGTCGACCGCGTCGCCTCCGACCTCGGTGCGCCCACCGTGCTGGTCAACAACGCCGGGATCACCCGCGACAACCTGCTGTTCAAGATGTCGACGGTGGACTGGGACTCGGTGATGAACGTCCACCTCCGCGGCGCCTTCCTGATGAGCCGCGCGGCCCAGCAGCACATGACCGAGGCGGGCTGGGGGCGCATCGTGAACCTCTCCAGCATCTCCGCGCTCGGCAACCGCGGCCAGGCGAACTACGCCGCGGCCAAGGCCGGCCTCCAGGGCTTCACGAAGACGTTGTCGATCGAGCTCGGCCGCTACGGCGTCACCGTCAACGCGGTGGCTCCCGGCTTCATCGCTACCGAGATGACTGCGGCCACCGCCGACCGGCTCGGCATGCCGTTCGAGGAGTTCAAGGCGGCCAACGCCAAGCAGATCCCGGTCGGCCGCGTCGGTGAGCCGGACGACATCGCCAACGCCGTGTCCTTCTTCGCTGGTGAGGCCGCCGGCTTCGTCTCGGGGCAGGTGCTCTACGTCGCCGGCGGCCCGGCCGGCTGACCGCGGGCGGCGGCGGCCGTGCCGGGCAGGGTCAGGGCGCGGAGCGGGGTCAGGCCACGAAGAGGATGACCACGTCCGCCACGCACACCGGCTTCTCCGCGGCGTCGCAGGCAACCGACACGCGGACGGTCACCTGCTTCGAGCCCGGCCCCGGCTGGACGTCCACGATCTCGGCCGACGCCCGCACGCTTGCGCCGACCGGGACCGGAGCCGGGAACCTGACCCTCTCGAGGCCGTAGTTCACCGCCATCGAGATCCCACTGACCTCGAGGAGCTGCCCGAGGAAGAACGGCACCAGCGAGAGGGTGAGGTAGCCGTGCGCGATGGTCGTCCCGAACGGGCCCTCCTTCGCGCGGAGCTCGTCGACGTGGATCCACTGGTGGTCGTGCGTCAGGTCCGCGAAGCCCGCGACCTGAGGCTGTGTCACCGCCGTCCAGGCGGTCGGCCCGAGCCGCTGCCCCGCACGATGCGGGAGATCGTCGTACTCCAGGGTGACGGGACCCGAGACCAGATCACTCACCGGCACTCACCTTCTCCTTCTCGACAGCGTGTGCGACAACGCTCTCGCCGGAGCCGGCGCTTGGCGATCGCCCAGCGGTGGGTCTCGGACGAGCCGTCGTAGATCCGGAACGGCCGCACCTCCCGGTAGTAGCGCGAGAGCAGCACGTCGCCGGAGATGCCCAGCGCTCCGCAGATCTGCAGCGAACGGTCGACGACGCGTCCGACCGCCTCCGCCACGAAGGTCTTGGCGATCGAGCTCGACTGGGCCGCGCTCCGCCCCTGGTCCAGCTCGGCGCAGGCCTGCCAGATGAGCAGCCGCGACGCAGAGATGTCGATCTCGGAGTCCGCGATCATCGCCTGCACCATGCCGAGGTCGCCCAGCCGGGAGCCGAACATCTCGCGCTCCGCGGCGCGGTTCACCGCGATCTCCTGGGCGCGCCGGGCGATGCCCAGCCAGCGCATGCAGTGGGTGAGCCGCGCCGGAGCCAGCCGGACCTGGGCGTACTCGAAGCCCTTGTCGACGGCGCCGAGCACCGCCTCCTCCGAGACGAAGACGTCATCGAGCTCCAGCTCGCAGTGACCGCCGAAGAAGCCTTCGTCGAGCGTCTCGATGTGGCGCGTGATCCGCATGCCCGGTGTGCCGGCGTCGATGAGGAACATCGTCGCGCCGCCGCGGTCACCGGGACGTCCGGACGTGCGCGCCATGCAGATCGTGTACGCCGCCCCGTCGGCGCCGGTGATGAACCACTTCCTGCCGTTGACCAGCCAGCCTCCCGGAGTCGGTGTGGCGACGGTGGCGAGGGCGGCCGGGTCGGAGCCCGCGCCGGGCGCCGGCTCGGTCATCGCGAAGCATGACCGGGCCGCACCCTCGGCGAGCGGCCGGAGGTACTTCGCCTTCTGCTGCGCGGTCGCGACCGCCTCGAGCAGGTGCATGTTGCCCTCGTCGGGTGCGGCGATGTTGAGCGCGAGGGGGCCGAAGAGCGACCAGCCCGCCTCCTCGAACACGACAGCACGGCCGCGCATGTCGAGGCCGTGCCCGCCGTACTCGCGGGACACGTGCGGGGCGAAGACACCGGCATCGCGGGCAGCCTGCTGTAGGTGGTCGCGCAGCTCCTCACCCCCTGCGCCGGCGACACCGCCGAGCCGTTCCTCCTCGGGCACGGCGACCGCGCGGACGAACGCGGCGGTTCGCGCGGCCAGGTCGGCCACGGCCGGGTCAGGGGTCAGGTCGATCGTCATGTCAGTCCTTCAGGTGTGAGTCAGGGGAGGTTCTCGGCGAGCGTCAGCGCCCGCTCCGCGATGCGGCCGACCTGCTCGCCGCGCGCCGTCATGCGGTCGTCCGAGCTCTCGCCGCGCAGGTGCCGTACATACAGCTGCTGCATGATGATCGCGGTCTTCCAGCAGCCGAACGCCTCGTACCACGCGACGCCGCCGCGGCTGAGCGTCTGCCCGGTGCGGGCGGCGTACCTGTCGACGACCTCGTCCCGGGTGGGCAGGCCGACGTTCTCCAGTCCGGGCACGCCATCGGCCGGCGTCCGGCCGTCCGGCCAGTAGTTGAGAAGCGTCCCCAGGTCGGTGAGCGGGTCGCCGAGCGTCGCCATGTCCCAGTCGAAGACAGAGGTGACGGTGTCGGGGTCACCCGCGGCGAACTGGCAGTTGTCGACCTTGAAGTCGTTGTGCACCAACGCCGGAGCGGCCCGACTCAGGCAGATGCCGGGCCAGCAGCTCGCCCACCCGGTCCAGGGTGCCGCGACCGTCGGGGGCGACGGCCTCCCAGCGTCCCTGCCAGCCGCGAACCTGCCGCTCGCAGGTAGCCCGCGGGACGGCCGAGGTCATCCAGACCGCACTTCGTCGGGTCGACCAGATGGAGGTCGGCGAGCGCGTCCACGACGGCCAGCCCGATCCGACGACCGGGCTCCTCACCCACCTGCAGGAGGTCGGGGACGTGGTCCCAGACGACGACTCCCGAGCGGTACTCCGAGACCAGGAAGTGCGCGCCGATCACCGACTCGTCGGGACAGTAGTGGAGTCCGAGCGGCGCTCGCGGGTAGGCCGCGTGCAGGAGCGACAGCACGTTGTACTCGCGGCGCATGTCGTGTGCTGCCGTGGCGATCGTGCCGAACGGTGGTCGGCGTACGACGAGGTCGCGTCTCGCCGAACCGGACGAGGTAGGTGAGGTTCGCCGACCCGTTGGGGAACTGCAGGACCGAGAAGTCCCCCACCGCCTGTGGCAGGTGGAGCCGCAGGTAGGCCTCGAGGGACACCCAGTCGAGCTGCTCCCCCGGACGGACCTCGGCGACCTCCGGTCTCACTCCGGCACCTGGTCGCGCACGTAGCTGCCCGGGGCGTCCTCGAGCACGGGATGGGTGGCGTTGCCGAGGGTCTCCGGGCGCGCAACGAGCCGGCCCGACCGGGCGACGTTCCAGTCCGCCCAGGCCTCCCACCACGACCCGGACTGCTTCTCCGCCCCGGCCAGCCATTCGTCCGCGGACTTCCGCGCGTCGGTGGGACCGGCGAAGAACGTGGCAGCGGGGTTGCCCGGCGGGTTCACCAGGCTCGCGATGTGCCCGGCATTGCTGAGCACGAAGCTGGACTCGCCCCCCAGCAGCTGCACCGTCCGGTACGTGCCCCGCCACGGGGTCAGGTGGTCGTTGACCGCTCCGGCCACGAACGCCGGCACGGTGATGCTCCCCAGGTCGATCGGGCTACCGAGGCAGCTCAGCCCTCCCGGGGTGACCAGCGGGTTGTGCTCGAAGATGTCGAGGAACTGCTCGTGCAGCGCTGCCGGCACGTTCGTGCCGTCTGCGTTCCACGACAGGATGTCGAACTCGGGCGGGTCCAGGCCCATCAGGTAGTTGTTCACCCAGTAGTTCCAGACGAGGTCGTCGGGGCGCATCCAGCTGAACACCGAACCCATGTTGCGGGCGGTGATGACACCCGCACGCCGCGAGTTCCAGCGCGCCAGAGCGAGCAGCCTCGCCGAGCTGAACGCCCCGATCGGGGCGGTCAGGCCGAAGTCGAGGAGCGTGACCGCGAACGCGACGCTGTGCACGGGCGACTCGCCAGTTGCGGCCAGCCGGCTGAGGACGCCGGCAGTCATGATGCCGCCGGCACAGAAGCCGATCACGTTGACGTCGTCTGCGCCGGTCACGTCCGCGACCTCCTGGATCGCGGCGGCGACCCGCGCGGCGTACGTGTCGAGGTCCCAGTCGGACTCGCGTGCCGACGGGTTGCGCCAGCTCAGCATGAACGTCTGCAGGCCGCGCGCCGGTCGCGTACTCGACGAAGCTGCGGCCGGGCGCCAGGTCCAGGAAGTAGTAGCGGCCGATCGGAGGAGGTACGACCAGGACCGGGCGCTCGTACACCTGCTCGGTGGTCGGCGAGTACTGGATCAGCTCTGCGACGTCGTCACGGCTCACGACTCCGCCCGGAGTCAGCGCCAGGTGCTCGCCGACCTTGAGCGACGCCTTCTTGACCATCGACGGCATGCCGCCGTTCGTCGCGACGTCGCTGGCCCAGTTGCGCGTTCCGTGCACGAGACTCGTCCCGCCGGTGTCCACGAGACGCTTGAGGGCGGACGGGTTGCCGACCAGGAAGTTCGTCGGGGCGGCGGCGCTGGTGAGGATCCCGAGCAGGAAGCGCGCCTTGGCGGCACGCACCCAGTCCTCCTCCTCGATGGCGTCCACGACGACGTCCACCGCCCGGCACCACGCAAGGTAGGACTGGAGCAGGCGCCGGTAGCCGAGGTTCCCTGTCCAGGCAGGGTCGCGGAACCTGTTGTCGCCCCGGGCCGGCGCGAGTTCTGAGCGGCCGAGGCCGATCCGGACGAGCTCCGCCCCGAGAGACACACCGGCGCGGGCGGCCGCGCTGCAGCCGAGCAGCGTTCGTTGCAGCGTGCTCACAGGCCCAGCAGCTCCGCGATGCGGGCCCGGTGCAACCTGGCCGAGCCGAAGACCGCTTCGTCGCCGAGCGCCCGGCGGACGTAGAAGTGAGCCGGGTGCTCCCAGGTGAACCCGACACCACCGTGCAGCTGGACGGTGTCGTGTGCGGCCCGGATGACCGCATCGGTGCAGATCGCTCCGGCCACGGCGGCAGCGAGCCCTGCCGAGGCCGGCTCCTGGTCGAACATGGCTGCGGCGTACCGGGCCGCCGACCTCGACCGTTCGAGGTCGACCAGCATGTCGGCGAGCCGGTGCTTGATCACCTGGAACGAGGCAAGCGGACGCCCGAACTGGTGCCGCTGCCCGGCGTAGGTGCCCGTCATCTCGAGCATCGCCTCGATCATCCCGACGTGTTCCGCGGCCAGCGCGACGCTGGTGAGGACGGCGAGCTCCGACCTGACGGCAGGCCAGTCCTCGGGGCCGGCGATCAGGAAGGCGGGAGTGGCTTCGACGTCGATGCGCGCCTGCCGCCGGGTGTGGTCGAGCACCTCGAGTGGGGTGCGTGCGACGCCCGCGCCTCGGAGGTCGAGCAGATGGAGGGACTCCCCCGCATCGCCCGCCGCTGGAGCGACGAGGAGGTCGGCCGACTGCCCGTGGACGACCCGGCCGACGTGCCCGGTCACGGTGTACGCCGCGTCGTCCCGCGACGCCGTCAGGTGGCCGTCCGCGTGTCCGTCCATAGCTACGGTGGCGACCAGCCGGCCGGTGAGCACGCCGGTGACGAGCTCGTCTGGAAGCGTGGACGCGGGCGCGGCGAGCACCGCACGCGCAGCCAGCACCGAGGACATCAGCAACGGTTCGGGCAGGAGAGCGCGCCCCGCTTCCTCGAGTACGACGGCCAGCACGCCCAGGCCGAAGCCGAGGCCGCCGCGGTGCTCCGGGACCGCCAGGGAGCTGACATCCATCTCGTCGTTGAGCAGCGACCACAGCTGGGAGGAGTAGCCCTCCGGGCTCTCCAACGACTGGCGAACCTGCTCGTGGGAGGCGTGTGTCTGCAGGAGGTCGCGCATGACCTTGCGCAGGTCCTCGTGCTCGGCGACGGGTGCGAGGACGGCCGCGTCGGACTCGGGCCAGGGCTGGGCGTCCACAGGTCCTCCTCGGTAGGTCGGAGCCGAGTGCTCCTGAATTGACTTAAGTTCAATTTAGGCAACTCTGCGACGTTCGGCAACCCCCAGGTGCTCGACAACCGAGAATCTTCGAACTAAATTCAGTTCTGTGGTGGAGACAACGCTGTCGAGGTACTACCGAGCCATCGACGAGGACAGGATCGACGACGCCCTGGCGATGCTGCACGAGAAGGTCAGCTTCGTCATCGTCCTGCCGACCGCAGCCCGGCGCGGGCACGGTCGCACGGACATGGGCGGCTACCTCTCGGGCCGCGGCGTCCCCGACCGGAGGCACGTGCTCCTGCGCGAGTCGCGTGACGGTGACATGGAGTTCGTCTACGGCAAGGTGACGGAGGGCGCTGTCACGACCGGCCGCTTCCTGGCTGCCGTGCGCGTCGGGCCGGACGGCCTGATCGCCAGCTACCAGGTCACCTTCGACCTGGAGCACGACCTTCTGGAGGACTGATGAGCGCCACCCCCTTCCTCGAGCGCTGGTTCGAGACGATGGACTCCGACGCCCCGGAGCGAGTGCTCGACTTCATCACCGACGACTTCACCATGTCCGTCCAGTTCTCCAAGGGCGACGGACAGTCGGCCGAGTTCGTGGGAGACCACGCCGGCCTCGTCGCCTACCTCGAGCAGCGCGAACGCAGCGTGCTGGTCCACCACGTGACGCACGGAGCGCGCGTCGCCGACGTCGAGCTGGTCCTCGGCAGGACCACCCGCGACGGCTCGTTCGAGGCGTCATTCAACGCCTCCGCCCTGCTCGATGCGGCCACCGACCGGTGCCGGCGCCTCCTCATCTGTCGCACGCCGGAACTGCGGTTCCCGCAGGACTGATTCCCGGTCAACGTCGGCAGGGTCTTGACAAGCGGCGTAGACTTGAACTGAATTCACCTCAAGATGGCTCGGGCATCCCTCTTCGAGAACTTTGTGCGCAAGACCCGCTGACGCGGAAGGTGGGAACACCATGTACGACGTACTCCCGCAGAACCAGAAGTACCTCCAGGACGCGTTCGGCTCGCCGATCCATGACGGTGACTGCGTCGTCGACCACGACCACCAGGTCGGCTACGTGCGCCTCGACCTCGGCCCTGGCTTCCCCGGTCCCGGCTCGGCCTACTGGGACGGCTGGTTCAACGTGACCCGCACGCGCACCGAGCATCCCCTGCGTGGCAAGGCGATGACCGGTGCGCTCGTCCAGATCCTGGGCGGGAGCCGGTCATGACCTGGCACACCGAAGTCGTGGCAAGCGACTTGTTCCAGGCGATGCTCCGCACCATCCGCCAGGCCGGCGGCATCGTCACGGGCAGCTGCCCGTGCCCGGCCGGCTACAGCGTGACCTACGTGACCGTCGACCGCTGACACAGCAACAGACCTGGTCCGTGGGCTGAACCAACTCGGGACGCGGGTCGCCCGACTAAGTAGTCATCTGCGCAGGTCCCCTGATGTGGACGAGCGTTATCTGGACGACGCTGGAAGCAGAGTCCAGCGAATCGAGGTGAGGGTGATGACCGGTTACGAGGCACAGCGGCAGGGCGACCAAGGGCACGGGCGAGAGCGGAAGCTCACCACCCGTGACTACGTCCGGATCGTCGCCCTCGGAGACTCCGCGACATGCGGCGTGGGCGACCCGACGTCGGACGGCTGGCGTGGCTGGGCACGAATCCTCGCCGACGCGATCGCGGTGGACCACCACCTGTCGTTCTGCAAGCTCGCCGTGACCGGCGCGACTGTCACCGACGTACGACAGCACCAGCTCCACGAGGCCCTCGACCACCGCCCGACCATTGCCTCCCTGGTCGTCGGACTCAACGACGTCATGCGTTCCACGTGGGACCCGGACCAGATCCGCGAGGACCTGCTGCACTGCGCCGCCGCGCTAGCGCGCCAAGGCACCCTTCTCGTCACTGTCCGCTTCCACGACCACACTCGGGTGCTCGGCCTGCCGAGCCTGCTGGCGCGGCCGATGCAGCGTCGGATCCAGGTCCTCAACGAGATCTACGACGAGGTGCACGAGCGCTACGGCACGTGGCAGCTCGACCTCGACGCCGACCCCACTATCTATGACCGCGAGATGTGGGCCGCTGACCGGCTGCACCCGTCCGAGCTGGGCCACCGTCGACTCGCCCGACGGGTTGCCGAGCTGCTGCTGGAGGAAGGCCTGGAGTTCGGCCTTCCCTCGCAGACCTGCACCGGACGTCGGCCCTCGCGCGTCGACATCGCCCGGACCATCGTGACCGACGTCGTCCCCTGGCTCACCCGCCGCGTCCGCGACCTCGGCCCCTGGGTCGCGCACGAGACGTTCGCCGCACCCGAGGCTCTCTCCAGGAGGGCTGAGCGAGGACCAAGAACTTTCTCAGCCCCATCGGCACTCGTCTACGGCCAGAACGGGACCTTCGGGCCCCGACCACCGACGGACTCGAGATATCCAGCGGCGTCCGCGCGACGCTCACCCCACATGATCTCGAACACCAGGCGCGAGATCTTCCACGTGCCCTCGTGGCGGGTCAGCTCGTCGTGGTAGCGACCGACCAGGAAGCAGACGTCGTCGTCGCCCTCGAACTTCTGGTACGACGTGTGGTACACGAGCGCGGACGCCGTGTCTCCCTGCACATCGACGTGGTAGACGCTCAGCAGGTGGTGCTGCCACACGCAGCTCTTCGTCGCCTCGCGGATCCAGCCGATCACCGTGTCGGCTCCCTGTGCGGGCTCGGCGTTGCCGTACTGCGCCCAGAGGTCGGGATGCAGGACGTCTCGCAGGCCATCCGGATTCGCCGAGTCGATGCTGGACGCATAGCGGTAGAGCGTGTCCTCGATGAGGATGCGGTCTTCGACAGTGGTCATTGGTCACTCTCTTCTCTCTGCGTCAGCGGGTTCTGTGTCTCTCGCATCAGACGTTCGCTCCGAGCCGGTAGCCCTCGGCGATGGCATGGCCGATCCGGCGCGGTGTCACGCAGTCGCCGATCGTGGTCAACGTGTCATCCATCTTCGTTGTCCGTTGCAGCACGTCGTCAGCCAGTCGCGGCTGGTGCCAGACCACGAGCGACGGCTCGAGAAGGACCTCTCGGCCGCCGAACACGGGGCGCAGAGCCATCTGAGCGGTCGGATCGTCGGGGACGACGAGCCGGTGGGCGACGTGCATGGTCACCCCGGCCTCCCCGAGACGTTGGAGCAGGGGCCCGACGCTCTCCGCCGGGACGCGCGGCGCGAGCGCCGTCAGCGCCGTCGCCACGGTGACCGTCCAGCCCCGCTGGGCGAGCGCCTCGGCGGCGCTGTAGGCCGGCCAGAAGCCGTCGCCCTCGTCGTACACGACGGCGGCGCCGGGCTCGTGAACCGGAAGCTGGTTCATGAGGACCTCGTCGACGGACACCGCGGGCCGGGACTGCAGCGCCGCCGGGAGCGGAGCGAGCCTCGAACCCGTGGCCAGCACGACGTGGTCGGCGATGGTCCTCATCTCCTCGAGATCGTCCACGGAGATCTCCGCGCCGAGGTTGATGTCGACCTTGAGCCGCCGCCCTTCCCGTTCGAGGTAGTCGATGATGTCGATCAGAGTCGCGCGGTGGGGTGCCGCCGCGGCGACTCTCAGCGCTCCTCCCAGGGTGGTGTCCCGCTCGAAGAGCGTGACCCGATGACCGCGTTCGGCGCTGACCCGCGCTGCTTCCAGTCCTGCCGGGCCACCACCGATGACGTAGATCTCCTTGGGCCGAGCCACCCGTACCCCCACGCCTGGCTGGCGCCCTCGGCCGACCTCCGCGTTGACCGCGCAGTGCAGATGGGGGTCGAAGGCACGGCAGTCCTGGTTGATGCCCAGGCAGCCACGGATCTCGTCGAGACGACCGGTCTGCGACTTCACCGGGAGGTCCGGGTCGGCGATCAGGGCACGGGCCATGCCGACCAGGTCCGCGTGACCTGCCTTGATGGCGTGCTCCGCGCTGGCAACGTCGCGGATCCGCTGCCCGACGATTGTCGGCACCCCGGTGGCGGCCCGGACGCGCGATGCGGACGGGATCGCGACACCATCGGGGCCAGTGGAGTCCTTGACGTACTTGCCCCGGGTGCCGTGAGTGATGCTGAAGTAGTCCACCCCACCCACGGCGGCGAGATCCTCGGCGATCCGGACGCAGTCGTCGATGTCCATGCCTCCGGGGATCTCCTCCTCGCCGCTGAGCCGGACTCCGAGAGCGAATCCGGCCGGGGTGACGGAGCGCATCGCCTCGATCACGAGGTGCAGGAAGCGCATCCGGTTGACGAACGAGCCGCCGAAGGTGTCGGACCGCCGGTTGGTCAAGGGCGAGAGAAACTGTGCGGGCAGGTAGCCGTGCGCCGCGTGGATCTCCACGCCGTCGAGCCCGGCCTTGACGAGGTTCTCGGTGGAGACCCGCCAGCCGTCGATGATCTCGTCGATCTCCTTGAAGGTCAGCTCGTGCGGCGGGTAGGCATCCCTGACCGTCTTGATCGGTGACGGCGCCAACGGGCGCCCGGTCGGACTCGCCGCCGATGAACTCGCGACCGAGATGGCACAGCTGTCCGACGAGGCGGGCGCCGTGGCGATGGACGGCGTCTGCCTTCGCCGCCATCGCCGGCACGACCTCGTCGAGGTACCCCTCGACCAGCTTGCCCGATCGCAACGCGGACGTCGGGTGGACAACGGTGGCCCCGCCAATGATCAAGCCGACCCCACCCGCGGCCAGCCGCTCGAAGTGGTCGACGTCCCCATGGGTCGGGATCCCGCGTTCCACCAGGCTGGTTCCCGCAGGCAGGGCGACGAGCCGGTTCCTGAGGTCGAAACCGCCGAGCCGGAACGGCGAGAAGACGTGCGGAAACTGGTCGGCCATCATCACTGCCGGGACTCGGGTGTGTGCCTGAGAACGCGCTACTGCGCTGCCTCAGGCACACGACCGATCACGGAGCTCGCTCAGTGCGTTCCCGGTCCAGTCCCGCGCCGCACGCCCGCGGTCACGGACTCAGGGAGCTGACGACTCGGGTCGACCGAGATGGTCTTGTAGTGCAGGAACTCCTGGTAGGCGGTCGGCCCGTGCTCGCGGCCGATGCCGGACTTCTTGTATCCCCCGAACGGCGAACCGAGGTCCGCGGCGAACGTGTTCACCGAGAACGTCCCGGTCCGCATCCTTCGCGCGATCTCGAACCCGTGGGCGTCGTCCGCGGTGAACACCGCACCGGAGAGTCCCAGCTCGCTGTCGTTGGCGATCCGCACCGCGTCCTCCTCACCGTGGTGGGGGATCAGCGACGCAACGGGACCGAAGATCTCCTCCCGGCTGACGCGCATGTCGTTGTCGGCGTCGGTGACCAGTGTGGGCTCGAAGTACCAGCCGCGTTCCAGGCCCGCCGGTCGACGACCACCAGTGGCGATCGTGGCGCCTTCCTTGCGGGCGAGCTCGACGTACTCCTCCACGCGGTCGCGCTGGCGCTCCGTCACCAGCGGTCCGAGGACGGTGTCGGCCTCCATCGGGTCACCGATCTTCAGGGACCTGAAACCCTCGACGAGGGCCTCGGCGTACTCGTCGTACTGCGCGGCAGGCACCACGAGACGCGTCAGCGCGACGCAGCTCTGGCCAGAGTTCGTGCCGACGCTGGCGCCGATGAGAACCGGGAGCGCGTCCTCGAGCCTGGCGTCGTCGAGGACGATCGCCGCCGACTTCCCGCCGAGCTCCAGCACACAGGGCTTGATGAGCTCGCCGCACGCGGCGGCGATGCGCGCGCCGGTCTCGACCGAGCCGGTGAAGCTGACCATGTCCACACCCGGGTGGCGCACGAGGTACGCCGCCTCCGGCGCGCGGGCCGCGACGATGTTGATCACGCCCGGCGGCAGGCCCACCTCAGCGCAGATGTCTCCGTAGATGAACGTCGCCAGCGGGTTGGGCTCGGTCACCTTGACCACCGCGGTGCAGCCGGCGATGAGTGCCGGAGCGACCTTCTGCGGCACCGCCGGGAACGCGAAGTTGTAGGCCGGGAAGGCGGCGACGACGCCGACCGGCTCCTGGACGACGAGGCTGGAGCCCGCCATCGGGATGATGCTGCCGCCCTCGGAGCTGGCCGCCAGCGGGCCGAGGTCGCTGAGCCGCACCTCGGAGGTGTCCAGGCTGCGGCCGATCTCGGCGTTGTAGTTGAGGCTCATCACCGGCGAGACGACCTGGTAGACCTGCGAGAGGAACAGCGTGCACCCGAGCTCCTCGGTGATGAGCTCGGCCAGCTCCTCCTGGCGCTTGGCGATCGCGTCGGCCATCCGGGTCAGGTAGTCGGCCCGCTCGGCCGGCGTCAGACGGGGCCACTCACCCTCGTCGAACGCCCTGCGCGCGGCCGCGACAGCGGCGTCGATGTCGGCCGTGGACGCCGCGGGAACGTGCCCGATGACCTGCTCCGACCTGGGCGAGATCACGTCGAACCGGTCGTCGGACTGGGCGGGGCGCCAAGCGCCGTCGATGAAGAACGCCTGGTGATCGATGCTGCTCATGGGATGAGCCTCCACTCGGTGACGGGCCGTCGGGCCCGGGTTGAACTCGGCACGTTGGAAGTGAACTCAGTTCGATTCAATTTACGGGAAAGTGATGCGCGGCCACAAGAGCCTGGTGCCGTGGCGCCGGACGGGCCTCCGTCCGGCGCCACGGAGCTTTGCCGGGTTCGGGTCAGCCGACGAGCCAGAGCTCCTTGAACTGCTCCTGGTATCCGTCCGGGCCTTCCCAGTCGTACGCCGGAGCGAGCTGCTCTGCTGCCTCCGGGGTGTCGACGATGTAGGTCGGCAAAGCCTGCATCGCCTCCTGGTAGCCGTCGGGTACGGTGCCGCCGTCGACGAGCCGGAGCGCGGCGTCGACCATCTCCCAGCCCTGGTAGACAGCGGGGTAGGCGACCCAGGCGGCGTCCAGGCTGTCGCCCTCCACGAGTGCCTGGAACTGCTGCGGACCGCCGCCGTTGCCGATCAGCTTCACCTTGTCCAGACCCGCCGCGTCGAGGGCTTCGGGCACGCCGATCTCGAGGTCGGCGAAGTTGAACAGCACGTAGTTGGTGTCGGGGTTCGACTGCAGGTAGGCGACGAGCTTCGGGACCACCTGTCCGCCGGCCAGGTCGTCGACGGTCAGCTCGAGCTCGTCGGTGGAGCAGTCGGGGCAGTACTCGTCCACGGTGTCGTTGATGCCGGCGACCGTGGTCCCCAGCGCGGGGAAGGCCGGGATCGTCACGGTCACGATGTTCGCCTTGCCGCCGGAGTCCTTGATCGCCCACAGCGCCAGGTTCTTCCCGTCGGGTGCGGTGGTCTGGCTGCAGATCGCGGCGTACGCCTCCGCCGAGGGCTCTTCGGGACCGGGGGCGCAGGTAACGACCGGGATGCCGGCCGCCGCCGCGGCCTTCAGCTGCGACTCGACCGCCGCGGACGGGATACCGGTGATCGCGATGACGTCGGGGTCCTGCTGGACAGCCGCCTCGATACCGGAGCCGGGGTCCGCGGACTTGAACACCAGGCTCTTGAGGTTCCAGCCGGCCGCCTCGGCCGCGGCTTTGACGCCCCCGCCGATCTTCTCGCAGATCGGCAGCTCGCACTGCAGCCAGAAGAGCGTCTTTCCGGCTGCGGGGGGTGCGGCCAGGGGTGTGGTGACGTTGATCTTTGTCGGCGGCACCGTCACCGGGTCCGGAGCGGCCGCACCTGCTGCCGATCCATCGCTCGGTGCCGGTCTTGGTGTCGTCGGAATCGCCACAGGCCACCAGCGCGAGGGCCAGCAACACGGGGAGTGACATGCGCGCAGCACGCTGCCAGTTCTTCATCGGAGCTCCTTGGTAGTAATTGAATTCAGTTCAGTTCAGCACTGGCATGTCCGAGTTCCTGTGTGCCGACTCGTTCCGCCTGGTCAGCGCGTGCCGGCGCCAGCAGGAACGCCGAGCTGGAGTCGGCCGAGCTCCTCGATGGTGAGGCGGTCCCCCGCGATCTCGCCGACGAAATCGCCCGTCGCGCATCACCAGGACGCGGTCACAGGTGTCGCACAGCTCGGCGTCGTCCGACGAGGCGATGACGACGCTCGCGCCTTCCTGCGCCACTTCGCGGGCAAGCGCGTGGATCACAGCCTTGGCGCCGACGTCGACCCCCTGGCTGGGCTCGTCGAGCAACAGCACCGTGGGCCGCCGCCGGAGCCACTTCGCCAGCACGATCTTCTGCTGGTTCCCACCGGACAGCAGTTCGAATATCGCGTCGGAACGGGCCGGTCGCACGTCGAGCCGGGTGATCCAGCCCTCGGCTTCCTTCGTCTCGGCCGCTCGCCTCAGCCGGCCGACCCGGGTGGTGAAGCGTCCCAGGTCGGTGAGGCTGAGGTTCTCGCGCAGGCTGGCCTTCAGGACGGCACCCTCCGCCCGGCGGTCCGCGGGGACCAGCGCCAGTCCGGCACGCATGGCGCCGCGGGGATGGCCGGGCACCCGCCGGCCATCCAGGAGGACCTGCCCACCTCGGGCGACCGCACCGAAGATCAGGGGCAGGATTTCCTCGCGTCCGGACCCGGTCAGTCCCGCGATGCCGACGACCTCGCCGCGGCGTACCTCCAGGTCGACGTTGTCGACCACGGTCCCCCGCAGCCCGGAGACCGTCAGTGCTACTTCGGACGTGGGCCCCACCGCACGCTGGTGCGGAGGGCGTAGCTCCTCGCTGCCGATCATCTCCGAGACCAGCTGGTCCTGGTCGATGTCCGAGACGTCCCAGGTGCCTATCCGCCTGCCGTCGCGGAGCACGGTGACCCGGTCGCAGATGGCGAAGATCTCGTCGAGCCGGTGCGACACGTAGATGACACCGAGCCCCGCCTCACGGACGCGGTTCAGCGCAGCGAAGAGCGTCGCCACTTCTTCGCGGGGAAGCGAGGCCGTCGGCTCGTCGACGACCAGCACGCGGGCCGCCTGCCAGTCCCACAGCGCTCGGGCGATCGCCACGCCGGTCCGCTCGGCCGCGCCGAGCTCCGCGACCGGTCGCAGTACGTCGAACTGGTAGCCGAGCGCGTCCATCCGGCGTACGACGTCCCGGCGCTCGGCGTCCCAGCGGATCCGGCCGCCTCGGGCGGTTGTCAGGTCGCGTCCGAGCATCAGGTTCTCGACCGTGCTGAGGGTGCCGACCAGGCCCAGGTCCTGGTGGACGAAGCGGAAGCCGGCATGCCGCGAGTCCGCGGTCGAGGACAGGTCGTTGTCCGCGCCGGCCAGGCTGATCCGGGTCCCGGGGTCGGCCTGGTGGAATCCGGCCAGGACCTTGATCAGCGTTGACTTGCCGCAGCCGTTCTGGCCGACCAGGGCGTGGATTTCTCCGGCACGCAGGTCGAAGTCGACGCCGTTCAGGGCCCTCGTGGACCCGAAGGTCTTCGACAGCGCCCGCACTGTCAGGAGGGGGCTCCCTGCGGCGACGCCGTTCGCGGTTGCCTGCGCCGTTGCCACGTCAGGCCACCGACTCCGTTGGCTGGGCCGGCTTGGACTCGCGCAGCTTGCGCACGACAGGCCGACTGGCCACGGCAACAGCGATGATCAGCGAGACGCCCTGGAAGACGGGCTGGCTCCAGACCGATGCGGAGGCGGTCGACAGGGCCAGGCCCTGGATCCCGAAGGCGAGCGCGAAGTAGGCGATCAGCGTGCCCCACACGTTGGGGCGCTGCGAGAGCTGGGACGCTCCGAGGAAGACCGCAGCGACAGCGGGGAAGAGGTACCCGGGGCCGATGCTGGACGAGTACAGCCCGCTCTGCATGGAGAAGACCACCCCGGCGACACCCGAGATCGCGCCGCTGGCGATGAAGACGCCCCACAGCACGCGGTCAGTGGCCACGCCGGCCAGGCGGGATGCCTCGGGGTTGCCGCCGGTGGCGAACAGGTAGCGGCCGATCGGGGTGAACTCGAGGACGTACCACATGGCCAACGCCAGCAGCAGCAGGATGAGGACGACCTGCGGGACTCCCAGGACCTCACTGGTGCCGAGGTTCGACCAGTAGTCCGGGAGGTCGCCGATCATCTGGGTGTTGTTCGACAGCAGGAGGACGACGCCCGCGAGGACCTGACTGACGCCCAGCGTCGCGATGAACGAGTTGACGTGCAGCTTCACGACGATGAACCCCGAGACCGCGCCGCACAGCGCGGCGGCGCCGACCGCGACGAGCGCGGTCACGGGCGTGGGCAGGTCACTGTGCAGCGACAGGTAGATGACCAGGCCCAGCGACATCGACATCACGGCCCCGATGGAGAGGTCGTAGGCCCCAGCGGTCAAGGGCACCAGGAACGCGAGCGCCAGGATGCAGGTCACCACCCCTGAGCGCACGATCAGCGAGAACGTGACCTCGGTCAGGAAGGTGTCCGGCTCGAGCAGACCGAACAGCACGATGAACAGCCCCAACAGGTAGATCGCACTGATTCGCCGCGGTGCCAGCTTGCCGAGCAGCCGCTCGAGGATGGATGCGTCCGTGCCCCCCGACCTCGCGCTGGGGGGCGGCTGCCGGGGACTCGACCGAGGTGACCTGTTGCGTCGATGTCACTGCTGTCTCCTCACGAATCGGCCGGAACGAGGCCCAAAAGTAGAACTGAATTGAACTCGTGTCAAGCGTCACATTTTCAGGAATGCGGGTCTTGCGTGGGGCTGTGAGCGGGGTTACAGTGTCCCGAAATTGAACCGAACTCAGTTTTATCCATCGGTTCGGCCACGCACCGACGGCGCGGCAGGAGAGGAAGCGAGTACGCGATGACCATGACCGATCCGGCAGCCGGCGACCACACGGAAATCTCCGAGCGGGTGCCCAGCGGATGCCCCGTCATCCACCTCGACGCATCCCCTCCCCTGGAGGTCGGCAGTCACTGGCGCAAGGCCAACGAGCTGCGGGAGACGAGCCCGGCGTTCTTCAACACCCACGCACAGGGCTACTGGGTCTTCACGCGTTATGAGCAGGTCCGCGAGATGTACCAGCACCCGGAGATCTTCTCCAGCGAGTCCATCACTCCGTGGGAGCCGGACCCGGTCTACCGATTCGTGCCGACCCAGATCGACCCGCCGGAGCACAGCAAGTACCGCCAGCTGATCAGCCGCTGGTTCGCCCCCAACGCGGTCAACCGGATCGCCCCGCAGGCACACGACATCGGCCGGCGCCTCGTCGCCGACCTCGCGTCCCGAGGCGAATGCGACTTCGTCACCGACTTCGCGATGCGCCTGCCCACCGAGATCTTCCTGACCATCATCGGCGTGCCCAACTCCGACGCAGACCTGTTCGTCCCGTGGGTGGAGGACTTCTTCGCCGGCTTCGGCGGCGACCTCGAGCAGCAGCAGGCGATGGGCGCGGCGCTCGGCGGGATCCGGCAGTACTGGATGGACGTGCTCGAGGCTCGTCGCGGCGAGGCGAACCCGCGTGAGAACGACTTCGTCTCGCTCCTGCTGCACTCGACCGTGGACGGCGAGCCGCTGGGCGACGATCTGATCCTGGACATCCTCACCGTGCTCGTCCTGGCCGGCCTGGACACCACCCGGGGACAGCTGGGCTACCTGTTCCGCCACCTCGCCGAGCACCCCGAGGACCGGCAGCGCCTGGTCGCGGAGCCGGAGCTGATCCCGTCGGCGGTCGAGGAGTCGCTACGGCTGTACACGATCGTCTTCGGCGACGGGCGCAAGGTGGCACAGGACACGGAGTTCCACGGCTGCCCGCTCAGCAAGGGCGACATGGTCTACGGGCTGGTCTCCGGCGCCAACCGGGACCCGCGGGTCTACGACCGCCCCGACGAGTTCATCGTGGACCGCAAGGCCAACAACCACCTCGGGTTCGCCGGCGGACCGCACCGCTGCCTCGGCGCGCACCTGGCCCGCATGGTCATGAGGGTCGCCGTCGAGGAGTGGCTGAAGGTCATCCCCGACTTCCAGGTGGTCACCGAGGCGCCCCTCATGGAGCGCGGCGGTGGCGCCATGATGGCCTTGCTCAGCCTTCCGCTGACGTGGGAGGTGACGCCCGCATGAAGCTGACCGTCCGCGCTGACACGTGCATGGGTCATGGGCGCTGCTACACACTGACACCGGACCTGCTCGAGGACGACGACGAGGGCTACGTGACCGCCCGCGGCCAGGTGATCGACGTGCCGGCCGACCAGGTCGACGACGCGCGCAACGCGGCTGCCTCGTGCCCGGAGCGGGCCATCGCGCTCCTCGAGGACTGACGCAGTGGTCACGCAGGTCAAGCAGGTCAAGCAGCTGGACCGCGTGATCATCAGGTTCGCCGGTGACTCCGGTGACGGGATGCAGCTGACTGGCGATCGGTTCACCCAGGAGTCCGCTGCGTTCGGCAACGACCTGGTCACCCTGCCGAACTTCCCTGCCGAGATCCGCGCCCCTCAGGGCACCATCCCGGGCGTCTCCTCCTTCCAGGTCCATTTCGCCGACCACGACATCCTCACCGCGGGTGACTCCCCCGACGTGTTGGTGGCGATGAACCCGGCGGCGTTGAAGGCCAACATCGGCGACCTGAACAAGGGTGCCGCGATCATCGTGGACACCCATGACTTCTCCGCGCGCAACCTGGCCAAGGCCGGCTACGCGGAGAACCCGCTGGAGGACGACTCGCTGGCCGAGTTCGCGCTGCACAAGGTGGACCTGACCGGGATGACGGTGGAGGCGGTCAAGGAGTTCGGCTTGTCCCGCAAGGACGCGGCGCGGGCCAAGAACATGTTCGCGCTGGGGTTGTTGTCGTGGATGTATGGCCGTCCGACCGAGACCACGAAGGCGTTCTTGTCCGAGCGGTTCGCCAGGGTGCCTGAGATCCGCGATGCCAACATCCGGGCGTTCACCAGCGGGTGGAACTTCGGGGAGACCACCGAGACGTTCGTGGTCCAGTACGAGGTGAAGCCGGCCGTCATGCCGCCCGGGCTCTACCGCAACATCAGCGGCAACATGGCCCTGTCCTATGGCCTGGTGGCCGCCTCGGTGCAGTCCGGGCTGCCGATCTTCCTGGGCTCCTACCCGATCACCCCGGCCTCCGACATCCTCCATGAACTGTCCAGGCACAAGAGCTTCGGGATCACCACCTTCCAGGCCGAGGACGAGATCGCCGGCGTCGGCGCCGCGATCGGCGCCTCCTTCGCCGGGCACCTGGGGGTGACCACCACCTCGGGCCCGGGCATCTCGCTGAAGAGCGAGGCGATCGGGCTGGCGGTGATGACCGAGCTCCCTTTGCTGGTGATCAACGTCCAACGCGGCGGCCCCTCGACCGGGCTGCCCACCAAGACCGAGCAGTCCGACCTGCTCCAGGCGATGTTCGGCCGCAACGGCGAGGCCCCGGTCCCGATCGTTGCCCCGCAGTCACCCGGTGACTGCTTCTCCGCCGCAGTCGAGGCCGTGCGGATCGCGGTCACCTACCGCACCCCGGTGATGCTGCTTTCGGACGGCTACCTGGCCAACGGCTCGGAGCCGTGGAAGATCCCCGACGTCGCCGACCTGCCCATCATCGACCCCGCCTTCGCCACCGGCCCCAACACGGTCTCGACAAGCTCGACCGGCGAGACCGTCGAGGAGTTCCTGCCCTACCTGCGCGACGAGTCGACGCTGGCGCGTCCGTGGGCGATCCCCGGCACACCCGGACTCGAACACCGCATCGGCGGCCTCGAGAAGGCCGACGGCAACGGCAACATCTCCTACGACCCGGCCAACCACGACTTGATGGTCCGCATGCGCGCCGCCAAGGTCGAGGCCATCGCCGACGCGCTGCCCCCACTGGAGGTCGACGACCCCTCAGGTGAGGCCAAGGTGCTGGTGCTCGGCTGGGGCTCGACCTACGGCCCCATCGGCGCCGGTGTCCGCCGGGTCCGCAAGGCCGGATTCAACGTCGCCCAGACCCACCTACGCCACCTCAACCCCTTCCCGGCCGACCTCGGCGAGATCCTCAAACGCTACGACAAGGTGCTGGTGCCCGAGATGAACCTCGGCCAGCTCTCCCTGCTGATCCGCGCCAAGTACCTCGTCGACGTCGTCGGCTACAACCAGGTCCGCGGCCTCCCCCTCAAGGCCGCCCAGCTTGCCGAAGCGATCACGACTCTCTGCGATGAGTACGACGCGCCGCGCACCAGGTTGAACACGGCTGGATCGGTGAGGTGACGTCGTGACGACGCAGGAAGCTCCGGTGACCCGATCCGTCGTCGACCTGCCGTTCCCCGGCCTGGCCGGCGTGCCGAAGGCCGAGGAGCCCCAGACCGGCAAGGAGTTCACCTCCGACCAGGAGGTGCGCTGGTGCCCGGGCTGCGGCGACTACGCCGTCCTCAAGGCGGTGCAGGGCTTCCTGCCCGACCTCGGCCTGCGCCGCGAGAACATCGTCTTCGTCTCCGGCATCGGCTGCTCCTCGCGGTTCCCCTACTACCTCGACACCTACGGCATGCACTCGATCCACGGCGCGCGCCCCGGCCATCGCGACCGGCATCGCCACCTCGCGCTCCGACCTTTCGGTCTGGGTGGTCACCGGTGACGGCGACGCGCTGTCGATCGGCGGCAACCACCTGATCCACGCGCTGCGCCGCAACGTCAACATGACGATCCTGCTGTTCAACAACCGGATCTACGGGCTCACCAAGGGCCAGTACTCCCCCACCTCCGAGGCCGGCAAGGTCACCAAGTCGACCCCGATGGGCTCGCTCGACCACCCGTTCAACCCGGTGTCGCTCGCGCTCGGTGCGGAGGCGACGTTCGTGGCCCGCACCATCGACTCCGACCGCAAGCACCTGACCGCGTGCTGTCGGCGGCCGCCGCCCACCGCGGCACGTCGCTGGTGGAGATCTACCAGAACTGCCCGATCTTCAACGACGGCGCCTTCGACGCCATCAAGGACCGCGACCCGTCGGCCGCCTCGATCATCCCGCTCGTCCACGGCGAGCAGATCCGGTTCGGTCCCGAGGCCGCGAAGGGCCTGATCCGCGACAACGTCACCGGCGGCGTCAAGGTCGTCGAGGTCGCCGACGTCGGCGAGGACGCGATCCTCGTGCACGACTCCCGCGCCGACGACCCGACCACCGCGTTCGCGATCTCGCGGCTCACCGACGCGGGCTACCTCTACCGCGCGCCCATCGGCATCTTCCGCCAGGTCGAGCGGTCGACGTACGACGACCTCGCCCGCGCCCAGATCGACACCGCCGCCGACGCCGCACTCGGCACCCCCGCCGACAGGCTCGCCGGCCTGATCGGCGGCGGCGACACCTGGACCGTCGTCTGACCCGCTCGTCGAAGGAGAGCCTCACCCGGCTGCCGGCAGAACCCCAGCGGCCCGAGAAGCGGGTCCTCGAGACCGTCTGGGCGGGTGCGACAAGCAGTCTGCCGGGGCCACGCAGCCCCGGCAGGCTCCCGCTTCCCAGTTGCATTCGGGTCGGACGACTGCGATTCCAGCAGCCGCCGAAACCACGCCGGGCTCTGGGCCGAGCTACTCCAGGCCCTCGAGCAGGGTCAGCCCGATCCGACGCAGCTGCTCGACCTGCTCGCGGTCGAGCCGGTCGAAGACGAGGCGGCGTACTTCCGCGACGTGGCTCGGCGCGATCGCCTCGAGCGCCGCGAAGCCCTCGTCGGTGAGGATGGCGAACTGGCTGCGCTTGTCGGTCGGGCACGGCCGGCGCACTACCCAGCCGCGCTTAGCCATGGTGTCGATCGCGTGGGTGAGGCGGGACGGGCTCGCCATGCTCACTCTCGCCAGCTCGCCCATGGAGAGGGTCCTGTCGGGGGCAGCGGAGAGCACGGCCAGCATGGAGTACCAGGTGTGGCTGATGCCCATCTCCTCGCGCAGCTGCCGGTCCAGGCCCTGCGGGAGCAGGTAGAGCAGGCGGATCAACGGCAGCCAGGTGGCCATCTCGTGGTCGTCGAGCCAGCGCGGCTCGACCGCGGTGTCGGTGCGGCTCATGGGTGCCTCGCTATCGGGCGCTCGGGGCTCCCCCGAGGGTCTCACGAGACCAGCTCCTCCACGCGTTCCTCGGCCGGGTCAAGGTCAAGGTCAAGGTCAAGCGTGTGTGCGGTGTGGTCGCGCTTGGCCACGAGGTAGCGGGCGTTGGCGTCGGACAGGTGCACGCCGGTCCGGACCCGCTCTGTGACCGTGACGCCGTACGCGTGGAGCTGGACCGCCTTGTCGGGGTTGTTGCTCAGCAGCCGGATCCGGTCAGCGCCTACCGCGCGCAGCATCTGGGCCGCGGCGCGGTAGTCGCGCTCGTCCTCGCCGTGCCCGAGCGCGAGGTTGGCCTCGTAGGTGTCGAGACCTCCGTCCTGCAGCGCGTAGGCGTCGAGCTTGGCGTACAGACCGATGCCGCGCCCCTCCTGGCGCAGGTAGAGCAGGAAGCCGCCAGAGTTCGCGATCCGCTCGACCGCCTCCCGCAGCTGCGGCCCGCAGTCGCAGCGACGGGACCCGAAGACGTCGCCGGTGAGGCACTCGCTGTGCGGGCGGACCAGCGGCGCGTCGCCACCGGCGGCCGACCGCTCGAGCGCTCCGCGCCAGTCACCCAGGCCCAGGAGCAGGTGTTCCTGGTCGTCGGCGAGGCCGCCGAACGTGAACACGTCCGCGGACGTGGCGAAGCCGTCGCCAAACCGGACCGGGGTCCTCACCTGGGTCCGCACCGCCGCCGGGTGGTCGAGCAGGTGGATCGTCATCTGGTCTCCAATGTTTCAAAGTTGAAATGATGCTATAGGCTGCTCGCAAGCATTTCAATATTGAACAAATAAAGGAGAAGTCCCATGGCACGCATCAAGGTCCTCGGCGGCACCGGTCACGGCGGCGAGGCCGTCGTCCGTGAGGCGGTAAGCCGCGGTCACGCGGTCACGTCCTACAGCCGTCGTGCCCCTGCCGAGCCGGTCGAGGGCGCGGACTACTTGATCGGCTCGCTGCTCGACGACGAGATGCTCGCCGACACCGTCCGCGAGACCGACGTCGTCTTCGACGCCCTGTCGCCACGCGGCGACATGGAGGGCCAGGTCGAGGGCCTCCTCGAGCGCCTGCTCAAGCTCGCCGACACCGAGGGGGTACGCCTCGGCGTCCTCGGAGGTGCGTCCTCGCTGCTCGTCGCCGAGGGCGGCCCGCGGCTCCTCGACGTCCACGAGACACCGGCCGAGATCCTGCCCGAGGTGCAGACCGGGATCGCCAAGCTGGAGATGCTGAAGGACTCCCCCGACACGCTCGACTGGTTCTACCTCAGCCCAGCCGCCAGCTTCGGCGCCTGGATCCCGCAGACCGTCACCGGGACCTACCGCACCAGCGACGACGTCCTGCTCAAGGACGAGAACGGCAGCTCCGAGATCTCCGGAGCGGACCTGGCCCTGGCCGTCCTCGACGAGATCGAGGTGCCGCGTCACCGGCGCCGCCGTTTCCACGTGGCCCACTGACCGTCCCGCGGCCGGAGTCTGCCGGTCGCGGCAGGCCGGCGAGCCTCGGCGCGATCTCCTTCCACGACTACGTCGAAACCGACTGGCTCCCCAGCAAGCACATCGAGCCCACCACCAAGGCCGCCTACGTCTCCAACGTGAACAAGCACTTCTACCCGTTCTTCGGGAAGAAGCTGATGTACCAGATCACCCCCTCCCTAGTGCAGGACTGGGTCACCCAAGCCGCCGCCACAGGCCTGTCGCCCCGCTCCATCCGCAAGTACCACACCATGCTGCACTCGATCTTCAAGCGTGCGGTCCGCGACCAGCTCATCGTGGCCAACTGAACCGCCCAGATCCGCCGCTGCTGCCGGCAAGCCGGGAAACGACTGGCCTACAAGATCCGAACCCTGACCAGCGACCCGCACCGGCGAGACGACACAAGAGTCGCAGTCTGGGTCGTCGTCATCCATTCGAACCCGACGACGAGCACCGCATCCGCCAACGAAGCGAGCTCCTGATCACCCAGACCCTCAACCAGCTACTCGACTGAGTCCTCAACCTCGAACTGGCCACCTGGACCTGGGTCCACCTGATACAACGAACACCACTCCACAGCGGGTCCGAGCGCCGTCGCGAGCAGCGGATCGCGTTGGCCGTGTTCTCGTCCGGATCAGGACTGGTGGGTTGGCTGGGCGATCCGTCGTGAGGTCATGCCTACAGCGGCGAGGGCGGCGGCCGTCAGCCAGAGGACGCCAGCCGCGCCCGCTCCAGCGGCCAGAAGGCCGGCCATCGTCGGCACCACGACCTGCCCGAGGCGGTTTCCTGTCAAGCGGAGCGACATGGCGCGGCCTCTGAGGCCCGGAGGGGTCGCCTCCGCAAGCCAAGACATCGTGAGTGGCTGGCCGGCCCCCAGCCCAAGCCCGGCGATCACGACGATCACTATCAACGCCCAAGGTGGGAAGGGCAGCGGCAAGAGAGCAAGACTCCCTGCCGCAAGGGCGATGCTGGTCGTCAGGAGTCGCCCGCGACCTAGCCACCCGGACAGGCGTCCGAGGAAGAATCTCGAGACCATAGACGCCGCGGCGCGAGCCGACAGCAGCACACCGACCACCCAAGATGCGAGATCGCGTTCGATGCCCAGCACTGGGAGGTAGACCAGGCTGATGTCGACGGCGGCAAGCACGACGCAGCTGACGGTGAGGGCTTGGACGAGACCCGGGCGGCGGAGCAAGGTCTGTATGGACCCGGCTTCCTCGGCGCGTTCTCTGCGGACTGCTGGTCCGGAGGGTAGCGGGACGGTGAGAGCCATGAGCGCACAGCTGAGGCCTAGGGACCAGACGAAGATCGAGTCGACGTCGGGGATGGACGCGGCGCCGCCGAAGACGACGATGAGGCCTGGGCCAACAGCCTGACCCGCCGAGGCCGCGAACGTGTAGCGACCGAACGCGGTGTCGTACCGCTCGGAGCGTGTTCGATTGGCGACCAGCGCTTGTTGACCGACGACCGAACACAGATGACCCGTTCCCAGCACGATGCAGGCCGCGAGCAGACCCCACACCGCATCGCCGAGCATGACGAACATCCCTGAAGCGGCAACCGTGAGCAGCGAGCCCACAAGCATGACGCGCCGTTCACCGAACCGGTCGGAGGCAAACCCGGTGGGGACGGCGAGAAGCAGGGGCACCAGGGCGAAGCTGGCGCCGATCGCGCCGAGCCACTGGGCCGGCACATCCAGCTCGATGGCGCGATAGATCGCCGTCGGCCGAAGCACGAAGGTGATGGCTTGGACGAGGACCGTGTTGGCGAAGAACGGGACCAGCCATGCGCGTCGGATGCGGTGAGGCGCGCATGGCTGGAGTCTGGGTATCGCGAGGGCAGGTCAGACGTGCGTGCGAAGCGCTGGCGTGTCAGCACCGAGTCGGCTGGCCGCCTTGGCGCCCAGGCTGGTGTCGATGTGCTGGCGCATGATTTCGGCGGCGCCTTCGCTGTCTCCGCTGACCACCGCCTCGATCAGTCCGGCGTGCTCGCGCGCCTTCTGGTCGCGTTCCTCCTGGCTACGGACTACCTGGAGCCCCAGCCTCCGGTAGCGATCCGCCTTGTCCCACAGCGCATCGAGCGTCGAGGTAAGCAGGTCGTTGTGCGAGGCGGCGTAGATGGCCGTATGGAAGCGACGGTGCGCGACCAGGTCCACCATGCTCGGGTTGGAGAGCAGCGGCTCGACGTGGATGGCCGACTCTCGAATGAGACGGATGTCTTCCTTGGTACGGCGCTCGGCCGCGAGGCCGGCCGCCAAGGGGTCGAGCGAGCGACGGATCTCCAACAGATCCCGAGCTTCCTCCGCCGTGAGTGAGGAGACACGAGCGTCCCGGTGAGCATCCAGCTCGACCAGACCTTCGGTCATCAGCCGGCGCATCGCCTCGCGCAAGGGGGTGGTGCTGATGCCGATCTTCTTGGCCAGCGTGGGCTGGTGAAGCACGGTGCCGGGTTCGATCTCGCCACCGAGGATCGCTTCCCGAAGTCGGGTGTAGGCGTAGTCGCTCTTGGTGACGTACAAGCCGGCTGGCTCAGACATGGGTGACCTCCTGGAGTGTCGGTTATAACGTACAGCACCCCTGGGTGGCTCCGCCAGCGTTCGCGGAGGCCCAGGGCGTCGTGCCTACATCCTGGCGACAGCATCTTTCGTGACGCGCGGGTCGGCCATCGTCGCAGGTCAGACGCAACTATGCTCGGTTCACGCGGTCGCTACGCGACGCTGCAATCCTGCCGTAGGGGTTGACGGTTACAGGTTATAACCGTCAGAGTGTGCGTCGTCACATCTCATCGCCGTCAACAGGAGCGGTCACCATGCAGCGATCGAAACCCACACTCGGGTTCACCTCACCCCGTCTGGGCCGGGCAGTTTCAGCCCTTGCCCTTTCTCTCGCCGTTGGCTCACTCGCTGCTTGTGGCGGCGAGGACGAGCCGACCGTCGCGGAGAACGAGATCACCGTCGAGGGCGTCCCGGACTACTACCCGGACACCTACACCGACGAGGTCATCAACGCCTCCAAGGAGGAGGGCGGCGAGCTCGTCATCTACTCCAACACCTCGGAGGAGAACTGGGCTCCGATCTTCCGGGACTTCAAGAAGAAGTTCCCCTGGGTCGAGAGCGTCTCTGCCAACGACCTCGACAGTGACGAGGTCTTCCAGAAGATCCTCTCCGAGCAGGCGACGGGCGAGTCCCCCGCCGACCTGATCGTGTCGAACGCGGCCACCGCGTGGTCGGACTTCGCCGAGCGCGACGGAACCCTGATGGACTACGAGTCCCCGGAGCTCGGAGAGCTTCCCGACTTCGCCCAGCTGCTGCCCAACGTCTACGCGATGTCGACCGACCCGATGACGATCGCCTACAACACCGAGCTGATGAGCGAGGCGCCCACGGGCATCGCCAGCCTGGCCGACATCGCCGAGGCGGACCCGGACACCTACCAGGAGAAGATCACCGTCCGTGATCCCGAGAGCTCATTCGGCTTCACCGTCACCCACGCCTTCACCGAGGCCAACACCGAGGGTTGGGCGGACCTCGAGCGGCTGCTGCCGTTCACCCGTGCCGAGACCTCGTCGGGTACCCAGATGGAGAAGATCCTCGCTGGCGAGTACCTGGCCGGGTTCTTCATCAGCGGCGGCCCCGCGTTCCCCGTGGTTGCTGACAGCGCCGGCCTCGTCGAGGTCGTGTACCCCGAGGACGGCACCACCGTGCTCCCGCGTGGGATCGGCATCGCCGCCGACGCCCCCCACCCAGCTACGTCCAAGCTGTTCGTCGACTTCCTGATGTCGGAAGAGGGCCAGGGAGCCGTCGCCGAGGGTGGCCTGTCGTCCTACCGCGAGGGCATCGAGGGCGAGGGTCTGCACACCTACCAGGAGGTCGTCGACGAGGTGGGCGAGGACAAGGTCATCTTCGTGGAGTACGGGCCCGTCCCCGAGGAGGAGATCGACTCGTGGCTCGAGAAGTTCTACTCCTACGTCGAGCCCGCGCCCGTCGAAGAGTGACGAGAGACTGAAGGACGATCGGAGCCAGTCGATGACCACCACGACTCAAGCGCCCAGTGCGCCCGAGGACCAGCGCCCAGACAAGTACGACCCGCCTCGCTACCGGCGACCGTTCGGCATCGGCCGCGACCAGTTCGCGCAGTACGCCGTGCTCGCACTCCTGGCCCTGCTGGTGCTGGCCCCGATCGTCCCGACCGTCTACCAGAGCGTCATCGACCGGCCTCTCTACGAGACCGGCAAGCTCTTCACCCTCGACGGCTACAAGTCCCTCTTCACCGATGCCGGGTTCGGCGAGGTCATCGTGAACACCCTGCTGTTCGCCGGTCTCACCACGCTCCTCACTTTGGTGATTGCCATTCCGATGGCCATCGTCGTCGTGCGGACCCGGCTCCCGGGCGGACGTCTCATCGCGTTGGCGATGCAGTGGCCGTTCTTCATCTCCTCGCTGATCCTGGGCTTCGGCTGGATCCTGATGTACGGCCCCGCCGGCTTCATCAGCGTCCAGGTGGACAAGGCTCTCGGCGGCGTGCCCTGGAACCTCTACTCCATCCCGGGGATGGCGGTCACCGAGGCTGTCGCCCTGGCCCCCATCGCCTACCTGTTCTGCGCCAACGCCCTGCGCCAGTCCGACGCCTCTTTGGAGTCGGCCGCCCAGGTCTGCGGCGCCGGGCCCGTGCGCATCCTCGGCCAGGTCATCATCCCGATGCTGCGTCCGCCCGTCGTCTACAGCTCGATCCTGGTGTTCTCGATGTCCGTGGAGACCCTCAGCGTCCCGCTGCTCTACGGCCAGCCGGTGGGTATCGACGTGTTCTCGACGTTCCTGTACCGCAACGGGCTGCAGTCGATCGACCCGGACTACACCGTGCTGGGCGCAGCCTCGGTGATCATCCTGGCCGTCACCATCAGCCTCGTGGCCATCCAGGCCAAGCTGCTCAAGGACGCCGCCCGCTTCGTCTCCGTGCGCGGCAAGGCGACCCGCCCCCGCAAGCTCGAGCTGGGCTGGGTCAAGTGGGTCAGCGTCGTCTTCATCGCGTTCTACGTGGTGTTCGGGGCGCTGATCCCCATCCTCGGCCTGGTGTTCCGGTCCTTCACGGTGATCTTCACCCCGCTTCGAAACCCGTTCAACTTCTTGACGATGAAGAACTACGAGACCATCTTCACCTTCGAGACCTACGTCCAGTCGATCTGGAACAGCATCATCGTCGCGGGCGTCGGCTCAGTCCTGGTCAGCAGCCTCGCGGTCATGGCCGTGATGGTCTCGCGGCGTTCAACCTTCAGGTTCGGCCGCGCCGTCGAGTACCTCGCCCTGATTCCGCAGTCCATTCCCGGCATCATCATCGGCATCGGCTTCTTCTGGGCCTTCGCCTTCGCGCCCTTCGGCATCGGCACCCTGCTGCAGGGAACTCTCGGGGCACTGATCATCGCCTTCGGGATCCGAGCACTGCCCAGTGCGTTCGGATCCGTGGCACCCGCCATCATGCAGATCGGCGCGGAGCTGGACAACGCCGCCCGCGTCTCCGGCGCGGACTGGCTGATGACCTTCTTCCGGGTACTGCGGGTCCTGGTCACCCCGGCCTTCGCGGGTGCTCTCGTGCTGACCTTCGTGATCATGCTCAAGGAGTACTCGCCCGCGGTGTTCCTCAGCTCCGCCGAGAGCAACGTCCTCGGCACCACCATGCTCGAACTGTGGGCCCAGGGCCGCACCGGCTCGGTCGCGGCACTCGCATCCATCCAGATCCTCATCACCGCGACGTTCGTCGCTCTCGCAGGCCTGCTCATGAAGGGAAGACACCATGCCTGAGGTAACCGTCAACAGCCTCACCAAGACGTTCGGGGACAACCCGGTGCTCAAGGGGGTCACCTTCACCATCAAGGACGGTGAGTTCTTCACCCTCCTGGGCGCGAGCGGCTGCGGCAAGTCCACCACCCTCAACTGCATCGCCGGGCTGGAACAACCCACCAGCGGGTCGATCAGCGTGGGCGGGACCACATTCGTCAACACCGACCAGAACGTCTTCCTCCCTCCCGAAGAGCGGAACCTCGGCATGGTGTTCCAGTCCTACGCCCTGTGGCCGCACATGACGGTGGCGAAGAACCTGGCCCTGCCCCTGAACATCCGCAAGGTGCCCAAGGACAAGCAGAAGGTGCTGATCGCCGAGGCGCTGGACAAGGTCGGCCTTGCTGACTTGAGCGGCCGCTACCCGCACCAGCTTTCCGGCGGCCAACAGCAACGCGTCGCCCTGGCCCGAGCGCTCGTCTACTCCCCCACCGTGCTTCTGCTCGACGAGCCGCTGTCAAACCTCGACGCCAAGCTCAGGGAGCAGGCACGCGCCTGGCTCAAGCGCCTGCAAGAGGATCTCGGCATCACCACCGTCTACGTCACCCACGACCAGGACGAGGCCCTCGCACTCAGCGACCGAATCGCAGTCATGGCCGGCGGAAGCATGATCCAGGTCGGCACCCCGCACGAGATATACGAGTCGCCGGCCGCCCCCGAGGTAGCCGCCTTCATCGGCCGCTGCAACTTCCTGACCGGGCAGGTTCTCACCCACACCGGTTCGCGCTACACCATCAGACTCGACACCAGCGGCGACGTGGTCGAGGTCGAGAGCGAGCAGCAGGTCGACGTCGGCCACGCCGTGACCGT
This sequence comes from uncultured Actinomycetota bacterium, assembly GCA_963758885.1. Classification (GTDB taxonomy): domain Bacteria; phylum Actinomycetota; class Actinomycetes; order Propionibacteriales; family Nocardioidaceae; genus Nocardioides. Next base: position 51,018 of record CAVWXS010000029.1, read on the forward strand.
CGCCATCCGTCCCGAGCGGCTGGAAGTGATGCCTCTGGGTTCGGATCCCGCGGGACAGAACCGACTGCGCACCGAGGTCCTCACGAGCTCGTACGTCGGGTCGCGCTACGAGTACGACGTCCGCCTGGGCACCCAGGTGGTCCAGGTCCTCAGCGCTCGCAGCGGATTGACCGGCGAAGCCGTTCTCGTCTTCGAACCCAGCCAGGCCCTCCTGTACCCCGACCAGGTCCAGCTCTCCGAGGAAGAGCGCGACCTGCTCACCGTCCAGCCCTCCTGACCGCGCCACGACCCCGAAAGGCCCACCCAGTGACCACCAACCCCGCCCGCACCTACCGCCTCGGAGTCCTCCACGGCGACGGCATCGGTCCCGAGATCGTGCCGTCGTCCGTTGCGATCATCGATGCCGCCTTCGCCGCTATCGACCTCCCTCCCGTGCAGTGGGAGGAGCTCCCGCTCGGGGCATCGGCGATCGATGAGCACGGGTCCCACACCCCCGACGCCACCCTCAAGGCGCTGGAAGACCTGGACGCCTGGCTGCTCGGACCCCACGACAGTGCTGCCTACCCGGAGCCCTACCGCAGCCAGCTCAACCCAAGCGGCACGATCAGGAAGCACTTCGGTCTCTACGCCAACATCCGCCCGGCCAAGTCCTTCCCCGGCGGCAACGCGGTGGTCGAAGGCACCGACCTGGTCATTGCCCGCGAGAACACCGAAGGCTTCTACGCCGACCGCAACACCTTCCGGGGCACCGGCGAGATGATGCCGACCCCCGACGTGGCCATCATGCACGGCATCATCACTCGTGCGGCGACCGAGAAGATCGCCCACTCGGCGTTTCAGCTGGCGCAGCGTCGCAGCAAGAGGGTGACTATCGTCCACAAGGCCAACGTGCTGAAGATGACCACTGGCCTCTTCCGCGACGTGTGCCGCGAGATCGCCGAGCAGTACCCCGATGTGACGGTCGACGACTTCCACATCGACGCCATGACCGTGCACCTGGTTCGCCGTGCCGACAAGTTCGACGTGATCGTCACCGAGAACATGTTCGGCGACATCCTGTCCGACCTGGCCGGCGAGATCGCCGGCTCGCTTGGCATCGCGCCCTCCCTGAACTCCTCCGACACCCACGCCATGGCCCAGGCAGCGCACGGATCCGCCCCCGACATCGCCGGCCAGAACATCTCCAACCCGATCGCGATGATCCTGTCCTGCGCGATGCTGCTCGACTGGCTCGGCGCCAAGCACCGCGACGAGAAGGTCCGCCAGGCCGGGGCCAACATCGAGGCCGCAGTGACCGCTGCCGTCGGCAAGGGCATCTCCACCAAGGACCTCGGCGGGTCCGCCTCGACGACAGACTTCACCGCCGCGGTCGTGGCCGAGCTGGCTGCATCCAACTGATCCAGGAGGAGTCATCTCGCATGACTGAAAGCAGGCCAACAGTCGCCCTGATCCATGCCAGTGCGGCCTCCGTAGAGCCCGCGGTCGAAGCGTTCGCCGCGGACTTCCCGGCCGCCCGGGTGTGGAACCTGCTCGACGACCTGCTCGTGGTGGATGCGGACGCCGCGGGCGGACTCACCCCCGCTCTGCACGAACGGATGAGCAGCCTCATCCGGTACGCCGTAGCGGGGGGCGCCGACGCCGTCCAGCTGTCCTGCTCGATGTACGGACCAGTCGCCTACGCGGCCGACCAGCTCGAGTCGGTCACCGTCCTCGCCTCGGACCAGGCCATGTTCGAACGCGTGGCCGAGGTGGCGCCCTCACGAGTCGGGATCCTCGGCTCGCTCGCCTCAGCGGTTGACGACAGCGCCACCCGCTTGGCCGCATACCTGGCCGAAGCCGACGTCGCGAGCAAGATCGCTACGCGCGTCGTCGACGGTGCCTCCGCAGCCGCCAACGCCGGCGACCCCGAGCGGCTGGAACGGCTGATGGTCGAAGGTGCTCGCGAGCTCGGGAGCCAGGTCGATCTGCTCATCTTGGCCCAGTACTCACTGGCCCCGACCCGAGCCGGGATCGCTGCAGTGAGTGCAGTTCCGGTTCTCAGCGCACCACAGCTAGCAGCGACCAGGCTCGCCGGGCTGCTCACACGGAGTTCCGCATGATCACCCTCGGGTGCATCGCAGACGACTTCACCGGTGGAACCGATGTCGCGGCCGCCCTACGACGCTCGGGACTGACCGTCGCTCTGCTGTTCGAGGTCCCGGGGCCGGCGGCCGAAGTTCCCGTCGCCGATGCCGTGGTGATCGCTCTCAAGACTCGCACAGTCGAGGCGGCGGAGGCCGTACGTCAGTCCCTTGCAGCGCTCTCGTGGTTGCAAGAACGGGACACTCAACGCTTCTACTTCAAGTACTGCTCCACGTTCGACTCGACGCCCGCCGGCAACATCGGCCCGGTCGCGGACGCACTGTTGGAAGAGCTGGGCGAAGACACGACCCTGGTGTGTCCCGCCTCGCCCGAGCACGGCCGCACGACGTACCTGGGCCACTTGTTCGTCCACGACGAGCTGCTCAGTGAGTCGCCGATGCGGAACCATCCGTTGACGCCGATGACCGACTCGAAGATCACGAGAGTCTTGGGCAGGCAGACGGACGGATCAGTCGCGCTGCTGCCGCTGGCCTCCATCCAGGCCGGACCCGACGAGGTATCCCGACGTCTCAAGGAGCTAGCAGACGAGCACGTGCGCTACGTCGTGGTGGATGCGATCTCCGAGCCGGACCTGGGAGCCATCGCCCGCGGTGCTTCCTCGCTGCGCCTGCTGACGGGCGGCGCGGGTCTTGCCGGCGCCTGGGCGACGGTATTGGTCGGAAGACTTGAGCGTGACGACACGCCAGCCCAATCCCAGCTGCCCGTCGGCCCCAGCGTCGTGCTGGCCGGTTCCTGTTCGGCGGCGACGCTCGGACAAGTCGCCGAAGCCGTTTCTATCATGCCGTCGCTGCGACTCGACCCCGCAAGGACCCCCAGCCCCGAGTCGATGCTTGCCCAAGCCCGTCAGTGGCTGAAGGAGAATCTGCAGCCCGGCCCGGTTCTGATCTACTCCTCGGCCGAACCCGAGCAGCAGCAAACTGCCAGGGCGACGCTCGGCCCGGACGCCGCCGAGATCTTCGAACACACGTTGTCGGCCCTCGCCGTCGAAGCGGTGCGCCTCGGAGCGAGGCGCCTCGTCGTCGCGGGCGGGGAGACCTCGGGAGCCGTCGTCCAGGCCCTCGACGTCCACAGCGTCGTCGTGGACAGCGAAGAGGCCAGAGGTGTGCCCTGGTGCGTGACTCCGGGGGTAGACCCGCTCGCCCTGCTCCTCAAGTCCGGAAACTTCGGGGATCGCGACCTCTTGGTCCGCGCCTCGGCTAGGAGAAACCTGTGATCGCGCCGACCGAGGAGCACCGAGCGGCAGCCCAAGAGATGGCCGACCTGGGGGCCTCGCTGTTCACCAGGACGCTCACGTTCGGCCGCACCGGGAACCTCTCCGTACGACTAGGCGACAACGTGCTGGTCACCCCTACGGGCGTCAGCCTCGGCGCTTTGGACCCCGACCAGATGTCTCTCATCGACCCGCAGGGCGGCCACGTCGATGGCGCCAAGCCGTCCAAGGAGGCGTTCCTGCATTCCGCCGTCTATCGGGTCCGCCCCGACGCCGGCGCGGTCGTCCACCTGCACAGCACCCACGCGGTCGCCGTCTCGTGCCTGGCCGACGTGGACCCCGCCGACGTCCTCCCGCCGCTGACCGCCTACTACGTGATGCGCGTCGGACGACTGCCACTGGTCCCCTACCACGCGCCGGGTGATGACTCCCTCGAGCCGCTCGCCGAACAGGTCGCCCGCGACCATCGAGCGTTCCTCCTGGCCAACCACGGCCCTGTGGTGGCTGCGGCTGACCTCGCCGCCGCCGCAGATGCGGTCGAGGAGCTCGAGGAAACTGCCCGCCTCTTCCTGATGCTGCGCGACCAGGCGACCCGACCACTCACCGCCGCCCAGGTTAAGGACCTGCGGCAGAGGTACAAGTCATGACCGTCCTCGCCAACCCCGCGGTGCTGACCACGTTCGGGTCCGACGTCCTCGAAGCCCTCGACCTGCCCGAGCCGGACGCCCGATTGGTGAGCGACAGCCTCGTGACGGCAGACCTGTGGGGACATCCGTCGCACGGCATGCTGCGGCTTCCCTGGTACGCCGCTCGCCTCCGCTCGGGCGCCATGAAGGCCCGCACCGAGACTCAGCTTGTCACCGATCACGGAGCCATCGCCGTGATGGACGGCCGCGACGGCGTCGGTCAGGTGATCACCGACCGGGCATGCCGCGAAGCAGTAGAGCGAGCCAAGACCCACGGCATCGGCTCCGTGGCTGTCCGCAACAGCAACCACTTCGGCACCGCGGCGTACTGGACCCGGCGGATGACCCACGCCGGAGTCGTCGGCATCCTGACCACCAACGGCAGCCCCGCCATGGCGCCGTGGGGCGGGACGATGAAGACCGTCGGCGCCAACCCATGGTCGGTCGCCGCCCCTGGCGGGAGCCACCCACCGGTGGTCCTCGACATCGCCAACACCGGCGTTGCCCGGGGCAAGATCTATGCGGCAGCCCAGCGCGGCGAGGCCATCCCTGACACCTGGGCTCTGGACGCCGACGGCGTCCCGACCACAGACCCGCACGTCGCGGTGCAGGGTCTCCTGGCACCCATGGGCGGCCACAAGGGCTACGGCATCGCCTTCATGATGGACATCCTCTCCGGCGTCCTGACCGGATCCGGATACGCCACTGATGTGGTCGGCCCCTACGTCCCCGACCAGCCGAGCCATTGCGGGCACCTGGTGATCGCCATTCGCGTCGATGCACTGATCCCGGAGCCGGAGTACGCCCGCCGCATCGACGATCTCATCGCCACCACCAAGGCGGTGCCGCGCGCGGTCGGCATCGACGAGATCTTCTACCCCGGCGAGATCGAGGCTCGCGCCGAGACTTCAGGTCGGGCCGAGGGAGTTCGCCTCCCTGACCAGACGATCGCGGATCTGCGCGAGCTCGGCGCCTCGTGCGGAGTCGACCTCGACCAGACGATGCTGGCGACGGTGCCGTGATGTTCACCGTTGTCGTCGAGCTCACGGTCAAGCCGGACCTCATCGAGGACTTCCTCGAGGGAATCCACACCAACGCTCGGGCATCCCTACGCGAAGAGCCCGGCTGCCTGCGCTTCGACGTACACCGGAGCGTCGAGGAACCCGCACCGTTTCCTGCTCTACGAGATCTACGTGGACCAGCAAGCCTTCTACGGCGCTCATCGGGCCGCCCCGCACTACGAGGCCTGGCGTCAGGTCGTTGCCCGCTGTGTCGTGGACGGAGAACACGCCAACACGTTCGCCACACCAGTCTTCCCCGCCGACATCCCCGAGAATCCCGACCGGGCGCTTTCCGCCCGCACGAGCCGATGACCAGACCGAGCCACCTCAGGGGAAACGACAGCTTCGGCACTCGCCGGACGTTGGCTGTCGGTGACGCGACGTACGAGATCCAGAGCCTTGCGAGGCTCGACATCGCGGCGATTCCCTACAGCCTTCGCGTCGTGCTGGAGAACCTGCTGCGCCACGAGGACGGCCGCCGGGTCACCCCTGAGCAGGTCGAGCTGATCCTGGGCTGGGGTCAGGGCGCCGACCATCAGCGGGCGGTCGACCTGAGCCCGTCGCGGGTCTTCCTGCACGACACCAACGGGGTCCCGACCCTGGTCGACCTCGCGGCCATGCGGCACGCCCTTGCGGCCATGGGTGAGGACCCGGAAACGGTCAATCCGTTGATCCCCGCCGAGCTGGTCATCGACCACTCGGTGATCGCCGACGTGTTCGGGACCCGCGAGGCCTTCGCTCGCAACGTCGAGATCGAGTACGGGCGCAATGCGGAGAGATACCGGTTCCTCAAGTGGGGGCGACAGGAACTGCGCGACTTCGCCGTGGTTCCTCCCGGCACCGGGATCATGCACCAGGTCAACGTCGAATACCTGGCACGGGTGGTCACCGCCGAAGAAGGATGGGCTTTCCCCGACATCTGCCTGGGTACCGACTCCCACACCACGATGGTCAACGGCCTTGGCGTGCTGGCCTGGGGAATCGGCGGCATCGAGGTCGAAGCCGTCATGCTCGGGGAGTCTCTGTCGATGCTGCTCCCGCGTGTCGTCGGCTTCCGGCTCTTCGGCGAGCTGCCCGAGGGCGCTACCGCCACCGACCTCGTGCTGACCATCACCGAGATGCTCCGTCGCCACGGGGTCGTGGGGAAGTTCGTCGAGTTCTACGGCCCCGGCGTTGCCGCCACGACTCTCCCGGACCGCCTCACCATCTCGAACATGAGTCCGGAGTTCGGCTCGACCTGCGCCTACTTCCCGATCGACGAGGAGACCCTGCGCTACCTGCGCTTCACCGGTCGACCAACGCACGCGGTAGACCTGGTGGAGACCTACGCCAAGCACCAAGGGCTCTGGCATGACGCACACGCGACGCCCACCTACTCGGAGTTCGTGGAACTGGACCTCGCCACCGTCACGCCATCACTGGCCGGTCCCCGCCGACCTCAGGACCGCGTTGCCCTGACGGAAGCCCAACGTTCGTTCCGCACGGTCCTGCCCGACATCCTGGGTATCGCTCTCACTGACGATGGCGTCCTGACCATGGCCGACGAGGCGTCCGCGGAGTCGTTCCCGGCCAGCGACCCACCAGCCATCGACCAGGACACTGCGGATCCCTCACGGAGCCAGCCGCCGAAGGCCGCGGATCCCAGCGCAGCCCTTCCCTCACGCATCGAGAACAAGGTCAACGTGACGCTGGACGGCGTCGAGCACACCGTCGACCACGGTGCCGTCGCCATTGCCGCGATCACCTCCTGCACCAACACCTCCAACCCGTCGGTGATGGTGGCGGCCGGTCTGCTGGCGAAAAGGGCAGTCGAGCTCGGCTTGTCGAGCAAGGCCTGGGTCAAGACCAGCCTGTCACCGGGTTCGAAGGTGGTCACCGACTACCTCGACGGCGCCGGCCTCACCCCGTACCTCGAGCAACTCGGCTTCCACCTCGCCGGATACGGATGCATGACGTGCATCGGCGCCTCCGGCCCCCTCATCCCCGAGATCACCGCCGCCGTGGAGAGCCACGACCTCAGCGTCGTGTCCGTCCTGTCGGGAAACCGCAACTTCGACGGCAGGATCAACCCGGACGTCCGGATGAACTACCTCGCCTCGCCTCCGTTGGTGGTGGCCTATGCCTTGGCCGGCACCATGGACACCGACCTGATTCACGACCCACTCGGCACGGACCAGTCCGGAAATCCGGTCTACCTGGCTGATCTCTGGCCGACCTCGCAGACGATCCAGGCGACCATCGAGTCCACGATCGACGCCTCCATGTTCACCACTGCCTACGCGAGCGTCTTCGAGGGCGACGACCGATGGCGCGCGCTCGAGGCGCCGACCGGTAGCACCTTCGACTGGGACGCCGACTCGACGTACCTGCGGAGGCCGCCGTACCTCGACGGGATGACCCGGGTGCCCTCGCCCGTCGGCGACATCAGCTCCGCGCGCGTACTCGTCATGCTCGGCGACTCCGTGACCACCGACCACGTCTCCCCGGCCGGCGCCATCCCGCCGCGCACCCCGGCCGGCAGGTACCTCACGAGCCTGGGAGTCGAGCGCTTCCAGCTCAACACCTACGCCTCGCGACGCGGCAACCACGAGGTGATGATGCGCGGAACGTTCGCCAACGTCCGGCTGCGCAACCAGCTGGTGCCCGGCGTCGAGGGAGGCTCCACGCGCAACCTCCTCAGCGGGGACGTCGAAAGCGTGTACGACGCCGCGATGTCCTACGCCGCGTCCTCCGTGCCGCTGGTGGTTCTCGGAGGAAAGGACTACGGGAGCGGCTCCTCGCGTGACTGGGCGGCCAAGGGGCCGGCCCTCCTCGGCGTTCGAGCGGTCCTGGCCGAGTCCTTCGAACGAATCCACCGCTCAAACCTGATCGGCATGGGCATCCTGCCCCTGGAGTACCTCCCCGGGCAGACCGCCAAGACCCTGGGCCTGACCGGCGAAGAGACCATCACCATCTCGGGCCTCGACTCACTCAACGATGGCGAACGTCCCCGAACCGCGACAGTCCGGGCTGATGACCGAACCTTTGAGATGCGCGTGCGCCTCGACACCGATCGGGACGCCGAGTACTACCGCCACGGCGGGATCACCCCGTACGTCCTCCGACGCTTGCTCGACTCGCGACCGGGGGTGACGCACTGACGACCTCACCGTCAAGCGCGCCGCCAGCGGCGCGCGCCCTTCCGCTTTGACCGACCCATCACCTCGCGCTGAGGCGCGCCCGAACGCACGGAGCATCGCCTCTGCGTCCTGCCCTGATCACAACCCAGCACCAGGAGTCACCATGCAGCTTTCACGAAGAGCATTCATCGTCGCCAGCAGCGCTGCCGGCCTGACAGGAGTCGCCGCTTCAGCCCACGGGCAGGAGCTCGGCCGCACCGTCCCCTTCTCGGCAGGCACCAACCGTCCCGACTTCCGACCACCGCCCGGCGCCGTGGACGCCCACATCCACATCTTCGAACCCCAACGCTTCCCCTACCCCGTTCCCACGGCCACGCCGCCCCCGCGGGCCACCGTCCATGACTACCGACTGTTCCGCAGCCGACTCGGAACGACGCGGACTGTCGTCGTCACTCCGTCCAACTACGCCACCGACAACAGGTGCACGCTCGACGCCATCGACCAGCTGGGCCAGCACCGGGCTCGCGGAGTCGCCGTCATCGACAACACCTTCACCGACGCCCAGCTCACCGACCTTCACGCCGGCGGCATCCGCGGCATCCGCTTCAACCTCACGCGGCCTGGCGGCGCCGGCGCCGAGCTGATCCAGCCTCTCGCCGCGCGCGTCGCCGACCTGGGCTGGCACGTGCAGATCCACATGACCGCCGACGGCATCCTGGAGAACCTCGAACGACTCTCGAACCTCCCCACGCCCCTGGTGATCGACCACATGGGCCGGATCCCAGGCGCGGTCGGCACCGCCCACCCGGCCTACGTCGCGATCCTCGGCCTCATCGACCAGGGATCCACCTGGGTCAAGGTCTCGGGCGTCTACCACGAGTCCCCCGTCGGCCCGCCGACGTACGCGGACCGGAGCGCGGTCGGCGCCGCCTTCGTGCAGGCCGCACCGGAACGCATGGTGTGGGGATCGGACTGGCCGCATCCCACCGCTTCTCGCGGCGAGGTCCCGATGCCCAACGACGCGGACCTCCTCAACCTTCTCTACGGGTGGGTGCCCAACGACGACGTGCTGCGCCAGATCCTCGTCGCCAACCCCGACGAGCTGTACTGGGCCTCGTGAGCATGACTGACTCCCCCGATCCGACCCCAGAGATCGTCCAAGACCTCGCACCAACAGGCACGCTGCGCGCCGCCATCAACCTCGGCAACCCCGTCCTCACGCACGGCACGCCTGAGGACCCTGGCGGAGTGACGGTTGCGATCGCTCGCGAGCTGGCCTCGCGGCTTGGTGTCCCGGTCGAGTTCATCTGCGTCGACGCGGCACGCAAGTCCTTCGCTGCGCTGGCGGAGGGCGAAGCCGACGTGACCTTCCTGGCGATCGAGCCGGCACGGGAGGGTGAGGTCGCCTTCAGCCCGCCCTATCTGACCATCGAAGGCGTGTACGTAGTCGCGGCGGATGCCCCGTTCGAGCGGACGGAGGAAGTGGACCGTCCCGGCGTACGGATCGGCGTCAAGGAGGGCTCGGCGTACGACCTCTACCTCACCCGCACGATCGAGCACGCCGAAATCGTCCGCGGCACCGATGGCACGGACGTCTTCGTTGAACAGGGCCTGGAGGTCGCGGCAGGAATCCGCCAGCCCCTGACTGCTTTCGTCGGAGACGGCGTCACTCACCGGCTACTGGAACCCGCCTTCATGCAGATCCGCCAGGCCGTCGGAGTGCGGCAAGACCGCAGCGAGCACACAGTCCAGTACGTCGGGGGGCTGGTGCGCGAACTCCTTGCCTCAGGATTTGTCCAAGCCGAACTCGCCCGCGCGGGCCAGGACCCAGGCCTTGCGGCGGGGCAATCCGCCAACGATTCGCAGTTTGGCTAGTTGCGACGGGGGGCGTTGAACGAGTTTGACCTCTGGGTCGATGGCCAAGAGGTCGTCGTGCGCACCTTCCGTAGACCTTCGCCAGCCTTCGCGATTCTTCGCCCTACGGGCCACTCAGGGGCCATCTCGCGGCAATGTCAGCAGACACTGCTGCTGACATCGAACGCAAGAGCCGGGCCCGTGGTGACCCACGAACCCGGCTCTGACCTGCGGTTTTACTTGTAGCGGGGGCAGGATTTGAACCTGCGACCTCTGGGTTATGAGCCCAGCGAGCTACCGAACTGCTCCACCCCGCGTCGGCCCGGCCAACGTTACTCCACGGCCGGAGACGACCCAAAATCGGGGTTGGACCCGGCTCGGCTGACAGCGGCTCAGGGCTGCGCCTCGCCGCCGGTGCCTGCGTCGCGCTCGTTGAGGATGCGGATGGCCTGGTCGACCTTCTCGCGACCCTCCTCGATCAGCGTGGCCCACTGGCCGACCTTGCCCTCGGCGAACGCGCGGTCGGCTGCCTCGAAGTCGTCCTCGGCCTGCGCGAGGAGGTTGCGGACCCGCGTCGGGACGTTGCCGCCGCCGTCGTCGGGCGGGTTGTCCTCGCCGCCGTCCTCGGGCGGCGGGGGCTCCTCGCCGCCCAGCACGTCGCTGATCGCCTCGGCGAGCGTCTCGCCGATGCCGACCTCGTCGCCGTACGAGACGGTGACGTAGCGCAGGATCGGGTAGCTGGCGTCGGAGAGCTGACGCGTCGCGTAGATCGGCTGGACGTACATCAGGCCGCCGGTCACCGGCAGCGTCAGCAGGTTGCCGTAGGTCACGCGGGACGAGCCCCCCTGGGTCAACGGCAGCAACGCCTGGGTGACATCGGGGTCGGACTGCATCTCGTTGGCGATGTTGCCCGGGCCCGGCGTGTTCTCGTTGGGCAGCTGGAGCACCCGGATGCGGCCGTAGGTCTCCGGATCGGCGGCGTCGGAGTCGACGGAGACGAACGCCGCCAGGTTGTTCTTGTTGTACGGCACGTAGACCGAGGTCAGCGAGAACTTGTCGACGCCGGTCTCGGGGTCCTGCACGAACAAGCGGTACGGCGGCTGGAGCTTGCCCGACTGCTCCGGGTCGCTCGGCACCTCCCACCAGGCGTCCTTCTGGTAGAAGGTGCCCGGGTCGGTCACGTGATAGCGCGCGAACTGGTAGCGCTGCACCTTGAACAGGTCCTCGGGGTAGCGCAGGTGGCTGACCAGCTCGGGCGGGCATCTCCTCGCGGTCGAGGACGGTGTCGGGGAAGGCCGCCCGCCACGCGCGCAGCATCGGGTCCTCGGTGTCCCAGGCGTAGAGCCGCACGGTGCCGTCGTAGGCGTCGACGGTCGCCTTGACCGCGTTGCGCATGTAGTTGATCTGGTCGGTCGGCACGATCGGCAGGTTGTTGGCCTGGGTGAGCGAGTCGTCCGTCATCGTCTGGATCGACTCCTTCTCCGCCAGCGGGTAGCGGTCGGTCGTCGTGTAGCCGTCGACGACCCAGAGGATCTTTCCGTCGACCACCGCCGGGTAGGCGTCGGAGTCGACCGTCAGCCACGGCGCGACCTTCTGCACGCGCTCGCGCGGGTTGCGGATGTAGAGCACCTTGCTGTTCTCGTTGACCCGCTCGGACAGCAGGAAGTTGGGGTCGCCGAACTTCACGGCGTACAGCAGCTTGCGCAACGTGCTGCCGACCGTCGACCCCACCGTCACCGTCGTACGTCGTGGACTCGCTGCTGTCGGACTCGCCCCCGAGGTTGAGCTCGACGTCACCGGCACCCTCGACCTTGCCGACGATGGAGTAGTCGGGGCTCTGCTCGCCGTAGTAGACCCGGCTCTCGTAGCCGCCGGTGGCCTCGGACAGCGCGTTCTGGTTCTCCTGCTGGCCCTCGGCCCACTGGATCTCGGTGCCCTCGGCGCCGTCGTTGGCCGGCCGTTGGTTGGCGAACGCCGCGATGATGCCGTTGCCGTGGGTGTAGACGGTGTGGAGGTTGGACCAGTTGCGGGCGTCGTCGGGCAGACCCCGCTGGTCGAGCTCGCGCACTCCCAGCACCAGCGCCCGGTCGGTGCCTTCGATGTCGTAGCGGTCGACGTCGAGCACGTCGGAGACCGAGTAGTAGGAGCGGACCTGCTGGATCTGCTCGAAGGCCTGGTGCACCAGCTGGGGGTCGACCAGCGGCACCGACGCGGTGTCGGCGAGCACGGTCGCCTGGTCGTCGGAGCCCACGCCGGTGCCGGTGTACTCCGTGAGGTCGACGTCCTGGATGTCGTAGCCCTCGCGGGTCGAGGCGATGTTGTTGGCGATGTAGGGGCGTTCCTTGTCCTGCTCGGTCGGCCGGACCTGGAAGGCCTGCACGATGCCGGGCCAGATCATCCCGAGCAGGACGGCCGACAAGACGAGCAGGGCGAGCCCCACCGACGGCAGCGTCCACGTCCGGCGCCAGATGTTGAGGAAGAACAAGATGGCGCAGATCACCGAGATGCCAAGCAGGATGTTCTTGGCCGGCAGCACCGCGTGGTCGTCGGTGTAGGTGATGCCGTCGATCAGCGTTGCCGGAGGCGCTGACCAGGTCGTAGCGGTCGAGCCAGTAGTCGGCGGCCTTGGCGAGCACGAAGAGTCCCAGCAGCACCGAGAACTGCACCTGCGCGGCGCCGGTCAGCCGGTCGCCCGGAGTCTGCAGCCGGATGCCGCCGTACAGGTAGTGCACGGTGGCGGCCGCGAGCAGCGCGATGACCAGGGCGGCCATCGCGAAGTTGACCAGGTAGTGCAGCCACGGGAGCTCGAAGACGTAGAAGCCGATGTCCTGGCCGAAGAACCGGTCGCTGCGGTCGAAGTCCGTGCGGTTGGCCCAGAGCAGGTAGGTGCGCCACTCCCCCGCCGCCGCGGTGCCGGCGAAGAGTCCGATGACGGTCGACACACCGGCGAGCAGCCAGCCGCGCACGGGCAGCACGGCGTCGCGGTAGCGCTCGAGCCCGGCCTGCTCCGGGGAGTCGGGGCGGAAGAACGGGCGGAAGCGGTGGGCGAGGTACATGTTGGCGCCGACCGCGACAGCCATCAGCAGGCCGAACAACACGAACAGTCCGGTGCGGGTCCAGAACAGCTTGCTGAAGACCTCGCCGTAGCCCTCGGCGCGGTACCACAGCCGGTCGGTGTAGATCGAGGAGAAGGTGGTCAGCGCGAAGAACGCCAGCACCAGCACCAGGCCGGTGATCAGCAGGGCGCGGGACCTGCTCTGCGGGCGGGCGGGTGCGGCCGTCTCCTCGTGCTGGTTTTCGTCGAACCGGTCGCTCACCGAACGTCCTCTCCTCGGGAGTGCTCAGGGACATCTGCGGTGGGGTCTTCCAGGGTGTCGCGCAGCAACGCCAGGAGGCCGGGCACCAGCTCCGCGCCCGTCAGCACGGACTGGTCGTCGTCGGCGGCGCGCAACCGCAGGGCACAGTACGTCGCCCCGGCGCGGGTGGCGCCCGCGACGATGCGGACGTCCTGGCGGTCGGGATGCTCGCGCGCGTAGGCCGTCGCCCCGTCGGGGTCCTCCAGGACCACGGACTCGGCGTCGGGTGGCAGCACGAGCCGCTCCACCACGGCCGCGCACCCGGCCACGCCGGACGGCCAGGCGATGGACTCCAGCGAGCGCTCGAGGTCGGAGCCGAGTGGCTCCTGCTCGACCGGGGTCAAGGAGCCGGCGGCCGCGGCCTCGTCGAGGCCCATCGCGTGGGCCAGCGCGGGTTCCTTCTCCACCAGCTCGGCAGTCGGGACCAGGGCGTAGAGGCGGGCGGGTTGGTCCCAGCCCCCCGACGCGATGTGCTGCTCGATCTCGAGGACAGCCGACGCCAGGGCGGGGTCGAGGATCTCGTCGAGGGGCCCAGGTACGTCGCCCGTCGACTCGTCCGTCGAACCGCCCGTCGAACTGTCTGGGTTCATCCGTCGGCCTTCCGCTCAGTCGGTGGCGGCGCAGGTCGGTAGCTTCGCGTCGGGGTCCTCGACCCACTTCTCGATGGCCTGCACCGCTGCATGCATGGTGACGGCCTTCACCAAACGCATGTCGCCGTTGCGGGCACCGAGGGCGTCGTCGCAGTTGTCGGGCGGCACGAGGAAGAGCTCCGCGCCGTCCTCGCGAGCGCCCACGATCTTCTGCTGGATCCCGCCGATCGGACCGACCTTGCCCTCCTCGTCGATGGTGCCGGTGCCGGCCACCACCTGGTCGCCGGTCATCGAGCCGGGGGTGAGGGTGTCGAAGATGGCCAGGGAGAACATCAACCCCGCGCTCGGGCCGCCGATCTTGTCACTGATGTTGACCGACACCTGGAACGGCAGGTCGAAACCGGTGCCGATGCGGATGCCCACCCGCTGCGCGCCGTCGATGGTGGTCGGCGTGATCGAGGTCTCGACGATCTTGCCGTCCTTGCCGCCACGTCGGACCTTGAAGTCGATCGGCTCGCCCTTCTCGGCCGCGGTGACGGCCTTCGCGACGTCCTCGCCCGAGGTGATCGGGATGCCGCCGACCTCCAGCAGCACGTCGCGCACCTTGAGCTTGCCGGCCGCTGGAGTGCCGTCGGTCACGGCGACGACCTCGATGACCGGTGTGACGTCGTACCCGAGCTCGCGAAGCGCGGCCGCTGCCGCGCTGTCCTGGGAGGTGACCATCTCGACCTGGCCCTCCTCGCGGTTCTCGTCCTGGTCGAGGTCCGGTTCGTACACCGCCTCGTAGGGGTAGATGGCGTCGTTGGGGTTCAGCCAGTTGGTCATCAAGGTGTAGAGGTCGAGCCGGGCGCCGGGCGTGGAGACCATCACGGTGGTCATCCGCAGCTCTCCGGCGTCGCGGAAGACCTTGTGGCCGACGACCTGGATGATCTCCTTGCCGTCCTCCTCGCCGAGCACGTTGATCGTCGTGCCGGGCTCGTAGGTGACGAAGGGCATCGGCCGGAAAGACGTCCACGCGACGAGGGCAGCGAGCAGCAGCACGGCCACCAGGCCGGCCGTCGTCCGCTGGGTCATGCGGGCAACCCTCTCACTCGCCCCCAATCAGGACACGCGACGGGTGGAGCGTCGCACCGCGACGCCCGTGCTGCGATCGCGCACCGTGACCGGCCGGGACCGACGCGCCCCAGGGTGCTCCTTCTCCATCGCCTTCGTGAGCCGCAGTACCGACTCCTCACGGTCGACCTCGCCGCGACCCTCGCGACCCAGCCACGACACCCACCCCATCGCGAGCAGCGTCACGACGGCAGGCGGCACCAGCCAGAGCAGGATCTCCACACAGTTGAGGGTAGGGAGGTCCTCGGACTGGTTGAGGAAGGCGCGCGAGTGCCCGTCATGGGAAGCCAGGCGCGCTAGCCTAGGGCGAGCCGACCCACTCCTCGGTGCCGTCGGCGAACGACTGGTGCTTCCAGATCGGCACCTCGTCCTTCAACGTGTCGATCAGCGCGCGGGTGGCCTCGAAGGACTCGCCACGGTGGCCCGTCGCGGTCGCGCAGATGACGGCGATGTCGCCGATGGTCAGCGTGCCGGTGCGATGGACGGCGGCCAGCGCCGTGACGTCGTACGTCGCGGCGACCTGGGCGCAGACGTCGCGCAGCTTGTCGAGTGCCGAGGGGTGCGCGGAGTACTCCAGCCCGGTCACGTCCTGGCCGCCGTCGTGGTCCCTGACGCGCCCGACGAAGACGGTCACGCCCCCGGATGACGCGTCCTCCATGACCTCCATGACCTCCGCCACGTCGAGCGGGGTGTCACTGATGTCGACCAGGCGCAGCACGTCCACCTCCCCCACCCTAGTTGCGCCGAGTTGCGCCCCCTGCACCGCCGAGTTGCGCCTCGCTGCACCGCCGAGTTGCGCCTCCTGCACCGCCGAGTTGCGTCAGCTGCACGGCTGGGCGGACACATCACGCAAGTCGCACGGACAATTCACGCAACTCGCGGGTACACGAGGCGCAACTCGAGGTCGGGGTTGCGCTGAGGGCGAACGTTGGGCTGGACGCCGTACCGTTGAGGCATGACCAACGACCCCGGGGACAATGATCGGGACGAGACCCCCGAGCAGGGTGGGGACGACGACCGGAACCCGTTCAAGGGCACGCCGTTCGAGCAGTTCTTCACCGGTGGCGGCCTGGGTAACCTCGGCGCGATCTTCGGCAGCCCCGGTGGGGCGGGCGGGGCGGGGATGCCCGACCTCGGCGCCCTGTTCGGACAGATCCAGGCGATGATGCAGCCGTACGACGGCCCGCTCAACTGGGAGGTCGCCACCGACATGGCCCGTCGGGGCATCGCCCAGGAGGCGGACCCCTCCCCGTCGCAGAAGCAGCACAACCAGGTCGCCGACGCCGTCCGTCTCGCCGACCTGTGGCTCGACGAGACCACCGACTTCCCCTCCGGGGTGAGTCCACCGCGGCCTGGAGCCGTGCCGAGTGGATCGTCGGCACCGTCGACCGCTGGAAGCGGCTCGTCGAGCCGATCGCCGAGTCGTCCGTGGCCGGGCTGGGCAACGCCTTCCCCGGTGGCGACGCGCAGGCCATGGCCGGCCCCATCGTCGGCATGCTCGGCAAAGCAATCGGCGCGATGCTCGCCTCGCAGGTCGGCTCGGGCCTCGGCGCCTTGGCCGGCGAGGTGCTCAGCGCCTCCGACGTCGGGCTTCCTCTCGGGGCTCCTGGCAAGGCCGCCCTGGTGGTCGAGAACGTCAAGGAGTTCGCCTCCGGTCTCGACGTCACCGAGGACGACGTGCTGCTCTACCTCGCGCTCCGCGAGGCCGCCCACCAGCGCCTGTTCGCCCATGTGCCGTGGTTGCGCGAGCACCTGCTCGGCGCGGTCACCGACTACGCCAAGGGCATCGAGGTCAACACCGCGAACCTCCAGAGCTCGCTCGAGGAGAAGATGCGCGGCATCGACATGAACAACCCCGACTCCATGCGCGAGCTGATGGAGGGTGGCATGTTCGAGATGGACAAGTCGCCCGCACAGCAGGCCGCTCTCGAGCGGCTCGAGGTCACCTTGGCGCTCGTCGAGGGATGGGTCGACGAGGTCGTCAGCCAGGCGACCGCCGAGCGGATGCCCAGCGCGAGCAAGCTCCAGGAAGCCGTACGCCGTCGCCGCGCGGCGGGCGGTCCCGCCGAGGACACCTTCGCCGCGCTCGTCGGGCTCGAGCTGCGGCCGCGCCGGCTGCGCGACGCTTCTACCTTGTGGGGCGCGCTGCGCACCCGTCAGGGCAAGGAGGCCCGCGACGGCGTGTGGATGAACGCCGCGCTGCTGCCGACCGCCGCCGACCTCGACGACCCGCTCGGCTTCCGGGAGGGCGCGAGCGCGCCGGACGAGATGTCGGAGGAGGACTTCGACGCCGCCCTCCAGCGGATGCTGGACGGCGAGGAGCCCACCGAGGACGAGGGCCACGTCGGCACCGACGAGTGAGCCTGCACGCTGACGCGCTCGCGACACTGGGCGGATGGTCCGCACCGACGGCCGACCAGGAGGCGTTGCGGTTGCGCTTCGTCGCGCACCTCGAGCGTCACGCGGATGGCGAACGGCGGTCATGCTTCCCCGACCACCTGACGGCCGGAACGCTGGTGGTGTCGGCCACGGGTGACGAGGTGCTGCTCAACCTGCACCGCAAGGCCCGTCGCTGGTTCGCCTTCGGCGGCCATCTCGAACCGGGGGACTCGACCCTCGCGGCAGCGGCGCTGCGCGAAGCACGTGAGGAGTCGGGTGTCGCCGACCTCGACCTCCACCCCGAGCCGGTCCACCTCGACGAGCACGTCGTCGGCTTCTGCGACCCCCGCGGCGACGTCCATCATCTCGATGTCCGGTTCGCTGCCCGCGCCCGGGCCGACGTACGCCATGCGGCGAGCGAGGAGTCGCTCGACGTCAGGTGGTGGCCGGTCGACGCGCTGCCCGAGCTCGAGGACGAGATGCACGTGCTGATCAGGTTGGCTCGCGAGCGACTTCATCGGTGGTTGAGGTGCGAGGAGCCGCCAGCGCCGAGCCTCGAAACCACACGATGTCCGGCTCGAGTGGTTTCGAGGCTCGGTCGCTGGCGGCCCTCGCACCTCAACCACCGAACGTCAGGGCTAGTCGACCTCGCCGCCGAGCGGGTCGTCGACGCGGGCAGCGGCGGACCAGCCGAGCAGGTAGCCCTTGGCCCTCTCGGCGTGCGGGTAGCGGTCGACCCAGGCCCAGAACGCCGCGTCGTGACCGGGAGCCAGCAGGTGTGCGAGCTCGTGGACGAGCACGTAGTCGACCACCCACGAAGGCATGCCCTGCAGTCGCGCGGACAGCCGGATCGTGCGGTCGCCCGGGGTGCAGGAACCCCAGCGGGAGCGCTGGTTGTCGACCCACCGCACCGAGACCGGCTCGGCGAGGCCGCCGAGAAACTCGTCGCTGAGCGCCGTGGCCCGTGCGTGCAGGTCGTCGTCGGTGGGACGGCGGCGGCGCTCGGACTTCTCGATCCGGGCCACCATCGTCTCGACCCACTCGGCCTCCTGCCGGCGGGTCAGCGACGCCGGGATCAGCACGATGATCCGGTCGCCCTCGCGGTACGCCGAGACCGTGCGGCGGCGCCGCTTCGAACGGCGTACCTCCACCTCGGAGTCCGGGGACATGTCCTCACGTTATCGCCGTCGACCCAGTCGTGGCAGGTACCTGGGCGACAGCGACGTCAGCGGTGCCTTGGAAGCTAGGGCGGGTTGGCCCACGCGAGCAGCCGATCGCGCGGCCAGGTGTTGACGATGCGGTCGGGGTCGATGCCGGCGTCGTGTGCGCGCTCGCAGCCGTACTGCTGGAAGTCGAGCTGACCAGGGGCGTGCGCGTCGCTGTCGATCGAGAACAGGCAGCCGAGGTCGCGCGCGAGCTCGAGCAGCTTGGTCGGCGGGTCGCGGCGTTCGGGACGCGAGTTGATCTCGACGGCGACGTCGTGCTCGGCGCAAGCCTCGAAGACCGCTCTGGCATCGAAGCTCGACGGCGGTCGGGTGCCGCGGTTGCCCATCACCATCCGACCCGTGCAGTGGCCCAGCACGTTCATGCGCGGGTTCTTGATGGCGCCGATCATCCGCTTGGTCATCGGGGCCGCGTCCATCCGCAGCTTGCTGTGGACGCTGGCGACCCGGAGGTCGAGCCGGGCCAGCATCTCGTCGGTCTGGTCGAGCCCTCCGTCGTCGAGGATGTCGACCTCGATCCCTTTGAGCAGAGTGAAGTCCCCGTCCTGTTGGCTGCCGGCGAGGTGGTCGTTGATCGCCTCGACGACGCCGAGCTGGCGGGTCAGCCGTTCGACGCTCAGCCCTCGCGCGACGGTCAGCCTGGGCGAGTGGTCGGTGAGCACGAGGTACTCGTGCCCCAGCTCGATGGCGGTGAAGGCCATCTCCTCGATCGGTGACCCACCGTCGGACCAGTCGGAGTGGGAGTGGAGGTCTCCCTTGAGCCTCGCGCGCACCTCGTCGCCGCCCTTGACCAGTGGCCCGAAGGCCGCCTCGAGCTTCTCGAGTCGTTCCGGCATCACCCCGTTCGCAGCGTCGGTGATGACCTTGGCCGTGCTCGGCCCGATGCCGGCCAGCTCGGTGAGCGTGCCGGCCGCGACTCGGGCGGCCAGCTCCTCGGACGGGAGCGGCAAGATGACGGCGGCGGCGTTGCGGAACGCCTGGATCCGGCGGGTCTCCTCGCGGCCGCGCTCCATCAGGAACGCGATCCGGCGCAGCGCCGCGACCGGTCCGCCGCCGTACGACCCGTAGGTGCCCGCCATCTCCTCGAACTTTCTTCTCTCCACACCCGGTGGACGAGCGGTGCCGACATCGTCGCTGGTCAGCGGCCCGTGGGCCGCCGACGCGTGATTCTCTGTCCACAGCCAAGGCCGCCACGAGGCTACCTGTCCACCGCTCCTGCACCGGAGACGGCGGTTCTCCCCAGTGTTGTCCACAAGCTGTCCACAGGCGACACGCGGGTAACGGGCCGGCCGCGTTGACCCCGCCACCGACAGCCGCCTAGCGTTGACGGCAGATGGGGCTCCCAGTCCGGGAGGTGACGTTCGCAAGGGGAAGGCAAGCGTCGCGGAACGGGCGGGGAGCCCCTTCTTCTGTTCTCGGTGAGGGGGCAGGATGCGGCCCATGAGCGCGAGAGTGGCGCTGGTGACGGGCAGCTCACAGGGACTGGGCCGGGTGATCGCCGCCCGGCTGGCCCGCGACGGCCTTTCGGTGGCGGTGAACGGGATCCACGGCGACCAGGTCGACGCCGCCGTGACGGCAATCCGGTCCGCCGGTGGCACGGCTACGGGTTTCGTCGCCGACGTCACCGACGAGGACCGGGTCGGCGAGCTGGTGGCGTCGATCGGGTCGAGCCTCGGCCCGGTCGACGTGCTCGTGGTCAACGCGACCGGTCCGCAGCCCGACATCGCCCTGGCCGACACCACTTGGCGCGACCACCTCGACCAGCTCGAGTTCTTCGTGAAGAGCCCCGTGCTGCTGGGGCTCGCCGTGCTGCCGGGCATGCGAGAGCGCGGGTGGGGGCGGATCGTGCACATCGACTCCGAGGTGGCCGACCGGCCGCCGCCGCACCGCTCGGCGTACGCGACGGCCAAGGCGGCGCAGGTCGGCCTGGCCCAGTGCTGGGCCCGCGAGCTGGCACCTGACGGCATCACCGTGAACACGGTGGCGCCGGGCTTCGTCCCGGTCGAGCGCCATCACGACGTCGGCGACGAGGTGCGGGCCGCCTACGTCGCCTCGACCCCGCTCGGCCGGTTCGGCACCCCCGAGGACATCGCCAACGCGGTCGCTTTCTTCGCCTCCGAGGCGGCCGGCTACGTCACCGGCCAGCGCCTGGTCCTCGACGGCGCGCGCCGCCTCGGCTGACCGTCGGCGCCCTCATCGACCCCTGAACGACGGTGCCCGCTTCTCGCGCGCCGCGCGGATGCCTTCCTGGAGATCCTCGGTCGCCAAAGTCATGGGCTGGGCCATGGCCTCCCACTGCAGGGCCGCGTCGTACGTCGCGTGGCCGCCGTCGGCGAGTGCGAGCTTGGTGAGCCGGCTGGCGATGGGTGCCGTCGCGGCGATCGCGGCAGCTGCGCCCAGCACGTCGTCGCGGAACGACCCGTCGTCGACGACGCGTGAGACCAGGCCGAGCCGGAGGGCTTCGTCGGCGTCGACCGTGCGTCCGGTGAGCAGCAGGTCGCGGGCGGCCGCCAGGCCGACCGCCTCGGGCAACAGCCAGGTCGCGGCCATGCCGGGATGCATGCCGAGCCGGACGAACGGCGCACCCAGTCGCGCCGACCGGGCGGCGTACCGGATGTCGCACGCCAGTGCCAGGCACAGCCCCGCGCCGATCGCGGCGCCGTTGACCGCGGCGATGGTCGGCACCTCGAGGGACCGGATCGACAACCAGGCGCGGTAGAAGGCGACCATCCGGGAGCGCAGCGCGTCGACCGTCGCGTCCGGCTCGCTGACGATCCACGACGTGTCGCCGCCGGAGCAGAACGCCGGACCCTCGCCGGTCACCACCACCGCACGGACCGAGCGATCGTCCCTGAGGTCGTCGATCGCAGCGACCCAGGACGCCGTCATCGGCCCCGACATCGCGTTGCGCTGAGCTGGGTTGTCGAGGGTCAACAGGGCCACGCCGTCGTCGCGGCGCTCCACCCGGAGGTGCTCGAAAGGCATGCGCGCAGGCTACTGAGCAACGCGACGAGTGATCTGTGAGGCGTTTCACGCCCAAGATGGCGCCCGAGACACGCCGGACGACGCTTCGGTGCGCCTGTTTCACGCTCAGACAGGCGTGCCGTAGGGTCGTGAACGGTCTAGCGGCACCCACGCTGGGCTTCCGACGGGCTTCCCCAAGAAACCCCGTCGCGACGACCGAAAACTGGATAGGCAAGGAGGCCGTCATGGCGGAGACCTGGAGCGGCGAGTTCTACTGCGTGAAGTGCAAGGAGAAGCGCGAGGCCGAGGGCGAGGTGCACGTGAACGACAAGGGCACCCGGATGGCCAAGGCCAAGTGCCCCGTGTGCGGCATCAACCTCAACCGCATCCTCGGCAAGGCCTGAGCACACCCCCCAACACGTCGCGCGGCGGCGCCACCCCGGCCCAGGCCGGGTGGCGCCGCCGTTGGCGTTCGCGGCTGTGGAGAGACCCCGACGGGCGTAGTCCGCGCGTGGCAGCGTGCAGGCCGTGAGCTCGCACGCCGCCGATCAGCTACGACGCACGCCCAGCCAGCCGGTTCTGCTTCCGGGGCTGCAGGTGTTCCGTCGTGACGACGCGCACCTGCAGGTCGGCCTCGACCGGCCCCGCGTCGTGCTGCCCGACACCGACGGGGTACGCCGCCTGCTGCGGGACCTCGGCCGAGGCGATGGGCTGTCGTCACTGACGCCCGAGGCCGGCCTGGCCCTCGACCGCCTGGCCGAAGCCGGAGTGCTGGTCGAGCGCGCCGAGCTCGACGGCGCGGTCCGCGACGACCCGCGAGGGACCGCCGCGGCCGTCTTCGCGGCCCGCGGACCTGCCGCTCCCGCGCGCGCTGGCCGCCCGGGCGAGCTGTCGGGTCGCCGTCGTGGCTCCGGAGCCCTGGCTCGCCGCCGCGGCCGACCGGGTCGCACTCGCCGGTCTCGACATGGCCGCCGACGACCGGCCAACGGTGACGCTGGTGGTCTCTCCGGGGGAGCCGGCCCGCTCTCAGGTCGACCTGTTGGTGCGCGAGGACCGCACCCACCTGGTCGTGACGCTGTTGCCCGACAGGGCGCGGCTCGGTCCGTTCGTGGTCCCCGGAGCGACGGCTTGTCTGCGCTGCGTCGACGCCCACCTCGCCGAGGGCGACCCGCGGCGGGGGCTGGTGCTCGAGCAGCTGGAGTCCCGGCCGGGTCCCTCCGTCCCCAGCGACCCGTTGCTGGCCCAGGCTGCGCTCTGCTTGGCGGTCCGCGAGCTGGCGTCGTACGCCGAGGGCGACCGGCCGGCCACGTGGTCGGCCACGCTCACCCTCGCCGCCGATCTGTCGCTCCCCCACCACGCCTGGCCGCGGCACCCGCACTGCGGGTGCAGCTGGGGCTGACGCAGCCTCCTAGGGTGCGAACAGCTTCCAGTTCCCTTCAGAGACGACCTCGACGGTGCCGTCGATCACCTTGATGGCGGTCTGGTCGTCGATGGCGTACGTCGGCAGCGGTAGCTTCGAGGCCCAGGTCTCCGCGTTGCCGAGGGAAGCATCGGGGTGATATTCGTGATCGAGGTGCGGGATCAACGTGAAGTCGACCAGCCCCGCTCCCTGAGCGGTGACGAAGGTCCTGTCGATGTCTCCCTGGGGTGTGGGGAACACCATGTCCTCGGACGTGAGCGGGGTGCCGGTGCCATTCGGCGGCTCAGGGTAGGTCTCGCCGAACGTGGAGGTCGCCGCCATGGCTCCGGCGCTCACCCCCACGTAGACCGCCTCGGGCCGCAGTGACCGCAGGAGGTTCGTCAGCCCGGACTGCCGCATCCAGTAGGCCAGATAGAGGGGGTCACCACCCCACACCAGCAGCGCGTCGGTCTCCTGGACCGCAGCGGTCCAGACGGCATCGTCGATGGTGGGGAGAGCCGTCAGTTCCAGCAGCCCCAACGTCTTCCATCCCAGGTCGCACAAGGGGTTCTTGGTCAGCCCGCGGATCATCTGGCCGGCCATGTCGGCCCCGCCTGGAAACGGATAGATGCCGGTGGGGATGCACAGGGCTCGGGAGTCGGAGATCGGCTTGCCCAGCAGGTCGACCAATGCTGCGTTGATGGTCGGGTTGGTGATGCCGGAGGACGTGAGCAGCAGCCTCATGAACACTCTCCTAGTCGTTGCAGGCAAACATGCCAGACCGGCTCGCGCGGGCGACCGGCGGTGGGTCACGGCGGTCGGCCTCTGCGCCCTATCGGCGACTGGTCGTGGGGTTTACCGTCGAACAATCTGACGTCTCAGCTCGATGGAGGCACGAACATGTCGAACAACGCCAACAAGGTCTCGATACGGAGGTTGCGGCCGTCGCCGTCCATGGTCATCTCTCTTTTCGCTCTTCTGGTCGCGATGAGCACCGGCGCCTATGCCGCCGTGACCATCGCCCCGGACAACTCGGTCGTCTCGAAGTCGATCAAGAACGGCAACGTCCAGACCGAGGATCTCGCCGGACAGGCGGTCACCAAGGGAAAGCTCAAGAAGGCCGCGGTCAACGGCGCGAAGATCCTCGACGGATCCGTGGGCACCAAGGACCTAGCCAGCGAGGCGAAGACCGCGCTCAGCCACGGCGGCCCTGCCTACTCCACGCACTTCGAGACCGGAGTCGCCATCCCCACGACGATCACGACCATGGCGTCGCTGAGCCTGCCGGCCGGCGCCTACGTGCTCATCTCCAAAGCGCAGATCGACACCAACGTCGGAGCAGACATCATCGACTGTGATCTTGTGGACGGACTGGGCCACAAAGACACCAGCTTCGTCCAAAGCGGCACCTTCGCCGCGACACAGATCATCACCAACAACCTCGTCACCACCTACGCCAAGGGCGGAACCGCGTCGCTGCAGTGCCAGACGTTCGGCGGCGGCACGATCTCCCAGGCGCGGTTGACGGCGATCAACGTCAGCAGCGTGACCAACTCACCATGAGAGCTCGCCAGGTCAGAGGGGGTTGGTCACCACCACTCGGAGTCATGCTTGGACTCCCCCGCGTAACTGGCAATCGTTGACGATGTTGGCGAGGCGGAGGTCAGGACGCGGGAACCTCAGCACAAACACGCGCTGACAACAGAGTGATTCCCGCCTCGAAGGGTTCCCTTCAGTATTCGCAATTGACTCGGACCTCAGCCTCGCACCCATCCGCGCCTCGCCCCCCGTCGGCTGAGTCGTAACCAGGGCCGCCCACAAGCACGTCCTGGCCCGAGGCGCCGACGAGGACGTCGTCGCCACCCCTCCCGTACATCGTGACCCTGTACGCCTGCGTGGTGAGCACGTTGGCTCCGCTAGTGCCGCCCATGACGCTAGGTCCGCCGCTGAGGTTTGCCACGCGTGCATTTTCGAAGTTGGCAGCCCGCGAGACGCTCCCTTCTCCGTCCGACTCCCCGATGTCTCGAAGAATGCCCCGCGAGAGGTCGAGATGGATGAAGCGAAGAGAGTTGCCGGGGCGGACTTTGTACTGCAACGTGTCTCTGCCCTTGCCACCGCTGAGCCGATGGTCCACTGTGCTGCTCACAAGTTGGACGGTGTCGTCACCGGCACCCATCCGCACATCCAGCGGACCCTTTGCGCGTCGAACGTCGAGCGTCTCGACTTGATCCGTCCCGAAGAAGGTGATCGACCCCCCTCGGGTGGAGACGTGGAAGCGCCCGAAGCTGTCCCACCCACCGACAGAGAGCCCGTCGCGCAGCAGCCGCTCTCCTCGGTCGTCAATGGTCCAGGAATGATCCGGGCCCACGAGCCGTAGGTGGAGGGAGTCCCAATCAGTCCCTCCCTTGAAGCTCCCGTCCGTCGGTCGACGGGCACTGAGAAACAGGTCGTCACGTCCCTCACCCAGGTCCACTACGTCGGATCCTCCACCGCTGAACACCATGTCACTGGCACCTGCAGTCGCGATCGCATCGACGTCCAAATCCCCTCCCGGCCCGGACGATTGAGATTCTTGAAACGCACTCACAAACTCTCTAGCTGGTCCACCGATGTACTCATCCGCACCCGCACCCAAGTAGGTCGCGTAGTCGTATCCCGATCGCGAGTTGTCCACGCGATCGTTACCGCTGCCCGCGTAGATCAAGCGCCCAGGGGGCTGTCCACGCTCCGGCTTACCGATGACGCACACCAGATCGTCGCCATCGCCCGTGTCGATCTCGCCACCGTGTGCGATCACCACATCAGGGCCATCAGTGCCGACGACTTGCTGCTCCTCCTCGACACCGACAATCGTCGGCACCTGACCGAAACACAGCTCCTCGGCGACCACGCCAGCGGACGCATCCGACGCGACGGAACGCGCCAAAGGCAGCATGGCCGCTAGGAGTGCAAGGGCTAACAGCACTGGGCGAAATTTCATGGCGTCCTCTCATGGAGCCGTGTTCGCACCGGGAGCCCATCATGTGCTTACTCCACGCAGGCGTCTAGCGTCGAGTCCGGCGGCTCGCCGCGCGCTGCTCATCGATTGAACGGGCATGAGCACAAAGCCAGAGCTACTACAGATTGGTCACTCGACTATCTGACGCGGTTGGACACTCGTTGCCCCACGCATCTGACTGTGCCGCTGTCGAACCGCGTTCGGTTCGACCTATCCACACGACGAAGAGAGTGCTTTGCTGGGGCCGACCGAGTGGCGCACCGAGATTCCGTGACTTGAGGCGTTCCGGAAGGGCGGTGCCAATGTCCAACAGCTTCCGTCCGCGGTCCTCGCGCTTGTGACCATCTCATTGTTCTACGTCCCCACCGCTCAACCGCAGGCGGCTGTCGGTAGTGCTCCTGGCTTGTGCTTTGGAGTGGCGCCGATGATCGTGGGTATTCCTGGCGAACCGCTCATCGGCACACCAGGCGCCGACGTGGTGATCACCAACGGTGCCGACCCCGTCATCACACGTGCGGGGGACGACCTCGTGTGCATCACAGAAGACTCAATCACAGGGGGTTCGGGCTACTTCCACAAGACCGGGTCCGGCGACGATCGCATCGACTCGTCCCAAGTCCGAGGCGGACGGCAAGTCTCGATATCCCCCGGCTCCGGTGCGGACGAGGTCAGGGGTGGCCCGACCAGTGAGGACGTCCGTGCAGCACAGGCGACCGCAGACGACGCTGATCGTGACGTGATCGCCCTCGGCGCCGGCCGCGACACCGTCGTGACGGGGGGCGTTACAGCCAATGAGGACGTCATCAGCCTGGGCTCGGAAGCAGATGTCGTTTATCTGAAGGCGAAGTCCTTCGCGGAGGCGGACCAGGAACAGGCGGGGTTCGTCCGCGGTGGGGAGGGGCGTGACCGTCTGATCATTCACATGGGCGGCGACCCAGTGCATTCCTCCAGGATCAACAATCGCACTCAGCGGCTAACCGCTGACGGAGACCTGATCGCGCGCTGGAGCAGTTTCATGCGCTTTGAGCTGTACGCCTCTTGGGGCGGGCGGTGGACCATCGGCTCAACAGCCTTCATCGGCGGCAGCGACCCAGAGACTGTCATCCTGCACGGGGGCGACGACATGCTCGATGGCGGGCCAGGAGACGACACCCTGTTCGGTGGCGCTGGACAGGACACCGCCGACGGTGGAGAGGGCACCGACAACTGCGATGCCGAACTGCGACTCCACTGCGAACGATGAGCGATGCCTCTGGGTTGGCTCCGGCCGTCACGCCGCCTGCGGAGGCTCGAAGCGCATATCCGCGAGCCCGGATCGCACCATTCGGGCGTGGTAGTAGCAGAACCAGACGTCCACGCGCAGTTCCTCGGCCGCCACCTCAGGCAGAGGTCTGAGGACGAACCCAGCCGCATTGGTGCTGTACCCCGCCGAACCGCTCAAGAGCCCGACGTCGGAGACGCCGATCCCGATTCCCGCGTCCATGGCCGCGCAACTGTCCGCACAGGTAGCGGCCTGGCCGGCCGAGACGCTGCTGACCAACGAGTCGGGCGGCCAGTTGTCTCCGACGTCACTCGAGGTCGCCATGAGGGCAGCCCGAAGCGCGATCCCGGGCCTGCCAGCAGGCTTCCGGTACCACGACCTGAGGCACTACTTCGCGTCGATGCTGATCGTCAGCGGAGCTGACGTGAAGGTCGTCCAGGCGCGCATGAGGCACGCCAGTGCGAAGACGACTCTCGATACCTACGGCCATCTGTGGCCGGACTCCGACGACAGCACGAGGGCGGCGGTCGCCGCGGTGTTCGCTGCTCGTGCGGACTATCTGCGGACTGAGAAGGGAGGTACGGCCTCAACGTGCAGGTCAGAGGGGGTTGGTCACCACCACTCGGAGTCGAGCTTGGACTCCATCGCCCGTAGGTGCTCTCGGGAGCAGGTGTCGCAGAAGGTGCGCTGCCGGCCGTTCTCCACGGCGACGGTCCACGTCAGGACGGTCGCATCGTCCTCCGCCTGCTTGCCGCAGAAGTCGCAGGTCCTCACGGTGGATGAGATTACGCCCGGTGGTTTCGAGGCTCGCAAGCTCGCACCTCAACCACCGACACGTCAAAGAGGCCGGGTACGACGAGTGGTCGTCGTACCCGGCCTCGGTGGTCACCGCGATCAGGTCATCGAGGTGAGGATCAGAGGGCGCGGGCGAGCGCGAGTCGCGCCTGCTGTGCGGCCCGCTCAGCCTTGCGGCTGAGTCGACGGGCGAGGGCCATCTGGTAGCCCCGCCGCAGCTGCTGCGCCTCTCCCAGGCGCGCGCGCATCTGTGCGCGTGCCAGGTCTTCATGCATGGTGTTCATCTTCGTACTCCGGTTCTGGTGAGTCTGCATGGCAGTGGATTGGTTCCTTGTGTTGGTGGTACGGACTCCGGCTCCGAGCTCGGCTCGGCGGATCCGGGTCCGCGCTGGGTCAGATGGCGAGACGCGCGCGGTGCGCGGCCTGCTCCGCCTTGCGGCTGAGTCGACGAGCCATGACCAGTTCGTGGCCACGGCGCAGCTTCTGCGCCTCTCCCAGGCGCGCGGACATCTGGGCCCGCGCCAGGGCTTCGTGCATGGTGTTCATGTCAGTTCTCCGGTTTCGGTTGGTCTTCATGAGGATTGGTTCGAGATTCCTTCGTAGGGGCGCTGGCCTGATGTCAGGCAGCCACCTCGTTCTTTCGCGGACGGCCGCGCGGACGCTTCCGGGGGATCACCACTCCTTGCAGGAACAGCTCACCTCCCCAGACACCCCAGGGCTCACGCCGCTCCAGGGCCGCGTCGAGGCACAGGGCGCGGACCGGGCAGTCCTTGCACAGCGCCTTGGCGAACTCGACGTCCTGGGGCGACTCGGCGAACCACAGATCCGAGTCGTTCACTCGGCAAGGCAGCAGTTCGTCGTTCACCTGGTCGGCCGCGTCGTGCAGCTGGCTCAGAGAGATCTCCTCGGCAGCTCCATCCCTGCGGTCGAGAACAGTGATGGTCATGTTTCTCACCTCCTTTGTGACCTGATCGCTTGTGGCTAGGTACTTGGGTTGTGTCTCCGGGGCCGGATCTGGTTCCGAAGAAACACAAAGGCCGCGGATCCCGGTGTCGGGTTCCGCGGCCTGGAGGCTGCCGAGTGGTGTGGTGTCACCTAGCTCGGTGGTCTCCAGGCAGAGGTCCCCGGGAAGTCGCCCTTGATGCGGCCCATGGCGGACGTGCGGCCAGCAAGAACGACAGCGGTCGTCTGGGGGCACACGTCAGCGCCGACGGAAGCACCGAGAGCGCGGCCGTAGACGGGCATGCCGAAGGACGACGGGATGCTGTCCGTCGTCGCGATGTGGATGTTGATCATCTGGGCCACCTCCTTCAGTGCTTCGGGCGCGGACCTTGTCAGGGTCTGGGTGCGCAGAGTTCTTTCGTCCGGAGCAGCAAGGTACCCCGCCCCCCTAAGGGTGAGCAATTCTTTTTCCAGGTGTGTTTCAGAAAACTTGAAATCTCTAGCCCACGAGGCCCAGGACAGCCTCGCCGTAACGCTCGAGCTTGGCCTTGCCGATGCCGTTGATGCGCAGCAGCGCGTCGGCCGAGCTCGGCTTGTGCTCGGCGATCAGCTGGAGCGTGGCGTCGGTGAACACGACGTAGGCGGGCACGCTCTCCTCGGCCGCCTGGCCGGACCGCCAGGTGCGCAGCTGCTCGAACAGGTCCTCGTCGTAGGACGCCGGGCAGTCGGCGCAGCGCCCGCGCTTCTTCTCGGCGCCGGTGGCGAGCGGCTTGCCGCACTCGCGGCAGCTGACGACCTTGCGGCTCTTGGCCGTCGTGGGCCGGGTCTGCGCCGAGGCCGGCAGGAGCGGGTCGAGGAACCGCGACGGCTGGCGGGTGGCCCGGCCGCCGGGGTTGCGGGCCCAGGCCCACGAGACCGCGAGGGTACGGCGGGCGCGGGTCAGGCCGACGTAGAGCAGGCGGCGCTCCTCCTCGACGGCGGTGGGCGTGTCGGCGTAGGTGATGGGGAGGGTGCCCTCGCAGACGCCGACGACGAAGACGGCGTCCCACTCCAGGCCCTTGGCAGCGTGGAGGGTGGCCAGGGTGACGCCGCCGGCGACGGGGGCGTGCTGCTCGGATGCGCGGCGGTCGAGGTCGTCGACAAAGACCCCGAGGTCGGTGACGCCGGTGGCTGCGAGCTCGGCGGCCTGGTCGACGAGGGCCTGGAGCGACTCCCAGCGGTCGCGGGTCTGGCCGCGGGCGGCCGGTGCCTCGGGCGTCCAGCCCATCACCGACAGCACGGCGCCGACGGACTCCGCGAGATCTCCCTCGGGCACGCCCGTCTCGCCTCGCGCCGCGCCACGAAGGCGGGTCACCGCCTCGCGGACCTCGGCCCGGTCGAAGAAGCGAGCGGCGCCGCGGACGACGTAGGGGATGCCGCGGGCGGCCAGCGCCTCCTCGTAGGCCTCGGACTGTGCGTTGATGCGGAAGAGCACGGCCACCTCGCCCGGGGGCGTCCCGCTGTCCTTGAGGCCTGCCACCGCGGCGGCGACCGCCTCGGCTTCGGCAACCTCGTCGGCGTAGGACTGGAAGCCCACCGCCGCGCCCGACGGAGACTGCGAGACGAGACGGACTCCGGCGCTCGGCGTGCCGGCGAGCAGGGCGTTGGCGGCGGTGATCACCTCGGGCGTCGAGCGGTAGTTGCGGACCAGGTCGATCGAGGTGGTGCGGGGGTACTTGGCCGGGAACTCACGGAGGTAGCCGGCGTCGGCACCGGCGAACGAGTAGATGGTCTGCGCGGGGTCGCCGACCACGCAGATCTCGTCGCGGCCGCCGAGCCACAGGTCGAGAAGGGCCGACTGGAGCGGCGAGACGTCTTGGAACTCGTCGACGACGAACCACTTGTACTGGCGGCGGACCTGGGCGGCGACCCGCTCGTCGTCGGCCAGCAGGCCCGCGGCGAGGAGCAGCACGTCTTCCATGTCCATGCGCGACTGGGAGCGCTTGACCTCCTCGTAGCTGCCGAAGAGCCGGCCGACGGTCTCGGCGTCGAGGCCGGCGACCGAGCGGCCGGTGCGCAAGGCGACGCGGGCATAGTCGTCGGGACCGACGTTGCTGACCTTGGCCCACTCGACCTCGGAGGCGATGTCGCGCAGCTGGGCCTTGTCGGGCCGCACGCGCTGTCGGGAGGCGGCGGTGGCGAGCATGCCGAGCTTGGACTCGGTCAGCGTGGGCAGCTCGGTGCCGTGGACCCGGGGCCAGAAGTAACGCAGCTGACGCAGGGCCGCGGAGTGGAAGGTGCGGGCCTGCACGCCGTCGGTGCCGAGCCGGCGCAGCCGCCCCCGCATCTCTCCCGCCGCTCGCGTGGTGAAGGTGACCGCCAGCACCTCGGTCGGCTGGTAGACGCCGGCCGCCACGCCGTGGGCGATGCGGTGGGTGATCGCACGCGTCTTGCCGGTGCCCGCGCCGGCGAGCACCCGGACCGGGCCGCGCAGCGCCTCGGCCACTTGGCGTTGCTCGGGGTCGAGCCCCTCGAGGACGGCGGCCGGGTCGAGCAAGGAACAACTCCTGAGCGACGATGGTTGACGTTTTGACGAGCCCGATCTCGGGCACTGATCATTGTTGGCTCAATCTAGACGCCGGAGGCGACACTCCCCGATGACCCAGACGACGAACGGGACGACGACCCAGACGTTCACCATGTACTCCACGCCGTGGTGCGGCTACTGCCACCGGCTCCGGAGCCAGCTGGACCGCGAGGGCATCGCGTACGACGTCGTCGACATCGAGGAGCAGCCCGAGGCCGCCCAGCTCGTCGAGTCGGTCAACCACGGCAACCAGACCGTGCCGACCCTGGTCTACTCCGACGGTTCCGCCCAGACCAACCCCTCGGTCATCCAGGTCAAGGAGAAGCTGGCCGCGCTGGCGAGCTGAGGCCGGACGAGTACCCGGTCGACCGGGTATTCCGCACATGTCGGGGTTGCAACGCCCGACAAGTGCAGGAGACCTGACGACCAGTCAGGTCAGGCGCGGGTACGGCGCTCGTCCTCGGCCAGCAGGCCGGCGACGGTGCACGTCGGCCCAGTCCTCGGTCTCGGCGTGACCGGTGACCGTGGGCACGAAGTGCTCGTGGTCCAAGGAGTACAGCGAGCCGGGGGTGACCGCGACGACCGTGGCGGTGCGGGGGATGGAGTGGAGCAGCGCGACCTCGCCGAAGGAGTCACCGGGGCCGAGGCGTCGTACCTCCTGGCCCTGCTGGGTGACCACGAGCTCCCCGCTGTCGACCATGAAGAAGTCGTCCCCGATGTCGCCCTCCCTCACGACCACGTCTCCTGGGGCGACCTGACGGGTCCGCGCGGCCGCCGCCAGCCGCGCGAGGCACAGGTCGGGGAGCGGTCCGAGTACCTCGGTCCGCGAGATCACCGCCAGAGCCTCTGGCGCCGGGGTGGCGCGGGTCTCCAGGAACCGCAGACCGGGGATGCACAACAACGGCACCAGCGCGGCCAGCAGTCCCACCGGCACCATCGCCTCGGCGAGCCCCAGCAGGTCGGCCAGCGCGGGCGCGGCGAGCGAGCCGACTGCCGCTGCTGCCGCCCCGACGCCGAAGAGGGCTCCCCATGCCCGGCCGGCCACGTGGTCGGGCAGCCACCTGCTCAGCAGCGCCGCCCCGTGGCTCCCGGCGAGAGCAGCGCCGGCGCCGCTGACCGCGAGCAACGCCGACGGCGACCGGGAGCTGCCGGGTCAGCCCCACCGCTGCCACCGGCAGGCTGATCAGGACCGCCCCGATGACCAGCCACAGCCGGTTGTGTCCGGACGTCACCAAGGCCGCTGCCGAGCCCACGAAGGCGCCGACGCCGAGAGCGGCGAGCAGGGTTCCCGAGGCGGCGTCACCCCTGGCCCCGGCCACGTCGTGCGCGTAGAGGATCACGAACGCTGCCACGAGACCGCTCATCAGGCGCTGGGTCAGGTAGAGGGCGAAGTGCGCACGCCCTCCGCGACCGAAGAACAGCGTGATCCCGCCGATGGAGTCGCGCCAGAAGGACCTTGCCACGGCATGGCGACGGGAGGGCGGCTGGAAGGGCGTCCGGATGCTCACCGCCAGCCAGGCGGTGGCGGCGTACACCGCGGCCAGTGCCAGGAAGACGCCTTCCGCGCCGACGGTGAACAGCAAGCCGGTCGCGACGACAGGGCCGGCGACGGCGCCGATCCCGTCGATCAGGCCCCAGGTGGCGGTGGCCGGCAGCAGGTGCCCGGGCTCTCTCACCAGCTGGGGCAACAGCGCCTGCATGGCGGGCTTGCTCGGACCGGAGACCAGCGCCCCGATCGCCTGGACCACCACCAGGAACAGCAGGCTGGCTCCGAAGGCGACACCGGCGGCCAGCGCCAGCGCGACGAGCACGAACACGGCGTTGACACCGGCGATCACGTGCGGTCGGTGCACGCGATCGGTGATGAGGGCGGCGCCGCTCGCGGTCAGCATCGAGGGGAACACCCGCACCGCGCCGACCAGGCCGACCGCGGCCGGGCCGCCGAGGTCGTAGGCCACGACGGACGTGGCCAGGAAGAGCGCCACG
The DNA here is from genome assembly GCA_963758885.1 of uncultured Actinomycetota bacterium. Classification (GTDB taxonomy): domain Bacteria; phylum Actinomycetota; class Actinomycetes; order Propionibacteriales; family Nocardioidaceae; genus Nocardioides. The sequence goes on from CAVWXS010000029.1 coordinate 84,662, forward strand.
TCGGTGGCCGCCCGCGAGCCCACGATCAGCAACAGCCGCCTGACGTCACGGTCGCCCATGACCCCGACCAGGAGCCGCCAACGGCCGGCCAACGAGAAGTCGGACACTGCTCAACAGCTCCCAGGGAGCGCCACGAGATCGAGCTGAGGAGAGCCCACGAGGTGGGAGGCTATCCGCCGTGAGCGGTCCTGGTACGGCGCGCGTCCTCGGCCAGCAGGTCGGCGACCGCCCCTTCGGCCCAGGTGTCCGTGGGCCGGTGGCCGGTGACAGTGGTCACGAACACCTCCCGGTCCAGGGTGAGCAGAACACTCTGGCGGGTGGCGACCACGGTCGCGGTGCGAGGCACGTGCCGCAGCAGCGCCACCTCGCCGAAGGCGTCGCCGCGGCCGAGGCGACGTACCTCACGGCCCTCGACGCTGACGACGAGCTCGCCTTCGGCCACCACGAAGAACTCCTGGCCCGGCTCGCCCTCATGGACGACCGCCTCGCCCGGCTCCACCGCCCAACGCCCGGCCGCGACGGCGAGGCGCTCGATGCACAGTCCCGGCAAGGGCGAGAGCACGCCGACGGTGCTGAGCAGGACGACGTCCTCGGGCCGCGGAACGGTGCGACCGGCCAGGGTACGCAGCCCCGGGACGCCGACCAGGACGGCGACGGCCGCGAGCACCCCGGTGAGGAGCAAGGCTTCAGGCAGGCCGAGCAGCCGGGCCAGAAGGGGTGCCGCCAGCGAGCCCAGTGCCGTGGCGACGGCGCCCAGGCCGAGCAGGGCGCCCCAGCCGCGGCCGGCGACATGGTCGGGGAGCAACCGGGTGATCAGGCTCGAGCCGTAGATGAGGGCCCAGGCGGCGCCCGCGCCGCAGACCCCGAGGGCGAGCATCGCGGGCCCCACCTCGGTGGTGGCGCCCAGCATGACCAGCGGCAGTCCGTAGAGGAGCAGACCGGCCGCGAACCACCACCGCGTGTGCCGACCGACGACCCCCAGGGTGATCGTGGAGCCCACCAGACCGCCCACGCCCACCGCGGCGAGCAGGGTTCCCGACCGAGCTTGACCGTCGGCACCGAACACCTCGAACGCGTAGAGAACCAGGAACGCGCCGACGAAGCCACCCAGCGCCCGCTGGACCAGCGACAGCGCGAACATCGTGCGGGCGCCGGGCGGCGCGAACAGCCCGATGCCGCGCAGCGGCGACCACCACCACCAGCCCCTCGAGCGACGCTCGGCTTCGGGGTGCTCGCGTGCGGGCTGGTACGCCGTCCGGATCGACCCCGCGACGCCTGCGGTGACGGCATAGACGAAGGCCAGGGCAAGGAACAGCTCGTCCGGACCTCCCGAGGCCAGCAGCCATCCGCCGATCCCAGGACCGATGACCGAACCGATGCCGTTCATCAGGCTCCACACGGCGCCCGCCTGGATCAGCTGGGACGGGAGGGGTACGAGCCGCGGCAACAATCCGTGGAGGCTCGGCTGCAGGAGGGCGGAGGCGACGGACGCGGCGACCTGTAGCAACACCAGCACCACGAGGCTGCCGCCCGCAGCCACCGTCGCGGCCATCACCAGGGATATCGCAACGAAGGCAACGTTGACGGCGGCCACGAGCAGGGGCCTCGAGACGCGGTCGGCGACTACGGCCACGAACCCCAGGCACAGCGCGCCCGGCAGCACCCGCGCCGCACCGACGAGGCCGACCGCGCCCGGGCCGCCGTCGCCATAGGCCACCACCGACACGGCGAGGAAGAACGCCAGGTCGGTGGCCGCCCACAGCCCCACGACGGCATACATCAGGAGCAGGTGTCTCTCGCTGAGGATGACCTTCAGCGCCCGCCATCGCGTCGCGGCGCTGACCCGAGGCACCAGATCACCAGCTCCCGGGGAGCGGTCCGCCGTACCAGTGCTCGACCAGAGACCGGCTGATCGAGACCCCGCCAGGGAGCTCGAGGCCGCCGTCCTCGGCCTCCTCTCGCATCTGGGCGCGGGTGAACCAGCGGGCGTCCTCGATCTCGCGCCCGTCGACGTTGATGGCGCGCGTCTCCGCCCGCCCCAGGAAGCCGAGCATCAGCGAGGCCGGCAGCGGCCAGGGCTGGTTGCCGAAGTACGTGACCTCGCCGACGCGGACGCCGACCTCCTCCCACACCTCGCGACGGACGGCGTCCTCGAGGGTCTCGCCGGGCTCGAGGAACCCGGCGAGCGTCGAGTAGCGGCCTTCGGGCCACGCCTCCTGGCGGCCGAGCAGCAGCTCCTCCTCGTCCGAACCGGGCTCGCCGTGGGTCACGGCCATGATCACGGCCGGGTCGGTGCGCGGGAACTGCGCCTTCCCGCACACCGTGCACACCAGCTCTGCGCCGGCCAGACGCGGCTCGAGCGGCCCGCCGCACCGAGGGCAGAAGCGGGTCGCCCAGTGCCACTCCGCCATCCCGATGGCGTGGAAGACGAGCGGAGCCTCGGTGACCTCACCGTGGGCCAGGTACGGGAGTACGACCCGGATACCGACCCACTCGCCCCGCTCGCCAGGGGCGTCGTCGGGGTCGATGACGAGCGCGAACCAGGTGCGGCCGTCGCGCTCGCCCAGCAGCACGCGACGCCCGTCGTACGCCGCATCTGCCGGCGCCAGCCACGGGATCGCGCCGTCCACTGGCCGGATGCGGGTGCCGGCGACGAGCAGCACGCGGGTCTCGGGATCGCCCCAGCGTTCGTCGAGCCAGGCGTCGTCCAGCCGCCGCTCACCGGCCCGGTCGTGCGCGTTGGCCGCCAGATCGAGGTGCGGGAAGCTCACAGGATGCGAGGCTATCCGCCGTGAGCACTCACATCGGAGCCCAGCCCGGCCAGATCGCGCCCGTCGTCCTGCTGCCCGGCGACCCCAAGCGGGCGCAGTGGATCGCGGAGACCTTCCTGGAGCGCGCGACCTGCTACTCCGAGGTGCGAGGCATGCTCGGTTTCACCGGTACCTGGCGGGGCCACCGGGTCTCCGTGCAGGGCTCCGGGATGGGGCAGCCCTCGATGGCGATCTACGTCAACGAGCTGTTCGACCAGTACGACGTGGCGACGATCGTCCGCGTGGGCTCGTGCGGCGGACTCAGCGAGCGGGTGAAGGTGCGCGACGTGATCATCGGTTCCGGCGCCTGCACGGACTCGGCCATGAACCGGATCACCTTCGAGGGGTTCGACTACGCTCCCGTCGCCGACTTCGGGCTGATGCGGGCCGCCGTCGAGGCCGCGGAAGCCACCCGACGCGACGCCGCGACGCACGTCGGGTTGCTGTTCTCCGCCGACATGTCGTTCTACGCCACCCGACCCGAGCTGATGATGCGGATGGTGGACTACGGCGTGCTGGGCGTGGAGATGGAGGCCAGCGCCTTGTACACCCTGGCCGCGAAGTACGGTCGCCGGTCACTCGCGATCTGCACCGTCTCCGACCACGTCGTCACCGGCGAGGAGACCAGCTCCGACGAGCGGGAGCGCACCTTCGCCGACATGGTCGACATCGCGCTCCGCGGCTGCACGGCCGGGCGACGCTCACAGCGGCGTGAGCATGGCCTCGAGCTCGGCTCGGCCGGGCAGGTCATCGGGCTCGACCACGCGCCCGCTGCGCACGTAGTAGAACGCCGCGCGCACCTGGTCGACCGGCACACCGGCCAGCTCGGCCCACGCCAGCCGGTAGAGGGCCAGCTGGAGAGCGTCGGCGTCGTCCCTGCGGCTGGTCTTCCAGTCGACCACGAGGAAGCCGTCGTCCTCGGCGTAGACCGCGTCGATGCGGCCCCTCACCACCTGCCCGTCGAGCACGAGCGCGAACGGCGCCTCGACGGCGTGGGGTGCGCGATCGGCGAAGGGACCCCGCTCGAACGTCGTCGATCAGCTCGGCAAGGTCGTCGTCGGAGTCGATGCCGGCGTCGCCCTGCCCAGGCAGCTCCTCGGGGTCGAAGAGGTCCTGCTGACCGAACCGCGCCTCTACCCAGGCGTGGAAGCGGGTGCCGAAGCGGGCGGCCGGCGACGGTTGCCTGGGCATCGGGCGCGCCAGCTCGCGCGCGAACGTCGCGGGGTCGGTGCGCAGCCGCCCGAGCGCCGTCGCCGACAGCGAGGTCGGCAGCGAGACGTCGACCACCTGGTCACGGTCGGCACGCGCCTCGGCCACCAGGCGGTCGAGCTCGAGGTCCCAGTCGGCGACCGTCGCGGCCTCGACCATGTCGAGGTCGTCGTCGAGGGCCGTCGGGTCGGCGTCGCGCACCACCCGGGCCGCGGTGAGCCGGAGCGCGGCCTCGCGACCGGGCCACGGCTCGGGCCACGGGCGGGACGGGTCGACGGCGTCGTAGGGGTTGGGGTCGCCCTTGGCGGGCTTCTCCAGCCAGCGCTCCTCGGGCAGCGGCTCGCCCCAGGCGTCGAGCTGGTCGCGGACCACGCCCTGGTAGGGCGACGGGCCGTAGGGCGTGGACCGCGGGCTCCACAGGTACGACGACACGCTGAGGCGATGTGCGGCGCGGGTGAAGGCGACGTAGCCCAGCCGGAGCTCCTCCTCCTGGTCGTGGGCGCGGGTGTCCTGGCGGTAGGTGTCGAGGGCGGCCTTGTCGTAGCCAGCCAGCTGCGGCAGGTCGGGGGCGTCGCCGCGCAGCGGGGCCGGCAGCACGGCCGGGGAGGAGGTCCACAGCGTGCGCGACCGGTTGGACGGGAACCTCGTCTCGCACACGCCGACCAGGAACACGTGCGCCCACTCCAGGCCCTTGGCGCGATGGACGGTGAGCAGCTTGACGGAGTCGGCCGCAGTCGGGGTGGCCAGGTCGAGGCCGTTGCCCTGGTCGTCCTCGGCCGTGAGGTAGGCCAGCAGCGCCGACAACGAGACGTCGCCGTCGACGGCCTGGAACTCCGCCACGGCCTTCACGAACAGGTCGAGATTGTCGCGCCGGGCCGACGCCGCCGACGAGACGGCCGAGGCCAGCTCGATGTCGACACCCGAGGTGTCGATGATCCGGCGGACGATGTCGAGGAGTGGCTCGCCGACGGTGCGGCGCAGCGTCCGCAGCTCGGCGCTGAGGAGGGCGAACCGCTCGAGGGCCTCGCGTGAGTACGCCGCCGTCGCCGGGCGAGTCGAGGGCGTCGCCGAGGGCGGCGATCTCGGCCGGGTCGATGCCGTCGGCGATCCCGATGAGCTGGTCGGCCAGGTTCTCGGCCTCCCGCGGCCGGCCGCCCGCCAGGAGGGCCGCGCGCCGGCCCAGCAGGCGCAGGTCCCGGGGGCCGATCGCCCACCGGGGGCCGGTGAGGAGGGTGAGCAGGGCGGCGTTGGCGGTCACGTCGTTGAGCAGGTGCAGCGTGGCCACGACCTCGGCGACCTCGGGCAACCGGATCAGCCCGGACAGGCCGACGATCTCGACCGGCACATCACGAGCGGTCAGCGCGTCGAACACGTCGGCGGCGTGGGCGTTGTCGCGGGTGAGCACGCCGACGTCGGACCACTTCGACCCGGCGTCGTGGGCAGCCTCGACCTCGTCGCCCAACCAGGCGAGCTCCTCGGCCTGGGTCGTCAGCACGCGCATCGAGACCTCGCCCTGCCCAGCGTCGGGCTTGGCGGCCAGCCGGACCACCTGGCCGGCGTACTTGTCGTAGAGCGGCTGCGCCAGCCGGTTGGCCACCTCGAGGATGCGGCGGTCGGAGCGGCGACTGACAGTCAGCGGGAAGGTCCGGTCCTCGCCCGAGGCAGCCGGGAAACGTGTCGGCGAAGTGCAGGATGTTGGACACCGACGCACCCCGCCAGCCGTAGATCGCCTGGTTGGGGTCGCCGACGGCCGTCACCGCGTGGCCGCCGGAGAACAGCCGGGACAGCATGGTGGCCTGGGCGACGGACGTGTCCTGGTACTCGTCGAGAAGGACGACCTTGAACCGCTCGCGCTCCAGAACGCCGACGTCGGGCTGCTCGACTGCAAGTCGCGCGCCGAGCTCGATCTGGTCGGAGAAGTCCATCAGGCCGAGGTCTCGCTTGAGGCGGCGGTAGGCGACCACCAGGGCCATCAGCTCGCGCCGGCGCTCGATCGCGTTGATGGCCTTCGCCGGAGGGTCGAGGTAGGTCTTGCGGCGCTTGCCGGCCTCTTCCTCCTCGTAGGCCCGGAGGAACGCCTGCTCGGACTCGCGGTCGAAGGCCAGCACGTCTTCCGGCGACACCAGGTGCTCGCTCATCGCGCCGTCGAGCGCGAGCAGGTTCTGGATCGCCGTCGGCGGGTGGTCGGTCAGGAACCGCACCTCGGCCGTGTGCCGCTCCACGACCCGCGCGCCGAGCTGGTAGCGGGAGGCGTCCGAGAGCACCCGCGTGTCGGGCTCGTGGCCGATGCGCAGGCCGTGGTCGGTGAGCAAGCCGGCGGCATAGGCGTTGTACGTCGCCACGGTCGGCTCGAGGGTGTCGTCGTCTGCTGATCCGCACCCGGCTCGGGAAGCAGCTCAGCCGCGAGCAGAGCTTCGCGGACCTTGGCGCGCAGCTGGCTCGCGGCCTTGGTGGTGAACGTCAGGCCCAGGACCTCGTCGGGCCGGACCTGCTCGGTGGCGACCAGGTAGACGACCCGGGCGGCCATCAGGGTGGTCTTGCCAGAGCCGGCGCCCGCGATCACGACGGCCGGCTCGAGCGGCGCCCGGATGGCCTCCCACTGCTCGGGGCTGGGCGCGAAGTCCCAGCGCATCAGGGCGGCGAGCTGCTCCGGAGTCGTTGATCTTCTTCCCTGTGCTCATCTCTGGGTCACCGACCCCGCACCCTGGATCGGGCAGATGGGCTTGAAGTCGCAGTCGCGGCAGTGCTCGCCGGCGACCGCGGGGAAGGTCTCGGCTCGCACCAGGGAGGACGCCCGCTCCATCTGCGCGCGCAAGGCGGTGCGCTCCTCGCCGTCGTCGTCGTAGGCCGGCTGCTGCTGGACCACGGCCGAGTCGCCGTCGGGCAGGCCGAGCTGGACGAGCTCCGCGCCGCCACTCTCCGCGTGACCGTCGGGAGCCAGGAGGTCGACTCCGCCGTGGTCGACGGCGTACTGGTAGACGCCGAGCTGGACGTGCCGCTGGAGCTGCGGACCGGTCGGCTTGTCCTTGGTCGTCTTGAGGTCGACCACCACGACGCGGCCGTCGGCGTCGAGCTCGAGCCGGTCGGCGTAGCCGTTGAGCCGCACCCGCTCGCCGCTCTCGAGCTCGACCACCGTCTCGAACTTCTCCTCGGTGCCGATCAGCTTGCGGGGGTTGGCGGCGTGCCACTCGAGGAAGCGGGTCAGGGCGACCTCGATGCGCTCGTGCTCGCGCGCGGCCGACCAGGGGGTGCCGGAAGTGCAGGCGGCCCCAGACCTCGTCGACGTGGTGCAGCAGGAGGTCGAGGTCGGGAGGTGTCTCGCCGACGGCCACCCGCTGGGCCAGCGCGTGCACGAGCTGCCCGATGTTGGCCGACTGGTGGGCGGTGCCGGCCCCGCCGGCCTCGGTGGTCAGGAACCAGCGGGTCGGGCACACCATCACGGCCTCGAGCATCGAGGCCGACACCGGCACGGGCTCCGCCGGATCGCGCACCGGCACCACCGAGCGGGTCGCGGCGCGGGTGCCCCACCACGAGGACGGGTCGGCCTGCGGCACGAGCGCACGGCCGTGCACCTCCTCCCCCGCCAAGCGGGCGAGGCGGCGGGCGGCCGCCGCGCGGAGGGGCTCGGCGGTGTCGGGGTCGGCGACGGTACGCCGAAGCTCGCTCACCAGCCCTGCCAACGACAGCGGGCGCAACGGCCTCCCCTCGACCTTCTCGATCGTCACCCCCAGCTCGGCGAGGAACCGCGACGGCTGCTCGCCGTCGTCTTCTGCGGACGCCACGGCGGTGACGAACAGGCGCGATCGGGCCCGGGTGCAGGCGACGTAGAAGAGGCGGCGTTCCTCCTGGAGGAGCTCACGCGCGGTGGTCGGAGGCAGAAGCTCGCCGCGACCGATCTGGTCGGCCTTCAGCATCGTCGAGCGGCGGCGCAGGTCGGGCCAGCCCTCCTGTTGCACGTGGGCGACGACGACGAGGTCCCACTCGAGGCCCTTGGAGCGGTGGGCCGTGAGGAGCCGGACCGCGGTGCCGCGCACCCCCTGCTCGGCAAGCGTGTCGGCGGGGATCTGCTGGGCGACCAGCCGGGACAGGAAGTCTCGGACGCCGGCCGCGCCGGACACCGCGGCGACGTCGCGCTTCTCGGCCTCGCGGGCGGCCACGTCGAACAGCGCGATCACCGAGTCGAGGTCGCGGTGGGCGCGGCGGGCCCCTCCCCCGCCGAGCTCGACCGACCTTCGCAGCCGGCCTGGCCAGTCGGTGCCGGACCACAGGGCCCACAGGGCGTCCTCCGCGGTGCCGCCTGCGGCAAGACCGTCGGAGGTGGCTCGGATGAGCGTGTGGAGGGCGCGGGCCGCGGACGCCTCCGGCCCGGCGATCTCGTCGAGGAACCCGTCGCGCAGCACGGCGAGCCGGACCAGCTCCTTCGAGGTCAGCGGCAGCCGGGACTCGGCGTGGGCGGCGTCCTTCTCGCGGGTGCGCAGCAGGCGGGAGAGGCGGCGTACGTCGCCGGCATCGAGGCCGCCGAGCGGTCCGAGCAGCAGCGACTCGGCCCGGGCGTGGTCGACGTAGTCGGCAGACTCGTCGTCGTCGTTGTCGATGTTGACGGCGGCCCGTAGCGCGCCGAGCAGCGGGAGGACTGAAGGGTCCTGCACCAGCGGCAGGTCGTCGCGCGCGACCTCGACGGGCACACCCGCTGCCCCGAGCGCACGTCGCAACGACGGGATGCTGGCGCGGCCGGAGCGAACGAGGACGGCCATCCGGTCCCATGCGACGCCGTCCTCGAGGTGGGCCCGGCGAAGGAGGTCGGCGAGGTGCTCGGCCTCGGCACGCTCGGTGTCGAAGGTGCGGACGGTGACCAGCCCGTCGTCGCCGCCCTCGACCGCGGCCGGTGACAAGAAGGCGTCGCGGGCCGCGGGGTCGATCGCGCCCGGGAGGCCGAGACGACCCGCGACCCGCTGGGTGGCGACGAGCAGCCGCGGCCCGAAGCGGCGCGTGGTGTGCAGCGACACCACCGGCGCGGGCGAACCGTCTGCGGCCGGGAAGTCGGTGGGAAACTCGAGGATGCCGCGCACCTCGGCGCCCCGGAAGCCGTAGATCGACTGATGGGGGTCGCCGACGACGGTGAGGTCGCCGCCGTCGCCGGCGATGGCGCGGAGCAGGGCCACCTGGCCGGGGTCGGTGTCTTGGTACTCGTCGACGAACACGTGTCGGAACTGCCGTCGCAGCTCGTCGCGATGGGCGGTCGCCTCGATCACGGCACGGCGGATCAGGTCGGCGTAGTCGGTGGCGGACTGGTCGTCGAGGTTGGTGAGGTAGTCGGCGAGGAACAGCCCGGCGGCCACGAACTCGGGCTTGCCCTCGCTCTCGCCGAGCCGGACGAGGTCGCCGCTCTCCATGCCCTTCTCGCGGGCGCGGGCGAGCACCATCTGGACCTCGCGGGCGAACCCTCGGGTCTCGAGCGCGCGGTCGAGCTCCGGAGGCCAGGCGACCGCCTCGGCGTGGCGCTGGAGCAGCTCGCGGACCACGACGTCCTGCTCCGGCGCCGACAGCAGCCGCAGCGGCGCGCGGTAGAGCTCGCGCGGCGCGTAGCGACGGATCAGGCCGTAGGCGAAGGAGTGGATGGTCGAGCAGATCGCCGAGCCGGTGGTGCGGCCGAGGCGCGCGGTGACCCGGTCGCGCAGCTGCTCGGCCGCCTTGCGGGAGAAGGTCAGCGCCAGCACCTGCGAGGGGTCGGCACCCCGGGTCTCGACGCGGTCGACGATCGCCTCGACCAGCGTCGTGGTCTTGCCGGTGCCCGGGCCGGCGAGCACCAGCAGCGGCCCACCCGCGTGGTCGACGACCCGTTGTTGGTCGGCGTCGAGGTCGGGCGCCTGCTTGGGCGCGTTGGGACGCACCAGGCGGTAGGTCGTCCCCGTGGTCATGCCACCAACCCTCGCATCCCGGTCCGACAGCAACCACGGGAGTAGCGACCCGCTGGTTGAGGTGCGAGGAAAGGACGCCAGCGACGAGCCTCGAAACCAGCTCTCCCGCTTCGGAGGTTTCGAGGCTCGGGCCTGGCGGCCCTCGCACCTCAACCACCGAAGGGGCGGGCGACAGTAGGTTGCGGGACATGGATGCGTTCGACGCCCCGCTGGCCGACCTGGTGGTCCTGGACCTGACGCGCGCGCTGGCCGGCCCGCAGGCCGCGATGATGCTCGGCGACCTGGGCGCCCGCGTCATCAAGGTGGAGTCGTCCACCGGCGACGACACCCGGGCGTGGGGGCCGCCGTGGGCGGGCGACCCCGGTCCCGAGGACCCGCACGACTCGACGTACTTCATGAGCGCCAACCGCAACAAGGAGTCGATCGTCCTCGACCTGAAGACGCCGGACGACGCACTGGTGATGGAGCGGCTGGTGGCGAGGTCCGACGTGCTGCTGGAGAACTTCCGCACCGGCGTGCTCGACCGGCTCGGCTTCTCCGTCGCGCGGCTGCACGAGCTCAACCCTGGCCTGGTGGTCGGGTCGATCAGTGGGTTCGGGCACGACGGCCCGGAGGCCGGCCGGGCGGGTTACGACCAGATCGCCCAGGGCGAGGGCGGGCTGATGAGCGTGACCGGCGTGGCCGAGCCGACCAAGGTGGGCGTGCCGATCGCCGACCTGCTGGCCGGCATGAACCTGGCGTACGGCGTCCTGGCCGCGCTCCACGAACGCATGCGCACCGGCCGGGGCCGCGTCGTCCGCACCTCCCTGCTCGCGAGCATCGTCGGCGTGCACGCCTTCCAGGGCACCCGCTGGACCATCGCCGGCGAGGTGCCGGGCCTGAGCGGGTCGCACCACCCGGCGATCGCGCCGTACGGCATGTTCGCGACGGCGACGTCGCCGGTGCAGGTGGCCGTGGGGTCGGAGGGTCTGTGGCTGAAGTTCGCGCCGGCGGTGGGGCTGGAGCCGGCCGACGAGCGGTTCGCCACCAACCGCACCCGCGTCGCGCATCGCGACGAGCTCGTCTCCGAGATCGAGGCTGTCTTCGCCACCCAGCCGGCCGAGCACTGGCTCGACCTGCTGCTGGGCGTGGGCATCCCGGCGGGCAAGGTGCGATCGCTCGACGACGTCTACGAGTGGGAGCAGACGCGGTCGCAGGGGCTGCTGGTCGACGTCGACCACCCGGCGTACGGGCCGCTCACGCTCGCCGGCTCGCCGATCCGCTTCGAGGACAACCCGTTCTCCGGGGGCCGTCCCGAGCACCTGCCGCCGCCCCTCCTCGACGAGCACGGCGACGCGATCCGGGAGTGGCTGGACTCGTCCGATTGACCCGGGGGCGAGGTCGACGATCGCGGCGACGGGGGGCCGCCGTCGGGGCCTGGTGTCGTGGGTCAGCCCTTGGTGGCACCCAGCGTGAGGCCGGACACGAACTGCTTCTGGAGCACGAAGAACACGATGAGGACCGGCAGCGCCACCATCACCGACCCGGCGGCCACGAGGTTGGTGTCGGTGAAGAACTGGCCCCGGAGGTTGTTCAGCGCACTGGTGATGGGGAACTTGTCGCCGCGCGACACCAGGACCGTGGCCCAGAAGAACTCGTTGTAGATCCAGGTGACCTCGAGGACGGCGAGCGCGGCGAGGGCGGGGCGCACCAGCGGCAACGTGAGCTGCCAGTACTGGCGCCACACGCTGGCGCCGTCCATCTCGGCCGACTCGTAGATCTCGATCGGGATCGTCTTCATGTAGTTGCTCAGCACGAACGCGCAGAACCCCAGCTGGAAGGCGACATTGACCGCGATCAGCGCCCAGAAGCTGTTCAGCATGGTGCCGCTGTCGCTCATGAACAGCGGCAGCGGGACCTCGCCGGAACATGCGGAACACCGGGATCAGCAGCGCCTGGGGCGGCAGCATGTTGGCGGCCAGGAAGAAGCCCAGCAGGACCAGGTTGAACCGGAAGCTGAACCGCGCCAGCACGAAGGCCACCGTCGAGGCGAGGAACAGGGTGAGGAGCACCGCGGGAACGGTGATGATCAGCGAGTTCTTGAGGTGCAGCCCGAACTGACCCTGCTCCCAGGCCTGCTGGTAGTTGTTGAACGTCCACCCGCCGAACGAGAGGTATCCGTGGGTCTGGGTGTAGGCGTACTCGCGGAAGGAGTTGATCACCGCCCACAGCAGCGGGAAAAGCCAGACCACCGCGAGGGTGAACATGATGACCGTCGCGACGGTCCCGCGCCGCTTGCTCGCCGCGCCGCCGCTGGCCCGCTTCTGCGCTGCCTCGCGAGAGGCGGCTGGGGACGTGACCGTCACCGTCGCTCCTCCTTGAACACGATGCGCAGGTAGATCGCGATGAACACCGAGGAGATGACCATCATGATCACGGCGAGTGCGGACCCGAAGCCGTAGCGGGTCGCCTCGCCGATGACGTTCTGGCTGACCAGCGCCGCGATGATCTCCAGTCCGTTGCGTCCCTTGTTGATCACCCAGACCAGGTCGAAGGCCCGCAGCGACTCGATGACCACGATGACCAGCACGATCACGTTGATCGGACGCATCACCGGGAACACGACCTTGAAGAACGTCTGCCACTCGTTGGCCCCGTCGACCGCTGCCGCCTCGCGCAACGTGTGGTCCACGCTCTTCAGGCCGGCCAGGTAGAGCAGCATGACGTAGCCGGTGTGCCGCCAGGCGGTGGCGACGAGCACCGCCCAGAGGTTGATCTCGGGTCGCCGTACCAGTCGACCTGGGTGTGGAAGACGTCGTTGAGCAGGCCCTGGTCGCGGGAGTAGAACAGCTGCCAGATGAAGCCGATCAGCGCCAGGGACAGCACCACGGGGAGGTAGAACGCGGTCTGGTAGAACCTGCTCCCCTCATCTCGCGGTCCAGGACCACGGCGAGCAGGATGCCCAGCAGCGTGGGGAACAGGAAGAGGAAGACGAGCCAGATCAGGTTGTGCCGCATGGCCGGGCCAGAACGGCGGGTAGATCGTGGCGATGTCGTGGTAGTTCTGGAACCCGACCCACTGGATGCGGTCGAGGCCGCCGATGCCGTTCCACGTCCCGAACGAGAGCGCCACCGACCCGAACGCCGGCAGCCAGACCAGCAAGAGCACCAAGATGGCCGGGACGGCCACCATCAGGACCACGACGATGCGGTCGCACGATCCTGTGGCGCCGTCGCCGTCGGGTGCGCGTCGGGGCTGGACGGTGCGGCTCGGCTCGCGGTCGCTCGGCCGCGCCGTCGTGGTCATCGGCTGCTCCCCCTCACGTCGTGTCGTCAGCTCCCGAAGATCGAGACCTTCTGTTCCTGGATGCTCTTGGTGAGCCCGTCGATGTCGTCGGGGTTCTTCAGGAAGCTCTGCAGCGACGGGATCATCACCGTGGAGGCGAAGTCGGTGTCCGTGTCGCGGTCCAGGAACTGCGCGATGTGTGTCGCCTGACCCGACCACCTCGGCCGACTTGAGCTGGAGCGCCGAGTAGGTGTCCTGGCTCGCGTCGGAGTTGGCGGCGATCATCGGGGCATCGGCGGCCGCGTTGGCGGCATCCTGCGCCTCGGCGGTGCCGAGGAACTTCAGGAACTCCTTGCCGGCGTCCTGGTTCTGCCCGGCGGAGGCGAGGGCGAAGCCGTCGATGGGCGCGTCAAGCGAGTCGCCGGGATGCTCGCGTCGATCTGCGGGTAGATGAAGAAGTCGAGGTCGTCCACCGCGTCCGGGATCGCGTCGATGATGAAGGTGCCGAAGCACCATCATCCCGGCCTCGCCCTTGCCAGGGAGGTCGCGGTCTCCTGCCAGGTCCGGCCCAGCGGGTCCTCCTGGTGGTAGGGAAGCAGGTCCTTCCAGGTCTCGAACACCTTCTTGACCTCGTTGCTGTCCCAGGCCTCGTCGCCGGCCATCAGGCTCATGTGGAAGTCGAACCCGTTGATCCGCATGTTGAGGATGTCGAAGGTGCCCATCGCGGGCCAGCCGTCCTTGTCGCCGAAGGCGAACGGTGCGACGCCCTTGCCCTGCATCTCCTGGGCGAGCGCCATCATGTCGTCGTAGTTGGTCGGCGGCTGCCAGCTGTTCTCGTCGAACACCGACTTGGTGTAGAACACCGCCCACGGGTAGTAGTCGTACGGGCACGAGGTACTGCTTGCCGTCCGAGGAGGTCGAGGCCTCCTTGAAGGCGTCGCCCATCCCGTCGATCGGCCACAGGTCGCTGAGGTCGGTGAGCAGGCCGTCCTCGGCGAACTGCTGCATGCGGTAGCCAGCGAACCACGCGAACACGTCGTCGGGCGAGCCCTGCAGATAGGTGTTGATGCTCTCCTGGAACGTGTTGTGGTCCACGTAGTTGGCACTCACCTCGACCCCGGACTTCTCCGCGTAGGCGTCGGCGAAGCCTTTCATCCGCTGGTAGGCGGCCCCCGAGTCGATCGCCTCGTTGACCCCGAACTTCACGGTGGTCGTGCTCCCGCCGCCGCCCCCACCGGAGTCATCGCCGCCGCAGGCGGCCAGCAAGGCGGGCGAGCCCAGCAGCGCCCCACCCAGCACGGCCGAGCGCAGGAAGCTCCGCCGGCTGGCCGCAGCCGTGCACGAGCGCGGACGGCGGGACGAGCAGGGAGGAGCGTTGCTGGCGACTCATGAGGGACCTCCGTGGCGGGAACACAGAATCAAACATCTCTGCGCATCTTTGAGCCCCGACTCCAGGTGTGTCAATGGACGCAAGTGGTCGAATATTCGGACTTCGGACCTGAACCAACAGTCGGTAGGTTTGGAACCTGGTGGCATCTGTTGACTCGCAGCGGCGACAGGTTGACCAGAGTTGTGACATGCCCAGCCCACTCCCGATCCTGGCCTTCGGCGGCGACTACAACCCCGAGCAGTGGCCCCGGGAGGTGTGGGAGGACGACGTCCTCCTGATGAGCGAGGCCGGCGTCAACCTGGTGACCGTCGGCGTCTTCTCCTGGGCACTGCTGGAGCCGCGAGCCCGGCGAGTTCGCCTTCGGCTGGCTCGACGACGTGATCGACCTCCTCCACGCCGCGGGCATCAAGGTGGACCTCGCCACCGCGACGGCGTCCCCGCCGCCGTGGCTGTCCCGGCGCCATCCGGAGATGCTTCCGGTCCGCGCGGACGGGCACCACGTTGTGGCCGGGCGGACGGCAGGCATTCTGCCCGAGCTCGCCGGTCTACCGGGAGCACGCGCTGCGGCTGTGCCGGGCGATGGCGGAGCGGTACGGCGACCACGACGGCCCTGGCCCTGTGGCACGTGGGCAACGAGCTCGGCTGTCACAACGCCCTGTGCTACTGCGACGTGAGCGCCCAGGCGTTCCGCGACTGGCTGGTCGCCCGGTACGACGACGTCGACCGGCTGAACGACGCGTGGGGCACCGCCTTCTGGTCCCAGCACTACGACGTCTTCGACGAGGTGCTGCCGCCGCGAGTCGCCCCGAACTTCCCCAACCCCACCCAGCAGCTGGACTTCCGCCGGTTCTCCTCCGACCAGCTGCTCGCCAACTACGTGGCCGAGCGCGACGTGCTGCACGAGCTCTCCCCGGGCGTGCCGGTGACCACCAACTTCATGGTCATGCACAAGGTGCGCGACATGGACTACTTCTCGCTGGGCTCCCGAGGTGGACCTCGTGTCCAACGACCACTACGTCACGGCGGCGGACCCGGAGGGGCACCGCGAGCTGGCGTTCAGCGCCGACCTGGTGCGCGGGCGTCGCCGGTGGCCGTCCGTGGCTGCTGATGGAGCAGTCGACCTCGCGCGGTGAACTGGCAGCCGCGCAACATCGCCAAGCGGCCCGGCGAGCTGCTGCGCAACTGCGTGCAGCACCTCGCCCACGGGGCCGACGGCGCTCCTGTTCTTCCAGTGGCGGGCCTCCCGGGCCGGGGCCGAGAAGTTCCACGCCGGGCTGGTGCCGCACGCCGGCACCGACAGCCGGGTCTGGCGCGAGGTGGTCGAGCTGGGAGCGATGCTCGGCCGGATCCGAGGAGATCGCCGGCAGCCGGGCCGACAACGACGTGGCCATCCTGTTCGACTGGCAGGCCTGGTGGGCCTGCGAGCTGGACTCCCACCCCAGCGAGGACGTGCGCTACCTGGACCTGGCGCACGCCCTGCACCGCGCGCTGCTCGACCAGGGGGTCGGGGTGGACGTCGTGCATCCCGACAGCGACCTGACCGGCTACCGGCTGATCCTGGTGCCCGACTCTCTACATGGTCACCGACGCCGCGGCCGCGCGCCTCGAGGCGGCCGTCGCGGCCGGGGCGACGGCGCTGGTCACCTACTTCAGCGGCATCGTCGACGAGCACGACCACATCCGTCTCGGCGGCTACCCCGGCGCCTTCCGTGACCTGCTCGGCGTCCGCGTCGAGGAGTTCACCCCGCTGCGGGAGGGTGAGCAGGTGCACCTGGACGACGGCGTCGGTCGGCGCGACATGTGGTCCGAGGACCTGCACCTGGCGGGCGCCGAAGGCGGTGGCGACGTACGTCGACGGACCCGTGCCGGGCGTCCCCGCCGTGACCCGCCACGTCACGGCAAGGGCACCGCCTGGTACCTCGCCACGCGCCTCGACCAGGCGGGCATCGACGGCCTGGTCGAGCGGCTGCTCGCCGAGGCCAAGGTCACGCCCGTCGGCGCCACCCGCCGCGGGCCTGGAAGCCACCCGTCGCCGGGCCGGGGACGGACGCTCCTGGGTCTTCCTGGTCAACCACGGTGACAAGCCGCTCGAGGTTCCCGTGGCCGGTCTCGACCTGGTCTCCGCTCGCCGGACGGACGGGCTGCTGCGGCTGGCCCGCCGGCGGCGTCGCCGTGGTGCGGGAGGACTGATGCTCGCCGCGCAGCGTCGATCGCTCATCCTCGCCGAGCTCGGTCGCGACGGCACCGTCAGGGTCTCCGACCTGGTCGCGCGGCTCGGTGTGTCCGACATGACCGTCCGGCGCGACCTGCAGGCGCTCGCATCGGCAAGGGCCTGCTCGAGAAGGTGCACGGCGGCGCGATGGCCGTGGCCGAACCGTCCACGGCCGAGCCCGGGTTCGAGGCCAACTCTGCTCGCCGACAGCTGGAGAAGGAGGCGATCGCCGTGCAGGCCGCCTCGCTGGTGCGGCCCGGTTCGGCGATCGCCGTCTCGGCCGGCACGACGACCCACGCGTTCGCCCGCCATCTGGTGGACATCCCGGATCTCACCGTCGTCACCAACTCGGTGTGGGTCGCGGACCTGCTGCACCGCGCGGGCAGGACTCGAGTCACCGTCCTGGTCACCGGCGGCCTCCGCACTCCCTCGGACGCCCTCGTCGGCCCGGTCGCCATCACGGCGCTCAGCTCCTTCACGTAGACGCGGTCTTCCTGGGCGTGCACGGCATGGAGGAGCGCGCCGGCTTCAGCACGCCGAACCTGCTCGAGGCCGAGACGAACCGGGCCATGATCCGGAGCGGGCGCCGTCTGGTCGTGCTGACCGACTCCTCGAAGTGGGGGGTCGTCGGCCTGAGCTCCATGGCGCACCTGTCGGAGGCGGCACGTGCTGATCACCGACACCGGACTGTCCGCACAGGCCAGCGCGATCCTCGCCGAGCGGGTCGAGGAGCTACGTGCTGGTCGACCCCGCCTCGCCCCCCGCCGCCATCGAGGCGTGAGGGAGTCGCCTCAGCCCAGGTCGACGATCGCGGCCACGGGACCGCCGCCGTCGGGGCCCTGGTGGGCCGCCGAGACAGAGACGAACACGGCCGGGTCGCCGGTGACAGCGGCGGTGACGCCGCCGACGCAGGCCTTGATCTGGCGGTGCCAGTGGACATCGGAGTCGTCGAGCATGGCGTTGCGGCGACCTCGTACCTCGCCGTCCTGCGACGCCTCGCACTTGAGGAAGACGTTGACGAGCCTGCCGTCGAGGTCGGAGGTGCGCGGACGCTCGGGGAGGTCGAGGCCGGCGGAGCGGATGGCGTCCCAGATGCCGTCCTGGTCGAGCGCGTCGGTCATCACCGAGTGCCCGATGCGGTAGCGACCGCCCACGCCCGGTGCGTTGCCGACGACGACGACCTGCGCCTGGTCGAGCTCGACGCCCGACGAACACGACGCGACCGACGAGAACAGCGAGCGGTCGTGCATCACGTCGGCGTCCGTAGGCATGTCGATCTCGCCCAGGGCGACGGCGATGCCCAGTGCCGTACAGCCGTTGGAGAGGTCCATCGACTGGTGGGTCTCCTCGGTCCACACGGTCTTGCCGCGGGACTTGGCGTCGCGGATGGTGTGGATCGTGAGCAGCGGCGTCTTGGTCTGCACGTAGTGGACGTCGGCGGGGTCGGTGATGCCGGCCCGCTCCATGGCCACGCGGACGGCCGCGGCGACCTTCTCGATCATCGGCGTGCGGCCGATGTCCTCCGGCAGCAGCTGCTCGCTCATCGCGAACCCGACGGTGAGCCGCGGCTCCTCGCTCGGCTCGGCGTCGGTCGTCGCGAAGATCGTCGCGTGCGGGCTGATGACGCCGTCGGTGCCGCCCGACCAGACGATCGGTACCTCCTTGACCTGCTCGGCCGGGGCCCCCGCGGACACGAGCGCCTCGCGGAACGCCCGGTCGGCGATGATCCGCGTGTAGTCGTTGACGCCGCCGTTGCCCTCGGTCTTGCCGATGATGGCGATGACGCGGCTGGCGTCCATCACGCCGTCCTCGATGAGCTTGGTCAGCTCGGAGGCATCGGCGACGGAGTGGATCGGTACCTTGCGGACCTCGATGGCGTCGGGCATGGGGGTTCCTCTCGCTAGGGAAGATCAGTCGGGGAGTACGACGGTGCCGGCGCGGCCCTCGACCGCGTCGACGATGCTGTCCAGGTCGGTGATCACGGCCGTGCATCCGGTGGTGCGCACGAACCGGCAGGCGGCCTCGACCTTCGGCCCCATGGAGCCGGAGGCGAAGTGGCCCTCGGCGACGTACGCCTCCATCTGCGAGACCTGCACGCGGCCGATGTCCTCGGCCTCCGGGGTGCCGTAGCGGAGGACGGCGTGCGGCACGTCGGTGGCGATCACCAGCACCTCGGCGCCGAGGGTCTTGCCCAGCAGGGCGGCGCCGAGGTCCTTGTCGATCACGGCTTCGATGCCGCGCAACGAGCCGTCGGGCTCGCGCACGACAGGGATCCCGCCGCCGCCGTTGGCGATCACCACGAACCCCGCGTCGACCAGCGCATGCACGGCAGGCGCGTCGAGGATCTCGAGAGGCTCCGGCGAGGCGACCACGCGCCGCCACCCCTTCTCGCCCCGGTCCTCCCAGGTCTCGCCGTGCTCGACCAGGATCGCCGCCTCCTCGGCCGGCAGGAACCGCCCGATCGGCTTGGTCGGCTTGGTGAACCCCGGGTCGTCGAGCGAGACCAGCGCTCGGGTGACGAGGGCCGCCGTACGCCGGTCCACCCCGCGGCGGGCCAGCTCGGCGTCGAGTGCGTCCATCAGGACGAACCCCAACGTCGCCTGGGTCTGTGCCCCGCACCAGTCGAGCGGGACGGGCGGTACGACGGCCGCGGCCAGCTCGTTCTTGACCAGCAGGTTGCCCACCTGCGGTCCGTTGCCATGGGTGACCACCACGTCGGCACCGGTCTCGAGCAGCGCGCCCACGGCCGCCATGGCGACCTCGGCGGCCGCGATCTGGTCCTCCACGCGGGCGCGACCCTCGGCGTTGGTCATGGCGTTGCCGCCCAGCGCCAGCAGGACCTTCATGCGCGACGAACCTAGTGGCCCGGCGTGAACGCCCCCACGGCACTTCCTGCCGATGCCCGGGAGAGGCGCTGGCAACGGTTGCCCAACGTCAGGGCACCGAAGCGGGCCGGCCTCGCACTCGTGCCCACCACACACCCAGAGCACCGACTCCGAGTGGCACCAGCACGCGCCAGCCGGTGACCGCCACCAGCCCTGCCGACGCGACCACCGACACCACTGCGGCGAAGCGACCCCAGCCCTCGAGCAGCAGCAGCGCCGCGGCGGTGCCGGCGAGATAGACCAGCGCGAAGGTGGCGGTCGTCAGCAACAGTGCACTGTTGGTGTCGAGACCCAGCACCGCCATCACCGCCGTCGTGACGAGGCCGAGGCCGGCCACCACTGCGAGCGCGCGCCGTGGCACCCCTGAGGCGCCCTCGCGCCGCGCCAGCCAGGCGGGCAGCGAGCCGTCGCGGGCCAGCGACGCGCCGAGCTCGGCGGCCCCGGCGAAGTAGGTGTTGATGGTGGCCAAGGTCAGCAGCACGGCGAGCACCGTCATCGCGGGGCGGGCACCTTCGCCCAGTGCGGTCACGAGCAGGTCGGACAGCGGCGCCGCGCCCGGGTCGGGCCCGAGGACGGCCACGGTGCAGAACGCGATGCCGACGTACAGCACCGAGACGACGACGAGGGAGGCGATCGCCGCGCGTGCGATGTCACGCCCCGGCGAGTGGTAGCGCGCTGACAGCGAGGCCATGATCTCCCAGCCCACGAACGCCCACAGCAGGAGGCCCGCTGCCTCGGCCACCCCGGTGAAGCCGTTCGGGGCGAACGGCGTGAGGTTGGCCGTCTGCGCGTGTGGCAGGGCGAGCAGTACGACCAGGACGAGCAACGACGCGAGCACGGCCGCGACGACCAGCTGGGTGCGGGCCGAGACCTCGATGCCGAACCAGTTCACTGCGGTCACCGCCAGCAGGATGAGCCCGGTGACCAGAAGCGCGGTGCCGCGACCGCGGCCCAGCGCGTCGGCGACGTAGAAGGCCGCGAACCCCGCCGCCGTGGGCGCCCCGAAGGGGATGGTGAAGTAGAACGCCCAGCCGACCGCCGTCGAGGCGCGGTGGCCGAACGCGCGGCGTACGTAGGTCGTCACGCCGCCGCCGTCGGGGAACCTCGACCCGAGCGCGGTGAACGTGGCCGCGAACGCGACCGAGACCAGGATCAGCACGCCCCAGGCGAGCAGGCTGGCAGGCCCGGCCGCTTGAGCGGCGAGGGCGGGCAGCGAGATCACGCCGGTGCCGAGCAGAGCGCCCAGGGTCAGAGCGGTGCCCTGCAAGGCGCCGATGCCGCCGCGCTCCCGCACGGCGCCGCCCGGATCCCGCCCGATCTCCACGGACGGGATCCTGCCGGGTCGCACCGACACCGGGGCCGACCGGGCACAGCGGACCGCTAGGCCGCGTCGGCGAGCACCTCGGCAGCCGCCGGCTCGGGTACGTCGACCGGTCGCCGCCGTAGGTACCAGGCGGTCGCGGCGATCGCCCCGGCCGTGGCCGAGAACAGCGCGGAGGTGAGGAACGCCTGCCGGGCGCCCGGCAGGAACTCGCCGGGCACCGCGCCGGCGGCGTACACCGACACGATGACGGCAACGCCGACCGCGCTACCGAGCTGCTGCGTGGTCTGCAGCATCCCGCTGGCCCCGCCGGCGTGCTCCGGCTCGACGCCGGACAGCACGGTCGCGGTGATCGGCATGAAGCAGAGCGCGCCACCCAGCCCGCCGAGCAGCATCGGTACGAAGACCGCGCCGAGGTAGGTGCCGTCTGCGCCGGCGTTGCTGAGCATCACGTACCCGACCGTGAGGCCACTCGCGCCCGTCACGACAAGCGGCAGCGACCCGAACCGCGCGATCAGTCGGGGCGTGAAGCGCGACATCGTGAAGATGCCCAGGCTGAACGGCAGGAACGCGAAGCCGGACGCGAGCGGCCCGTACCCGAGGACGCGTTGCACGTACTGCACCACGAGGAAGAACATCGACAGCTGGGCGCCGACGACCAGCGCCATCATCGCCAGCGCGGCGACGCGGGTGCGGTTGCGCAGCAGGGTCGGCTGGATCATCGGGTGCGCCACGCGGCGCTCGGTGACGACCAGCGCCGCCAGGGCAACCACGCCGACGGCGAAGCCGGTGATCGTGCGCGCGGAGGTCCAGCCGTGCTCGGGCGTGCCGATCAGTGCCCACACGAGCGAGACGGCGCCGACCGTCGCGGTGATCGCGCCGACGACGTCGAAGCGACCAGCACGACGCGGTGTCTCGGTGACGAACATCGGGGCGACGACCAGCACCGCGATGCCGATGGGCACGTTGATGAACAGGGTCCAGCGCCACGAGGCGACCTCGGTGAGCAGTCCGCCGAGCAGAAGTCCGATCGAGGCGCCACCGGACGAGACGGCGCCGAACAGTGCCAGGGCGCGGTTACGCTCCGCGTCGTCACGAGCGCTGGTGGTCAGGAGGGCGAGCACGCTGGGCGCGGCCAGCGCGGCACCGACGCCCTGGAGGGCGCGGGCGGCGACCAGGAGCCCCGGCGTCGGGGCGAGGCCGCCGAGCAGCGAGCCGATGACGAAGACGGCCAGGCCGGCCTCGAAGACGCGCAGCCGGCCGCGTACGTCGCCGAGGCGGCCACCGAGCAGCAGCAGGCCGCCGAAGGCCAGGGTGTAGGCGTTCAGCACCCAGCTCAAGGAGGCGGGGCCGAAACCCAGGTCGGCGTCGATGCGCGGCAGGGCGACGTTCACGACGGTCGCGTCCAGCACCAGCATCAGCTGAGCGACCAGCACGACCAGCACGCCGATGCGGGCCCGGTCGCGAGGAAGGGCGAGGGAGAGAGGCACGAGTGATCCGTTCTGGCCCGGGCAACCCGGGCCGTCGTACACTTATCGGAGGGTGACTCCGGTTACCTGAACCACCATACGGAGACTGCCTCCGTTTAGCAAGGAGAATCGTGCGAGCCGACGCCAGGCGCAACCGCGACCGCATCGTGGAGGTCGCCCGCGAGGTCTTCCGCGAGCGCGGCTACGACGCCTCGCTCGACGAGATCGCCAAGAGGGCCGGCGTCGGGCCGGGCACTCTCTACCGTCACTTCCCCACTCGTGACGCGCTGCTCGACGCGGTCATGCAGGTCTGGGTCGACCGCGTCACCGAGACGACCGACAAGGCGTTGACCTTCGAGGGGCCGGCACGCGACTTCCTGGTCAGCTGGTTCGAGGCGTACGTCGCGCTGATCAGCCTCCACAAGGGCGGCCCGGCCAAGATCACCTCCGCGATGGGCGCAGACGACTCCCCCATCGCCACCAAGACCCTGGTGCTGCGCGCCGCCACGCAACGCGTCGTCGACCACCTGCGCGCCCAGGGCGCCCTGCGCGACGACGTCGACGCGCTCCAGATGTGCCGCCTCGCCGGCGGGGTCGCCGTCGTCGCCGACCAGGGCGAGCTCGACCCCGACGCCGTGCGCTCCATGCTCGGCGTCCTCGCCGACGGTCTCCTGCGCTGACGCGGGATAGTCCCTGTCGTTTGCCGGTCCACGACGCTCCTGCACCGGCAGAACGACAGGGACTATCGCGGCGTCGCGCTACCGTCGAAGGGCATGAGAGGGCGGGCGGCGGGCACGATGGTGGCGCTGGCGCTCGTCGCGGGGTGCTCCGGGCAGGCGGAGGCCGAGCCCGAGCAGACCGCGTCGACACCCACGCACACTCGGCCGTCGGCCCCGGCGTCGGCGCCTAGCCGCGACGCCGTCCCCGTCCACCACGTTGCAGCCGGAGCCCGAACCGGAGCCCGAACCTCTGCTCGCCACGACCGGACGGCCGCGGGAGGCCACGCTGTCCATCCCGGCACTGGGCCTCGCCGGGCTGCGCGTGGTTCCGTACGTCGGCACCCCGGACGACGGGCCCGGCACCGTCATCCAGGACGACGGGTCCGCCGCCAGCCCGCACGGCAGCGGTGGGCTGGTCGGCCCCGGAGGGATCGGCAACTACCTGGTCACCGGCCACCGCTCCTCGTCGACCGCGCCGTTCCGCTACCTCCCGTCGCTGCGCGTCGGCGCCCGCATCATCGTGCTGACCGCGACCCATCGCATGGTCTACGAGGTCGTCCGCACACAGCGGACGTCGTTCCGCTCGCCCGCGTCGCTGCGCGCGCAGTCGGCCGCCGTCCCCGGCCGCCCCGGCCGTGAGCCGACCCGCGCGATGATCACGCTGTCGACCTGCGCGACGTTCGAGGACCACGCGGCCGGCAACTTCTGGTCCGACGAGTTCCACAACCCCGAGCACCGCATCGAGAAGATCGGCGTGCTGCGGTCGGTGCGGCGGCTCTGAGCCTCAGTCCTGGATCACGAACTCGACCGAGGACAGGACGCCGGCCTGCTCGTCGCGCACCGCCTGCGGCGCCTCGCCCACCTCGTTGGCGACGACGACGTACGTCTTGTTCTCCACGTCGACGACGTAGACGTCGAGATCACCCCGGATCCCCACGTCCCCGTTGGTGTCGGTGCCGAACAGCCGAACTTCGCCTGCGCACTCCTGCTGGGCGGCGTCCGGCGTCAGCCGGATGAGCGTCGAGGGGTAGCCGAACAGGCCGTCGCCGGCGCTCTCGACCGAAGACTCGTATCCGGGGAGGTCCCGGACGGCTGCGACGGTCTGGTCGTAGCCCATGTCGAAGCCCGAGGCGCCGACGGTCGGCTGGCAGCGCTCGGTCGCCACCCACTGCACATTGAGCACCACGACGCCCACGACCCAGGTGCTGCGCGCCAGGGCCTGCTCGTTGCTCTCGCCCTCGCGGTGGCCGTCGAAGCGGTTGGGGCCCTCCCAGGCGTTCCACCCACTCGGCACCGTGATCAGCGCGGTGGGGTCGGTGCCGTCCCGCGAGGGCGTCAGCTCGTAGGTGCCGGCTTCGAGGTCCACCATCAGCGAGCCGGGGTACGGCGCGATCCGCTCGGACCGTGGCGCCGGCTGGGGCTCCTGCTGCGAGCGGTCCTGGAAGAGGAAGACCCCGGTGGCGGCGAGGACCACCGTGGCCGTCACGACCCCGGCCTGACGCCGGAAGCGCAGCGCGCGGCCACGGCGCTCCAGGGAACCGAGGTCAGGCAGGTCGACCAGGTCCTGCGCCTCGCGGCCGAGCTCACGCAGCCTCAGCTCACTCCTGGGCTCACTCATGGCCGTCCTCCTTCAACATCGTGGCGAGGGCGTCGCGGCCGCGCGACAGGCGCGACTTCACGGTCCCCTCGGCGATCCCGAGCTCTTCGGCGATCTGGTGCACCTGGCGGTCGGCGAAGTAGTGCAGCACCAGCACGACGCGCTGGTTCTCCGGCAGCTGACGCAGGGCCTCGACCACTTCCACGTGCTCGCTCATGCCCGGTAGGTCTGGCGTCTCGTGGAGCCGGTGCTTGATGCGGGAGAAGTTGCGCATCTTGCGCCAGCGGTTGCGGTGCAGGTTGACGGCCGTCGTCCTCAACCAGGCCTCCGGGTTGTCGACACGCGTGAACCGCGACCCCGCGGCGTACGCACGGACGAACGCCTCCTGGACGAGGTCCTCGGCCTCGCCGGCGTTGCCGACGATGCCGTAGAGCTGGACGACGAGCTTGCGGTAGGACACCGCGAAGACCTGCGCGACGTCGACTCCCGTGGGCAGGGCTTTCGCCTGGTTCAGCACCAGCGTCTCCCCGTCCATGGGTCCCTCCTTCGGCCGCCTTCGAGGCAGACGACCCGTGAGGACACCCATGGGTTCCATGGTCCCGGCAGATTTCCCGGAACGCACTCCCTCTACGGCGAACCGGCGTCGAAGTTGGCCAGCCGCGGGTCGCGGAGCCCGACGCAGTCGTGCACCCAGAACGGGTCGCAGTAGACCAGCGCCCCGGTCATCCAGGGTTCGTGCGCGTCGAGCACGACGACCTGGAACGCCGCCTCGGGGATCCGCGGCGACGGACGCACGAAGCCACGCGCGGCACCGGGTTCGAAGCCACGGTGCGAGTAGAACCCGGGGTCACCTTCCAGGAACAGCGCCGGGGAACCGAGCCCGCGCGCGGTGACCACGGCGGCGCCGAGCAGCTCGGTGCCGAGGCCGCGACCGTGGAGCTCAGGCACGACCGAGAGCGGGCTGAGCACCAGCACCTCGACCAGCGCCTGCTGGGCGTCGACCCACGAGCGGCTGAGCATCACGTGGCCGGACACGTCGCCATCGGTCTCGGCGACCAGCTCGGCGCGCACGTGCCCACTGGCGCGCAGGGCGTCGACCAGGGTCGCGACGGTCGGTCCGTGGTCCTCGAACGCGCGCGTGACGACGTCGCCGATCGCGACCTGGTCGGCGTCGGTGGCCGGGCGGACGGTCATCAGCGGCCCCCGGCCACGCGCAACGTCGTGCCCGTGACGTACGACGCCTGGTCGCTCATCAGCCAGCCGATCGCGTCGGCGACCTCGACCGGCTCCCCCACCCGGCCGAGCGGGACGAGCGGCCCGACCCGATCCACCCTTCCCGGCTCGCCTGCGTCGGCGTGGATGGTGGTGTTCACGATGCCCGGGGCCACGCCCACGACCCGGATGCCCTCGCCCGCCACCTCGACCGCCAGGCCGGTGGTGAGGGCGTCGAGACCTGCCTTCGCGGCGGCGTACTGGACGTACTCGTTCGGCGCGCCCAACGTCGCAGCGCCGGACGAAACGTTGACGACCACCCCGCCTGCACCGCCGCGGCTGGTGCTCATCAGCCGGACAGCCGCCCGGGCGCAGAGGATGGCCGCGGTGAGGTTGACCTCGACCGTTCGCCGCACCACCTCGACAGGCGTGTCGACGAGCGGGCCGATGTGGAATGTGGCGCCGGCGTTGTTGACCATCCCGGTGACGGTGCCCAGCTCTGCCGCCCTGGCGAAGAGCAGGGCGACGCCTTCGTCGGTGGTGATGTCGGCCTGGACCAGCCAGGCCTCGACGCCCCGCTCGCGCACCGCCCCGGCGGTCTGCTCGGCGGCGTCGTCGTCCGACGCGTAGCCGAGCACGAGGTCGTGCCCGTCGGCGGCGAGCCGCAGCGCGGTGGCGGCGCCGATGCCGCGGGTGCCGCCGGTGATCACGGTGAGCTTCACGCGGCTCCCTCCCGGGCCCACCATGACTCCATCCGGAGAACCGCCGCAGCCTCGGAGCCGTCGCGCACGACGCGTGCGGCCTGGAAGAGGAACGCGGCGATGCCGGCCGCTCCCTGCATCCAGCCCACGCCAGGAGGCAGCAGCGGGTCGGCGTTGCGGTGCTCGACGAACCGCCACCAGACATGGTCTGCGGAGCCCTCCGCGTGCTCCAACACAGCCGTCGCGAGGGTAAGGGCGAAGTCGAGATCGGCCGGGTCGCCGTACCGCTGGTAGGAGTCGAGGAAGACGGAGCCGACACCAGCGGTCCCGCAGCAGCGGCCGTCGTTGTCCCAGAAGCCAGGGTGGTTGCGGGCCGGGATGCCGGAGCGCCGCACGGCCTCGAGACAGCGGCGCCGCCACACGCCGGGGGGGCTGCCGGCGACCGAGTCGACATCCGCGGCGCTGCCGGTGACCTGCTCCGGGATCCAGGGCCCGACCTCGTCGGTCCGCACCTGGTCCAGCACCCAGCGCCAGGCCCGCTCGGCGGTGTCGGTCAGCTCCTCGGAGGTCGGCTGATCGGACACAGTGGCAACCCTAGGACGCGAGCAGGGCCCTCAGCACGAGAGTTCCGGCGGGCAGGCCGAACTGGTCGTAGTAGGCGAACATCGCCCGCAGGCCCTCCCCCGCGTCGCCCGCCTCGACCCGCTCGGCCGTGGTCCCGGCCTCGGCCGCGAGCTCGGCAACGCTGGCGCTCCGGCTGGCCAGCTCGTACGTCGCCCCGGCGTGCCCGTCCTCCAGCAGGACCTTCGCTGCGGCCTGACCGAGGTCGGCCAGGTCGAGGAAGCCAAACCTCGCGTGCACGTCGTACGGGACCGTGACCGGCCTCGTCAGGTCGAAGTTCTGGAGGTAGACGCCGGGCTGGAGAATCGTCCAGTCCAGTCGGGAGCTGCGCACGAGGTGCTCGGCCTCGGCCTTGCCGAGGTGGTGCGCCATCTCGGGGAGGTACGGGCTCGCGACCGAGTGGTAGACCACCCGGCCCACGGCCGCCTCGCGGCAGGCCGCCAGGGCATGGGAGACGTAGGTCGGTTCGTCGGGGTGGAAGTTGGGCGCGACGACGTACGCCGCGTCGCACCCGCCCATCGCCGCCCCCAGGTCGCTCCACTCGGCCCGGCCGAGCGGAACGGCCTCGGCGCCGCGCCCGGCCAGCGCCGCCGACACCGCGCGCCCCGTCTTCCCGTTGCCCCCGACGATCGCGACCCTCATGGGGGTTCAACCTAGGTGCCTTGCGGGGCGATCGCTGGTTGAGGTGCGAGGAGCGCCAGCGACGAGCCTCGAAACCAAGATCCGTGCACCACTGGTGGTTTCGAGGTTCGGGCCCTTCGAGGCTCGGGCCTGGCGGCCCTCACACCTCAGGAACCACCTGGCGGCCCTCACACCTCAACCAGCGGGCGGCAGTCCTCAGGCAGCGCCGGCGATCCGGGACAGCAGGGCCTGCCGGGTCGCCGTACCGGTCTTGGCCAGCACCGCCTTCACATGGTCGTTGACGGTGTGCTCCGAGAGCACCAGCCGCTTGGCGATGGCGTGGGAGTCGAGCCCGCGGGCGACCTCGGCCAGCACCTCACGCTCCCGTGGGGTCAGGCCGTGAGCCAACGCGAAGATCTCGCGGCGCTCGTGCGGGGTGCTGACCGAGATGGTCACCACGACGTCACCCGCGGGCTCGGCCGATGTCGGTGTCATCCGGTCGGCCCGCAGGGTCACCCAGCGACCGTCACCCAGGTGCACGCGCGACCGCGGCTCCCCCACCGGGATGCCCGCCTCCTGGGCCAGTAGGGCCGCGCCGACGTTGTACGCCGCGGCCGGGATCGGTGACATCGGCTCGTCGGGCGGGTTCAGACGCAACAACGCCTCGGCGGCCCAACCGGTCTGCGTGCGGACCGCGAGTCCGGGGTCGAGCACGATCACGGCCGGCCCGGCGAGGTCCAGCCCAGCGGCGTCGTCGACGAAGGTCCGCGCCTGGGCCTCGCGCAGCCCTCTGGTGAGCACGGGCGCGAGGTCGGAGAGGAAGGCCGTGTCGCCGGTCGTGTACGCCGCACCACCGGTGCGCCACAGATCGAGCCAGGCCCAGCAGCCGAACCGGTCGGCACAGACCAGGGACGCCACGTCGCAGACGCCTAGACCACTGAGGCACTCCAGCCACAGCGACGAACGCGCCGGGTCGCCGTCGGTCGCGGCGAGCAGCGTGCTGGCGGCGCGTCCCTCGTCGAGCAGGTCGGTCCAGCGGTTGACGCGGGTCAGGTAGCGCAGCCGTCCCAGGCGCGGCAGGTCCTCCCAGTCGAGGCCCGGCACGTCGGCAAGCGGCGAGGTCCCCACCCGGGTCACCGGGTCGGTCAGCAGCCAGACGTGCGCGTCGTACCGGAGCACCTGGCGTATCTCGGACAACGCACGCTCGCGGTAGGTCTTCGCCGCGAGGTGCTCGCGCGCGAGCCTCTCGACGCGGTCGAGCACCCCGGTCCTGGATGCCATGGCGCCGAGCGTAGGGCGGCACCCGGCCCACGAGGATCCCCAGCATCGGGGATGGTGCCGTCGGCCTCGTCGCCGCACCGTTGCTGCATGACAACCAGCCTGCAGATCCGCAACACCGTCCACGACTTCGAGGCCTGGAAGGTGGCCTTCGACAAGTACGAGCGCTTCCGTGCCGACCACGGGGTCCGCTCCTACCGCGTCCTCCGGAGGGCCGACGACGCCCAGGACGTCCAGGTCATCCTCGACTTCGACACCCCCGAGGCGGCGGTCGAGTTCCGCGGTCGGCTCGAGCAGATCTGGCGCACCCAGCAGTCACGCGCACAGCTCGCCGCCCACGACGAGCCCCTGCTCCTGGAGGACGTCGGCCGCGAGTCCTGGTAGGAGGAATTTGCGCCCCCGTTCGATTCGGACAGGACTAAATACGCGACAAGCGGCCCGACAAGCGGCATCCTGATCGCGGCAACATCCGAGCTAGGGGGGTTTCAACCATGAGGAACGCGTACCGGATTCTCGCCATCATCATCGCGTCGAGGTCGTCATCCAGGCGATGGCGATCGTCTTCGCCGTCGCCGGGCTCGGCATCTGGGTCGACGAGGGGGGCGTGCTCGACAAGGCCGCGTTCGAGTCCGAGGACCTCGAGCTTCACCGGGGTCGGCGGCTTCATCGATCCACGGCATCAACGGCATGATGATCATCCCGCTGCTCGGCCTGGTTCTTCTGATCGTGTCGTTCTTCGCGAAGGTGCCCGGCGGGGTCAAGTGGGCGGCGATCGTCCTCGGGGCGATCGTGGTGCAGGTGTTCCTCGGCATCTTCGGCCACGAGTCGGCGTACATCGGAGCGCTGCACGGCCTCAACGCCTTCATCCTGTTCGGCTCGGCCGTGCTACGCCGCGCGGTTGGCCACGGACCGCTGACGCGACGACGCCGAGCACGCCCGTCTCTGCGTGACCCAGGCCAGTCCCGACGTCAGTCCCGAAGGCCGGTTCCGACAGCTCCTCACCGCCGCCCGGAGCCGGTGGCGGCTGATCGTCGCGGTCGCGGCCGCACTGGCCATCGTGCTGCCGCTGGCCGTGATGTGGTGGGGCAGCCGGATGCCCGGCTCGTACTCGGTCATGGACATGGGGTACGTCGACCTCGGCGGCGGGCCCGACACGATGGCCGGCGGCGGTCACGGCGGCGCACGAGATGGTCAGCGTGGCCGACCTGGTCGAGGACACCGACCGGCCTGCCGATGTCGTGGTCGAGCTGACCGCGCGCCAGGAGCGCGTGACGCTGGAGTCCGGCCGGGAGATCGACGGCTACAGCTTCAACGGCCAGACTCCCGGGCCGCTGATCGAGGCGACCGAGGGCGACCTGCGTCGAGGTCCGCGTGCACAACGACAACGTCGCCGACGGCATCAGCGTGCACTGGCACGGCGTCGACGTACCCAACGCCGAGGACGGCGTCGCCGGCGTCACCCAGGACGCGATCGGCGAGGGCGAGGACCACGTCTACCGGTTCGTCGTCGACGACCCCGGCAGCTACTGGTACCACTCCCACCAGGTCTCCCACACCCAGGTGATCCGCGGGCTGTTCGGCCCACTCGTCGTCAAGCACAAGTCATGCCGGGGAGGCCGCGGACGCCGACCTGCTCGCGGTGACGCACACGTACGGCGGAACGCGCACGCTCGACGGCCAGGAGGGCGTGGTCACCGAGGACGTGCCGGACGGCCAGGTCGCGCGGGTGCGCATCATCAACACCGACAACGGCGCGGTCCAGGCCTGGACCTCGGGCCCCTACCGGGTGCTCGCCGTCGACGCGCGCGACGTCAACGGGCCGACGCCGGTGGAGGGCAAGCGGGTCTCGGTACCTGCCGGCGGGAGGTACGACCTGGAGGTCACCGCGCCCGCGCGCGTCCACGTCGGATCGACCGTGCTCGTCGTCGGCGACGACCCCGGAGCCGTGCCGCAGCCCCGCGAGAAGCTCGACATGCTGTCGTACGGCGAGCCCACGGCGCTGCCGTTCGACCCCGCCGAGGCCGATCGCACGTTCCGCTACTCCATGGGCCGGCGCCCGGGGTTCGTCGACGGCAAGCCGGGGTTCTGGTGGTCCATCAACGGACACCTGTGGCCCGACGTACCGATGTACCTCGTCGACGAGGGCGACGTCGTCGTGTTCGAGATCGAGAACCACAGCGGCGAGGTGCACCCGATGCACCTGCACGGCCACCACGCGGTCGTGCTCTCGCGCGACGGCGAGGCGGCCAGCGGCAGCCCGTGGTGGGTCGACTCGCTCGACGTCGAGAACGGCGAGACGATGACGGTCGCCTTCGTGGCCGACAACCCCGGCATCTGGATGGACCACTGCCACAACCTCAAGCACGCCGCGCAGGGCCTCGTCGCCCACCTGATGTACAGCGGCGTCACCGAGCCCTACCGCCTCGGCGACGACAGCGGCAACGAGCCCGAGTAGCCGATTCGTCTGCGCCGCCGAGCGGGGAAAAGTGCAGCATTCCGCAGACGAATCGGGGTCGGGGCCTCACAGTGGACGGCTATGACGGACCGTCTGAACGAGGAGCTGGTACGACGCCTGCGTGAGCGCGCGCAGGATCCCGGACGCCGGTCGGGTGACGCCGCCCTGGCCGCTTCGAGCACGAGCGTCGAGGACTCGTTGCGGGGGGTGCGGGACGAGCACACGTCACAGTCCGAGGACTTCCAGCGCGAGGTGGCGGCGTACCTCGGCGGCGTCAACTCGCCGTTCGCCGGGATGGTCCAGAACGCCGTCACCGGCGACGGCAGCCAGGCGCGCGGGCTCCTCGGCGCACTCTCCCGACTCACCGGCGGGCGGCAGACGTTCGCGATGACCGGCGCCGGCGTGGTCTCGCTCGGCGGGCCGGTCGACGTGGTGCCGGCTCCGCCACCGGCCACCGAGCAGGCTGTCGAGGCGGCCGAGAGTGAGCTCGGGTTCGTCCTGCCGCCGGCCCTGCGGCAGCTGTACCTCGAGGTCGCCGACGGTGGCATCGGCCCGGGTGGTGGTGTCTTCAGCCTGTCCGAGCTGGTCGCCAAGCACAGCGAGCTGGCGGCCGACCCCGTCGGCCCGCAGGGTCAGTCCTGGCCGGCCCAGCTGCTGCCCGTCCAGGGCGACGACTGGGACCTGGTGTGCCTCGACCGCAGCACCGGCCGGCTCGTCTACTGGGACCTCGAGGAGCTGGACGACGACGACGAGCTCCCGCCCGACCAGCCCACCTGGGCCGCGTCCTTCGTGCCGGAGGCCGACAGCCTCGATGTCTGGCTCAGTTCGTGGGTGGCGGGCGAGTAGCTTCGTGGGCCCAGCGAATCGCGGGTCGTGTACCTGAGCCAAGCGCGCTCTAGCGCGCTCTCAGGCACACGACTCGAATCCCGCGAATCACTGGCGCTCGGCCTGCTGGCGGTGCAGCTCGCGCAGCTCGTCCTCGAGCTCGGCGAACGGACCGCGGACCTCGATGCCGGGGGCGACCTGCTGGACCGGCAGGGGCAGGACCGGCGAGGGCCCCAGGCCCCAGGCCGCCCGCCACCCGGTGAGCTGCTCGGTCGACCCGGCGTACACGATCGGGCCGAGCCCCATCCACGCATGGGCGGCCGAGCACATCGGGCAGTGCTCGCCGGAGGTGTAGACCGTCGAGGCGGCGCGCTCGTCGGCAGTCAGGTGCGACGCCGACCAGCGCGCGATCTCGAACTCGGGGTGGCGGGTCTCGTCGCCGTCCTGGACTCGGTTGCGGTCCTCGAACCGCACCTCGCCGTTCCCGTCGACGAGGAGCGAGCCGAACGGCTCGTCGCCGTCGTCGAACGCCTCGCGCGCGAGCTCGACGCAGCGGCGCAGGAACCCGAGGTCGGTCTCGCGGTCGGTCACTCGTCGCAGGCCGCGCGCAGGCTGGGCGGGTTCGGCTTCGGGCGTCGTGGCTCGCGGACGCCGGCGAGCCCGCCGTCGTCGCGGCCGCCGGCGGCGATTCCGGTCAGCACGGTCGAGCGCGGCGCGCAGGCCCTTGCGGGTGACGATCGCCAGCTCCATCGACCACTCGCCGCCGCTCTCGACGTGCTCACGGACCACCCGCTCGTACGCCGCGTGCCCGCTCTTCGCGCGTACCTTGCGGCGCACGTGCTGCCCCGGCTTGATGCGGACGTCGACGTCGTACCTGGCCATGTCCCCATCATGCGCCACCAGTGGTGGTTTCGAGGCTCGTCGCTAGCGCTCCTCGCACCTCAACCACCGAGCGCACGGCCCGGTGGTTGAGGTGTGAGGCCGTCCGCGGCCGAGCCTCGAAACCACGCCGGTCAGACGACGTCGACCTCGGCGTACGGCGCCCCGCCGGCGAGCCGCGCGTACCCGGGGCCGCGGTCGAAGAACGCCTCGCTCGCGCGCCGGACGCGCCGGACGCGCTCGGCGGTGGTCGCGTCGGCGTCGTACCCGAGCGAGTCGTCGTCGAGCGAGCCGGTGAGCACCACGCCGTACGCCGTCAGTGCGGCGTCGACCGACACCTTGCGCCAGACCACGTCGCGCACGACGAGCGCCGGGTCGCGGGCGAGCGGGTCGCCCCAGCCGCCGCCACCGGTCGTGCGGATGCGGATCACCTCGCCGGCCTGGACGGGCTCGTCGTCGGCCAGGGCGTCGACGTCGCGCTCGGCCGGCCCGCCGGGGTCGATGGTGACCTGGAACGGCTGACCGGCCAGCCCGCCACGAACGCCCCAGCACGCCAGGATGGACCGGTCGGCGATGGACATGAAGTGGGCGTCCTTGAGCATCCGGATGTGCTTCTCGTACCCCAGCCCGCCGCGGTACTCCCCCGCGCCGCCGGAGTCCATCGCCAGGCCCAGCGACTCGACGCGGAACGGGAAGCGCGCCTCGGTGAACTCGGTCGGCAGGTTCCGCGAGTCGGGCACGACGTGGATGGTGTCCTCGCCGTCGGCGTAGTAGCGGCCGCCGGAGCCGCCGCCGAGCACCTCGCGCATCAGGTACGAGCGGCCGTCGAGGTCGTCGCCGTAGACGCCGGTGTAGCGGATCGTCTCCTGGTCGGCCGGCATCCGTCCGTCGACCGCCTTGGCCACCACGCCGGCCAGCACGCCGAGCAGCCGCAGGATCACGAACGTGCGGGCGTTGGTCGGCGCCGGGAAGACCGGCGTCAGCAGCGTGCCGGGCTCGGGGAAGCGCATCTCGATCAGCGGCACGATGCCCTCGTTGACGTCGAGCTCGGCCATCCGCTCGGGGGTGTCGGCGAGGTTGCGCAGGATCGGCGCCAGCCACTTCTTGAGGAAGACGCCGTCGCTGTAGTCGCCGCAGTGGTTGATCGGCCCCTTCGCCTGCGGGCCGGTGCCGTCGAAGTCGAGGATCAGCCGCTCGCCGTCCGGGTCGTCGGCCGCCGTGCGCGTCAGGGTGATCCGCTGCGTGTGCAGCATCGGCTCGTCGACGCCGTCGTGCTCGGCGTAGTCCTCCCACACCCACGAGCCGACGGGGATCTTCGAGAGGATCTCGCGCCGGTACGTCGTGGTGGTGCGGTCGATGATCGCGTCGAAGCAGGACTCCACGACGTCCACCCCGTAGCGGTCGAACAGCTCGCCCAGCCGCCGCGCGCCCATCAGGCAGGCCGAGCACTCGGCGTCGAGGTCGGCGGCCAGGCTCTCGGGCATCCGGGAGTTGCGGGTCATGATCGATCAGCGCCGCCTTGTTGGGCACGCCGGCGTCCCACAGCCGGATCGGCGGGACCATCAGGCCTTCCTCGAACACGCTCGTCGCGTGGCTCGGCATCGAGCCCGGCACCGCGCCGCCGATGTCGTCGTGGTGGCCGAAGGCCTGCACGAACGCCACGACCTTGCGCTCGCCGTCCGGCCCGGCGAAGACCGGCACGGTGACGCAGAGGTCGGGCAGGTGCCCGATGCCGCCCTCGGAGCGGTAGACGTCGTTGTGGAAGAAGACGTCGCCCTCGCGCATCTGGTCGATCGGGAAGTCGCGGGCAACGGGGTGCACCAGGGCGGAGTACGAGCGGCCGGTCAGCTTGCGCAGCAGCCGGTCGTGGATGCCGGCGCGGAAGTCGTGGGCGTCGCGGATCATCGGGCTGCGGCTGGTGCGTGCGATGGCGGTCTCGACCTCCATCTCCACGCTGGCCAGCGAGCCCTGCACGATCTCGACCAGCACCGGGTCGGCGCTCGCGCCGGCGTCGGCGGTCAGCGGGCCGAACGGGAACTGGGTCGGTGCGCGCCGGCTCATGCCTCGCTCCCTGTTGGTCGGGTGACGATGAGGTTCAGGTACTCGTCGACGCGGACCTCGAACCCCGGGTGGATCGGCACCGTCGACCCGAACTCCTCGACGATCAGCGGCCCGGTGATGCTCGCGCCCGGCGCGCAGGTCGGTGCGCGGGACGACCGGGGTGTCGACGTACCCGGCCTCGGCGTCGAAGCAGACCGGCCTCGCCGTTGGTCGAGGAGCGTCGCTAGCGCTCCTCGTCACTGAGACCACGGTGAGCGTCGTCGGTCGGTCACCGAGGTCTCGTGACTGGCGCTAGCGCGCCTTCCTCGACCAGCGGGGAGCGCCTTGATCTCCGGTCTCTTGATCGGCCCGATGCCGGAGACCCGCAGGTTCACCCACTCGACCTGCTGGCTCGCGATCGCCGGCGAAGTCGTAGCCGTAGAGCCCTCGGTGCTCGGCGTGGAAGGCGTCGGCCGCGGCGGTCAGCGCGGCGTCGTCGAGGTCGCCCTCGGGCACCGGCACCCGCACCTCGAAGGCCTGCCCGAAGTACCGCAGGTCGGCCGTCCGCTGGAACACGTGCTGCTCCGGCGCGAAGCCCTCCTTGGCCAGCGCCTCGGCCGCCTGCGCCGGTGAGGGCGTCGTACGCCGCCGACACGACGCCCGCGTCGAGGCGCTCGGCGAGCGACACGTGCGTCTGCACGTAGTCGTTCTTGACGTCGACGGTCAGCAGGCCGAAGGCGGAGACGTTGCCGGGGTTCGGCGGGACGAGCACGGTCGGGATGCCGAGGATGTCCATCAGCCGGCACAGCAGCAGCGAGCCCGAGCCGCCGAACGTGGTCAGCGTGAAGTCACGGACGTCGAGGCCGCGCTTGACGGTGACCTGGCGCAGCGCGTTGGCCTGGTTCCACGCGGAGATCTCGAGCACGCCCGTGGCGCAGGCCTCCGGGCTGAGCCCGAGCTTGCCGGCGAGCGCCTCCACTCCGGCGCGCGCCGCGTCGACGTCGAGCGGGATCTCGCCGCCGAGCAGGTGCGGCGGGATCCGGCCGAGCACGACGTGCGCGTCGGTGATCGTCACCTCGGCCCCGCCCTTGCCGTAGCACAGGGGGCCGGGGTCTGCGCCTGCCGACTGCGGGCCGACCTTGAGGGTGCCCTCGGGGGACAGCCAGGCGATCGAGCCGCCACCCGCGCCCACGGTCACGACGTCGATCATCGGGATCTTGGAGGGGTACGCGCCGACCGAGCCCTCGGTGGTCAGCGTGGGCTCGCCGTCGATGACGACCGAGACGTCGGTCGACGTGCCGCCGCCATCACTGGTGAGCACCCGGTCGAAGCCGGCGACCTGCGCGATCAGCGCGGCGCCGAGCGCACCGGCCGCGGGGCCGGACAGCACCGTGGTGATCGGCTGGTGCACGACCTCGTCGGCCGAGAGCACGCCGCCGTTGGACTTCATCACGTAGAAGGGGACCCGCCGCTCGCCCGCATAGGCGGCCAGGCGGCCCTTGATGTTGGTGACGTACGCCGAGAGCCGCGGCTTCACGGCGGCGTCGACGAGGGTGGTCATCGCGCGCTCGTACTCGCGGTACTCGCGCAGCACCTCGCTCGAGAGCGAGACCACCGCGTCGGGGTGCTCCTCGGCGAGCACGGCGCGCATCCGCTCCTCGTGCTCGGGGTTGGCGTAGGCGTGCAGGAAGCAGACGCCGAGCGTGGTGATGCCCTTGGCCCGGAACCAGCGCGCGACGACCCGGGCGCCGTCCTCGTCGAAGGGGCGCACCTCGGCGCCGGTGAAGTCGAGGCGGCCACCGACCCCCTTGACCAGGTGCCGCGGCACGATCCGGTCGGGCTTGACCCAGAAGTAGGAGTTGCCGTAGCCGTCGGGCACCGACTGGCGGGCGATCTCGAGCATCGCCTCGTAGCCCTCCGTGGTGATGTAGCCGAGCGCGTCGACCTTGCCCTCGAGCAGCTGGTTGGTGGCCACCGTCGTGCCGTGACTGACGGCACTGATGGCGTCGCCGTCGCCCTCCGGCAGCCCCAGCAGTCCGAGCACCTTGTCGATGCCGGCCATGAACCCGTCGGCCGGGTTGCTCGGCGTCGACGGCGTCTTCGTGGTGACCAGCTCGCCGGTGTCCTCGTCGAAGGCGACGACGTCGGTGAAGGTGCCACCGGTGTCGATGCCGATGCGGATCCTGCGGGTCATGGCGTCAGTCTTCCCCCGGTGGGAGGACGCGGCGACGGCGAAACCTGCCCACTGAGACGGCCGACGTTGGCGAGTGTCACCAGCGCGCTCCTACCCTCGGCTCGTGGACCTCCAGATCCTGGTGCGGGGCACCGACCCGCCCGGCCGCACGTTCGCGTCGTACGGCGACGTGCACGTGGGCGTCCAGGTCGGCCGCGAGCCCACGGGCCTGGTCCCCGCGGACACCCCGTCGCCGGAGTGGCCGCTGACGGTCCGCGTGGTCGACGGCGACTTCCGCGGACCCGCGGTGCACGGCAAGAAGGGCGACCGGTTCCTCTACGTCACGTGGGTCGACAAGGTGGGCGGGCACTTCCACGGGTTCCGCCGCGGCAAGCTGATGCTCGACCGCATCGACCCGGCGGTCGTCGCGCACGGCGGTCGACGGCGGCGGCATCCTGGTCGCGACGGTGTCGCTGACCGACGCGAAGGGCGGACCGCGGTGCGCGAGGTACGACCCGCCCGCGATCGCCTGGACGGTCGAGTGACCCGATGTCTGCTCAGGCCTCGATCGCGCGGTCGTTGTAGATGCCGGCGGGCTCTTGGCCCGACAGCTCCTGGATCGCGGCCATGATCTCGTCGGTGACCTCGCGACGGGCGCGGCCGAGCGGCACACCGTCGGCGCGGCCGGTGAAGTCGAGCGGCTCGCCGAACTTCACGGTGACCTTGGGGACCCTGACGACCTTGGGACGGGGCGACGCCGATCGGCTGGATCTTCTCGGTGCCCTGCAGGCCGACGGGGACGACCGGCACGCCGGCGGTCAGCGCGAGGTGGGCGACACCCGTGCGGCCGCGGTAGATGCGTCCGTCCCGCGACCGGCTGCCCTCCGGGTAGATGCCGAACGCCTCGCCCCGGCCGAGCACCTCCAGCGCCGTGTCCAGGCTGTCGATGGCGGACTGGGTGTTCGTCGCGGTCGACCGGCAGCATCCCGATGCCCTCGAACCACAGCCGCTGCGCCGTGCCCTTCACGCCGCGACCGTTGAAGTAGTCGGACTTGGCCAGGAAGACGACCTTGCGCGGTGACCACCGAGGGGATGAGCATGGAGTCGACGAAGCTGAGGTGGTTGCTGGCGAGGATGATCCCCCGCTTCGGCGGGATGCGCTCGAGCCCGGGCACCCGGGGACGCCAGATCGCCTTG
This sequence comes from uncultured Actinomycetota bacterium, assembly GCA_963758885.1. Lineage (GTDB taxonomy): Bacteria > Actinomycetota > Actinomycetes > Propionibacteriales > Nocardioidaceae > Nocardioides. Next base: position 123,458 of record CAVWXS010000029.1, read on the forward strand.
AGCACCGGCGGCAGCACCGCGTGGACCACCTCGTAGATCACGGGGCCATTGTGGCGTGCCGGCCGGGCGGCGCGCGACCGGCCCGGTCAGAAGCTGGGATCACTGATGTCGGGCCACAGCACGTCGGCTCGGCTGTAGTGGCCGGCCGCGTCGAACCACCGCTTGGCGCGCAGAGTTTCGCGCAGGTCGCAGTCGGCGACCACGATGCCCTCGGCGTCGTAGAGGGGTCCGGCGACCAGCTCGCCCGACGCAGGTGCGGCGATGGCGGCGCCGCCACGGCCGAGCACGTCGTCGTCGGGTAGTGGCCAGGGGAAGTCGTCGGGGAAGGCCGTCCGCGGGATGTACTGCGGCACCGACACGACGTACGCGCCTGACTCGATGGCGATGTGGCGGACCGTGGCCAGCCAGCCGTCGGAGTCGTCGGCCGTCGGGGCGACCCAGATCTGCGGCCCACCCTGGTAGACGGCCCAACGGGCGAGGGGCATCCGGTTCTCCCAGCAGATCAGCCCGCCGATGCGACCGAGCGAGGTCTCGCTGACGGCCAGGTCGTCGCCGGCGCCGACCCCGTGGAAGAGCCGCTCGTGGTACGTCGGCATCAGCTTGCGGTGCCGCGACAGCACGCCCTCCGGGCCGAGGAGGAGCAGGGAGTTGTAGACCGACCCCGGGCGCTCGTCCTCACGCTCGTTGACGCCGATCGCGAGGTGTACGTCGTGCTCGCGACAGGCCGCGGCGAGCGCCTCCACCTCGGGCCCCTCGACCGATACCGAGCTCTCCCAGAAGCGTTCCCAGAACTCGTCGGCCTGCGCTCCCGAGGCCGGCAGCGACGCCCAGGCGTAGGACGGGTAGACCGACAGGAACGTCTCGGGGAACACCACCAGCTGGGCCCCCTGCCCGGCCGCGTCGGCGATCAGACCGATCGCCTTGGCCACGCTGCCCTGGAGGTCGAGGATCACCGGCGTCGCCTGGACCGCGGCCACGCGGACGACCGGAAGTTCCGACATGCCCGTCAGGCTAGAGCAGGACCACGGGCTCCACAGCGCGCTCGGCGCGTGGGCTTCGCTTCGCGAGCAAATAGGTGAAGGGCCCTTGTGAGTATGAGTCGCAAGGGCCCTTCAGTTTGACCGGTACCGGTGACGCTTCCGGTCGATCGTCTTGGGCTCCGGTCCCAGCAGCTTCGTCACCCTGCTACTGCCACGAGTTGCCCCGCGGTGTGAACCTTCACCTTCCGGCCGATCCCGCTCTTCCCGGAGGAATCGCGTAGTGAGAGTTCTATGGCCTCTGGAACCCACGCGCAAGAGGAAACCCCAAGAAAAATGGGGGAATTCTCGATTCACGGCCATCCTCCACACGTGCGGCCCAGTCCTCCACAGACAGCACCCCTTCATCCACAGGGGGTGTCCCGCGTCTGTGGATCAGGCGGGCCCGACCACGTCGCCGATCGTGACCGTGCCGGGGCCGACCACGTCGGCGTACACGGCGACGCACAGCTCGCGGCTGCGGCCGAGTGCCTTGAGCCACGAGGTCGTCGAGGTCACGCCATCCTGGGCGAGGTCGATCGTGCGGCACCGCTCGACGCGTTCGACCACGGCCAGGAGAGTCCCGCCGATCTCGACCTTGCCACCGACCCAGCCTTCCTCCTCGAAGGGCTCGGCCGTCTCGACGATCAGGTTGGTACGCAGTCGGCGGCGGTCGGCGTCGACGCCCAGCTCCCGCGCGCACCACTCGAGAGTGGCGGTGCCGACGATCGAGACCGGGCTGGCGTCGAAGTGCGAGACGCCGCCCTCAGGCAGGACGCGCACCGGATCGCCGAACCGGGCGCTCAGCTCGTCGTCGAGCGGTCGTTGGCCAGCCAGCCAGCGCTCGTCCTCCCGGACGACCTGCACGGCGCCGTCGGGCAGTGTCGCGGCGGCGTACGCGAAGACCTCGTCGCGTCGGCGGAAGCGACGGGAGTCCTTGCCGGCCGCGAACCGCCCGTCGCCGTCGACGACGGCGTACTGCCGGTCGCCGACCAGCCCGCGGCTGTCGAGCTCGACCCGGCTGAGGGACTCGCCCCCCATCGACTTCACGGGGTAGCGGCGGATCTCGACGACTGACGGTGGCACGCCCCCAGGTTAGGCGACCGATCGTCCACAGGATCCACGCACTGACTGTGGAGGACGGGCCCCGTGCTGTGGACGACGGAGAGCACCCTGTGGACGACACGCCGAACGTTGTGGATGAACGAGATTTCCCCGAAATAGTTGGGGATTCCCTCTTGCGCGCCTTGGTCGCGACCCCGTAGAACTTCCCTCACGAACTTCCTCCGGGAGGTTCGGGTCTCACGAAGGTGAGGGTTCACACGGTGGCTTCGGCCGCCGCGGCTCGCGGGTGACAGCTGGGCCGGGACCGGATCTGGAGTGAGGCGATCGCTGGGTCACCACGGCGGTCAACGAAGGGCCCTGGCACTCATACTGCCGGGGCCCTTCACCTATTTCATGGCCCGCTCGGACGCAGCTCGAAATCGGGTGCTACCCGACGACGGCCTCGAAGGCCGCAGCGATCTCCAGCAGCCGCCGGTCGGCGCCGTGCGCGGCGACGATCTGCACGCCGACGGGGAGTCCGTCACGGGTCGTGCCGGCAGGCACCGAGATGGCCGGGCAGCCCGTGACGGTGATGAAGTACGCCGACCGCATCCAGTCCAGGTACGTCGCCATCGGCTTGCCGTTGATGTCGGCGGGGTACTCCTGGTCGGCCGGGAAGGGCGGTACCTGGCTGGTCGGCAGCACCAGGACGTCGTACTCGTGGAAGAACAGCCGGGCGGTCTCGCCCAGTGCGGTGAGCTGCTCGTAGGCGCGGGCCACGTCGGCGCCGGTGAGGTGTTCGCCGGCGCGGATGTTGTCGGCGAGCGACGGCTTGAACTCGTCCGGGTGCTCGGCGAGCAGGTCGCGGAACCCGGCCTGGAACGTCCACGCGCGGAGGGTCCGGAAGGTGTCCTCGGCGAGAGTCAGGTCGGGCTGCCCGGCCCGGACGTGGGCGCCGGCGTCCGCCATCGCGCGGCCCGCGGCCTCCACGACCGCGGCCACCTCGGCGTCGACCTCGATGAGGCCGCCGAGCTCCGGGGACACCGCCACCCGGAGTCCATCGAGGGTGCCGAGGAGCGGCGGCGCGAAGGCCGAGCCGGGCTCGCCGAGGGCGAGCGGCACCCGGGGATCCGGCCCCGCGAGGACCGACAGCGCCAGGGCCAGGTCGTCCACGTTGCGAGCGAGCGGCCCGGAGATGCCGAGCGCTTCCCACTGGTTCTCGCTCGGCCACGCCGGCACCCGGCCCCGGCTCGGCCGCAGCCCGACCACGCCGCAGAACGACGCCGGGTTGCGCAGCGAGCCGCCCATGTCCGAGCCGTCCGCCAGCGGCACCATGCCGGCCGCCAGGGCACACGCCGCTCCCCCGCTGGAGCCGCCCGCGCTCCGCGTCGGGTCGACAGGGTTCACGGTGGTCCCGAAGACCGGGTTGAAGGTGTGGCTGCCGGCCGCGAACTCCGGCACGTTGGTCTTCCCGATCGGCACCGCCCCGGCCCGCCGGATCCGCTCGACGACGAGCTCGTCGTGGGCGGGCACGTTGTCGGCCAGCAGGGGCGAGCCGTACGTCGTCAGCCATCCCGCCACCTCGTGGGTGTCCTTGAAGGCCCACGGCAGCCCGTGCAGCGGCCCGCGCTCGTCGTACGGCGTCCGGTCGGCCTCGCTCGCCCCGTCCCGGGCACGCTCCTCGTCGAGGGAGACGATCGCGTTGAGCTGGGGGTTACGTCTCGGCGATGCGGGCCAGGTGGAGGTCCATCAGCTCGGAGCAGGAGATCTCGCGGCTGCCGATCGCCGCGAGCATCTCGCGGGCCGTCGACTCGACGTTCAGGTCGGTCACTTGTCAGGCTCTTCCGTCACTTGTCAGGGGTTGCAACGCCCTGACAACTGCAGGAATACCCGGATATCCGGGTACTCATCCAGGTCACCGCCGCCGCCCGAACAGGGACCCGGCGACGACGCCGAGGAGGACGAGGCCGGCGCCGACGGCGATGCCCTTGAGGAAGTCCTGCTGGGAGGAGGCGGAGGAGGGTGGGGCGGTGAAGACCTGGCCGGCGACGGGAGCAGCCACAGGCGTCGCACCGGAGGCGGCAGGGGCGGCGGCCGGAAGCGTCCCGCTCAGCGCCTTGTCGACGTTGCCGAAGAACTCGCCGGCCATCCGCTTGGAGACCGAGGTGAGCATCCGCTGGCCGACGCCGCCGATCATGCCGCCGACCACCGCGTCGGCGTCCCAGGTGACCCGGGTCGTGCCGTCGCCGCCGTCGGCGAAGCCCACGTTGACCGTCGCACCGATGGTCCCGGGGGCACCGGCGCCGTCGAGCTTCATCACCAGCGACGCCGGCTCCTGGAGGTCCGACAGCACGCACGTGCCGGCGTAGGTGCCCTTGATCGCCGCGACGCCGGCGGTGACGGTCATGTCGTAGGAGTTCTCCCCCGTGGCGACCAGCCGCTCGCAGCCGGGGATGGTGGCCACCAGCACGGCAGGGTCGAGCAACGCGTCCCAGGCCCGCGACACGGGCGCGTGCAGGACGTTCTCTCCGGCGATCCTCATGAGGGTCCTCCAGACGGGCACTGCGCGGAGCGCAGTACAGCTCCGACGGCGAGATCGGCATGGCCATGATCGGGGAAGCCCTCGGCGTCGGAGATCGCGGCAGCGAACACCGCCGCCGACGGGATCACGCCCGGCCTCGCCGGCGCCCTTGATGCCGAGCGGGTTCAGCGGCGAGGGCGTCTCGAGGTGGTCGATCTCGATCGAGGCGGGCACCTCGGTGACGTACGGCATCAGGAAGTCCATGAACGACGCGTTGAGCAGCTGGCCGGACTCGTCGTAGGCCATCCGCTCGTACAGCGCCCCGCCGACGCCCTGCGCCACCCCGCCGTGGATCTGGCCCTCGACGATCATCGGGTTGATCAGGTGCCCGCAGTCGTGGACGACGGCGTACCTGAGGATCTTGATCTCCGCGGTCTGCGGGTCGGTCTCCACGATCACCGCGTGCATGCCGGACGCGAACGTCGCCCGCTCGGGTGAGTAGAAGTCCTTGCCCTCCAGCCCCGGCTCGTCGTCCTCTCCCACCGGCGGCTTGCCCGGGTCGCCGACGGAGAACTGGGTCGCCATCTTCGACTGTTCGTCGAAGGCGTAGCGCAGCGGGTTGGACAGCACCGCGATCGTGCCGAGCGCGATGGACGCGTCGGGAGTCCCACGGACCGACACCACGCCGTCGTTGATCTCGAGATCGTCCTCGTTCGCCTCCAGGGCGTCGGCCGCGATCTTCAGGATCTTCTCGCGCGCCCGCGTCGCGGCCAGGTGGATCGCCGAGCCGCTCATCACGGCCGCGCGCGAGGCGAACGTGCCCACGGCGTACGGCATCCGGCGGGTGTCACCGGTGACCACCTCGACGTCCGAGAGCGGTACGCCGAGCACGTCGGCGGCGATCTGCGCGAAGACCGTCGCGTGTCCCTGCCCCTGGGTGGTCAGGCCGGTCGCGACCTTCACCTTGCCCGAGGTCTCGATGTGGACGTGCGCGCCCTCGTAGGGGCCGACGCCGGTGCCCTCGACGTAGCAGGCCAGCCCGATGCCGACCTGCCGGCCCTGCTTGGCCATCCGCTTCTGGTAGGCCGGGAACTTGTCCCACCCGATCAGCTTCTTGAGCTTCTCCAGGGACGCCGGGTAGTCGCCGGAGTCGTACTCCAGCGCCCGGCCGTCCTGGAAGATCAGCCCTTGGTCGTAGGGGAACTCGTCGGGCTGGATGAAGTTCACGGCACGCACCGCCGCGCGGTCCTTGCCGAGGAAGGCGGCGATCGCGTCCATCGTCCGCTCCATCACGAAGCAGCCCTGCGGCCGGCCCGCGCCCCGGTACGGCGTGACGATCACGGTGTTGGTGTAGAGCGACTCGAACCGCACCCGGTAGGCGCCTGGCTTGTACGGACCGAGCAGCTGGGTCGAGGTGATGATCGGCACGATCAGGCCGTACGGCGTGTAGGAGCCGTGGTCGTGCCAGAACTGCACGTCGAGCCCGAGAAGGCGTCCCTCGTCGTCGAAGCCGACCTCGACGTGGTGCACCTGCCCGCGCTCGTGGGCGGAGGAGATGAAGTGCTCGCGGCGGTCCTCGATGAACTTCACCGGCCTGCCGAGCGCGCGCGCGGCCAGCGGCACCAGGAGCTCCTCGGGCCAGGGGTGGTTGATCTTCACCCCGAAGCCGCCGCCGACGTCGGGCGTCACCACGTCGACCTGGCCGAGGTCGAGGCCGAGCTTCACCGCGACTGCCGCTCGCACCCCGGTCGAGGTCTGGGTCGACGACCACACCGTCAGCCGGTTGACGTCGGGATCCCAGCGGGCGACGGTGCCGCGGCCCTCCATCGGCTGGCAGGCGCTGCGTTCGATCGTCAGGTCGAGGGTCAGCGTGTGCGGCGCCGCCTTGATCGCGGCCTCGGCGTCGCCGTTGTGCTGTTCCATGCGGGCGCCCACGTTGCCGGGCACGTCCTCGTGCACCAGGTGCGTGGCCGCGCGCGCGGCATCGATGCCGACCACCGGCGGCAGCACCTCGTAGTCGACGCGGATCCGGCCGACGGCGTCCTCGGCGACGTAGCGGTCGTCGGCGACCACGAACGCGATCGCCTCACCGACGTAGTTGACCTCGTCCTTGGCCAGCGCGTACTGGGTCCGGCCGTGGGTCAGGTCCGGGTGCGGGATCAGGAGCGGCAGCGGCTCGGCCATCGGTGGCGAGAGGCCCGCGAGGTCCTCGTAGGTCCACACCACGTGCACGCCTTCGATGTCGAGGACGTCCTCGACGTGGACGTCGAGCACCTTGGCGTGCGCGTGTGGCGAACGGAGCACGGCGGCGTGCAAGGTGCCTGCATTGGGGGGCCGACCGCGACATCATCGACGTACCGCCCGTTGCCACGCAGGAAGCGCTGGTCCTCGACCCGCTGCACCGGAGTGCCGAAGAGCTTGGTCGTCATGCGCCCAACCCCGTCGACGCGTTGTCGTCAGTGCGGTCCTCGTAGCTCGCAGCTGGTCGAGGAGGGGCCTCGCGTTCCGCTGGTTCGAGGACGGGTCAGCGGCCAGCGCCCGGGTCTCGACGAGACTCCCCGCTGACCGAAGGCGCAGCTCCGCAGCCCGCAGCACCGACTTCACGATGTTCTGGTACCCCGTGCAGCGGCACAGGTTGCCGGCGATCATGTCGCGCGCCTCGTCCTCGGTCGGCGACGGGTTCGCCTCGAGGCCGGCGGTGATCGTGGTCAGGAACCCCGGCGTGCAGAACCCGCACTGCAGCCCGTGACACTCGAGAAACGCCTGCTGCACCGGCGCCAGTGAGCCGTCGGCGTTGGTGAGCCCCTCGACGGTGGTGATCTCGCAGCCGACCGCGGAGACCGTGAACATCAGGCACGAGCGCATCGGCCGTCCGTCGACCAGCACCGTGCACGCGCCGCAGACGCCGTGCTCGCACCCCACGTGGGTGCCGGTGAGACCGACGTCGTGGCGGAGGGCGTCCGACAGCAGCCGCCTGGCCGGTACGGCGACATCGTGCGCGACGCCGTTCACGGTCAGTCGGACGTCGTGGAGCTGCTCCGTCACTGTGCTGCCCTCATCTGGGCCATCTTCCTCGCCGCATCGACCACTCGCGCCGTCAGCACCCGGACGAGCTGGGCGCGGTAGTCGGCCGAGGCGTGGATGTCGTCTCCCGGCTCGAGGTGCTCGAGCGCCGCGTCACCCAGGTCGGCGTCCGCGACGCCGGTCAGGTCGACGACCGTGGGTACCTCGCAGACCGAGAGGTAACCGGCTTTCACGGTTTCGTCAGTGACCAACGCAGCGACTCCACAGAGCGCGTAGTCGCCGTGGCGGCGGGCGATCTCCTCGAACGCGACGCCCGCGTCCTCGGGCAGCGCCGGGAAGAACGCCGAGACGGCGATCTCGTCGTGGTGCAGCGACGACTCCAGCGGGCCGACGTAGAGATCGGCGGCCTCGATCGTGCGGCGGCCGGACGGACCGGCCACCTCGACGGAACCGCCGAGCAGACACAGCACCATCGGCATCTCGGCAGCGGCGTCGGCGTGCACGATCGAGCCGACGGTCGTCCCTCGGTTGCGGATGGTCGCGTGAGCGACGTTGGCCAGTGCCATGCTGACCAGCGGCTGCACGCGCCGTACGTCCTCGGACGCCAGCACGTCGGCGTGCCGCGCCAGGGCGCCGATGCGTACGCCGTCGGGTCGCGCCTCGATCGAGTCGAGACCGGGCAGGCCGTTGATGTCGACCAGCCGCGACGGCGCCGCGAGCCGCATCGACAGCAGCGGCACCAGGCTCTGCCCTCCCGCAAGTACCTTCGCGCCCGGGTCGCCCGCCAGCGCCGCGAGGGCGTCGTCGAGCGACTCGGGCCGGACGTAGTCGAAGGGAGCCGGCTTCACCTGGGCATCATCCCAACGGCCGGCATCTCAGCGGACGTCGTCCTCGCCGTCGGGGTGGGACAGCACGCGCGTCACTTGGCCCGTGCCCGCCCCACCTCGGCCGTTGACCATGTGGAAGAAGACGATGACGAGGATCGAGCCCAGCGCGATGCCGGACAGCGAGAAGTCGTCGGTGATCTGCAAGGTGACGCCGCCGATGCCGGCGATGATGCCCGCCGACAGGCCGACCAGGTTGACCGGGTCGCCGAAGTCGACGCCGTTCTCGACCCAGATCTTGGCGCCGATCAGGCCGATCATGCCGTAGAGGACGACCGTGATCCCGCCGAGCACGCCGCCCGGGGTGGCGTTGACGATCGCCCCGAACTTGGGGCACAGGCCGAGCAGGATCGCCACCGCCGCAGCGACGTAGTAGGCGGCCGTGGAGTAGACCCTGGTGGCGCCCATGACGCCGATGTTCTCGGCGTACGTCGTGGTCGGCGACCCGCCGAACGCGCTGGCCAGTGCGGTGCCGAGACCGTCGGCGCCGATGGCGCGGCCCATGTAGGGGTCGAGGTCGACCTTCGCCATCTCGGCGACCGCCTTGACGTGGCCGGTGTTCTCGGCGATCAGCGCGATCACACCGGGCAGCACGAGCAGGACGAAGGTCAGCGAGATGCTCGGCCCGTGCACGACGGAGACGCCGTCGGCCAGGGTCGCCGCTCGGGAAGCCGAACCAGGAGGCGTCTCCCACGAGCGCCCAGCTGACCCGGTCGTGCTCGGTGGCCTCGGTCGCGCCACCGAGCACCGAGGTGATGGGCCCGAACAGGATGTCGGCGAACCAGGACAGCAGGTAGCCGAAGATCAGCGCCAGGAGTACCGCGATGCGGGACCAGAAGCCCGGGAACATCACGGCAGCGACGACCATGAACGCCGCCGTCAGGAGCGCGATCCACTGGTCCTGCGGCCAGTAGATGGCGGCCACCACCGGGGCCAGGTTGAAGCCGATCAGCATGACGACCGCGCCGGTGACCGCGGGCGGCAGGATGCGGTGGATCCAGTGGGCACCGGCGAAGTGGACGATCAGGCCGACGACGGCGAGCGTGATTCCGCCGATCATGATCGCGCCGGTGACGTCGGCGGAGTCGCCGCCCTGGGCCCGGATGGCGGCGACGCTGGCCACGAAGGATGCGCTGGTGCCGAGGTAGCTGGGCACCTTGTTGGCGCAGATCAGCAGGAACATGATCGTGCAGATGCCCGAGAACATGATCGCCAGGTTGGGGTCCAACCCCATCACCAGCGGGAACACGAAGGTGGCGCCGAACATGGCCACGACGTGCTGGGCGCCGAGCCCGATCGTCTTGCCCCACGCGAGGCGCTGGTGGGGTGCTACCGGCTCACCAGGGGCCGGATCGACTACTTCCCACTTGAACATCGACGACATCGCCGGCCCCTTTCCCTTGGGTCGATCAGCAGATCAGTCCCCCGAGCACCCACAACGTAGTGAGGGCCATCACACACCCTCGACAGCGAAATCTGCCGAAGGAACGCCGGTCACGCTGGCAGGACCTGCAAGGCCCTCCTGTGGCCGCCGCCGGGATAGTCCCTGTCGAATTGCCGCCGTCGAAGCGCCGTCAGGACCGACAAAACGACACGGGACTATCCCGAAATCGCGATCAACCGGCGATCTCGAGGACGCGGAGGGCGACGGCGACGTCGAGGCGGAGGTGGGGGTCGGAGGAGAGCGGGCCGAGGAGCCGCTCGAGCTTGGAGACCCGGTAGCGCATGGTGTTGTAGTGGAAGAACTGGAGCCGCGCGGCCTCCGCCACGTTGAAGTTGGTGTCGAGCAGCACCTGCAGGGTCTCGCGCAGGTTGGCGGCGTCGGTCGTGCCCTCGGCCAGCGGGCCCAGCACGTCGCGGGCGAAGGCGCGCAGCTCGTCGTGGTCGGGGATCAGCGCGATCAGCCGGTGCAGCCCGAGCTCGTCGAAGAAGGTCGTGGAGCCGGTGCCGTGCACCCGCCGACCGATCTCGACCGCGCGTCGGGCCTGCGCGTAGGCCTCGGGCAGCGCGGTCAGGTCGAGGGCCATCCGGCTCACCCCGACGCTGAAGCTGCGCCGGCCACCGCCCTTGTCGCCGGCCACGCCGGTGACCACTCGTCGTACGACGTCATGACCTGCCCACCGACCGGCGCCGGGGCTGGTACCCACACTGGGCGAGGGGTCGCCGGGACCGGTGTCACCGAGCGCCACCGGCAGCAAGGTGACCACCTCGGAGCTGAAGTCGACGCTGGGGATGCCTGGGTCGAGCGCGTGGGAGACCTGCCGCCAGGCCGCGGAGAACCGCTCCTGCCAGGTCCGTCGCTGCTCGCGAGAGGCGAGCTTCTCCTCACGCGGCTGCGGGTCGATCTCGGCGACCACGACGACCACGGGCCGGCCGAGCGTCCACCCGAACGCCGACACGTGCTCCTCGACGTACGACTCGTCGCCGACGCCACGCACCAGGAGGTCGCGCAGGAAGTCGCCCTGGTACTTGTTCTCGACCGCCGAGACGGCGCTCTGCCGGGTGATCAGCAGGGCGGCGACGATGGCCACGCGCTCGAGGGCGTGCACGTCGACCTCGGTGATCGGCCGGTCGAGCCGCAAGCAGACCAGCCGCGCCAGGTCGGTCCCACCGGCGGCGACGCGCAGCGCGCGCACCTCGCCCGCACCGAGCAGGAGGCCGTCCTCCTTGACCCGCTCGACGCGGATGCGGCCGGTGACGTCGACCAGCCGTCCCTCGCCGAGCACCTCGCGCGCCGCGGGGGTGAGGGCGGAGGCGCGTTCGCGGCCGTCGGTCGAGGTGAAGGCGACCTCGACGTCGAGGACGTCGGCCGCCTCGGCCGCGATCTGCTGCAGGTCACCGCCGTCGAGGACCAGATGGGTGAGGGCGGTGTGCAGCGCGTCGATGCGCGCGAGCGCCCGGCTAGCATCCTCGCCGGCCCTCATGCCGCCCTCGTCTCGGCCCTGGCTGTCAACACTTGCAGCGCCTGCTCTCGATCATTGGCACAACCTCACAGCGGCCAAATGTAACGGCGGCCGATAGCGTCGGGAAGCGTGGTCCCCCTGAGCCCCCATCGGTTCGACCTGGCGGCGCTTCCCGTCAGCGCGCCGGCCCGGGTGGCCGAGCACCTGCGCACCGCCCCCGACGGCCCGGTCCGGGTGCTGCACCACACGCCGTCCGCGCTGTACGTCGAGGTGGCCGGTCGCTGCGTCGGCGTCGTCTCGCCGGGAGCCGCCCAGGTGCCGTGCGCGCTCAGGCTCGCCGGTACGGCCTCGGGCGTGTCGCCCACCGGGATGCTCGCGGCGGAGCCGCTGAGCCCCTATGTTGAGCGCGGGACCCTGTGTCTGACCGGTCACCCCCTCCGGATCGGACGATTCGTGGATGTTCGCGTACCCCGAATCGACCCCCGCAGAGTCCTTGATCGGGCGGCGAGCCCGGCGAATGCGGTGGCGCGGCCCCCCCGACCGGCCGCAGGCGCTCACGGGCTCGCCGCCCACTCTGCGTCGTCTCGGCCGCGCCCTCGCGCACCGGTCCTCTCCCGCGCAGCCTCGCCCGCAGCTGCCAGTCGACACTCGACACGATCCTGCGCGAGCTCGTCGGCAACGGCGGCGGCCTGACCCCGCTGGGCGACGACGTGCTGTGCGGATGGCTGGCGGTGCTGGTCGCCACCGACCGCCTCACCGATGACGTGGCCACCGCCGTCCGCTCGGTTCTGGACCGCACGACGCTGCTGTCGGCGACGCTGGTCGAGTGCGCGCTGCACGGCGAGGTGCTGCCGGAGTTCGCGGCGTACCTCGCCGCCCTGGGCACCCCGGCCGAGGACGATGCTGCCCAGGCCCTGACCCGGATCGGGCACACGTCCGGCGCCGGACTCTGGTGGGGCGCCCGCCACGCACTCACCACCGCAGCCCTGGAGGCAGCATGAGAACCCACGTCGAGCTACGGTCCGGCGCCTACGCCGACTCGGTCACCCTCCTCCAGGTCAGCCGCGACGTGGCGGCGACCGACGGGGTGCTCGCCGCGCAGGTCGCGATGGCCACACCGCTCAACGTCGAGGTCCTGGGCGGGATGGGCTTCGACGTCCCGGCCTCCAGCCCCAACGACATGGTCGTGGCGCTCCGGGCAGACGACGAGGACGCCCTCGACCGCGGGCTCGCCGCCGTGGACCGGTCGCTTGCGGCCGCCGTACGCCGTCCCTCCGGACCCACGGAGCTCGCACCGCACCGCACCTCGGCGACCGCGCTGCGCTCGACGCCCGGCGGGCTGGTGCTGGTGTCGACGCCGGGGGCGAGCGCGACGGTCGAGGCGATGGACGCCCTCGACGCCGGGGCCGACGTGATGCTGTTCAGCGACAACGTGCCCGTCGAGCAGGAGATCGCGCTCAAGCGGGCCGCGGCCGACCGCGGCCTGTTGGTGATGGGACCCGACTGCGGCACCGCCGTGGTCGGCGGCCTCGGCCTCGGCTTCGCCAACGTGGTGCGACCAGGCCCGGTCGGCATCGTCGCCGCCTCCGGAACCGGCTGCCAGCAGCTGCTCACGCTGCTCGACCACGCAGGGGTCGGCGTGACGTCGGCCCTCGGCGTCGGCGGCCGCGACCTGTCCGCCGAGGTCGGCGGGCTGGCCACCCGCGAAGCCCTGCGCCGCCTCGACCTCGACGAGACCGTCGAGCTCATCGTCCTGGTCTCCAAGCCACCGGCGCCCGAGGTGGCAGCCGCGATCGAGGCGTACGTCGCCTCGCTCGGCACCCCTGTCGAGCTCGCGCTCCTCGGGCCTGGGCGCCCTGACCTGACGGCTGCGGCCGAGGCGGTGCTCAGGCGCCTGGGGCGCGACGTGCCGACCTGGCCCGTCCGGGTCCCCGGGGCCGCGCATCTCGGCGGGCTCGGGAGGAGGCTGCACGGTCTCTTCGTCGGCGGCACCAACTGTTCCGAGGCACGGATCGTCGCCGAGGAGCTGCTGGGGACCGGCGGGGGGCACACCTTCACCGACTTCGGCGACGATGCCTACACCGCCGGCCGGGCCCATCCCATGATCGACCCGACCCTGCGGCTGGAGCATCTCGCGCAGGTGTCGGAGCAGGCGGACACCGGAGTCCTCCTGCTCGACGTCGTGCTCGGCCACGGCGCCGAGCCGGACCCCTCCGCCCTGCTCACGCCGGCGATCGCCCAGGTGCCCCAGCCGGTCGTCGTCTCGTTGGTGGGCACCGCCAACGACCCGCAGGACCGGGACCGCCAGGCCTCGCAGCTCGCCGCGGCGGGCGCGGAGGTCCACCTTTCCAACGCCGGCGCCACGCGCCGCGCGGTCGAGCTCCTGAGAGGTGGCGCGTGATGGACACCCCCACCGCCGTGGTCACCGTCGGCACCGACCTGCTCGCCGCCGCCGTCGAGTCCCAGGCCGTGCCTGTCACCCGGGTCGACTGGCGCCCGCCCATGGCCGGCACCGAGGACGACCTCGTCGCGGTGGCCATCGACCCACTGCGCGCCGACGCCAACGCCCGAGCGCTCGCGGCGATGCTCGAGGTGCAGGCCACGCTGGTCGACGTCGCGCCCGCCTCCGAGGTGCTCGGACTCGAGCCCGGAGAGTTCCTGCACGCCGGGCCGCCGATCGCCTGGGACCGCACGTCCGGACCGCTGCGCGGCGCCCTGATGGGAGGCGCCGCGCTCGAGGGTCTGGTCGAGGACCCCGAGGATGCGGTCGCCCTGTTCGAGTCCGGCTCGTCGGTGTCCCTGGAACCCTGCCACCACCGCGGTGTCGTCGGTCCGATGGCGGGCGTCGTCACGCCGTCGATGTGGATGTGGGTGCTGGTGGACGCCGCGCACCCGACGTCGCACCTACTGCTCGCTCAACGAGGGCCTGGGCAAGGTGCTGCGCTACGGCGCCTACGCGCCCGACGTGCTCCTCGCGGCTGCGCTGGATGGATGAGGTGCTCGGTCCGCTCCTGCGGCAGGCCGCACGCGCGCTCCGCAGGACCCGATCGACGTGACCGGCATCCTGACCCAGATGCTCCAGATGGGCGACGAGGCCCACAACCGCAACCGGGCCGGCACGTTGATGCTCCTGCGCGACCTGGCGCCGGCGATGGTCCGTGCGGGCGAGCCCGACGACGTGGCCGAGGCGTTCCGTTTCGTCGGCGGCAACGACCACTTCTTCCTCAACCTGGCCATGCCCGCGTGCAAGCTCGCGCTCGACGCCGCCCGCGACATCGAGGGGTCCACCATGGTCGTGGCGATGGCCCGCAACGGCACGGACTTCGGCATCCAGGTCTCCGGCACCGGCGACGAGTGGTTCACCGGACCGGCCCAGCTGGCCGAGGGCCTCTACCTCGGCGACTTCGGGCCCGACGACGCCAACCCCGACATCGGCGACTCCGCGATCACCGAGACGGCCGGCATCGGCGGGTTCGCGATGGCGACCGCGCCCGCGATCGTGCGCCTGGTCGGCGGCTCCGTGCCCGACGCGCTGGCCACCACCAGGCGGATGCACGAGATCACCCTCGGCGAGAACCCGCGCTGGTCGGTGCCCGTGCTGGAGTTCCAGGGCACGCCCACCGGCATCGACGTCACCAAGGTCTGCCGCACCGGCATCCTGCCCCAGATCAACACGGGCATGGCCGGCCGCGTCGCGGGCGTCGGCCAGGTCGGCGCCGGCTTGGTCACTCCCCCGGCCGAGGTCTTTCCCGCCGCACTGCGCCGTCTCGCCGAGCTGGCCCGCTTGCGGAGCTGAGCGTCGTCCCTGCTAGGAATGCTGGCTATGGCGACCACCCAGCTCGGAGACAACACCGTCCACACCGTCGGGGAGCTTCCCGTGGAGGGCAGCAAGGCCCCCGACTTCACCCTCACCGGCGAGGACTTCGCCGACGTCGTCAAGACGCCCGGCAAGCGCACGGTTCTCAACATCTTTCCCAGCATCGGCACCGGCGTCTGCCAGACCGGCCTGAGGAGGTTCAACGAGCTTGCCGCGGGCCTCGACAACACCGAGGTCATCTGCGTCTCCCAGGACCTGCCGTTCGCGGTGACCAGCTTCTGTGCTGCCGAGGGCATCGAGAACCTCATCGTGGGCTCGGCCTTCCGCTCCGGCTTCGGCACCGACTTCGGCGTCACCATGGCCGACGGCAAGTGGCGCGGCCTGCTCGCCCGGTCGGTCGTCGTCCTCGACACCGACGGCACCGTCCTGCACTCCCAGATGACCTCCGCGATCAGCGTCGAGCCCGACTACGACGCCGCCATCGCTGCGCTGGGCTGAACCGACACCGGGACGTCATACGAATCTGAGGCATAGATACCTCGATTCGTATGACGTTGCGGCCGCTCACAGGGCCGGACGGAACAGCGCGCGCTTGATGTCGACGTTGCCGGAGGCCCGCAGGGGGGTGCCTTCCTCGAGGTAGCGCAACCGGGCCTCGCCCTGGTGGCTCGAGGGCAGCGAGCCATCGGCACGTACGACGCGCCACCACGGCACCGGGCCACCGTGGGCGGCCATCACGGAGCCGACGAGGCGAGGGCCGCCGCCGCCGAGCACCGCGCCGACCACTTCGGCGATGGTGCCGTACGTCGTCGCCCGGCCACGCGGCACCTGCTCGACGCACTGGAGCACGCGCTCGGCGTACTCCTCCCAGTCGATCGCGGTCACTCCTCGTCGACCTCCGGCATCAGCACCTGCGTGGCAACCGCCGCGACCACCACGACCGACGCGGCGACAGCGACACCGAGTACCCAGACAGTGCTGGACTCCGGGAGCTCGCGGACGCCGCGGGCCAGCACCCAGACGACCAACGCGGTCGCGTACAACGCCAGGCCGCGCTTCGCCCACAGGAGTACGACGCCCGGCGCGACCGGCAGCGCAGCCGGGCCGTAGGAGACCACCAGCGCGGCGAGGTGCGCGACGAGGATGCCGAGAGCGGCGACCAGGGCGCCGGCGGGCAGGCTGCCGTCAGTGCCGGCCGACCACGACAACCCGACCACCACCAGCGCCACCATGCCGACGACGGACTCCGGGATCAGCGCCCAGCTGACCGCCAGCACGAGCACGACGGCGGCCAGCCACACGGGCGGGGCGCCGAGCGTTGGCCATCGCGCGACGAGCGCGAGCATCATTCCGAGGACCATCGCCAGCCGCAGCGCCCACTGCCCCCGGGTCCAGGCCCGCCAGTCGAGGTTCATCGGGTGCGCACCTGGGGCAGCTGCGCACGACGGGCCAGCCGGTGCAGCACGTCGTCGAGGGTGCCCGGCCCGCGCCAGGCCACCACCGGACAGCCGTCGCGAGTCAAGGCGGTGAGGAGCTCGTCACGCTCGGTGCGTCGCAGGCGCCACGCGAGGTCGGCCACCTGGGCGTCGGTCCCCTCGGTCGCGAGCGCCTGCGCGTGCTCGGGCATGGTGTCGACGACGAGCACGGGCAGGCCGCGCCGGTGCAGCGAGACCGTGGCCACGCCGACCGCTTCGGACATCAGGGGCGAGAGCACGATCACGACCGTGCCGGCGGTAGCGCCGAGGCGCAGCCGCTCCGTCGTCGCGTCGTCGCGCAGGCGGGCCGGCCGGACGCCCGCGAGCCGGCCGAGGACGCGTCGAAGGTGACGCTTCCCGGAGCCGTAGCCGACGACCTCCCACGCCCCGCCGACCACCCGCAGCGAGACTCGGTCGCCATGGTGGGCGAAGTGCTCGGCCAGCGCCGAAGCCGCCCGCATCGTGACGTCGAGGCTGCTTGCGCCGCCGTCGACACCGCCGGACCGCCCGAAGTCGGCGAGGGCGTCGACGACGAGCAGCACGCCGCTGTCCTCCTCACCGCGTGAGGTGACGACGTGGAGATCGCCCGTCCGCAGCGAGACCCGCCAGTTGATGCGGCGCAGCCGGTCTCCCGCGTGGAAGGGCCGGATCCCGGCGAACTCGGTGCCGTCGCCCGCCCGGCGCGACCGGTTGGCACCGACCAGGCCCAGCGGCTGCGGCGCCTCCGTGGCACTGTCGAACGGCGCCGAGGCGGGCAGGACGGTCATCTCCGAGCCGCGCTCGAGGACGGGACCCCAGCGGTACCCGGCCCAGGGGCTCGTCAGCGCGACCTTCTCCTCCCCCAGGGTCCGTCGCCCCCACCGACGCGGGCTGATCTCGAGGTCGGGAACGCCGTGGCGGAGCAGGCCGCTGACGCGTCCGGAGGCCGGGTGCAGGGCGACGTACGGCGCCTGCGCGCTGAGCCGGGTCACGTGCTCGACCCCTTCGGCCTCGGTCACCAGCAGCCGGGAGCGGGTGCCCTGGCCCTCGTAGAGCGAGCCGTGGCCGAGCACGCCATCGCACCACGGGCGTGCTCGTGGGCCGGTGCACCAGTCCCAGCGCGGCGAGGACCACCAACGGCGCCGCGAGCACCACCAGCACGGGCTCGCCCAGCAGCACTGCCGCGCCGACCAGCACGACGCCGACCAGCAGGGCCCGACTGAGCGCCGGCGTCACCGTCCAGCTGCGCATGTCTCAGCCCTGGTCCTGGCCGACCGGTCGTTCGAAGGACTCGGGCCGGCGGCCCTCCAAGGTCGAGGGCGTCGCCACCGAGGCCAGCACGGCATCGACCACGCGTCGCCCGCTCGCCTGGGTCATCCAGAGCTCGGGCTTGACGGTGATCCGGTGACCCAGGACCGAACGGGCGACGGCCTTGACGTCCTCGGGGACGACGTAGTCGCGGCCGCGGAGCACGGCCCAGCCACGGGCGGCGAGCACCAGGCCGAGCGAACCGCGCGGCGAGGAACCGGTGAGCACGTCGTCATGGTCGCGCGTGGCGATCGCGAGGTCGACGCAGTAGCGACCCACGCTCTCGTCGACGGTCACGGTCTCGGTCGCAGCCTGCATCTCCAGGACCCCCACGGCGTCGGTCACCTGCGCCAGGTCGACCTCCTCCTGCTGGCGGACGAGCCGGCGCACGAGCACGTCGTACTCCTCATCGCGTGTGGGGTAGCCGAAGCTGACCCGCATCAGGAAGCGGTCGAGCTGTGCCTCGGGCAGCGGGTAGGTGCCTTCGTACTCGATGGGGTTGGCGGTCGCGAGCACGTGGAACGGGGCTGGCAGGCGGAAGGTCTCGCCCTCCACCGTGACCTGCCGCTCCTGCATCGCCTCCAACAGCGCCGACTGCGTCTTGGGTGGCGTGCGGTTGATCTCGTCGGCCAGCAGCAGCCCGGTGAACAGCGGGCCGCGACGGAACTCGAACGAGCCGACGCGCTGGTCGTAGATGAACGAGCCGGTCAGGTCTGCGGGCAGCAGGTCGGGGGTGAACTGGGCCCGGGCGAAGTCGAGCCCCAGCGCGGTGGCGAGCGACCGCGCGGCCAGGGTCTTGCCGAGGCCGGGGAAGTCCTCGAGGAGCACGTGACCCTTCGCCAGCACGGAGGCGAGCACCAGCATCAGCGCGCTGCGCTTGCCGACGACGGCTTTCTCGACCTCGTCGAGGACGAGTGCGGCGAGACGGGAGGCCTCGGTCACCCGGGCGTCAGTGGTCATGGCAGCTACAGCTCCTCGATCTGTCGGACACAGCGGGCGATCTCGTCGCGGGACAGGCGCCGGGGCGGGCCCGTCAGGATCTTGTGGGACTCATCACCGAGCAGGGCTGCGGCGCCAGGGTCGTGCAGGCCGAGGCCGTGGCGCTGGCGGAGCCGGCGGTCGGCCAGGTCGGCGAAGCGGTCACGGAGGCCGGCGTCGACCAGGCGGGAGTCGAGGTGCCCGGCGATCACGCGGGTGTACATGCCCAGCCTGGCGTCCTGGCCCGGGGGCGTGTCCGACTGGATGGAGTAGACGGTCCAGTCAGGGCCGTCGCTCACCAGTCCGACGCTGACCAGTGCCACGACCGACGTCGCGAGGACGACCAGGAGGAGCACCCTCTCGGGTCGCGGGTCGGTGTCGAGCACCGCCAGCAGCCCCCAGACCAGGCCGAAGAGTGCGGCGGTGCCGGCCAGCCACCGCCACCAGAAGCCCCCGCTGTCGCTCCTCACGGCGATCCCCCAGTGGATGCCCCAGTGGATCCCCCAGAGGGACCGGGGTCAGCGGCCCTCGCCAACGCACGCGCGCCCAGCGTCCGGTGGATCGCCTCGAGGGCCTCGGTCGCGCTGCGCCGGTTGGCCTCGGTGATGTCGTGCTCGGAGTGGCGGGCGTCGCGGTAGAGCTCGGCCAGGCGCAGCACCGCCGCGTCGTCGGCCGACAGCCCGTCGAGGACCCGCATGGTGAACTCCGAGGAGGTCTCCCACCGCTGGCGGTGGACCCCCGCGCCCTCGGCCAGCTCCTCGAAGGAGTGCCAGCAGGCCACGATCGCGTTGCGCGGCGAGCCGGTGGCCAGCACCTCCCGCTGGCCTCGTGCGCCGGCGGCCATCTTCTCGGCCAGCAGGGCCGGCGCGTCGAGCGGGTCGAACGCCACCTCTTCGGGATCGGGGTCGCGCCGCTTCCTCCGCCAGTCGCGGGTGAGCAGCCAGCGCAGCGTCGCCAGCAGCGCCGCCAGGATCAAGACGGTCGCCAGCAACCCGATCACGATCGTGACGGCCGCGGAGAACACGCCGCTGTCGCCGTTGCCGGTCGCCTTGGCGTCCTGTCCGGTGGGTTCCCCGGTGGTGGACGCCGCCGGAGTCGAGGACGGGTACGTCGGCGGGTTGCCCTCGTCTCTCAGCACCTGCTGCGGCCCGATCGTCGCGGCCCAGGTCACGAGCAGCAGCATCAGCCCGACCGCGGCCAGCACCCCGACCACCGCGGCGACGGAGGCGAGCGCCGATGCGCGGGGGTTGGCGGTCTCGGCCATGCGCCCGAACCTAGTCCTCGGCGCCCTCACCGCGCAGCGGTGAGCTGTCACAGTCGGGTCACGGGGATGGCGCCGTACCACCGATGTCGCCCGGGGCGGACCACACTGTCGGCATGCGCCTGATCGCCGGCCTGCTGCTGCCCGCGCTGCTGTCCACGTCGTTGCTCGCCGGGTGTTCCGACGACGGGTCCGAGCCCGCCGAGCCGACGGCTGCGCCGCCGGTCTCGCCGACACCGGCGGACGGTCCGGTCACCGACCTCCACCTGGACTGCTCCGGCGAGGGCTCGCCGACCATCGTGCTCATCGCCGGCCTCGACACCAGCGGCGACACCTTCGAGGACCTCCAGGACCGGCTGGCTCCCACCGCGCGCACGTGCTGGTACGACCGGGCGGGCATCGGCGACAGCCATCAGCTCGCCGACGACGCGCCCGACCCGTCTCCTGGATCGGCTACGACGGACCTGCGGGCCTCACTGGCCGCCCAAGGGATCGACCCGCCGTACGTCGTGCTCGGGTGGTCGTACGGCGGCCTGGTCGCGCAGGCCTACGCAGCGGCGTACCCCGAGGATCTCGCCGGTCTGGTCCTCGAGGACAGCTCGATCCGCGAGCAGTTCACCGATCCCGCGCTGGTCGACGACACCATGGTGGTCAGAGAAGGCGGGCGCGACGTCGACACCGACGCTCTTCAGGAACAAGTGGCCGACGTGACCTTCGGCGACCTGCCGGTCGCGGTCCTCAGCCAGGACCAGGTGCGCGGGAAGTTCCGGCACGTGTGGCTCGGCTACCACGACGACTTGGCGCGCAGCTCCACCGACGGCGTCCACGTCATCGGGACCGGCTCCGGTCACGAGATGCACGTGGACGTGCCCGACCTGGTCGCGGCCGCCGTCGAGTCCGTCGTGGCTGCGGTCGCCGACGACTCGAGGCTCGGCCCGTGCGACGCCCGCTTCACCGACGCGGGCGGTCGCTGCCGGGCCGTGTAGACGTGCCGCTGCCCCGCCCAGGCAGACACCGGACGGGGCAGCAGACGGAGGGGGCCTGGCCTTTAGAGGATCGGGTCGAACGGCTCGGTGCCGTTGACCAGCTGCAGGCCGCTGATGCCCGCATGGGCCTGCGCGAAGGCGAGCTCCTTGGCGAGGTCGCCGATGTTGTTGGAGGCCGGCAGCGGGGCGAGTCCGAGCGTCGACAGCGTGCCGATCGCCGCTCCACCGGCGCTGAGGAAGCCGGAGCCGGAGTCACCCGGGATGCCCGGGGTGACCGTGTACAGCGGGTGCGACCAGCCACCGTCGGCCGCCTGGTCGCCCAGGGAGATGCCGGTGTGCGGCGAGAGCTGGGTGACACCGGCCCGCAGGCTGGAGTTGCCGTAGGTCCAGACCCTGTCGCCGGTGGCGGTGCCGTCGGTGTCGATGCCCGTCGGGCCACCCCAGAACGGGACGCTCGGGTTGACCTTCGAGACGTCGGCAGCGTCGACCTTGACCAGCGCCAGGTCGTTGTAGGCACAGGTGTTGGCGTCGGTGGTGCCGAGCTGGTGCATGGTCAGCCACGACGAGTAGACCAGCGTGCCGTTGCCGACGACGGTGCCCTCGCTGAGCAGCGAGCCGCCCTCGTTGAACGTCACCCGCGTGCCCAGCGGCAGGGAGCCGGCCTGGCAGCCGTCGGTGTCGGTGGCGCCGCCGGTGCCGGCGCAGTGGGCGGCGTACCCGACGTAGGTGCTGCCGGCCGAGTCGGAGTACACGAAGTTCGCGGTGCACTGGGCGCCGCTGGTGTACATCATCGTGCCCGGGTGGATCTTGGCGGTGGCAGCGGGCGCCCATGGTGGGCGCTGGCCGAGGGCCTGCGGCGCGCTGATGACAGCCGCCGTGAGCATCGCGGCGCCGCCGAGGGCGCCGAGAAGTCGCTTGAGGTGCATGAAGGGGTTCGCCTTCCGTCCGTGCGCGGCGACGGGGTACGCCGCGTCGTTACGAAGGGCTCAACTGGCAAGCGCGCGTGGGGTTACGCCCGCTTTCGGTGGTCGAGGTGCGAGGCCGTCCACGGCCGAGCCTCGAAACCTCCGATCCGCACCTGGTGGTTTCGAGGCCGTCGCTGGCGCTCCTCGCCTCAACCACCGAGCGGTGGCATCAGTACGACGGTTGGCTGGGGTCGATCTGGTTGACCCAGGCGACGATGCCACCGCCCACGTGGATCGCGTCGGAGTAGCCGGCGCCCTTGACGATCGCGAGGGTCTCGGCGCTGCGGACACCGGTCTTGCAGTACATGACGACCTGCTTGCCGGAGTCGACGCCGGGCAGCTGCTCGATCGCGTGACCGTTGAGGAACTCGCCCTTGGGGATCAGTACCGAGCCGGGGATCTGGTTGATCTCGTACTCGTTGGGCTCCCGTACGTCGACCAGCACCAGGTCGCGGCCGCCCTCGGCCTGTTCCTTGAGCATGTGCTCCAGCGTGGTCACGGAGATGGTCGAGCCGGCAGCGGCGTCGAGGGCCTCCTCGGAGACCGCGCCACAGAAGTTGTCGTAGTCGATCAGCCCGGTGACGGTCGGGTTCTCGCCGCACAGCGCGCAGTTCGGGTCCTTGCGGACGCGCAGCTTGCGCCACTCCAGCTCGAGGGCGTCGTAGATGACCAGCTTGCCGATGGCCGGGTCGCCGATGCCGGTCAGCAGCTTGATGGCCTCGTTGACCTGGATGGAGCCGATGCTCGCGCAGAGCACGCCCAGCACCCCGCCCTCGGCGCAGCTCGGGACCATGCCCGGCGGCGGGGGCTCGGGGTAGAGGCAGCGGTAGCACGGTGCGTCCTCGGCCAGGGACGGCGCGAACACCGACGCCTGCCCGTCGAAGCGGTAGATCGAGCCCCACACGTAGGGGATGCGCAGGAAGTAGGCCGCGTCGTTGACCATGTAGCGCGTGGCGAAGTTGTCGGTGCCGTCGACGATCAGGTCGTAGCCCTCGAAGACCTGCATGACGTTGTCGTTGTCGAGGCGTTCCTCGTGCAGCACCACGTTGACGTAGGGGTTGGTCTCGAGGACCGACTCCTTGGCCGACTGGGCCTTGGACTTCCCGATGTCGGACTGCTGGTGGATGATCTGGCGCTGCAGGTTGGACTCGTCGACCTCGTCGAACTCCGCGATGCCGAGGGTGCCGACTCCGGCGGCGGCCAGGTAGAGCAGGGCCGGGCTGCCCAGGCCTCCTGCCCCGATGACCAGCACCTTGGCGTTCTTCAGCCGCTTCTGACCCGACATGCCGACGTCGGGGATGATCAGGTGCCGGCTGTAGCGGCGTACCTCGTCGATCGTCAGCTCGTCGGCGGGCTCCACGAGGGGAGGGAAGGACACGTCTGCTCCAGTCGGGTCGTGCGGTGGTCGTCTCCCGGACAACGCGACCGGGGTCGTCCATGTTCCCTCGCCGCCACCGGTGCACCCCTTCGGCGTCCCGTCATCCGGACCGGACGTACTGCCGAGTAGGCTCGCGAACCGTGGGTGACGTGGGTGCTGACTCGGCCGGTGAGTCGACCGGGCGACCCCGCGGCGGCCGGTTGCCGCGCCCCGAACGCCGCGCCCAGCTGCTCGAGTCAGCCCTCGAGGTCTTCGTCGCCCAGGGCTTCCACGCTGCCGCCATGGACGACATCGCCGACCGCGCCGGCGTCTCCAAGCCCGTGCTCTACCAGCACTTCCCCGGCAAGCTCGACCTCTACCTCGCCCTGCTCGACGCCTCGTGCGACGACATCGTCGACAACTGTCGTGCAGCGCTGGGGGCGACCCACGACAACAAGCAGCGGGTCGCGGCCACCATGGACGTCTTCTTCGAGTACGTCGCCGGCGACACCGGCGCCTTCCGGCTGGTGTTCGAGTCCGACCTGACCAACGAGCCCGCGGTCCGCGAGCGCGTCGACCGGGTCACCAGCGAGTGCGCCGCGATGATCGCCTCGGTGATCCACGAGGACACCGGCCTGCCCGACGCCGAGGCCCGCCTGTTGGCGGTCTCGCTGGTGGGAATGGCCCAGGTCAGCGCACGGTTCTGGCTGTCCGAGGCGTCCGGGATCAAACGCTATGTGAAGCAGGGCGACGCCGCCGCCCTGGTCGCCGGCCTGGCCTGGCGTGGCATCCGCGGCTATCCCCTGACCGACGAACCCCACTGACGCAGCTGAAGGAGAAGGCCCATGGAGGTCAAGATCGGCGTGCAACACGCACCCCGCGAAGTCGTGCTGGAGACCAACGAGAGCCGCGACGACATCGAGAAGCAGGTCACCGACGCGGTCAAGAACAGCGGCACCCTGGCCATCGACGACACCCGCGGTCGCCGCATCCTCGTGCCCGGTGACCGGATCGCGTACGTCGAGATCGGCGGCGGTGTCGCCGGTCAGGTCGGCTTCCGCTCCTGACCCGGAACCGTGCGAACCGTGACGACCGTGACCCTGACTGAACCCTGAATCCTTGCTCCGGCGCGTGATTTCGCCGGTCTTGGGGGGCAGGCTCGAAGGAGCAAGACCACCCTCGCGAAAGGACGTGGGGTCATGATCGACCTCCTGCTGATGATCATCGGCGGCGCCATCATCGGTTGGCTCGGCAAGTTGTTCGCCCGAGGCGACGTACGCATCCCCACCTGGCTGACGGTGGCGTGCGGCATCGGCGGCGTGCTGATCGGCAACTTCTTCTACACGCTGCTCTTCAAGGACAACACGCCCGGCTTCGACTGGTGGCGGCACACCTGGCAGGTCGTGGTCGCTGCGGTGCTGGTGAGCGCGGCCGCCGGCTACCGCACCAAGGGCCGCGTCAAGGTCTGACGCCAGCGCCCATCGCTGGTTGAGGAAGGCGCGCAGCGCCTGTCTCGAAACCACGGGCGAGGTCATCGCTCGGTCACGCAGGTTTCGAGGACGGCGCCAGCGACGAGCCTCCTCAACCACCGGAGCGGCGGGCGCTACGACGCCAGGCCGAGCTCGGCCATCCGCTCGGCGTGGCGTTCGGTGATCCGGGCGAACATCCGCCCGATCGCTGCGAGGTCGAGCCCGGGACGGTCGATGCCGCCGGCCAGCATCGCCGACAGCGCGTCGCGTTCGGCGGCCACCCGTTGGGCCTGGGTGAGCGCCTCGCCCATCAGCCTCCGGCCCCACAGGGCCAGGCGTCCGGCGAGAGACGGCTGCGCCTCGATCGCGCGGCGGATGCGGTCGACGACGAAGTCGGCCTGACCGGAGTCCTCCAGCGAGGCGATCACCAGGTCGCGGGTCGCGCTGTCGAGGTACGCCGCGATCTCGCGGTAGAAGTCGGCGGCGAGCCCGTCGCCGACGTACGCCTTGACGAGCCCCTCGTACCAGTCGGCCGGGGCGGTGTGGCGGTGGAACTTCTCGATCGGCTCGATGAAGGCCGCCATCGCGTCGAACGGGTCGGCGCCCAGCTCGACGAGCCGCTCGTGCAACCTCGAGACGTGCCCGAGCTCGGCGCTCGCCATGCTCGCCAGGGCCACCTTGTCGCGGATGTTGGGCGCCATCTTGGAGTCCTCGGCCAGCCGCTCGAACGCCGAGATCTCGCCGTAGGAGATCGCCGCCAGCAGGTCGACGACCGCCTCGCGGTAGGCAGGGTCCTGGAACTCGGCGGGGTCGGCGGGCACTGCAGATGCAGGCATGCCTCAAACCTACCGATAGGATGGAGTAGTTCACCCCGCCTGACCTGCGCCCCGATCCGGGTGCGCGTAGGCGTGACAATGCGGGGCGCATGTGCGCGGCAGACCGATCCCGTTGATGTTCACTCGATCTCCTGGGTCCGCCGCACGGACCAATCGAGAAGCGACATCCAACAAGGGAACTCAACATCGTGACCACCTTCCGTGAGCTCGGGGTAGACCCCGAGATCTGCGACGCGCTCGAGCGCGCCGGCATCACCACCCCCTTCGCCATCCAGGAGATGACCCTGTCGGTCGCCCTGATCGGCACCGACCTGATCGGCCAGGCCCGCACGGGCACCGGCAAGACGCTCGCCTTCGGCATCCCGGTGATGCAGCGCAGCGTGTCCCCCAAGGACGTCGCCTACGCCCAGATGCCCCAGGGCAAGCCGCAGGCGCTGATCGTCGCGCCGACCCGCGAGCTCGCGCTCCAGGTGTCCGGCGACCTCCACCTCGCCAGCAAGGACCGTGGCCTGCGGGTGCTGACCGTCTACGGCGGCGTGCCCTACGAGGGGCAGCTCGACGCGCTCGCCTCGGGCGTCGACATCGTGGTCGGCACTCCCGGCCGCCTCATCGACCTGTGCAACCGCCGCGCCCTCGACATCTCCCACGTGCACGCGCTGGTGCTCGACGAGGCCGACGAGATGCTCGACCTCGGCTTCCTGCCCGACGTCGAGCGCATCCTGAAGATGACGCCGGAGACGCGCCAGACGATGTTGTTCTCGGCGACCATGCCCGCGGCGATCGTGGCCCTGGCCCGCACCCACATGCGCCACCCGATGAACATCCGCGCCGAGTCGTCCTACGACACCCAGCTCGTGCCGGCCACGGCCCAGTTCATCTACCAGGCCCACGACCTCGACAAGCCCGAGATCATCGGCCGCGTCCTCCAGGCCGAGGACGCCGACAAGATCATCGTCTTCACCCGCACCAAGCGGCAGTCACAGCGCATCGCCGACGACCTCGCCGAGCGCGGCTTCAAGGCCTCGCCGCTGCACGGCGACATGGCCCAGGTCGCCCGCGAGAAGGCGCTCACCAAGTTCCGCGAGGACAAGATCCGGGTGCTGGTCGCGACCGACGTCGCCGCGCGCGGCATCGACGTGCAGGGCGTCTCCCACGTCATCAACTACACCTGCCCCGAGGACGAGAAGACCTACATCCACCGCATCGGCCGCACCGGTCGCGCGGGTGCCTCGGGCATCGCCATCACCTTCGTCGACTGGGCCGATCTGCACCGCTGGAAGATGATCAACAAGGCCCTCGACCTGCCCTTCGACGAGCCGCAGGAGACCTACTCGACGTCCGAGCACATCTACCACGACCTCGGCATCGCTCCCGGCACCAAGGGCCGGATCGTCGACCCGGCCCCGGTCGAGCGACCTCCCCGGGAACGGTCCGACCGCCCCGAGCGCGGGGAGCGGCCCGACCGCAACCGCAATCGCAACCGCACGCGCGGCGGACGGCCCTCCGACGGCACCCCTGCCGCGGCGGCCTCTGACGCTGCGTCCGCGAAGCCCGCGACGGACGGTGAGCGCTCCGCCGGCAGCCGCAACCGCCGCCGTCGCCGCCGCCCCTCCTCCTCGGGCAAGCCGGCCGCCGAGTCCGCCTGACAGCTCGGTGGTCGAGCCGGGCGAGGTCTCGACACGCGCTCGTTCCTCGCGCGGCTCGACCAACGATGCTGACCTCAGGCGGTGACGATCACCGACGTACCGAGCGGGGCGAACTCCCACAGCGCGATCGCGTCGGACCGCCGCTGGCGGATGCAGCCGTGGCTGGTCGGCGTACCGAGCTGGGCCTCGGTCTGGGCCAGCTCCCCGTCCTTGACGGGGATGTCGTGGAAGCCGATGGCGGCGCCGGTGTCGCCCTGGGTGAACCGGACGAAGTACTTCATGCTGCCGGAGTCGTCGACGCCCCAGGCGTCCTCGGAGCGCGAGTAGACGTTGAAGGCTCCCGGCTCGAGGTTGTCGTAGACGCTGCCGGAGACGAGGTAGGTGCGCTCCACGTTCTCGTTCTCGTCGACCAGCCAGACCCGCTGGCGGCTCTCGCTGAACACCACGCGCTTGCCGGCGCCCGAGCCTTCGGGCAGCGTGGCGTCGAGCTGCGGGTCGACCTTGCTCTCGGAGGAGTCGGCCGACGCTGTGCCCTTCGACTTCTTCGGCTTGTCCTGGGTGGCGTCTTGGTTGCCGGCGTCGGCCTCCGGGGCATCCTGGTCGGCCGTGGGCGCCGCGTCGCCGGCTTGCTGGCCAGCGGACGGGTCGTCGGAGGCGTTGGCGAGGGTCGAGTCGACGGGCAGCACACCGAAGCCGCCCAGGACGGCGACCAGCGTGACGCAGAGAGAGGCGACCGCCGCGCCCATCCGTGCGTAGCGCGGGCGCACCTGGGTCGCCCTGTGCCTGCTCGTGGCCTGCTCGCGGGCCTGCTCATCGCCTGCTTGATGCCTTCCCACGCTTGCGCGGTTGCTCGCTGCGCTCGACGAGGTGGGTCGCGGCCTCGCGGTAGGCCTTCGCGCCCTTGCTGCTGCGCGAGGTGGCCAGGATCGACCGGCCGGCTGCGGGCGCCTCGGCGAACTTGATCGTCTTGGGGATCGGCGGCTCGATGACGTCGAGGTCGTAGGTCTCGCTGATGGTCTCCAGGACGGTGCGCGCGTGGTTGGTCCGGCCGTCGTACAGGGTCGGCAGCACGCCCCAGACCTCGAGGTCGCGGTTGGTGAACCGGCGGACGTCGTGGACGGTGTCGAGCAGCTGACCCACGCCGCGGTGGGAGAGCGTCTCGCACTGCAAGGGGATCAGTACGCCGTCGGCGGCGGTGAGCGCTGCCACGGTGAGTACGCCGAGCGAGGGCGGGCAGTCGAGCAGCACCCAGTCGTAGTGGGTGCCGTCGGTCTCGTCGTCCATCAGGTCGGCCAGCGCGGCCTTGAGCACGTGCTCACGGCCGGTGCGGGTCAGGAGGTCGGCCTCGGCACGGGCGAGCTCGATCGTCGCGGGCAACAGGTCGACACCGTCGTCGGTCTCGATGACGATCTCGCTGGCGTGGGTGCCCTTGGTCAGCACGTGGTGGATAGACAGCTCGACGTCCTCGGGATCGATGCCGAGGGAGAACGTCAGGCACGCCTGCGGGTCGAGGTCGACGAGCAGGACCGAGTGGCCCAGCTCGGCCAGGGCTGCCCCGAGCGAGGCGACGCTGGTCGTCTTGGCGACGCCACCCTTCTGGTTGGCGACCGCGAGCGTGGTGGTGGCCCGGTCGGTGTCTGGGGAAGTCATCGGTGCCATCATGCCGGACCCGAGCAGGGATTTGCGGCAGGCACCTGGTTCGATCGGTCCATGCCTACCGCCCTCGTGACCGGCGCCACCGCCGGCATCGGACTGGAGTTCGCCCGCCAGCTCGCCGCCCGCGGGCACGACCTCGTGCTCGTGGCCCGCGACACCGAGCGCCTGGAGTCGGTCGCCGGCGACCTCCAGGCGACGTACGGCGTCGGGGCCGAGGTGCTCACCGCCGACCTCACCGACCGGTCCGAGCTGGCCCTGGTCGAGGAGCGCGTCGCCTCGCCCGACCGGCCGGTCGAGCTGCTCGTGAACAACGCGGGCTTCGGGCTGAAGAGACGCTTCCTCGACAACGACGTCGAGCAGGAGCAAGCGATGCTCGACGTCCTCGTCGTGGCCGTGATGCGCCTCTCCCACGCGGCCCTGGGCGCGATGAGCGCCCGTGGCAGCGGGGGGATCATCAACGTCTCCAGCATCGCGGCCTTCCTGCCCCGCGGGTCCTACGCCGCCGCGAAGGCCTACGTGAACAGCTTCGGGGCGTGGGCGGCCAACGAGTACCGCCCCCGGGGCGTCACCGTGACCACCCTGTGTCCCGGCTTCACCAAGACCGAGTTCCACGAGCGGATGAAGGTCCGTCGCGGCTCCGGCTACCTCTGGCTCGAGGCCGACTTCCTGGTCTCGGAGTGCCTGGCCGACTTCGACAAGGGCAAGGCCATGTCGGTCCCCGGTCGCCAGTACAAGGCCATCACCGCCGTCACCCGGATGGCCCCCACCCGCCTCACCCAGCGCTTCCAGAACCTGGGACGTCGTTGAGTTGGCCCAAATGGTCGCGTTGAGTGTGGCTCAAATGGCGGTCCGATGCCGTCAATCAGGACACGGTCAAGGCGCCGTTTCGGGCCGACTCAGCGCACCATTTGCGGCTCAACCATCGAACATGCTACCCCTCGCCGGCGATGAAGGCGCGGACGGAGTCGGCGACGAGCTGGACGGCGATGGCCGAGAGGAGCAGGCCGGCGATGCGGGTGACGAGGAGGACGCCGGACTCACGGATCAGCCGGAGGATCGGCAGGGAGTAGCGCATCGCGGCCCAGATGCACAGGTGGACGAGTACGACGGCCAGCGAGACGGCGGCGAAGTCGGCGAAGTCGTGGACTCCGTTGGAGTAGAGCATCGTCGCGACGATGGCGCCGGGACCGGCGAGCAGCGGGGTGCCGAGCGGGACCAGGGCCACGTTGGTGCCGGCCTGGTGGGTGGGCTCCTTCTCGTTGCCGGTCAGCAGCTCGAGGGCGACGAGCAGGAGGAGCAGGCCGCCCGCGCACTGCAGGGCAGGCAGCGAGATGTGGAGGTAGGCAAGGATCCGCTGGCCGAAGAAGGCGAAGACCGTGATCACCACGAACGACACGGCGACCGCCTGCCACGCCGCCCGGCGGGCGCTCGCCTTGGAACGGCCACCGGTCAGCGACAGGAAGATCGGCACGGTCCCGACGGGATCCATGATCACGAAGAGCGTGACGAACGCACTCGTCAGCAGCGTGGTGTCGACGAGGTCGCTCATCGACCAGCGCCTCGGCCAGCCCTCGCGGCGCGGGCGGCGTCGGCGAGCTCGCGGATCCGCGCCAGCTCCTCGGGCGCCGTGGTGTTGCAGCCGAGGTCGTGGTCGACCTTGCCGGCGCCGTGGTAGTCGCTGGACCCGGTGACGACGAGGTCGAGCTCGCGCGCGATCGCGCGCAAGGCCTCGCGAGCCGTCGCGTCATGGTCCTGGTGGTCGACCTCGATCCCGGCCAGCCCGATGCCCTTCAGCCGCGCGAACGCCTCGGCGGTGAGCTCGGCCCGCGCGGAGCGGCCCCACGGGTGCGCGACGACAGGGACGCCTCCGGCGGCGACGACCACCGGGACGACGTCCTCCAGGTCGGCGGCGAACCGCCGGGCGTAGCCGGGGCGCCCCGGGTTGAGGTAACGCTCGAAGGCCTCCGCCCGCGACGCGACCACGCCGCGCGCCACGAGGGCGTCGGCGACGTGGGGCCGCCCGGTGGCGGGCGTCTCGACGGCCACCCGTCGTACGTCGTCCGCGGAGAGGTCTACGCCCACCTCGCGCAGCCGGTCGAGCATCGCCGGCACCCGGGCGTTGCGGCCCTCGAGGATGCGGTCGAGCGTGGTGACCAGGTCGGGGTCGTCGGCGTCGGGCAGGTAGGCCAGCAGGTGCACGCCGGCCGATCCGAACCGGGTGCTGATCTCGATGCCGAGCACGAGGTCGATCCCGAGCCCGTCGGCCGCCTCCGTCGCCTCGCCCCAGCCCTGGGCGGTGTCGTGGTCGGTCAGCGCCACCACGTCGAGCCCCGCCTCGGCCGCGGAGCGCATCACCTCCGCGGGGCTCTGCGTGCCGTCGGAGGCCCGCGAGTGCGTGTGGAGGTCGATCAGCACGCGCCCACCCTAGGGGGCCCGCGAGGCTGGGTTCACCAGACGGGACGGGGCCCCCCGAACTGCATCTCGACCAGTGGCGGACCTACCGACGAGACGTCGCGCAGGATCCAGTCGTCGCGCAGCAGCAGCATCGCCGAGGCCGGCCGCATCACCAGCCACAGCCAGCGCCCGTCGGCCTCGCCGGCGAAGACCGACCGGTCGAAGCGGTCGTCCGAGGTCGACGTCGACACCACCCACAACGGCACGGTCTGGCTGCCGATCCGCACCCGCACGGCCGGCTGGCCCTCCCCCACCTCACGGCCGGGGTCGCTGCGGTCGATGCCCGCGCACCGCGAGCCGAGCCCGGTGCCCGGTTCCTCGGCGACCACGAACACGTCGACCGGTCCGTCGAGCTCGCTGGTCCCCGACACGCAGGTCGCCGTGGCCCACGGACGGTCGCCGGCAGCCACCGCGAAGTCGGTGACCGACCACCCCGGGCTCATCGGCCACGGCAGGTACGTCGGGAACCCGTCGGCCGTGCCCAGGTGGTCGGCGAACGCGTCGTAGGAGACCGCAGCCGGGTCGTCGGGCCGCCACAGCGGCCTGGCCACGTCCCCGTGCACGGGGCAGCGTGGGCGACCGTCGGGCGTGCCGGTCTCCACGTCGGCGCGGCAGCGGGGGCACCCCGCGACCAGGGGCATGGGTCCACCGTCGTGACCCTGCACCCCGTCGTCAAGGCAGACCGAGGATCAGGTCAGGAGTTCCAGGCCAGGATGACCGGGTTCTCTCGCTCGAAGCCCAGCCGCGACAGCGTCGCGGTGTCGAGCCGGAACAGCCGCCCGTCGGTGGCCGGCAGGCCGAGCCACCGCGCCGTCAGGGCCCGCAGCGCGTGGCCGTGACCGAACACCAGCGCGCGGTCGGGCGACGGCGCGGAGCCGTCCACGACGCGGTCGAGCCGTTCGGTGACCTGGTCGGGTGTCTCGCCGCCAGGTGCCCGGTGGGTCCAGATCGTCCAGCCGGGCACGTCCTCACGGATCTCGGCACTCGTGCGCCCCTCGTAGTCGCCGTACCGCCACTCCACGAGGTCGTCGTCGACCTCCGCGTCGTCGTGCCCGACCAGGCGCGCCGTCACCCTGGCGCGTTGCATCGGGCTGGTGAGCACCAGGTCGAAGGCCTCGCCCGACAGACGCTCGCGCAACGACCGGGCCACGCGTTCGCCGTCCTCGGTCAGCGGCAGGTCGGTGGTCGAGGTGTGCCGCCCGTCGCGGCTCCACTCGGTCTCGCCGTGGCGGACGAGCCAGACCTCGGTCTCGGGGTAGTCAGTCATCCACGCTCCCAGGAGGTCACGGGCTCACCGTAAGGCAGGTGGCGCCGTTCGGTGGTTGAGGTGTGAGGGCCGCCACGGTGGTCCTGGAGGCTCGTCGCACCGTCACGCGAGGTTTCGAGGCTCGTCGCTGGCGCTCCTCGCGACCTCAACCAGCGGAGTCTTGCTGTCAGGATGCGCTCCGTGTCGCTGAGACAGAACCGCCTGGCGGTGGCCGGGGCGTTCGCGACCCAGGGCTTCGTGTTCATCAGCCTGACCACCCGACTGCCCGCGTTCTCCGACCTCTGGTCGCTCTCGGAGGTCGAGCTGTCGCTGCTGCTCCTCGCTCTGGTCCTCCTGGCCGGGGTCGGCACCCTGCTGGCGGAGCGGCTCGCCCCGCGCCTGGGCTCCGCGGCGCTGCTGCGAGCCTCGCTCGTCGGGATCGCGGTGACGGTCCCAGCGGCGACCCTCGCCCCGGATGTTGCCGTCTTCGCCGCGGCCGTCGCCGGGTACGGCGTCGCGCTCGGCGTCGTCGACGCCGTGATCAACATGCAGGCGGTGGCGCTCGAGCACCGCTACGCGCGGCCGATCCTGCCGTCGTTCCACGGCGCGTGGACGGCCGGTGGGCTGGTCGGCTCGGCGCTCACGCTGGCGACCGCCGACCTCGACCTGCGCTGGATGGCGCTCCTGGCCGTCGTGCCCCTCGTGGCCGTCGCCGCGCCGTACCTCCCCCACGAACGGGCCGGCGCCCCCAGCACCGACGTGGCCGTGCCGTGGCGGCCGATCGTGCTGGTCGGGGCAGCGCTGGTGCTCTTCTACATGGTCGACACCGCGGCGTTCACCTGGGGACCGACCTACCTCGACCGCGTCGTCGACGCGCCGTCCGACCTGGTCGCCCTGGCGACGTTCCCCTATCTGCTGGCGAGCGGGCTGGTGCGCCTCGTCGGGTGACGGCCTGGTCCGTCGCCACGGCGCGGTCCGGGTGCTCCGCACGGGTGCGCTCGTGACGTTCTTCGGCCTCGCGGTCGTCGTGTTCGCCCCCACGTGGCCGGTGGCCGTGCTGGGCTTCCTGGTGACGGGCGGCGGGGTGGCCGTCGTCGCGCCGCTGAGCTTCTCGGCGGCTGCGCGGATCGCCGGCGGCGACACCTCGGACACGGGCGAACGTCGGGCGCGCGTGGACGCCGTGATCGCCCGCTTCAACCAGTTCAACTACGTCGGCGCGCTGCTCGGCGCGGTGATGACCGGGCTCGTGGGAGCCGGCTCGCTGCGCGTCGGGTTCGCCGTACCGATGGTGCTGGTGCTCGGGCTCCTGCCGCTGGCCAAGGCGTTCCGGGCCTAGGGTTTCCGAGGCTCGCAAGCTCGGACTTCAACCGACGACGGAGTGGCCCGGCCAGTTCTTGTCCGGCTTCGGCACCGGTCGGCCGGGCTGCTCGCCGCCGCGGGCCTCGAGGTAGTTCTGCTTGGGCACCATCACCTTGCGGCGGAAGATGCACACCACGGTGCCGTCCTGGTTGTAGCCGATCGTCTCGACGTGCACGATCCCCCGGTCGTCCTTGGACTTCGACTCCCACTTGTCGAGCACGGTCGTCTCGCCGTAGAGGGTGTCGCCGTGGAACGTCGGCGCGACGTGGCGCAGCGACTCGATCTCGAGGTTGGCGATCGCCTTGCCGGAGATGTCGGGCACGCTCATGCCGAGCAGGATCGAGTAGACGTAGTTGCCGACCACGACGTTCTTGCCGAACTGCGTGGTCTCCTCGGCGTAGTGGCTGTCGAGGTGCAGCGGATGGTGGTTCATGGTCAGCAGGCAGAACAGGTGGTCGTCGTACTCGGTCACCGTCTTGCCCGGCCAGTGCTGGTACGTCGCACCGACCTCGAACTCCTCGTAGCTGCGGCCGAACTGCATGCGGCCCATGGTGCCGGGGTATCCGAGTCTCCGGCCAGCGCGTGGGAGCGTGGGAAACCTCACCCGCGTTCCGACGGAGGCTCGATGACGACGCGCTGGACCCTCACCTTCGACTGCCACGACGTCGCCACGATGGCCGGCTTCTGGACCGTGGCGCTCGGCTACGTCGACGCGCCCCCACCCGAGGGCTGGGACAGCTGGGAGGCCTGGCTGCGCCACTTCCAGGTGCCCGAGGACGAGTGGGCCGACGGTTTGCTGCTGGAGGACCCCCAGGGCGTGCTGCCCTCGGTCGGCTTCCTCAAGGTCCCCGAGCCCAAGACCGCCAAGAACCGCCTCCACCTCGACCTCCAGGTCGCCGGGGGCCGCCATGTCGACCAGGACAAGCGCGAGGAGCTCATCGAGGCCATGGTGGACCTGCTCATCGAGGCGGGCGGCACGGTGAGCTACCGGTCGATCCAGGCCGGCTCCCTGGACCACGTCACCATGGCCGACCCCGAGGGCAACGAGTTCTGCGTGGTGTGAGCGACGCCCTCGCTGGTTGAGGAGGGCGCGCAGCGCCCGTCACGAAACCCGCGTGACCATCGCAGCTGGCCGCAGGCAGTGTCACCGGGTCTCGGACAGGCGCTAGCGCGCCTTCCTCGACCAACGGGTGTCTACGAGCCCCCGCCGCCGGCCTTGCGGCGGTGCATCTTCGGCGCGGCGCCGCCGGCGACCTCGGAGCCGTGAGCCTTCTCGCGCAGTGGGTTCTCGCCGTGAAGACCCTTGGCGCCGCCCTGCTTCTTGCGGTCCAACGCCTCCCGCATCTTCGCCTTGAGGTCCTCGTTGGCACCTGACTCACTGGCACCGGAGTCGTCGCTCGACGCGGGCATCGTTCCTCCTCGGAGATGACGGTTGTGACGCACTTCCACCATGTCATGCGCCGCAAGGGCGCGTCGATCCGGATATCGACGACGGAACCGGCCCTGGCGCCGTACCGTCGAACGGCCATGACCTCGCGCCGCCATGCGCTCGCCGCTCTCGCGCTCGTCGGCGTGTTGCCGCTCTGGCCGCGTGCGGCGGCGACGACGGTACGACGGCCGCCGACCCCGCACCCACCACCGCGACGGCCGAGCCCACCCCGACCGAGCCCACCCCGACCGCGCCGACCACGGCGCCGAAGCCGGGCAGCCTGCCGGACTTCCCCTACCCCGACTACGAGTACACGCTGGAGATGCGGTGCTTCTGCGCCAACATCGACCAGAAGTACCGGATCACGGTCGCCGGCGCCGACGTCAGCAACGTCAAGTGGGCGACCAACGGCGATGGCCACGTCGTCGGCGAGGAGCTCACCGACGACTACCTGCGGTTGACCATCCAGGACATCATCGACCTGGGCAACGACCCGGACGCCGCCCAGGTCGACGTCGAGTGGCCGGCCGGCCAGGAGTACCCGACCAGCGTGTACATCGACAAGGACAAGATGACGGCCGACGAGGAGGTCACCTGACGTGATCTCCGAGGTCGAGGTCGCCTGAGCTCAGCTGACAGCTTGTAGTCCTCGAGCAGCCGGCGGCCGATGATCATCCGCTGGATGTCGGCCGTACCTTCGCCGATGAGCAGCATCGGCGCCTCGCGGTAGAGGCGCTCGATCTCGTACTCCTTGGAGAAGCCGTAGCCGCCGTGGATGCGGAAGGAGTCCTCGACCACCTGCGAGCAGTACTCCGAGGCGAGGTACTTCGCCATCCCCGCCTCGAGGTCGTTGCGCTGGCCGGAGTCCTTCTTGCGCGCGGCGCGCACCATCATCTGGTGGGCCGCCTCGATCTTGGTGCCCATCTCGGCGAGCCGGAACAGCACCGCCTGGTGCTCGGCGATCTTCTTGCCGAAGGTCTCGCGCTGCTGGGCGTAGGCGACACCCAGCTCGAAGGCGCGGTTGGCGACCCCGCAGCCGCGGGCGGCGACGTTGACGCGGCCGACCTCGACGCCGTCCATCATCTGGTAGAAGCCCTTGCCGGGCTCGCCGCCCAGGATCTGGTCAGCAGAGATCCGGTGGCCCTCGAGCACCATCTCGGTGGTGTCGACGCCCTTGTAGCCCATCTTCTCGATCTTGCCGGGGATGGTGACGCCCTGGGCGGTCTCGCCGAAGCCCTCCTCCTTCTCCACGAGGAAGGTCGTCATGTTCTTGTAGACGGAGTCGTTGCCCTCGTCGGTCTTCACGAGTACGGCGACCAGGTTGGCCGAGCCTCCGTTGGTCAGCCACATCTTCTGGCCGGTGATGCAGTAGCCCTCGTCGTCCTTCACGGCCTTGGTCTTGATCGCCGCCACGTCGGACCCGCAGCCGGGCTCGGACATCGAGAAGGCGCCGCGCACCTCACCGGTGGCCATCCGCGGCAGGTACTTCTGCTTCTGCTCGTCGGTGCCGTGCTGGAGCAGCATGTAGGCGACGATGAAATGGGTGTTGATGATGCCGCTGACGCTCATCCACCCGCGGGCGATCTCCTCCACGGCGAGGGCGTAGGTCAGCAGCGACTCGCCGAGGCCGCCGTGCTCCTCGGGGATCATCAGCCCGAAGAGACCGAGCTCCTTGAGGCCCTCGACGATCGCGGTCGGGTACTCGTCCTTGTGCTCGAGCTCCGTGGCGACCGGCAGGATCTCCTTCTCGACGAACTGACGGACCGCCTTGAGGATCTCGGTCTGGTCGTCGGTGAGGCCGTCGGTCTCGCACAGGCGTGCCATCAGCTGGGCTCCTAGCCGCTCGGGGGTGCGCGCGCAGGCTATCCGCCCCTCACCGCCGACTGGCTATGGCTCACACCACAGGTCGCATACGTCACTCGGCAGTTCGGTGGTTGAGGTGTGAGGGCCGCTAGGCCCGAGCCTCGAAACCACCATGCCGGCTCAGGGTGGTTTCGAGGCTCGTCGCTGGCGCTCCTTGCACCTCAACCACCGAAACCGCGGTCAGAGCTCGCGGCCCACCAGCTTGAAGAACCGCTTGAACGCGCCGTCGTACGTCGCCTGGCTGGTCCAGATCCGCGCCGTCGTCAGGGTGTGAGCCGTCGAGAAGACCATCGGGACGTCGATGTCCATGCGCACGGCCTGCGTGATGCCGGACTCGCTGACCAGCAGCCGCGTCTGTGGCAGCTTGCCGCGGCGGTCGATGATCTGGCACTCCTCGTCGCAGCCGACGGCCCAGTCCTTCTTCCAGACCTTGTCGCCGAGCACGTTCATCAGGTTCTTCTCCTGCTGGGAGAAGTTGGGCCGTCGGGTGACGACCTGCACGTGAACCCCGCGCTCGATCGCGGCCCTGAGCGAGCGGTAGACCGGCTTGTCGCCGAGCTTGGCCGTGGTCAGGTGGACAGCCGAGCCCGTCGGGGCGTTGTCGATCGCCTTGACCACCAGGTCGAGGACTGCCCGCCGGGTGGGGCGGTCGCCGGTCGGCACGTTGGTGAACGAGCCGGGCGAGAAGCTGACGGGCACCGATGCCGGCGCGTCGGTGAAGGCGAGGTCGGCCGTGACGGCGTCGTGGTCGGAGTAGAGCTCCTGGTTGTACTGGCCGAGGACCGTGAACTGGCTGGCTTCCTTGAGGAAGACGTAGTCGATGGTCGCGCCTTGGTGGTCACCGGTCGGGAAGTGGCTGCCGAGGAGGTCGTAGGTCGAGGTGAACCCGTAGGACGCGAGCAGCGTCCGCGGGTACTGAGCCGGGCCGTAGTGGAAGTTCATGTCGCCGGCCATCAGCACCGGCCCGTAGGCCGCGAGCTCGTTGGCGAGGGCGCCGAGGTTGTTGAGGCCGACGGTCTGCAGACCTTCGGTGAGCTCGGTCACGGGAGGCAGGTGGGCGGAGATCACCGAGACGACATGACCGTCGATGCCCTGGAGGACGACCCAGTTGGCGTAGCGGATGCCCCATTGCACCTTCTGGCCGGGGAGCTTGCCCTCCTTGTAGGTCACCGTCGTGGTGCCCTGGTTGATCGCCGTCCACCGGTCCGTGCGCCACGCGACCGGAGTCGCGCCGGTGTACTCACCCGGCGTGCGCCACAACGCGTAGCCCGGCGGCGCGAGGAAGATGTCGTGCCGCCAGGGCACCTCGTTGTAGGTGATGAAGTCGGGCTGGTTGCTCAGCACCGTCGCCGCGTCGGACTGGAACTCGAGGGCCGGCTGCCCGGAGAGCAGGTTGGCCTGGGTGATCCTGATGACGCCGGGCGCGGCCGGCGGCAGGGCGACCGCTGCGCCCTCCCCAGTGGTGAGGACCCCGCGTGCGCTCGACGGCGCCGAGACGGCGAGAGTTGCACCGACCAGCGCCGTCGTGAGCAGCAGCAGACCGGCGGCCATGCGGCGCGCGGAAGCCCGTCGGATGAGGTGAGAAGCACGTTGGAGCACGAGAGAGATCTTCCTGTCTGACAGGCATTCAGGGGGGTCAATCGGCGATTGGTGCGCTAATCCCACCAGTCACACCAGTCACACGCAACGCTTCGGGGTGAATTACAAATCTGGAATTCACCAGGCCTTCTGGTCCGCCGCCTGGGGTGCGCCCTTTTGGTACGACGCAGCGTCGGCCAGGTTGGTTCGCCTCAGCCCGTCAACACGCCGAGCTTGCTCGCCAATGGTTCGGCCAGCTCGACGGCGTACTCCGTCGTCATGTGCTCGGAGTCGCGCATCGCGATGGTGCGTCCGATCACCGGTGGACACATCAGCTCGTAGCAGAACCACGGTGCGGCGTTGACGAACGGGACACCCTGCTCGCGGGCGGCGGCCTTGAAGTCCATCTGGATCGAGTGCATCAGCGGGCCGCGCTTGAACAGGCAGTCCTGCAGCGTCACGTCGCCCTGCGACATGCACACACCTGGCTCGCGGGGCAGCTTGGGCGTGTTACCCAGCACGACCAGCCGCTCGGTGAGCGGCTCGAGCTCGGCGATCTCCTGGGCGAAGCCGTCACGCACCAGCGTTCTGAACTCCTCGCGGTCATTGACCAGGCCGACCGGCGCCCCGTCGGCTCCGACGATGGGCGACACCGCGCTGGTGGCCACCACCACGACCTCGGGCTGCAGGTCGGCGACCGTGTCGACCACCCAGTCCTTGAAGTCCTCGCAGTCCGCCCATGGGCGCAGGTTCTGCGGCTCGGCCTGGACGGCCCGCGTGGCCGAGCAGCCGCTGAACACGAAGTAGTAGGTGCGGAACCCCCGCTGCCGGCCGAGCTCGCTGAACGCGGGCGACCACGCCCGGGCGTGGGAGTCGCCGACGAGCACCATCACCCGGTCGGAGTCGACGTCGCCACTGGGGCACAGCTCACGGGTGCCGGTGCGGTAGTCGCAGTCGCCGAGCGGGGCGGTGTCCTTGCGCAGTCCGAGCAGCGGAGGGGAGAGGTCGCTCGGGATCGGCTGACCCTGCTCGGCGGCGAGTGTCGATGCCTGGACGAGGGCGACGTGCGGGTCCTTGCTGAGCTTCTCCCCGTGGAAGTCGGCGGTGGTGATCGCGGGGTTGTCGCCGGAGATGCCGAGCTCGCGCTCGATCCACGCGCGTCCGCCGAGCGCCACGGTCAGCACCATCACGAGACTCAGGGGGTAGAGCGCGACCCCGAGGCGCGGGCGGGCCCACAGGCGGGCGTGGCGGAACGGCTCCTCGACGAAGCGGTAGGTCAGCGCGCTCAGGCCGAAGATGAGGGCCAGCGCGACCAACAGCTTGTCGAGCGGGAGCCGGTCGACGTGGAGGCGGTCCTCGGCGATCAGGAGGATCGGCCAGTGCCAGAGGTACAGCGAGTAGGACCAGTCACCGATCACTCGGGCCGGCGGCACCCCTAGCAGCCGCGACACCGCTCCGGTGCGAGCAGCGCCCCCGGCGTACAGGAGCGCAGCGGTGCCGAGGACCGGCAACAGTGCCTGATAGCCCGGGAACGGCGTCGCCGGGGTGTACCAGAAGCAGGCGAGCAGCACCGCCCCCAGACCCAGCACGCCGATGACGTCGACCAGCCAGCGCGGCGCCCGCACCTTCCCGCGCGACATCACGACACCCAGCGCGGCACCGACGCCGAGCTCCCAGGCACGGGTCAGGGTGGAGAAGTAGGCCGTCGTGGGTGACTCGTACGTCGCGTAGACCGACCAGCCGAACGACGCCAGGCTCAACCCAGCGATGAGCAGCAGCGGGGCGCGTCGTCCCAGGCGGCCACCGCGAGCTCCAGCGAACGCGATGGCACCAACCAGCAGAATCGGCCAGACCAGGTAGAACTGCTCCTCGACCGACAGCGACCAGTAGTGCTGCAGCGGCGAGGGCGGCTCGCCCTTGGCGAAGTAGTCGGTGCCGACGGAGGCGAAGCGGATGTTGGCCGCGAACGCCGCCGCCCAGACGGAGTCCTTGATCACCTCGGCAGCTCGCACCAGCGGGAGCAGGACGAGCGAGGCGAGGACCGTCACCACCGCGACCAGCGCGGCCGCCGGCAGGATGCGTCGAGCCCGCCGTGCGTAGAAGCCGAGCAGCGAGATGCGGCCCTTGGTCGCGGCCTCGCGCATCAGCAGCGAGGTGATCAGGAAGCCGGAGATCACGAAGAAGACGTCGACGCCGACGAACCCACCGGAGAAGGTCTCGAACCCGGAGTGGGCGACGATGACCAGCAGCACCGCGAGTGCCCGGAGACCCTGGATGTCCGGACGGAAATGGCGCCCCTGGGAGGTGGCGTCGTTGGGCACTGCTCCGGGCACGTCTCAGGGTAAAGGGAGGTCAATCGCGGCATTGAATCGTCGCTCACGGCGCGGCGCCGATAGACTCCCCCACATGTCCGGGCGGCACACGGAACACCGACGCCGCCGTGGTGACAGCCCCTTCCGGACCGTCCTCCCCCTGATCACGGTCCTCCTTGTGTGCGTCACCACGGCTGTCGTGGTGACCGTCGGACTCCGCCAGAAGGACGCGAAGGCGACCGCCGACGCGTCGTTGAGCCTCAGCTCGCAGCAGCCTCTGATGGGCAGCGTGGCCAAGAAGCAGCGCAAGGTGCGCGGCCAGGCGGCCGACCACAAGGCGGCCGTCGTCTCGCGCGAGCTCGACGGACCGCGACGCGGCTGCCGGGCACGCCGACCAAGAAGACGCAGCCGCAGAAGGTCGTCCCCGGCCGCGTCATCGTCCACATGAGCAAGGCCCAGATCGACGCCGCGCTGCGCCGGGCCGCTGAGCGCGAGGCCGCGCGCCAGACGATGACCTTCCAGATCGGCTCCTTCAACGTCCTCGGCAGCCAGCACTCCGCCCCGGGCGGGGACCACGCGAGGTACCCCGCCGCCAGCGCGCGCAACGTCGGCGCCGTCGCCCGGATCCGGTCCTTCGGCGTCGACATCCTCGGCACC
This sequence comes from uncultured Actinomycetota bacterium, assembly GCA_963758885.1. GTDB lineage: Bacteria > Actinomycetota > Actinomycetes > Propionibacteriales > Nocardioidaceae > Nocardioides. The sequence continues at coordinate 165,481 of CAVWXS010000029.1, forward strand.
CAGGAGCTCCAGCCCGACCAGCTCAACGGCATCACGGCGATGACCGGCTACGCCGCCTACCCCGGCTACGCGTTCGGCTCCCGCGAGACCGACAACTCGATCCTCTACGACGACTCGAAGTTCGAGTTCGTCTCCGGCAGCTACTTCACGATCCACTTCATGCACGCCAACCGGCCGCAGACGATCCTGCGGCTGCGCGACCGCGACACCGGCCGCGAGTTCTACGTGCTCAACATGCACGCCTCCGCCGGCGAGGGCGGGTACGCCGTGACCCGCCGCGCCGGTCACTACATCGCGGCCAACACCATCAACCGGCTCAAGGCCGAGGGCATCCCGATCTTCCTGACCGGCGACATGAACGACCGGGCCGAGTTCTTCTGCCGCGTGGCCCCGATCACCGGGATGGTCGCCGCGATCGGCGGCAGCGTCTCCGGCGGCTGCCACCCGGCCGGCGCGCTGGCGGTCGACTGGGTGCTCGGCTGGGGCAACGTCGGCTTCAGCGGCTACATCGAGGACCGCAGCACCCTGGGCCGGGTCAGCGACCACCACTTCGTGGCCGCCACCGCCACCGTCGGCCCGATGTCGTGACCGCGTGGTTTCGAGGCTCGCAGCGCTAGCGCACGCTCGAGACCACCTGACAGTTCGGTGGTCTCGAGGTGCGAGGAGCGCTCAGCGACGAGCCTCGAAACGACCCACTCAGCTAGCTGCCGCTGCGCAGCTCGCGCACGTCGTCCAGCATCCGCGCGACGAGCTGGACGGCCACCTCCGCGACCTCCGCGTCGGTCACCGAGGTGACCGAACGCCGTGGCTCGAGCTCGTCGGGCACCAGCAGGTCATCGAGGTCGCCGCGGACGTCGAAGCCGCGCTCGCGCACGAACTCGACCGCCTGGCGCCCGCGGCGGCGGCACTCCTCGACCTGGTCGGGCTCGGGCCAGTAGCGGTCGCCGCCTCGCGGCACGAGGCGCTCGTCGGCCAGGAACGTGCGGATGTAGACCCCGCGGTCGAAGGCCCGCTCGAAGGACCCGAGGTGCTCGTTGATGCGCCGCAGGGTCTCGGCCTCGACCACGCCCATCGACTCGTTGGGGAACGACTGCTCGGTGTCGTACGCCGTGGGGTCGACGCCGACCAGGCCGGCGAAGGTGTGCCAGATGGCCTCGCGCGGACCACCGCGGTCGAAGGGGCAGCACGTGGACCTGCTCCGGCGGCAGGTCGCGCGCCCAGCGTCGCAGCACCAGCCGCAGGTCGAGGGTGCGCCAGTTCCAGATCGCGTTGGGGCTCTTGGAGACGGTGCGGGCGTAGTCGGGGAGCGGCACGGTGTGGCGGTTCTTCAGGCTCTCCTGCCAGCTGGCGGTGAACAGCCCCAGCGGCTCGCGCGCGGTCGCGACCACGTGCACCTCGGCCGGCGCGAGGTCGTCGATCATGCGGGCGGCCTGGCGCGGCGAGGCGGCGGCGAAGAACTCGTGGCTGACCAGGCCGTCGCCGTCCCACTCCCCCAGCGCCTTGCGCAGCCGGGCCCACGCCGTGCGGTGGTGCTCGGGGTGCTTCTCGAGGTTGGCGTCCTCGCGGACCACCCGGGAGGCCCACAGGTGGTCGCGCCGCTCGTCGCCGGGCAGCAGCAGGCCGTCGGCCCGCAGCCGCTCGCGGGATCCCCAGAGGATGGTCTGCAGGTAGGTGGTGGCCGTCTTCGGCAGGCCGAGATGGACGAAGACCCGTCGCGCCACTGGGAGGCGTCTCTCAGAGACTCTTCGAGAACTTCTCGATGGCCTCGTCGATGCGGGCCTGGTCGCGCGAGGCGAGGGGTACCAGCAGCTCCTGGACGACGTCGGCGATCTCGGCGAGGCGCACGTTGTGACGGCGCAGCTCGAGCACGTCGGCCTCGAGGGCCTAGACGCGCCGCGCGAGGTCGTCGCTCTGTCCCAGCCTGGGCCGCAACCGGCCCGCGACGTCCTTCAGTCCCATTGGGCCACCAATCGTCCGCGACTGGAGCGGTGGGAGCCCTGACGGGCCGGGCCGCTCCCTGGTCACCAGGATTCTGGCACCCTGCCCGGTCAGCTCGCGAGCGACCTGGTCGAGGGGCACCGCGTTGAGCCGGTCGGGCGTGTGTCCGGAGCCGGTCCACACGTCGAGGTAGAGCCGGCCCCCGCCACGCAGCGCCATCGACGCGAACCGCGCCAGGGACTCCCGGCCGAACCGGTTGGTGGCGTCGGCGGTGTGTCGGGCGATCATCACCCGCGGCCCGTCGAGGCGCGCCAGCCGGGCTCCCTCGGCGAGCACCGAGCGCCACTCGGTCAGGTTGAGCATCCTGACGTCGAGGTCGAGGCCTTCATCGGCAGCGGCGGCGCGGACGGCGTCGGCAGCGCTCGGCACGTAGTCGTAGGCCTGCACGCGCAGGCCCCGCCGGGCCAGCCAGAGGCTGTCGGCACCGCGGCCCGGCTCCGACGTCGATCACCGTGCCGCCGTCGGCGAGGCGCTTGGCCGCCTTGCGCGCGACCGCGGGACGGCTTGCTGGTCGGCAGCTGGCCGCGGTTGCCGCTGTAGTTGCGCTCCCAGGCGGACCGGTTGACCGACGTACCGCGGAACCAGCCGGAGAGCTGGCGCACGGTGCGATCGGAGGTCTTGAACTGGAAGGCGGGGTCAGGGACCGCCCACGACGGCCCGTACATCGCCTCCAGCAGCCGCTCGGGGACGGCGGGAGCCGGGAAGGTGCTGCCCCTCGAGGGTGCAGGTCGTCAGTCGGGTAGACCCACTCCCGGCGGTAGTCGGCGCCGACCTCCCCCATCAGGTAGAGGCGGCTGGCCCTGCGGCGACTCGTCGAGTAACCGCCGAAGACGTCGAGCCCACGCACCGCGCCGTCGCCCTCGACGACGTCGACGCGGAAGGCAGCACCGCTGTAGCGGTAGGTGCGGAACCCGCGCTCGTGGATCGACCCGCTGGAGGCGGAAGGACTCGCGCACCACGTCGCACGGGTTGCCGGACTCGCTGACGTAGGCGAGGTCGGCGTCGGAGTCGTGGCCGAGGAACCGCTTCTCGCGGACGGCGCCGAGCAACGTGCCGTAGGCCAAGAAGGCATCGATCCCGGCCGAGGCGATCGCGTCGAGCACGGTCTGGATCGCGTTGAGCAGGGGCTCGACGTCCGCTGCCGAACGGGTGTCGAACGTCGGGCTGATCCGGCCCGACTTGTCGAGGCTGATCGGCGCCCCGGAGCGCCCCACGATCTCGATGCGCTTGGTGGCGGTGCCGAAGCTCAGCTCCTGGTCGAAGAGCACCCTCCCGGTGACGTGCTCGGTGACCGTGAGCCGCGTCTGCCCGTCGAGGAACTTCGTCAGGGCGCCCGGCCAGCCGACCGACCACACCCCGGGAACGGTGGTCCGGGTGTCGCGCTCGAGCCAGAACGACCACACGCGGCGCCCGTCGAACAGGACGTCGATCGCCCGGTCGCCGAGGCCCCACAGGGCGATCCCGTCGGCGTCGACGCGGCGGACTCCGGCCCGGGTGGCGATCACAGGGTCATCTCGGGTGGGTCATCTCGGGTGTCAGTCCATGTCGACGTGGGCGTACGGGTCGATCTGCCCGCGGGCGACCATCCTGGCCACCGTCTCGTCCTGGGGCTTGCTCTTCGGGAAGTTCTCGTACCAGAAGTCGATGAACCTCTGGTACTTCATCGTCGGCGCGCGTCGCGTCAGGATCCCGAAGTTCTCGTCGGAGACGGCCGCGTAGCCGGACCAGTTGGAGGAGCCGTTGAGGACGACGTAGCTGGCCGGGTTGCCGGCGTAGACGCCGTTGATCGTCAGCGCCTTGAGGTGGAAGTAGTTGTCGAACTCGCCGTCGCCGTCGAAGTCCTGGACCAGGTGCTTCTTGGGGACCACGCCTCGCGCCGTCGGCTGGCCGAGGAAGCGGTGGATGGCGACGCCCATCACGGTGTAGGCGATGCGCACGTCGCAGCCCTGCGCCCACAGCTCCTTGAGCCGCGCGGCGATGGCCATCCCGCGTTCGTTGCGCATCACGTCGGGGGCGGCCCGGATGATGGTGCGGCCGTGCTTGGTCTTCTCGGCACCGCCGCACGTGACCTGGTCGAGCAGGAACTGGACGGGGTCGATGGTGCGGCCTTCGGGGCCGAAGAGAGGCGTGAACCCGAGAAGGTCCTTGCCGCTGCTGAACTGGACGAACTGCTGCGGCACCGGGGTGTCTTGCCACATCTCCTTGTAGACCCGGACCGCGAACTTGTAGATCTCGCGGTTGTCGACCCAGGTGTACAGGTCGTTCCACTGGTTGACCGCACCCGCGACCGTCAGGTTGGCCGAGCCCGACATCACGACGTTCTTGGCCTTGCCGGTCTTGGAGAACAGGTAGATCTTCGAGTGGGCCGCACCCCGCTCGCCACGGCAGGACTGGATGCAGGTCTTGGCGTAGCTGCGCCGCGACTGCTTGACCTCCTCGCGCTGGTTGACCCGCTTGAAGCTGGCCTTGAGCCGCTTGAAGCCCGGGTTGGGGATGTCGACGAGGTTGGTGTTGTCCATCAGCACGCGGACCTTCACGCCCCGCGCCTGGGCACGAAGCAGCGCGTCGACGGCGGTGCGGGACATGATGTTCCACGACATGATCCGGATGCGCGACTTGGCCGGCGCGTGGTTGATGGCCGCGATGATCTTGCCGAAGATGCGGTTGCGGTTGGCCTTGGTGCCGAGGGCGGCGTTGAACACCACCCCGGGCGCCGGTGAGTAGCGGCGCGGCTTCTCCAGGGCCGCCGCGCGCAGCAGCGGGCTGTCGTCGGCGGTGGACTTGGCCGGACCGGTCAGCGACGGCTCGGCGCCCGTCGTCCTGCCCGTAGTCCCGCCGGCGCCGGTCGCCTGAGCGTGTGTCGTCGTCGGCGCTCACGGGCGCACCCGATCGCGAACAGGCCCGCCACGAGCGCGAGCGCGATGAAGAAGCGTGCAGGACGCACGTGCCACTCCTTTGAAGAACTTGGTCGTCAAGGGGCCCCGTTGAGCCCGGTCACGGCGAGTCTCAACCCCCGGGGAGGGCGGCGTGATGCCGAACCGGCACTATAACTGGCCAGGCGTCAAGCCCCGCAAATCACGCCCGACCGTCAGGCGCGGCAGACGCGGACCAACTTGAGGTACTCCTTGTCCTTCTCGAGGGGGCCGGAGGCCTGGTGGATCTTGCCGCCGGCCACGGCGTAGAAGCTGTCGTCGTAGCGGACGATGCGCTGGCCGGACGAGCACGAGAGGTTGTCGGCCTCGACGGCCTGGTCGCCGTCGAGGCAGCCCTTGTAGGCGAACGGGAAGCTTGGCGTCGGCGACCCAGGTGTCGGCGCAGGCCGGCCAGGCGGGCGTCGTCGGTGCGGGAGTCGGTCGCCTCGGCCGTCGGCTCGGTCGGCGACGTGGTGTCGGTCGCGCTGGGGCGAGTCGGAGCCGACCGGGTCAGCCGCCGCGGAGTCGGAGTCGTCGCCGCAGGCGCTCAACAGCGCGAGCGGGAGCAGCAGTGCTACCAGAGTTCCCCGTGCCGTCATGTCCTGAGTCTACGCGCCAGGCCTCCACCCGCCGGAGGACTTCGGCGGCCAGCGCGGCCGACCTCGGCCGGGTCGGGCACGCCCGGCGGTACGTCGTCCGGGTGCGCGTCGTCCGGGCCGCCGAGGACGGGCGTGAGGTCGTCGAGGTCACCGTGCACGGGATAGGCCAGCCCGACTCGATCTCCCGCCGCCACCGGCGTCGGCCGCGGGAGCAGGACCTCGCCGAGGGACGCGGGAGTGCGCGGCGGCGTACCTGGTCGCCCGGCCAGCCGGCCCTCCCCCAGCTCACGCTTGACGAAACGGGCGTGCTCGCGCGGGCGTGATCCGGCCCGCGAGGCGGGCGTTGAGGCTGCCGCAGCGACGCGATCGCCTCGGTGGTCAGGGACAGGTTGGCGGGGCGACCGCCGTCGGGTCGACGACGCCGTCGGCGGCGCGCCGTGATGCCACACGCGTCGGCGAACCGGCGCCACAGCAGGTCGGGCGCGGCGCCCGGCGGCGGGCAGACGACGAGGTGCACCCGCTCGGCGGGCACGCGCGGACGACCACCGGCGCAGCGCCGCGGCGTAGTCCTGGGCATGCCAGAAGTGCGGCCGCTCGCCTGACGCGCCCCTCGGGACGTCGGCGCGGAACTGCTCGCGCTCGAAGTCGGCGAACGACCGGGCGTCGCCCAGCTTCACCTCCTCCTGCCAGTGGGCGGTGGCCTGCCTGCCCAGGTCGCGGGCGGTGACCACCACGTCCACGTCGAGCCCGGACAGCGGCGCGAGCGCCGCTCGCGATCTCCTCGGGCTCGGCGCCGCCGAGGATCTCGTGGCTGATCACCGACGTCCCGTCGTGACGCGCGAACCCGGTCGGCCAGCGCCTGCCAGGTGCCCGGAGACGTCCTCGCGGGAGAGCCCGAACTTCTCGTGGCTGCCCCGGACCTCGACCGCCCCGAGGAACATCGCCTGCGGTTTGACGAACGGGATACAGCACGCCGGCCTCGCGCAGGGCGTCGCGGTGGTGGGCGAGCAGGGCCTGGAGGTACGTCGTCCCCGTTTTCGGCAGCCCGACGTGCAGCACGCACTCCGCCGCGTCATGCGCCCATCGTGGCACCCGCGCCGAGTAGCGTTCGGCTGTGATCACCCCATTCGAATGCTCGCTGCGCTGCGCTTCGAACAGGGACCCCGAAAAATGAGCACCAGCCCGTCCCGCGTGTTCGCCGCGCGGCTCGTCGGACTGCCGATCTTCGACCCGCAGGGCGACCAGGTCGGCAAGGTGCGCGACCTCGTGGTGGCCATCCGGTCCGAGGTCAGCCAGCCGCGGGTGCTGGGCATGGTGGCCGAGGTGTTCGGGCGCCGGCGCATCTTCGTGCCGATGACCCGCGTGACCAACATCGACAGCGGGCAGGTCTACACGACCGGGCTGCTGAACATGCGGCGCTTCGAGCAGCGGCCCACCGAGACGCTCGTGGTCGGTCAGCTCTTCGACAAGACGGTCACGATCAAGGCCAGCGGCGTGACCGGCACGATCTACGACGTCGCGATGGAGCAGGCCCGCACCCGCGACTGGGTGCTCAGCCGGGTCGCCATCCAGGAGCCCGCCAAGGCGCTGCGCCGCCGCGGACAGACCCACGTGGTCGAGTGGGGTGAGGTCGAGGGCCTGACCCAGCGGGAGCCCGCTCAGGGCGCCACGCAGCTGATCCACGCGCTCAACGAGCTGCGCCCCGCCGACGCGGCCAGCGTCATCCACGACCTGCCCTTCGAGCGCCGTACCGCCGTCGTCGCGGCCCTCTCCGACGAGCGGCTGGCCGACGTCCTCGAGGAGCTGCCCGAGGAGGACCAGGTCGAGATCATGGGCCAGCTCGAGAGCGAGCGCGCGGCCGACGTGCTCGAGGAGATGGATCCCGACGACGCCGCCGACCTGATCGCCGAGCTGCCGCCCGAGACCGCCGAGATCCTGCTGCAGCTGATGGAGCCCGACGAGGCGGAGGACGTCAAGCGGCTGATGTCCTACGTCGAGAACACCGCCGGCGCGATGATGACCTCCGAACCGGTGATCCTGGGGCCGGACGCCACCATCGCGGACGCGCTCGCCCACGTCCGCAACCCCGACCTGACGCCCGCGCTGGCCGCCCTCGTCTACGTCTGCAGGCCACCGCTGGAGACCCCGACCGGCCGGTTCCTAGGGGTCGCCCACATCCAGCGCCTGCTGCGCGAGCCACCGTCCACGCTGGTGGCCGGGGCGCTCGACGACTCGATGCAGAACCTGCGCTCCGAGGCGACCATCGACGAGGTCGCGGCCCACCTGGCGACCTACAACCTGGTCGCGGCCCCGGTGGTCGACGAGGACGGTCACCTGCTCGGCGCCGTCACGGTCGACGACCTGCTCGACCACATGCTGCCCGAGAACTGGCGCGACCGGGCGGTGCACCATGGCTGAGGCGTCCGGGCCCAGCCGGCGCGCACGGCTCGACACCCCGCGCGACGTACGGCGCCAGCTGGTGCGGCGACCGAGCTACGACTCCGACCGGCTCGGGGTCTTCGCCGAGCAGTTCGCGCGCTTCCTCGGCACGGCGTCGTTCCTCATCTACATGACGCTCTTCGTGGCGTTCTGGATCCTGTGGAACACCTTGGCGCCCGACGACCTCCGGTACGACGAGTACCCGTTCATCTTCTTGACCCTGATCCTCAGTCTCCAGGCGTCGTACGCCGCTCCGCTGATCCTGCTCGCGCAGAACCGCCAGGAGGCCCGCGACCGCGTGATCGCCGAGCAGGACCGCCAGGCCGACGCCCGCGCCCACGCCGACATGGAGTTCCTGGCGCGCGAGGTCGCCTCGCTGCGGATGGCGGTCGGCGAGGTCGCGACCCGCGACTTCCTGCGGTCCGAGCTCCGCAGTCTGCTGAGTGAGCTCGACGAGCGGGCGCAGTCGCCTGACGACGACGCCGAGCGCGATCGCGAGACCGCCTGAGCCTGGTCACGGCCGCGCCCACCGTCACTGACGAAAAGCACCATGCGTCCCGCGCCTGATGGTGCTTTGCGTCACTGACGGCGTCAGGAGAGGAGGACGAGGCCGCAGAGGGCGACGAGCCAGCTGACGAAACTGCCGACGAGGAAGTACTCGGTCAGGCGGTGGACCTCGCGTTGCTCGGACGGGGAGGACAGCTCGGGCCAGCGCAGCAGACCCTTGGCCGCGACGACGATGGCGGCGGCGGTGAGGTTGCCGGCGAGGCCGAGGCCGAGGATGAACAGGCGCTCGAGCGGGCCGAGGAGGCGACCGCCCTTGAGCCGGCGCTCGGGGCCTTGCGAGGCGCCGTGGGAGTCGGGGGTGATGGTGCCGGTGGCGGCGAGCACCAGTCGGACCAGCACGTTGCCGGTCGAGAGCTGGAGCAGCACCACGCCCGTGAGCAGCAGGAAGGCGTCGGCGTCGAGCCCGCTCAGCACCGGCAACGGCACCTGGGCCAGCCAGCGGCCCAGGGGGCCGTCAGCGGCGCCGGCCTGGCCGGAGAGGAGGGCCGCGATGCTCGCGGCCGCCACCAGACAGGTGAGCGGGAGCCACGCCATGCTGCGCGGAGAAGCCGCGGCTGACCACCAGCTCCCAGCCGAACGCGAACGCCGCGACGGCGAGCACCGCGACCAGGTCGGGCCACCCCGTGAGCCCCGCCAGCAGCCCGACCGCGATGGTGGCCGCCGCCCCGCAGACGCCGGGGAAGAAGCGGGTGTGCCGCAGGGAGTGGGCCAGGTCGGTGAACCCGACCCCCACCAGCAGCAGTGCCAGCCAGCTCAGCGCAGACCTCCCAGCAGTCGTTCGCTCGCGACCAGCGCCGCGAGCCCGTCGTTGCGGACCCGTTGGGAGACGGCCGAGGCGGACACTCCCTCCTTCTCGGCGATCTCGCGCTGGGTCCTGCCCGACAGCAGACCACGAAGCACCCCCAGCGAGCGGTCGGACAGGCCGCCCATCATCTCGTCGCGCAGCACGAGGGCGGCGTTCACGGCATCCGGATCGGGGCCGTCGTACCCCTCCGCGCGGCAGTACGCCGTCCGGCGCCGGCGGTGCCCGGCCCGCGCGGCCTCCTCCTCGGCCGCCACCACGGCGTCCCTGGCGACCCACCAGCCGGGCCCGTCCTCGATGCGAGGCTCCTCGTCGAGGAGCTCGACCGGCCCCCACCCGAGGCCGTGGCGGACGTCGACGTCGGGCAGCAGCGCCAGCCGCAGCCACCGCGTCGCGCGCAGCGCGCCGCCCAGGGTGGTGAAGGTGCCCTGGTACTCGTCTCCGGCCGTGACGCGTAGCGGCGAGGCGAGCACGGCGGTCGCGGTCTCGCGCTCCTCGGCCCGGAACAGGTCGTTGAGCTCGTCGAGGCGCCCCACCAGCCGTCGTGGAGATCACGGCGGTCGCGGAAGCCGCGCGACCCCACGATGTCACCGAGCACCGTCGCGACCGGCCCAGGCCCAGAAGTCCTCTTCTTCCTTTCGATCATATGAAGAGCATACCTTATTCTCGTAGAGATGAAGCCCGGCTCTTCAATCATGCACGGCTGAGCAAGCCATCATCCTGGTCGTCCCGAAGCAAGGACATCAGGCCTCACCACCTAGAATCGCGACACCATGAGCCCTTCCCCGACCGACCGATCGAACGTCCCGACCAGGGAGGCCGTCGACGCCGCGCTCGCCGGGGTCAACGACCCCGAGATCAAGCGCCCGATCACCGATCTGGGCATGGTCGAGACCGTCGACATCGACGGCAGCACGGTCCGCCTGACCGTCCTGCTGACCGTCGCCGGATGCCCCATGAAGGACACCATCAACCGCGACGTCAACGCCGCGCTCCGCGCCGTCCCAGGTGTCGCCGACGTCGAGCTCACCCTGGGGGTGATGTCAGCCGAGCAGCGCGCCGGGCTCCAGGAGCTGCTGCGCGGTGGGCAGGCGCAGCGCGAGATCCCGTTCGCCCAGCCCGGCTCGCTGACCCAGGTCTTCGCCATCGCCAGCGGCAAGGGCGGTGTCGGCAAGTCGTCGGTCACCGTCAACCTCGCCCTCGCCATGGCCGCGGAGGGCCGAGCGGTCGGCATCGTCGACGCGGACATCTACGGTCACTCGGTGCCGGCCATGCTCGGGGTCGCCGACTCGCGCCCTACCCAGGTCGAGGACCTGATCATGCCGGTGCCGACCCCGTCGGGCGTCAGCGTGATCTCCATCGGCATGCTCAAGCCGCGACGTGACCAGGTCGTGGCGTGGCGCGGTCCGATGCTCGACCGCGCCCTGGTCCAGATGCTCTCCGACGTCTACTGGGGGGACCTCGACGTCCTCCTCATCGACCTCCCGCCCGGCACCGGCGACGTGGCCATCTCGCTGGGCCAGCACCTCCCGGGTGCCCAGGTCGTCGTGGTGACCACCCCCCAGGAGGCCGCGGCCGAGGTGGCCGAGCGGGCCGGCACGATGGCCTCGATGATGCACCAGCGCGTGGTCGGGGTCGTCGAGAACATGAGCTCGCTGACCTGCCCCCACTGCGGCCCTTCCCACCAGATCGACGTCTTCGGCTCCGGCGGCGGCGAGCGCGTGGCCCGGACGCTCTCGGAGCGGTTCGGCTACGACGTACCCGTCCTGGCCCGCATCCCGCTGGAGCCGTCCCTGCGCGAGGGCGGCGACGCCGGCAAGCCCGTGGTCGAGTCCGACCCGACCAACCCCGCGGCGGTCGCGTTGCGCGAGGTGGCCGCCCGTCTAGTCGGCAAGGGCCGGGGTTTGGCAGGACTCCAGCTGGGGCTCACCCCGACGAGTAGGTTCTGACTCGTGTTCGGGGTCGGGCTCCAGGAGATGCTGGTCATCGCGTTCGTCGCGGTGATCGTCTTCGGTCCCGACCGGCTGCCCGACCTGGCCCGACAGGCCGGGCGGATGGCTCGCCAGCTGCGCTCGTTCGCACACTCCGCTCGCGACGAGCTGCGCACCGAGCTCGGGCCCGAGTACGCCGACCTCCAGCTGCGTGACCTCGACCCGCGCTCGATCGTTCGCAAACACATCATGGACGCCATGAACGAGCCCGACGACCCGCCGCCCGGACGGCGCTCGAAGCCGCTGCGCGCGGACGAGACACCGCCCTACGACCTCGACGCGACCTGAGGGGGCGGCCCAGATGATGTCGATCAGCCGCTGGTGGCAGCTGGCGATCGGAGCCGTGTTCGGCACGACCACGGTCTTCTACCTGCCCGGGACTGCCATCATGATCGCGATGGTGCTCGGCCTGATCCTGGCCTGGGCCAGCCTGAACAGCGACGGCGACGACGTCATGACCGCCATGGCGGCCGGCTACCTCACCGGCGTCCTCGGCTGGGGACTCTTCCGGATCACTGCTCTGCTGATCGACGCGCCCTTCTTGCTGTGACCTGCTGAGGCCGCCTCAGCGCGGGTCGCGGCTCTGCACGGCGCCCACCGCGGACAGCGCCAGCAGCAGCCGGCGCGGCGGCTCGCCGAACGTCTCGGCCTCCACGAAGTCCTTCCCGACACGGACGAGCTCGACCTCGTGCCTACCCCCGGCCCGGGTGACGACGAGGCAGCGCGTGGCGTCGTCGGCGAGCCGGCGCAGGGCTGAGCCCAGTCCGAGACGTGACACCGCCGACCAGGCGACCTCGGGCACCGCCCGATCCGAGGCGCCCTCGAACGACGTGACCGCGTCGACGCAGACCAGCCAGTCACCCGTCGTCCCTGACACCAGGCACCAGCCGCTGCCGACCCGGCGCAGCTCACCCCGGATGCCCCCGGAGCCCGCGACCTCGAGCACCACCTGACGGCCGATCGACGCCATCAGTCGGCTCGCCAGGGAGACCGACGCGTACTCGGCCCGGCTCCGGTCGACCAGCTCGGCGTCGCGTTCGGCGGCGTAGAGCGCCTCGGCCTGCCCCTCGAGGTCGTCGAGGAGGTCGAAGAGGCGCTCGTCCCAACCCACGTCCTGAGCCTGTCATGCCACCAATTGTGGAGAGACTGCTTGCCCAACTATCGCTGACGACTCTTAACTGCATCAAACAGATGCAAACGAAGGGATCGCCATGAATCTCGGGACATCGACAACGCGTGCTCGCTGCGCGGCGGTGTGGGCTGGCGCCACCGCGGTGGCCGGCGCCGTGGTCTGCGGCCTGCTGCCCCTCCTGGTGGGGGCGGCGCAGGCCGTCGACCGAGGCGACCTCGGCGGCGCCGGCTTCGACACCTTGTTGGTCTGGTGCTGCGCGAGCGCCGCTGCCGTGGCGACGTGCTGGCTGTGGCTGGTGGCCACCCTGGTCACCCTCGATGCCGCACGAGGCGTGCGCACGACGCGTCGCGGCGTACCTGCGGGCCTACGCCGGGCCTTGCTGGCGCTGTGCGGCGCGGCGCTGACCAGCGGGTTGGCCGCGCCCGCGCTGGCCGGCGGCGCCGCGGTCACCGGCCCCGACACCCAGCCCGGGCCGCTGGCCGGCCTGCGGCTGCCGGAACGGGCGTCCGTGACACCCGCGGTGCGCTCCGGCGCAGCGACGCGTCCGGAGCCCGGCCAGGCGGACGTCGTCCAGCCGGTCGCCGCGCGACCGGGCGGACAGGGCGGACTGGGCACTGTCCAGCCGGCCGCAGAGGGAGCCGACGCCACCGCACCATCGCGCGAGACGACCGTCGTGGTCTCTCCGGGAGACACGTTGTGGGAGATCGCCGCCCAGCAGCTGGGGCCGCACTCGAGCATCGAGGAGACGGCTGCCGCCTGGCCGGCGATCTACTCGCTCAACCGTGACCTGATCGGGCCCGACCCCGACGTGATCGAGCCGGGGCAACGCCTCGTGCTGCCGCCCACCGGGCGGGACGGGGACGCGCGGTGAGCCTCGTCGACTCCGCCGAGGCCACGGTGACGCAGCTCCCCCGCTTGGCACCTCGTGCGGTCGGCGTCGCCAGCGTGCAGGGCACCCTCGCCCTCGACCTGACGGCGCGCCAGGACCCGCCCGACGCCGATCACCTCGCCCACCGCAGCCCACTGTCAGGCGGCGACGTGGTCGCCATCGACCGGGCCGCGCGCAGGGAGTTCGAGCGGTTCTCGAACCGCATCGTGCAAGCGGTCGTCGAGATCGTCGGAGGCGACCGACCGCTCTCCCAGGTGCTGCGATGGACCACGCCCGCCGTCTACCAGGATCTCGGACGCCGCGCCCAGCTCGTGGCCCGCAGCGTCGGGCGGCGACCGGGTCAAGGCGGCGTCCAGGGCACCCGCCCGCACGTCGTCGGCGTGCACACCTGCTTCGTCTCCGATCGGGTCGCCGAGGTCAGCGCCCACGTCCGCTACGGCCGCCGGTCGCGTGCCGTCGCCGCACGGTTCGAGCGACACCGCGACCGGTGGGTGTGCTCGGCGCTGGAGTTCGCGTGAGACTGGAGCCGTGACCCACACCCACCGCGAGCAGCCCTGGCGCGACGACGAGACCCACCGCGGCCGGATCATCCTGCTGACCGCCAACCCGATCTCGGCCGCGATCGAGACCATCGCCACGACGGTCGGCCACGAGGTGGTCGTCGTGGTCCACGACGACGGCGGCCCCGGCCTCTCGGAGGTGGCGCCTCGCACCGGCGACGCGGTCGTGCTGTGCGACCACGACGCCCCCGACGCACCGGCCGTGCTGCGGGCCGCCCTGGCCTCGGAGGCGTCGTACGTCGCGATGATGGCCAGCCGGCGTCGCGCGACAGGTCTGCTGGCCGACCTCGAGGCCGAGGGGGTGCCCGGGTTGACGAAGCTGCACGTCCCGGCCGGCCACGACCTCGGCGGCAAGGGTCCGGGCGAGATCGCCTTGTCCGTCGTCGCCGAGATCGTCGCGGAGTCCCACGGACGGTCCGGCGGACCGATGCGTGACTACCGCTGGTTGAGGAGGGCGCGTCAAGCGCCCGTCACGAAACCCCGCGAGAGGCACGGTCACCTGCCGACTCACCGGGTCTCGTGACGGTCGCTGACGCGACCTCCTCGACCGGCGGAGTCGGTGCTCAGCTGACGCGGGCGGTCAGCCCGGTGGGGCCGCCGGGCGCGCCGTGGCAGCGCTTGTACTTCTTGCCCGACCCGCAGGGGCACAGCTGGTTGCGGCCGACGTCGGCGAACTCGTCGTCGGCGTTCGTCGCCGTCGCACCGGCAACCTCGGCCTCGCCCTGCTCGGACGGCGCGGAGTAGGAGAGGTTCTGCGGCTGCTTGGGGCGGTCGAGACCCTTCGCGCGCACGCGCGGCGTCTCGCGACCGCTTTGACCGGGCTTCTCGAAGACCGAGGGCGGCGCCTCGTCCTCGTCGTCCTCGCCGGGCCTGACCACCCTGGCCGGGGCGTTCGGCAGCTCGGCGCGCATCGGCTCGAACGCCTCCTCGACGTCTTCGTCGTCGTCCTCCTCGACCTGGACGTCGAGGTTGAACAGGAAGCCGACAGACTCCGCCTTGATGCCGTCCATCACCGCGGCGAACATGTCGAAGCCCTCGCGCTGGTACTCCACGAGCGGGTCGCGCTGGGAGTAGGCGCGCAGGTAGATGCCCTCGCGCAGGTAGTCCATCTCGTAGAGGTGCTCGCGCCACTTGCGGTCGAGCACCGAGAGGATGACGCGCCGCTCGAGCTCGCGCATCACCTCTTCGCCGACCTCGTCCTCACGACGGGCGTACGCCGCGTGGGCGTCGGCCTGGAGGTCCGCGATCAGCTGGTCGCGCTCGATGTTGGCCCAGTCGTCGGCGCCGCCACCGGCCTGCTTCGCATAGGTGACGAGGTCGATGCTCACCGGCCACAGCTGCTTGAGCTCGGTCCACAGACCCTCGAGGTCCCATTCCTCGGCGAAGCCCTGGGTCGCCCCGGTGACGAAGCCGGTGACCACGTCGTCGACGAACGTGCTGATCTGATCCTTCAGGTCGGCACCCTCGAGCACCCTGCGGCGCTCGTCGTAGATCACGTGGCGCTGGCGGTCCATCACGTCGTCGTACTTGAGGACGTTCTTGCGGGACTCGAAGTTCTGGGACTCGATCTGGCCCTGGGCGTTGGCGATCGCGCCGGTGACGCGCTTGTTCTCGATCGGCACGTCGTCGGGGATCTTGAGCACCTGGAGCACGCGGTCGACCCAGTCGGACTTGAACAGCCGCATCAGCTCGTCTTCCAGCGACAGGTAGAACCGGGACTCGCCCGGGTCGCCCTGGCGGCCGGAACGACCACGCAGCTGGTTGTCGATGCGCCGCGACTCGTGTCGCTCGGTGCCGATGACGTAGAGGCCGCCGAGGGCCTTGACCTCGTCGTGCTCGTTGGCCACCTGGGCCTTGATCTTCTCGACCATCGCGGGCCAGGCGGTCTCGTAGGCGTCGCCGTCCTCGAAGGGGTCGAGACCCTGCTTGCGCAGCTCGGCGTCGGCCAGGAAGTCGACCGATCCGCCGAGCATGATGTCGGTGCCTCGGCCGGCCATGTTGGTCGCGACGGTGACGGCGCCCTTGTGGCCGGCCATCGCGACGACCTGGGCCTCGTCGGCGTGCATCTTGGCGTTGAGGACGGTGTGCGCGATGCCGCGCTTGCGGAGCTTCTCGGACAGGTGCTCGGACTTCTCGACCGAGACCGTGCCGACCAGCATGGGCTGGCCCTTGGCGTTGCCGCTCGGCGATGTCGTCGACGACCGCGTCGTACTTGGCCTCCTCGGTGCGGTAGACGAGGTCGGGCTGGTCCTTGCGGACCATCGGCAGGTTGGTCGGGATCGGGACGACACCGAGCCGGTAGATCTTGTCGAACTCCGACGCCTCGGTCATCGCCGTTCCGGTCATGCCGGAGAGCTTCTTGTAGAGACGGAAGTAGTTCTGCAGGGTGACGGTGGCGAGGGTCTGGTACTCCTCGCGGACCGTGACGCCCTCCTTGGCCTCGATCGCCTGGTGCAGACCGTCGTTGTAGCGGCGACCGGCGAGCATGCGGCCGGTGTGCTCGTCGACGATGAGCACCTCGCCGTCCATGACGACGTACTCCTTGTCGTTGCGGAACAGCTCCTTGGCCTTGATGGAGTTGTTCAGGAACGAGATGAGGGGGGTGTTGGCCGACTCGTAGAGGTTCTCGATGCCGAGGTGGTCCTCGACCCTGGTGATGCCCGGCTCGAGCACCGAGATGGTGCGCTTCTTCTCGTCGACCTCGTAGTCGACGTCGCGCGTGAGGTTCTTGGTGATCTTGGCGAACTCGGCGTACCAGCGGACCTCGTCCTGGGTCGGGCCGCTGATGATGAGCGGGGTGCGGGCCTCGTCGATCAGGATCGAGTCGACCTCGTCGACGATGGCGAAGACGTGGCCGCGCTGCACGCAGTCCTCGATCGTGCTGGCCATGTTGTCGCGCAGGTAGTCGAAGCCCAGCTCGTTGTTGGTGCCGTAGGTGATGTCGCAGTCGTAGGCCACCCGGCGCTCGTCGGGGCGCATCGCCGGCAGGATCACGCCGGTGGTGAGCCCGAGGAAGTGGTGGATCCGGCCCATCCACTCGGCGTGGTACTTGGCGAGGTAGTCGTTGACGGTGACGACATGGACGCCCTTGCCGTTGAGGGCGTTGAGGTACGACGGGAGGGTGGCGACCAGGGTCTTGCCCTCACCGGTCTTCATCTCGGCGATGTTGCCGAGGTGGAGCGCGGCACCACCCATGATCTGGACGTCGTAGTGGCGCTGGCCGATGACCCGCTTGGCCGCCTCGCGCACCGTGGCGAACGCCTCGGGCATCAGGTCGTCGAGGGTCTCGCCCTTCTCGAGCCGGCTCTTGAACTCAGCCGTCATGCCCTGCAGCTCGGCGTCGCTCATCTTGACGAAGTCGTCCTCGATGGCGTTGACCGCCTTGGCGATCGTCTCCAGCTGACGCAGGATCTTGCCTTCGCCGATGCGGAGGATTCGGTCGAGAATCGCAGGCACGTGCGGGTACTCCTTGAACGTCCGGCAGAGGTCTGGCAACGGTCTGGCAATCGGTCTGGGGGTAGCGGCGCCACTCTACCCAGCGGTTGATGGGGCTTTGAATCTCCGCGCAAATTGGTGTCAACGTCTCTTGACGCGAATATGTATTTGATGTCACCTTGAACTGACATGAAAACGACGCGGAAGTACACGATGGGCGCCCGGGCGCAGGCGGTCGAGGAGACCCGGAGCCGGATCCTGCACACCACGATCGCGCTGGCCGGTGAGCGGCCGTTCGCCGAGATCACCCTCGACGCCGTCGCCGAGCGGGCAGGGGTGAGCGTGCAGACGGTCCTGCGCCAGTTCGGCAGCCGCGACGGCCTGGTCGCCGAGGGCGCCGAGGTCGCCACCGCCGAGATCATGGAGGAGCGGCGCACGCCGGCCGGTGACATCCCCGCAGCGATGCGCACCTTGGCCGACCACTACGAGCGCCTCGGGCAGACCGCGCTGCTGATGCTGGCGCAGGAGGGCACACGACGACGTGGCCCGCAAGGTCACCGACCGCGGCAAGGCCATGCACCGGCAGTGGGTGACCGAGGCGTTCGCGCCCGCCACTACCGACGAGCGGGTGCTCGACCTGCTGGTCGTGGCCACCGACGTCTACACCTGGAAGCTGCTGCGGCTCGACCGCGGACACTCCCGAGCCGTCACCGAACGGCGGATGCACGACCTCGTCGACGCCGTCCTGGCGTCGACCACCTCCAACAAGGAGAAGTGAGATGGCCGACCTCCTCTTCGTCACGTGGGACGGGGGCGGCAACGTGCCTCCTGCCGTCGGCATCGCCCAGGAGCTCCAGCGGCGCGGCCACGATGTCCGGTTCGTCGGGCACGCCCGGCAGCACGACTCCCTGGCAGCGGCCGGGTTCGACGTCGCAGCAACGCGAGAGGCCAGGCCCTTCTCACCGCTCGACGACAACTCACCGCTC
Organism: uncultured Actinomycetota bacterium; assembly: GCA_963758885.1. Lineage (GTDB taxonomy): Bacteria > Actinomycetota > Actinomycetes > Propionibacteriales > Nocardioidaceae > Nocardioides. Next base: position 183,791 of record CAVWXS010000029.1, read on the forward strand.
ACCTACGTCAAGACCTTCGGGGACCGCGGCCTCGGCCGCGACGTGATGGCCGCGCTCGCTGATAGCGCGGCCGACCTCGTGGTCGTCGACTGCATGCTCTTCGGCGTGATGGAGGCCCTCCGCGAGTCCGGGACGCCGTACCTCTCGCTCGAGCACCTGTACGACGCGTTCTTCCGCCGGTCATGGCTCCGAGGGCCGATGGGCCTGGGCATGCGGGTGCTGCGGCTCGATCCCGCAGCCTCGCTCGCGGCGTCGCGTGCACACCTTGGTGGCCAGCCTGCCGGCCCTCGACCCGGCCGGCGCGCAGCCGCGGTCGGACGTGACGTACGTCGGTCCGGTGGTGTCCTTCTCCCCTCGCACGGCCGCGGACCCTGCGGTCCTGGTGAGCCTCAGCACGATCAAGTTCCCGAAGATGCGGGAGTCGTTGCAGAAGGTGCTCGACGCGACGGCCGGCCTGGACGCCCGCGTCGTGGTCACCACCGGTCCGGTCATCGACCCGGCGTCGCTGCGGCCGGCGGCCAACCACGAGCTGCACCGGTTCGTGCCGCATGCGGAGCTGATGCCGTCGATGTCTCTCGTCGTCGGGCACGGCGGCCACTCGACGACGATGCAGGCGCTGGCCCACGACCTCCCGATGGTCGTGATGCCGATGCACCCGATGCTCGACCAGCGGATGGTGGGGCAGTCGCTGGAGCGGGCGGGCGCCGGGCGTCTGGTGTCGAAGAGGACGTCGGTCGAGGATCTGCGCGCGGCCGTCACCGACCTGCTCGCGGACGGCCCGCACCGGGCAGGCGGCTGCGCGCCTCGGCGCCGCAGATCCGGGCCATGCCCGGCGCGATCAACGGCGCCGACCAGGTGGAGGCCCTGCTCAGAAACGGAGCAGGGGCGCCAGGTCGCCGCGCGGCTCGACCGTGAGCTCGTCCATGCCGAGCCACCCGGCGAGCCGGACCAGCTCGGCGGACAGCTCCTCGGCCGTCTCCACCGGCGCACCCGGTTCGGCGTACGCCGCCTTCACGACGAGGCGCCCGGACTGCCGGTCGGCCTTGAGGTCGACCCGGCCGACGATCTCCTCGCCGAGCAGGAACGGGAGCACGTAGTAGCCGTAGATGCGGTCTGTGGTGCCGGCGTGTAGATCTCGATGCGGTAGTGGAAGTCGAAGAGCTTCTCGGTGCGCTCGCGCAGCCACACCACCGGGTCGAAGGGGCTGAGCAGGGCGCGAGCGTCGACGCGGCGCGGTCGGCGGGCGTCGCGGTGGAGGTAGGCCGGGCGGTTCCAGCCCTCGATGCGGACCGGCTCGAGCTCGCCCTCGTCGACGAGGTCCTCGATCGCGCCCAGCGCGGCCCGGTTGCCGTCGGTGGGCTGCAGCCGCATGCGGTAGTAGTCGGCCAGGCAACGGGCGGTGGCCACGCCGTGGGACCGCGCGGCGCGGCGTACGAGCTCGCGGTTGGCCTCCTCGAGGGTCGGCGTCGGTGCGGCGAGCACGTCGGCGGGCAGCACCCGCTCGGGAAGGTCGTACCTGACCTCGAACTGGCTGTTGCGCCCGGCGATGGCGACCTCGCCGGTCATGTAGAGGTAGTCGAGCGCGCGCTTGGTGGCCGACCAGTTCCAGCCCCAGTGCTTCTTGTCCCGCGGCAGGCCGTCGTCGAGGTCGCGCGCGGTGGAGGCGCCCCGGTCGGCGATCTCGGCCATCAGGTTCTTGACCAGCTCCTCGCTGACCTCGCTCCCCCACCACTTGTGCTTCTGGGTGCGGTAGGAGTCCATCCGGTGCCGCATCACCGGCCACAGCTCGACCGGCATCAGCGCCTGCACGTGCGCCCAGTACTCGACCAGCCGCCGCGGCTTCCTGGCGCTGGCTCTGGCCAGCAGGTCGACGTCGTAGGCGCCCATGCGGGAGTACAGCGGCATGAAGTGCGCCCGCTGCAGCACGTTGACCGAGTCGACCTGGAGCACGCCGGTGCGCTCGACGGTGCGGCTCAGGGTGCGCATGGTCGGCGGGTCGTGGGCCGGTCGAGGAATCCCTGCGCCGCCAGCGCGATCCGCCGGGCCTGCGACTGAGAGAGCGTTGTCACCACGCCGCGACCCTAACGACGGCCACCGACACCGCGAGTCGGCGCATCTTCACCCCCGAGCGACGCCGAGTCGGCGCATCTTCACCGCGACATACGTTCGAGTCGGCGCGAACTCACGTCGCTGCGGTGAAGATGCGCCGACTCGGCGTGATTGTCCGGTGAAGATGCCCGACCGCCGACTGCGCGTCTAGGGCAGGTCGAGCAGCTTCTCGCGGACGGCGTACATGACGGCTTCCATCCGGGAGTGGAGCTGGAGCTTCTCGAGGAGGTTGCGCACGTGGTTCTTGACGGTGTTCTCGCTGATGAACAGCTGGCGGGCGATCTCGCGGTTGTTGTGGCCCTTGGCGACCAGGCGCAGGACCTCGAGCTCGCGCTCGGTCAGGCGCAGGCCGGGTACGGCGCCGCGGTCGGGGCGCGACATCTGCTTGAACTCGTCGATGAGCTTGACCGCCATCGACGGGCTGATCAGCGACTGGCCGTCGGCGACGACGCGGACCGCCTGGGACACCTCGTCGATCGAGGAGTCCTTGAGCAGGTAGCCGGACGCGCCGCTCTTGACCGCCTCATAGAGGTCGGCCTCCTCGTCGGAGGAGGTGAGCATGATGATCTTGGCGGCCGGGACGGCCTCCTTGATCTCCTGGCAGGCCTCGATCCCGGAGCGCTTGGGCATGCGGATGTCGAGGAGGACGACGTCGGGAGCGGTGCTGGTGGCGAGGGCGACGCCCTCGATACCGTCGCCGGCCTCGCCCACCACCTCGATGCCGTCCTCGGCAGCGAGCAGCATGGTCAGGCCTCTTCGGAACAGCTCCTGGTCGTCGACGACCAACACTCGCGTCGGCTCGGGGATTGCCGGCTCCTGGGGGTGGGAGTTCACGGACACCCCGGCATCATGACACGCCTGGGCCATGTCGGGGCCTGGTTCGGCAACCTGGATCACTAGGGGTCAATGGCCCAAACGGGCGATGTGCGCTGGGGCACCCCATGGGTGAGGTGGGCTACAGGCTCCTAGTCCTGCAGATCGAGGGAGATCACGCCGTAGTCGTAGCCGCGCCGTCGGTAGACCACGCAGGGTCGTTCGGTGTCCTTGTCGACGTACAGGTAGAAGTCGTGGCCGACCAGCTCCATCTCGTAGAGCGCCTGGTCGAGGGTCATCGGCGTGGCCCGATGGGTCTTCTCGCGGACCACGAGCGGCCCCTCGCCGGTGACGGTGATCGGGCCGACCTGGCGCTCGGCGTCGGTCGACTCGCTGCCGAACGTGGCGAGGACGCCGTCCTGGAGGGCCGGATCGTCGAGCAGGTCGGCCACCCGGTCGTGCTTGTTCTTGTGCTCCCGGCGCCGATCGGCCGCGCGGCGCATCTGGGCCGCCATCTTGTCGAGAGCCAGGTCGAGCGCACTCATCTTGTCCTCGGCGGCGGCCTCGGCCCGGATGACGGGTCCCTTGGAGAAGGCCGTCAGCTCGACGCGTACGGCGCGGTCGGCCTGGCGCGGGTTGCGTTCCTGCTCGACCTCTACCTGGACGCGGATGATCCGATGGTCGTGCTTCTCGAGCCGGGAGAGCTTCTCGGTGACATGACTGCGGAAGCGGTCAGAGAGCTCACAGTGTCGGCCGGTGACGACCACGTCCATGGATACCTCCAGATACCGGTCGGGGATGGGTAGGAGTCCGCCCGGCCGACCTGGTCTTCGACCCCACAACCGCCTGCTGAGGGGTTCGCAGCTTGGATGCCACTACTGCCCTTCTCCCGTCGGTCGTCATGTCTGATGACGAGGACGAGGCAGGACTTACCTCTAAGCCGCACCGTGATCGGCCGGCGCCGGCTGAATCTCCGGAGCACGGCCTTACGTGGGCCGTTTCGCCTGCGACTGGCATCGGCTAGCCACCCCAACACTTCTTTCCGTGTCCGAGTGGTGCAACCACGGACCCGGACGGACTCCATGCATCGACGTTAGGCCATGAGTGGTCACCACGAAACCCCGGTCCGAATACGCTTCCGGGTCGCCGCTGCGGTCGCGACAGCCAGCACGGTCAGTCCGCACTCCTCCAGCGCTCTCTGCGCCTCGCGGGCGGTCGCGCCGGTGGTCAGCACGTCGTCGCAGACGACCACCAAGGCGTTCGTACGGCGCCCTCCCAACGACCGGGCCAGCACGCCGCAGCGAGCGGCTCGGACACCACATCGAACCCGTCAGGTTGGCCGCCCGCGCAGCCGCGTCGAGCCCGGCCTGGTCGGCGACCCGGGTCCGGAAGCGGAGCATCCGCAGCGCGCGGACGTCGTACCCCTGCCGGCGCAGACGCGCGGCGGCTCCGCGGGTGATCGTCCAGGTCGGGTCGTGCCCGCGGGCACGGACGGCGGCCGGCCGGGAGGGCACCGGCGCCAGCACGACGGGCACCCCGCCCGCGCCGGCGTCGTCGACAGCCCCGGCGCACGGCGCTCGCGAGCAGCTCGGACAAGGGCCCGCGCAGCCCGTGCATCGCGCGTTCCTTGTGGCCGAGCACCAAGGCGCGTGCCGCACCTGCGTAGTCGGCGGTGGTCCAGGGCACGACCATCCCGTCCGGTACGGGAGTCGGCCATGCCGGGAGCGCTGGCTGCTCGAGGGTCGCTCGGCAGGCGGGACACAGCAGCCGGCCCGGGCGGTCGCAGCCCACGCACCGTGACCCGAGCAACAGGTCGACGGCTGCGTCGACCAGAGGGTCGAGGAACCGGTCGACGAGGTCGGCGCGCACGGGTCGATGCCAGCACGGCGCAGCCGCCGGGCACAACCGGCAGGGCTCGGGTTGTGGACGAGCGGTCAGCCGGCGTACTGGACCGTGGTGACACCAGGGGGCAGGGGCTTGGCCTCACCTTCGGCCCCCGTCGGGTCCGCCAGGCCGCTCGCGGTGAGGAGGTAGAGCGTCTCGTCGGTGACGGGCGAGGAGACCACGGCAGATGCGCGGTCCTGCTGGGCGAGCCGTCGCTCCGACGGGGTCGACCCGTCCACCGGCACCGGGACGACCTGGGCGTAGTCGTGCGTGAGCTGGTTCAGCACCGCGACGCTGGTCGCGGACCGCCAGCCGATGTCGCGGATGCGCTGGGCGTCGTCGTCCCCCCAGGCCAGGTTGCGTGAGGGCGTCGCGCCGATCAGGCCGCCTTGCGAGCCGTAGCGGAGCCGGCTGACCCGGAGGGTGTCGCCCCGCTTGCCCTGGACGACCGCCACCAGGCGCGTGCCGTCACGCGAGACGATGAAGTCCCTCACGCGCTGGCCCGTGATGCCGGGTACGTCGACCGGCACGGCAGCGGTCTCGTCGCGGGCAGTGTCGACCATGCTCACCAGCGCACCCTCGGCCCTGCGGTCGACGAGCCACAACCGGTCGGCGAAGTCCCAGCTGGGCTTCAGCAGGCGCGTCGCCCCACTGAGGATCTCCTTGAAGGGATGGCGGTCGTCGTTGACCGAGGTCAGCTGCAGCGCGGTCCGGTCGGTGGAGACCGTCGCCGCCAGGGCGGCGTTGAGGCTGACAGCGACGTCGGAGACGCCGTACCGGTTGCGGCCGAGCGGCCCGTCCACCTCGGTCATGTTCTCGGCGTCACCGGACGCCAGCAGCCCGCTGTGCAGGCTGAAGAGCAACGAGCTGGCCTCGACGTCGGTGGGGTCGTACTCGGACCCGAGGTCGATGCTCATCGGGGTGCTGCCGTCCAAGGTCACCGGCTGGTCGCCGATGGTGATCGCGAAGCTGGTGATGCGGGGATCCTGGCGCAGCGTCCACGCGAACTGGTAGATCATCAGCGTGGCCGCGTCGGGCGGCAGCGGACCGCTGTCACCCTCCAGGGCGATCGTCGCGACTCCGTCGTCGCTGATCGGGACGGACAGCCCGAGCTTGAGGCCCTCGGGGACGAACGAGCTGACCACGTCGTCCAGCTGCGGCCCTGGCCCGTCGAGGAGCGCCTGCACCAGCTCGGAGGCCTCCTGCTCGATGGGGACGAAGACAGGCTCGGGGACCAGGATGCCGGCGGTCGGGTCGAGGTAGTAGACCGACGCCGGGCGGTAGCGGTCCTGGAACCAGTCGTCGGTCACGATGAACGCGTTCGGCGCCTTCGCGATCCGCCACTCGCCGTCCTCCTTGATCATCGGGAACTCCAGGTCGACCTCCCCGGAGCCGCGCTTCCCGCGCCACGTGCCGCGGTCGTCGACCCAGCGCGCACCCTGGATGGCGACCTTCACCATGTCCTCGCCGCGCACGCTGCCCCGATCCTCGTAGGTGATGATCTTGCGCGACGGCTCCCAAGCATCGCGAGCGTTGCTGGCCAGGAACTGGCGGGCGATCTCGATCCGCACCGGGTAAGCCGTCATCGCCTGCAGGAAGCCCGTGACCACGACCTGGGCCGGAGCGCCCTCCTGCGGCGGCGCCGCACGCCGCTCGACCTCGGCCTGGGGCCGCGTCCGGACCTCGTCCTCGGCCGGCACGACGGGACCGGTGTCGGGGAGCCCGACGCAGGCCGTCGTGGCGAGCAGGGCCAGCAACACCAGACCTAGCAGCGCGACACGGCGGATGCGGGCCATCACACCACCACCTCGCGGGCGTCGGCCGGCACCAGCGGCAGCGGGCTCTGCCGCAGCGGCATCCCGGCGCGCCTGGGCAGGGTGAGCCGGAACTGGGCACCCTCGCCCAGACGTCCCCAGGCCTGCAGCCAGCCGCCGTGGAGGTGGGTGTCCTCGAGCGAGATCGAGAGGCCGAGACCGGTGCCACCGCTGGTGCGGGCCCGGGCCGGGTCGCCGCGCCAGAACCGGTTGAAGACCATCGCCGACTCCCCCGGCTTCAGCCCGACGCCGTAGTCGCGCACGGCGATCGCGGCGGCCTGGTCGTCGCCGCCGACGTGGAGGACGACGTCGCGGGTCTCCCCCGAACGTTCTGGGCGTGGTCGATGGCGTTGGTGACCAGGTTGCGGACGATGCGCTCCACCCGCCGTACGTCGGCCTCGGCGAGGCACGGGTGGTCGGGGGCCTCGACCACGACCTGGGTGTGCCGCTGGTCGGCCAGGGCCCGGGTCTGGTCGACCACCCGGTGCGCGACGTCGACGAGGTTGAGCTCGTCGAGCTCGAGCACCGCGGCGCCGGCGTCGAACCGGCTGATCTCCAGCAGGTCGACGAGCAACGTCTCGAACCGGTCGAGCTCGGTCTGCAGCAGCTCGGCCGCCCGCGAGGTGGCGGGGTCGAAGGAACGACGGGCGTCGTACAGGACGTCGCTGGCCATCCGCACGGTGGTCAGCGGCGTGCGCAGCTCGTGGGAGACGTCGGAGACGAACTGCTGCTGGACCCGGCTGAGCTCCTCCAGCTGCCCGATCTGCCGCTGCAGGTTGCTGGCCATCTGGTTGAACGACGTGGCCAGTCGCGCCAGGTCGTCCTCACCTCTGACCTGGACCCGCTCCTGCAGCTGACCGGCCGCCAGCCGCTCGGCGACCTGGCGAGCCATGCGGACCGGCGTGACCACCTGGCGGGTGACCAGCCAGGCGATCCCCCCGATGAGGACGAGCAGCAGTGTGGCGGCGGTCAGCAGCGCACGCGTGACCAGCGCCATGGTCTCCTGCTCCTCGTCGAGCGGGAAGAGGAAGTACACCGTGTAGATGCCGCCGTTGACCGGGAGCTGCAGCTGGGAGCCGACCACGACGCCCGGCACGGACGGTTCGCCGTCCGCCCGGATGCGGGTGTAGGTCCAGGCCGTGTCGGCCACCTCGTTGAAGTGGGCCTCCAAGGGTGCCGGGATGCTCGAGGTGTCGAGACCGCGGGTCCGGGCCGGCGCCTGATCAACGCTCGTCGCCTCGCCCACCGGCCCGGCGAGGACCACGCCGTAGCCGCGAGAGCTGCCCAGCGGGACGATCCGGTCACCGAGCTCCTCGAGCAGTCCGTCCGGGTCGTTGGTCGTGGAGTTCGCGCCCTCGAGCTGCTCGTTGGTGTCGGCCATCACGGTGTTGACCTCGGTCAGCACGACGTCCACCCGGTGCTCGAGCAGCCCCTGCAGCGTCTGCTGGAGCAGGAACCACCCGACCGCGCTGACCACCACCGCCGACAGCACGACGGTGCTGACCACCACGCGCGCCTGGATGGACCGGCGCCAGACGGTCAGCACACGCCGGACGGCGTAGGGGAAGGTGGAGCCGGCCATCGGCGTACGTCCGCCGAGTCCTACGTGCCGGCTTTGTAGCCGACACCGCGCACGGTCACCACGATCTCGGGGTTCTCGGGATCGTGCTCGACCTTGGAGCGCAGCCGCTGGACATGGACGTTGACCAGTCTCGTGTCGGCTGCGTGGCGGTAGCCCCACACCTGCTCCAGCAGCACCTCACGGGTGAACACCTGCCAGGGCTTGCGAGCCAGGCACACCAGCAGGTCGAACTCGAGCGGCGTCAGGTTGATCTGGCCTCCGTCACGGGTCACCGAGTGACCGGCGACGTCGATCGCGAGGTCGCCGATGGTGAGCGCCTCGTGGTCGGTCGCGTCGAAGCGGCGTACGCGGGCCCGGATGCGGGCCACGAGCTCCTTGGGCTTGAACGGCTTGACGACGTAGTCGTCGGCGCCGGTCTCGAGTCCCACGACCACGTCGACGGTGTCGCCCTTGGCGGTGAGCATCACGATCGGCACGCCGGACTCTGCGCGGATCTCCTTGCAGACGTCGATGCCGTCCTTGCCGGGCAGCATCACGTCCAGCAGCACCAGGTCGGGGCGGAAGTCGTGGAACGCGTCGAGGGCGAGATCGCCGCGCGGGCAGATCCGGCTCTCGAAACCCTCCTGCCGCAGCACGATCATCAGCATCTCGGCGAGCGAGGCGTCGTCGTCGACGACGAGGACCCGCCCCTTGGAGATGATGTCGGTGCCGTTGGTCATGCCACCCATAGTGCCAGCGAGGTCATCGGATTCCGGGCGAACAGGCAGGTCAGTAGCGGTACTGCTCGGCCTTGTAGGGGCCTTCGACCGGGACTCCGAGGTACGACGCCTGCGACTCGGTCAGCTCGGTGAGGTGGACGCCGAGGCTCTCGAGGTGGAGCCGCGCGACCTCCTCGTCGAGGTGCTTGGGCAGGACGTAGACGCCGACGGGGTAGGCCTCGGGCTTGGTGAACAGCTCGATCTGGGCCAGCACCTGGTTGGTGAACGAGTTGGACATCACGAAGCTCGGGTGACCGGTCGCGTTGCCGAGGTTCATCAGGCGACCCTCGGACAGCACGATGATCGCGTGCTCTGCCTGGTCTCCTTGGGCCGGGAAGGTCCACAGGTCCACCTGGGGCTTCACGTTCTTGCGCACGACGCCGTCGTACTTCTCCAGGCCGGCCATGTCGATCTCGTTGTCGAAGTGGCCGATGTTGCCGAGGATCGCGTTGTGCTTCATCCGGCTCATCTGGTCGACGGTGACGACGTCCTTGTTGCCGGTGGCCGTGATGATGATGTCCGCGACGTCGAGCACGTCGTCGAGGCGGGCGACCTGGTAGCCGTCCATGGCGGCCTGCAGCGCACAGATCGGGTCGATCTCGGTGACGATGACCCGGGCGCCCTGGCCTCGCAGCGACTCAGCGCAGCCCTTGCCGACGTCGCCGTATCCGCAGATGACCGCGACCTTGCCGCCGATCAGGACGTCGGTGGCGCGGTTGATGCCGTCGATGAGGGAGTGGCGGCAGCCGTACTTGTTGTCGAACTTCGACTTGGTCACCGAGTCGTTGACGTTGATGGCCGGGAACAGCAGCGAGCCCTCGCGCATCATGTCGTAGAGGCGGTGCACGCCGGTGGTGGTCTCCTCGGTGACGCCCTTGATCTCCGCGGAGATCTTGGTCCACCGGTCGGTGCTCTCGGCGAGCGAGTCGTTGAGGACCTGGAAGATGATCTGCTGCTCGTGGCTGGTTGCCGACGCCGGGTCCGGCGCCACGCCGGTCTTCTCGGCGTCCAGACCCAGGTGGACGAGCAGGGTGGCGTCGCCACCGTCGTCGAGGATCATGTTGGCGAACTTGCCGCCGGGCCAGATCAGGATCTGCTGGGTGCACCACCAGTACTCCTCCAGCGACTCGCCCTTCCAGGCGAAGACCGGCACGCCGGCGGGCGACTCGACCGTGCCCTCGGGGCCGACCGCGACGGCGGCGGCGGCGTGGTCCTGGGTCGAGAAGATGTTGCAGGAGGCCCAGCGGACCTCGGCGCCGAGCTCGACCAGGGTCTCGATGAGGACCGCGGTCTGGATCGTCATGTGCAGCGAGCCGGCGATGCGGGCCCCTGCCAGCGGCTTCTCGGTGCCGTAGCGCGCTCGCATGGCCATCAGGCCGGGCATCTCGTGCTCGGCGAGCTTGATCTCGGTGCGACCGTAGTCGGCGAGGGAGAGGTCGGCGACCTTGAAGTCCATGGAGCGATCCTTAAGCGAGTCGGGCGGCCCGGAACGCGATCAGGCTAAGCCTCGGATCAGCGGAACAAAGAATCCTCAGGCGGGTCAGATGCGCATGCTCCGCCAGGGTTCCGGAGCGGTCAGCCGGGTCACCATCAACAGCTGTCAACACCGACCTGTCGACGTTCAGTCGCTGACCAGGCCGATGCTCAGGTACTGCGCGGCGTACCGTCCGTTCAACAGCAGCGAGGCGTAGCGCGCCACCTCCGAGGTGGCGTCGGCGTCGACCGTCTCGGTGCGTACGCCGTGCTCGACCGCCGCCGCCTGGAGCCGGCCGCGCTGCTCACGGACGAGCGGGTCGTCGGCACCGTCGTCGAGCACGACGAGCACAGGACGCAGCTCGGCCGGCTCGTCGGTGAAGGGGTCGTCGAAGACGTTGCGCGGCTGCACGGCCTCGATCACCGGCAACAGGTGCTCGGCGTCACCCGCGATCGCGGTGCGGCCGCTGGCCTGGCGGATCGACTCGGCGACCCGTCGGGCTGCGCGGGCGGCGAGCACCGAACCGCCCCACACCACCGGGTTGGCTTCGGCGAGCGCGATCGCCAGCATCTTGGCGGGGTTGACGGCGATGTCGCGGTGCGGCGAGCACGACATCGCGACGCGGTCGAGCGCCTCGGCGACCTGCTCGTGGTCGGCCGGCGGCCCGAGGTCGACCCGGTCGAGGTACTCGAGCACGAGCACGGCGGTGGCGAGCTGGTCGCGGGCGGTGGTCGGCAGGATCGTGCTCCAGCGGCCCGCGGCGTGCTCGGCGACCAGTGACCGCGGTGGCGCCGCGACCACGACCTGGCACCCGCGGCGGACGGCCTCGGCGACGGCGGACGCCGTACCGACGTCACCGCCGTCGGGCGCGAGGACCACGACCAGGTCGAGGCCCCCGGCCCAGCCGGGGAGTCCGGGGTTGGGCCACGCGACGAAGGGCACCGGGCACCACGGCTCGAGTGCGGCACGCAGCAGCCGGGAGTCGGGACCGGCGGCCACCACTGCCCGCGGGCGCGCCTGTTCGCGGGCGACGCCGACGGCCTCGGACAGCGCGGTCTCGGCCTCGACGGCCTCGCGGCGTACTCGTGCCCCGGACTCGGCCAACAGCCGCAGGTCCGGGGTCGGCAGCGGTCAGCGTGGACTCGTTGTCGAGCCTGCGACTCGTCGAACCAGGGAACATCGTCGGTGACCGGGCTCCGTCAGCCGGCCGGCGGGCTTCGTCGACGAGCAGCACCGGGATGTCGTCGCGCACCGGGTAGGCCAGACCGCAGCCGGTGCAGACCAGCTCCTCGCCGACCTCCTCGAGGGAGGACCGGCAGCTCGGGCACACGATCAGCTCACGCAGGGCAGGGTCGATGTTCATGGGCTCCTCCTGATCCGGGCGAGCACCTCGTCGCGCACGCGCTCCATGGTGGCGGTGTCCTTGCCCTCGACGTTGAGCCGCAGCAAGGGCTCGGTGTTGGACGGGCGGACGTTGAACCACCAGTCCTGGGTCGCGACCGTCAGGCCGTCGAGGTGGTCGACGGCTGCTCCGTTGACGGCGTACGCCGCCTCGATCCCGGACACGACCGCGGCCTGGTCGCCGACGGTCGAGTTGATCTCGCCACTGACGACGTAGCGCTCGTAGTCGGCGGCGAGCTCCGACAGCGAGCGGTCGGTGTCGGAGAGTGCGGACAAGGTGTGCAACGCGGCGAGCATCCCGGAGTCGGCGCGCCAGAAGTCGCGGAAGTAGAAGTGTCCGCTGTGCTCGCCGCCGAAGATCGCGTCCGTCTCGGCCATCGTGGCCTTGATGTAGGAGTGGCCGACGCGGGTCCGGACGGGGACGCCGCCGAGCTCGGTGACGATCTCCGGCACGGCGCGGCTGGTGATCAGGTTGTGGATCACCTTCGCCCCCGGGACGCGCCGCAGCTCGCGCGCGGCGATCAGCGCGGTCAGCGTCGACGGCGAGACGGCCCGGCCCTGCTCGTCCACCACGAAGCAGCGGTCGGCGTCGCCGTCGAAGGCCAGGCCGATGTCGGCGCCCTCCTCGACGACGCGCGCCTGGAGGTCACGGAGGTTCTCGGGCTCGATCGGGTTGGCCTCGTGGTTGGGGAAGCTGCCGTCGAGCTCGAAGTACATCGGCACCACCTCGACCTGCTCGCTGCCGAGCGCCTCGAAGACCGCCGGGGCGGTCAGCCCGGCCATGCCGTTGCCGGCGTCGATGACGACCTTGAGCTGTCGGCCCTCCACCGGCGCGAGGCCCAGCAGGTGGGCGACGTACTCGTCGAGCAGGTCGACGTGCGTGACCTTGCCCGCGCGCTCGCCGGGAGGGATGTCGTCGCCGAGGACGGCGTCCCGGATCTGGGCGAGGCCGGTCTCCATGCCGATCGGCTGCGCGCCGGCGCGGCAGAGCTTGATGCCGTTGTACTGCGCCGGGTTGTGGCTGGCGGTGAACATCGCACCCGGGTGACCGAGGTGACCGGACGCGAAGTACAGACCGTCGGTGGAGGCCAGGCCGATGTGCACCACGTCCGCTCCGGCACGCGCCGCGCCCTCTCCGAACGCCTCGGCCAGGCCTGGCGAGCTCGGCCGCATGTCGTGCCCGACGACCACCGTGCCGGCACCCACGACCGACACGAACGCCGCGCCCGTGCGGCGGGCGAGCTCCTCGTCGACCTGGTCCGGCACGGTGCCGCGGACGTCGTAGGCCTTGAAGATCGCGCGCACGACGTCCGGGTCGAGGCTGCTCACTCCAGCGACTCTAGTCACCGCCTCGCTCGTCCGCAGCCCTGCTCGTCGGTGGTTGAGGTGTGAGGGCCGCCAGGCCCGAGCCTCGAAACCACCTCGCTGGGTCTCGAGGCTCGTCGCTGGCGCTCCTCGCACCTCGACCGGCGATAGGGACACCGATCTTGGGGCGCGGGCTGGGCTCAATCGGTGGTGAGCATCCGCAGGTGACCCTTGCGGGCCACCTCGCGGCCCGTCTCGGCGGCGGGCGCGGCGACGGAGACGGAGACCGGTCGGGCGGCTTCGCGGACGGCGTCCGCCAGCGCGAGCAGGTCGTCGGTCGTCGGCCCGCCGGCCCGCGGGTCGGGCGCCAGGCGCAGCACGTCCCAGCCGCGCGGCGCGCTGAGCCGCTCGGAGTGGACCTCGCACAAGTCGTAGGCGTGCGGCTCGGCGTAGGTCGCCAGCGGCCCCAGCACGGCGGTCTGGTCGGCGTACACATAGGTGAGGGTGCTGACCGCCGACCGACCGCAAGCAGTGCGGGAGCAGCGACGGGTCAGGCTCACGACGCCGACCGTACCTCCCGCCGGCCGGGCGCGAGGCTTAGGCTCGCTGCCGTGACCGCCAAGCGCACCGTCCGCGACCGCCGCGGCCGCGGGATGCGCGGCCCGGCGGTGCTTCCCGACCGGCCGGGCGAGCCGATGCTGCCGACGCCACGCGAGCGGTTCGACGAGCTGGTCCTCGACGTGGTGGCCGACATCGAGCGGCGCTGGGCCGACCGGCTCGGCCTGGTCGAGTACGCCGTCGAGGACGCACCGCAGATCCCCGACGACTGGGCGTCGGGCACCGTGCCGCTGTCGTCACTGCTCCGCGGCAGCGGTGGCAAGCCGACGCGACTGGTGCTCTTCCGACGGCCGATCGAGCACCGCAGTGAGAGCCGAGCCGACCTGGAGGCGCTGGTGCTCACCGTGCTGGTCGAGCAGGTGGCCGAGCTGCTGGGCGTCGACCCGGCCGACGTCGACCCGAGGTACGACACGGGCGACTGACTTCTTGGCGGCCGGCACGAACGCCAGCGCCAGCAGGGTCGCCCCGGCGGTCGCGACGATGTACCAGGGGAAGACTCCCTCGTGGCCGGACTCCTTCAGCGCGAGGGCCAGGGCCTCGGTCGTGCCGCCGAAGATCGCGTTGGCCAGCGAGTGCGCCACGCCCATGCCCAGGGCCCGGACCTTGGTCGGGAACTGGTCGGCGTACAAGGTGGCGGCGGAGCCGCCGTAGCCGGCCAGGAAGACGATGCCGACCACCAGGCAACCGAAGGCGACCGCCAGGCTCGAGGTGTGGGCGATGACCACGAAGACCACCGGGGTCGTGACCATGGTGCCCACGGCGAAGATGCCCATCACGCGGCGTGCTCCCCAGCGGTCCGCCAGCCACCCGGCCGCAGGCTGGATCACCAGGAACACGAACAACGCGGCGAAGGAGATGAGGGAGACGTCGTCCTTGTCGAAGCCACGCGCACTGACGAGGTAACGCTCCAGGTACCCGGTGTAGGTGTAGAACATCACGCCACCGCCGATGGCCAGGCCGAAGGCGATCGCGAACCCACGGGGGTGCTCGCGGATGATCGCGGTCATGCCCAGCCTCGTGCGCGGACGGCGACCCGCCTTGATCTCGACCAGCTCGCGCTGGTGCTCGAGGAAGTCGTCGGACTCCTGCATCCGGCGACGGAGGTAGAACACCGTCAGGCCGATGAGGGCGCCGAGGACGAAGGGCACCCGCCATCCCCACTCGCTCATCGCCGACTCGGAGAGGAGGCGCTGCAGGACGATCATCGTCGCCAGGGCGAGCAGCTGGCCGAGCACGATCGAGACGAACTGGAAGCTGGCGAAGAAGTTGCGGCGGCGAGGGTCGGCGACCTCGGTGAGGTACGACGCGCTGGTGCCGAACTCGCCCCCGAGCGAGAGCCCCTGGGTGATGCGGGCCACCACCAGCAGGACGGGTGCGGCGATGCCGATGGACTCGTAGCCGGGGTTGAAGGCGATCGCCAGCGAGCCCGCGGACATCAAGGAGACGGAGAGCGTGAGCGCGGCGCGGCGCCCGCGGCGGTCGGCGTACAGTCCCAGCACCCAGCCGCCCAAGGGCCGCATCAGGAACCCGATCGCGAAGACCACGGCGGTCGACAGCAGCTGCGCGGTCGCGTCGTGCGCCGGGAAGAAGGCGGCGGCGAAGTAGATCGCGAACCACGCGTAGATGAACCAGTCGAACCACTCGACGAGGTTGCCGAGCGAGGCGCGGACGACGTTCGGCCAGACCGAACTGGACGACGAGGTGGGGTTCTGCGTCACGAGCATGACGCAACGTTCGGCCAGGAAGTGGTGGGCGGTCTGTCAGCCAGGTGACACTCGACACCGCAGGTGTTCGGGCTCGGACAACGGCCCTCACGCCTCAACCACCGGGAGATCGGTGGTTTCGAGGCGCAGGAGCCTAGGCGAGCCCTCAGCCACCTCGAACCACCGGGAGATCGGTGGTTGAGGTGCGAGGAGCGCCAGCGACGAGCCTCGAAACCACCCCGCGTCAGGGCAGGGCGGGCCGCAGGTCCGGCACCAGCCCCGTCCGCACCAGCTCGTCCAGACCGAGGACGGCCGCACCGCCGTCGACGACCGTCACCGCGCCGCGGATGGTGGTCGCGGTGGGGGTCACCTGCACGAGGACAGCGTCCTCGGGGAGCTTGACCGAGACCGTGCGGCCGGGGGCGAGGTCGACCTTCTGCACCTTCTTGCCGCCGCCGGGGAGCCGGGCCAGCACCTCGGCCGATCCCACGGACGCGGAGGAGAGCAGCACGGTCGCGCGACCCGCGGGCAGGATCACCTGGGTCGCCTCGGTGACGATCGGCAGGGGTACGGCGTGCGACACGTCGCCGTCGACGAACGAGCGGAGCGTGGCCGTGAGTGGGTGCGTGGCCTCGACCTGGACGCCGACGGCGCCGTCCTGCACGGCTGTGCCGAGGATCGCGCTGAGGGGGACGCGCGTCACCGACCCGGGTGGCACCCGGACGTCCTCGAGACCTTCGGGACGGAAGGTGGAGTCCTCGGTGACCACGCGGACCACCGCCCGCGCCTCGTCGTCGCCGGCGTTGGCCAGGACGAGGGAACGCGTGCCGGTCCCGGAGGGGAGCCCGAGCAGCAGGAGGTCCTCGCCGGGGTGCTGGGCGGGGAGCCAGTCCACGCCCGCGTCACCGCGGCCGAGCTCGTCGAAGGAGTCGGTCGCGTGGACGCCCAGCCGTCCGCGCGACACCTCGACGTGGGCGGCGAGCTCGCCCCGCAGCGGGATCTCCCGGGCCAGGTCGAGCCGGATGCTGCGGCCGCCCGGCACCGTGATCCCGCGCAGGGACGGTGCGTCCACCGGTCCACGAGGCCCGATGACGGTGATGTCGGCGACGGCCGGACCTGGATCGGGGTTGACCAGCTCGATCACCGAGGTGTGCCGCGCCGCGGCACCCAGGGCGGTGAACCACTGGTCGGACTCGGGCGGGCTGCACGACGATGCGGCCGGGCCCTCGGCCTGTCGCGAGGCCACCAGCCCGGGCGCCATCGCGTCCGTGCCGCGCACGGTCACGGGGCGCGGGCCCGGAGCGGCGGTCGCGGGCAGATCGGCAGGTACGTCGACGGTCGTCGTCGACACGGCCCCCGACTGGGACAGCTCGACCTCGCCCGCCCGTCCGGTCGCGCTGGCGACGAGGACCTCGCGACCGTCGCCGATGCTGCTCGGACAGGTCAGGATGGCCAGGTTGAGCTCGGTCTCGCGCGGCGGGTGGGACGTCTCGTCGACGTCGGCCGGCCGCACCAGGGCCAGGGCTCCGACGGTGAGAACGGGCAGCACGACGGCGAGCACCGCGGTCAGGTTCAGCCGCGCCCGCAGGCCTCGCGCGACGCGCTCGGGTGGCGGCAGTGCGGCTCGACGTCCTCGGTTCTGGCTCATGCCGCCCCCCGCTGACCGGCGGTCGCGACGACCGTCTCCTCGGGAACCCGGCCGCGCGAGCTGGCCGTCGACGGCGCACACAGCACCAGCACGACCACGACCGCCGCGCCTTGGAGCACCAGCAGGACGACGCGCAGCCACGACGTCGGCCCGTCGAGGGCGTTCTCGTCAACGGGACGACTGACCTGCCAGGCGCGCGTCGAGCGGTCCTCGGCACTGGCCTGGTCGAGGCCGCCAGAGGCGTCCAGCCCGGCGGCGACGGACCCGTCGGCCGGTGCCGGCAGCACGACGTACTGGATCCCCGCGTCGGCCAGCCGCGCGACGGTGGCGGCGCGCGGACGGGAGGTGAGCTCCTGCACGTCTGCGTCGAACTCGGCGTCGGTGGGCGTCGCCGCGAGGATCTCGTCCTCGCCGAGGGTGACGCCGTCGCCGCGTCGTACGGCGTAGGTGAGACCCTCCTCGACGCTCCCGCGGATGACGAGGATGCCGTGGGCCGGCCCGCGCAGCGAGTCTTGGACCATGTACGCCGGGATGCCGGTGTCGCGGTCGTCGGTCAGCTCGCCCGGCCCCTCCAGCACGAACCACGCCAGCCCGAGGACCGGGATGACGGCGGCGACGGCGGTCAGGGCAACGGGCACGAGGCGGCGCAGGGTGGTGCCGGTGCGGCGGGCGCGGGTGGCCAGGCCGTGGATGGCGATGAACGCGGCGACCACGAAGGCACCGCGGATCACCACGAGGAAGAAGCCGAGCCCCGGGCGGGCCTCGCCGATCGGGAGGTCGAGGCGGATGGCGCCCAGGGCGGCCGCGGTGACCGCCGCGACGAGCGCCACGATCCACACCACCAGCACGGGGATCCGGGTGCGGGAGGGGATGAGGGCGAGCACGGCCATCACGAACAGTGCGACGCCGAGCCAGGTGGGCGCCCCGAGGTCGCCGGGGAGCCGTCCGCTGAGGAGCTCGTCGAAGCCGAGGTTGGGGTCGGGCAGCCGCCCGGAGTCGAGGAGCAGGCTGCGACGCGGCGCCCTGGACGACGGCCGGCAGCCACCACGGCGAGAGCAGCACCGGCACGCACGCGAGCATCGCGGCCGGCGGTCCCCACACCGAGCGGTCGCGCATCAGGGCCGGCGCGATGACGAAGCCGACGCCGACCAGGGCCGACACCGAGAACGGCGGCGAAGAACCAGGCGACCGGCGTGAACGCCGCGACCAGCGCCAGCAGCAGTCCCGAACGCCACGCGGCGCGCCAACGCCGGTCGGGCTCCGGGTCGGCGAAGCCCAGCGCGGCGTGCCCCAGCCACGGCAGGACCGCGGTGACGACCACGATCCCCAAGCGGCCGTCGCCCCACGCACCACTGACGACCGGGACCAGCGCGTAGGTGGTCGCGGCCACCGCGAGCAGCCAGCGGGGCGCGCCCGCCGCGTCGCTGAGGTTGCCGACCACCCGGAGGAACCGCCACGCTCCCCACAGCGCCACCGGCACGGCCAGCAGCAGGATCGCCGACACCGCGGCGGAGACGCTGCCGCCGATGACCGTGGCCAGCATCGCGATCGACAGCACGTACGGCGGCGCGGGGACGGCGGTCCCCTGCCCGAGCGCGTGCCACGACTCGCTGTGCAGCCGCCACAGGTCTCGCAGCGTCGGCGGGTGCGGCCGAGAGTCCCCCACCGCTGACGGGTCCGATCGCCTCGCGGGCTCCGAAGAGCACCAGCAGCACGAACACCGCCACTCCGAGCGCCACCGGGCTGGTGAGGAACCGCGCCACCAGGCCGGTGTCGGCCTCCGGCGCCTCCTCGTCGTCGCGCGGCTCGGTCATGCGCCGGCGAGGCGTGACCGGGTGGTCCTGCTCCGCCTCGGCGGCCGCCGCGCGCCGGCGTTCGGCGACGTCCTGGGCCTGCAGCGTCAGCGCCGTGACGAGGTCGCTGACCGCGTCGAGGCCGTGACGGTAGGGCAGCCACCACGGCGCCAGCAGGCCCCGGACGTCGTGCTTGTGGGCCGACCTTCGCGCCTGCTTTCGCTCGCGCCGGGCGGCCAGCAGCTGGCCGGGGCTGCCGTAGAGCGAGACCAGGGCCGCGAGCTCGTCGAGGGCCTGACCGACCGCGCGGACCAGCAGGAACCCGACCACCCGCAGCAGCGTCCCGAGCCCGAGGCGCACGACCTGCCACGGCAGCGCACGGCCCCGGGCGTTGGCCAGCAGTGTGTACAGCGCCGCACGGCGCTCCTGGTAGTGCGTGTGGCGGCCGGTGAGCGGCGTACGCCGCACACCACGGTGGGCGGCCTCGGCGTGGAAGACCACCGCGGCGGGCACCACGATCGTCTTGTGCCCTGCCGCGGCGGCGCGCCAGCCGAAGTCGATGTCGTTGCCGAACACCGCGAGCTGCTCGTCGAACCCGCCGAGGTCGTCGAGCACGGAGCGGCGCACCAGCATGCCGGCCGTGTTGACGGCCAGCACCGTGCGGACGTCGTCGTGCTGGCCCTGGTCGTACTCGCTGCGTTCCAGGCCCGTCTCCCGGCGGCCGGTGCCGGAGATCGTCACGCCGACCTCGAGCAGGCGGCGCAGCGAGGGCCACTCGCGCAGCTTGGGGCCGAGCACGTCGGCCTCGGGGTCGGCCTCGGCCGCGGCCAGCAGCTCGGCCAGCGCGTCGGGCGCCGGGTTGGCGTCGTCGTGGAGGATCCAGACCCACTCGGCGTCAACAGCAGTCTGGTCCGCGCGCTCCAGGCCCAGGCGTACGGCGGCCGGGAAGGACGTCGACGACGGAGCGCGCACGACGGCGTCGGCGCCGAAGGCCGACTCGAGCAGGTCGGCCGAGGCGTCCTTGCTGCCGGTGTCGACGGCGACGAGGTGTCCCGGACGCGCACGTTGCCCCTGGATGCCGCCGATCACCGAGGGCAGCCACCGGGCGCCGTCATGGCTGACGACGAGCGCGACGACGCGCTCTCCCGGGGGCGGATACACGGGGGTTCACGTTAACGATCCGCCGGTGAGCCCCCGAATCGCGGCAGCACGCTGCTCGAGGTGCTTTCGAGGCTCGAGCCGTGGCGAGCGCTCAGCGAGCCTGTGTCGAGACCACCGAAACCTCACCGGGTCTCGACACCGTCTCGCCCAGGGGCTCGAGCGGGCTCGACCAGCGATCGAGCGCTCGAACCACCGATCAGAGCGACTCAGCCAGCGATCAAGCCCTCAGACCCGCGCTTCTTCAGCTTGCGGCGCTCGCGCTCGGAAAGGCCGCCCCAGATGCCGAACCGCTCGTCGTTCATCAGGGCGGACTCGAGGCAGTCGTTGCGGACGTCGCAGGTGAGGCAGACCTTCTTGGCCTCCCTCGTGGAGCCGCCTTTTTCGGGGAAGAAGGCCTCCGGATCGGTCTGCGCGCACAAGGCCCGCTCCTGCCAGCCGCCGTCCTCGGCGTCTCGCGTCGAGGAGAAACAGTTCTCTCACGGCATTCGCCCTTTCGACCCGGTCCTCCGCACCCGACCTTTGTCGGGTGGCTTGGAAGAACACTGTTGGAATTACATGCCTGTCGTACACCCGAAGTCAAGCCCGCGTCTGGTATACGCGGAAACCCGTTCCCCCGTTCCTGGGGGTGGTCCAGACCGGCTGAGGCCCCTGCGGCAGGCTGGTCGCCATGCCCGAAGGCCTCCGACGCATCACGGTGCTGTCCGGCGGCGTGGGCGGTGCGCGGTTCCTGCAGGGACTCTTGCACGGGATCCGCGAGCACCTCCTGCCCGGGGTCGAGACCCGACGCCGAGGTGACCGTGATCGCCAACACCGGCGACGACTGGTGGGTCCACGGGCTGAAGATCTGCCCCGACCTCGACACCGTCATGTACACCCTCGGCGACGGCATCGACCACGAGCGCGGCTGGGGCCGGCGCGAGGAGACCTGGCACGCCAAGGACGAGCTGGCGTCGTACGGCGTCGAGCCGACCTGGTTCGGGCTGGGCGACCGCGACCTGGCCACCCACCTCGTACGCACCCAGATGCTCGACGCGGGCTACTCCCTCTCGGAGGTGACCGAGGCGCTGTGCCGGCGCTGGCTCACCCCGACGTACGGCGACGGGGTGCGCCTGCTCCCGATGAGCGACGACCGCGTCGAGACCCACGTCGCGATCACCGACCCCGACTCCCCCAGCGGGCGTCGCGTCGTGCACTTCCAGGAGTACTGGGTCAAGCTGCGCGCCGCCGTGCCGGTCGAGGCGCTCGTCTTCGTCGGTCTCGAGGAGTCCTCCCCCGCGCCCGGCGTCATCGACGCGATCACCGATGCCGACCTGGTGGTGGTCCCACCGAGCAACCCGGTCGTCTCGGTCGGCACGATCCTGGGCGTCCCCCGCGTCCGCGAGGCACTGGTGGCGACGCAGGCCCGCGTGGTCGGCCTCTCCCCGATCGTCGGCGGACACCACCTGCGCGGCATGGCCGAGCAGCTGCTCACCGCGATCGGGGTCGAGGTCAGCGCCGCCGGTGTCGGTCTGCACTACGGCGCCCGCTCCGAGGGCGGCGTCCTCGACGGCTGGCTGGTCGACGAGACCGACGCCGACGACGTACGCCGCGTGGTCGACGCCGGCCTGGCCTGCCGCGCCGTCCCGCTGCTGATGACGCGACCTCGACGCGACCGCCGCCATGGCGGCAGCGGCCGTCGAGCTGGTGTCGTGAGCCGGCCGGTGAAGCTGACGGTGTGGGCGCCGGACGGCGCCCCCGAGGTCGCCGAGGGCGACGACCTGGCCGCGATGCTGGTCGCCCTGCTCGGCGACGACGGACCCGAGGACGCGCTGCTCGACGGCGACGTCGTGGCGGTGACCAGCAAGGTGGTCGCCAAGGCCGAGGGCCGGGTGCGGGCCGGCACGCGTGAGGACGCGGTCGACGGCCGAGACGGTGCGCGTGGTGGCCCGGCGCGGTCCGACGACCATCGTGCGCACCCGTCACGGCCTGACGATGGCGGCCGCCGGGGTCGACGCCTCCAACGTCGCGCCGGGCCACGTGGTGCTGCTGCCCGCTCGACCCCGACGCCTCCGCCCGCGCCATCCGGCGGCGGCTCGCCGAGCTCACCGGACGCACCGTCGGCGTCGTCGTGACCGACACCGCCGGCCGGGCCTGGCGGGAGGGCCAGACCGACATCGCCGTCGGGGCCGCCGGCGTCCGGGTCGTCGAGAGACTTCGCGGGGCAGGTCGACGCCCACGGCAACCCGCTCGTGGTCACCGCTCCTGCCGTCGCCGACGAGATCGCGGGCGCTGGCGGAGCTCGCCCAGGGCAAGCTCGCGCGGTCGGCCGTTCGCCGTCGTGCGCGGCCGGGCTGACCTGGTGCTGCCGTCCGGCGACGACGGCCCCGGCGCCGCGGCGCTGGTGCGGCCCGACGGTTCCGACATGTTCGGCTACGGCACGCCGCGAGGCCGTGCTCGCGGCGCTGGCAGGCGAGGCGCGGCGACGCGCACGTCTTCGGTCGTCCGGCCGCCGCCGACGAAGTGGCCGACGCCATCGCCGGGGCACTGGTGACTCGTCGCGACGGTCCTCGGCGAGGACCTCGTGGTGGTCGAGGCCGGCGACGAGCGCACGGTCTGGGCGGTCGGCGTGGCGGCGTACGCACACGGCTGGGAGATCTCGGCGACGCGTCCGGGCGACGCCGTCGATCTCCGACCTTTGCCACCCCTTACGTAGACTCTGCCGACGTTCCCCGACCGCCCCCTGAACACCGCAAGGACCCCGCACGTGGCCAAGCAAGCCAAGACCGACCGTCAGGCGGTCATCGAGTCGATCCGTTCCCAGCAGAAGAACGAGGAGCGTCGGCGCGGTCTGATGATCGTGGGGGTGTGCGCGGTCGTGGCGCTCCTGATCGTCGGCCTGGCGGCCTACCGGCCGATCAAGAACTGGTGGGACCTGCGCCAGTTCCGCGACGTGGCCATCGACAAGATCGGCGCGCCGGCGTCGGTGTGCGAGAAGCCGACCACCAAGAAGGCCACCGGCAACCAGCAGCACGTGCCCGACGGTCAGGAGATCTTCTACCAGGACTCGCCGCCGGCGTTCGGCGAGCACTACAACACCCCCGACCCGATGGAGCGCAAGCTCTACACCGAGGGCGACCGGCCGGGGCTCGGCATCCTCGTGCACAACCTCGAGCACGGCTACACGATCGTCTGGTACGACGAGACGGCCGCCGGCGACACCGAGCAGATGAGCGAGCTGCGGGCCATCGCCGACAAGTTCGCCGGCACCGACAACCTCCGCTTCAAGTTCAAGGCCGTGCCGTGGCTCGACAGCGACGGCAAGGCCTTCCCCGACGGCCAGCACATCGCCTTCACCCACTGGTCGATCGGCGGCGCCGACCAGGACCCGTCGGGCGACAAGCAGGTCGGCGTCTGGCAGTACTGCTCGGCCGTCTCGGGCGACGCGCTCAACACCTTCATGCTCGACTACCCCTACATGGACTCCCCCGAGCCCAACGGCGGGTGACGGGCGGGATGACCGGCCTTCCGCGCACTCGCCCTCCTCGGTACGCCGCGCGGCCGATCGTCAGCGGCTACTTCAACCCGCTGCACGTCGGGCACCTCGACATGATGGAGGCCGCCCGCGCCCTCGCCGACGCCCTGGTCGTGATCGTCAACAACGACGCCCAGCAGGTGCTGAAGAAGGGCAAGGTCATCACCTCCGAGGCCGACCGGCTGCGCGTCGTCGAGGCGCTCCGCGTCGCCGACGCCGCCCTCGTGGCGGTCGACGACGACGGCTCGGTCGCCGCTTCGCTCGAGGTCATCCACGCGGCGTACCCGGGCATCGAGCTGGTCTTCTGCAACGGCGGCGACCGCGACCCTCGCAGGACGCCGTGCCGGCCGCCGAGGCCGCCGTGTGCGAGCGCCTCGGCATCGAGATGGCCTGGGGCGTCGGCGGCGAGACCAAGGCCGACTCCTCCTCGCGGATCAACGAGGCCCTCGGCCTCTGAGCCGAAGCGCCCAGCGCTTCGGGGGGGCACACCGAAATCCATCACCGTCGGAACGCCCGGGTAACAAACCGTTCACAGGCTGTACACGACCGCCAGGACTGTCTCGCCGCTGACGGTTCTCCTCGCTTCGCCTGCCTCCAGGCTTCACGCGATCTCAGTCGGACGGTGGACCCCAGGAGCCACCCCGCAACCCGAGGTGGAGAGGACTCTCGATGAGCGAGCATCACCGGCCCTCAGCCAGCACGTACAGCCCCGGAAGCGAGCCAGGCTCCTGAGGTGGGTGTTGTTCGCCGTCGTCGCCGGCCTGCTGCACCTCGCGCACGCACCCGCCCCTGCCTACGCCGCCGACGAGATCTGCAACCTGGCGCCGGATGGCACCCTGACATGTCCGTCCGACCCGTCGAACGAGCCGACACCGGCCTTCCCACCCCCCGAGCTGCTGAACCCACGAATTCTCGCGGAGGCCACTCCGGCACAAGCCGATGCGTTGCGTCGGCTGCAGGAGCAGGCGGTCACCGTCGTGATGACGAGGCACCACCTGCCCGCGAGCGATCGCGACGAAGTGCAGAGCTGGGGACGCACCGAGGCGCAGGCCGCCCTGTGGGCGTTGGTGTACGAGGCCATCGACACCGAGGTCCAGGACCGCACGTCCGACCAGCAGCACGCCGTCGACTGGATGGCGTCCCTGGTCCGCGCGCAGGCCGTCAACACTGCCAAGGCCGCGGCCGGCGAGTACGCCTCGTGGGTCGGTCTGGACGTCGACGAGTACTGGTCCAAGGTCAACTCCGGCATCAGCCAGGACCAGCTCACGAGCTTCCTGTCGATCGACGCCCGTAACTACAACACCGTCGACACCACCGCGCGACGTCCGGCTACTGCAAGTACCGTGCGCCGGCACCCTACGAGTCGGAGTACACCGGCTACCTCTTCCAGACCTGCTACACCCCCTGCACCGCCTGGGACTGCGACGCTCCCCGGCCGAGCTACGAGCAGTTCGTGCGCTGGGGCGACGCCGTGGCCAACCGCAGTCTGACCAGCACCTCACACCTGGCCAACGCCGCCGCTATCGCGCAGGCGGTCACCATCAGCAACACCCTCGCCGGAGTCGCGGGACTGGCCACCCTCACATTGCCGGTCGGGGCGGCCATCTTTTCCTTGGCCGTCGCGACTGTCGTGACCATCACGCCCGGGGCCTTCTTGGCCTCCGGCTTGCTGGGGGCAGCGTTCGCTTCCACTGCCGTCGTTGCCGTCCTGGCGGTCCTGGCTGCGATCGCAGGCACCATCTTTCTCAGCATCAGACTGAACGACGAGCTGGCCCTGCCCGGCAAGATGGCCGCCCTGGTGGTCGGTGCGCGCGACGCCGCCTACGACCCGGCGACGCTGATCGAGACGGACGAGGGTGTCTCAACACTGTTCGGCTTGTTCGCCGACGCCGCATTGCCGATCCCGGATGCGGTCCGCAGGTGCGACAACTCCTTGATCCCCGTCGGCTACTACGGCATGCCCGGGACCACCGTGACCGTCTACGACCCGGAGACGGGCCAGCCGAAGTTCGTGAACGCCAACCCCTGCCTGAACGCGCCGGCCGTCGCCCCCGCCTCGGAGACCGACCCCCGCTTCGTGATCCGGACCCCGGACTCCGTGAGGGTCACCGAGAGCCCATCGATCACGGTGGCCGTCCCCGACGGCGATGACACGACCGCCGATCCCGCTGCCGTGGTGCGGATGAGTGGTCACTGGTTCGTGCAGAACCCGCAGGCAGGCGGCGAGGATTCCGCCGTACAGACCCTGGGTGTGAGCTACACGAACTGGGATGGCGAGGCGAGCTACGCGAAGTTGCTCGAGCACGAGGCAGCTATGAGTTCGTCGGCGTCAGTGGTCAGGGTGGCGGCTACGCCCTCGAGGACTGCGGCTCCGACGGGTCGTGCTGGCGCACGTACACCCTGCGCTACCTCGGGCCCGACGGGCAGCGGTACCAGGCCTACGTCAAGCCGCCCTCCGCGCAGGCACAGCTGATCGAGCTGGCCGAGATCGCCGACAAGAGGTACGGCGGCCAGGTCACGCTCGCGGCAACCGGAGGCCCCTCCGGCCAGCCCGTCACGTTCACCGCCGGACCGCAGGCCGTCTGCACCAGCTCAGGTCTCAACGGCAGCAAGGTCGCGCTGGTCGGCGTCGGGGAGTGCACGGTCACGGCCAACCAGGCGGGGGACGGCGCGGGCTTCCTCGCGGCCAGTCCGGTGACCCGGTCCTTCCAGGTGACCCCGGCTCCGCTGGACATCCGGGCGGAACCGAAGACGAAGACCTACGGCGCACCGAACCCTGAGCTCACCGCGCTGGTCGGGCCGCTGGTCAACGGCGACACCAGGGATGACATCACCGGCCTGGTGCTCACCGGGCCGCCCGCCGACAGTGACGTCGGGCAGTACGACATCGTGCCCTCGGGCGCCTCGAACCCGAACTACGACATCCGCTACGTCACGGGCCGGCTCGACGTGCAGCCAGCCGATCTCACGGTGACTGCCGACGACAAGACCCGGGTTTACGGCGACGCGGTTCCGGCGTACACCGCTCACGTCGACGGCCTGGTCAACGGCGACACCCGGGCTGACATCACCGGCCTGCAGTTCTCCGGCCCCCCGGCCAACGCGCACGCCGGCCTGTACCCGATCCACGTCCGGGTGGCGGCCAACCCCAACTACCGCTTCACCTACCGCGACGGGACCGAGACCATCACCCCTGCTTCGCTGACCGTGAAGCCAGACGACAAGACGATCAAGTACGGAACCGTCCCGGCCTACACGTGGACCGCCGCAGGCTGGGTCAACGGCGACAGCAACGGCGCTCTCGACACGGCGCCGACCTGCAGGGCCACCATCCAGGGCGCTGCGGCCTCGGTCACCACCGCACCTGGCGCCTACCTCGGCGCGATCACCTGCACCGGCGGCGCCGACCGCGACTACGCGATCAGCTATACGAACGCGAAGCTCACCGTCAACCCGGTCATCCGGCTCAGCCAGACCGGGCTGCCTGCCACGCTCGCGAAGCGGGTCACGGTCGACGGCCAGGCCGTCGCCCTGCCGTACGGCGACGCGGAGGTCGCCCTGGGCACCCGGCACACCTACGCCTTCCCGGGCATGGTCACCGACGCCAAGGGCGTGGTCTACATGACGATGACGCCTGCCTTCGAAGGGTCGGTTTCCACCAATGTCATCGTCAACGCCACCTACTCGACGATGACCAGCGTCGTCGACGCGGCGCTGATGGCCGGCGGAATCAGCAGGAACCAGGTCACCCCACTGAAGTCCAAGTGGACCACCGTGCAGACCTACCTGCGCGCGGGCAACCTGGTCGCGGCGCGTACGGCGCTTCATGAGTTCGCGGCGCTGGTCCGGTCGCAGGCGGGCAAGAAGATCACGCAGCCCACCGCGAACGCCCTGCTCGCCTACGCGCAGCTCGTCTTCACCAGCGTCGGCGGCACGGGCACCGTCTGACTCGCAGCATTCAGCCCTCGGCGGGCATCTCTTCCCGATCTGTCTGCCTGCAGACAGACCGACACCCCGCCGAGGGCCGAGGCTGAACCTGCCCGACCACGCGTCGCGCACTGACACCAAATTCAGACAATGTCGCATTCCGAACAGAGCCTTTCGTCGGTTTCAACCGACACTGGCTGCTAGCGCAGCAGGAGTCGCGCTAGGCAGATCGGGCTGTCGATCCAGTGAGCTTCCGGGCATCGAGCCCGGGCGAGAGGCACCGATCATGAACCCTTCCAAGTCGACCTTCAGGCAGTCCCGTGGGCTGGGTCGCTTCGTCTCCAGCGCCCTGTTCACGCTCGTCGCCGCGGTCGTGGTCGGGCTGGTGCCCGGGCCGGCTGCTGTCACGGCAAACGCCGCCACCGTTCACGAGATCTGCACGCTCAGCGGGAGCGAGCTGACCTGCCCTCCGGTCCTTTCGCAGCCCGACCTGCTGCAACCCGGCCGAGCTCGAGGCCGCCACGCTCGAGCAGGCCGACGCGCTCCGGGCGTACGAGCAGCACGCCATCAACAACGTCCTGGAAAACCACCAGCTGCGCCCCTCCGAGCTTCCCCTGGTCAAGACCTACGCTCGCGCCGATGCCCAGGCCGAGTTGTGGGCGATGATCGTGCAGGCGCTCAAGACACCCTTGGGCGACAGGAACGTCTCTCAGCAGGCAATCGTCGACTGGCTGAGCGACAAGATCACGCGGATGCGCGCCACCAAGCCGTATCTCGCGGCCCGCGAGTACGCCAAGTTCGCCGGCAAGAACATGCTCGACTTCGACGACCTGATCAGCGGAGGAGCCACGGAGGAGGAGCTGAAGACCTTCCTCTCCGGCCCCGCGGAGCCCTACGACCTGGAAGCCACGGCTCCGTCCAACGCAACCGGCGGCTACTGCGTCTACAGGCCCTCGGCGCCTTACCAGGACGAGTACGACGGCTCCACCCTGGCGACCTGCTTCACACCGTGCCAGAACCCGCTCGGCTGTGCTCCCCCGACGCCGACGTACGACGAGTTCGTGAAGTGGGGCAACGCCGCCGGCGGGCATCGGCATCAGCAACGGCATGGTTTCCAGCGAGTCGTTCAACGCCCAGGCCGCACTGATCGCCGGCTCGACCATGTTCGGAGCGGCCTCGTCGGTGGTCGGCTCGACCCTAGTCGCGGCCGCTCTCGTCGAAGTCCTTGCGGTCACCGAGCTGGCGTCCATTATCTTCCCTTTCGCGGGCGCGGTCGTTGAGACAGCCGCGGCAGGTACGGGCGTGGCAGGTGCTGCCACGGCCGCGGGGACGGGGATCGTGACCACCTTGAACGTGGCCTCGATGGGCTTCGCTATTGGCATCGTCGTTGCGGCCATCGCCATCCTCACCACCGTGGGCATCAACGTCGCCAACATCGACCAGCTGCCCGGGAAACTGGCCGCGGGCAAGCCGAGCAAGCCCAGCAGGAGGTCGACGCGGCGAGCCTGTTCGAGACCGACGACGGTGCGGCTGCCATCTACGCGCTCTTCGTCGCGGCGACGCTGCCGCGGCCGATCCAGGACAGGACCTGTGACAACGAGCTGGTGAGCCGGTTCTACCGGTCGGCCGTCAACGGCCGCCCCGTCGTGGAGCCGTTCTTGACGGACGAGCAGATCTTGACCTCGATCTACCCGTGCCTCAACCCGGCCCCCTTCCCAGCGGCCCAGGCCACCGACCCGCACTTCGTGGTGACGGACGCCGTCACGGGCACCGTGACCGAGTCGCCCGCCATCACCTTCGACCAGGCCTCCACGGACCGGACGCTCAGCGCCCGAGTCTCGGGAGGCTGGTTCGTGCTCAACGAAGGGGCACCGACTGCCGGAGCGACGGCGACCCTGCGCCTGCGCTACACCGGCTGGGACGGCAACGACAACCTCGCCTGGCTCTCTCGCACCTCCGTGGGCTACAAGTTCGTGGGCATCACGACGGCTCCCGATGGGACGGTCTCCGGAAACGGTCAGCAGTGCGAAGCCTGCTGGGGCAGCGACGAGATCAAGTACGTCGGCCCCGACGGCCGGCGGAAGACCGCCGAGCTCGATCTGGACCCCATCGTGCCGCCGACGATCCCTCAGGCCACCGGTGCGCCGACGTACTCGTCCGAGACGGCCTACAGCGGCTCTCCCGTGACGTTCTCGGCCGGCGACTTCAAGCCTGCGGGAGCGGTGGGGTCGATCACCTACCAGTGGCGGTTCGAGAAGGAGTGCGACCAGAACGGGAACTGCACGAGAGGACTCGGCGGAGCCCTGTACGGCGACGTGGCCACCGGGGCAACGGTGACGCACACCTGGGAGATGAGCCGGACTCTCGCAGTGGAAGTCACCGCGACCGACAGCCAGGGACGGCAGGCCGTGCACACGTTCGACGTGCCGGTCGCCAACGTGCCGGTCGAGCTGACCGTGGCGCGCGACTGCGCCACCCAGGCCGTGCCGGTCGGCTGCAACAACTACACCCCCACCCAGGTCGGGCAGGTGATGAACCTCTTCGGCGGCGTGAAGGTCGCCGGTCGCCTCGACGGCTTCATCGTCCAGGTGGACTGGGGTGACGGCACCTCCAGCTTCGTGCGACAGAGCACCAGCCTCAATGCGGCGGAGAACTCTGCCTCGCTGCGCGTGCAGAACCTGGGGCGCCACGAGTACCGGCTGCTCGGCCAGCACACCTACGCCAAGGCCGGCTACTACACCGTCACGGTAAGGCAGTCGACAACGCCGGCGCCACCGACCAACGCACCTTCGTCAACATGATCCGCGGCCCGCAGGAGGTCACCTCGGGGCGCTCCCGGACCGTCGCTATGGCCAGGCGTTCACCGCCCAGGCCACCGGCACCGACTCCGGCTTCCCGGTCACCTACGAGGCCGGCCCCGAGGAGGTGTGCACCGCGGCCGGAGCCGACGGATCGCGAGATCACCCCCGTCGGTCTCGGCACCTGCTGGGTGACCGCTCGCCAGCAGGGCGGCGGCCCGGTCTACGGCGACGCCATCCCGGTGCAACGCAGCTTCGAGGTGACCCCGGCCGGATCGAGATCCGTCCGGAGCCGAAGACGAAGGTCTACGGTGCCCCGAACCCGGAGTTCACCGCGCAGTTCGCGTCGCTGGTCAACGGCGACACCGCCGAGGACTTCCCGGGTCTGGTGATCACCGGGCCACCGGCGGACAGCGACGTGGGCCAGTACGACGTGGTGGCCTCGGGGGCCTCGAACCCGAACTACGACATCCGCTACGTCACCGGCCGCCTCGACATCCAGCGGGCCGAGCTGACCGTCACCCCCGATGACAAGACCCGGCTCTACGGCGACCCGTTGCCGGCGTACACCGCGTCCTTCGAGGGGCTGGTCAACGGCGACACCGGGGCCGACATCACCGGGTTGAAGCTGGAGGGTCCGCCGAAGGACCGCGATGTCGGTGACGTACGACATCCGCGCCTTCGGGGCGACCAACCTCAACTACCACTACACCTACCGCGACGGGCACCGAGACGATCACCCCGGCGCCGCTGACGATCACCGCCGACGACGTGACCCGCCGCTACGGCGGCCACCGCCGAGTACCGGGCGACCTACGACGGGCTGGTCAACGGCGAGACGACCTGCACGGCCTCGAGTTCGCCGGCGCCGACCCGAAGGCCGGTGTCGGGACCTACCCGATCGTGCTCTCCGGCACCCCGGACAGCCGCTACGCCAACTACGACATCACCTACCTCGACGGCACCGAGCAGGTCACCCCGGCACCGCTGAGCATCAGGGCCAGCGACAAGACCCGCCGCTACGGCGCACCCAGCCCGACCTACACCACCGTGCTCGATGGGCTGACCAACTTCGACACCCGCGAGGCGATCACCGGGCTCACGGTCACCGGAGCCCCGGCGAAGGCCGACGTCGGGACCTACCCGATCGAGCCGAAGGGCGCGGTCAACCCCAACTACGACATCTCCTACCTCAACGGCACCGAGACCGTCACCAGGGCGCCGCTGGGGATCACCGCGGAGAACAAGTCCAAGGTCTACGGCGCCCCCGACCCGGTCTTCACCGCCAAGTACGACGGCCTGGTCAACGGCGACACCGGCTCGGCGATCGACGGGCTGGGGTTCACCACCACCCCCACCGGCAGCGACGTCGGCAGCTACCCGATCGTGGCCTCGGGGGCCGACCAGCCCCAACTACGAGATCGGCTACACCGACGGCACCGAGACCATCACCGCGGCAGCCCTTGACCATCAAGGCCGCCGACAAGACCACCCGGTACGGCACCGTGGCCGCCTACGGCTGGACCGGGCAGGGCTGGGTCAACGGCGACACCGACACCACCATCGGCACCGCACCCACCTGCCAGGCCACCATCCAGGGCGCCGCCGCCTCGGTCACCACCAACCCCGGCGCCTACCTCGGTGCGATCACCTGTGCCGGTGCCGCCGACGCCAACTACACCATCGGCTACGCCAGCGGCAAGCTCACCGTCAACCCGGTGATCCGGCTCAGCCAGACCGGACTCCCCGCCACCGTGCCCCAGCGCGCCGTCATCGACGGGCAACCCATCAACCTGCCCACCGGGGAGGTCGAGCTCGGCTACGGCACCACCCACAGCTACGCCTTCCCCGGCGCGGTCACCGACCCCAACGGCGTGGTCTACCTGACCACCACCCCCGGGTTCAACGGACCGGTCACCACCAACGCCACCGTCAACGCCACCTACACCACCATGACCAACATCGTCGACACCGCTGCGGCCAGCGGCGGCATCGACGCGCAACCAGGTCAACCCCCTGAAGACCAAGTGGAGCGACCGTGCAGAACTACCTGCGCGCCGGCAACCTCAAAGCGGCCCGCACCGCCCTGCACGACTTCGCCACCCTGGTCCGCTCGCAGTCGGGCAAGAAGATCAAGAAGCCCACCGCCGACGCCTTGATCGCCTACGCCCAGACCGTCTACACGAGCATCGGCGGCACCGGCACCGTCTGACCGACATCGCACTACCGACGGGCGGCCCGGCTCCTCAGAGTGGGCCGCCCTCGGGCTTCACAGGCGGTGGGTGCCGGTGTCGGTGACGAGGTAGGTGGCTTCGTGGGGGCCGTGCCAGAGGTAGTGGCCTTGGGGCGTGCGGGCATACCGCCAGACGCGTGCGGTTTTGGCGCGGTGGTGTCGGCGGCACAGGCAGGCGAGGGCGTCGGGGTGGGTCTGGCCGGGTGGTCCGCCTTCCTCGAGCGGGAGGTAGGGGATGATGGTGGTCCTTGTCGCACTTCTCGGCGGGGACGGTGCAGCGCGGGAAGACACAGTGGCCGTCGCGGAGCTCGACGAGCTCGCGCATCCATTCGGGTGGGTCGTGTTGGTCCACGGCGTCGCGGCGGGCCATGTTCAGGACCGGTTGGATGACGACCTGGGAGTGGCCGACCCATTGGCGCAGCTTGGCCATGGTGGCCGCCCCGAGGCGTTCGACGGTGCCGGTCGCGAAGGCGGTTCCGCCCTCGGCGTCGACGTCGAGGTCGTGGGTGTCGACCAGGACGTTGAGCTTGATCTTGCCGGAGGCCTTCTTGGCGGCGGTGCCGAGCACCGACTGCGACGTCGAGGGCGGCCTGGCCGGTGACGAGGGCGGTGATCAGTCCGATGGCTTTGATCTTGCGGACGCCGAGAGGGTCGGTGTCGCCGTCGAGCCAGAGCTGGTGGGCGATGGCGCAGACCAGGTCGTAGAACTCTTTGAGGGTCGAGGGTGTCGCCGGTGGCGGCCAGGTCGCTGGTGCCGGCGTAGAGGGTGGGGTGCGGGTGGCTGAGCTTCACGTCCGAGGCGGCGTGGCTGTCCTGTCTCACGTTTCTTCGTTGGCCTCGGGGTCGAACTTCGCGGTGGCCTGCGGCGACCAGCCGGTCGGTGATGATCGGGCCGAGGCTGCCGTCGGTGCGGGCGGCGAGGCGTTGGTCGACCCAGCGGGCGCCGACCAGGGGGAGGCGGTGGGTTTGTTGGGCGACGCGGCGGGCCTGCCAGGCCGGCACCTGCAGGCGGCGTACGCGTTTCCAGAGCAGGGGGAGGCGGTGGCGCAGGTCGAGGGCGTCGGCGATCAGCTGGGCTCCCGCGGCCGGGGAGATGCCGAGCTTCAACGCGAAGGTTTCGGGGGTGAACGCGGCCACCGTCGGGGTGCCGTCCCCGCCGAGCGACTCGTCTCGGGTGAGCACGTCGAGGGCGGGGCCGCCTAGTGTCTCGACGCCGGTGTCGGAGGTGGCGGGGTTGAGGATCGCCCACTGGTAGGCGAGTCGCAGCTTCAACAGGGCGGCGCGGCGTTCGGCTTGTTCGGCTTGGGCGGCGGCTTCGAGGACACCGGCAGCGTCGAGGTCCTCGACCTCGAACTGCTTCGACGGGTGCCGCGCTCATAGGACTAATTCAAGCAGCGGCCACCGACAGTGGTGCTGGCTCGGAACCCCTTCTCCACAAGGGGATCCGAGGAATGTTGCGGGGTTTCGTGACGGGCCTGACGGCCCTCCTCAACCAGCGGTGGTGCAGGTTTCGTGACGGCCTGACGGCGCTCCTCAACCAGCGAGAACGCCGCTGGTTGAGGAAGGCGCGCTAGCGCCTGTCTCGAAACCCGGTGACGGAACAGTGCGGTGGTTGCGGGGTTCGTGACGGGCCTGACGGCCCTCCTCAACCAGCGATCGGGTGCGGGGTTTCGATCCGTGACGGACCTGGCGGCGCCTCCTCAACCAGCGATCAGTTTCGTGTACTTCTCCACGTTTCGCCACTGTGTCGGGTTCCCGACAGAACCGGGCATCGTCCGAGCGCAGGATGGACGCCGGACTCGGGCACGGGGAAGGAACGCCGATGAAGAACCGCGACACAGAGCTCGCCTTACGGAGCTTCCCGGTCGGCTCACCGGGTCGGCGCGTCGTCCAGGAGCACCTGCTCGGTGAGCAGAGGGCAGCCGCCCACACCGCCGACGTACAGCGGCGGGTCGCCGCCGACGACACCCCCGACCCCACGGACGAGCCGGGCGGCTAGGGCTGTCGCTCCCCTGCCCGGGGCCAAGTGCCGGAAAGTACAACAGCCGGTAACGAGGCACCACCTGTGTCTCGACAGCAACAGACCGCCCGGTGCGGCCGCGGCCACCCTGTGCGACATGAACGCGACAGAGGGCACTGCCACGAGCACCCCCAAGACCACCGAGCTGCACCACGGTATGCGGACCACTCGAGCCGGATTCGTCGTCTGCCTGCTGCTTGCCGTCATCGTCGGCCTGCTGCACCTGCAGCAGGCACCGGCTTCCGCCGCCGACGGGGAGATCTGCACCCTCCAGGCGGACGGCACGCTTAGCTGCCCATCCGATCCGTCCGGGCCATCGCCGTCCTTCCCACCGCCTGACCTGCTGAACCCGCGCATCCTCGCCGAGGCGCTGCCGGCCCAGGCAGAGTCGCTTCGCCGCCTGGAGGCGAAGGCCGTCGACGTCGTCCGCGACATGTACGACTTGCCCGAGAGTGATCGGGATGCCGTGAAGACCTGGGGACGCCCCGAGGCCCAGAGCATGCTCTGGAGCCTTCTGGTGGAGGCAATCCAGACGCCGAAGGCGGAGCGCACCGTCGACCAGCAGAACGCCGCCGACTGGCTCGGGGGGCTGGCGGACCGTCAGACCGAGGAGGCCGCGCGACAGGCCGGAGCGGAGTACGCGCGATTCGCCGGGTTGGACGTCCACGAGTACTGGTCCAGGGCCGGGGGCTCCGAGGCGGACCTGCGCGCCTTCTTGTCCAAGCCGCCGGTCGGCTACGACAAGATGACGATCGCAGAGTCCACGGGCGGTTACTGCAAGTACCGTTCGCCGGCGCCGTACCAGGAGGAGTACACCGGCTACACGGTCCAGCCCTGCTACACGCCGTGCACCGGGGTCTTCTGCCAGACGCCGACCCCGAGCTTCGACCAGTTCGTGAAGTGGGGCCAAGCCGTCGCCACTCGTGACATGCAGGCCGGAGGGTTCGGACTCTCGTTCTCCTCTGTCATCGCTATCGGCGCCGCCACCTCAGCCTTCGCTGCCGTCGGCGGGGTTGCCGCGATGGGGATTGTTGCCGGGTCCGTGCTTGGATCCAGCCTGGCCGTGGCCATGGGTCTGACCACAGCGGCCACGGCGACCGCCGGCGTGCACGGTTACCGCGTTGCTCTTCGGAGCCGTCGGCGTAGCGGCATCGTCGGTGGCGATGGTCGTCGTCGCGATCGCCATTGTCATCGTCGCCATCGCTGCCCTGATCGTTACCTCGATGAACCTCGCGGACCAGGACGCCCTGCCCGGGAAGCTCGCAGCCCTCGTGGTCAGGGCTCGGTCGCAGGTCACGGACCCGGCCACCTTGCTGTCCACGGCAGACGGTCAGGTCGCCTTGTTCAGCCAGTTCGTGAGAACAACCAGCCCGCGACCGCGCACCAACGAGAAGTGCGACAACTCGCTCATCCCGGTGAGCCACTACGGCGAACCCGGCCTCAGCGGTGTCACGATCTACGACCCGGCCACCGGTCGGCCAGTCATCGTCTCGACCACGCCGTGCCTCAACCCGCCACCGGTCCCGCCGGTCGCCAGCGCCGATCCGCAGTTCGAGATCTTCGCGCGCGACATCGGGGTCGTCAGCCGGAGCCGGACCATCCGCCTGGGTTACCCGGACGGAGACGACGCAACCACCGATCCGTCCGCCACCGTGCGGATGAGCGGTCACTGGTTCGTCATCCAGACGCCGGACGGCAAGGAGTCGCAAGCACTGGGGCTGCCCTACACGGACTGGGAGGGTCGGCGCATGTACGCCGCCCTGCTCCAGGAAGGCACGCACTACCGCTTCGCGACGGTGAGCGAGGAGGCCCTCACTTCTGGTGCGAGCCTCGAGACCTGCGAGGCCGACGCCACGTGCAAGCAGCACGGACAGGATCGAGTACGTCGGCCCGGACGGCAGGAGGTACCTCGCCACGCTCAGGCTCTGACGCCTGCGCCTGCCCGCCCGCCCGTCGATGCCCGACGGGGCGGGCGCACGCGTCAGTTCTCGGCGGCCCGCTCGGCGCCACGCCGCCAGCGGATGCCGGCCTCGATGAAGGCGTCGATGTCGCCGTCGAAGACGGCCTGGGGGTTGCCGACCTCGTAGCCGGTGCGCAGGTCCTTGACCATCTGGTAGGGGTTCAGCACGTAGTTGCGCATCTGGTCGCCCCACGTCGCGGCCACGTCGCCCTTGAGCTCCTTGAGCTCGGCGGCCTCCTCGGCCTTCTTCATCACCAGCAGCTTGGCCTTGAGGATCACCATCGCCGAGGCCTTGTTCTGCAGCTGGGACTTCTCGTTCTGGCAGGAGACCACCGTGCCGGTGGGGATGTGGGTCAGGCGGACCGCGGAGTCGGTGGTGTTCACCGACTGGCCGCCAGGACCGGACGAGCGGTAGACGTCGACGCGGATGTCCTCGTCGGGGATCTCGATCTCGTCGGTCTGCTCCAGCACCGGCACCACCTCGACGGCCGCGAACGACGTCTGGCGGCGGCCCTGGTTGTCGAACGGGCTGATCCGCACCAGGCGGTGGGTGCCGGCCTCGACCGAGAGGGTGCCGTAGGCGTAGGGCGCATGGATCGCGAAGGTGGCCGACTTGAGGCCGGCCTCCTCGGCGTAGGAGGTGTCGAAGACCTCGACGGGGTACTTGTGCTGCTCGGCCCAGCGCACGTACATCCGCATCAGCATCTCGGTGAAGTCGGCGGCGTCGACGCCACCGGCGCCCGAACGGACCGTGATCACGGCATCGCGGGCGTCGTACTCGCCCGAGAGCAGGGTGCGGACCTCGAGCGCCTCGACGGACTTCTTGATCTTGGTCAGCTCGGCCTCGGCCTCGGCCATCGAGGCGGCGTCGTCCTCCTCCTGGCCCAGCTCGACGAGGGCGCCGAGGTCCCCGATGCGGCTCTCCAGGTCCGAGAAGCGGTCGAGCTCGCCCTGCAGACCGGAGAGACGGCCGGTGACGCGCGTCGCGTTGGCCTGGTCGTCCCAGAGGTCCGGGGCGGCGACCTGCTCGCCGAGGTCGGCGATCTCGCGGCGCATGCCGTCGAGGTCGAGCACCTGGCCGATCGTGCTCATCGTCGCCAGGAGCTGCTTGATCTCGGTGTCGAAGTCGGGTCCTGCCACAAGGGTGAAGAGTACGCGGCGCCTCCTTGCCGCCCGCGACGTGCCGAGATCCGCACCTGTGTCGCTGAGCGGACGGATCGGGGCTGGCATCTCCGACAGGCTTCCTGCGTGCCGGTGACTCGCCGGATGCCGAGCCGCCCGGCGGCCACCTGACAAGGAGACCCACCCATGTTCACGTCCATCCGAAGCCGGTTCGCTCGAAACACGCTCGCCGCAGGTCTGCTGATCGCTACCGCAGTCCTGAGCCTCGGCGCCCCCGCGCAGGCCGCGCCGCTCGACTCGCAGACCAACGACTTCTGGATCGAGCAGTACGACGACCACAACGTCATCGTCGTCGACTGGTTCGCGGTGCCGAAGGCGGCCGACACCCCGGAGAACAACCTCCCCGCCTGCGTAGCGGCCTCGGTGCAGATCGGGCCCATGTGGCTGGTGGACCAGGTCGTCTGCATGAACTTCGTCGAGGACTGTGCCGAAGCGGCCAACAACGACCCGCGCTACGTCGGCCATGGCATCCGGGTCAGCTTCTCCGTCTGGGAGAACACGTGCACGGTGGTCGGCGTCGGCTAGATCGCTGGACCGAACGGCAGCGGACGGCGAATGCCCGTCCGCTGTGGGGGAATCTCTCGTTGTGTCAGGTAGCCGACAGAACAGACGAGCGAGTCGAAATATCCTGCGGAACAGACGGCACAACCACGCACAAGTAGAGGGACACTGCAGTAGTGAAGATCTCGGGCCGATCATTCGGCCGGTGGGTCGGTTACCGCGCCGCGACGCTGTGGTGCCTGCTGGCCGTTGCGCTGGTGGCGGCCACGCTGCCCGGGCCGGCGGCCGTTGCTGCCGACCCACTCCCGCCCGAGCTCCAGCCGAGCCAGTGCTTCCTGGGCACCCAGGGCCAGGTCGCCTGCCCCACGGTGCTGGCGCCCGCCGAGCTCGTGCCACCGGCGACCATGCAGGGCGCCAGTCCTGCGGCTGCCGACGCGCTGAGAGCGATGCAGGAGCAAGCCATCCAAGGGGTGATCGAGAGCCACGGCCTCGCCGAGAACGACGTCCCCGCGGTGCTGAGCTACGCCCGCTACGACGCTCTGGCCGAGCTGTGGGCGCGGATCGTGCAGTCGTTCGAGACACCCAAGGCCCAGCGAAGCGCGCGCCAGCAGGCGGTGATCGACTGGCTCGGGCGTCGCATGACGTACCTGAGGTCGATCGCCCCGCCGTACGCCGCCATCGAGTACGCCAAGTTCGCCGGCAAGAACGTCAACCAGCTCGAGCAGCTGCTCTACTTCGGCGGCACCGAGCAGCAGATCAAGGACTTCCTCACCGGCACGCCCGAGCCGTTCAACACGGCGAACACCGCCGACGCGACGGGTGGCTACTGCCGCTACCGGCCCCCGGCGCCGTTCACGGACGAGTTCGACGGCCACCCCTGCAGCCTGCTTCACGCCGTGCCAGAGCCCGTTCGGCTGTGCACCTACGACCCCAGCTACGACCAGTTCGTGAAGTGGGGCAACACCAGGGTCGGCTCACTGTTCGACAGCGAGACGGTGACCGGCCAGGCGGCCCTCGTCGCCGGTGCTGCCGTGAGCGCCGGACTCGTCGGTGGATCGGCGCTCGCTGCAGCGGCGGTCGTTCGCATGCGGCACAGATCGATCTGGCCGTTCGCTGGCATCACCGCGGCGTGGGCCGCCTGGGCTCTCCCGGTCGCCGGCTTCGTGGCCATCGCGGGCGTGATCGCGATCGTCGTGGCCGCGGTGGCCATCGCCGCGGTCGTCGGTCATCAACGTGGCCACCATCGAGGAGATGCCCGGCAAGCTCGCCTCCGCCATCGCCCAGTCGCGGCAACCGGTCGACACCGATGCGATGTGGGCCACGGACGACGGCAAGGCCACGATGTACACCCTGTTCATCGATTCCATCTCACCGGCTCCGCGCGAGGACATGACGTGCGACAACGCCCGGGTCGACGACATCTGGCAGAGCTGGATGAACGGCACGCCCATCCGGGTGTTTGCATGGGAGCGGAACGACTTCAACTTCCGGCCCTGCCTCAACCCGACGCCGGTCGCCGGAGCTGCGGCCACCGACCCCCACTTCGTGGTCACCGAGCGGTTCGGCAGCACGTCCGAGAGCCCGACGATCACCTTCGCGCATCCCGACCCCGCCACCACCACGACCATCCGTGTGCGGGGCGACAACTGGTTCGTCGTCCGACGTCCCGACGGCGGCGAGACCCAGGCGCTGCGCCTCAACACCACCGACTGGGAAGGACGGAACAACATGGTCTGGCTCGAGCGCACCGCCGCGGGCTACGACTTCCGCGGCGCGCGGGCTGCCGCCGACGGCACCTTCGAGGTCGACCCTGACGACTGCGGGCAAGTGCTGGACCAGCAACGAGCTGCAGTACGTCGGGCCGGACGGCCAGCACCGCTCGGCGAGGATCGCGCTCGTCCCAGCCGCCCATCGGCCAGCCGTCGTACACGGCGGACCACTTCATCCCCCGGTCGCCGGTCACGTTCGACGCCAACGACTTCGCGCCCGGCGGTGCGGTCGGCCCGGTGACCTACACGTGGCGGTTCCAGAAGGACGACTGCGGCGCCTTCCCCTGCACACGGCTGGAAGGGCCGCAGTTCGAGGTGCGGCCGGTGTACGGCGACCCCGTCCCCGGAGCCGTCGCCTCCCACGCATGGGGCCAGTCCGGCAACTTCTACGCCCGGGTGGAGGCGACCGACAGCGCGGACCACATGGTCGCTCACGAGTTCATCGTCTCGATCAACTCGGTGGCGCCCACCGTCACCCTGGCCCGCGACTGCGCGCTGCAGCCCGTCCCGGTCGCCTGCAACAACTACCCGTTCACGGTGGTGGGCGACGAGAGCATCCTCTTCGGCGGCGTCTCCCGCTGGACCGCCCTCGACCGGCTCGAGGTCCGCGTCGACTGGGGCGACGGCACCGGCAACTACCAGCCACGGCGCGGCGACTTCCCTGTGCCGGACAGCCCGATCACTCTCGTCGGGCAGGGCCCCCAGCAGCTCGACTACGTGCTGAACGCCACGCACACCTACGCCCAGCCCGGCATCTACACCGTCACGGTCGCGGCCAAGAACCACACCGGGGCCTCGCAGATCAAGTCCACCGTGATGACCGTCAAGGGCCCGCAGCAGGTGTCCTTCGAGCAGCCGGCCGACCAGCACTACGGCGACGAGCTGGTCGCCGCCGCGACCGGCAGCGACTCCGGCCTGCCCGTCAGCTACACCGCCGGCCCCGCCGACGTCTGCAGGCCCGACGGACCCTTCGGCTCCCGGATCCTGTCCGTCGGCGTGGGCGCCTGCACCGTCACCGCCCACCAGGCCGGCGGCAACGTCATCTGGACCGACGCCGCCCCCGTCTCGCGCACCTTCGACGTGCTGCCCGCGCCGTTGGAGATCACCGCCGACGACGCGTCCAAGACCTACGGCGACCCCGACCCCGAGCTCACCGCCAGCTTCGACGGCCTCGTCAACGGCGACACGAAGGCCGCCATCACCGGGCTGGTGCTGACCGGGCCGCCCGCCGACAGCGGCGCGGGCAGCTACGACATCGTCGCCTCGGGCGCCGCGAACCCCCACTACGACATCAGCTACGTCGCCGGCACCATGACGGTCGGCAAGGCTCCGCTCACCGTCACCCCCGCCGACCGGACGCGCGTCTACGGCGCCGACAAGCCGCCATACACCGCGGGTTTCGACGGGCTCGTCAACGGCGACACCGGGGACGACATCACCGGTCTCCAGATCGAGGGCCCGGCCAAGGCCGCGGGCGTCGGCAGCTACGACATCGTCGCGTCGGCGGCCGACAACCCGAACTACGCCTACACCTACGAGACGGGCACCGAGACGATCACGGCGGCGCCGCTGACCATCACCGCCGACGACGTGACGCGTCGCTACGGCGCCGCGGCCGACTACACCGCCTCCTTCGACGGTCTGGTCAACGGCGACGGCCCGGGGTCCGTCGACGGGCTCGGCTTCGCCGGCGCCCCCGCGAGTGCCGACGTGGGCGACTATCCGATCACGCTCTCAGGGGCTGCGAACCCCAACTACGACATCACCCTCGTCGGCGGCACCGAGAGCGTCGTCCCGGCCCCACTGACCATCACCGCCGCCGATAAGACCCGTCGCTACGGCGCGGCGAGCCCGGCGTACACCGCCAGCTTCGAGGGCCTCACCAACGGCGACGAGGAGACCGACGTCCAGGGCCTGAGCATCACCGGAGCGTCAGCCGCCGCGGGCGTGGGCATCTACCCGATCCAGCCCGCCGGTGCCACCAACGCCAACTACGACATCCGCTTCGTCGCCGGCACCGAGACCGTCACCCCGGCTCCCCTGACCGTCACCGCCGACGACAAGACCAAGGTGTACGGCGCGCCGCACCCCGGCTTCACCGTCACCTACGACGGGCTGGTCAACGGTGACGCCAGCGCGGCCATCAACGGTGTCGAGTTCGACGTGGCGCCGGCCGGCAGCGACGTGGGCAGCTACCCGATCGTCCCCCGTCGCGCGACCAACCCGAACTACGACTTCCACTACGTCGCCGGCACCGAGACCATCACCCGGGCGCCGCTGACCATCAGAGCCGACGACACCACGGTGAAGTACGGCGCGCTGGGAAGCTACGGGTGGAGCGGCCTCGGCTGGGTGAACGGTGACGGCGACGCAACGCTCTCCAAGCCGGGTCGCACCCCACCCACCTGCGGTGCAACCATCCAGGGCGCTGCCGCCTCGGTGCACACCGCGCCGGGACTGTACGACGCAGCCGTCGGCTGCTCCGGCGCGGACGACCCCAACTACGCCATCGGCTACGCCGCCGGGTTGCTCACCGTGAACCCGGTGATCCGCCTCGACCAGACCGGCCTGCGCTCGGGCATGGCGCGGCGGGCCACCATCGACCACCAGTCGGTCACTCTGCCGACCGGTGACGTGGCGGTTGACTTCGGCACCGGCCACACCTTCTCCTTCCCGCGCGTGGTCGTCGGCGGAAGGGGCGGGGCCTACCTCACCAGGACTCCAGCATTCACCGGGCCCGTCGCCAGCAACCTCCTCGTGACGGCCCGCTACCGGACGATGGCCAACGTGCTGTCGGCCGAGGCAGCCGTCGGCGGGATCGACCGGGCGGCAGAGCAGTCCCTGCGCCGCGCCTGGTCGAAGGTCAGGGTCGGCCTCGCGAAGGGCCAAGCCGTTCGGGCTCGTCACGCGGTCCAGCGGTTCGCCGACGACGTGCAGCAGACTCACCGGCAAGCAGATCGAGAGGCACTCCGCGAGGGGGTTGCTCGCCTACGCCCAGCTCGTCTACGAGTACGTCGACGGGAAGGGTTCGCTGTAGGAGCCTGCTGAACAATCCGGCCGTCGCGAGCGCCGTGATGTGCGTGCGATGGCAAGGCGGAGGAACGAAGGCGGGTGGACACCCGTCGAGTGACGACAACGCAGCCAGCGTGCGTGCAGCGCGGCGCGCAGCAGGGCGGATTGTTCAGCAGGCTCCTAGCCTCGACGGCGGAAGAAGCCGCGCTGGGCGGCGTACAGCTTGGGCAGCTCGCGAGCCAGAGCGTCGTACGTCGCCCGGTGTCGCGGGTCGGGCCGGAACGGTGGGTCGGTGGGCACGAGCCCGCGCAGCTCGGACCGTTGGACCCGGCCCAGCGCGAGCGCCGCGAACAGCGCGGCGCCGCGCAGCCCGGCCAGCCACGGGTCGGTGACCCGCACGATGGTCCGGTCGGTGACGTCGGCCAGCGCCTGGCACCACAGGTCCGACCGGGCCCCCCCACCGACGAGCCGGATGTCGTCGAGGCGCGAGCCGACGAACTTCTCGGCGGCACCGAGCAGCCAGTTCGCGTTCAGCGCGACACCTTCGAGCACCGCGCGCGTCAGGTCTCCGCGGATGGTCGTCTCGCCGATGCCATGGAAGCCCGCACGCGCGTTGCGGTCGTCGATCGGCGACCGCTCACCGGTGAGCCACGGGGTGAAGACCACTCCCCCGGCACCCGGCGGCGTCGCCGCGGCCTCGGCCAGCAGCGCTTCGTAGGAGACATCGGGGGCAACGGTGTCGCGCCACCACTGGAGGTTGCGGCCGGCGGAGTCCTGGTTGTTGGCGAGCAGGTAGGAGGCGTTGTCGAGGCCCGGCACGCTCGCCTGCCGGCGGAGCACGTCGGTCTTCTTGCGCGGGACCGGCGCGCTGATCCAGGTCGTGGTGCCGATCGAGGCGTGGGGCTGGCCGAGCTCGACCGCGCCGGCGCCGACGACGGCCGCGTGCAGGTCGGGCAGACCCGTGACGGCCACGGCGGTGGCCGGGATCCGGAGATCCGTCGCCACGTCGGGCAGCACCGGCCCGAGCACCGAACCCGTGGCGACCAGCGGCGGCAGGCGTGACCCGTCCACGCCTGCAGCCCGGACGAGCACCTCGTCGTAGTCGAGTGTCGTCAGAGACCGGATGTCGGTAAGCCAGGCCCCGGTCATCGACGCGAGCGTGGCCGCGGGCACGCCCGTGAAGCGCATGGTCAGGTAGTCGACGGGCTCGAGCAGCCACCTGGCCCTGGCCAGGACCTCGGGGCACTCGTGCTGGAGGAAGAGCATGTGCCCGACGGGGTCCGAGCCGGAGGTGTCCGGGATCCCGCCGCTGCGACGCAGCCAGGTGGCAAGCGCCTTGGGCGCGTAGCCGGAGACGTGGCC
This sequence comes from uncultured Actinomycetota bacterium, assembly GCA_963758885.1. GTDB lineage: Bacteria > Actinomycetota > Actinomycetes > Propionibacteriales > Nocardioidaceae > Nocardioides. Next base: position 228,129 of record CAVWXS010000029.1, read on the forward strand.
ACCGACCGCCGCCTTCGAGTACGGCGCCCCGCGTGTGTCGCTCCAGAGCACGCACTCGCCCACCGGGCGACCCGCCTCGTCGACCGGCACGGTGCTCGCCCACTGGCCGGTGACGCTGACGGCCACGACCCGGGAGGCGTCCACGGACGCCGACCCCCGGCGTACGGACTCGCAGACAACCTTCCACCAGAGCTCGGCGTCCTGCGTGCGCGCGCCTCCGTCGCCGACGATCGTCGGCACCGGCGTGTGCTCCCACCAGAGCACCTCGCCGTGCACGGTGACGAAGCCGACCTTGGGGCCACCGGTGCCGAGGTCGACGCTGAGGACGAGGTCACTGTCGGTCACGCCCACGGACGGACTCTAGGGGAGAAGGGCGCGTTGCTGGTGGCCAGGGACACCTGGGGCGGCCCCCGGCAGGGTCAGGAAATTGGTGGCCCACATCGTGGAATCCCCTGTGAATTAAGGGGTTCTGAGGCTCTTGAGTGTCGGTGGCGACTGGTTGGGTTGTGTCATGTCCACCACCTCACGGCTTCCCATCGGGCGGCTGCACGCGGTGGTCGACGAGATGTGCGCCGTCGACCCGATCTACCTGACCACGAGCGAGAAGCAGGAGTTGCTGGTCGAGGCGGCCCGTGCCCGAACCCGGCTGCAGGCGATCGAGATGAACGTGCTGGCCGTCGGCGACGACATCGCCGAGGCGACGGGTGACCGCTCCACCGCAGCCTGGATGGCGACCAAGACCCGCGACGCGCCCGGTGCGATCCGTGCCAATGCGAAGCTCGCGGTGACGCTGGAGACACGGTGGACCCAGGTGCAGGCAGCGTTCGCCGCGGGTGAGGTCAACCTCGCGCAGGTGCGCGTGATCGACAAGGCCCTCACCGACCTGCCCAAGGACCTGGGCGAGGACCTCATCACCAAGGCCGAGGCCTACCTGGTCACCGAGGCCGCCCGCCTGGGTCCTCGTGAGCTCGCGATCCTGGGTGACCGGGTGCTGGAGTACCTGGCCCCCGACATCGCCGAGGAGGCCGACTACCAGCGGCTCCTGGACCAGGAACGCCGGGCCGCCGCCGCCACCCGGGCGACCCTGCGGCGCCGCGGCGACGGGTCCACCGACCTGCACGCCCGCATCCCCGACCTCACCGCCAGCCTGCTCCGCACCTTCCTGGCCGCCTTCACCGCCCCCCGCCGCCACCAGCAGCACCAGCGAAGGATCCGCAGCACCCGAGCCATCAGGGTCGACTGGGTCCGACGAGTTCGCCCGGCTCCCGCTGGCCCGCCAGCAGGGCATCGCGTTGGTCGCCCTCCTCGAACGCATCCTCAAGACCGACCTGCCCCGCCACGGCGGCAGGGCCACCTCCCTGGTCGTGCTCATCGACCACGACACCCTGGTCGCCGACCTCACCGCCGCCGGCATCGCCCAGACCACCACCGGGGAGAAGATCACCGCCGGCCAAGCCCGACGCCTGGCCTGCCAGGCCTCACCACCCACGGGCCGCGACTGTTGGCCGACGTCGCGGGTCAGGGCCGCGGAGCATCAAAGGGCTTGGCCGCGGCGGCCGCCTACGATCGCAACCAGCGCCCGCGACGTGCGGCCGACGCGCCGCCCCAGCTCCGCGGCGCTGCCCGCGAGGTCGGCCCACGGATCCCGGCCCAAGCCCCGCGCAGCGGACATGGTTTCGAGACGGGCGCAGCCCGCCCTCCTCAACCAGCGGAGCGCCACCCACGACCCCGGCTGGAACGTCAACTACCACCCCAACGGCACCACAACGTTCACCCGACGCCAATAGGCCGTGCCGGTGCGTCACCTCGCCCAGATAGCAGCACCTCGCGCGAATGACGATCTGGGGAGGTTGTCGTGAACCAGGTGCAGCACGAGATGTTCCGCAAACCGCCGCCAAAGAACGGGCGTGACTGTTCCGCCTAGCCGACCGGCGGCAGGCTCTGCTGCTGGTCGAGCATGTCGTCCATCACGGCGACGATGAAGTCAGAGGTGGCCTGGTCGAGGCCACCCGCGACGCCGCCGTAGATCGCGCCGGCGAAGGCCTCCTCGCCCGCAGCGTGCTTCTCCTTGGCGTAGGCGATCGCCTCGGCCAGGTCGGCCGCGAACGCCTCGACGACGCCGCCGCGGGTCTGGGGCCGGGTGACGGCCATGTGGATCGCGTTGGGGTACTGCTGGCCGTTGAACCGCCAGCCCTTCGGGCCGAGGAAGTCGACGAGGTGGTAGATCTCGAAGTCGTCGGAGGTGAAGGAGAAGCAGAACGTCGGCGGGCCGCACGTCCCCTCCCCCATGATCCGCAGCTCGGGATGGGAGCGGACCACGTCCATCATCGCCGCCGCCGTCTCGAAGATCTCGCGTGCGTGCTCGCGGTAGCCCTCGCGACCCAGCGAGACCATCGACGCCCAGGTGCTGGCGATCAGCCCGCCGGAGCGCGAGCCCTCCATGCCCGGCGACATGTACTTGCCGCCGCTCCAGTCGAGCAGGTGGAAGTACTGCGCCCGGCGCAGCGCCTTGTCGCGGAACAGCAGGGTGGAGCTGCCCTTGAAGGCGTAGCCGTACTTGTGGGTGTCGGCCGAGATGGAGGTCACGCCGGGGACCCGGAAGTCGAACACCGGGATGGCGTAGCCGAGCTCCTGGCCGAACGGGAGGATGAACCCGCCGAGGCAGCCGTCGACGTGCATGCCCACGCCGCGCTCATGACGCGAGCGCGGCCAGCTCGGCGATCGGGTCGACGGTGCCGTAGGCGTAGTTGCCTGCCGAGCCCATGATCGCGATCGTCTGGTCGTCGATGAGCTCGGCCATCGCGTCGACGTCGGCGAGCGTCGTCTTCGGGTCGACCGGTGCGACCCGGAGCTCGATGCCGAACAGGTGGCAGCCCTTGTCGAACGCCGCGTGCCCGGTCTCGGGCTTCACGAAGTTCGGCCGCGTCACGCCGCGGGTCTCCCGGGCGTGCTCGCGGTAGGCGATCAGCGCGTGCAGGATCGAGCCGGTGCCGCCGGTCGTCACCAGCCCCGCCGGTTCTTTTTTCTGGTCACCTGTCTGGTCACCTGTCTGGTCACCTGTCTGGCCGTCGGTCACCGGCCTCGGCGTGCATACAGGTCGAGGGCCATCGCGATGACCTCGCCCTCGAACTTGGTCTGGCTCGGGCACATGTCGCGCTGCAGGGCGTTGACGTGGGCGAACATCCCGAACGCCTCGCCGAGGAAGTCGTAGTGATCGTGGTCGCCGCAGTACATCGTCCCCGAGACCTTGCCGGTCTCCCAGAAGGCGTCCTCCTCCTCTGCCATCGTCCGCATCTCGGCGAGCACGTCGTCGCGCGGAGCGGCCGCGGTCCGGGAGCGTGCGGTTGACGGTGAACCGGTCGGCGTACGGAAAGTCGTTCACGACCCCGGATCCTACGGATGGGGCACACTCTGGCATGACGAAGGACGCCGCCGACACCAGCTGGCTCGAGTCCATGCCCGAGGTCTACGACCGGTGCCTCGGGCTCGCGATCTTCGCGCCCTTCGCCGCCGACCTCGCCCTCAGGGCGCTCGACATGCCGAACGCCCGCGTGCTCGAGCTCGCCGCCGGCACCGGCATCGTGACCGCCGGACTGGTCGAGGCGCTGCCCGACGCCGAGATCACGGCCACCGACCTCAACCCGCCGATGGTCCGCTACGGCTCCCTCCATGTGGCCGGCCCGGCCTGGCAGGTGGCCGACGCCCAGGACCTCCCCTACGACGACGACTGCTTCGACCTGGTGGTCTGCCAGTTCGGGGTGATGTTCCTTCCCGACCGGATCGGCGCCTACCGCGACGTACGCCGGGTGCTCGCGCCGGGCGGCTCGTTCCTCTTCAACGTCTGGGACACCCTCGAGACCCACGAGGTCGAGAACGCGGTCATCGACACGCTGGCCGAGCTGTTCCCCGACGACCCGCCCGACTTCCTGCGCCGGGTGCCGCACGGGTACGCCGACCCCACCCGGCTCCGGGCCGACGTCCAGGCCGCCGGGCTCACCGTCGCGAAGCTGGAGCGGGTCGAGCTGACGGGGAGAGCCCCGTCGGCCGCCGTGCTGGCAGAGGGCTACTGCCTCGGCACTCCCTTGCGTTTCGAGATCCAGGAGCGCGGTGACCTCGCAGACGTGGTGCCGCGCGTCTCCTCCGGCCTGACCCGCCGGCTCGGCGAGGGTGCAGTCGAATGCCGCATGGCGGCGTACGTCGTCCGCGCGCTGACGCCGGACTGAGCGGGCTCACCCGTGTTCGAGGCCTGCTCCACCTCCCACCTCGTGGTGCTCGGGATCTTCGCGGTCGGCGTGGTGGTGCTGCTCGCGATCGGACCCCTGGTGCGCGAACGGCCGACGGTGGCGCGGCCGATCGCCATCGCTCTGGCGGTCGGCAACATCGTCTTCGGCCTGGTCGGCACCGTCACCGAGCTCGACCCCGACGACATCGAGGGCAACCTGCCCCTCCAGCTGTGCGACTTCGCGTGGATCCCGGTCGCCTGGGCCCTGCTCACCCGCCATCGCGGCGCGCTGGCGCTGACCTACTACTGGGGGCTGACCCTGTCGCTGCAGGCGCTGGCGCAGCCGACCCTCGACGAGGCGTTCCCCGACCCGAACTTCTTCGCGTTCTGGGGCAAGCACGTGCTGCTGGTGTGGGGCGCGGTCTACGCGACGCTGACGCTGCGTCAGGGCCCGGACTGGCGCGGCTACCGGCTCGCGGTCGCGTGGACGTTCGCGTGGGTGGTCGTCGCGATGTCCGTCAACGGGATCCTCGACACCAACTACGGCTACTTCAACGGCAAGCCCGACGGCACCGTGCTCGACTACCTCGGCCCCTGGCCCTGGTACGTGCTGGCCGAGGTCGCCATCGTCGCCGGGATCTGGGCTCTGCTCACCCTGCCCTGGACCCGACGGGCCTAGCCGCGGCATCGCGAGGAATCGGGCGCATGGTCGAATGCCGGGCCGGCACGCGACAGGTGAGAGGTGCAAGCGACCTCAACCCCCGAAGGAGAGAACCCATGCAGCGGATGACTCGACGCCGGGAGCTCGGCCTCAGCGCGGCCATCTCCGTCATCGCCTTCGGCGTCGCGTACACCTTCGGCGCGGCCGCCCTGGGCACTGCGGCGCCGGCCGAGGAGTTCCACGGCAACGCTCAGCCGTGCTCCCGCGTCGCCCGTCAGCGGCGACGCGAACAGTCCTGCCATCTGCCATGCAACACCTGGCGTGCCGCGCGACAGGTACCGAGTGCAGACCGACTCCAGCCCAGGTGCCCAAGGATCGACTTGTTTGGGCACCACCGGGGCGCCTCCGAGGAGCAACCGCGGATGCTACCCGAACCCCCTGCGGCGGGCCCTCGGTCTGGGCGTGGCCGTCACGGCGATACGGCCTCGGACGCCCGAACGCCGACGACGCTCGGCTGACCCTGACTCCGAGAACCACCCCGACACCAGCCACCACCCCGGCAAGCCTGCCGGGTCCTGAACCCACGGCGGCCCCGACGGTCCCCGTCCGGTCCGGGGCCGCCGTGCTCTTCTCGGATCGACTCCAGCACTAGCCCTCGAACCGTGACATCCTCGTCCCGCCGACCCGCCGACCCGGAGGAACCGTGACCAGCACCCGCCGCTCGCTGCGGGTCGAGACTCCCGTCCTCGAGCCCGACGACGCCCTGGTGGGGCGCCTGGCGACCGGCGCGCGACTCTCCGTCGCGCCGGCGCCGGCGTCGTCGGCTCGGGGTCTGGCGCGTCGCTCTGGTCACCGCCGGAGTCGTCACGGTCACGACCGGCGCGGCGTACGCCGCCGGCGTGCTCGGTCCACTCCACCTGCCGAACCCCGTCCACGGGAAACCCCGCCCCTCCGAGGAGACCGAACCGGTGCCGGCCTCCCCGAAGGACGGCGGGAGCGACTCGGTGACGGAGCCGCCGGTGGGCCGGCCGACGGACCTCCCGACGGAGGGGACAGGAGGACCGACGGACCGACCCACCGGCCCGCCACCGACGTACCGAGCGGCAAGCCGAGCGACCTGCCGACCGGTCATCCGAGCGACCATCCGACCGGGCCACCGTCGCGGCCATGCCGACGCACGGCCAGCCGACCAGTCAAGCCGACGCCGGCGCACCCGACAGGCAAGCCGAGCGGAGTGCCTGCGGCGACGCCGACGCACAAGCCCCACTCCGCGCCCACCCGCCCACCGGCCATCATCGGCCGGCCGTCGCCCCAGGGAGGTCCATGACGGACGGGGGCCCATGTGGCGGGTGACGACGACCTGGTCCGCCGGGCCAAGACGGGTGACGAGGACGCCTGGCGGGAGCTCTACCGCGCCCACGCCGGGCGTCTCGTCGTCTGGTTGCGCACCATCGCGGGCGGCGATGCCGGCATCTCGCCCGAGGACCTGGCCGCCGATGCCTGGCTGATCGCCGCGCGAAAGATCGCGGAGTTCGAGGGGACCGCGTCGGAGTTCGCGGGCTACCTGTTCGGCATCGCCCGCAACGTCGCGGCCAACGACCGACGCCGAGTGGGCCGACGGCACACCTCCGGCGTCGACCCGGCCGACCTCGGCGAGCTCGCCCCCGCGACCGAGCCGCAGCTCGAGGTCGACGAGGAGGCCTGGGTGCGGTGGAAGCTCTCGGGCCTGCCGCCGCGTGAGCGCGAGGTGCTCGCCTGCCTCGAGGTCGTCGGCCTCGACGTCGCCGCCACCGCCACCGCCCTCGGCCTCTCGGCCACCGCCGTCCGCGTCGCCCGCCACCGCGGCCTGCGCCGCCTCCGCACCACCCCCGACTCCTCCCCCGGCTCCGTCCTCCCCATCGTCTGAGAGATCGTTGAGTTGGCCCGTATGGCGCGTCGAGTTGGCCCAAATGGTCCAGGTGTCGCCATTTCGGCCAACTCGAGCAACCATTCGAGCCAACTCAACGGCGCTAGGGAATCTCGTAGCTCAGCTCGAGGTCGTCGGCCCAGGCGGAGCAGGCGCAGCCGTCGGGCGAGGGGAGGTCGGCCAGCACCGTCGAGAGGATGCCCTTCACCCGCTCGATGTTGGCCGCGAACATCGCGAACACCTCGGCCTGCCCGACCCCTTCGCCCGCATCGACGCCGGCGTCCATGTCGGTGACCAGGGCGAGGGCCGAGTAGCACATCCGCAGCTCGCGGGCGAGCACGGCCTCGGGGTGGCCGGTCATGTTCACCAGGTTCCAGCCGGCCGCGGCGTACGACTGGGACTCGGCCCGCGTCGAGAACCGCGGACCTTCGATGACGACCATCGCCCCGCCCCGTTTGACCGTCGGGTCGGCGGCGGTGACGGCGGCGGAGAGTCGCGCGCAGTAGGGGTCAGCGAACGGCGCGTGCACCGCGCCACGCTCGACATAGGTCTGCACCCGGCCGCTGGTGCGGTCGACGAGCTGGTCCGGGACCACGATGTCGCCCGGCGCCACGCTCGGCAGCAGCCCGCCGACCGCGCACGGCGCGAGCACCTGTCGCACGCCGACCGAGCGCAGCGCCCAGAGGTTGGCGCGGTAGTTGATCCGGTGGGGCGGGTAGAGGTGTCCCTTGCCGTGGCGCGCCAAGAAGGCGACCCGCACACCCGCGACCTCGCCGACGGTCAGGGGACCGGAGGGTGCGCCGTACGGCGTCTCGACCGGCACCTCCTCGGCGTCGTCGAGGAACTCGTAGAAGCCGCTGCCGCCGATCACGGCGACCTCGGCCCTGAACCCTGAGTCGAGCTGGCTCACGCGCCCACCTTGTCAGAAGCACGTACGGCGCCCCTGACAAAGGTCCGCGCACCCCCTGCCGTGGGAAAGCCATCAGGCGTACCGTGCATGGCAATGCGCGTCGTCGCAGCTGACCGGCTTCGGCGCTTTCGGGTTCGAGGTGGGCGGGCACCATGGTCGGGTTGTCACGGGAACTGCTGGGTCGAGGTTCTGGCGCCAGGCTGCGCCGAGGGTTCGTCTGGTTCGTCGGACTCGTGGCCGGCGCCCTGCTGCCGTTCGCATTCGTGACCCTCCCCACGCCAGCAGCGCACGCCGACCCGCCGGTGTTCGACGGCAAGGAGATCAAGGACCTCTGCACGATCAGCGCGTCGGGACAGAGCTGCCCGGTGTTCCCGCCGCCCCCCGGGCTGCTCAACCCCGGCGCGGTCGCGGCGGCCGGGCCCGAGGGGGCCGCCGCGTTGCGCCGGCTGGAGGACAAGGCGATCGCGAACACCCTCGCCGACCACCAGCTGCCCGAGAGCGACCACGACGCTGCGATGACCTGGGCGCGGGCGGACTCCCAGCTGGCGCTGTGGGGTCTCATCGCCGAAGCCATCGAGACGCCCGCCGGCGAACGCACCGCCGACCAGCAGCTGGCCGTGGACTGGATGACCCAGCTCGACTCCGTGCAGCCGCAGGAGGCGGCGTTGCAGGCGGGCGCCGAGTACGCCAGGTGGGCCGGGCTCGACGTCAACCAGTACTGGTGGATGGCCCGGACGGCGACCGAGACCGAGCTGACGAACTTCCTGGGACAGGACGTCCGCACCTACGACCCTCAGAACAAACCGCGGGGCGGCTACTGCCGCTACACCCCGCCCGCGCCGTACACCAGTACCGACTACGACGGCTCGAACTCGCCGAACTGCTTCAGCGCCTGCACGAGCATCCTGGGGTGTCCGATCCCCACACCGACCTACGACAACTTCGTGGACTGGGGCAAGACGGTCTCGCTCGCCAACGTGACCAACGACCACTGACGGCTCAGGCCATCAACATCGGGCTGGCCGCGGGGTTCGCGGCCGTTGCGGTCGGCACCGCCCTCGCTGTCGGCCTCAGCTCGGCGATCGTCGCGGCGGTGGGAGCCTCCATCTGGGTCTTCGCGTTCGGCGCCGTGGCGGTCACCTCGGCAGCGGCCGCCGCCTCCTCGCGGCCGCGGCGGCGGCGGTGGCGGCCGGCGCGACCGCTGCGGAGGCAGCGGCGGCGGGCGCGGCCGCCTCCGCATCGGCCTCGGCCAACTTCGTCCCGGGGATCGCCGCCGGCGGTGCTGCAGGCGCCGCGATCGCGGGTGCGGTCCTGGTGGTCATCCTGGCCATCGTGATCGCCGTGCTCGAGGGGATCCGCGTGTTCGACAATGCCGCGCTGCCCGCCAAGATCGCCCAGCTCGTCGTCGGCAGCCGCGACGCGAAGACCGATCCCGCCACCTTGATGGCCACGACGGAAGGACAGCAGACCCTCTTCTACCTGTTCGTCGGGGCGACGATGCCGATCCCGCGCACCGACCGGGCGTGTGACAACTCGCTGATCCCGCCGTGGGCCTACACCTCCAGCTCCGACCCGAACCTGCTCGTCTACGTCCCCCTGGGCAGCAACACCGCGATCACCATCGCTCGCCGACCGCAGCAACTGCCTGAACCCGCCCCCGATCCCGCCGGCCGCACCGACGGATGCCCACTTCCTGGTGTCTCCCCAGGGCGCACCGGCGGGTCAGCCCGGCGACGCCAGCCCCACCATCTCCATGGGTGGAGCGCCGGTCAGGCTCCACGGGAACTGGTTCATCATCGGCAACGGGAGCGCCGGCCAGCAGACGTTGCGACTGCAGTACGTCGACTGGGACGGCGACGCCCAGTTCGCGTGGCTCTACCACGACGCCGCCGGCTACCACTTCATGGGAGCGTCGTTCGACGACGACACGACCACGATCGACTCCGACACCTGCCAGGACGACGGCACCTGCTGGAAGTCCGACGAGATCCACTACATCGGCAATGACGGCGCGGGGTACTCGGCCACCGTCGAGGAGTTCCAGTCCTCGACCGGCCAGCCGTCGTACGCCCCGAGCCAGCCCGTCGAAGCAAGCCCCGTGACGTTCGACGCCGAGGACTTCGCACCCGGGAGCTCCGATGGCAACCTCACCTACACCTGGCGGTTCCAGCACCTCGGGTGCGGCTGGATCGAGTGCGTCCGCAACGACCAGGGCGTGCCGGCGCCCCCGTCGTACTCCGATCCCGTGACCGGCAAGACTGCGACGTACACGTGGGAGAGCATCGGTCCGGCCAAGGTCGAGCTGACCGCCGCGGACCAGCACGGGCACTCGGCCACGACGGTGTTCGTGGTCAACGTGGGCAACGTGGCACCACACGTCACGGCGCTGCACCAGAACGAGGCCTCGGTCGGGGTCCCCGTCACCCTGCAGGGCGTGCTCGGGGACGCGGGCCTGAGGGACGACCTCAACATCTCGATCAACTACGGCGACGGCCACGAGGGGACGACCAAGGTCGGCGAGAACTCCATCCCCCTCCTGGATCCAGCACTCACGCGGCTCAAGCTCCCCGGGACGGACTGGTCCCTTCTCGCCACGCACACCTACACCCAACCCGGCATCTACTACGGGACGATCGCGGTCTCCGACTGGGGTGGGGGCACCGACTCCGACACCTTCACCGTCGAGGTCACGGGTGCGCAGCAGATCGCCTTCCCCGCGGTGGGCGACCAGACCTACGGCGACCAGCTGACGCCGGCGACGGGCAGCTTGCTGTCGGGTGTGCCGGTCACCTACACCGCCGGCCCGGGCTCCGTGTGCCAGGCCACGGGTGACGGGCAGGCGGTCCAGCTGGTCGGCGTCGGCGAGTGCACCGTCACGGCCCACCAGGCCGCGGACCCGCCCATGTTCCTCGCCGCTTCCCCCGTGGCGCGGACCTTCGACGTCACGCCCGCCCCGCTGGTCATCAAGGCCCAGTTCAACGACAAGGTCTACGGTGCCGAGAACCCCGTGTTCACCGCGTCGTACACCCGCCTGGTCAACGGCGACACCCCGGACGACATCACCGGGCTCGTTTTCGACGCGCCACCCGCGGGTGCCGACGTGGGCGACTACGCCATCACGCCCTCGGGGGCCAGCAACCCCAACTACGACATCAGCTACGTCCCCGGCACGCTGAGGATCAAGCGCGCCGAGCTCGTGGTCGTCGTGCTCGACCACACCAGGACCTACGGCGCCGACAACCCCGAGTTCACGTGGGCGTTCAACGGTCTGGTCAACGGTGACACCAGGGACGACATCACCGGCGTCGTCGTCGAGGAAGGGCCACCTGTCGACGCCGACGTGGGCGAGTACTTCGTCGACGCCTCGGGAGCCAGCAACCCCAACTACGACATGTTCTACTCCAAGGGAACCGTGACCATCACGCCCGCGCCGCTGACCATCACGGCCGACGACCGGACCCGCGTGTACGGCGAGGACGCGCCCCCGCCTACACCGCGTCGTACGACGGCTTCGTCCTGGGAGACGACGAGGGCGACGTGTCCGGCCTGACGATCCAGGGTGGCGGCCCGGCCGGCGCCGACGTCGGCAGCTATCCCATCCACGTCTCCGGTGCGAGCATCCCGAACTACGCCATCGACTTCGTTGACTGGCACCGAGGACGTCACCCCGGCACCGCTCACCATCACGGCCGACGACAAGTCCAAGGTGTACGGCGCGAAGGACCCGGCGTACACCGCGACGTACGACGGCCTGGTCAACGGCGACACGAAGGCCGACATCACCGGCCTGACGCTGTCCGGGCCGCCGACCGGATCCGGCGTCGGCAAGTACGCCATCACCCCGTCCGGTGCGCACAACCCCAACTACGACATCGACCTCGGCGCCGGCACCGAGACCATCACCCCTGCCCCGCTGACCATCACACCCTCCGACACGACCGTGCCCTCGGGCGAGGTGCCGTCGTACGCCTGGAGCGGGAAGGGCTGGGTCAACGGTGACAGTGACGCGACCCTGGCCGTGCCACCCAACAGCCCACCGACGTGCGGTGCCGTCGTCGGCGGCTCTCTGGTGCCGGTGAGCGCCAAACCGGGTGTCTACCCAGGAGCCGTCACCTGCTCGGGCGCCAGTGACAAGAACTACGACATCAGCTACGGGACTGCCGCGACGCTCCAGATCAACCCGGTGATCTCGCTCGACCAGCGGGGTCTACCGGACGCTGTGACCCGCAAGGCGTACCTCGACGGCAAAGCCGTCCTGCTGCCCGCGAACCGGATCGACGTCCCGTTCGGCAGCCGCCACGCCTACCGCTTCCCGCAGGTGCTCCTCGACGCGGGCACGACGTACGCGACCAAGGCGGCACGGTTCGACGGACAGGTCACCACGAACATCGACGTCACGGCCAGATACCTCACCATGCACCAGGTCCTGCGGCGAGCCGAGGCGACCGGCGGCATCGGGAGCAAGGAGTCCGACCGGCTCGACCAGCGCTGGGACAAGGTCCAGGCCTTGATCGCCCCCCGACGCAACGCCAAGCTGCAGGTCGCCCTGCACAGGTTCGCCGATCGGGTGCGTAGCAACACGGGCGGGAGCATCCGGATGGCGACGGCCCGGGACCTGCTGGCCTACGCCCAGGCCGTCTACAAGCGCATCGGCGGCGGCGGAAAACTCTGAGACAGGCGTGTGCGAGCCTTCGGGGGTGTTCGATCCGGACTTCCTCGGGGTGCCGGTCGCCGTGCCGACCGCGGTGGGCGACGTCGCCGACGACGTGCTCGACGTCGACGGCACGACCCAGTGGGACTACAACCACTTCTCGCTGGCGATGAGCGCCTCACGCCGGCTGGCGCGCTGGGTGGGCTGGCACATCGACGGGCTGACCCTCTTCCCCAGCGAGTCGATCGCGCGCGCGAACGACTTCCGGCTCGACCCGCGGATGCCGGCCGAGGCCCAGACCGGCGAGGAGGTGTACGCCGGCAACGACCTCGACCGCGGCCACCTCGCCCGACGCTCCGACCTGCTGTGGGGCAGCCTCGCGGAGGCTCAGGCCGCCAACGAGGACTCGTTCTTCTTCACCAACATCACCCCGCAGATGAACGACTTCAACCAGTCCGGGCTGGACGGCGTCTGGGGCCTCCTCGAGAATGCCGTGCTCGAGCAGGCCGGGCTCGAGCGCCGACGGCTCACGCTGTTCGGCGGGCCGGTGCTCACCGACGACGACGTCGTCTATCGAGAGGTGCTCATCCCGGGCGCCTACTGGAAGGTGGTCGTCTACGTGCTCGACGGCCGGCTCAGCGCACGCTGTTTCGTGCTCGCCCAGGAGGTGGACCCGCTCCGGCTCTCGGTCACCCTCGACGAGTTCGCGACCTTCGAGGTCTCGCTCGCCGACCTCGAGACAATGTTGTCGCTGACCTTTGCGTCACTGCACGCGCCGACGGTCGGTGTACCTCGCGTCGCCGAGCCGCGGAAGGTCACCGACGTCCGGGACATCTCCTGGCGAAACGGCGTTGGTCCGACAGGTCCGCACGCGATCTGGGAGTGACAGGATCACCTGCACCCGAGGAGCCACGTTGACCGTCCAGACCTTCGATCCGCCGATCCCGGAGCGCGACCTGCTGTGGTCGCCCGCGCAGCGCGCCCGCCTCGTGCGGCTCTGCACGGCCGTCGTGGGTGACGCTTCCGCCGCCGAGGACCTGGCCCAGGAGACGTTGCTGACGGCCTGGCGGCTCCAGCACCGCCTCGTCGACCCAGCCGGTGCGGACGCCTGGCTGAACGCCATCGCCCGCAACGTCTGCCGCCGCTGGCTGCGAGCCCGTCGCTCGACGCCCGTTCCGACCGCCGGGCTGGAGACGGACGAGGCCCGTGACCTCGATTCCGTCCTGGAACGCGAGGAGGTGGTCGAGCTGCTCGACCGCGCGCTCGCCATGCTGCCGGCCGCGACCCGCGAGGCACTGGTCGGCCACTACGTCGAAGAGCTGAGCCACGCCGAGATCGCCGATCGGATCGGCACGTCGGCAGACGCGGTGTCCATGCGCGTGAGCCGGGGACGGTCGCGGCTCCGGTACCTGCTGGAGACCCGGTTCGCCGACGACGCCGTCGCCGAGGGTTGGTCGCGCCGCGGCGACGTCGGCTGGCGTCCGACGCGACTGCGCTGCCCCGGCTGTGGGAAGGGCGGCGTACTGATGCGGCAGGACCCCACCGAGGTCGCGTTCCGCTGCCGGACCTGCGACCCGGACGCGTCGTCGATGTCGGCCCGCATGCCGCTGGACACGCCGGTCTTCGGCGCCCTGCTGGGCGACGTACGCCGGCCGAGTGCGGTCCAGACGCGGGTCGCAGCGTGGACCGATGCCTACTGGGTGTCGACGGATCCGAGCTGTGTGCGCTGCGACCGGCCGGTGACACCTCGGCCGTACACCCGCGACGACGTGGAGAGCTGGTCGGGTCGTCACGGCTGGTACGCCGAGTGCGACGGCTGCGGTGAGGTGGTCAGCGGCTCGGTGGCCGGGATCACGCTCGCGCGTCCGGAAGTACGCGCGGCGCTCAAGCGCGAACCGCGGCTGCGACTGCTGCCCACCCGCGACGTCGTGCGTGACGGTGCGGACGCCAAGGTTGTCAGCGTCGGCACCGACGACGGCACTCCCGTGGTCAGCGCGGTGTTCCTAGCGGACTCGCTCCGCCTCGTGCACGTCGGCTAGCCGTGCTCGCCGTCCTCCGGCGGCGCGACTTCTCCCTCCTCTGGCTCGCCGGCCTGATCTCGGTGGCGGGCGACTCGGTGCTGATGATCGCGCTGCCCTACTACGTCTACCTCACCACCGGCTCCACACTCGCCACGGCGGGCATGACTGCGGCCGAGCTCGCGCCGGCGATCCTGCTGAGCTCGTTCACAGGAGTCTTCGCCGACCGTTGGAACCGCAAGCACATCCTCGTGGTGGCCAACCTTCTCCAGGCCGCGATCGTGGCTTCCCTCCTGCTGGTCGGCGAGGGATGGCTGTGGGTCGTGTACGTCGCCGCCGCGCTGCAGTCGGCAGCCGCGGCGTTCTCCCAACCCGCCGAGTCGGCGCTGCTGCCGTCCCTGGTGCCGCGCGAGCTGCTCGTTCAGGCGAACGCGCTGAACGTGCTCAACAACCGGCTCGGCCGGCTGACCGGCGTACCTCTGGGCGCGGCGCTGCTCTCGTGGTGGGGGCTGGACGCGGTGGTCGTGGTCGACTCGCTGACGTTCGTCGTCGCCGCCGCGCTGGTGGCGCCGATCGTCGTCCCTGCGCGCCCGGTCGACGCCGGCGCCGAACCCGTGGAGCCGCACTTCTGGCGCGAGTGGACGGCCGGCCTGCGGGTGGTGCGCGACGACCGCACCATCGCCGTCCTGTTCGTCGTCTTCGGGCTGATGACGTTCGGCGGCACCATGCTCGACCCGCTGTACGTGCCTTGGATCCGCGACGTGCTCGACGAGGGCGTCGAGATCGTCGCGGTGCTGACGATGACCCACTCCGTCGCCGGCATCGTCGGCTCGTTGCTCGTCGGCACGCTGGGCGCCCGGTTCTCTGCCCGGGTCCTGATGGGCTGGGGTTCGGTGATCGCGGGGGTGCTCCTCCTCGTGAAGTTCAACGTCCCGGTGCTCTGGCTGGCCATCGCGCTGTCCGCGATCGGCGGCGTGACCGCGGTCGCCTCGTCGGTCGGCGTGGAGACCCTCGCCCAGGAGCGCACCCCCGAGCAGGTCCGCGGCCGCGTCTTCGGCTCGCTGCAGGCCTCCATCTGGCTGGCCAGCCTCCTGGGCGCCGTGGTGGGCGGCGTGCTCGGCGAGGTGCTGTCAGTGCTGTTCGCCATCAACGTCGCCGGCATCCTCGTGACCGTCGCCGGCGTCGTCGTCCTGCTCGCCATCCCGCGCAGGACCTCAGAGGACGGCGAGCACGGCGTGGGCGTAGGCCCGCTCGGGGTCGACGTCGACGTGCCGTGAGCCGTCGGCGAGGACGACGGCGTACCCCTCGATCTCACCAGGCACCCGCTCCATCGAGGCGAACCGCTCCCCCAGGAGGGCGCGGAGCTGGTGCTCCCACGGGATCCAGAGCGCCTCGTCGGCCGGCAGGCTGTCGAGCGCCCACTCGGTCGTGCCGTTGAACCGGATCAAGCGCCCACTGGGCAGGTCGCGCACCTCGATCACCATCTCACTGACGATGAACGGCTCCTCGAAGTCGCGGTCGAGCACCAGGAACCGGTCGCCCGCCGACGGCACCCACGGCACCTCCGCCCGCTCCATCGCCTCGCGGAGGGTCCGTGCCGTGTCGAGGGTGATCACCCCGCCATTGTCACCTTGCCTCCACGTCTGGCTGCCCGCACGGTCAAGGGACAGACTGACCGGATGGCGGCACGGCAGCTCCCGGACGGCGTCGTCAGCGTCGTCGCCGACATGCAAGCGCGGCTCGACAACCTGCCACCGGGGTCCGGGCTCCGGGAGTTCCTGGCCACCTACCAGCGCACGACCGCTGCGGTCGGCGCGGCCATCGTCGACGGCGTCTTCGAGGACGCGACGTGGGTCGAGGAGTGGGACGTCGCGTTCGCGCGGCTCTACCTCGACGCGTTCGACGCCCAGGTCGGCGCCGGTGCCGAGCCGGGCGCCCCGGTGCCGAGACCATGGCGGCTGGCCTTCGAGGCGCCGGCCGGTCTCCCGGCTCTGCGCCAGGTGCTGCTCGGCATCAACGCCCACGTCAACTACGACCTGCCGCAGGCGCTGCTGGCCGTCATCACCGACGAGGAGTTCGCAGACCCGGCTCGGCTCGCGGCCCGCCAGCGCGACCACGAGGCCATCGACGGAGTGCTGTCGAGCCGGGTGGCCGCCGAGGACGCGGAGCTGAGCGCGGTCTCGCGCCGCAGCCTGCTCGACCGGCTGCTGCAGCCACTCAACCGCCGGGCGTCCCGGCGGTTCCTCAAGGAGGCGCGCGAGAAGGTCTGGCACAACACCCACGAGCTCCAGCGCGCCCGGCTCGCC
Source organism: uncultured Actinomycetota bacterium (assembly GCA_963758885.1). Taxonomy (GTDB): domain Bacteria; phylum Actinomycetota; class Actinomycetes; order Propionibacteriales; family Nocardioidaceae; genus Nocardioides. Next base: position 244,803 of record CAVWXS010000029.1, read on the forward strand.
GGACCTGACGCGTACGCCGCGCGGCTGGCGGAGCTCGAGGTGCTCAGCGCCGCGCGGATCGCCGACCTGCTGGCACCCGGCCAGGTGCTGCTCCGGCTCGCGGTCGCCGGCTTCGGCGTGGTGCTTCCTCCCCCGGCGTGAGCTCAGGTCCGAGCCGTGGCACGTCGGCGCGCCTGACGCGGGCGCCACTCGTAGCGGGCCAACAGCAGGACCGCGCCCACCAGCAGCGCGACCATGCCGATCAGGAGTGGCCATGCCAACCCCGCACTCGCGTCGAGCTCGTCCCGCGCGCGCACGGCCGCCAGGAGGATCAGCGTCACCATCACCGCCGCGACCTCGGTCATCAACCGGAAGGCCGCCCAACGGGGGTCGAACCACGCACCCAGCCCGGCAGCCGCGAGGCAGAGGACCGCGCCGAGCACACGACAGGTCAGTGGGGTCAGCGGCCAGGGCCAGGCGTCGATGACGGCCTCGGGCCAGAGGAACATGACCGCGCCCTGGAGGACGGCCCCTGCGCCGACCAGTCCCACCACGACGCGGACGACCGGCGACAGCACGGGTTCGTCCGGCGCCGGCGGGGCGGCGTACCGCATGTTGCGGGCCCAGGCGAGGACCACCAGCGGGGGCGCGGTGAAGTAGAGACCGGCCCACAGCCAGAACGAGAGATGTTCGTGGTTGAACTTGTCCCAGTGCAGGATCGTGGCGACGCCCAGCAGGCCGGAGAACAGGGCCACCGCCGGGAAGCCCAGCTTCATCGCCGTCCATCGCGGTTCGCGTTGCACCCTGAGGAAGAAGTAGGCGCCGCCGAGGTAGGCCGACGCCAGCGTCATCGACGTCATCGTGGACGGGATCGTCCATGCCCACAGCCGGGTCGTCTCGCCGGGGAACAGGTAGAGGATCACCCACGCGACAAGCAGAAACGGGACGATGAACAGCGACAGTCCCCGGGTGAACCCGAGGACCCGGTCGTCGCGCTCCGAATCTCGCCCGACCATGTCAGCCTTCCGACGAGGGCAGGCTACCGCGAGATGAAGTACGCCGGCCCGGGGCGGATCGGCCCGTCAGGTACGCCGCTGGTACACCTCGCGTCGGTGGCCTACGGCGACGACAAGCACGACGAGCCGACCGTCGTGGATCTCGTAGACGATCCGGTAGTCGCCAGTGCGCACGCGCCACTCGCCAGCCCCGCCGACCAGCATGCGCGCTCGGGGAGGACGCGGGTCCTGTGCCAGGAGCTCGATGGCCGCCTGTATTCGTCGACGCGCCGAAGCGTCCAGCTTGCGGATCTGCCGGGCCGCAGACGGAGCCACCTCGATCTCGAAGGTCACGCGAGTCCGAGATCGGCCTTGACCTGCTCCCACGGCACGGGTTGCTCGCCGGTCTCCAGCATCTCGTCGCGTGCCGCGCGCGCGGCCGCGACGTCCGCGTAGTCCTCGCTGAGCTCGATGAGCCAGTCCAGATAGGCCGAGTCGACGACTGCCGCCACGCGCCGGCCCCGCCGAGTCAGGTAGACCGGCTCGTGCCCGATGCGCGCCTCGTCCACGACATCTGCCAGGCGGGCGCGCGCCTCGCTCACCGTCAGTTCGCTCATTTGTACATCCTAGCGCTCTCCGCGCTTTCAATCGTCGACAGCCACCACCGCCGCCCCGGTCGCCCCGATCAGCGCCGACTCCTGACCGCCCGGCACCTTCAGCGGCAGGTGCAGGGGCGCGGTCAGGCGTACCCGCACGGTCTGGGCGGCGGGGTCGGCGTCGACGTACACCTCGAGGCCGGGGTACTTGGCGAACGCATCGGCACGCTCGAGGTAGTCGTGGACGGCGGCCCGCGCCTCCGCCTGCGTGACCGCGAGCCGACCGTCGCGGATGCCTCCGTCGTAGACGTCGTCGCCAGCGGCGCCGAGGTCGGCTCCGGCCAGCGCGGCGCCGTCGGCGAGGCTGTCGAGGCCCTGGCGCTGGAGGTAGGCAGCGGAAGCGTCGGTGACGACCGCAACACCCATGGCGAGCACCGTCGCCAGTCCGACGATCATCACCGTCGCCTGGCCCGACTCCGCCCGACGCCGCCTCATGGCGCACCACCGCCAGGCTCCTGGTACTGGCCGATCGGCACGTGGTGCTCGGCGTCGAGCGAGAACGACGCCGCGCCGCCCAGCAGGTCGGGGACGAACGGCAGGTCGACGCTGGTCTCGACCCGCACGGTGACGACGGCTCCGCCCACATGGCAGTCCGGGCGTGGCGGGCACGCCACCGTGATGGACCAGTCGGACCCGTCGATGCCCTGGTCAGCGAGCGCGACTGCCGCCGCGGCCCTGGCCCGCTGCCGGCCGGTCGTGTCGTCCGGGGCGAGTGCGAACGCGCGGCCGGCCGACCGCGCGGCGGCGGTCACCCCGAAGGAGCCCTGTTGCACCTCGGACACCGACAGCACGATCCACACCATCGGCAGCAGCAGCAGGATGCCGAGCCAGGTCATCTCGACCAGGGCGGTCCCGGCCTGACTGGCCTGCCGTGGGCCGTCTCACTGCTCCTCCTCGATCGCGTGGCCCGTCACGGTCAGCTCGACCGCGGGGCCACCGATGCCGAGGGCGGGTACGACGACCCGCACCCGCACCTCCACGCCCGGCGCGCCGTGCACGAGCACCGGCTTCGCGACGACGTCCTCGGCGAACCGCGCGGCCAGGGCTCCCTCGATGTGGGCCCGCGTGTAGGCGGCGCCGTCGGCCGGCGAGCGGTCGAGCGTGGCGGCGTACCGAGCACCCTCGGAGGCCGCCGCGGCCAGCGTGTTGCGGACGAGCAGCACGAGTGCCACCTGGAGGATGCCCAGGAACACGGGGATCAGCACCACCAGCACGAGCACGAAGTCGACGACCGCGGCGCCCCGCTCCCGGCGCGTCGGCTGCGGGCCCATGACGGCTAGTTGTTCTTCACCTGGTCGAGCGCGTCCTTGAGCATCTGCTTGAGCTGGTCCTCCGCCAGACCCCAGATGGCCACGACGAGAGCGGCGGTCATCATCGTGACGAGCACCCAGCCCGGTACGTCGCCGCGCTCGTCGCGCTTCTCCCGCCAACGGTGCGAGAGAGCGAGGTGCGCGTGGATCAGAACACGGATCGGCACTTCGTGGAGTCGGTTCATCGGTTCCCCTTCTATGGAGTGGTCAGGCTGAGGCCGATCACGCCCGGGAAGAGCGCGAACAGCACCGTCACGGGCAGCACGAGGAACACGACGGGCACCATCATGAAGACCTCCTTGCGCGCTGCGGTCTCGATCAGCTCGCGGCGCGAGGCCTCGCGGACGTCGGCCGCCTGGGCGTGCAGTACGTCGGCCAGAGGGGTGCCACGCTCGACCGCCACGGCCACGCCCTGGGCGAACCGCGCCACGACAGGGACGCCGGCGCGAGCCGCGAGCGCGTCGAAGGCCAGGGTCACCGGCTCGCCCGTGCGGACGGCGGCCAGGACGCGCTCGAGGTCGGCGGACAGGTCGCCCCGGCTACGCCGGCAGACGCGGTCGAGCGCCGCGACCGGGCCCTCCCCCGCGGCCACCGCGAGCGACAACAGCTCGGCGATCGTCGGGAACTCCGCCAGGATGCGGCGCTCGCGTTGCTTGACCTGCGAGGACAGGTGGTTGTCGCGGACGACCACGCCGGCGACGAACCCGATGGCACACAGGACCAGCGACGACACCGCGCCGCCGCTCCCACTGAGCGTGCGGAGCAGGGAGTAGGCCGCCGCCGCGGCGAACCCGACCAGGCCCCAGACCACCTGCTCGATGCGGAACTCGTGGACGGTCTTGTCGAGGCCCGCGCGGTCGAGCCGGCGGCGTACGGACCCCGCACCGCCCATCACCGCCTCGACCCCGTCGGCAGCCGAGCGCAGGAACGGGCCGAAGACGCCGACGACGGCCGAGGTCGGCGCGGCCGCGGCCGCGCGCGGAGCGGGAGACTGCCCGATCTGGGGAAGGTCACGGACGTAGGGCTGGACCCGGGCCGCGAGCTGCGGCCTGCGGATCGCCCACACCCGCGAGGCGGCCAGCAGCGCCCCAACGGCGACCACTGCGCCGAGGACGGCCCCCCACCAGGCCAACGATCCAGCGGGGCTCACCGCAGGATCCGCCGCTCGACGGGCAGGCGACCGATCCGCATCATCAGCCAGTACGACGCCACGCACAGCGAGGCGCCCACCACCAGGATCCCCACACCCGCCGGCGAGGCGTAGCGGTGGATGACGTCGGACTGGAACGACATGATCAGCAACACCAGCCACGGCGCCGCCACCGCCAAGCGGGCGCCGTTGACGGTCCACGCCTGGCGTGACTCCATCTCGGAGCGGGTGCGGGCGTCGTCGCGCAGGTAGCCCGACAGGTTGCGCAGCAACCGGCCGAGCTCGCCGCCACCGACCTCGCGGGCGATCCGCAGCCCCTCGACCACGCGGTCGCCGACCGGGTCTGCCAGCTCGTCCTTGAGGCGGTCGAGGCAGTCACCGAACCGGCCGGTCACCTGGTAGTCGAGAGCGAAGGCGTCGAAGGCAGGCCGTAGTGGCTCCGGCCCGCGCACTCCGAGCGCGGCCAGGGCATCGGGCAGGGAGAGTCCGGCTCGCACGGCCGAAGCCAGGTTGTCGACGGCTTCCGGCCAGACCTCTGCGAACTCGCGGCGGCGGCGGCGCGCCGCGGGCGGAGACGACCGCGAACGGCAGGTAGGCGGCCATCACTCCGAAGGCCAGCGCCACCGGCGGCGTGCCGGAGACCACCCCGATGACCGTCGTCGTACCGGCTCCGATGGCGAGGCTCAACACGGCCAGGCCAGGCACCGACACCTGGTTCATCCCGGCCTCACCGAGCCGGCGGGCGACCCACCCGGTGCGGTCGCGCGGTGATCGGGTACCCCGTGGGATCGCGAAGGCCGACCACACCAGGAGCAACCCGACGCCCACGCCTAGACCGATCAGCGCACCCATCACCGGCCCCCTTCGATGCGCCCGTCGATGCGCCCGTCGAACCGGCCGGCCAGGATGCCGTGGACGTCGATGCCGAGTCGTTCGAACCTGGCCGGCCGCGGAGGCATCCCGCCCGTGGCCACCAGCTCGCCACCGAGCCGTTCGAAGACGGTCTCCGTCTCGATCACGTCGTTCTCGACCCGGCCCGGAACCGCCACGACCTCGTTGACCCGCCGTACGCCCTCCACGTCGACGCCGAGATGGACCACGAGGTCGACCGACGACGCCACCGTCGGCACCACGAAGCGGGCCGAGATGTTCTCCCCCGCCAGCAGCGGCAGGGTGCACATCTTCATCAAGGCCTCACGCGCACTGTTGGCGTGGAGCGTGCACATGCCGGGCAGGCCGGCGTTGAGGGCGAGCAGCAGGTCGAGGCACTCCTCCGACCGGACCTCACCCACGATGATCCGGCTCGGGCGCATCCGCAGGCTCTCGCGGACCAGGTCGCGCAGCGCGATCTCCCCGGTGCCCTCGAGCCCGGCCTGGCGTGTCTGCATGGGTACCCAGTCGGGGTGGGGGAACCGCAGCTCGAAGACCTCCTCCGCGCTGACGACGCGGTCGCCGCCAGGGATCGCGGCAGCCAGGCAGTTCAGGAGCGTGGTCTTGCCCGCTTGCGTCCCCCCGGCCACGAGGATGTTGAGCCCGGCTCGGACGCTGGCCTCGAGGAACGCCGCCGCCGACGACGTCAGGCTGCCCAGCTCGACCAGGTCGGTGAGCCTGGCGGCCTTGAGCACGAACTTGCGGATGTTGACGGCGGAGAACCCGCGGCTGATGCCCTCGAGGACGACGTGCAGCCGGTGACCCTCCGGCAGCATGGCGTCGACGAACGGGCGGCTCAGGTCGATGCGCCGCCCGCTCGACTTGAGCATCCGCTCGACCAGCTCGTCGACCTGCGCACGGGTGAGCAGCAGGTTGGTCAGCTCGTGGCGGCCGTGGCGGGCCACGAACACCCGGGACGGGTCGTTGACCCAGATCTCCTCGACGGCCGGGTCGTCGAGGTAGGGCTGCAACGGCCCGAAGCCCGACACCCGGGCCACCAGCTCGCCCACCACGGCAGCCGCGTCGGCCACCGGCGCGACCGCCCCGGTGAGGCTGCGCTCGTCGTGGTCGCGGACGACCCCCTCGGCGATGCGGCGTACGACGGGGGCGTCGCGCTGCGGGTCGACGCCCTGGCGACGCACCGACTCGCGCACCAGCAGGTCGAGCCGGTCGACCAGCTCTGAGTGCGATTGGTCCTGACCGTCGAGCGCCGTCGCCGACACGCCGCCCCCTCCCGAGATGAGTTTGCGGGTGGGACGCTAGCGGCCGTCCGCGAGGCAGAACCGGGTCTGGACAGATTTGTGGACAACCTGGTCAGAAGGTCACGAATGTCCCGGCGCGGTCCTCCTACGGGACCGTCATCAGGGTTCCGGGCGCCAGGCAGGGTGACTGAGGAGCCCAGCCACAGATCGCCCGAGCTGATCGACGCCCCCCACGCGTAGTAGCCGGGCTCCATGACCGAGATGCTCGGTGAGAGGAACGTGCCGTTTCCCTGCGTGCGCAAGAAGGGCTGCTTCCTGGGCAATCCTTCCGCACTGGTTCTGCCTGCCTCTCGGCCGCACTCGCGTAGGGCCCGTAGAGCGTGACGGTCCCGTGGACCGAACCCTGGAACGGTAACCCCGACACGGTCACCTGGACCGGCACGTTCTCGCCCACGGTCGCGGTGGGCTGGCTGAGGATCGTCGTCGTGGTGCGCGCCCGGACCTTGGTGACGGCGCCGCAGGCGGACACCGGCATGCTGGTGGCGGTGCCGTCCACCATGACCCGCCACGCGTAGAAGCCGCCGGCGGACGGGGCGAGGGCGGGCAGGCGGTAGCTCCCGTCACCGGTCACGGTCGTGGTCGTCGTGCCGACCGGCGAGCCGGAGCAGACGGCCGCGGACGCGGACGGGAAGGGCCCGTGCAGGGCGGCCGTCGCCGCGCGTGGGCTGCCGTCGCCGGCGATCGCGGCAGTGACGGCGGCCTGACCGCCGACGACCAGGTTCTCCGGGGTGGCCTGCAACGACATCGTCTGCGGCCCCCGCACCGCGGTGAGGACGCTCGCGTCCACCGTCCGCCGGACTCCTCCCTCGGCGGCCGCGGCCTGGCCATGCTTGACCGGCCTGCGCAGGTAGAGGCGGTGTTCGGGCACCTGGCCCACGCTGGCCGTGACGTCCTGCCAGCCCTGCTGGGTCGCCGGGAAGTGTGCCACCGCCCGGCCGTCGTCACCGGTGACGGCGTGGACCGTCGCGGCGCCGGGCGCGGACACCGCCACGGGGAGCCCTGCCGCGGGTCGGTCGTGGCGGGCGGTGACCTTGACCGTCGCCTCGATCGTGCCGCCCACGTCGGCGCTGGTGGCCGTCACCGTCACCCGGTAGACGCCCGCGAACTTGCGGCTCTGTCCCAGCATGATCCTGGCGTACCTGCGCACCGAGGCCGGGTCGCCGCTGTGCCGGATCCGGGCCGCTCCGCGATGGTGATCGATCCGCCACCGGCCGCCTACCAGCAGGTGATACACGACGGCGTCGACGGCGGCAGCCTGCCGAGCGTCTCGGTAGCCGCCGTACTTGGACAGCACCCACGCAGCCCGCGCGGTCGCGCGACGCGAGGCACCTCGGGACTTGTCGAGGTCTGCCACGACCTGCGTCGCTTCGTAGCCGCGTCGGTTCGGGCGTCTGGTCGGTGTGACCACGAAGAGGGGGGTGTCACCGATCTTGTAGCCGCCCATCCAGCCGCCGTCTGCGTGGCCGTTGCGGGGGATGCGGTACCCGCTCCACCGGTGGGCGGTGTCCTGGGCGTACGACGCCACGACCGGTGTGGCGTCGGCGGAGCGCTGGTCCACCGCCAGCAGACCTGCCGCGACGAGCAGGAGAGCCAGGAGCAAGGGCGGCCGCCAGGCGCGCGACGCGGCGGGGGGGTTCTCGGGCATGGTCGGCCTCCTCACCCGACCGGAGGCGGTGCCACCGTGCCGGGGTCGGTGGGCAACCCGGTCGGGGTGGGCTGTGGGGTCGGGCTGGGCTGTGGGGTCGGGCTGGGCTGTGGGGTCGGGCTGGGCTGTGGGGTCGGGCTGGGCTGTGGGGTCGGGCTGGGCTGTGGGGTCGGGCTGGGCTGTGGGGTCGGGCTGGGCTGCGGGGTCGGGCTGGGCTGCGGGGTCGGGCTGGGCTGTGGGGTCGGGCTGGGCCGTGGCGGCGGGGCGGGCTCCTCGGTCGGGCTCGCGGTGGGCGTCGGCGTCGCCGTGGGAGAGGGGGGTGGTGAAACCCACACCCGGCCGGACACGGGGTCGACTTCCGGCGACGTGGCCGTCCACCGTGCCCAACCCGCAGGCAGGCCCTCCAGGACGACCCGACGTCCGTCGCGGCTCGTCACCCACACGGTCCGGACAATGAGGGCACCCGTGGCGCTCCTGATGGTGAGCTGCACAGGTGCCGGCAGGGACGACGCACTCAAGGTGAACCTGGCCACGCCGGGCACGAGGCCGGCCGGCTGGACGCTGAGCTCCTGCGCGACCCGGTCGAGGACCTTACGGCCGTCCGGTGCACCATCGCGCTCGGCCGGACGAGTCCATCGATGCCGTCGTCCGCGTGCTGGCCTCCGGTCCACTCCCGCCTCGGTCCGGGCCACCGACGGCCACCACGAGGGACACCGCGAGCAGCAGGACCGCCGCCCCGACCAGCCCCGCGAGGACACGTGCGTTGCCGCGGGTCGCGCGTTCCTCGGGGGCCGGAACGAGGGTGGCGTGGCCGCGACGTCGGGGAGGACGGCTCGGCTCCGCGGTCCGGTGGTGGCCAGCTCGGCCGCAGCTGGCGTGGGCGTGGCGGCCAGAGGCGGCGCCGGCGCGGGTGAAGGTGGCGCGGCGTCGAAGGTGGCGCCGGCGTGGCCACAGACGGAGGCGGACGGAGGGCCGGTAGCGATGTGTCCGGCACGGGGGTGGCGTCCTCGACGAGGGTCGTCCCGACGGCGGATTCGACGAGCGCCAGGATCCGGTGCGACGGGGCGACCCCGACGTTGTCCCACGTGGCGTCGCGATGGCGTCGGAACTCCGACACCACGCCGGCGAGGTCTCCTCGTGCCAGGTGCGCGCGGAGAGCGACCTCGCAGGCCGCCTCCGAGTGGGGCTCGATGTCAGTGGCAGACCGGGCGGCGTCGATGGCGAGTACCAGGTCTCCCCGGTCCAGCGCCTGCCGCGAGAGCCGGTCGAGGGCACGCAGGCGCATCTGCTCGAGGCTCTCGCGCTCGGCAAGGACCCAGTCGTCGTACCAGCCGGGCAGCAGCTCCTCACCGCTGAGCAGTGTGAGCAGGTGGGATTGCTCGTCGTCGGACTCCGGAAGCTCGGAGACCTCGGCGGCGCGACAGACCTCCGCCACGTCGACCTCGATCTCCGGGTCGAGCCCGACGAAGGCGCGCCCGGCGTGCAACAGGCCAGGACGAGCGTGCTGGGCCTGCATCACCGCCCGGCGCAGGCTCGCGAGCGCTCGCTCGTCGGTGCTGTCGGGCCACAGCAGGCCGGCGACGTACGGACGGGCCCGCTCACCGCTCAGTCCCAGGAGCGCGATCAGGCGCTGTTCTCGGTGGCTGAGCCGCAGCTCGGCCCCGTTGTCGACGAGCTGCCAGCCCCCGAGCAGGCGCAGGCTGATGCGGCGCTGCGATGCACTCTCGCGCTGCGGCATGGCGAGCTCCCCCGGACGCTCTCTCCCCCCGGAAGGGAGACCACACAAGCAACTGACCGCTCAAGGGCTGGGCGAGGTGGAATCCGCAGCCGGCAGGGGGTTACCCCCCCATCATCGCCACAACCGCGTGACCAGGGCTCGGTGGTCTAGACCGGTTGCGTGATCGGAGCAGGTTGTCACGCTGGCGTCACGCCCCGGATGGGTTCCATGTCCCCTTCGCGCGCAGTTCTTTTCGCGCGCACCGCATCACGGGGGGAGGTGAACACCATGCGGGAAATCAACTTCACTGAGCTCGAGGCCGAGCACACCGAGCTGCTTCCGACCCGGGAGACGCTGACCGTCGGCTTCGGCAACAACAACTGGGCCGCGATCGTACGCGACCAACTCGTCGCTGGCACTCAACGCAGCGTCGATCGGAGCGCTGGCCAACAGCGCAGCCGTCCAGACGATCGTCGTCGCGCAGGGCTGATCTCGTCGCGCGTGGCCCCCGATCGCGGGGGCCACGCCTCGACAGCCGAACTCCGGAGGAAAGGGGGTGAACGGAATGATCCGACCGGAGGTTTCTACCGCTGACCTCGACGCCCAGACGGCAGTGGCCCTGCCCCGCCGCGAGACGTTGAGCTGTCAGTTCGCCTGCGTGAACGTCGTCAACGTCGTAGGCGTCAACCTCGCCATCGCTGTCAACGCCGCCACCATCAACTCGCAGGCCAACGCGCTCGCGTTGCAGTACCTCGCCGGGGTCCAGATGCCCTGATCGAGATCCGGCGGCGGGTGTGTTGCTCTGGCGCGCCCGCCGTCCTTCTCTCCGACACCCAGAGCACACCAGAGCGATGAACCTCACGACTGCAGACGACCGCGCCACCGCATCGCGGACCGACGAGTCCCGATGGCGGCAGGCCGCGGGCCTGCAGTTCCTGGGGCAGGTCCAGGGCTCGGGGATGCGCGATCCGACGTACCTGGTCCGGCGTGCCGACGACCAGGTGGTCCAGCTCTCCGAGCTGCTCCACCTCGTCGTCGTCCACGTCGACCCGTCTCGTTCCGCCGGCGACGTCGCCGCGGCTGTCAGCGAGAGGTACGGCCGGACCCTCACGACCGAGGGGCTCGACCACCTCGTCACGACCCGTCTCGAGCCGCTCGGCCTGGTGCTGCCGGCCGAGGCAGAGGAGCCGACCCGCCCGGTGCGGGCTCGACCGCTGCTGGCCCTGACTCTCAAGGCCACCCTCCTCCCGGCCCACCGGACGCAGGTCGTGGCCAGGATGCTGCGACCGATGTACTGGCCGCCCGTCGTCGTCGTCGCCCTGGTAGCCCTGGTCATCGCCGATCTTGCCCTCGTCGTGGGCGGCGACTTCTGGCGAGCCGTGACCGAGGTGTTGGCCACGCCGACCACGGCCCTGCTCATCTACGGCCTGCTCGTCGCGTCAGCGGTGGTGCACGAGGTGGGCCACGCGGTGGCCTGCCGCTACGGCGGCGCCGAGCCTGGCGAGATCGGGGTCGGCATCTACATCGTCTTCCCGGCCTTCTACACCGACGTCACCGACTCCTACCGGCTGGGGCGCGCCGGCAGGGTGCGCACCGATCTCGGTGGCCTCTACTTCAACGCGATCACCGTCGTGGTGTTCGCGCTCCTGTACGTCGCCACGGGCAGCGGCCTGTGGCTGCTGACCGCGCTGGGACTGCAGCTGCAGATGCTGCAGCAGCTCATCCCGATCGTGCGGTTCGACGGCTACTACATCCTGTCCGACCTGGCCGGCGTACCCGACCTGTTCGCCAGGGTCGGACCGGTGCTGCGCTCCCTCCGGCCGGGGCAGCCTCCCGATCCGCGGGTCACCGAGCTGAGGCCCCGGGCGCGCCGGTTCGTGACGGGCTGGGTGCTGGTCGTCGTCCCGCTGCTGACGGGTGCCCTGGTGTGGGCCATCTGGCACCTGCCGGACTTCATCGCCGCCGGCCGAGCAGGCATCCGGCTGCAGCAGCTGGTCTTCGACCTGGCCTGGGAGCGCCGCGACTGGGCTGCCATGGCCCTGGCCGTCGTGTCGATCGCACTGATCCTGGTCCCGCTGGCCGGGCTGACGGTCGTGCTGTGGCGAACCGCCGCGCACGCTCGTCACGCTCGTGCGCGGGCAGGCCGCGGCCCTGGCCCGCGGGAAGGAGCACAGCATGAGCACCGACCTCTCGGACACCCAGCGCCTCGCGGCCGTGCCACCCGCCGTCCTGTCCGCGGCGGACTTCACCGACGCGATCATGTACGCCGCGCCGGTTCCCGCACCCCGCAGGGGTTGGCGGCGCGCCGTCTACGAGAGCAGCGCCCACCTCGTCAACCCGGGTCCGAGCGCGGCCGAGCAGCAACGCGCGGAGCTCGAGCGGCGGCTGCGCACCCCGATCTCGGGATCGCGACGCGTCGTGGTGATGAGCCGCAAGGGCGGCGTCGGCAAGACCACGATCTCGCTGGCGCTGGGCAGCACCTTCGCGATGCTCCGCGGCGACCGCGTCATCGCCGTCGACGCGAACCCCGATGCGGGCAACCTCGCCCACCGGGTGGCACCGCCCCACGACAGGAACATCACCGACGTGCTGCGCGACCTGGACCAGATCACCAGCTACGCCGCGCTGCGTTCCTACACCTCGCAGGCGGCCGAGTCGCGACTGGAGGTCCTCGCGTCCGACGACGACCCGCGCATCGGGATGGCGCTGAACCAGGAGGACTACCACCGGCTGGTCGTGCTGCTCGACCGCTTCTACAACCTGATCCTGCTCGACACGGGGACCGGGATCCTGGACAGCGCCAACCAGGGCCTGCTCACCGAGGCCGACCAGGTCGTGCTCGTGGTGCGCTCGGGCCTGGACGGCGGCCGGGCGGGCGCCCTGACCCTGGACTGGATGGACGCCCATGGATTCGACGACCTCGTCGCCCGTGCGGTCGTCGTCGTCAACGCCCAGCGCCGCGGAGCCGCGCCGCCGGACCTGATGCGACGCCACTTCGAGAAGCGGTGCCAACACGTGGTGACCGTCCCGTGGGACGACGCCCTCGAGCAAGGAGCCCTGACCGACATGTCCTCACTCCGCCGAGCGACCCGAGACAGCCTCGTGGACATCGCCGCCGCCGTCGCCGACAACTTCGTCCAGATGGGGGACCAGTCATGAGGCTTCGCTCCGCAGCGCCGTGCGTCGTCATCGCCGCAGTCCTGCTCGTCGCCGGCGTCGAGTACTCGGCACCCGGCGCGTACCCGGACCCCGACCCGCGCAACCTCGACCTCCTGGCGAGCGCCCAGCCGACCACGGCCCAGCCGGTCGTCAGCGACGCGGCCTTCGACGAGCTCAAGACACGCGACTGGGACGTCAAGGCCGACGCCGCGGCCACCACGTCCGCCAACTGCGACGGCTGCGTCGGCGAGAGCACCGCGCTCCAGATCGTCTACGCGTCTCGCGCGAGCCAGGCTCGGCTCGACAACTCCGCGGTCGCCTGGACGCAGGCCTGCCAGGGCTGCACCGGCGCGGCGCTCTCCGTCCAGGTGGTCGTGCTGCCCGGCTGGTCGGAGGCGCGGCCCAACAACCGGGCCATGGCGGTGACAGCCGCGTGCACCGGCTGCCGGACGGCTTCCGCGGCCTTCCAGGTCGTCGTGGTCGCCGACCGTGCCCGCCGCCTCTCGCGCGAGTCGCTGGCCGGGCTGAGGAGCTGGTTCGACGAGCAGGCAGCCGCGCTGCGCGCCTCGGTGGCCCTCCCGAGCCCCGAGCCGACGCCCAGTCCCGACCCGACGGCTTCTCCGACCGAGCCCACTGACGGGACGAGCACGCTCCCCGAGCCGACCGACCCGCTCGGCCGGCCGTACGCCGGGCGCCGGGCCCAGCGCGTCTCGACCGAGGCGCTGGCCGAGCTCGAGGGCCTCGTGACGGCCGGCCTGGACGCCGAGGCGATCCTCGCCGATGTGGACCTCGGCCGCTGACGCCCTGGAACACCGATTCGTCTGCGGTTTCATCCGGTTTTCCCCGCTCAGCGCCGCAGACGAATCTCTTCGCGCGTACCTGTCGGATCCGGTCGCCACCGTTCGTGGAGTAGAACGAGAGGCGGACACCGGATCCGCCAGCGACGCGAGGAGCAGACATGGCCGAGTACCTCATCTACTTCAACCAGCAGTGGGTCGGCGACCACCCCGAGGAGTGGTACGTACCGCGCGGACCGCTCGCCCGGGCGGTCGTGGAGGAGATGAAGGAGGCCGGCGTGTACGTCTTCGCCGGCGGGCTCGAGGAGGAGGACGGCCCGATCTACCACGCCGACCCCACGAGCGGCACGACGGTGATCAGCGACGGCCCGTACGTCGAGACCAAGGAGTGGCTGGGCGGGTTCGCCCTCGTGGAGGTGCCCGACGACGAGACCGCCAAGATGTGGGCGGGCAAGGTCGCGGAGGCGTGCGGCTGGCCCCACGAGGTGCGCAAGTTCAAGCCGCAGCCGCCTCCTCCGGCTCGGTGACACCGGTTCACAGGTCGGTCTTGCCGTCGATCGCCTCCCGGATGAGGTCGGCGTGGCCGGCATGCCGGGCGTACTCCTCGACGAGGTGCACGAGGATCCAGCGCACGCTGGCGTAGCTGGCCGTGGCGCGGCCGCTTTGCCAGCAGGTCGAGGCCCTCGGGCGTGGCGAGTGCCGCGTCGAGGATCGCGTCGCACTCGGCGACGACCTCGCGGTAGCGCGACACGAGCAGCTCCCAGGTGTCGTCCTTGGCCGAGGTCCACTCCCAGTCGGGGTCGGCGGCGAAGCCGTCGCCGACCCACGCCAGCTCCGGCAGCCCGTGCAGCACCCGGCGGAACCACCAGCTCTCGACCCAGGTCAGGTGCTTGAGCATCCCGCCCAGGGTCATCGTGGTCGGCGGCAGCGGCGTGGCCAGCTGGACGGCGTCCAGTCCCTCGGTCTGCCGGAGGATCGTCGCCCGGTAGTAGTCGACGAACGACCGCAGCATCGTCGCCTCGTCCGCGGAGGCGGGCGGGTTCGTACGGCCGAAGGCGCTGGCGTCGCTCACTCCCCCACCTGGCCGTCGACCGCCTCGCGCAGCATGTCGGCGTGCCCGTTGTGACGGGCGTACTCCTCGATCATGTGGAGGATGATCCAGCGCAGGCTGAACGGCGTGCCCTCGCGGCCGCTCGTCTGGACCGACAGCGTGTCGAGCCCGTCCTTGGCCAGCCCCGCTCGATCGCGGCGTCCGCCGCCGCGGCCGTCTCGTCGAAGATCCGGCGCAGCTCGGCGGGGCTGTCGTCCCGGGCGGAGCTCAGCTCCCAGTCCTCGTCCTCGTCGAAGGCACCCTGCGGCACCCAGGCGGGCTCGGTCTCGCGGCCCTCGAACACCCGGCAGAACCACCAGTCGTCGTTGAGCGCCGCGTGCTTCAGCAGCCCGCCGAGGGTGAGGGCCGACGGTGGGTGCACCTGCGAGAGCTGGGCCTGGTCGAGGCCCTCGGTCTTCATCCGCATCGTGTCGCGGTGGTACGCCAGGTAGCCGCGGAGGGTGTCCACCTCGGACGCCGCGAGCGGAGGGTCGGTGCGCTGGGTCGCCATGCGCGCGACGCTAACGGGGCCTTCCCTCGCCGGGCACCCCGGTTTCGGCCGCCAGCCGCTCGCGGTGGCGGTCGGTGAGCTCCCGGATCCCGACCAGGTAGTCGCGCATCCGGGTCAGCTCGTCCACGTCGAGCCTCAGCAGCTGGGCCTGGCCCTCCTCGACCATCGGCCGGTACATCTCGTAGGTGCGGGCCATGCCCTCCTCGGTCATCTCGACGAGGACCTTGCGGCGGTCGTCGGGGCTCGCCACCCGGCGTACGTAGCCCTTGTCGGTCAGCCGGTCGATCAGGGTCGTGGTGGCAGCGGGCTTCAGGCCGACGGCCGCGCTGAGCTCGCCGGCGCTCTTGGGGCCGTCCACCAGCCAGTCGAGGCACCGCAGGTCGGCCGGGTTGAGGCCCAGGCGCTTGCCGACGGTGTCGTCGTACGCCTGGGTGCTGCGCTGGTAGGCCTGCATCGCCCGCCCGAGCTCACCGACGAGCTCACGCACTTGCTTGCTGGGTCGCGCCATGAGTATCCTTCGAATATCGAAATACACGAAAGTCGTACGAAAGGATATCCCATGCGAGCACTCGTCGTGGGTGGCGGCGTCGCCGGTCCCGCCACCGCTCTCGCCCTGCACCGCGTCGGCTTCGACGTGGAGGTCCTGGAGCGCCGCGCGGACGATCCCGGTGACGCCGGCTCGGTCCTGACCCTGGCGCCCAACGGGGTCGACGCCCTCGACGCACTCGGCGTGCTGGACCGCGTCCGCGCCGACGCCGTCCCGAGCCGACGCAACGCGATGTACGGCGCCACGGGACGCCTGCTCGGCACCGTCACGCTGGGTTCGCCCCTGGCCGACGGCACCCCCGCCCTGACGCTGCGCCGCTCCCGGCTGGCGGCGGTGGTCTCCGCGGCGGCCCGGGAGACCGGCGTGCGGACGCGGTACGACGCCCGGGTGCGCGCCGTCGACGTCGCGGCCGGGACCGTCACCCTCGAGGACGGGACCGTCCTCGAGGCCGATCTCGTCGTCGGGGCCGACGGGGTGCACTCGCTGGTCCGCACCGCCATCGACCCCGAGGCGCCGGCACCTCGCTACGTCGGGCTGTGGAACTTCGGCGGGCGCACGCGGGCGAGCGCGCAGGCCGCCGCGCTGGCGCCCGAGCAGTGGCACTTCGTGTTCGGCCGTCGCGCCTTCTTCGGTGCGCACCCGACGCCCTCCGGCGACGTGCTGTGGTTCGTCAACGTCCCCGGACCTCTGCTGTCCCGCGAGGAGGGGAGCGCGAGGACCACGGAGGAGTGGCGCGAGCACCTGGTGGGCCTCCTCGCGGTCGACGCCGGACCGGCCGCCGAGCTGGTCCGCGACGGCGAGCTCGAGCTCGCGGCCGACATGACCTACGACCTCGGCCACGTCCCCACGTGGTGGCGCGACCGGGCCGTCCTCGTCGGCGACGCCGCGCACGCCCCGTCGCCCAGCTCGGGCCAGGGTGCCGCGATGGCGCTGGAGGACGCGGTCGTCCTGGCCGACGCGATCGCCGCCGCGCCGGACCTGGCCGCCGGCCTGGCGGCGTACGAGCAGCGACGGCGGGCGAGGGTCGAGCGGATCGTGAAGGCGGGCGCCCGGAGCAGCAGCTCCAAGATCCCCGGGCCGATCGGTCGGGTGTTCCAGGAGGCCGTGCTGCGCCTGGTGTTCCGCGCCTTCGTCACCGACAAGTCGGTCGCCTGGATGACCGACTACCGGGTCAGCCGGGAGGCGGCGGCCAGCACGGCCTCGTAGGTCGCCCGCGTCGCGGCGGTGAGGTCGAGGCCCGGAACTGCTCGGGGTCGACGAAGACGATCTGGCGACCCTCGGTGCAGACGATGTCGGCGTCGGTGGCGTCGGTGCGGCCCACGAAGATGGCGGAGACGTCGGTGCCGTGGAACGGGCAGGGGAGCGGGCGGGTGCTCAGATGGGTCAGCTCGGCGGTCAGCCCGGTCTCCTCCGCCAGCTCGCGGTGGGCTGTTTCCGGAGGCGTCTCGCCGGGTTCGACGCCGCCGCCCGGGAGGCCCAACAGGTCAGGGTCGAACGTGGTCAGGTCGTCGCGCTCCTGGAGGAAGAGCCAGCCGCGCGAGTCGACGAGACCGACGAGGGCGACGTCGGCCTTCACCAGACCCCCAGCACGTCGCCGCCGATCCGGACGATGAACGCCGAGACCACGACGATGAAGAAGACCCGCACGAACCTCGTTCCCTTCGAGACCGCGACCCGGGCGCCGATGTAGCCGCCGACCAGGTTGCAGGCGCCGAGCACCAGACCGATCTTCCAGAGGACCGCCCCCTGGGGCACGAAGACGCACAGGGCGGCGAAGTTCGTGGCCCAGTTGGCCAGCCGGGCCTTGGCGGAGGCCTCCAGGAACGAGTAGCCCAGGAGGGCGACCAGGCTGATGACGAAGAAGCTGCCGGTGCCCGGGCCGAGCGCCCCGTCGTAGAACCCGATCGACCAGCCCGACGCCGATGGCGGCAGCGGTGTGATGGTGCCCCGCGAAGCGCAGCTCGGTGACCTCGCCCATGCTCGGCTTGAGCAGCACGTAGGCGCCGACCACGATCAGGACGACCAGCACGATCGGGTCGAACGCCGACCGCGGGATGTGGCTGGCCACCAGGGCTCCCGCCGCCGAGCCGATGAACGCGAACACCATCAGCGGCAGGAACGTCTTCGGGTCGGGCCGGACGCGGCGGTAGTACGTCGCGCTGCTCACCGTCGTGCCGCAGATCGCGGCCAGCTTGTTGGTGGCCAACAGCTGGACCGGCGACGCGCTCGGCAGCCCGAGCAACAGCGCCGGCAGCTGGATCAGGCCACCGCCCCCGACCACCGCGTCCACGAACCCCGCCGCCAGACCCGCCAGCGCGAGCAGCGCAGCACGCCGTACGTCGGGTCGTCCACGCGAGGAGGCTATGCGCCAGCCCCGTAGCGTGAGCCCATGCGCATCGTCTCCCTCCTCCCCTCCACGACGGAGATCCTGTTCGCCATCGGGGCCGGGGACGACGTGGTGGGCGTGACGTTCGAGTGCGACTACCCCGAGGAGGCGCGCACCCGACGATCGTCTCGACCAGCGCGATGCCCGAGGGGCTGACGCCGGCCGAGATCGACGCGTTCGTGGTCGCGGCGATGGCCAACGGCGACGACCTCTACCACCTCGACGAGGGTGCGCTGGCCGGGCTCGACGCCGACCTGGTCGTCACCCAGGACCTGTGCGCGGTCTGCGCGGTCGACGTCTCCGTCGTGGACGACGCACTGGCCCACCTGGGCTGCACGGCGGAGGTGCTGACCATCGACCCGCACACGCTCGACGAGGTGTTCGCCTCGATCGAGACCCTCGGCAAGGCCACCGGCCACGAGGAGGAGGCGACCGACCTCGTGCGGACCAGCGGCGGAGCTGGCCGCCCTGTGGGGCGGTCGGTCTCGCGGCGCAAGCCGCGGGTGATGTTCCTGGAGTGGACCGACCCGCCGTTCGCCCCGGTCACTGGATCCCGGAGATGATCGAGCTCGCCGGCGGGATCCCGCTGCTGGGCACCGGCGGCGAGAAGTCGCGGCGCGTCACGTGGGACGACGTGCACGCGGCCCAGCCCGACGTCGTGGTCGTCGCGCCGTGCGGCTACGACCGCGAGGGCAGCCAGTCGCTCGCCGACGACCTGGTGGCGAGCGGCGTGCTGCCGCCCGGCGTACCGGTCCACGCCGTCGACGCCAACGCGTCCTGGGCCCGGCCCGGCACCCGGCTGGTCGACGGCGTCGAGGAGCTGGCCAGGCTCCTGCACCCCCGACGAGGTCCTGACCGGAGACGCTCTCAGGTACGTCGGGGACAATGGCCCAGGATGACCATGACCGAGCTCCCGCGCAAGGCCGCCGTGCGAACGGCGCGACTGGCGGCGCTCCCGCTGGGGTACGCCGGCCGGTCGGCGCTCGGCCTCGGCAAGCGGTTGGGCGGCGCCGGCCGAGTCGGTGCTGACGGAGGTCCAGCAGCGCACGGCCGAGCAGCTGTTCCGGACCCTGGGCGAGCTCAAGGGCGGGGCGATGAAGTTCGGCCAGGCGCTGTCGGTGCTCGAGGCCGCCCTGCCGGACGAGCTGGTGGCGCCCTACCGCGAGCACCTGACGGCGCTCCAGGACTCGGCGCCGTCGATGCCCGCGGCCATGGCCTACGTCATGAGCACGATCGTTGCGTATCAGGGAGTTGCCGGCGCTACTCGGAAGAGGGAGTGCTCAACGCCTTCCCCGATTCTGAGCACCTGCCGGTGCACACGATCAGGAAGGTGTTCGAGGCGGTCGAGGTCGGCCGAGCCGACTACGGGGCTGGTGCCGATGGACAACTCACAGGCCGGAAGTATCAACGAGACCTACGACCTCTTTCTGAAGCACGGCCTGCACCTCGTCGGAGAGACTCTGGTTCGGGTCGACCATTGTCTCATGGCGCTCCCCGGGACCACGATGGACGACCTCGTCGAGGTGGTCTCCCATCCTCAGGCCATCGCGCAGTGCGAGGAGTTCCTCAACTCGCTAAGTGCCGTGCGGGCCGAGTACGACACGGCCGGAGCCGCCAGCAAGATCGTAGACGAGAAGCTCGAAGGGGAGCGGCGCAATCGCGTCGAAGCGAGCGGCGGAGCTCTACGGGCTGCAGATCCTGGCCGAACGGATCCAGACCTACCCCGACAACTACACGCGGTTCGGCCTCTGTCTCGCCACTCCCGAGGCCCTGCGAGAGCCGGACAAGTCATCGCTGGTCTTCGGGGTCGGCCACGTGGCGGGATCGCTATATAGATGTATCGGGGCGTTCGCCGAGCGTCACCTGAACCTCACGAAGCTCGAGTCGCGGCCCCGAGCGGGCCGGCCCTGGGAGTACGTGTTCTACGTCGACGTAGAGGCGCCGGCCTCCGATCTCGCGATGATCGAGGCCCTGGCCGAGGTCAGCGAGCACGCAACCTTCACCAGACTGCTCGGCAGTTACGCGTCGGGATTCGCTCCGCGCTGAGAGGTCACGTCCTTGAGGGCGTCCGAACGAGGAGCCTTTCGTTGTTCGAGCTCGCGCTGCAACGAAGCTGGTTGGGCTCCGGCGCCCGAGCGGAGGAGTGGTGGGGATCCGAGACAGAAAACCGAACCCATTGTGTCGGAACGCTCCAGCCACAACCGGCCCCCGATGACCTCGGTCATCTTGCGGCAGATGTACAACCCGAGCCCAGTGCCCCCGACGGCCCGTGTTGACGACTGGTCTACCTGGTAGAAGCGCTCGAAGACCTTGTCGTGCAGCTCGGCTGGGATCCCCCGGCCCTCGTCGGTGACCGAGACGAGGACGCCGTCGCTGTGCCTGACGCCGCGCACGTTGACGCGGTGCGACTCCGTAGGCGAGTATTTGAGCGCATTGTCGAGCAGGTTGCTGATGATCTCGTAGACCTTGCCCTCGTCGGTCTTGATGAGCGGCATTCCCTCCTCGAAATCGAGGTCGAGGAGATGATCCGATCGATTCCGACCCTCGTCCACGATTTGTCGAGCGAGATGGGGGAGCGAGACTGTCGAGATGACGGGCCGGACCTCGGTCGACTCGAGGCGAGAAACCTCGAGCAGGTCCTCGATCAAGAGGCGGAGCCGCTCACCCTGACGTTCGATCGTTTCAAGGAACTGACGCTCTTCGTCACGCGATGAAGGTGACGTTAGGACGGAGAAGAGTCTTCGCGTAACCGAGGATCGACGTCAGTGGCGTGCGCAACTCGTGCGATACGGATGCGACGAAGTCGTCCTTGACCCGGTTCATCTCGGTGAGGTGGGCCAGAGACTCCTCGAGACGGCCGACTAGTCTTGCATTCTCGAGCGACACACTCGCGTGGTTGGCAAGGGTCTCGAAGAGCTTGAGATCCTCGGCATCGAAAGTACTGACTTCACCGAAGCGGTTGCCGACCAGCATCGTTCCGACGACCTCGTCCTCTCCGAAGAGGGGAGCGACCATTGCGTCTCGAATGCTTCCTGCTTCGAAGTAGCGACGTATCCGTTCGTTTCGAATCGGCCGGGCGAAAAGGATTGCCTCCCGTTCCGATGCGAACGCGGGCCCAGACTCCCTCGGTTGGGTCTAGGCGCACCGGGACGAGCGAGTGCTCGATGTCACCAGGGCCCAGGGTCGAACGCAGTGCTGGCTCTCCCTCGACGGATGGAAAGTGAGTGATTGTCGCTGTCTCTGCTCTGAACATCCGCCGAGCCTGTTCGAGCAGGGTGCTGGTAGCCGCCTCGACCTGAAGAGATCGGTTCAGTGCCCGCGTCGACTCGTATAGGAACTCGAGGCTCTGGTGCTTCTCCGACGGCGATGTGTAGGCGCGATAGGCGAGGAACATCAGGACGATTGGAACGATGAGCAACCAGGCCGCCGAGGGCTCGAGCCACAGAACGGTTACCGCCGCGAGCGATGCTCGTGTTCGTTGCAGTAACAATGAACAGAAAGCGCAAGGTTCGCGTGAAGCCCGCGGGCCGCTGCCCGTCGGAGAGCCATATCGCCGCAGCGATCGCGTGAGCCGCTGCCGATCGATGCGATCAGCGCCCCCGCAAAGGCGGCGCCCCATCCGAGGGGTCCAATCGGATCGCCGTCGGCTAGAAGCGCATGGAAGCTCGAATATCGCGACCGATGTTCCGAGAGCGAAGTGGGCCATGTTGAACGAGAGCTTGAGTGCCCCCTGCCTGCGGTGCAGGGCGAATGCGATGCTCGCCCCAGCAGCTGCGCAACGACGAGCTCCCAGGGGGCCGAGAAGAAGAAGCCGATCACGAGCGGTACCTCGCTAAGGGAGAACGAGTGCGCATCTCGCCGGAACTGGATGTGAATGACGAATATCTCGACCAGGCAGAACAACATCGCAAGGAACCACCACGGGACGTGCGTGCCTGCTCCCTCGAGTCTCGGCATGTCCTGGATGAAGAAGACGTATACAAGGGCGGCCGCCGCCGTCATGAGAGATGTCAGGAGCCAGACGCGGCGGGTTCCCGAAAGACCTCTGCGCGAGGTTGATCTTTCGGTATCTGTGGCCTGTGATGTGGAAGTGCTCACGAGCTATCCAAAATCTCCCGTTTCGCCCTTCTTGGCAATGACCAAATCCTGCGTAGCCACATTGGACTAGGACCCTCGACGTGTGCGCCAGCCCGGCTGGACCTGGCATGGCTTTAATCTGGGATCTCCACAAAACACGACACTCAGTGAACGAACTGAGCTTAGGAGGTCGTCAATGGCGGAAGTCGAACTGCTTGCAGAGGTGACCAAGTTCATCGAACGGCCCCCCAAGATTACGATCGGGGGTGCCGCGGTCGACGCTAAGTCGAGCAAGACGTTCGAGGTCATCGACCCCTCGACCGGCGAAGATCACAGAGGTGCCTCGGGGCGAAGCAGAGGACATCGACGCAGCCGTTGGGGCCGCACGGGCCTCGTTCGAGGACGGACGCTGGAAGGGGCTGCGTCCTGGGTAAGCGGGCCGATGTCCTCTACAAGATTGGGAGCTCATCAAGAGCAACACGCCGGAGCTCGCGCAGCTCGAGGCCCTTGACTCTGGGCAAGCCGCTGAATCTCGCTGTCCGGCGAGATCTGGGCTGCGGGAGAGGCGTTCCGCTACTACTCGGGATGGCCGACCAAGGTCTACGGCGAGACGAATCCCACCGACGACAACATGTTCATCTATTCACTGCGGGAGCCGCTGGGGGTGTGCGGCGGCATCATTCCCTGGAACTTCCCCCTGATCATGGCGGCGTGGAAGGTCGCGCCGGCGCTCGCGTTCGGCAACACCGTCGTGCTCAAGCCCGCCGAGCAGACGCCCCTTACCGCGCTCTGCGGCTGGCCGAGCTGTGCCTCGAAGCCGGCGTTCCCGAAGGCGTGGTCAACGTCGTCACCGGGTTCGGCGAGGAGGCAGGCGCTGCGCTCGCCGCACACAACGACGTGGACAAGATCACGTTTACCGGTTCGACGGAGGTCGGCAGGAAGGTTCTCGAGGCCTCGATAGGCAACTTGAAGCGACGTATCGCTCGAGCTCGGTGGCAAGTCGCCGAACATCGTTTTTGCAGACGCCAACCTGAGACGCGCTGCCAAGGGCTCGATGATGGGCGTCTTCTTGAACTCGGGCCAGGTATGTACGGCCGGCACTCGCATACTCGTCGAGAGCTCTATCCACGACGAGTTCGTCGAGTCCCTCGTAGGTGCGACCGAGGCGATGAAGCTCGGCCCTGCCCTCGATGACGATACGGGCATGGGCCCGGTCGTCTCGGCCGAACAGCTCGAGCGCGTCACCGGTTACATCGATATCGGCCGCTCCGAGGGGGCCGAAGTGGTGACGGGAGGCGAACGTTCGGCCGGCCTCGGCGACGGGTACTTTGTTCAGCCGACGATTTTCACTGGTGTTCGCAACGACATGCGGATCGCCCAGGAGGAGATCTTCGGCCCAGTGGCCGCTGTCATCCAGGTCGCAGATGTCGACGAGGCCATCTCCGTCGCCAACGACACGATGTACGGCCTGGCTTCGGCTGTGTGGACGAGCGACGTCTCGAAGGCCCACAAAGTCGCGCGGTGGAATCAGAGCGGGAACCGTCTGGGTCAACACAGCCGGTCTCTACGATCCGAGCGTCAGCTTCGGTGGTTACAAGCAGTCGGGTTTCGGCCGCGAGCTCGGCAAGCACTCGATGGAGGGCTACACGCAGACCAAGTCGGTGTGGGTGAACCTCCGCTAGGCGATCCGGAACCCCTTTAGGCCCCGAGGGTCCTCCTCGCTGACGTCCACCGATGAGACGTCGGCGTACGAGGGCCCCGAACGGCACCACTCGAGCACTTCCTCGACGTTCGTGGGCTCGCCCTCGAGTATCACCTCGACGGTTCCGTCGGGCAGGTTTGCCGCCGAACCGGCGACATTGTGCTCGAGAGCCACCTTGCGGCAGGTATCTCGAAAGAAGACCCCCTGCACGCTGTCCCTCCACGACTGCTCTCCGCCTGATCACCGGCTGACCCTCAGTCGGCCGGCCGGACAACGATCGTGTCGTGTTGCGGCTCGACCGCCACGACCGCATCGGGAATCGCCTCAATTACGCCTGGGTCCACGAACAAGCGGACGTCGGATGCCTCCACGGTCGTTTCACCCTCGAGGGGACCGTCGGCGAGCTCGACCTGTACGTCCATGCCTCCTCCAAGCCCGTGCGCGGCCCTCAGGCGCACGCCGCCGCCCCCCGAGGGGTCGATCCCGCCCAGCTCGAGCGATCGCCGGAGCACGTCGACGGCTTCCTCGGTCACCTCAATGGGCACTGGAATCACCCTTCGTCACGATGGTTTGGGTCCGGCAGCCGAGAGAGTAACGGCCAAGTGCCCCGTGGAGAGCCAATCGATCCCCGGTTGCCCATTCGGGCGCGTCCGGGCGTTGGATACCTCCAACTCGGGTCCCCGACTTCATTCAAGGGGGCCGCAGGGCCCTCCGATACACAGACGTAGACCCACGGGCGAGCGGGACCCGGAGGCATGGGAGGACTGTGTGCTGGATTCGACAATAGAGAGCCAGACAGAGGTGAGCGAAGCGAGCCTTGATTCCTACCGTCGCCTGGCCGAGGTCTTCCACCACGTCCTTTCCGAACAGAGCCTCGATGCTCTGCTCGAGCGCATTGCTGGCACGCTCATGGATCTCCTCCAGTACGACACTCTGATCATCTACGAGGCGGATGAGGCCCAGGAGTTCTTGATCCCGGTGCTGGCTACTGACCAGTACTCCGAGGAGATCATGAAGGACCGAGCTCCCCTTCGGGGTCGGCATCACGGGTCTCGCGGTTTCCCAGCGCGAGGCGATTCTGGCCAACCACGCGCATCTCGATCCACGAATTCACATCATCCCCGGTACGCCGCTGGACCCCGAATCGTTCATGAGCATTCCGCTGCTCTCAAAGGGTCTCGTTAAGGGCGCCTTGAACATCTACCGGCAGGGCGAAGAAGCGGTCTTTACCCCGGAAGAATTCGAGATCGCCAAGCGCTTCGGCGGCGCCGCGGCCCTTGCGATCGACAATGCGCACCAACGCGCCGAGCTCGAGCTCGCAGCTCAGACGGACTCGCTCACCGGTCTCTACAACCACCGCCATTTTCACGAGCGCCTTCGGGCGGAGCTAAACAGAGCAATTCGCAAGCACGACTCGTGCGCCCTGATGGTGATGGATATCGACGACTTCAAGAAGGTCAACGACGTCTTCGGTCACGCGGCCGGAGATGCCGTCCTGGTGGCGATCGCCGATCTCCTCCGCGAGACGGTACGCGTCTCGGATGTCGCCTGTCGCATCGGCGGCGAGGAGTTCGCCGTGATCTTGCCGTCCTGCGATGCGGGGGACGCCCTGGGGCTGGCTACGCGCCTCCGGACCGAGCTCGAATCCATGGACTTCGATCCGGCGGGAAAGATCACGTTGTCAATCGGAGTCGCCCAGGGACCGGATCACGCGGCCAACCCGCGCGAGCTCGTCGCCTGCGCGGACGCCGCGATGCTCATGGCAAAGTCCAATGGCAAGAACCGGACGCTGATCTTCGAAGAGGGTAACGACGAGCGACCACGCGAGCCGCATCGAGCACACGTCGATGTTCGCTCGATCGCCCACCTGAAAATGCTGCAGAGCCTTGCCGGAAAGCTCAATCGTCTTAACGACATCAAGCAGATCGGCAGCACCATCGCCAACGAACTCAGGACGCTCATCGACTACCACTCCTGCCGCGTCTACCTCACCGAGGGACAAAGGTTGGTGCCGATCGCATTCAGGGGTGAGGCGCCGGCGCCTAGAAGAGGAAGTCGCCAACTGGACGGTACAGATAGGCGAGGGGATTACCGGACGTGTGGCTCAGACGGGGTCACCCTTGCTCGTCCCTGACGCAAGTGACTGCGAATGGGCGGTTCTGGTCCCAGGAACGGCCGAGATCCAGGAGTCGATCGTCGCCGTACCCCTCAACTACGGTGTCCGGGTCGTCGGCGCGGTCATCATCTCGAAACTTGGGATCAACCAGTTCGACGAGGACGACGTCCGTTTACTCGAGGTGCTGGCGGGTCACGCGGCAGTTGCTCTCGAGAACGCCCGCCTGTATGAGAATCAACGGCTCGAGGCGGAGAATGCCAAGGCACTGCTCCAGTTCGCGGACACGGTCTCGAAGGCGCCCGACGGAGTACGTCGTCGCCAATGAAACCGTCAAGGTTGCCGCGCGAAATAATGGAGACGCAGGGGGCCGCGTTGTGGATGTACGACGACGACGCCGATTGCTATCTGTGCGTTGCACACCGGGGATTCGTCGGGAACAGTGATATCGAGCCGGCCATTCGGATGCGACTGTCGCTCGAGTACGGTGACAACTTCGTGAGCGGACGCAACGAGCCGTTCGTCCTCACGGCATCCGAGGTCGAACGTGAACTCCCGTTGCCCTCCACTTTCGGATGGCGGACTCTGGCGGTGGCACCCCTTCATGGCGTGAAGGGATGGATCACCGTTCGGCACCCCGACCCGGATGGGCTCCACTTCGCGGACGACCACCTGCGACAACTCGCCGGCATCAGTTACCAGGCGTCGACTGCGTTGCAGAAAGCGATTCTGTACAAGGACCAGAAAGAGAGCGCGGAGATCGCCAACGCGCTTCTGGACGTGAGCCGCGAACTTGCGACCGCAGAGGGACTCAACGCGATTCTCAACCGTACCGTCGAGCTAGCGAGTCGTATTCTCGGTTCTCCTCGGACGACCGTCTGGTTCCCAATTTGGATACGGGAGATCTCGCTGTGGGGGCACAGATCGGGTATGAGGGCAGCGAACTTGTTGCACTCACCGAGTTCCGATTCCCTCTCGAGCGCGCGGCGACCCCTGCTTGAGTCGGCAGAACCTTTTTCCGCCAATTCTGCCGACATCGTCGAGCAGCTCGGTTTGCCCTTCGACTTCGTTCGTGGGCACGTTGCGGTGGCACCACTCAAGCTGGATGGGGGAGGCATCGGCGCGCTAGTCGTTGGGGCTCCGGCTCTTGGCGACTACGAGTTCTCCGAGCGCAAGATGAGGCTTCTTGCGGGCATCGGGCCATCAGGCCCGGCTGGCAATCAACAACGCAGCATAGCTTCGTAAGCCTCGGAGCGCACCTTCATCTCGACCGTCGAGGCGCTGGCCAATGCCCTCGAGGCCAAGGACGAGTACACCTCGTCGCACGCACGATGGATCACCGACATGGCTCTGGAGGTCGGCAACGAGCTCGGCCTCGATCGCCGACACCCTGAAGCACCTCGAGCTGGGCGCCCTCTTCCACGACATCGGAAAGATCGGGATTCCCACCGAGATCCTGCTGAAGGAGGGCCCACTCGACGACGAGGAGTGGGCGATCATCCGGACCCATCCCGAGCTTGGCGAGAAGATCCTCGCCCCGATCGAGTTCCTGGCCGAGGTGCGGCCGATCGTGCGCCGTGTGCCACGAGCATTGGGACGGAGCGGCTACCCGGACGGCAATGCGTGGCGAGGAGATCCCGCTCGAGTCCCGCATCATCCTCGTAGTCGATGCGTTCCACGCGATGACGAGCGATCGCCCTTACCGGCAGGCGTTGCCGCGTCGAGGAGGCGTGCCGCAGACTCAGCGAGGCAAGCGGGACGGCAGTTCGATCCGAAGATCGTCGATGCGTTCCGATTCGATACCGCTCCGAGCTCGCTGGAACTCGAGGCCGAGCCGACCCGGCGGCTAGACCGGCTTTGAACTGCTCGAAGGGCTGGCGACAGTCCTCGCAGTAGTACAGGGCCCGGCACGGCGTGGGACCGAAGGGGTTCTCGTTGTGCGTGTTCGATGCTGCCGCAGAAGGGGCAATCGGCCCTGATCGGGAAGACCGATCTTCGTGATCAGCACCGGGACCCTTGCCCGTTGGAGGCGCGAGCCCGAACTCCTTGAGCTTGGCTCGCCCCTGCTCGGTGATCCGTCCGGTGGTCCACGGAGGATCGAAGGTCGTGTTCGACCTCGACGGACTCGACGTCCCCACCCTCGGCAACCGCGGCTGCTCACGTCCTCCTTGATGATCCGCGATGGCGGGGCATCCGGTGAACGTCGGCAGCACGATCACGCGCACATCGCGCCGTCCACTTCGACACGCTCTGATCATGCCCATGTCCACGACCGACACCGCAGGGATCTCGGGATCGGGAACGGTCGGCGAGCGCTTCCCAGACCGCGAACTCGATAGTCGCTGAGGGTCGCATCACCAAGTTGCTCCTGGGTCGTTCCTGTAGGTCTTGGTCATGTCGCCCCATAACTGGTCGAAGTCCGAGCTGTGTTCGCCCGAACGGCCGCCGAGCCCGGCGATCGAGCAGGTCTTCGCATCATCGCCATCCGAGGCACGCGATCAGGTCGCCCGAGGACGAGGCGACGAACTCGGCCTGGTCCTCGAGGCTCGCTGCGAACCTCGGTTGGGAAGTCCGAGCTCGTCGAGCGCGTTGCCTGCTCGCTCGATGAACGCGTTCTGCATCTCGGCTGAGGGAATCGGGAAGCCAGCCCTCGTCGACCGCTTCGTCCTCGAGCTCGATGGGCTCGAATAGACCGGTCGCTTCTGTCGAACGCACTCGGCAGTCCCGTCTCGAGCTTGGTTCGACCCTCGACGGGTCCATTGCGCGACGCGCTTCATCCACATATCCGCGTGGATCAGGTGGTAGCGCTCCTCTCGTCGCATCTTGGTGCGCCAGCTGCGCAGAGCCTTGTGGTGCGCTTCGTTCGAGGGCATCAGCCGGATGTCGTCGGCCGTGTCGTAGAGCCAGTGGCGAGCCAGCGTGTAGGCCCAGTCACCGTTCGGCCGCTCGCAGAGAACCGCGTGCCTGTACTCCTCGAGCGTCTCGTCCGAGCGCCAGCCGTCGGCATCTCGCCGGTGAGTTCGCGCCAGCAGCATGTAGTAGTTGGCGGCGTGGCCGATCTCGTCTTGGGCGATCGAGCAGAACGCGACGTCCTCCTCGATATGGGGAGCGAACCGGTCCACTCGGAGTGGCGGTGCCCGAGAACGAGCTCGTCATCGCGCGAAGCGCAGGCAGCAGAGAGACGAGCGACTTGCTGGTCACGAGCGCATCTCGTTCAGACGCGATCTCCCTGCGCGCGGCCCTTGCCTTCTCGCGCTCGTCACGACGTCCCGGTAGGCCTCGGGGAAGCGATAGCGACTTATCGGCCGCGATCTCGAGCAGGCTCTCGTCCGAGAACGAATGGATGTCGGAGCGCCGCGTCACCCACAGATGCTCGCCTTCGCGCCGCCGCACGGAAGCACTCCTTGGCCATGATCAGAGCCATCTCGGGATCCGGACGCCGATGACACGTCCCGGCATGGCTGAAAGGGCTCCTTGTGCCCGATCGCTTGAAGACCTCGTAGATATCCATCATCGCTTCTCCTAGATGGCCACGTGCGACCGCGGGCTCGGCCATCGCCTCGCGTACCCAGCGATGGGTCTCGTAGATCGTCGCGACGCCAGGTGAGCCTGCGTTCGGTCTCGGGCCCTTGGTTCTTCTTGATCGCGTCGAGCGGCTCCCAGTCGATGTCCTCGTCCCTGATCAGCCAGTGCTCGCCGTCCTGGTAGGGGACGGGGTCGGGAACGTGAAGCCGAGCTCGAGGATCTTGGGCACGTAGCGGTCGAGGAACTCCTGGCGCAGGTCCTCGTTGGTGCGCGTCTTGACCTTCCAGCGAAGCAACAGGTCCTTGGCGACGTTCGAACGTGGGCCGAAGAAGTGGATGATCGGCGAGCCACCAGCGGTTGAGCGCCTCCTGGAACATCGCGCGTTGCGCGTCGGTGCCGGCGGCCAGCTCCAGCGTGATGTGCTCGCCGTGCCGAAGGTGGAGCTGCTCCTCCGCACAGATGCGCTTGAGGACGCGCGGCGTAGGGCGCGTAGCGAGGAGTCGAGCAGCGCGGCCTGTGTCACGAGAGCCGCTCCGTCGATCAGCCATCCGATGATGGCGACGTCGCCCCAGTGCTGCACGGGGTAGTGGAAGACGTTGTGAAACTTGGACTTGCCGTTGACGAGATCGTCGAACATCGTGTCGCGGCTCTTGCCGAGGTCCTCGGCGACCCGATAGAGCAGTTGCGCGTGGCCGACCTCGTCCTGGATCTTCGCCGCGAGGACATCTTTCGCTGCAGTGAGGGCGCGATGGGAGGCACTCGCGCTCGGGGAGGCGCCCATGATCTCGGAGTTCGCGTGCATCTCGACGAACTTCAGAACGCCGCGCCGGTAGTCGTCGGGCATCCAGTCCTCGGTCTCGACCTTGCCCCCGGCCTCGATGTGCTCGTTGAACCGAGCGAGCTTCTCTTCGTAGGTCATCGCTCTCGAGTCCTCCTCTCTGATGATGAGGCCTCTGACTATATTCGGTGTACGCCCGATCTCGGTCGGCGTAGAGCGCTCCGCCGGGCCGGTACCAGGCGTAGACCCAGTTTCCGGCCGAGAGCACGAGCGCGCGGCCATGTCGACGTCGGCGTCCGCTCGGAACTCGCCGGATGCGATGCCGTCCGTCGATGATCGCCTCGAACCATCGCCTCGTAGGTGTCGCGCTTTGCCTGCACGTCGTGCTGCGCAGGTCGTCGGAGAGATAGCGCCACTCGTTCAGGAACACAGTCGCCGCATCGAGATGTTCGATAGCGGTCTCGATGTGCCCGACGAGAAAGCCTCGAGCCGGTCGGATGCGTGCCCGTCGAGCGCGGCGCGGCTCGCGCCCCGCTCGAGGAAACGCTCGGCCCCCTCGTCGACGACATCGAAGAGGAGCTCTTCCTTGGAGCCGATGTGGGCGTAGAGCGACCCTCTGCAGCAGCCCGAGCGCGTCGCCGAGGTGCTGCATCGAGGTGCCGTGATAGCCGCGCTCGGAGAACAGGCGGGCGGCGGCGGCGACGAGCTCGGCCCGGCGGGGCTGGTCTCTCGGCTGTCTCGGCCAGCGTCCCTGTCGGGTGCGTCCTCGGCCGGTCCGGCGGTCGAACAAACAAACGGTCGTTTGGTCACCTAGCACTCCTTCCAATCAAACGATCGTTTGGCCAACCCTACCAGGTATTCTCGGCCTGCCCGCCGACCGCGAGACCTGCCCGCGGCGAACGGGTCCCGGTCCTCAGGCGCTGAGAGAGCGGCCTATCCCGACCCCAGGATCGCCCTCGATTTCACGAATCCCCTCGAGTGCGTGGTCGCGACGGTCCTGTCGGCCCAGTCCACCGACGCCAAGATCAACGAGGTCACAAGGACCTGTTCGTGAAGTACCGCGCGCCCGAGGACTATCTCGCGGTCCCCGAAGAGGAGCTCCAGGACGACCTCCAACCCACCGGCTTCTTCAACCAGAAGACGAAGTCGGTGCGGGGCATGTCAGCCAGAAGCTGGTCGACGACTTCGACGGCGAGGTGCCCGACGACGATCGCCGAGCTCGATCACGCTGCCCGGGGTCGCGCGCAAGACGGCCAACATCGTCCAGGCGAACTGCTTTCCCGAGACTGTTGAAGATGACCCCGACGCCGGAATCGCCGTCGACACACACGTGGGCGGGTCGCAGTGCGGCTGGGGTTTACGAGGCATCGACTCGAAGGAGGCAGCGAAGATCGAACGCGATCTGATGGCCCTGTTACCCAAAGACGAGTGGCCTAGGTACCGACCCTTCATCATGCACGGCCGGACGACGTGCGATGCAAAGAGACCCCGCTGCGAGGACTGTGTGGTCGAGCCTCTGTGTCCCTCGAGTCAGGAGGTCGGCTCGATCGACCTCTTCCGGGTTCCGCCGAAGAAGAAGACACACAAGCAAAAGACAGCCAAGAAGAAGACCCCGAAGAAACCCCGAAGAAGTCAACGGCGAAGAAAGCCTCGGTCAGGAAAGCAACCGCCAAGAAAACCGGGCGGCGGCGCACTGAGCCCTGATAGAAGTCCCGC
The DNA here is from genome assembly GCA_963758885.1 of uncultured Actinomycetota bacterium. Classification (GTDB taxonomy): domain Bacteria; phylum Actinomycetota; class Actinomycetes; order Propionibacteriales; family Nocardioidaceae; genus Nocardioides. Next base: position 276,848 of record CAVWXS010000029.1, read on the forward strand.
CGAACCTTCCCAAAAGACTTGCTCGGCAGAAACCCGAAGCGGGTTTTCTGTCGTCCTATCTGGATATGAGGACCAGGAACCGGAGAGCTCACGGGCGTTGCCTCGCCGCCTTGGGCGTTTGCACGCTTGTTCTTCTGGCCTCTTGCTCCTCCGCGGCCGAGGTACCCGACGACGCCGTGCTCATCACACAAGGCACCAGTCCGAGGATCGAAGGTCTCTCCATCGGCCTTGGTTCTGTGTCCGATGACGAGGCAGCGCCTGAGCATTGCTTCAACCAGGAAAGCGGGCCGAGCTCTTTGAGGCCACGACGGGAAAGACCTTGGAAATCGGCGACTACAACGTCGAGATCTTCGAGGTCGAGTACAACGACGAAGGCGGCTGGGTACGGCCTAAGGGTGACTCCACCGCAGGGCTCTGCTGATAAGTAGGCGGTCGCACCGTTAGCATGGGCGGGTGAAGAAAGTCATGCTCGCCGCGCCCCGCGGTTACTGCGCCGGGGTCGACCGAGCCGTGCAGATGGTCGAACGAGCCCTCGAGACCTGCGGGGCCCCCGTCTACGTTCGCAAGGAGATCGTCCACAACCGCCACGTCGTGTCCGAGCTCGAGAACGCGGCGCGGTATTCGTGGATTCCGAGGAGGAGATCCCCGAGGGGGCGGTCTGCATCTTCTCGGCCCACGGGGTATCTCCTGAGGTCGGGCGCAACGCGGCGGCGCGGAAGCTGCAGGTGATCGACGCAACCTGCCCGCTCGTGACGAAGGTGCATCTCGAGGCGAAGCGGTTCGACCGCGGGGGTCGCAAGATCGTCCTCGTCGGTCACGTGGGCCACGAGGAGATCGAGGGAACCGCCGGCGAGGCCCCGGACTACGACCTACGTGATCGAGGACGTCGAGCAGATCGAGAAGCTCCCGCTCGATACCGATGAGCCGATCGCGTATCTCACCCAGACGACGCTGTCGGTGGACGACACGCTGCGAGGTCGTCGAGGCGCTGCGGGCCGGTTCACGGACATCGTCGGCCCGCACAGCAACGACATCTGTTACGCGACGCAGAACCGGCAGGTCGCCGTGAAGGCGATCGCCCCGAAGCGGACGTCGTCCTCATCGTCGGGGCGGTGAACTCATCGAACTCGAACCGGATGGTCGAGGTGGCGATCAAGGCCGGAACCCCGGCCTACCTCGTGCCCGACGAAAGTCCTATCTGGACCCGGCCTGGCTCGAGGGCGCCGAGACGGTCGGCGTGAGCTCGGGGGCCAGCGCGCCCGAGGTGCTGGTGGAGGGCCTGCTCGCAAGGCTTGCCGAGCTTGGCTACGACACCGTCGAGACCAAGGAGGTGACTTCCGAGGACGTGACGTTCTCGCTGCCGCCATGGCTGCGGGACGAGGTCGGAGCGATGCCCGGCGCCAGACTGACACCGATCCTCAGCCTGATCGACTGCTCGATCTCTTCGGCGATGTCGAAGTCGCGGGCCGTGAGTCCGCCCTCGGAGTGGGTCGAGAGCATGAGCTTCACCCGGTTCCACCGGATGTCGATGTCGGGGTGGTGGTCGTAGCGATCGGCGAGCTTCGGCGACGTCGTTCACGAACTTGATGGCGGCCGTGAAGTCCTCGAACTCGAAGACTTTCTGGATCTCGGCGTCCCTCGCGCTCCCAGTCGCCGAGCTCATCGGCGTTGTTCGATCTCTTCTTCTTCGAGCAGTTCTGCCACATCTCTCCCTCCCTGCCGGTGATTCTGCTCGCTCTGAAGTGCTACCAGGCGCTGGGCGGAACATACCGCGCGGGGCGGAAGTGTTGCCAAGCTGTCGGCGGGCTCCCGAGGCTATAGTCGCCGCTCATATCCGAAGGTCTGTGTGAGGACTCACGGAGTGCGAGCGAAGGAGAACTATGGACTACGGCATAGGCATCGGCGGGCCGATGAGCGATGATCGGCCCGATGGCGAAGATGGTCGAGGACGCGGGATTCGAGTCCTGCTGGGCGGCGGAGACCACCAACACGGCCTTCATGGCGGCCGCGGTCGCGATCCAGACGACTCCAGGATCAACGTCGGAACGGCGATCGCGCTCGCGTTCCCCGGTCGCCGACGATCACGGCGATGACCGCCTGGGACCTGGACGAGCTGTCCGGCGGCCGATTCATCCTCGGCTTGGGCACGCAGGTAAAGCGAGTGAACGAGACGCCGTTCTCGGTCGTGTTCGAGCACCCGGCCCCCAAGCTCAAGGAGTACGCGGAGGTCGATGCGGACGGTGTGGGCGGCCAACCGCGGCGGAGGACGTGACCTTCGAAGGGCGCTTCTACACAGGTGACGATGCCGAGCTTCCACGGGACCTCAGCCGCAGCCCGACCAGGCGGGTCCCGATCTACTTCGCCGCCGTGGGCAAGTCATGGCCCGAACCTGCGGCGAGGTCGCCGACGGTCTCTCGCTCACCCACTCGCATCGCCGAGCTATCTCGGCGAGGTCGTGCGCCCGGCCGTCGCCGAGGGGGCCGAGAGGGCGGGCCGCAAACCGAGCGAGTGCAACCTCACCGCCTGCCCATGATCTCGATCTCCGACGACGTCGACCTGGCACGCGGCGCGAGGTCAAGCTACAGATCGCGTTCTATGCGACCACCCGCACTTACGCGGGGATCCTTGACCTCCACGGACACGAGCCGACTTGATCCCCGACCTCCGCGGGGCCTTCGACGCAAGGACAAGGAACGAATGATCGAGCTCATCGACGACGAGCTCTGCGACGCGATCGCGTGCGCGGGCACTGCCGAAGAGGTCAGGGACAAGGTCAAGGAAACTGGGAGGGCGTCGCCGACCGCGTCTCGGTGGGGGGGCCGTGGTACGGCCCGAGTCCGAGCGCATGGTGAGAACTACCAGGCCCTCGTCGAGACCTTCGGAGGCGCCAGCTGAGGGCTAGAGCTCGCCGAGTAGCTCGAAGGCGTCGGCCTTCCAGCCGCCATCGTCCTTCACCAGCGTCAGCCGGCGAGTGAAGCCGACCGAGCGCTCGGTGCCGTCGACTGTCGTGGTCTGAACGACACAGCGCGATGGCCGCCGCCTCATCGGACGCCGTGAACGTGACGTCCGGGCCCTCGAGGATCTCTCCGCTCGCGCTCGCCCCGGCCTCTTCGAAAGCGGGGCCGAGCCCCGGCAGCAGCTCCTCGTAGTCGTCACGGAAGTTGCCGGTCGAGAGCTCGAGCACTCTCTCGCCGGAGTCGTCACGTTCTCGGCATCGTGGTTGATCAGGAGCTCGATGACCTCCTGAGGCGGTGTCGCGCGCTTCCGGTGCTTCCGCCGATAAGGCTTCGTCGACCTCCGCCGGGCTGGTCGAGCGCGCCATGAGCCACAATCCGCAGAACAGCCCGGCCGCAACGATCGCGCCGAAGCGGGCGAAGATCAGGGACTTTTGTTCGACGCCGTGATCTTCTCGGGTTCCGGTGAGCTCATCCGGCGATGCGGACGGTGTCGGTCACGCCCCACATGAAAGGCCGAGAGCATCAGGTTCAGGATGTTCACGGCGACGATCGAGGCCCGGATCGCCCTGCCGACGGCGACCCCGACGCCCGCCGGTCCGCCGGACGCGTTGAACCCGTAGTAGCAGTGGATCAGCGCGACCGCTGATCGCGAAGATCATCGCCTTGATCAGCGAATAGAGGACGTCTATCGGCGGCAGGAACAGCGTGAAGTAATGCTGCGTAGGTCCCGCCCGACAGACCCAAGGAGCTTCGTCACCACCAGCTCCGTCGCGAGGTAGCGAGGAGAACAGCGAGATCAGATACAGCGGAGTGATCGCGATCGAGGGCGGCGATGATCCGGGTGGACACCAGGTAGGGGACCGGACGGACCGCCATGACCTCGAGGGCGTCGATCTCCTCGTTGACGCGCATGGCCCCCAGCTCGGCGGTGAAACCCGCGCCCGACCTGAGCGGCGAGCGTGACGCCGGCGATCAGCGGCGTGATCTCGCGCGTGTTGGCGAACGCCGAGACGAAGCCGGTGAACGCCTCGGCGCCGATCAGCTGCAGACCCTTGAACCCCTCGAGCCCGACCTGGGTGCCGGTGAAGAACGCCATGAAGAAGATGACGCCGGCGGTGCCGGCGCCGACGATCAAGCGCGCCGGCCCCGAGAGTGATCTCGGAGATCGAGGCGAGCGATCTCGCCGCCGTGACGGATCGCGAGGAACGATGTCGGCGAGCGACTTCGCCATGAACGATCAGCTGCTCGCCGATGCTCGACGAGGCCGTCGATACCGCGATTCACGAGCGGCCGGAAGCGCCGAATGTCCTCGGACGCGTCCTGCTGTCGCCATCTGGCTCCTATCCGAACTTCTGCGGGACGATGGCGAAGTACAGCGCCGTCAGGATGAAGTTGACGAAGAAGATCGAGCATGAAGGTGACGACGACGGCCCGGTTGACGGCGTCGCCCACGCCTTTCGGCCCGCCCTTCGCGTAGAAGCCGAAGTAGCAGGCCACCATCGCGGCGATCAGCCCGAAGATCCCCGGCTTTGAGGATCGCGACGAAGAGGTCGGCCGTCTGCGCGAGCAGGCTGAAGGAGGCGAGATACGCACCGGGCGTTCCTCCCTGGATGATGACGTTGAAGAAGTAGCCGCCGGCGATGCCGGCCACGGAGACGAAGCCGTCGAGCAGCATCGCGACGAAGACGGCCGCCCAGATCCGCGGAACCACGAGCGTTGCGATCGGGTTGACGGCCAGAACCTCCATCGCCGAGATCTCGTCGCGGATCTTGCGCGATGCCGATGTCGGCGCACATGGCCGAACCTCCGGCTCCCGAGATCAGCAGGGCCGCGACGATCGGAGCGGCCTCGCGCACGACGGCCAGACCATCGCGGCGCCGGTCTGCGACTCCGCCCCCAACTGGCGGGCGACGTTTCCGACCTGCAGGGCGATCGTGGCGCCGAAGGCGATCGACACGAGCACCGCGGGGAGCATCGAGACGCTGGCGATGAACCAGGACTGCCGGATGAACTCGCGCCACGGGTAGGGCGGCTTCCACATCACCCGGAACGCCTCGAGGGTGATGGCGAACATGTTGCCCGTCTCGGTGACGAGGTTCGAACGGGTTCGCCAGCTGTCCGATCCACGACCTCTAGAGGTTCTTCTTACGCGGAGCCGGCCTGTCGTCGTCGCCGTGGCGCACTGGCGTCCATCTCCGATCTCCTCTGCCGTGCGGTCATGCCGTAGCCTCGACTCGGCCTTCCCGGCTCCTTGATCGTCGTCGCTGGGTCGTTCGTCTGAGTCCTTCTCTTCCGACATCCCGATCGGGCCCTCGGTGTCGCCCGCGAGGAACTGGCGGACGACGGGGATGTCGGACTCGAACATCTCGCTGCGCCGGGCCGAAGCGCACGAGGTTCCGGCGGTAGAGCATCCCGATGAAGTCGGCGACGCTGCTTCGCGGTGGCGATGTCGTGGGTCACGACGATGAACGTCGCTTCGAGCTGCTCGTTGAGGTCCATCGATGAGCTCGTTCAGGAACGCGGTGCGAACGGGATCGAGGCCGGAGTCCGGCTCGTCGAACAGCACGATCTCGGGGTCGAGCACGAGAGCGCGCGCCAGACCCGGCTCGCTTCTTCATCCCGCCGGAGATCTCGCCGGGGAGCTTCTTCTCGGCCCCCGTGAGCCCGACCATCGTGAGCTTCTCCTCGACGATCGTCCTTGATCTCGCGTCTCCTTCTTCTTCGTGTGCTCGCGGAGAGGGAAGGCGACGTTGTCGTAGATGTTCATCGAGCCGAACAGGGCGCCGTCCTGGAAGAGCACGCCGAACTTGCGGCGGACCTCGTAGAGCTCTTTCTCGTTCAGCGCGGGGACGTTCTTGTCGTCGATCCAGATCTCGCCCCGGTCGGGCTTGAGCAGCCCGACGAGGTGCTTGAGGAACACCGACTTGCCGGTTCCCGAAGGGCCGAGCATGAGGGTGATCTTGCCTTTGGGGACGTCGAAGGTGATGTCTTCGAGGACGGTCTGGGCGCCGAACGACTTCGTCAGCTCTTTGATGCTGATCTCGAGTCTCGGAGCTGCATTCATCCCCCACGGTCTCCGGCTCGTGCGGTTAGCTCGACTCGTGCACGAGCCGACCCATCGAGGCGCTCCCACGCCGGCGTAGGCGAAGCGAGCCCTGCCTAGGGGCCAATGGTGGTGAATTCCGATCACTCCACGACACGATGGTTCCCCTGCAACGGGCTCGAAATCTGCGTCTCGGACCTACTAGGCTGCGCTCCTCATGGATTTCCGAGACACCCCGAAGAGGCGACCTTCCGGACAGAGCTCCGAGCGTGGCTCGAGGGAACCTCCCCGAGGGCTGGCGCGAGCGCGACCACCCACCGGGCGGATGGACGAGAGGTCTCCAGGGAGTGGTCCAAGAAGCTCTACGAGGCCGGCTACGCGGGGCTCACGTGGCCCAAGGAGTACGGGGGCCAGGGCGCGCCCTACACCCACCAGGCGATCTTCCTCGAGGAGACGCTCGGGCCGAGACCCCCGAGCACATCGGCGTCATCGGGCTCGGCATGGCGGGGCCGACGATCATCGCCCACGGCACCGACGAGCAGAAGTCGCGCTCACCTCGCCAAGATCCTGTCCGGCGAAGAGGTCTGGTGTCAGGGATTCTCCGAGCCCGGCTCGGGCTCCGACCTCGCGTCCCTGCGGACGAAGGCCGAGGATCGACGGCGACCACTACGTCGTCAACGGTCAGAAGGTGTGGTCGTGCTTCGCTCACATCGCGGACTACTGCATCCTCGTCGTGCGCACGGACCCCGACGCGCCCAAGCACAAGGGCATCACCTACCTGCTCGTCGACATGCACTCGCCGAAGGCGTCGAGGTTCGGCCGCTCGTGCAGATAACCGGCGACCCGGAGTTCAACGAGATCTTCTTCAACGACGTGAGGGTTCCGAAGCGCGAACATCGTCGGCGAGAGCCAACGACAGGTGGGGTGTGGCGATGACCACGCTGCTGCACGAGCGCGGCACGCTCGGGTTCGCGCTCACGGCGCCGCTCGAGGTCGCGATGCGCAAGCTCATCGCCCTCGCGAAGGAAGACAACGGCGCACGTCGCCGACGACCGCTGATCCGCGATCGGATCGCTCGGCAATGGATCGAGCTGCAGGCGCTGAAGTTCACGAACTATCGGGCCTTGACGAGCTCGTGAAGACCGGCGTCCCGGGCCCGAGGGCTCGATCGCGAAACTGCACTGGAGCGAATCGAACCAGCGGCTCGGCAAGCTCGCTCTCGAGATCCTCGGGCCTGACGCGCAGCTCGACGGCGACGACGGTGTCTGGAACGGTTACTGGCAGTACCAGCAACTCCGCAGCCGCGGGCAACACGATCGAAGCCGGGACGTCCGAGATCCTGCGCAACATCATCGCCGAGCGCGTGCTCGGCCTCCCGAGGAGCCGCTAGAATGGATTTCGCTTTATCAGAAGAACAGGAGATGCTGCGCGAGCAGGCGCGCTCGTTTCTGGCGTCGGAGTTCCCGCCCGAGCGCGTCGTCGAACTCGCCGAGTCCGACGAGGGTTCGGGACGCCGCGTCGTGGTACGAAGATGGCCGAGCTCGGGTGGACGGGCTTGTCGATCCCCGGAAGAGCAGGGCGGCGCGGGATGCGGCTTCCTCGAGGAGGCCGTGCTGTTCGAGGAGCTCGGGTACGGCCTCTACCCCGGGCCCGTACTTCTCGACCGATCGCGTTGGCGCTGCCGGCGCTAGCAGAGACGCACGAACGTGCTCGAGTCGAGTGGCGTCGGGACGAGGTCGCCGCGACGCTTGCGCCGGCGCCGAGCCCGACGGCGCTGCGGAGCATCGAAGGACTCGAGCACGACCACTCGGCCGAGCTCCGACGGCGCGAGTGGACGCTCACGGGGATCAAGGATCCTGGTGCCGATCTGGGCGCCGCCGAACTCAGTCGTGGTCGAGCGCCGCGGCCGGCGATGGCGCCGGCGCTGTGGCTCGTGAGCCCGCGAGCGACGCCGAGTAATCCGTGCTCTCGGACGGTGGACTCCACGCGGCGGCTCGGGCCGGCTGACGCTCGACGGCACACCGGCCACGCTGCTGCTCGCGGGCCGGGCGACGCCGCCTCTGTGCTGCGGCAGATTCGGCTGCGCGAGCTGGGCTGCGCTCGCCCTCGAGGCCGTCGGCGTCGCGCAGAAGGTGCTCGAGCTGGCGCGTCGACGTACACGTCGGAGCGCAAGCAATTCGACAAGCCGATCGGCATCCTACCAGGCCGTGTCGCACCAGGTTGCGGACACGTACATGCGACACCGAGCTCGCCCGTTCGATGGCCTACTGGGCGGCGTGGTGCGTGGCCGAATCCGACGAGGGACGCCGATCGAGCGACGGCCTCGGCCGCTGCACTCGCATGGCGAGTCAGGCTGCGGTGACCGCGTGCGAGCGTTCGATACAGGTGCACGGCGGCATCGGCTTCACCTGGGAGCACATCCTCCACCGCTACTACAAGCGGGCCCTCGGCATCGCGAATTCAACGGGACGCCGGCCGCACAGCGCACCGCGGTAGCCGCGACACTGCTTGACCGCTAGAAGACAAAGTTGTTGGTCGAGGAGAGAATGATCGGTTTTATCCGCTTAAAATTGGCGCCCATCTGGATATCCTCAATAATCAGATGGGGGACAGCGCGATAGGGCTCCTGGAGTCATTGCCCAAGCGGTGGCTCGAGGATCGTTTTCCGAGCTGGGGGCCGCTGGCGCATTCGTGTCGGTCGGGCAACGCGTGACGTGGTCGTCACCACCTCCGGCGTGAGTGTCGAGAAGGCGAATGGGAAGGTCGACGCCGAGATCCAGACCGATCCCGACACATGGAGGGCCATGGATGCCGGCGAGATGTCGGGAATCGAAGCCTTCGTCGAGCGCAAGCTGACCGTGAGGGGCAGCATCGAACGGGCCCTTCATTTCGAGCCGATGTTCGACCGGCCCGACGCCGGCGGCATGCGCTACACGATGGAGGAAGTCGATGTCGGCAACGGCGTCACGATCTCTGCGTTGGTTGCCGGCAGGGCCACGGCGAACCACTGCTGCTGATTCACGGCCTCGGTGCGACCAAGGCGTCGTGGCTGACAATCGTTCCTCAGCTTGCGCTCGCTACCGCGTGATCGTCATCGACCTTCCGGGTTTCGGGCGCTCCTCCAAGCCGATCGGTCGCTACGACTCGGCCTGGTTCTCCGGGCACATCTGCAGGTTTCTCGACAGGATGGGAGTCGACAATTGCTATGTCGCGGGTAACTCTATGGGCGGGAAGATCGCGATGGAGCTGGCGATGCTCGATCCCGAGCGGGTGCGCGCTCATTTGTCTGTCCGGCGGCTGCGTTTTCAGCACCGACCGATGCTCCGTTTGGTGAAGGTGCTGCGGCCCGAGCTCGGGTGGCGCTGGGCTACCTCCCGCGCGTCCCGCGAAGGAAATCGATCGAGTCGCTGTTTCCGATACCGGTGGGCTCGAAGATGTCTGGTTCGAGGCGGCAATCGACGACTTCTTCGGTTTGGAGGAGCCCGAGGGCGCGCGGCGCCTTCTTTGCGGCGGCTCGTTCGATCATCTCGAGGAGCCCCATGGAGACGAGGGCTTCTTCACTCGATTCGAGTTCGATGCAGACACCGTCGCTGTTCGTTTACGGCGAGCAGGACTCGGTCATCACCCACCACTTCGGCCGCAAGATCCAGACGAACGCTGCCCCTTGCCGAGGTTCAGGTGTGGCCCGACTGCGGGCACGTTCCCCAAATCGAGCATCCCGACAGGACCGCCGAGCTGATGCTCACGTTCCTGGCTCAGGCGGGGGAAAACGAGCGGCGGGCTGACGTGAGGATCTTGTTCTTTGGTGGCACCCAGTTCGTGGGCCGCCATATCGTTGACCACGCGATCGCGGCGGTCACGAGGTCACACTGTTCAACCGTGGCAAGACCAACCCCGGTGTCGTCAAAGGCGCCGAGGAAGTCCACGGGGACCGGGACGGAGGGCTCGACGGGCTGGCCGGACTCAGCTTCGAACGGTTGTCGACGTCTCGGGCTACCTTCCACGCGCGTCGTCCGGCAGTCGGCCGAAGCCGCTGCTGGACGCAACGGATCACTACACCTTCGTGTCGACCGTCTCCGTCTACGGGGACTTCAGCTCCCCGGGCATCGACGAGGACTCGCCTGTTGGGAACGATCTCGATGAGACCATCGAGGACATCACGGGCGACACGTATGGCCCGCTCAAGGCACTGTGCGAGAAAGCCGTGCACGAGATCTACGGGCACCGCTGCACGATCGTTCGCCCCGGAATCGTGGTCGGACCGTTCGACTACACGGATCGCTTGACCTACTGGTGCATGCGAGCGCCTCGGGGCGGCGACTTCTGGCGCCCGACTATGGGGGCCGGCCTGTTCAGTTCATCGATGCAAGGGACCTGGCGGGCTTCACGCTCAAGGCAAGCGAGGACTCGTTGCACGGTGCTTCAACGCCACCGGGCCTCTGAAGGATGCGCTCAGCTGGAGCGACTTCCTCGAGAGCTGTGTCCGCGGTTGCCGCGAGTGATTCCCGGCCCGTATGGGTTCCCGAACGGGTTCTGAGGGAGGCCGACGTGAACCTCGGCCGAGAAGTGCCGCTGTACGCCCCCTGGACCATCCCGGCTTCGCTACGGTGGACTCCGAGCGGGCGATTGCGGCGGGGTTCGAGTTCTCTCCGCTCAATCGCACGATCGGCGACACGCTGAGGTGGGCCCGAGAGGAAGACCACGAGCCGGGGGGCGGTATGACGAAGGGCCGCGAGGAGGAAATACTGGAGGCTCTACGCCGTTCTCGCTGTAGCGAACCAATCCATCGGGAGTGCAATGACACCTGGGAACCTCTACGCAGATCGCTCGGATCGGGGAAAGCTCGAACTTCGCAGGCCCCCAGCGTGCCTCGCAGTTTCTTGTCGTCGGGGATCCTCCGACTTGAGTCGTTCGAGGAATCGAGCCAGGCGTCGCGCGCGACCACGGCCCTGATCACCGCCCACGGCCGATGGTCGTTGCCATGAAGTGCTGGCGATCGATGACACGCTGCGGCTGCACTACGGAGCCCGAGCTGATCGGAATCGCTCCCCGAGGCTTTGCAGCGGTACGTCTTCGCAACCCAGGTTGTTATCGAGGACGTCACCGACGACTTCGGTCTCGTGCTGGTCGTGGGCCCGAGCTGGGACGAGCTTTCGCAAACGGCTGTGCCAGGACCGCGTCCGCACATCGAACCCTGTCGCTTGGCGGTCCGGCGGGGACCATGGATCCCGAAGGATCGTGTTGATGAGGCACTGGTCGCGCTCAAGGATGCGGGCCTCCAAGAGGCGACCGAGAACGACCTCGAGGCACTACGCGTTGAGCGCGGCATGGCTCGATGGGGGCGAGAATGACGGAGAAGACGTTGCCTCCCGAGGCTGGTCTGGACGACATCGCGGTGCACTACGACAAGGGCTGCTACGTAGGACGAGGGGCCATGGCGAAGATTCGCTTCACAGCAAGGTCAACCGCAAGCTGAGACGACTCGCGCCGACTCTGCACTTGCAGTCGGGAGCGACATCACGCTCGATGATTCGAAGGTTGGGACGATAACGACGCAGGCCGGTGGGCATGCCCTCGCACCTGGTGCGTCATAACGTCGAACCAGGTACGCAGGTTACGGCGGGCTCAACGACCGCAACCGTCATCGACATGAACGAATAAGCGCAGAAAGGACTCAGGCTTGAGTCACCACTACGAAGGCGACGACCTCATCGTGCGCAAGATCCATGTGGGCGATATGGAGAACAACACCTATTTCCTCGAAGTATCACGACTCACGAGGCTTTGCTGGTGGATGGGTCTACGAGGCGGACACGATTCTGGCCGGCGCCAGGGGGCCAAGGTCGTCGGCATCGTCCAAACTCGCCGGCCATTACGATCACGTCGACGCCTTGCCCGCGACTTTGAAGAAGAAGCCTCGAGGTGCCTGTCTACACGCATCCGGGGGAGGACTACCCGTGCCGATCGATGTCGGCCTTGTCCGACGGCGACAGCATTGCCTTCGGCAAGGACCACGAGGTCAAAGTGCTGCACACGCCGGGTCATACCCCTGGAGGCGTCTGCCTTCTGATCGGCAAGCACCTCGTCAGCGGCGACACGCTCTTTCCGGGGGGGCCGGGAAACACATGGGGCGACGGCGAGCTGTTCGATCAGATCATCGCCAGCATCGAGACCAAGCTGTTCGTGCTGCCCGACGACACGTTCGTCTATCCCGGGCACGGGAATGGCGCCGACGATTGGAACTGAAAAACCCCATCTCGACGAGTGGAAAGACCGTCGTTGGTAGAGGAACGGCAGGCGTCATGCACCGATTGGTCATAGTCGTTGTACGGTCCGCTGATGAACGCCGCTCGGGTCACCGCCATCTTCATAGGCCCCGATGAGAGCGGGCCGATCCAGGAGATCTCAGAGATCGAAGCGGTAGCGGGCAAGGGACTCCGAGGTGACCGCTACTTTCACGACGGGCGAGGGGAACATACCCGACCTCTCGAGGTGACTCTCTTCTCGCTAGAGGGCCTCGAAGCAGGACGGGCCGAGAGCGGCCTGGATATCGAGGCGAAGGACCTGCGCCGCAATTTGATGACCGAAGGGGTCGTGCTGACAGACCTGCTCGGACGGCGCTTCTCGGCCGGCGAGGTCGTGTTCGAAGGCCTCGAAGAGAATCCGCCCTGTGCGCACCTCCAACGGCTGGCAGGCAAGCGCCTGCTCAAGCCCTTGATTGGAAGGGCGGGGATACGCGCTCGGATCGTCACGGGTGGAACGATTCGGGTGGGGGACGAAATCCGGTCCCTCTAAAGGGTCAGCCGGTCCTGGCCGGCACCAGCGAGATCTCGACCGCGGCGGGCAAGCCAAGAAAGTGTGCGTACTCCGAAGCTGCCCGCGTGGAGGGCTCGTGTTTGTGCCTCGTTGGGATGGGCATAGAGCGCGAAGCGGATGCAGAGCCTGCATTCCTTGCTGAAGTGCTCTTCCAGGTACCGACCACCTGGGAGTCGAGCACCACACCGCCGGTGAAGGGGAAGTCCTCATGGTGGGCCCGTGCAGTGCCGGCCGCATCGATCACATGACGACTGTCTTTGTACGCAACCACGTATTCGTCGAAAGCCTGCAGGAGAGCGACACTCGGTGAGGTGACCTTGGTCGCCGAAGGTGAACCCGAGAACCAGTAGGACACGCCGTCTATCTCTTTCGCCGTGAGCTGGGACCCGGCCATCTCGAGGCCATTCTTCATGTCCGCGACCTTCAAACTCGACCACCACCCGAAGTCCTTGAGAGTCGCGGGACCATGGCTGGTGAAGAAGCGGACGGTCAGCTCCGCCAGTGCCTGCTCTTGGCTAAGCGTTTCGCCGCGTTCGGCGCTCGTTCCTCGAGGAGCCCGTAGGTGTGTTGCTTGCCCGCGCCGCGGACCACTGCAGACAAGGCCGCACAACTCGGCATTCATCATGATGAACGAGACCCGATTTCCCTCCAGGTCGAAACCTGATTTCTCGAGGACCGCCTTCAGCTCCTTGCGCATCAGATGGTTGCCCCGCTCAGGGCTCGCTCGATCGTCCTGAGCGACTTCTCGAGGGTCGCCGCATCCAGGTCCATCCGGCGGAAGTAGGAGGCCGTTTGTGCGAGTACCCGGGGGCCGGTTAGCTCGAGCATCCATCTGATGTCGGCAGGGAGAACGAAGTGCCAGGTCGGCCGCAGAATGTGTGTCCGGAGGATGGTCCCATCCGCGAAGAGCTCTCTCGATGCCGGCGTCCGTGGAGCCCTCGCTGCGTTGTCCCAACGACCACTTCGCGGGACCGTAATCCTGAGACTGGGAGGCTCCGAACCAACCCACCACTTCTTCAGGTCGCACGCGAATCGAGGACCAGACAGGCGCTGCGTGCTCACCCTTCGCCGAGCTATTCGAAGCGCGGCCTCGCGAGTCGCCGAGCCGGGCTAATGCTCATCAATCCCTGCCACCTCGGCCACCTCGGTCACCTCGAGGGTGTCCGCGGGGGCGTTCTGTCGTCTCGAGGACGAGAGCGGGGAGGGCCAGTGCGGATATCCCTGCCCCTATGAGGTAGGACGGTGCGTAGCCCCACACGTCTGCCGCACGGCCGAGAAGCGGCTGCGCCCACACGCCTCCGCTCGACTCCATCAGGGAATCGAACGACAGGATCGTCGCCCGCTGCTTGGACGGTATCAAGCCGTTGAGGTACGCCTGGCGGATCGGCATCGATGCCGCGAATACCAGTGCCCAGACGACGATCAGGATGATCACGCCCCAGAAGCTCTCGAAGACACCGATTAAACCAAGCGCGGCCACACCCAATGCCGTGGTGGTGATGAGCGCGGAAGTGCGGCGGTGAAAGAGACGGCGAACGCGGGGGCCGCAACGCCACCGAGGATCTGGGCGCCCGCGACGATCGCCGCCACCAAGCCGGCGATCTGGTAGGCCTCTGGATCGCCGTATAGCTCGAGGAGGTAGGGCTGAAAGCGTAGAAGCCATAGATGCCCACCCCTCCGGTGAAGAGGGCCTCGATCATGAGCCACTTGACTGCCGGCACACGCATGCCGTAGTCGATCGAGGCCTTGGCCACCTTCCGCATCTCGGTGAGCGGCCGCGCGCCCTTCTCGGGTGTGAACCCGATGTCGTGCATGAGCACGAAAGCGACCACGAACATCACCACGAGGATAACCACGCGCCACGAACGGAACCCCAACCCCGAACTGTTGGGCGATGAAACCTCCCGCCACCGAGCCCGTGAGCATGGCGACTCCCATCACGATCTGGCCGCGCCCGAATACAGCCTCCAACTCTCCCGTGTATCCCGCTGCGGTAAGGGCATCCACCAGCCAGGCCTCGACCGCTCCGGAGAAGAACGTGAACCCGAGGCCGATGAAGATTGACACGGCCGCCCATTGCCAGAAGGGCGCCTCCGCGTAATCAGAGCAACACGTAGAGAAGCGTTGCCGCGCTCAGCGAGACGGTGCCGAGCAGGTAGGAGAAACGACGACCCCTTGTGTCGGCGATGATCCCGGTCGGAACTTCGAAGATCACCATTCCCGCGGTGAAAAACGCGTTGGCTGAAAAAGCTTGAAGATTCGAAAGGCCCGCTTCCAGCAGGAAGATCGTATTGATCCCCCAGATCAGCGACGCAGCCAGCGTGTTGCCGAGCATCAGCAGGAGGTAGGTGCGAATGATCGTTCGAGGCGTGGGCATTACTGCGTCAACTCACCGCAAGCCGATGGTCTTCCCAGGACTTCCATTCTCTCCCTTTTCATCGACGGCTTTGCTAGTTGTGACGAGTCGAGACCCGCCAACTCATCGGAAACCGAGTGATTCTCTCGTCCTGTGAGACCGATTGTGTCACGACCGCCCCATAGTCCCGAGGGGCGCCCACAATGGTGGTGTGACGATCGCAACCGAGTCTCGTGAGCCACAACTCGTGGAGCTCGATCGCAGGCTGGTACGGAGGGCGGGGTTCGCGGCCATGGCCGTGTCCACGGCCCTCATTTGGGCCGGGTCGAGCCTCCTCGAGGGGGTCATCTTCCCGCCCGCTGCTCTAGCCGACCTCCTTATCCGGGCAACTCCCGGAGATGTGTCGACGTTCTTTATCGACGCCTTGAAACACTGGTCGTTGCGTCTCCTGGCTCTCGGAGTGCTCGTCGGATCGCTGCTACTGGGGGCCGAGTTGTTGTGGCGCCTGTCGCGCGATGGACGGCTGCGCACCGTCGAAACCGCGATCGTCATCGCCGCTCTCGGCGCCGTGGTTTCGCTGGGAAGCGCAACGGGAATCGGGGGTGTCCTCCTCACCGTCCTGTTCCTGGTTCTGTCAGCCGTTTGCTACGAACTCGTCGCGTCATCGGTCTACGCAGCGTCCGCGGCGCAAGTGGACACTGGGCGCAGAAAAGTCCTGCGGCTCGGCTTCGGCGGCGCGCTTGCCATCTCGATCGCCGGCGGTGCACTCGGGTGGTTGGCGCGGCTTTTTCTGGACCCGATCGCAACGTCGAGCTGGCAGCGGCCGCGTCCAGGGAGGAGCTCCCGCCGGTGGACGACGCATTTCCCGACCTAGCCGGACTTCCGAGCGACGTGACGACGGCCGAGGAGCACTACGTGGTCGACATCAATCTCATCAAGCCCTCCGTTGATGCCGATGGTTGGAACCTCCGTGTGTTCGGCGCGGTCGACGATGAGCTGACGTTCACCTTCAAGCAACTCCAGGAGCGTTTCGAGATCGTCGAGGAGCACTCTGTGATGACATGCATCTCGAACGAGGTCGGTGGCAATCTGATCGGGACATCGCTCTGGGGTGGGGTGCGCCTTAGCGAGGTTCTCGAATCCGCAGGAGTTGGCGACGGAGTAGTGGATCTTGTATTGCGCGGGGCTGATGGATACTCCGATTCGATTCCCCTTGAAGTCGCGATGAACGAACACGTCCTCATTGCAGTTAGCCAGAACGGCGAGCCGCTGACCCAGGAGCACGGCTTTCCTTGCAGGTTGAGGGTGCCCGCCATCTACGGCATGAAGAACGTGAAGTGGCTCGAGTCGATCGAGCTCGTCAGCAACGATTACCAGGGCTATTGGATGGAACGAGGTTGGAGCGACGAGGCAGTCGTGAAGGCCGAGAGCCGCATCGACGTGTTGGGTGACGAGGGGTCGGCAACGGTCGGGGAGGCTACCTGGATAGCAGGTATCGCCTGGGCTGGAGATCGCGGCATCTCGAAGGTCGAGGTCTCGACCGATGGGGGCCGGACCTGGGATGAGGCTTTGCTCAAGGATCCGATCAACGAACGAACGTGGCGCTTCTGGGCCTATCGATGGACGCCCTCGGTCGAGGGGGACGTGGAGATCGTGTGCCGCGCTGCGGATGGTAAAGGCGCAGTTCAAACGCAGCGGGAGGCCGAGCCCCATCCGAGCGGCGCGTCGGGCTACCCATCGAGATCGATCTCCGTACAGGCGTAAACGCGGATCGGCTAGTCGTCGATCGCTGCTTCGACCTCGACCTCCACCTTCCAGCGTTTGTCGAGCAATCCCGCCACCACGACCATCGTCGCAACCGGACGCACACCACCGAAGAAACCGTGGTGTCCGCGACCGACGGCATCCGCGTACTTCGCGTTCGTTATGTACATGCGCGTGCGGACGACATGGCGCGAAGCCGCTCCCGCCCGGCCGATAGCGAGCATCGCGATTTCGAAGCACCGTCTCGCCTGAACCTCGGGATCCGAATTGCAGCTTCCATCCGGCCAGATCGGTCCCGTCCCCGCGGACAAGACCCGGTCGCCGACCCGCACGGCCCTCGAGAAGCCAACCTCTGGCTCCCACGGCGACCCGGACGAAACCCGCTGCCTGCTCATCAAGCGAGATGTTAATTGGTCAAGCAGGTGGGCTCGGAGCTAGGCGGGCTCGAAATGAATGAGAACGGGGCCGATGTCGGGATGGGCCACGCGGGCAGCGTCCTCGATGCGCACCGAGGCGTCGTGCATGCGGTCGAGTGCCAGGTTCCCCCGGCCCCTGACGTGCGCAACGACCGAAAGTTGTCCGTCCACCGATGTGACGAGCACCTCGTGACAATCCACCACGTCAGGTTCCCGTTGGGCGATCTCCGTTACCAAGGCGACGATGTCGGGGCACGACTCCGTAACGTCGCGGCCAGGGCTCATGGTCTGCCAGGGTTCGATGTGCGAATCGACTCTCACGTCGTCCCCCAGCTCGTGGACGACGGCCTCCTCGATCCGGTCCGAAAGGTCGTGCGCCTCACCCAGAGACGTCCCCGACTGCACTTTTGCGTGAAGCGTGACATGGAGCTTCCGTCGGCCATCCTCATCGAATTCATGAATCAAGACGTTGTGAACCTCGTGAACTCCGGCCTGCCTGCTTGCCGCGGCCTGTGCTCGTTCGACCAGCCCCGTCGTCTCCGACATCGGCTCGACGTGGACCACGACATCCGTTCCCGGGCGCGACCCGCGCGATCTCTTGTTCGACTGCCTCGGCGATGACGTGAGCACGCTCGAGTGTCGCGGTGCGCCCTGCAGCCACAGTCACATCCGCAAAGAGGTTCTTGCCGCCCGAGCGGAGTCGCACACGGCGCGTCTCTGTTACTCCCTCTGCCCCCGACGCGGCGGCCTCGATCTCGGCCACACGCGTGTCGGGGGCCCGGTCCATGAGCACGTCGACCGAGCGCCTTCCGAGCCGCACTGCTGCGATTCCCACAATGACGGCGACGACGAGCCCACCGACCACGTCGGCCCTTGGCCAGCCCGAGCGGGCCGCAAGGAGGCTCACGAGAGCGATCAACGCCGTGCCAATGTCGGCGGCGAAGTTCAGGGCTCCGGCTTGCAGCGCATCGGAGCCTTCGACGCGCGCCGCTCTCAGCATGTAGCTCACTCCGAGAACGTCGACGACTGCGGATGCGGCGAACAGCGCTGACGCGTAGCCAGGCACCTCGATGGTGGTCTCCTCCTCGGAGAGGCGACCAATGGCCTCGACGAAGACTCCGACTACAAGGCCCCCGAGAATCAGGGTCTGGACAAACGCGGCGAGGTTCTCGGCCTTGCCATGACCGTAGTGATGTGACTCGTCGGCGGGCTTGGAGGCGAGGCGGATACCCAGCCACAGCAACAAGAAGGCCACGATGTCGAGGGCGGAATCGAGCATCTGTGAGAAGACCCGCGAGGCTGTCGGTGGCCGCCCACACCACGAGCCTCGTGACGGTGAGCAGTACCGCCAGCAGCAACGCTACGAGTGCCGCCCGCCCGGCGTGGCCCGATCCGGTTTTCATGCGTCCATTGTCGCGGCGCTCAAAGCCTCCTGCGAGCGGGGTGGCGCGATTGTGTTTTTCGGTTGACGATTGATGACAATTGACGCCCCTCTCTAACAGGGCGGTTTTCGCTGATGGCTGGCCGGTCCCTCGCAGCCTGATTCAATCAACTGATGGAACAACCCACCCGGCGTGAGCCGGCTCCGGTGGAAGCGCGTCTGCCGGTCGTCGTCGACGGCCTGCGGCTGCGCGGTGGCGCTTACGTCCCAGAGGAAGCGCAGGGTCTGGTCCTACTCCTTCACGGGATTCCGTCCACCGCTCCGCCCGACCCGGGCGACGCCGGTTACCAGGGGTTTCGCGCGGCACCTCGCGGATGCCGGCTTCGCGTCTGCCTGGATTGACATGAGAGCCGCCCGGTCGTCACCCGGGTACTTCTCGATCAAGGGGTGGGTTAGGGATGCGACGGCTGCCCTGTTCGCCGCAACCTCTCTAGAGGGCATGCCGGGCCCAGTGGCCATCGTCGGCTCTTCGGCCGGGGGCGCCGTCGCCACCGAGGTCGCGCGGCGTGGGACGCCGGTGGCAGCTCTCGCCCTACTCGCTGCCCCCGCGTCCTGGATCTCGTTCGCGGGCGACCCCCGTGAGGGGCTCAGGCGCATCACCGTTGAGGCGGGAATGGAGGTGTCTCCGGACGTGATCGCCGACCCGACATCGTGGGCCGCGGAGTTCGATGAGGTGTGCACGGAGGACTCCATCGGTCGCCTGACCTGTCCGGTACTCGTGATGCATTCAACCGACGACGATGTCGTGCCCGTCGACCATGCGAACCGCATAGCCGGGCAGGGCGCGCAGACCGGAGCTACGGATACTCGACGGCGCCGGACACCGGCTCCGGCCGATCCCAGAGCGCTCGACCTCTTGATCGGCTTCCTCAGGCGCAATCTGAAATGAGTGCGGCTGTCACGGTTATCGTCCTCGTGGCTACCGCTTTCGCCATCAGCGTGGGGCTCGTCGCCGGGCTGGACGCCTACGCGGCGGTGATCCTCGGGCTCATAGTTGCTTTCGGGGCACTGTCACTGGCGATTGCAAAGCGCTCGAGATCCGGAACATCGGGCCAGCACGATGTCCTAGTTGCGACGGCGTCGTCTCTCTGAATGCCCCCTATTGCAAGCACTGCGGCGCGAGATTGGGGTCCGAGCTTTTGCGCGATCGTCGAGACGATCGCTAGTTGCAAGCACTGCGGCGCCAGGCTCGGAAATAAGAGGGGCCTGCGGACGGGGGGAACGTCCACAGGCCCTGATCGGGAGTGAGGTTTGGGTCAGATAGTCGAATGGGGGCCGAGCCCAGTCAGATGGACTCGCCGGTCCGAACTGACGAGGAACGCAGCTTCCTGGTCCCGCTCGAGGGTCATGCGGGCACCGAGCGACACGATCAGCATCCCCACGGCCGAGCGCACCGTGTTCAGGATCCGAAAGCGGCGAGGGAGCTCATCGGCCAGTCGCCGCCTGTCGGCATCTCTCATCCGGTCGTCGAGGATCAGGTCCGCTATTTCGTGGGAAATAAGTGGGTGCATGTCCCTGTTCCTTTCTAAGAGACGCTGGTGTAAGCTACGTTTCAAGGATTGCTCCTTACACTACCTATAGAGGGGTAATAAGTCAAGTGGATTTCAGCCATTACAGCGAGGCTCCCATCCAGTTCGCGGCCGACCTGGCCAACACGGGTCCCCTTCCGTTTGGGGAGACCTGGGAGGACCTCAAAACGGTCGATGACCTCAGGGCGTTCCTCCTCGAGTCGGGCCTCAGCGAGCTCGCGGATGAGGGTTCGACCGAGGCCGACCTCGAGGCTTTCAGGGGGCTCCGGTCCAAGCTCGTCGACGTCTTTCTGGCAGAAGACGAGAAGCTCGGCGCGCCGCGTCAACGAGATTCTCGACGAGAGCCGTTCGATTCCGCGCTTGACGGATCACGACGAGTCGCCGCTGCACCTCCACTTTCGGCCCCCGATGCACCCCCGGCAAGCAGGCCGGCGCGGCGAGCGCCATGGGGCTTGGCCTGGTGTTGTCGAGGAGGGACTGGAGCGCTTCGGTAGTCTGTGCCAGCGACCACTGCGTCGACATGTTCGTCGATACCTCCAAGAACTCGTGCCGCCGCTTTTGCTCGGACAAGTGTGCGAACCGAACCGCCGTAGCCGCGCACCGAGCCAGGGCCCGGGCAGGAAAATCGCGTCAAAGTCTGAGGACATATCGTCGGGGCTTTATCAAGCAGGCGAGTTCGACAAAACTGAGGCAGTAACGGTGGGAGGTTGTCGTGGCTGAAGGATCGGATTCCTTCGATCTCGTGATTCTGGGTGGTGGCAACGCCGGCTACGCGTGCGCGTTTCGTGCCGTCGAGCTGGGCATGTCCGTCGCCATGGTCGAGAAGGAGAAGGTCGGCGGAACCTGCCTCCACCGCGGCTGCATCCCGACCAAGGCCCTGCTTCACGCCGGGGAACTATTGGACGAGATCCGCAAGCGCGGACCAGTTCGGGATCAAGGCCGACGGCAACCCGGCTACGACTGGGACCAGGTGAAGAGATTCAAGGACTCGGTCGTCGGGCAGCATGTACAAGGGCCTGTCCGGGCTCGTTAAACGCAAGAAGATCGAGCTGGTCGACGGCTATGGGCGACTGACCGGACAACAAGACCGTCATCGGTCGAGATCGAACGGACGGCGAGCGCGCCGTCACCGCCGATCAAGGCGGTGGTGCTGGCAACCGGCTCCGTTCCCCGCGATCTCCCTTCATCGAGGCGGACGGCAAGCGGGTGCACAACTCGAACCATGGCCTCGAGGCGGACGACATCCCCGGCTCCGTCGTCGTCGTCGGCGGCAACTACATCGGGCTCGAGTTCGCGAGCGTGTTCCGCAGTCTTCGGCGCCGAGGTAACGGTCGTCGAGATGCTCCCGAAGATCGCGCCGGCGGAGGACTCGGACATCTCCGAGGCACTGCTCAAGCTCTTGCAGAAGCGGGGCATCAAGTTCCAGCTGGGCGTCGAGGTGACCGGAGCAGACCGCGGACAAGGGTGTCGAGGTCGAGATCGAGAAGCGACGGGCGACACCGAAGACGACCTCGAGGCAGACCGGATGTTCGTCGCCATCGGGCGCGGCGCCGAGACCGAGGGGATGGGGTTCGAGGAGGCCGGCGTCAAGCTCGACAAGGGCTTCATCGTCGTCGACCAGATGTTCTCGACCGGCGTCGACGGCGTCTACGCGATCGGCGACGCCATCCACATGCCCGATGCCAACTGGATGCACCCTCAACTCGCTCACGTCGCGTTCATCGAGGGAATCAAGGTGGGGGAGCAGCTCGCCGGGCAGAACCCCGTGCCCGTCGACTACAAGAACATCCCTCACATCATCTATTGCCAGCCAGAGGTCGCATCAGTCGGGCTCACCGAGGACAAGGCGAAGGAGCTGCGGGCTCGAGGTCTCGATCGCGCGCTATCCCTTCTCCGCCAACGCCCGGTCGCTGATGCTCGGCGGCGGGCAGGGATTCGTGAAGACGATCGCCGAGAAGGGCGGAGCGGTTATCGGAGTCCACGCGGTCGGAGCCGCGGCGTCTCGGACCTCATCACCGAGGCCCAACTTGCGACGTCATGGGAGGCGTTCCCGGACGAGCTCGCCGAGCTGATCCACCCGCATCCGACGCTCTCGGAGGCGATCGGCGAGACATTCATGGACCTGGCGGGCAAGCCGCTGCATCACTAAGGCGACGATTGGGGAGTAAGACGGAGAGCCCGGACCCGTCCGGGCTTTTCTTTCTATTCGACAACGGTCAACGGAGGTGTCTTCTTGAGACGACGCGGTGTTCTTGTTATGCGGCTGCGTTGCTTGCTGGTCCTGGGCGCGTGCAGCGGAGATGGCTCCGAGTGGAGGGCTCCAACGAGACGGCCCGCCGGACGGCGGTCCGAGGCGGCTCTCGGCGGCCGCGTCGGCTACCGAGGAGGCGGGGACGGCTCGAATAGAGAGCGAGCAAATCACGTCCGTGCAGGGTCAGGAGTTGACGACCACCCTCGAGGGAACGGTCGACTTCGCGAGCGGCGACTCTGATCGACCTTGGAGTCTATCGCTGCCCGGTCAGGAGACACAGTAACTCGAACTGATCACGAAGGGCTCGATCGCCTACATCGAGCCGGAGCGTTACCGGAGGTACCCACCGACGCCGAGTGGATAAGCATCGACTTCGAGGCAGTCGGGTGATCAGCTCGGGGATAAACATCGAGGCCTTCCGGCAGAACGGGGCCGGCCAGCTCGCGTATCTCTCGGAAACGGCCGACATCGAGGAGGTGGGGACGGAAACGGTACGGGACGCCGAGACGACTCACTACGTTTCGTGACCGACCTCGCAGCGCTCGGCAGAAAACGGACCCGAGGAGCTTCGTTCCTCGTACGAACAGGTGATGCAGATCACGGGGACCGAAGAGATACCAACTCAAGTATGGATCGATGGTGACAACCTCGTTCGTCGGATCGTGACCGACTTCGAGATCGAGCAGCAGGGGCAGCAGATCTCGCAACAGTCGACAATCGAGTACTACGAGTTCGGTATCGAGGTGGACGTCCAGCCACCGCCGGAGAGTGACACGGTGGACATCACCGAACTCGGAGGTGGCGGCGGGGCTCCCTAGCGGTGGGAGGATGTCACTAACAAATGCGGTTTGTGGGTGACTTCATCGCATATACCGCTCTTCGGAAGGTCCAAAATGAAGAGGCGCACGAAGATAATCGCTACGATCGGGCCGGCAACGCGCGACCCTGAGAGTCTCGAGAAGCTCATCGTTGCGGGGGTGGATGTCGTGCGTCTGAACTTCGCCCACGACAGTCCAGACAATCACTTCCGAACGGCCGAGCTGGCTCGAAAGATCGCCGGTGCACACCAGCGGAGCGTGGGCGTGCTCGTGGACCTTCCCGGCCCCAAGATGCGAACCGGGCCCATCGCCGGCGACGAGGTGGATTTGCATGCAGGCCGACGATTCGTGCTAACTGGGGAGATCGTCGAGGGCAACGAGCAGCGAGTATCGACCACCGTTCCTGACCTCGGGCAAATGCTTTCTGTGGGTAACGAGGTCTACCTCGCTGACGGTGAGATCGTGCTTCGGGTTGTGGCCATCGAGGGCGCGGACGTGCACACCGAGGTCCTGACCCAAGGAATTCTGCGCTCTCGCAAGGGCATGCATATCCCGGGCGCCGAGCGTCACATCCAAGCCTTTACGGATGCAGACCGCGAGACCCTCGAGCTTGCGATCAAGATGAAGGCTAATTTCGTCGGTCTATCGTTCATTCGCGACGCCGATGACCTCAATCGGGCGCGCGAGGCGCTGCCAAAGCGAGGCTACCGGCCCCACCTGCTTGCGAAGATCGAAACCCGCTCCGCGCTCGACCACTTGGGTGAGATCATCAATGCCTCCGACGCAGTCATGGTTGCCCGCGGAGACCTGGGCATCCAGACCCCGCTTCGTCGGGTTCCGTTGCTGCAGAAGGAGATCATCCAACTCTGCAATCAAAAAGGTGTTCCCGTGGTTACGGCGACCCAGATGCTCGAGTCCATGACGCGATCGTCGCTGCCCACCCGCGCCGAGGTGACCGACGTCGCCAATGCGGTATTGGACGGCACCGACGCCTTGATGCTGTCCGAGGAGACGGCAGTGGGCGACTATCCGGTGATGACTGTCGAGACGATGGCCGGGATCGCTGAGGAGTCCGAACAGCAAGGTCGTCTCCACGCAGAGCCCGAGACGCGGAGGAGGGAAGACGACCGCGTCTCCTGGGCCGTCGCTCACGCCAGCGTCGCCGCGGCCGAGGACCTCGGAGTTCAGGCGATCCTCTGTCCCACTCGAACCGGATCGACCGTGCGTAGAGTGGCTGCGTTTCGACCCAGCATGCCGGTCGTGGGAATCGCCTCGCGCGAGCAGACTCTCGGGGTGATGGCGCTGAATTGGGGCGTGATCCCCCTCTTTACTGAGGATCTTGCCGAGGCACGCGACATGCGCGACGAGACCGACAGAGCCGTGGCTGTGGCACGGACCGCCGGACTCATAAATGCCAGCCAACTCGTAGCGGTCGTGGCGGGAAGCCCGGGCCCTCGAGCCGGGCGCACGGACTTCATGCGGATAGTCAGGTGCTGAGCGACGGCGAACCGTGTCCGCAGGCGAGCGGTAATCTCAAGTAACAACCACACCTTCTGCGGCAGCAGACGCAGGGGATGAACGGTATTCCACGGGGGTTTCTCGTCCTAGAGGAGGGTTCGCAGCCGGATGGCAACAGAGATCAAGATGCCGCAACTCGGCGAGACGGTCGTCGAAGGAACGATCACCAAGTGGCTCAAGCAAGAAGGCGACCAGGTCGAGGAGGACGAGCTCCTCGTCGAGATCTCGACCGACAAGGTCGACTCCGAGGTCCCATCCTCCGCGGCCGGCACGCTCCAGAAGATCCTCGTCCAGGAAGGCGAGACCGTGAAGGTCGGAACCCCGCTCGCGATCGTCGGCGAAGGCGAGGCGAGTCGGCTCCGGCGAAGGCGAGCGGCGCGAGGAGGCCGAGAGTCCGACGAGCAAAGCCGCAGGCCGACGGCGAAGGCACAGCCCGAAGCGAGGAGCCGCAGCGAAGGCCGAAGAGGGCCAGGCGGCGGAGCCGAGAAGGAACAGCCGGACGCCGAAGCGGACAGCGCACCGGCGCGGAGACGAGACGAGGAGACGGTCGCCTCGAAGGAGCGCGTCAGCGCTCCGGGCGAGGCGCGGCCAGTCCGGACGACACCTCCAAGCGCGGCATCATCTCGCCGCTCGTGCGCCGGCTCGCCGACGAGAACAAGGTGGACCTCGAACGAGGTCGAAGGCACCGGAACCGGCGGACGCATCCGCAAGCAGGACGTGCTTCGTTTCGTCGAGGAGCGCAAGGCCCAGCCCGGCCGCCACGGCCACGGACGGCTCAGCGGAGCCCGCTCCCGAGCGAGAGCCGAGCGCGAAGCCGGCTCCGCGCCGCGAAACGCGCGCTGCGGCCGTCGAGCCGGCGAGCGCGAGGAGCTCGTTCCGTGGACCAACATCCGACGCCGCACCGCCGAGCACATGGTCGCTCGTCTCGCGAGGTCGCTCGTGCGTGGAACGCGGTCGAGGCCGACTGGACGAACATCGCCAACCTGCGTGCCGGCGTCAAGGACAAGTTCAAGGAGGTCGAGGGCTTCGGCCTCACGTACATGCCGTTCCTCGCGAAGGCGATCTGCGACACGTTGCTCGAGATGCCCGAGGTCAACGCGACGTACGACGAGGAGAACCAGGCGAACCTCGTGAAGCACTACGTGAATCTCGGGATCGCCGTCGCACTCGAGGGTGGCGGACTGATCGTCCCGGTGATCAAAGGCGCGGACGAGAAGAACCTCGTCGGACTTGCTCGCGGTCGGTGCACGACCTCGCAACACGCGCTCGCACCAAGAAGCTGTCGCCCGACGACCTCGCCGGCGGGACCTTCACGATCACGAACCCCGGCCCGTTCGGCTCGATCATCTCGGTGCCGATCATCCCGAGAGGACAGACGGCGATCCTCGGCTTCGAAGCGATCACGAAGCGGGTCGTGGTCACGGAGGACGACGCGATCGCGATCCGTCACATGGGCTTCCTGTACGATGTCGTGGGACCACCGCACGATCGACGGGGCCGAGGCGGCGCAGTTCCTCGCCCGGCTCAGAGAGCGGATCGAGACGACGGACTTCTCGTCCGAGCTTGCGCAGTACGCAGTAGATGCCGATCACCGAGGCTGCTCACCGCGTCCTGGCTCGGCCAACGTGGACTACGCGGCCGCGTGGTCGTGGCAGCGCGAGCTGTTCCTGGCGCGCCTCGACGGCGAGCGCGACGACTCGCTGATGTTGCTCGAGCACCCGCCCACCTACACGCTTGGGCGCAGGGCGCTCGAGAACGACCTCGTCTACAACGAGAACCAACGCGCGGCGCGCGGCATCGTCGCTCTACAACGTCGACCGTGGGGGCCGCGCGACGTATCACGGCCCCGGCCAGCTCGTCGGCTACCCGATCCTGGCGCTGGGCGAGCGCTACGACGTCATCAGCTACCTCCGGAAGCTCGAGGAGGTCGTGATCCGCACGGCCGCCGACCTGGGCGTCGAGGCCCACCGCGACGAGGAGCACACCGGCGTGTGGGTCGGAACGAACAAGATCGGCGCGATCGGCGTCAAGATCACCCGAGGCATCACGATGCACGGTTTCGCCTTCAACGTCATCGACCGATCTCATCGATGTTCGAGGGGATCGTCCCCTGCGGCATCCAGGATCGCTGGGTCACTTCGGTGCATGGCCGAGACGGGCCGAGCACCACGCCGTGAAGGAGGTCGGCGACCCTGGCGGCGAAGCATCTTGCGACGGTCTTCGACCGATCTCTCGTGTGGACGCACCCAACGAACGTGCAGCGCCTCTCCGGCGTCACGAGCCGGCGTCGCTGATGCTAGCAAGACTGATTGTCAGAGTCTCAAGGAGGAGACAGCGGATGGCAAAGGCAAGGACAGACACACCGAGTTAGGTCTCAAAGAGGAAGACCTGCTCGCGATGTACCGGTTCATGCTGCTCGCTCGCTTCTGCGACGAGCGGCAATGGGCCCTGAACCGTCAGGGCAAGGCCCCCTTCGTCGTGCCCGTTTCCGGCCACGAGGCCGCTCAGGTCGGATCGGGTTGGGCGTTCGAGAAGGGCAAGGACGTCTTCTGTCCTTACTACCGGGACCTGGCTCTCGTGCTTGGTCGCGGGCTTCACGCCGAAGGACGTCTTCCTCGGCCTGTTCGGCAAGAAGGATGACCCCTCGTCGGGCGGCCGTCAGATGCCGGCGCACTGGGGAGTCCAAGAGCCGCAACATCATCACGGGCTCGTCTCCGATCGCCACGCAGTGTTCTCCACGCCGCCGGGATCGCCTACTCCAAGAAGCTGAAGCGCGTCCGACGCGGTCGTCGGCACCTGGTTCGGCGAGGGCGGAACGTCCGAGGGCGACTGGCACGGTGCGATGAACTTCGCCGGCATCCACAAGCTTCCGCTGGTGTTCGTCTGCGAGAACAACCAGTACGCGATCAGCGTGCACGAAGTCCAAGCAGGTCGCCGGCCGGTGTACAAGCGTGCCGCAGGGTTACGGCATGCCCGGCGTCGAGGGTGACGGCAACGACGTCCTCGAGTCCTACAGGCTGGCGAAGGAAGCGGTCGACCGGGCCCGCGCCGGCGAAGGCCCGTCGTTGATCGAGCTGCGCACCTACCGGTACTACTCGCACACCTCCGACGACGACGATCGCACGTACCGGTCGCGCGAAGAGGTCGAGGAGTGGCGCAAGAAGGACCCGATCCCGCGTTTCGAGAAGTACACGATGCGGCCTGGTCGGGGGGTCCGTGGAAACCTGCGTGTCCGACAACCGTGCCCTGAGGGTGCAGAACCACGGCGCGGACCAGCCATGGTGCGACGTCCGGTGACCTGTGGAGTTGGTCTAGGCGGATCTGCCAGAGCCACTTCTCCTCCAGGAAGAACGTCGGCAACTGCCGGCCGACGATTCGGCACGCTTCGGCCGAGCCGTCGTCGAGCATGGCCTGCAACGCGGAGGCTTCGAGGAGCTCCCAAACTGACGATCGGTGGCTGGGTTGCGTGGTGTTCGGTTGATTGAGCCATGCTTGCCTCCTCGGAGCCAGGGCGCCGGTATTGGGGTTCTTGTGGGCTCGATGGTCCCAGCGCTCACGGCTACTTCGAGGATGCCCGAGGCCAAGGACGACGTCAGCCACGTGCTACCTCGGGGATGGCGCCGCCCAGGGCTCGACGGCGACGACGATCTGCTCCCCCGGGTGGCCACGCCTAGCAGCTGAGGTGCCACTGGGCGTGGCCGAGTCACTGCCTGTCAGGCCATCAGTGATCCCGCGGTGCCGATCCGGTGGTTCCAATCGGCGAACCTGGGCGCGTCGGTGATGCCGCCGCGGCAGATGTTTCAGGAAGACGTCCGGCGACGGGTCACTCTCGACAAGACGCCCCCCGCGAGGGTCCGGCAGACCTCGTCGGGACCGCACACCAGCGGGCGAGGCCGGGCTCGCCCGCTGGGTGCTCATGCCACCGGTTGCAGTTCCCTTGGACTCTCGACTGGAAGGTGCGAGCTGTGCGGGTCGAGCGTGGGAAGCACCCGGTTCAGCCACGGGGGCAGATACCAGTGGCGTGGCCCAGCAGTGCCATGGCAGCGGGCACGACGATCAGCCGGATCAGCGTCGCATCGATGGCGATGGGGGACGGCGATGCCGACCCCGATCATCTTGATGATGACGCTCGGGTCGAACGCGAAGCCCAGGAAGACGGCCACCATGATCAGAGCGGCCGACGTGATGACCCGAGCGGTGGAGGCGAGTCCGTCGACCACGCTGCCTCTGCTGTCACCGGTGCGCATGAATGCCTCGCGCACGCTGCTGAGCAGGAAGACCTCGTAGTCCATGGACAGTCCGAACAGCACTGCGAACATCAGCAGCGGCACGTACGCCGGGATCGGCGCCTCCCCGGGGAGGCCGAGGAGCCCGGCGCCGGTCCCTGTTTGGAACGCGAGGGTCATCACGCCGTACG
>CAVWXS010000030.1:0-136525 GCA_963758885.1 uncultured Actinomycetota bacterium
CTGGTACCGGGCGTGCACCTTCAGTGGGATGTTTCTGAGTTGGCCGGCTAGATCGAAGGTGACGTGTCGGGCGGCCTCGAAGGACAGGTCAACGACTGCCGAAATTTCGCGGCGGGTGGCCGTTTCGTGTTGCAGCGCGGCGAAGCCGGCCGCGACACCGACGAAACCACCGCCATCGGACCACAGTGAATTGAAGAGCATGCGAGCCAGGCGCTGCTCAGTGACTGAGAGTTCGTCGTATGGAGGCGCGTCGTCTTCAAGCAGGCGGACATAGGCCATCGCGCGGTCTCGGTCGTCGACGTGCGCGAACGCTCGCACCCGCTTGAGGAGGGCTGCTTCGAGTTCGGATCCGGGAGCGGTTGGGAGGCCGGCATCCCGCCGGAGCCGGGTCCAAGAGTGACTTCCGCGGCGCAGGACGTCGCTGAGTTCGACGCCCGACTCCTCAAGGAAGCCGCCGAGGTCGGCCTCGGGGTGACGTCGAAGTTCGGCAACGATCTGTTGCCAACGATTGGCGATCTGGGAGCGAATGTTCTCGAGAACCAGCGATTGTGCTTGTCGATCCATCTGGATCGAGCAACCCGATGGCAGGAAGGGAAACCCTTCGCGAACCTGACGCTCAATCCCAGCTCGGGTGTCTCCTGTGATGGCGCGCAACTTGAGATCGAAGCGGAACTCCTTGCGGTGGTACCCGACGAAGTCGAGCACCGTGAGGACCGCCTTGTCTCGGGTCCGTCGCAGCCCCCACCCAACTGTTGCAGGAAGATCGTGGCGCTCTCGGTCGGACGCAGGAGGAGGATGGTGTCGACATCGGGAATGTCGAGGCCCTCGTTGAAGAGATCTGCCGCGAAGAGAATGTTGACGTGTCGGGCACGAAGGTCGGTCAGTGCCTGGTCCCGTTCGGAGCGGGGTGTCGACCCACTGACCGCGCGTGCTGGGATCCCGGCCTCGTTGAAGACGCGGGCCATGTACTCCGCATGAGCGACGCTGACGCAGAAGCCAAGGGCACGCATGGCTCCTACATTGCTGACCTTGTCGCTGAGCTGTTGCACGACGATGCGCGCTCGCGCGTCGTTGCCGGTGAACAGGTTGTCGAGTTGCGTCTCGTCGTAGCCGCCGCGCGACCATCCCAACGAGCGGAGGTCCGTGCCGTCTGCTGCCACGAAGTAGTGGAAGGGGCAAAGGAGATCTGCGCCAAGCGCGTCCCACAGCCGCAACTCGGCGGCCGTCCGTCCGTCGAAGAAGGAACGCACGTCGACGCCGTCCGCGCGCTCCGGAGTAGCGGTCAAGCCGAGGAGTTCGGCGGGCTGTAGGTGATCGATGAGCCGTCGATAGGTGCGGGCCTCGGCATGGTGGAACTCGTCGATGACGACGATCTCAAAGGCCTCAGCAGGGATGTTGCGCACGCCGTACGACGTGAGCGACTGGACGCTGGCAAAGACGTGCTCCCATCGCTCGGGCCGTGAACCGCCGACATACAACTCTCCGAAAGACCCATCTGCGAGGACCTCGCGGTAGGTCCGCAGTGACTGCTCCAGGATCTCGCGTCGGTGCGCCACGAACAGCAGGCGAGGACGCCGGCCATCGGCGCAGAGTCTGCGGTAGTCCAGGGCTGCGATGACGGTCTTGCCAGTCCCGGTAGCCGCGACAACCAGATTGCGGTGACGATCATGAACGCGACGCTCAACGTCAATCGCGTCCAAGATCTCTTGCTGGTAGGGAAACGGTCTGACCTCGATACCTGAGATTGAGAGCGTGATCCGATCACCAGCCCGATGGCCCCGCGCGGCCGCCAAGGCATCGTCCAAGCGATCACGGTCCCGGTCAGGTTCGTATGGCTCGAACTCTGAGGCATGCCAGTAGGAGTCGAACGTCGCTTCGAACTTGGTGAGCAGGCTCGGCGTTGCCATCGCCGATAGACGAACATTCCACTCGACGCCTTCGAGCAACGCGCTCGTCGACAGGTTGGAGGATCCCACGTAAGCCGTGTCGAACCCCGTCTTGCGCCGGAACAACCAAGCTTTTGCGTGCAGTCGAGTGCGAGCAGCGTCGTACTGGACGCGGACCTGAGCTCCGAAGTCGCGCACCAACCGATCAAGCGCTTCGCGCTCAGTCCCGCCGATATATGTCGTGGTGATCACGCGGATGGGGATCCCGGCTACGCGTGCCCGACTCAGTGGTGCCTCAAGGAGTCGCAGACCGCGCCACATGACGAATGCGCACAACAAGTCGACGCTGTCGGCCGACTCGATCTCGGCCTTGAGTTCGGCAGCAAGCGATGGCTCGTCTGGAGCGTTCGTGAGCAGAGCAGCGTCGTTCAGGGGAGTCTTCGGCCGTTGGCCATATCGCACCGGGCGCCCGGGCCCGTGCTCGGCATGCACACCATGCAACTGCCGCACCGGCTCAAGGACCGAGGGCTCGTTGGCCTCAATGCTGGCAAGGATTGCGTTGGCGACAGCGAGCCGACCTTCGGGGCTTCTCTCAGCAGCAAGCCGTTTGGAAAGCGCAGCGCCCAGGTGCCGACTAAGGACGAGTGCTTGGTCCGCTGGATCGACCTTCGCGATGTCGGTGGTCAGTCCGAGTACCGCATCCAGCCGGCGCTGAAGCTCGGTTGTGAGAACGGTTTCGTATAGCCCTGGTTCCACTGCAGTCCCCTCGTGAGGGCGTCAGCTTGCCAGGTCGAGTTGCCTTTCGAGGTCCCTTGCGACCTCTAAGGGTTCTCCACAGATCGCTCGAACCACCTTGTAGGCACCCCAGCGACTCGCGTTCGCTGAACCCATGAGATCTCGGAGACCACAGACCAAGCCCGGCTTCACCCGGGGTCCGCGCATCGCCGACCGCATGACCCGCGAGTACGAATCCTTCCTCGAGAGCTCCCTCGCGGCCGAGCGCAGCGGGGACGCGGCGACGGCGCTGGAGTACCACCGCGGGATCCCGATGTTCACCCGCGGCCGGCACGTCAGCATCCTCGACGCTGCTGGCGAGCCTGGCCGACGAGATGACGCCGTGGCTGTGGGCGAGGTGGGCGGCCTACCAGTGCAACCGGGCGGAGGACGCCGGCACGGAGTCGGGGTTCATCACCCGGGCGGCGCTCGACTACACGCTGCAGATGTTCTACGACGACCAGATGCAGGCGGCGTACGACGAGGGGCGCGACCCGATCAAGCTGACGGCCAGCGTGATGGGGGAGAGCTGGATCTATCACCAGGTGTGCACCTTCGAGCTGGGCGGACTGCGGGAGTTCCTCGACTTCGTCGCCGACGGGCCGTTGGCCGAGTACGCCGGATGGGCGAGGTCGTGGGACGGCGCGGCGATGCGGGGGCTGCGGGTCGAGTCGGCGGGCGCGGGTCGGCTCGTCGCCACGGATCTCAAGACGCGTCGAGAGATCGAGGTGCTCGACCTCGGGGCGGGGGCGATGTGCGCGCCCGGTGGGTTCCTGGTCGGGCGGTTGGTCGAGAGCGGGGTGACGCCGGAGACGATGTTCGACACCACACCCGTCGTGGTCGACCAGCAGACCGCGCAGGAGGTCGCGGAGTCGACGCGCGGCGGCTGGATCACGGCCTTCACCAAGGCCCTGGCCGACGAGAGGCTCGACCTGTCGGCCCTCGAGAGCGAGGACCGCGAGCTGGCCTGCGACGTGCCCGAGCTGTCGTTGCTCGAGGCGGGCACTCGTCCCGTCGACCTGGCCAGGGTGATGCAGCAGCTGCGCGAGGGTCGCGACGAGGTCGGGCGGGCGGCGTACCGCATCCTGCGCGATGCGGTGCACGGCGAGTTCGGAGGCGACGAGAAGGCTGCGTATGTGGGGGCGGCGGCGCTCAACGTCCACGCCTTCGCCGAGGCCGAGCAGGAACTGACGAGCCCAGGACACGACGCCGGCTGGCGGCGCTGGGCGGAGCTGGTGCCCGACCCGGCAAGGGGGCGGCTGCTGCGCCTGGCCGAGATGTCGGCTGCCGAGGCGGCGTGATAGCAGTATGCTAGCAACCGTGGCTTCCATCTTGATCCGCGATGTGCCGGACGACGTACGTGCCCGACTCGCCGCTCGTGCGGCCGCGAAGGGCCAGTCGATGCAGGAGTTCTTGAAGTCCGCGCTGGTGGAGATGGTTGCGAAGCCGGACATCGAGACCTGGGTTGAGGAGGTTCGCCGACATCGCGCCGAAGCCGAGGGTCCCGGCCTCACGGCGGAACAGATCGTCGAGGACCTCCGCGAGATGCGAGGCAGCCTGTGATCGTGGATGCATCGGTCGTCGTCGCAGGAGTACTGGCTGACC
Source organism: uncultured Actinomycetota bacterium (assembly GCA_963758885.1). Lineage (GTDB taxonomy): Bacteria > Actinomycetota > Actinomycetes > Propionibacteriales > Nocardioidaceae > Nocardioides. The sequence goes on from CAVWXS010000030.1 coordinate 4,266, forward strand.
AGCGCCATGACGAATGGGCGTTGGAGGTGCTCTTGCGCGGCAGACTTGCCGCACCGCATCTGATGCCCGTGGAGGTCACGCAGAAGCTTCGCCGCGACGTGATTCGGGGCTCCGTCACGGCGAGCGACGCGGACGTCGCGATGGGCGACCTGGCGAGACTGCCGATCGACCTGTATCCGTTCGAGCCAGTCGCCCAACGGGTGTGGGAGCTGCGCGACACGGTGAGCGCGTACGACGGGTGGTACGTCGCCCTGGCCGAGGCTCTCGACGTACCTCTCGCCACGCTCGACACGCGGCTGGCGAAGGCGCCAGGTCCGCGGTGTGCGTTTCTCGTCCCCGATGTCGGAGGCGTTGCCTAGCGTTGTTCTCCTCGGACAAAGGGGGACATGTGGGCGTCAACAACAAGCAGCGAAGAGCAGCCAAGCGCCGCCGGAATGACGCAGCACGGGGTGCGCCGGCAACGGTGGTCAGGCAGGCGGTCAACGCTCGGGACCCGCATGGGATCCCATCGGGGATGCCTTCCTGGTCGCCGACCAGGGTGTGTGGGCCGCCATTCACTCGCTGGCCGGCCGCAAGAGCGATGAGGCCGTTGCCTTGCGTCTCGCCCAGGGTCTCGAACGACGGCTGATTGGCGAGCAGCACGTGCTCGAGGCGGCGGTCGCCTCGGCGATCGGGAACCTCGTCGAACAGACGGTTGCCGGCGGGTGGAGTCCTGCCGATCTCGCGCAGCTGGTGGCGCGCAGCGCCCATGCGAGACACGTGCCCACGCTCGGCTGCTGCGCTCCATCGGGACCGTCGAGCTCACGACCGCGGCATCGACTGGCAGGCGGCTTGCGACCGCGTCGGACCCGGAGCGCGCATGCCCGGAGACTCGACCTCGACGCTGGCGTCCGCCCTCGTCGTGGGTGCCGCGCTCGCCGGCGCGCCCCTGCTCCATCGCTCGGCCGCGCAACCCGTCGTGAGCGACACGAGCCACCCCAAGCTCGCGAAGGTCAGGGCCTTGCTGGCGAAGGCGGAGTCCACGCCGTTCGACGAGGAGGCCGAGGCGCTGTCGGCGAAGGCGCAGGAGCTCATCGCGCGCTACTCGCTCGGTCGCCTCCTCCATCAAGGTTCGTCGTCGCATGACGACAGCCAGCCGCAGGTTCGCCGGCTCTGGCTCGACGCGCCGTACGTCGCTGCCAAGGCGTCCCTGGTGCATGCGGTCGCTGTCGCCAACCGGTGCCGTGCGGCGGCTTCGAAGCGCACGGCTTCAGCGTGGTCGTCGGCTCGCCCCGAGACCTGGAGGCGGTGGAGCTGTTGGTGACCTCGCTCCTGGTCCAGGCGGACGCAGCGATGCTGCGCCACGCACGACGCGCGGCCGACCCTGCCAGCAGTCGTTCGTTCCGCCAGTCGTTCCTGCTCGCCTACGCCGCGCGGATCGGTGAGCTGCTTCGTGCGGCTGCCGCAGGCGTCGCATCGGCTGGCGACGACCGACTGCTGCCCGTTCTGCTCGACCATGAGACGCGTGTCGGCGCGGCCTTCGAGGCGATGGTGCCGCACGCGCTCTCGGCCGGACCCGCCATCACGAGTGCTGCTGGCTGGGCGGCAGGGACGGCGGCTGCCGACCTCGCTCGGCTCGACGTCAACGGGCAGCTCTCCGGGACGAGACGCGGGCGGTCGCGCCGTCCGGTGACGCGTCGGCTCCGTTTTCCACAGATCGGCCAGAGGTGGTGGTGTCCGGCTCGACGCCCGGTCAGGGTCTTGCCATGCCTACCTCACGTCGCCGTCCCACCCGCAAGCGTCCGTCGTCGCATCGGCCCCGCAGGCCTCCTGGGGTTCCAGATGCCGTCCTTCCTGACGAGGCCGAGCGAGTGATGGAGTCGACCGCGGCGGCCGAGGCCGCCGGCGACCCGGTAGAAGCGCTCCGCATCCATGAGTCGTTCCCGCCGTTCGCCGACTCGCCCCACTCGCATGTGCTGCGCATCCTCGCCGAGCTCGGTGACGATGCTCCGGGCTGGTTGTGGTCACGCTGGATGACGATCCAGGCTCATCGCGGGGACATGTCCGGTAGTCAGTCCGGACCTGATCCCGCGGTGGAACGAACGCTCGATGCGGCCTACATCCACGGCGTCGACCTCTACCGCTCGCCCGACCTCCCGCCGGAGATGTTCGGGGTCTCCCTGCACCAGTTCGACTGGATCGTCCGGCAGCTCCGGGTCTACGAGGGTGGTGGATTGCGTCAGTTGGTCGACGGGCGCGCCTCCTCGCGACTGCTGGAGAGGTCGGACCACATCGCCGAGTGGGTGACCGCGCCGATGCGCGGGGTCCAGCTGGTCGATGACCCGGTGGACCTGAGGCTGCCGTTCACCGACCTGGCCACAGGCGAGCGCGTCGAGCTCCTCGACCTGGGTCTCGCGTGTGAGCACGAACCCGGGACCAGCTTCATCGGTCGCATCGTGCCGACGGACGTCGCGCCTGGGCGGATGTTCGAGTGGAGACCGCTGCGCGTCGACGAACCCACGGCGGTCGAGGTCGCGAGTCTCCAAGGCGAGCCCGACGTGTGGGTGGACGCCCTCGGCAAGGCTCATCGCGAGCGACGCCTTCCCGGCATGTACTCCTGGGATGACGACATGACTCCGGTCTCTGACCTTCCAGGCAAGTCGTTCATCGGGTTGTTGCGTGGCCACGAGATCGGTGGCTTCCCGGAGCGACCCGACGGGATGATCGAGCTGAAGGAGGTCGCTGTCCGGGCTTGCGCCAACGCTCTGCGAGCGCTGAGGGCGCACGAGTGTCCGGCCGCACTCGCGGCACCCATGGTGGCTACGGCGTTGCTCTGGCCAGAGGCTTTCGACCTGATCAGGAACCGCTTGGCGCGCCCGCAGTTCGCCGATGCCTGGCTGCGGCTCGCTCACGAGCTGGCCGAGCCCGCTCGTGGAAGAGCGCTCGCGCTGGCGGCTGACGGTGACCGTCGACGGGCGGCCTGACCGGCGGTCGGGTGTCGCTGGAGCGACGCTGTTACTGGCGCTCGTGGGCAAGAGCTTCTGGTGCTTCCTGAGCCCTTCTCCACAAGTTGGAAACGAGTGGGGTACGGGTCGCGATTTCGGCTCTAGGGTCGCGTCGACGCGCACGGTCTGGTCTCGGGAGGTCCTCGTAGTGCGGAAGGTCGGATGGGCGACTCTCGCCCTGTTCCTGTGTTTCCTGACGGCATGCAACGGCGACGCGTCGTCGACGGCCGGGTCCACGGACCCGACGCCATCGCCGTCGGTCACCAGCAGTCCGAGTGATCCGTCGCCGACGCCGGACACGGAGACGCCGGAGGAGTTCGTGCGGGCGTGGGTGGCGGAGTACAACGCGATGCAGAACACCGGGGACACCGAGAAGTTTCGGAGCATGTCGCGGCGATGCGAGACCTGCATCGCGGTGGCGGATCGGATGGATGGCTATCTACGAGCGCGGGCGGCTACGTCGAAGACCAAGGGCTGGACGATCAAGTCGACTGCGGGTCTCGAAGCCGAACGGCAAGGGCCAGCGCGTCGGTGACCATCGACGTTGATGTCCGCGCCCACAGAGTACGTCGAGGAGGCCGGTGGGCCGATCCGCAGACTTCGCCGGCGGGCACTCGCGACCTGCTGAGCTCAGCGCCAACCGAAGGGACGACGTGGAACATGTTCGACATCGAGCAGGTGGCGCAGTGATGTCGCGGCAGGGTCCTCGCGTGCTCGCTCGTCGTCATGCTGACCTCTGGCATGCCGGCGCCGGCGTCAGCGCTGACCCGCCGACGGCACTGTGAGCTGTGCTCTCGACGTGGACTCTGGTGCGTCGACGGCGACTGCGCACTACTCCGCCACCGAGATCCTCCACGTCCTCTCCAACCCGGGCCCGGTCTTCCACTACGCCGTCGAGCCGCTGTGCCAGGCGATGGACCCGGGGCAGAGCGTGTGCGTCCGGCCGGTCCAGTGCATCGAGCCAGCGGGCACCTACCAGTTCGTCGTGCTTCGGTGGACCGACGGGACGCCGCCCCAGACAGATCGGCACGGTGTGCTTCGACGACGACGAGTCCGAGGGGTTCGGGGTGATCACCGATGGACGCGATCATCAAGCGGATGAAGGCGCTTGGACTGGCCGAGCGCGAAGCTGGTCGTGGAGCCGCCGAACGGCAAGACGCTGGTGAACCTGCCGACGAACTTCTACACCGAGCTCGACGATCCGGTCGTCATCCCGGTGCAGATGCTGGGCTTCCGCGTGGAGGTGCGGGCGACGCCGACGTCGTACACGTGGCACTTCGGCGACGGCTCGCCGCCGGAGACCGGGAACGACCCGGGGGCGCCGTACGCCGAGGACGACTCGTTGCGGGTCAGTCACGTCTACTCCGAGGCGAAGGTGACGGTGCATCCGAGCGTGGACGTCACCTACTCCGGCGACTACCGCGTCGACGGCGGGCTGTGGCAACCCCTGTCGACGACGCTGACGGAGCCCGGGGAGACGGTGGACCTGCGCGTGCTGACGGCTACGCCACGCCTGGTCGGCTGAACCTCACGTCGCGGGCAGCCTGATCAGCATCGCGATGAGCTTCGGCCGTCGCTTGTGGGTCTCCAGCAGGCCGTCCACGTACTCGGCGTACCGACGCTGGATGACCGGCCGCACCGGCCGCGCGGCGCAGGTCCCGGAGGTAGGCGACGGCCTGGGTGTACCTCTGCTGGTCCGCGACCTTCAGGGTCTCGTCGATGAGGGAGACGTAGTCGTCGAACACGTCGGCCGGGTGCGACTTCGCGCGGGCCTGGAGGAGCTGGACCCTGAGGTTGGCGTCCAGGGTCATGGTGCGCGAGACGCCCCACGCGAGGTCCACCTCGCCCTCGCGCAGGAGCGTCACCACGTAGTCGCGCGGGTTGCGCTCGAGCAGGACGTCGAGGGCATCCAGGCGTTCGCTGGGCCAGCAGTTCGCCCGTTTCGGCGGCGCGATGCAGAGCCGCGTACGACGCCGCGGACGGGAAGGTGCTCAGCTGCCGGCGGCGGAGGCGGACGGCCTCGTCATGGTCGCCGCGCTGGGTCAGCAAGCCGGGTCGCCACGTCGTACAGCGGGACGGTCTGGTGCTCGATGGCTGCACGTCCAGGCCCTGGAGGGCGTAGGCGAGGGCTTCGTCGTCGGCGCCGATCTCGAGGAGCGCGTCGACCAGCGCCCTGTAGTGCTGCCCGCCGGACAGCGGACCACCCACCGTCTCGACGATCGCTGGGATGTCGCGTGAGAGGACCGCGAGTCGCTGTCGCGCCCAGCGCACCGCCCAGTCGTCCGGCTTCGACGCGGCGCGACGGTCGACCTCGCGAACGAAGGCCGCGAGCCCGCTTTCGCCGAGAGCCTCGCTGTAGTCGACCGGATCGACGTAGGTGAAGCCGTAGTCGTGGAAGTGGACCTTGGCCATCCAGCGCGCCAGCTTCTGGGGGTCCGGCGAACCCAGGCGCGAGGCAGAAGCGTGCAGGTCGAACAGCCGCCCGAGGGCTTCGCTCTGGATCCCTGACGAGTCGTCGGACTTGATGATCGCCTTGGTCATCGCGTCGATGCCCAGCTCCAGCAGCGGTCTCAGCTCGTCGGCGGACTGGGGCGTCAGGGCTTGCTCGAACGCGTCAGCCACGTCGTGAGCCCGATCGCCGTGGTCGTTGGACTGCCAGTAGTCGAGGTGCGACCTCACTCGCAGCGAGCGGGCCAGCGCCGGCAGATCGGCTGGCGGGGCATGAGTGGGGCGGACGCCGGCCGTGGGTCGATCGGTGGCTGTGTCGTGGGCGGGGGACCGTCCTCGACGGTGAGCACCGTGGCGACCAGGTGCTTGCAGAACTGGCCGCGGAGCCCGACCGGGCACGTGCAGGTGCCACCTGTCGCGTCGAGTGCGACGTCGTACTCGGTGCTGCCTTGCACGACGGCGGCCACCTCGTCACGTGCCGACGGGACGATCTCGACCAACCCGCGCTCGGCGTACCTCGTGCCGCGCTCGCAGCGAGCCGCTGTCAGCCTGTCGCAGCAGGTGTCGGAACCCCACGCGGCCACGGTAGGCGACCGGACCTGTGGAGGAAGGTCTGGCGTTGTCCGTGGCTTCTGCCAACGTTGTCAGTCCAGATTCATGGACTAGCGCCTGAGGGCAGGAAGCAGGACACGTGACAACCTCGAGCGCGTCGTGAACGCGGTCCGGTAAGCAAAGGAGAACTCAATTGAGCATCGATGTACAAGACCGTACAATCCATGGGATGCGGATCAGTGTCAGTGAGGCCAGGGCGAAGCTTCCTGAGCTCCTGGATCGGGTGGGCGAAGGTGAGGAAGTCACGCTCACTCGTCATGGCGTAGCAGTGGCGGTGCTCGTCCGTCCGGGGGCGTTGCGCGCTCGTCGCGCGGAGGCGGCGTTCAGGAAGGCTGAGGAACTGCACCAGATGCTCCTTGAGGCACGCGACAAGCCACTCAGCGACGAGGGTCTGCTGCCTGCTGAGTATGCCGAGGAGCTCATTGCGGACATTCGCCGTGATCGAGACGCGGACTGACCCGCGTCGTGGACGCCTTCGACAGCGATGTCCTGGTATACGCGGCGACTGTGCATCCACTCGGTGATCGTGTGCGGGCTCTCGTCGGGTCGCGAGATGACCACATCGGCTCCGTGCTCCTCCTCCCAGAGGTGCTCTCGAAGCCGATCCGCACCGATGCCGAGACCGAACGCGACAGACTGCTCAGACTGTTGGGGCGCTTGACGTTGTTGCCCTGTGACCTGAACACAGCAGAACTCGCGTCCCAGCTCGGTGCAAAGCACAATCTTCGCGCGGCCGACGCCGTGCATCTGGCCACGGCTGTGAACGCAGGCGCCGATCGCTTCATCACCAACAACAAGAAAGACTTCCCGCAGACCATCGAGGAGATCGAGATCGTCTATCCCGACCAGCTCTAGATCGCGCGGTCACGGGGTGAACGTGGCGGCAACGGTGCCCCCGTCGCTGCTGCGCATCTCGACCCGGTCGACGGTCCCGATCGGCACGGCGACCGTCGTGCCCCAGGAGCCGCGGCCGTCGCGCACCCAGCAGTCGCCGATGTCGCGCACGCGACCGTCGTCGGTCACCAGGGTTACGTCATAGGTGCCGGAGGGTGCGTCCTCGACGGTCATGAACAGCCACGACGGGTTCCCCTGGTAGACGAAGACGTGTCCGGCCGTGGACCCCGGCTTCGTCTGACCAGGTCGGCCGCTCGGAGGTAGGAGCCGTCGGCGACTTCGAGCGTCTGCCGGTACTGCTCGGCAAGGCGGCGTTCGTCGGAGTCCGCCCAGCGGGTGACGGTGGTGGCAGCCAGGGCGACGAGGACGACCGCGGCGGCCGCGGCCAGCCAGGTCGTGCGGCGTCGCCGGTGAGGGGTGCCGCTCTCCATCGCGGCCAGCACGCGTCCCTCGAAACCGGGGGGAGGCTCGTGCTCCGGGGCGCAGCAGCAGCAGCTCGTCCACGAGCTGCGCGGTCTCCTCGAGCCGGGCCCGGCAGTCGGCGCAGGTGGCAATGTGTGCCAGTGCCGCCGCACGTTCATCCCCGGCCGCGACACCCATGGCCAGCTCGGGCAGCAGCTCACGCACCTCCGCGCATCGATCAGTCATGGCGCGCTCCCAGCTGGTTCCGCAGACGCAGCAGGCCGCGTCGTACCCGGGTCTTGACCGTGCCGAGGGGGACTTCGTCGCGTACGGCGATCTCTCGCGCGGTCAGTCCCTGGAAGGCCATCATCAGGATCGGGCCGCGCTGTTCCGGCGGCAGCTCGGCAAGGGCGTGGCGAAGCGGTGAGGCTGGTGTCCGGGTCGTCGCTCGTGAATGCCGTCGCGCCGCGTGAGCACAGCCATCAGCTGGTCCGGATCCATGGGGTCCTCGTGTCGGTAGCGGACCGCGTCCACCGCGGCGTGGTGGGTGATGGTGAGCAGCCAGGTCGAGACCCGGCCGCGTCGGGGGTCGTAGCCCGATGCATTCCGCCAGGCCTTGAGGAACACCTCTTGGGACACCTCCTCCGCGACGGCTGGCATGCCCACGATGGTCAGCGCCAGCCCGAAGACGCGCGCCTGGTAGCGGCGTACGAAGGCCGACGCCGCACCCTGGTCGCCGTCGGCCATGCCGGCCAGCAGCGTCTCGTCGGAGAGGACCACATCAGGTACTACGGGCGCGAAGGCGCCAGGGATTCACTTCTGAGCCGGATGAATCCCGCAGCGGTGGCCAGGGCCGTAGTACCTCCTGCACCTATCCAGGAGGAAGTCATGGCATCTACTCGCCAGAACGCTCGCCGGCGGCGCCACTGCCGCCGCCGCACTCATGCTGCTCGCCGCCTGCGGGTCCAGCTCCGGCGACGAGGGCGCTGATGGAGGCTCGCCCGAAGTGAGCATCACCTCACCCAGCGAAGGGGCGAGCGTCGGCAGCTCGTTCGAGGTCACCTGGGACACCAACGTCGATCTCGGGGAGCCCGACACGGGCCGCGACCACGTCCACGTCTTCGTCGACGGCCACGCGAACGACTACACAGTTGTGCGGGGACAACGAGTTCACGATCGAAGGCCTCTCGCCCGGCGAGCACACCGTGAACGTCACACTCCAGCACGCCGACCACTCCTCGGCGGGCGCGGAGGACGAGGTCGACGTGAACGTCGGCGCCACGGGTACGTCGAGTGAGACGCCCAGCCCAGACGACGGGGACACCGAGGACCCGGGCGGCTATGACTACTGAGGACCGGACGACGTCTGCCACGCGGGAGGTCGTCGAGCGGTACAGCCGACCCGCGCGCTGGCTGCACGCCGGGGTCTACCTCACCGTCCTTGTCCTGACGGCGACCGGCGTCTGGCTGCTGGTCGGCAACGAGGGCGTGCCCTCGCCGCTGAGTCGACTGGGCGGCATCCCGGACTCGCGACTGCACGTGTGGGTGGGCTGGGCGTTCACCGGGCTCGTTGCCCTCGGCGTGCTCTTCGGAGCACGCGCCGCTGTCGGCTTCGTCGTCGAGAGCCTGCGCTACCGGCGCAGCGACCTCGCCTGGTTCCGTCGCTGGCCCACGGCGCTGGTGACCGGTCGCTTCCCGTGGCACGACGGGCACTTCGACCCCGGCCAGCGGGTCGCCAACCTCGCGATGGTGGTGGCCTTCCTCGCGGTCACGGGGAGCGGGATCGCGATGGCGCTGTTGCACGGAGGCCCGGCGTTCGTCTGGCTGGTGCCGCTGCACCGAGTGTCGACGTACCTGCTGATTCCCTTGCTCGCCGGCCACATCCTGATCGCCTCCGGCGTACTTCCGGGCTACCGAGGGGTCTGGAGGTCGATGCACCTGGGCGGGCGGCTGGACGCCTCCGTCGCACGCCGTCTGTGGCCCGCATGGGCGGACAGGCACGCGGGTTCGACCGATCGTCGTCCCTAGCAGAGAGGCTCAGGTCCGCTCGCTCTTGCATCCGCGCGTGGGGCGGGGCAACGTGGTCACCACCGGGCAGGAGGTGTGCCATGAAGGCCAAGACCGGTGATCACATCGTGGTGGAGAGCAACACCGTCGGCATCCCCCGTCGTGAGGGGGAGATCGTGGAGGTGCGCGGTGCCGACGGCGGGCCGCCGTTCGTCGTGCGCTGGAGTGACGGCCATGAGGGCCTGACCTTCCCCGGCCCCGACGCGCACGTCGTCCCGGCTGCCTGAAGACCCACGTGAGCCGCGTGCTCGCCAAGCTCGGACTGCGCGACCGCACGCAGGCGTGATCACGGCGTACGAGTCGGGCCTGGGGAGTGCCCCGATCCGCACCGCACCAACCCAGGCCCCTCCCGACGGTGAGTCGGCCGTCTAGACGAACCCCTCGTCGACCAGGGTGACGCCCTCGTGGGTGACCACATGCGCCTGGCCGGAGTCGCCGACGACGCGGATCCACGACTCGACGTAGAGGTAGCTCTCCTTCATCAGCGCGATGGAGAAGCCGCCGTACATGCCGGGTACGGCGAACCACAGACGCTGCTCGGGGCATTCGGGCAGCACCGCAACCGGCGGGTAGCGCAGGCACTCCTCGAGCGGCTTGCCATAGGAGTCGGCGATGCCCTCGGGCAGGCGGAGGCGGCCGTCGATGACGGAGGCGAGCCCGCGGTCGAGGACGGCGGCGCGCTCGGGGGTGAGTCTGGAGACCGGGGGAGTCAGGAGGTCGAGGAGGTGCGTGTGGCCGCGTGCCTGCGCAACGTCGTACGGCGTCCGGCCGTCGCGGGCGGGCAGCGTACGGAGCGCGCCGCGCTCGAGCAGGCCATTGACCACGGATGCCGACGCGCCGTGCCAGGCGGCCTGGTGCAACGGTGCGAACCACGATGTACCACCGAGCCGCCACTGGTTGACCGAGACCCAGTCGAGCTCGAGCACCTCGAACACCTCGGCCCAGCGCCCGGCCTTGGCGGCGTCGGAGAGGCGGTGGTTGCGGGCGACGACCTCCTCCTTCAGCAGGGTGGCGTCGAGGACGCCGGGCCACGAGGCCATCAGCCCGACGTCCAGGTGCTGATGTCGGGTTCGATGCCCAAGTCGCCGCCGTCGGTGAGAACCGCGTGGACGTGCAGCCCGTCGCGGGACGAGATGCGGCGACGGGCAGGCACGCCGACACACTAAGCGCGATCGGTGGTTTCGAGGCTCGCAAGCTCGCACCTCAACCAGCGGTCGCGCGCGACCGGTGGTTTCGAGGCTCGCGAGCTCGCACCTCAACCAGCGATCGTTGGCTAGGCGACCTCGTCCATCGGCACCGCCACCAGGTCGTGGTCACAGGCGCGGTGCACCACCTCGAGCGCGACGCCGGCCCGACGGCCCGCTTCGTAGAGCGACCGCGCCCAAGCCCGGTCATCTGCCGTCAGCCCGCCGTGACCTGGCCGCGAACGCAGGAACGCGAAGCGACGTCCTTCGGTGGCCAGGCCGTCGAGGAAGGTCGCGATCGACGAGATCATCTCGTCGTCGGGCGGCTCCACGGCCTCGGTGATCTCGGTGATCTGTGGGAACGGCCGGTCGTCGCCGTCGATGACGAGCAGCCAGAGCGAGTGACCGCCGAACCCCCGATCACTTGTCTGGAGGCCCATCAGGTGCTTCCAGACGGCCTCGAGGTCGGACTGCGATCGGACGACAGGTCGGTACGAAGTGGTCATGGCATGGAGCCTGGCCGGAAACGACGAGGGTCGTCGGCCGTCCTCCACAGGCAACCCACGCTAGCGTTCCGTGCGTGGCTGAGGACGAGCAGCGCGACGATATCTGGGGTCCGGACGATGCCGAGGTCGAGCAGTGGCTCGAGGAGTGGGCCGAGGTCGACCGCTCCGCCGTGGAGTACCTCGACGAGGCGATGCGTGCGATCGGGTGGGAGTCGTTGCCCGGGCCGGACCTGGAACGAATGGCGGCGGCGTTGCGCGAAGGGGCTGTGTCAGGCGCAAGCGACTACCAGTACTTCGTCGCCGCACTCGGCGGCGTCGGAGCCCTGCCGTCGAGCGACCGGGATCTGTGGGTGGCGGCTGCCGCGAGCACGATGTCACCGCCGGAGGATCCGGGCGACGACGTCGAGAGCCTTGCTGTCATCTCTGCCCTGGAGCACGTGGACTGGCTCGGCCTGGTCCTCGGGCTGGTACGGCGGGGGGTCGGCGCGACCCCGGAAGCGACGCGACGTACTCGAAGACATCGATGCGCTCGAGGACGTCGACGGAGAGATCGAGGACCCCGAAGGCACGGTCGCCGTGCTGGAACAGGCGATCGAGGTGCTCGTGCCTCGATGGCAGGTGCTCGGGATCCTCGACGACGACCGCGGCCTGACGAGGTTGGGACGCTGGGGGCTCCCCGTCGCCCTCCGCGAGTCCTGGCTCGACTACAGACAGGCGCCGCCCGTCGACGAGGAGCTCCGGGCAGCGGCGATGGAGCTCCTGGCGGACCAGCCCCGAAGCATCGACGAGCTCCGGACCGCCCTGGCCAAGGACCAACGGATCGTCGAGGGTGACGAGCTGTACCGGACGGTCATCGCCGAGGATGACACCTGGGAGCTGCCCGACGGCACCTACGCCCACCTGCCGACGCTGCTGGAGGGGCTGGTCCTCACTCACCAGCTGTCAGCCGAGGAGGTCGCCCTCGGAGCCCTCGACGACGGTGCCGACCTCGCCATGTTCGGCTATCTGGCCGAGGAAGGCATGCCGCTGCATGGTGGTGGCCAACTGGTGGTCCGTCGAGCGGCGCACGGCTACGACGTTCCCGGGCCGAGCGCGTCGGCTCTCATGGGGCCGCCGCGCTGGCTCGAGGAGTTCAAGCCGGGGGACGTCGTGGCGCTCCGCTACTCCCGCGGGGAGGCCGTGCTGGAGCGAGCCGCCTTCCCGAGCGACCCGGATGGGGACGAGAAGTACGCGAACGCGCTCGTCACCATCGTCCGGACCGCGATGACCCTTGCCGGCGCCGAGGCAGTTGAGGACGACCCGCAACTTGTCTGGTTCCCCGACCTCGTGCTGACGCGTCCGCCGTGACCACCCCAAGATCCTCAGCAGGGCTCATCCTCCGCTGGGGCAGCTGCTCGCGGGCCTGGGCCTCGAGGTCTCCGGCTCCTTCTACGGACTGCCCGGCACCCCGTGGCATGGCGAGCCGGAGTGGTTCGACGACCGACAGCGCGAGACGTGGCGGGCATGGCTGGACGCCCTCGGCGCAGCCGACAACGGATCGGCTGCCCAGCCAGGACGAGCTCGCCGAGCTCGCCGAAGCCCTCGCCGACTCCGGCCTGGTGGACTTCGTCGCGGCGGACCTGGACGACACGCCCCAGCACGCTCAGCTCGTCGCGGCCATGGGAGACGCGGTCATCGGCGCACGCTCCGCCGTACCCCTGCTGCTCGAAGCCCGCCTCGCCGAGCTGCGAGGCGACGGCGTCCGGATGCTGTCGCTGCTGGAGCAGGCCGTCGCGGCCGACCCGACCAACCAGGACGCGGCAGCGGAGCTGGGCGATCTGCGCTCGGTCGCTGGCGACGCAGCCGAGGCGGATCGCCTGTACCGCTTGGGCGGCTTGGATCCCTTGGCCGACGAGGTCGTGCTGGTCCGTCACTTCCTGGCGCCACCCGCCGACGGACCCGCGCGCAACAAGCCATGCTCCTGCGGCTCGGGCAAGAAGTACAAGGTGTGCCATGGCCGCACGGCCGCACACCCGTTGCCCGACCGAGCTCCGTGGCTGTGGCGGAAGATCATGATGTTCGTGCAGCGTCCGCCCAACCGGGGCGAGCTGCTGAGCTGGGCCGGCCTGCTGGCGGGCACCGATCCCGAGGACCGCGAAGCCGTCTCCGGGGCCATGAGCGACCCGACGACCCACGACTTCGCGACGTTCGAAGGCGGGCTGCTCGAGCGGTTCATCGCCACGTGGGGTCACGATCCTGCCCCGCGACGAGCTCGAGCTCGCCGAGCAATGGCTGTCGTCTCCACGGCGCTTGATGGAGGTCGAGGAGGTACGGCCGTTCCGCGGGCTGCAGGTCCGCGACCTGGTCTCCGGCGAGACGCTCGAGATCCTCGACAAGACGATGAGCCGGTCGACCAGCGTCAAGGACGTGCTTCTCGCGCGACCGCTCGCGGACGGCGCCGGCGCGCTGCGGCTGCAGGCTGACGGACTGCGGCTACCCGAGGCTGATGCGCGCGCCGCTGCTGGAGATCATGAGGGACGGTTCTCGTGGGGAGGAGGTCGCCGCGTTCCTGGCGCCGAAGGGTCCCCCCGATGTCGTCACCACTGAGGGACACGAACTCGTCGACTGCACTGCGCGGTATGCCCTGTCCGATCCGGATCGCGCTTGGGCCGAGCTGACCGCGCGCTTCGACGAGCACGGGCCCGACGGACTGATCGCGCTCGGCCCCGAAGGATCGATCCGGGGCCACCTCACCCGAGCCGGCGACCAGGTCACCCTGCACGCCATGTCCCTCGAGCGACTCCAATCGCTGCAGGAGGCCCTGGTAGAGGTGGATCCGGACGCGACGTTGATCGATGTCTCGAGCGTCCCGTTCGACATGAACTCCGGACCCGAGCTCCCACAGGGCGCTGCGCCAGAGCTCTCCGCTGCCGACTTGGCCGCGATCGCCCGGTCCCACGAAGAGCGGTGGCTCGAGCAGGGGATCCCTGCTCTCGGCGGCCTGACGCCACGCGCCGCCGCCGCCGAACGACGCGCCGACCTCGAAGCCCTGCTCGACGACTTCGAGTGGATGCAGCGTGAGCATCCGCAGCCCACCGACATGGACCTCGACCGGGTCAGACGTGACCTCGGCTTGGCGTAGTCGCCTGACCCTTCCCGGGTGGGTGCGCGGCTACGAGCGCGGCTGGCTGCGCGGCGACCTGCTCGCGGGCGTCACCGTGACGGCGTACCTGATCCCGCAGGTGATGGCGTACGCCGAGGTGGCCGGCGTACCTCCCGAAGCAGCGATCTGGGCCGTGATCGGCGGGATGACGGTGTACGTCGTCATCGGCTCGTCCCGGCAGCTCTCGGTCGGCCCGGAGTCGACGACGGCCCTGATGACGGCGACGGCGCTCGGGTCGCTCGCAGCGGCCGGCGACGACCGGGTGCCGCTCGCGGCAGCACTCGCGCTGATGGTCGCGGTGTGCTGCGCGATCGGCTGGGTCATGCGGCTCGGCGCGCTCGCCGACCTGCTCTCGCGACCCGTACTCGTGGGTTACCTCGCCGGCATCGCCTTCATCATGGCTGCCTCGCAGCTCGGCAAGCTGCTCGGCATCGAGGAGGACGCTTCGTCGTTCTTCGGCGAGCTGCGCCAGGTGTTCGGGAACCTCGACCAGATGCACGTGCCGACCGCGACGCTCGGCCTCTCGACGCTGGCCGTGCTGCTCACCGTGAGCCATTTCTACCCTCGGGCACCCACGGCGCTGATCGGCATGCTCGGCGCGACAGCGGTCGTCTTCATCTTCGACCTGCAGGACCGCGGCATCGCCGTGGTCGGCGACATCCCAGCCGGCCTGCACGTACCCGGCCTGCCCGACGTGGCGGCCGACGACCTCACCGCGCTGATCGGCCCGGCGGTCGGCATCGCGTTCGTCGCCTACACCGACAACATCCTCACCGGCCGCGCGTTCGCCTCCCGTCATGGACAGACCGTCGACGCGCAGCGCGAGCTGCTGGCCCTCAGTGGCGCCAACCTCGGCGCCGGGCTGCTGCAGGGCATCCCGGTCAGCAGCAGTGGCAGCCGCACCGCCATCGGTGACGCTGTCGGGCAGCGCACGCAGCTCGGTGGGGTGGTCACCGTCGTCTGCACGTTCCTCGCGCTCTTCGCCCTAGGGCCGCTGCTGGCGGCGTTCCCGGTGGCGGGACTCGCGGCGGTCGTCGTGTACGCCGCGACCCGGCTGGTCGACGTACGCGAGCTGGTGCGGTTCGGGCGGTTCCGCACCAGCGAGCTCGTGCTCGCCATCGCCACCACCGTCTCGGTGCTGGTCCTCGACGTGCTGCTCGGCATCGTGGCGGCGATCGCGCTCTCGGTGCTCGACCTGCTGCGCCGCGTCGCACGTCCTCACGACGCGGTGCTCGGGATCGTGCCAGGCATGGCCGGCATGCACGACGTCGACGACTACCCGTCGGCGCAGGTCGTGCCCGGCCTGATGATCTACCGCTACGACTCGCCGCTGTTCTTCGCCAACGCCGAGGACTTCCGCACCCGTGCACTGGCCTCTGTCGACGAGGCGGAGACGCCGGTGCGGTGGTTCGTGCTCAACGCCGAGGCGGTCTCCGAGGTCGACATCACCGCTGCCGACGCGCTCGAGGAGCTGCGCAAGGAGCTCGACCGTCGGGGCATCGTGGTCGGCATCGCGCGGATGAAGGAGGAGCTGCGCGAGGAGCTCCGTCGCACCGCGTTCCTCCGGCACGTGCCGCCGGACCGGATCTTCGCAACGCTGCCGACCACGGTCGAGGCGTACCAGGAATGGGTGAGGCAGCGGCCGGCCACCGCATGAGGCTCGACGTGTCGGGTACGGCCCGGGTGGACGCGAACCCCTCGGAAGGAGCCGAAGATGCCCGCGAAGAAGGACCTGCCGTCGACCCTGCAGCGCTCGTCGAAGAAGGCGCAGCGAACCTGGGGCAAGACCCACGATGCGGCCGTCGAGCAGTACGGCGAGGGTGAGCGGGCCCACCGCACCGCGTTCGACTCCCTGAAGCACTCCTTCGAGAAGGTGGGCGACCACTGGGAGGCCAAGGACGAGAAGGGACCCTCCGACGCCCAGGCTGCGAAGTCGGGCCCGGCCGCCCGACGCGGCACCACGAAGACGGCCGGCGGCGTCGACGCGAACGCCACGAAGGCCCACCTGATGGACGTGGCGAAGAGGCTCGACGTCCGCGGCCGCTCGCGGATGACCAAGGACGAGCTGGTCGAGGCGATCCAGAAGGCCAACGACCGCGAGACGCGCAAGAGCCGCTCGTAGCCTGCCGCTCGTTCAGACCACGATCAGGGGAAGAGTGGGATCCACCCGCCTCAGGTCGTCCGGATCCGACGTCGCGACCAGATGCCCCATCGCGCGTGCGTCAAGCACCACGTGTACGTCGACCACGTCGCGATGGCGTGAACGCGCGCACAGCTCTCCGACGGCTCGAGCCGTCGGTGCGTCGAGAACGGGGACGAAGACTCCTTCGGAGTTGAGCACCCGGGACAGACGAGCTTGAGCGGGCCCACCGCGCCAGACCTGGGCGAGCACTCCGGCCACCACGTGAACGCTTCCACCCGCTTTCAGCGTCTCGTCGACGAGAACGAGCACCCGGCGGACGCCGGCCTCGATGGCGATCAAGGCACCGGAGTCGAGGCTCAGGCCGGGCGCGGTCACTCGGGATCGAGCCCCAGCTGCTGCCGTGCCCATGCCCGGTCTTCGGCCGTGGGGTGTCCGATCTCGTCGAAGATGTCGTCGAGGACCTCACGCAGGGTCTCGCGTCGCGACACCCCTCTCATGGCGTCGGCGACGTACGCCGACACCGACGCCGCCCGTCCGGACGCGACGGCGGCCTTGGCCTCGGCGACGAGCTCGTCGGGGAGGCTGACCGCGATCTTGATGGTCATACCGGAATCATACTGCGCCTGCACCATCCGATGATCCTGGCCGACTCAGGGCATCCATCGTGCGAGTACTCCACAGGGTCAGCCGAAAGCGGTGCGGTCGAGGGACCGGACACGTAGCCTCCTGCGGGCCTCACCTCCTCGGACGAAGGAAGACCATGAGCGAGAACTACCCGACCGGGCCCCTGGCACAGCCTCCTGAGGCGTCACCGACCAACCCGTACGGGACGCCTCCGGTGTCCCACCAGGGATACGACCCGCCGGTCGGCCAGCCCTACGGCCAGCCGTACGCGGCGCCGTACGGGCACGTCCCCGGCAAGATCCGGGGGACGGGGATGTGCATCCTGCTCACTGTCGTGACGTTCGGCATCTACTCACTGGTGTGGTTCTACTCGACCCACGACGAGATGAAGCGCCACACCGGGCACGGTCTCGGCGGTGGACTGGCTCTGCTGCTGGCGTTCCTCGTCGGCATCGTGATGCCCTACATCACCTCGAGCGAGGTGGGCGTCCTGTACGAACGCGCTGGCCAGCGCAAGCCGGTCAGCGGGGCAACCGGCCTCTGGTACTTCCCGGGCATGCTCATCCTGATCGGTCCGCTGGTGTGGTTCATCCAGACCAACGGTGCGTTGAACGCCTACTGGCGCGCCCAGGGCGTCCGCTGACTCAGGCGAAGCCGTGGCGGGCGAGCGGCTCGATCAGCTCCCGCTCCTCGTAGGCCAGGTGCGAGAGCAAGGTGTCGGTGAGGAGGTCGAGCGCGCGCGCCAGCTCGTCGAGGGCGGCGGTCGCGTCGGCGCCGTACGACGGCGCGCCGACCAGGCCGACCAGCGCGTCGTCGACCTGTTCGAGCACGTCGTGGATCACCACGTGCTCCTCCTGGAGGCGGTCGAGCACCGCGCCGAGGTCGGGGTCGCGCGAGCGCAGGTGGGTGAAGACGCTGTGGTCCTCCAGCGTGTGGTGGCCGGTGACGATCCGGCAGTACGACTCGCAGTAGGCGCCGAGGGTCCAGTTGTTCTGGCGCATCGACATGGTGTTGATGACCGACCGCGCCGAGCCGACGCTCAGCGCGCCGCGGCGTACCTGGTCGACCAGGTCGCGCACCGCCGCCAGCTCGGAGCGCAGGTGGTCGTGGATGTCGACGAGGTGTTGTGGGACGCCGGGTTGCTGGTACGGCGCGTCGCCCGGGCCGGCGTACGTCGGGCGGGTGGTCTCGTCCCAGGGCAGGGAGGCGGAGAGGCGGGTGCCGTCGTCGGGGGTGGGGGTGGGGAGGGGTGGTCTGTAGGGGTTGCGATGGTTTCGTTCGAGGCTCGCGTCGCGCCTCAGGACAAGCGCTTCTGCTCCTGCACCTCAACCAGCGAGGAGGAGCGTTCGCGCGTCGACGAGGTCGCGGACGGCGGGGATGACTTCCGCGGCGAAGCGCTGCAGCTCGTCGGGGTCGTCGCTGCCGAGGATGAAGGTGCTGGTGCCGTGCTCGAGGGTGAGGGTGGCGAGGCGTTCGGCCATCACCGCCGGCGTGCCGCGGAGGTACTCGTGACCGCCGAAGATGTTCAGCATCCGGCGCACCGACTGGGGGCCGCGGCCGGCCTTCTCGGCGGCCTCGTCGATAACGGCGTTCATCGCGCCGAGGTCGTCGGGGGTGACCCTGCCCAGGCTCGGCAGCCAGCCGTCGGCCAGCCGGCCGGTCAGGCGGAGCATGCGCGGCTTGAGAGCGCCGAGCCAGATCGAGATGTCGTGCAGGGGAGGCGGGCCGGCGTGCATCCCCTTGACCCGGTAGTACTCACCGTCGACATCGACCGTGCGGCCGCCGTCGACGCCCCAGACGCCGCGGATGACCGCGATGGCCTCCTCGAGCGCCTCGACCGCCTCGCCGGGCGACCGCCGGGGTCCGCCGGCGGCGACGACGGCGTCCCAGAAGGCGCCGGCACCGAGGCCGAGCTCGGCGCGACCGTCGCTGAGGATGTCGAGCGAGGCGACCGCCTGGGCGAGCACGGCGGGGGGCCGAAGAGGCAGGTTGGCGACGTTGGGCGCGACCCGCACGGCCGAGGTACGCGCGGCGATCGCGGAGAGCAGGGTCCAGGCGTCCAGGTGCCTGGCCTGGTACGGGTGGTCCTGGACGGTGACCAGGTCGTAGCCCACCACGTCGGCCAGCTGCGCAAGCTGGAGCGTGCGAGGTGCGGCAGAGGCGTCGGGAGAGAGGAAGACGCCGAACTCCAGGTCATGGCCGTAGTCGGGCACGCGTCGAATCTAGCCAGAGTGGTGGTTTCGAGGCTCGTCGCTGGCGCTCCTCACACCTCAACCACCGAACCCGACGTGGGCCCACTCGGGCCGAACAAATAGCACCCGTGCCGCGGGAGCGGTCCGGATCGGCAGAGATTTAACCCAATTTCCGGTCTGGACCTCCCCCTTGGCACCTAGGCCCACCCCAGGCCCGCTCCTACACTCAGGAGCACATCTCTGGGGGAGAGGGCACACCGTGGCGGATTCGACACAGGTCATCAACCACCTCGTCAGGACACTGGGCGTCAGCGCCCATGACGCGACTGCGTTCGTCGAGGTCATTCAAGAGATCGTCGAGGAGCAGGTCACCGACGATGTCTCCGTCATCGCGCCTCCGCTGATCGTGGGACGGTTCGGATGCCCCGTCCTCGACCGGCTGATGATGCGCCTCCAGGACCCGCGCTGGAGCCTGCCCGAGAGCGTCGACATCGCTCCCGCGGACCTGGCGGACCTGCTGCGTCTTCCCGTCGACGTCGTCGAGGCCTATCCGGTCGTCGGACGCTTCGGCCTGCTGGCCAAGTGTCTCGACCGGCTCAACGTGGCCGACGAGGACGCCGAGCTGTACCTGCGGATGCTCGACACCTGGCTCAAGACGTACGGCGACCAGACCGGCGGGCGCGACTTCGAGGTGCTGCCCACGGGCAGCCGCGAGGCCTTCCGCGGCTGGCTGCTCGACCGCTTCGAGATGCTCGGCCGCTACGGCTACCCCGCGCGCGTCGCCAACGGGTTCGACGACGAGCTCGACGGCCTGACGCACTCCTTCGACGACGGCCATCGTCCCGACCTGGTCGCCCGGATCACCGACGACGGCGACCTCGTCCGCCGCGGCGACTGGCTGGTGGTCCAGCACAAGACCACCGCCGTCGGCCACAACGCCCACGACGAGCTCGCGACCCATGTCGACTGGCTGCGTGCCGAGCTCGCCGACCGCCTCGGCGACGCGCAGGTGCACGGCCTGCTCATCGCCGACGGCGCCAGCCTGCTGCTGGAGCGCGCCTTGCGCGAGCGGGCGTTCGGGTACCTGTCGCTCTCGGCCGTCGGCTACCGGCGCTGGGTGCGTTCACACACCCGGGTGAGCGTCGCCGGCGACCCCGACGCCACCGCGATCGCCTACCCGGCGACGCTGCGGTTGGGTTCGCTGGTCACCACCGCCGGCTGACCTGTTGAGTTGGCCCAAATGGCGCGTTGAGTTGGCCCGAATGGCGACTGCAACTTAGGTCCGAGCGGACGTGGTCACCGAGCCATTCGGGCCAACTCAACGCGCCATTTGGGCCAACTCAACGAGTTCGGTGTTTCGCTGACCAGACGGCTTCGCCTCGCGCAGACTGCTGGTCACGCCTGGTCACCCGCCGACCAGGGTGTCCGGAAGGTAACCCCCCATGTCGAGGACGCGCGCCGTAGGCCTGTGCGCCCTGATCGTCGTACTCGCCCTGCCCGCTGCCGCGACGGCCGTAGGGGTCTCGACGACCTCCACCGGTGTGGTCGCGACAAGCTCGACCGGCGATGGTGCGGATCGAACCCAGGCCCGGAAGCGGAAGACGGTCGTGCTGCGCTCGCGGGCGATCCCGATGTCCGCGCCGGAGATCCCCAACCCGATGCGCGGCCAGTACGAGTGGCTCGGTAGCCCCACGGTGCCGTCGGGATTCCCGACCACCGACGTCTACTACCGCGACCAGGTCGCCTGGAAGCGCATCGAGCCCACCCCGGGCGTCTATGACTTCTCGTCGTTCGACCAGGGCATCGCCCGGGCGCGCGAGCTGGGTGGCCGCTTCGGGTTCCGGGTGATGGCGTGGTGCCCGGGATGCTGGCTCGACGCCACGCCCGACTGGCTGCCGCGCCAACCTGGCACCGACATCCCGGCGTGGGACGACGAGGTGTTCCTCGCCGCGTGGGAGCGGCTGATGGCCGAGCTCGGCAAGCGGTACGCCGCCGAGCCGGCGCTCGGCTGGGTCGACGTCGGTGGCTACGGCGCCTGGGGCGAGTGGCACAACAACCACGAGGGTGCCGAGATCTCCGTGGCCAACGCCGTACGCCTGATGCAGGCGGTGCTCACGGCGTTCCCGACCAAGCACGTGATCCTCAACGCGATGGAACCGAAGTACGTCGACGCCGGCGTCGCCCTGAGCCCCCGGATGGGCCTGCGTGTCGACTGCCTGGGCGAGTACAACATGTTCTCGGCGATCCCGAACTCGCCGATCCTGCAGGAGCGGTGGAGGACCGCGCCGGTGCTGAGCGAGTGGTGCCTGCACCTTGGAGACCAACACCACGCGCGGCGCCGACCAGGTCCGGCAGTACCACATCAGCCAGGTCGGCCAGCCCCAACGACGGCGTGCGCGGCTGGGTGAACCAGAACGCCGAGGCCGCGGCCGGGCTCGTGGACGCCGCCAAGAGCAGCGGCTACCGCTACGCGCCCGTCTCGGTGCGGGTGCCGCGCAAGCTGCCCCGGTCGGGCGTCTTCAAGGTCCGCACGACGTGGCGCAACGACGGCTCCGCGCCGACGTACGACGACTGGCAGGTCACCTTGCAGCTGCGGAAGAAGGGCGCGATCGTCGCGAGCGCCGACCTCGGGCTCGACCTGCGGAAGGTGCTGCCGGGCACGACGAAGTACAAGACGTCGCTCGACGTGGGCAAGCTGCGCCGGGGTCGCTACACGCTGTGGCTGACCGTCGACGACCCGGTCGGCTACCTCGCCCCGATGAACCTCGCCATTGCGGGCCGCAGGGCCGACGGCGCGTACCGGATCGGTGCGGTGAGGGTGGCCAGGCGGAGCCACGTCAACCACTAGCCTGTGCCCGTGTTCGACGGTGACCCGCAGGCCCGGGTGAAGGACCGCGACCGTGACCGCGCGACATACGTGATCGACGCAGCGCTCCGCAACGGGCAGATCACCCAGCAGGACCGCGACCTCCGTGTCGGGCAGGTCCGCGCAGCGGCCACCATCGGAGAGCTGGTGGGACTGACGCGAGACATCGCCGCACCCCCCGCGCCGGTGCCCCCGACCGCCGTGGTGCCACCGGTGACGCCCACGGTCGCGGGCGTGCCGGCAGACCTCTACGGACCCCCGCCGAGTGCCAAGAAGAAGGCCGCCGGGGGAACCGGCCGGACCACGAAGGCCGCCCAGACCGGACGCAAGGTTGCCCTCGGTTGCGCGCTCGTCGTGGCGCTGTTCGTCATCTTGCCGATCGCGGCCGGCGTGATCATCTTCGCCGCCCAGAGCAACACGCCGGACTTCGTCGACACCGACCCGATCCCGGCCGGGCCGCCGTTCGAGCTGACGGGCGCGGGGCTGCGGGAGTACATCGCGGCGTTCGAGGAGACCTTCGACGACACCGCGGTCGTGCGGACGGTCTTCTACGACGGGTACGTCGTCTCGTGGGTGCCGCAGGACGACGGCCAGGTCGCGATCTGGAACTACCTCGACGGCGCCTTCGACCAGCTCGGCGACCCGATGTCCGACACCGAGGACACCGCGCCCGTCGACCTCGCCGACCTCAGGCCGGCCAAGGTGATGGCGCTGGTGCGCGAAGGTGAGGCGACGCTCGGTGTCGAGGAGCCGAACACGACGTACGTGATCTACGACCGAGACGTCATCGACGACACGCCCCACGTGATGGTCTACCTGACCAACGAGGACGGCCAGTCCGGCTACCTGATCGGTGACCTCGACGGCAACGTGCTGTCGACGACAGCGGCTTTCGCGGGTTGAGGTGGTCGAGGCTCGTCTGGCGACCCTCGCACCTCAGACCACCGTACGTCTCACCGGGTCTCGTGAGAGAGCGCTAGCGACGAGCCTCGACCAGCGAGGAAGCGGCCTCGCGGTAGATCGCCAGGGTCTGCTGGGCGATGGCGTCCCAGCTGAAGGCGTCGATCGCGCGTTGGCGACCCGCGCGACCCATGGTGCGGGCCCGGTCGGGGTCACCGACGACCTCGTTGAGTGCCGCGGCGAAGTCGGCGACGTACTGCTCGGGGTTCAGCGGGGTGCCGGTGCCGTCGGTGGCCTGCTCGATCGGGACCAGCCGCCCCGTCTCGCCGTCGACGACGACCTCGGGGATGCCGCCGGTGGCGGTGGCGACGACGGCGGTCTCGCAGGCCATCGCCTCGAGGTTGACGATGCCGAGCGGTTCGTAGATGGACGGGCAGGCGAACACGGTCGCGGCCGACAGCAGGGCGACGACGTCGGGGCGCGGCAGCATCTCGCGGATCCACACCACGCCGGTGCGGTCCTTCTGCAGCTCCTCGACCAGGCCGAGCACCTCGGCCTCGATCTCGGGGGTGTCGGGCGCCCCGGCGCACAGCACGAGCTGGACGTCCGGCGGCAGCTGGGCGGCGGCACGCAGGAACAGCGGCAGCCCCTTCTGGCGGGTGATCCGGCCGACGAAGATCACCGACGGGCGGTCGGGGTCGACGCCGAGCTCGCGGACGCGATCGGGCTTGTCGATGCGGGCCCAGTCGTCGGTGTCGATGCCGTTGTGCACGACCTTGACCTTGTCGGGATCGATGTCGGGGTAGGACCAGATCACGTCGTCGCGCATCGCCGCCGACACCGCGATCACCCGCGCGGCCGCCAGGTAGGAGGTCTTCTCCACCCACGACGACACGGCGTAGCCGCCGCCGAGCTGCTCGGCCTTCCACGGCCGCAGCGGCTCCAGCGAGTGTGCGGTGATGACGTGCGGGACGCCGTACAGGAGCGAGGAGACGTGGCCGGCGAAGTTGGCGTACCAGGTGTGGGAGTGCACCAGGTCGGCGCCCTCGCAGCCGGGCACGATCGCGAGGTCGACTCCCATGGTCTTCAGGGCGCCGTTGGCGCCGTCGAGCTCGGCCAGGTCGGCGTACGCCGTGGTGCCGGCCTCGTCGCGCGGCTTGCCGAAGGCGTGCACGCGCGTCTCGAGCCCGTCGATCGCGCGCAGGGCCCGGACCAGCTCGGCGACGTGGACCCCCGCTCCGCCGTAGACCTCGGGTGGGTACTCCTTGCTGACCACATCGACGCGCACGTTGCTGAAACTACCCCTCCCGGCTGGTGGGCAGCACGGCTACGTTGACCACATGGCCGCCCGACACCGCAGGAACGTGCTCGCCATCGTGCTCGCCGGCGGTGAGGGCAAGCGACTGATGCCGCTCACCGCCGACCGCGCCAAACCGGCGGTGCCGTTCGCCGGCATCTACCGGCTCATCGACTTCGCGTTGTCCAACGTCGTCAACTCCGGCTACCTCAAGGTCGTCGTGCTGACGCAGTACAAGTCGCACAGCCTCGACCGCCACGTCACGCAGACCTGGCGGATGTCGACGATGCTCGGCAACTACGTCGCCCCGGTGCCGGCGCAGCAGCGGGTCGGCAAGCACTGGTACCTCGGCAGCGCCGACGCGATCTTCCAGTCGCTCAACCTGATGAACGACGAGCGGCCCGACATCGTGGTCGTGGTCGGCGCCGACCACGTCTACCGGATGGACTTCTCCCAGATGGTGGACCAGCACATCGACTCCGGCGCGGCGTGCACGGTCGCGGCGATCCGGCAGCCGATCTCGCTGGCCGACCAGTTCGGCGTGATCGACGTGCATCCCCACGACCCCAACTCGATCCGCGACTTCCTCGAGAAGCCCAAGGAGCCCGAGGGGCTGCCGGACAGCCCCCACGAGGTGCTGGCCTCGATGGGCAACTACGTCTTCGACGCCGACGCGCTGGTCGACGCGGTCACCGCAGACGCCACGCTGCACGGCTCCAAGCACGACATGGGCGGCGACATCGTGCCGGCGTTCGTCGGGCAAGGGCGCGGCCGGGCGTCTACGACTTCAAGGACAACATGGTGCCGGGCTCCACCGACCGCGACCGCGGCTACTGGCGCGACGTCGGGACGATGGCGTCCTACTACGCCGCCCACATGGACGTCGTCTCGCCGCTGCCGATCTTCAACCTCTACAACTTCGACTGGCCGATCTACACCTCCTACGGGCCCCAGCCGCCGGTGAAGGTGGGCCAGGGCGAGGACGGCCAGCCGTCGCGCACCGACGAGACGCTGCTGTCGCCCGGAGTCGTGATCACCGGCGGGACGGTCAACCGGTCGGTGCTGTCGCCGGCCGTGCGGGTCGACAGCGGCGCGATCGTCTCCGACTCCGTGCTGATGAACGGCGTGCACGTGGGGGCGGGAGCGGTGGTGCGCAACGCGATCATCGACAAGTCCGTCGACATCCCGCCGGGCACGCGGATCGGTGTCGACCAGGACGCCGACCGGGCGCGGGGCTTCATGGTCGAGGACGGCCTGACCATCCTCGGCAAGGGCCAGTCGGTGGAGGGCTGACCAGGAACCAACTCCCGGGCCGCTACCGTCCCATGACCATGAAGCGCCTTCTCGGACCTGCCCTGCTCGCCCTCGTGCTGCTCACCGGATGCGGTGACTCGAGCTCGGACACCGCGAGCAACCCCAGCGACCCGACGTCGACCTCTGCGGGGGAGAGCAGCGCGACGGGCGAGCCGACGCCGACCGCAGAGACGCAGACCGATCGCGATCGTCTCGCAGACGGCCGCCGGCGGGTCGGTCGACCTGAACGCCGTACCCGTCGACGACGAGGCGTCGATGCAGGCGTTCACGCAACAGTTCGAACGGGGCGGCCTCGACGAGAAGATCGCGCAGGCCGTCGCGGGCGCGACCGTCCCGGAGGGGTACACCGTGATGGGGGCAGTGGTCTCCATCGGCTGCGACGTACCTCCCGGCGTCACCGTGACGCAGAGCTCCGACGGCTGGGTGTTCACGCCGCAGAAGGTCGACAAGCCGCTGCAGGAGTGCTTCGCGCCGGTCACCTCGGTCGCCCTCGTCGCCGTACCCGCCTGAGGCCCGGGGACCCACGCTCCTAGGGCTGCCACGCCAGGATGCTGCGAGCCAGCACCTTGCTCACCGTTGTCACCGGTCCGCCCGTGGCGGGGACGGTGTGGACGCCGAGGCGTCCGGGCACGACGAAGCCGACCCGACGGCCGTTCGGGCTCCACGCGACCCCGATGGCGTACTGCCCGGAGCAGTGGCAGCTCCCCGTCGTGACGAGCGTACGCGCGGCGCCGGTGGCCGCATCGACCGTGACGACAGAGAACCGCGACCTGGTCAGGCCGCCGTCTCGGGTACGGGCGGGTCGGCTGACGACGTAGGCGATGGATCGTCCGTCGGGTGACCAGGCCGGCGTCTGGAACTCGGTCTGGGGGCCCTTGGTGGCAAGCAGGGTCCTGAGGTGCGCGCCGTCAGCGTCGACGACGCGCAGCCCGTCGTCGGCCGCGAGTGCGACACGATCTCCCTGCGGTGACCACGTCGGGCCGTAGAGCGTGGCCTCGGGCAGCGCGACGGTGAGCTCGAGGCCGGCCTCGCCGCGTACGACGAGGGAGCCGCCGACCGCGTAGGCGATGCGGGATTCTTCGGGAGAAACGGCCGCGACGCAACGATCCCCCGGGCAGCGGCCGAGGTCCTGCTCGGTGCCGGTCTCGTGGTCGAGAGCGACCAGGTGCGAGGTCGCCGATGCGTAGTAGAGCTGCGTCCCGTCGGGCGAGAACTGCAGGTTCGGGAACTCGGCCATCTCCTTGGGGACATGGGCGAGCCGGCCCTTGACGACCGCGAGGCCGTGGAGCCCCCACGTGACCATCGCGCCCCGCCGGGAGGAGTGAGCCGGTTCCGGTGTCGAGCGCTGTGTCGGCTGGGTGGAGCGCAGAACGTTGTCGGACGGCGCTGCGGCGGGCTGAGGTGAGTCGCCTCCGTTCGTGAGGGACCACGTAGCCGCCCCGGCAACGAGGAGCAGGGCGAGGGCCGCGATGCGCACCAGGGGCGTGGGGCTTTCAGACGGGGGGCCGATGGCGATTCGGTCGGCCGAGGTGTTGTCGTCCATACCGGGTAATCGCACGTGGAGGCTTCTGGGATGACACGCCTTCGACACGACGTGGGGACGACCTCAGTCGATGACGGGCTGCCACGCGAGGGCGCCGTAGAACGCGCGGGTGGAGATGCGCTCGACCCCACCGCCGGCTGCCGGGACGGTGTACACCCCGCTGCGCGGTGGCACGCCAGCCAGGGCGATGAGCCGGCCGTCGGGACTCCAGGCGACGGCGGGTGGCGGAGTCCCGAGGCAGAAGCAGCGCCCCGCGTCGGTGAGCTCGCGCGTTTTCCCGGTCGTCAGGTCGACGGTGACCACCGTGTAGCGCGCCTCGACCACAGATCCACCTGGTTCGGCTCCGCGCACGGGTGCGCCGGCCAGGTAGACGAGGGACCCACCGTCCGGCGACCACGACGGCGGCAAGGCGAGTGTGCGCGCGTCGTTCGACGGCGCCACGAGTCGAAGGCCGCCGCCGCCGGCGGCGACGACGTACAGCCCCTTGGGCGTGGAGAAGGCCAGGCGAGTGCCATCCGGTGACCAAACGGGGGCGGTGACGACCCCCCCAACCGGGCCGACGCCGGGCAGCGGGATGCTGGTCTCGCCCCTCTCCGACTGCACCACGAGTTCTCCGGCGACGGAGAACGCGATCTGCGTGGAGTCCGGTGACACGCCGGCGACGCAGCGCGACGGGTCGTCGTCGCAAACGGCAAGCTCCCGGACTGTTCCCCGATCGACGTCGATGGCTTTGACCCCTCCGTCGAGGCCGATGTAGAACAGCTCCGCACCGTCGGCGGAGAAGGCGAGAGCGCCAGTCGTTGATTCCCCGGAAGGCAGGCGAGCGAGCTCTCCAGGGGGCACTGCGTTGACCGTCCCCGGTTCGACCAGGCCGACCAGCACGCCGTTGCCGACGCGCCGTACGGGCGGCACGGGCTGCGGCTTGTCGTCGTCCAGGGTCGAGGCCCACGCGAGCGTCGTGACCAGGATGAGGGTGGCGACAGCGATCACGCTGCCAGCGGTACGCCGTGTGCGGGTCCGGCGCAGGTCGCCGAGGCCACGGACCGGGTCGACGGAGGTCCGCCTCTGCAGTTCCTCAGAGGCCTCGCGGATGCGGTCGTCGAGGTTCATGACTCCTCCTCCGGGTCGAGGCCCAGCCTGCGTGCAAGCGCGTGCCGGGCACGGCTGAGGTGCTGCTTGACGGTCCCCGGAGTGCACTCCAAAGCGACCGCGATGTCCGCGATCGGCATGTCGTAGACGAAGCGGAGGGCCGCTGTCTGCGCCTGCCGGGGCGGCAGGTCGCGGACGGCAGCCCAGAACTCCTCGTTGTCCTCGCTGAGCTCACCGAGAGCAGAACGGCGGTTGCCCAGCCGCGTGAGCGCGCGGAGCTCGACCAGCCGTCTCCGGAACTGGGAGACGGCCAGGTTCGCGCAGGCCCGGCGGACCCACAGGTCCGGGCGTTCGAGGCGGGAGACGTGTGCCCACCGCCGGTAAGCCGCGAGCATCGCCTCTTGGGCGACGTCCTCGGCGACAGCGGAGCCGCAGAGGCCGCGAGCCAGGGCGACCAGGCGCGGCAGCTCGTGGGCGTAGAACGTGTCGAACTCGTCGGCGCGACTGAGCGGAGGCGGGCCGGCGGCCGCCCGATCCGTGGTGGGGATCTCGCTCATACCTGGTACCTCGCATGAAGGTGGTCCCAGGATGACACTGCTCAGTGGTGGTAGCTCACCGACAGCCCGTTGGCGACCTTGCGCTCGAACCCGTCGGAGGGTGAGTTACGGACGCCGATCACTCCCGTCGGGTCCAGCGCGAGCATGGTCGAGGAGCCGCCGCCGTCGAGGTTGAGGGCGTCCTCGGCGCCGAGCGAGGTCATCAGGTTCGCCAGCTCGACCATCGTGCAACCACGGCTGAACGACTGGCGGCCGTCCACGACCAGCATCAGCACCTGGCCGGTGTCGCGGTCGATGCCGATCGCGGTGCGTGGGTGCATCTCGAGGTCGTCGACCACGCGACGTACGCCGTGGAGCAGCAGGACCTTGTTGCCCGTGATGGCCACCTCGGGGTCGCCGCGCAGACCCCACGTGATCCGCGCCTTGTCGCCCACCTTCAGGGCGTTGAGGGCGTTGGCCCCGGTCCCGCGGCCCACGAGCACCAGGCCGCGGACCTGCTCGCCGTAGGTCAGCGTCGGTTCGTTGGAGACCACGTGGTTGTCGCGGATCACGACCTGGCGGACGCCCTCGTGCTGGTCGTCGACCACGTGATAGCCGGCCGTCAGCCCCCAGCGGTAGTCGTAGATCCCGATCCTGCCGTCGAAGATCGTGGGCGAGTTGTAGTGCTGGATCTTCATCCACGGCTCCTGGACGACCTTCGCCTCCATCGGCAGGTTGGCGATCGTCGGGACGCCGTCCTTGATCAGGAAGGCACGGTTCCAGCCGAACTTGCGGGCGTGCAGGAGCCCTCGCCGCCGGTCGACCCCGAGGCCGAGCGGCGCGCCGGTGTCGTGGATGTCGTAGAAGTCGCCGTTGATGCCGGCGATCGCGCCATCGGGGGCGATCAGGCGTCGCACGGTGTCGAGGGTGCTGACCCTGTTGGAGCTCGCGTAGTCGATCTCCAGCCCGGGCGTGGTGGCCAGGTCGAGCGTCAGCAGGGAGGCGCGGATCGGTCCGCGGGTGTCGACCTGCTCCCACTGCCGGAACGTCACGCCCGGCACCACCGGCCAGGTGATGTCGCTGGTGATGACGGGCGGTGGGCGCAGGCCTTGCGGGACGTACGGCGCGATCGGGCCGCGTACGCCGTCCGAGGTCTGCGGCCCGCGCTGCGCCACCCGCTTGTCGACGTCGGGTCGCGACCCCGGGTCCGCACCCGCTGGCCCGACCGTGACTCCGGCAGCGACGGCACACACCACGAGCGCGGCCAGGGACACCAAGCGGCGAGACATGCGGTCGAGGGTAGGTGACGGATCCTTACCAGCCGAGTTGCGTGAGGTGTCCGCCCGAGTTGCGTGAGGTGTCCGCCCGAGTTGCGTGAAATGTCCCGCCGAGTTGCGTGAAAGGTCACGACCAGGTTCGCTCTCTGTCCGGATGAGCGGTGCTTTTGGCGCAGCTCGGCGGTGCTTGTCGCGCAGCTCGGCGGGACATTTCACGCAACTCGGCGGTGCTTCTGGCGCAACTTGCGCTTGGGTCAGCTGGTGAGGGCGAGGCTGGCGGCCTCGATGGCGGCGGGGGAGAGCACGTGCTCGATGGCCATGGCCGAGGCGCCGAGGACGCCGGCCTCGCCGCCGGCGCGGGACGGGACGATCCGGAGGTGCTCGGTCGCGAGGGGCAGGGAGCGGTGGTAGACGCTCTCGCGGATGCCGGCCAGGAGGTGTTCGCCGGCCTGGGCCATCTGACCGCCGATCACCACGACCGACGGGTTGATCAGGTTGACCATCGCGGCGACCACGTCGCCGATGTCGCGGCCGGCCTGGCGGACGGCCGCGATCGCGAGGGCGTCGCCGGCGCGTACGAGGTCGACCACGTCCTGGCCGTCGAGTGCGGTACCGCCGCCCGCCCGGATCCTGGCGGCGAGCGCCGGCCCCGCGGCCACCGCCTCGAGACAACCCGTGTTGCCGCAACGGCAGGTGACGTCGTCGGCGCCGATCACGCGGACGTGACCGAGGTCGCCGGCCACACCGGTGGCCCCGCGTTGGAGGCGGCCGCCGGAGATGATGCCCGAGCCGATGCCGGTGGCGACCTTGACCAGCACCAGGTCGTCGACGTCGGTCAGGTGCACCTGCTGCTCGCCGAGAGCCATGATGTTGACGTCGTTGTCGACGAGCACGGGTACGGCGTACTCGCGCTGGAGGCGCCCGGGGACGTCGTACCTGTCCCAGCCCGGCATGATCGGCGGGCTGGTCGGACGGCCGGTCGCGTGCTCGACCGGACCGGGCAGGCCGATGCCGATCGCGGCCAGGTGCTTGAGCGGACGGCGCTGAGCCTTCAGCAGCGACCGTACGGTCGCGGACACCCAGCCCAGCACCACCTCGGGGCCCTCGGCCACGTCGAGGCTCTCGCCCACCTCGCCGAGGATCGCACCGGAGAGGTCGGCCAGGGCTGCGCGCACGTGCGTGGCGCCGACGTCGACGCCGACCACGACCCTGGCCGAGGGGTTCAGCGCGAACAGCGCGGGCGGGCGTCCGCCGGTCGACCGCGCCCCTCCGAACGGCGCCACCAGCTCGAGGCGCATCAGTACGTCGATCCGGGCGGCGATGGTCGACCGCGCCAGACCGGTGGCATCCGCGAGCTCGGCGCGCGTCCAAGGTCGGCCGTCGCGCAGCAGCTCGAAGATGTCGCCCGCATGCACGGCAGAAGTGAAGCACCACCTGCTTTCGGCGTCTAGGTATCGACTTTTGCGTGCCTCTCGACAGAAGTGGGTGACGCGTGCCACAGTGTCGCCGTGCCGCCTATCGACGCCACTCCGGTGCTCACTGCCCGTGGGATGACCAAGAGCTTCCTGGGCAACACCGTGCTCGCCGACGTCGACGTCGCGCTCGTTCCCGGTGAGGTGCACGGCCTGGTGGGCGAGAACGGCGCGGGCAAGTCGACGCTGATGAAGCTGCTGGCCGGCGTCTACACAGCCCGACAGCGGTGTCATCGAGCTCGACGGCCGCGAGATCTCGTTCGGCCACCCGGTCCAGGCGCAGCGGGCCGGGGTCTCCACGGTGTTCCAGGAGTTCAACCTGCTGCCCGAGCGCACGATCGCCGAGAACGTCTACCTGGGTCGGGAGCCCAAGAGGTTCGGCCTGGTCGACACCAGAGGGATGAACCGCGACACCGCCGAGCTGCTCGAAGGCCTCGGCGTCGGCTACCTCAAGCCCGGCACCCTCGTGCGCCAGCTCTCCGTGGCCGAGCAGCAGGTCGTGGAGATCGCGAAGGCGGTCAGCTTCGATGCGAAGGTCATCCAGATGGACGAGCCGACCGCGGCACTGGCCGACCACGAGGTCGAGCTCCTCTACTCGATCATCGAGCGGCTGAAGGCCCGCGGCGTGGCGATCCTCTACGTCTCCCACCGGCTGAAGGAGATCTTCGACCTCTGCCAGACGATCACCATCCTCAAGGACGGTCGCCAGGTCAGCACCGGTCCCGCGAGCGGGCTGACCGAAGCCTCACTCGTGCGGCAGATGGTCGGCCGGCCGCTGACGTCGTACTACCCCGACAAGATCCCCGGCACCGAGGTCGGCGAGGTGCGCGTGACGCTGACAGGTGCAGGAAACCCGTACGTCGACGGGGTCGACCTCGCGGTCCGCGCCGGGGAGATCGTCGGCCTGGCCGGGCTCCAGGGATCGGGCCGCACGGAGCTCGTCGAGGCGGTGTTCGGCGTGCACCCGTTCGACCGCGGCGCCATGGCACTCGACGGCGAGACCGTCCGCGTGCGCAGCCCGCGCCAGGGCGTCCGCCGCCGGCTCGCGCTCGTCACCGAGGACCGCAAGGCCAAGGGCCTGGCGCTCAACCAGTCGATCCTCGACAACGCCCTCGGCGTCGTCCGCGCGGTGTTGCCCTCCCGTGCCGGTGTCGCGCGGCGCGAGCTGCCCGGCGTGCTGTCCAGCCTGGAGGTCTCGGCCCGCGGGCTCGACCAGGAGGTCCAGTTCCTGTCGGGCGGCAACCAGCAGAAGGTCGTGCTCGCGCGCTGGCTGAGCATCGCCCCGCGCGTCGTGCTGATGGACGAGCCCACGCGCGGCATCGACGTCGGTGCGAAGCACGCGGTCTACGAGCTGATGCGCAAGCTCGCCGCCGACGGCGTCGCCGTGCTGATGGTCTCCAGCGAGCTGCCCGAGGTGATCGGGATGTCCGACCGCATCCTGGTGATGCGTGACGGGCTGCTCGTCGGCGAGCTGCCCGCCGGGTCGACCGAGGAGCAGGTGCTTGCCCTCGCGACCGGGGCCGCCACCGAGGACGGCGCGGCATGAGCACCACCACGGCCCCTGCCCGCACGAAGGACGCTCGCCGCAGCCGCCGCCGTACGGCGCCGCTCACCTCCACCCAGCTCGTCTACGTGGTGCTGGGCCTGATCGTGGTCGTCTCGGCAGTGCTGACGCTGACCAAGGACCGCAACTTCTTCAGCCAGGGCAACCTCTGGACGATCTTCACCGCGATGACGGTGTTGGGCTTCATCTCGATCGGCCAGACCCTGGTGATCCTGGCCGGCAGCCTCGACCTCTCGGTCCCGTACGTCGCGAGCCTGACCACGCTCGTCGCCGGCGGGATCATGGCCGGCGACGACGCCAACATGGTGCGCGGCGTGCTCACGGCGCTCGCGGTCGCCGCGCTGATCGGCCTGGCCAGTGGGCTGATCGTGACCCTGCTCGACGTCCATGGCTTCATCGCCACGCTCGGCGTGGGGCTGATCATCAGCGGCTTCCTCGCGTCCAACTACCAGGGCAGCACGGGCCAGGCCGCCGACGACCTGAAGTTCTTCGGGGTCACGGGCATCGGCGTGATGCCGTACGTCGCGATGTTCATGTTCGTGGCCGCGGCGATCATGTGGGCGGCCCTGCGCTGGACCCGTTGGGGCCACCACCTCTACGCGGTCGGAGGCAACCGCGCCGTCGCCCGGATGTCCGGGCTCCGCACGGCGTACCCCGTGATCACCGCCCACGTGCTGTGCTCGGTCTTCGCCGCGCTCGCCGGCCTCACGCTGCTGTCCCGCACGGGCATCGGCAGCCCGACCATCGGCAGCCAGGGCCGCTACGACCTGCTCTCGATCGCGGCGGTCGTGCTCGGCGGCACCCTGCTCGCCGGCGGCAAGGGCAGCGTCGTCGGCACGATCGGCGGCGTCGCGATCTTCGCCGTGCTCGACAACGTGATGGCCGTGATGGGGGTCAACCCGTTCCTCAAGGACGTCGTCCGTGGCCTGATCATCGTGCTCGCCGTGGCCGTCTACGCCCGGCGCAGCATCGTGCGTCGGCCGGCCCGCTTCGGCCACGCCTCCGCTCTCGGCTCGGTCTTGAAGGAGGACGCATGACGACGCGACCGCCGTCCCGCGGACCATCCCGGAGAGACAGGGCACTCTCGCCCAGCGCATCCTGCGTGCGGCGATCACCCCCGGTGGTGCAGTGTTCGTGCTCGTCGCGGTGCTGCTGGTCGCCGTGATCTGGTCCAACCCGAACTTCGGGGACCCCGGCTTCCTGATCCGCTTCGTCGGCCGCACGGCGCCGCTGGCGATCGCCGCGATCGGGCAGTACTACGTGATCGTCTCGGGCGAGTTCGATCTGTCGATGGGCGCCGTGATCGCCACCCAGGTGGTGATGGCCGGCAACCTCATCGGCCAGGACGAGGACCGCATCCTCCCCGTCATGGTCCTGATGATCGGTGTCGGGGCGCTCATCGGCTTTCTCAACGGCGTCGGCACGACGCTGCTCAAGGTGCCGAGCTTCATCGTCACGCTCGGCATGTTCCTGGCCCTCGGGGGCCTGGTGAAGTACCTGACCGGCGGCGCGGCCACCGGCAACCCGGTCGACAAGTTCCGGCAGATCGGGCGCGGCGGCATCCAGGACGTGCCCGTGGTCGAGGTGATCCCGTACTCCGTGATCGTCCTGGTCGTCGTCGCCGTGCTCGGCGCCCTGCTGATGCGGTCGTCGTACGGGCGCACGCTGCTGGCCGTCGGCGACAACCCGGAGGCGGCGGCGTTCGCCGGCACCTCGGTCTGGTGGACCAAGACGTGGGCGTTCATGCTCTCGTCGCTGTCGGCCACCATCGCGGGGATCCTGCTGGTCGGGTACGCCGGCGTGCACCCGTCGGTCGGCCAGGGTTACGAGTTCCAGGCGATCACCGCCGTCGTCCTCGGCGGCGTCGTCCTGGGTGGCGGCCGTGGCTGGGTGCTGTCGGCGGCGGCCGGGGCGTTCGCCCTCGAGCTGCTGCTCGCGCTGCTCACCTTCCAGGACGTCGAGTCGACCTGGCGCAACACCGTGCAGGGCATCATCATCATCCTCGCCGTGGCCGCTTCGGCCCGTGCGTGGACTCTCGGGCGTCGCCCCTCGGGGCGACCCATCTGGAAGACGCACCGCAACAGCGGTGGATCCCACTGCCCCGCCACACCCACGGTCGGGCACCGACACAGGAGAACACTGATGCGCCGAAAGTCCATCCGAGCCACGGCTGCGGTAGCCGCGGCCGTCCTGCTGGCGGTCCTGACCGCCTGCAGCGAGACCTCCGAACCCAACGCGGGTGACGACCCGACCGACACCGCCACCAGCGAGACCACCGATGAGGAGACCGAGGAGGGCGGGCGACGACACCGAGTGGTTCGACCAGGCGGTCTTCGACGAGCAGGACGAGCAGCGCGGGGCGACGTTCGAGGGTGACCCCGAGGAGCCCTACCTGCAGTACATCGACGGCGAGATGACCGACACCTCGGACTACAAGTCCGGCGGCGCCAAGAAGGTGTGCTTCGCCAACGCCTCGATCTCCAACCCGTGGCGGCAGACCGGCTGGATCACCATGAACCAGCAGCTGAAGGTGCTCCAGGACGAGGGCGTGATCTCCGACATGGAGACCCGCGACGCCGAGGACGACGACAACACCCAGATCGCCGACATCGACTACTTCATCTCCGAGGGCAACTGCGACGCGTTCATCATCTCGCCCAACTCGACCGCCGCGATGACGCCCGCCGTCGAGCGCGCGTGCGAGACGGGCAAGCCGGTGATCGTCTTCGACCGCGGCGTGGAGACCGACTGCGCGACCACGTTCATCCACCCGATCGGCGGGTTCGCCTGGGGGATCGACACCGCCGAGTTCCTGATCGGCAACCTCGAGGAGGGCGACAAGGTCGTCGCGCTGCGGATCCTGCCCGGCGTCGACGTGCTGGAGCAGCGCTGGGCCGCGGCCGAGAAGCTCTTCGACGAGGCCGGCATCGAGGCCGTCGACTACTTCACCGGCGCCGACCCGACCGAGATCAAGAAGATCATCAGCGACGAGCTCGCCAAGGGCGACGTGGCGGGTGTCTGGATGGACGCCGGTGACGGTGGCGTGGCCGCGATCGAGGCCTTCGAGGACGCCGGCGCCGACTACCCGGTGATGACCGGCGAGGACGAGATGAGCTTCCTGCGCAAGTGGGAGGACACCGGCCTGACGGGCCTGGCCCCGGTGTACTCCAACTTCCAGTGGCGCACCCCGCTCCTGGCCGTCCAGAAGATCTTCGCCGGCGAGGAGGTGCCCAGCGAGTGGGTGCTCCCGCAGGTGCCGATCACCGAGGACGAGCGCGCCGACTACCTGGAGGCCAACGACGGCATGCCTGACGGTCACTACGCCAAGTTCGGTGGCGAGAACCTGCCCGGCTACCCGGAGGTCTGGCAGGAGCGCCAGATCCCCTGATGGATCTGACACCTCATGCGCGAGATCGGCATCAACACCTGGGTCTGGGCCTCGCCCCTGACCGACGAGAACCTCACCGACCTGCTGCACCACGTGGCCGACCTCGGCTTCGACGCGGTGGAGCTTCCTCTGGAGACCTCGGGCGACCTGTCGCCCGAGGTGGTCGGTGCGGCTCTCGAGGCGACCGGCCTGACGCCGTACGTCGTCGGCGCGATGGCGCCGGGCCGGGACCTGGTGGCGACCGATCGAGAGAGCGTGGCAGCAACGCAGCAGTACCTGGGAGCGTGCACCGCCCTGGCGTCGTCCATCGGCGCCGGGGCGGTGTGCGGGCCCTTCTACGCGGCCACGGGTCGCGTGTGGCGGATGACCGAGGACGAGCGGACGGCGGCCTACGCCGAGCTGCGTGAGTCGCTGCGGCCGGTGGTCGAGCAGGCGGGGGAGCGTGGTGTGACGATCGGCATCGAGCCGCTCAACCGCTACGAGACCTCGCTGGTCAACACCGTCGACCAGGCGCTGACCGCGCTCGACGGTCTGCTCGGCCCCGCCCTCGGGCTGGCCCTGGACACCTACCACCTCAACATCGAGGAACGCTCGAGTGCCGACGCCGTGCGGCTGGCCGGCACGCACCTGGTGCACCTGCAGGTCTGCGGCAGCGACCGCGGTGCGCCCGGGGGCGACCAGACCGACTGGAAGGCGCTGCTCGCGGCGCTGGACGAGGTGGGCTACGCAGGCCCGCTCAACATCGAGAGCTTCACCGCAGACAACGCCGCCATCGCCACCGCCGCTTCCATCTGGCGGCCGCTGGCGCCGACCCAGGACGACCTGGCCCGTGACGGGCTGGCGTTCCTGCGGTCGCTGAACCACTGACCAGCAACTGTGACCTGAGGAGACCCGCATGGCCGAGAGCCCCCTGGGTGTTGCCGTCATCGGCAGCGCCTTCATGGGCAAGGCCCACTCCAACGCGTGGCGTAACGTGCGGGCCTTCTACCCCGACGTACCCGACGTGACGCAGCAGGTGCTGGTCGCTCGCGACGCCGAGACGACCCGCGACCTCGCGGCCCGATACGGCTGGGCCGAGGCGGCGACCGACTGGCGCGCGGTCCTCGACCGCGACGACATCGACATCGTCGACGTCTGCCTCCCCGGGCACCTCCACGCGGAGGTGACCATCGCGGCCCTCGAGGCCGGCAAGCACGTGCTGGTCGAGAAGCCGTTGGCCAACACCGTCGCCGAGGCGGAGAAGATGCTGGTCGCCGCCCAGGCGGCGCGCGAGCGAGGTGCGCAGTCGATGGTCGGCTTCAACTACCGCCGCGTGCCTGCCCTGGCGATGGCCCGCGACCTGGTCGCCTCCGGTCGACTGGGCGACGTACGCCAGGTCAAGGTCTCCTACCTCCAGGACTGGCTCGCCGATGCGGACGCACCGATGACGTGGCGACTGCGCAAGCAGACGGCCGGCTCGGGGGCGCTCGGCGATCTCGCCTCGCACGCGGCCGACCAGGTGCGCTTCCTGCTCGGCGACGACGTCGTGTCCGTCTCGGGATCGACCGAGACCTTCGTCCGCCGGCGCATGGGGGCCGACGGACCGGAGGACGTCACGGTCGACGACGCGGCCTGGGCGACGCTGCGTACCTCGGGCGGAGCCGTGGCGTCTCTCGAGGTGACGCGGATGGCCACCGGCCGCAAGAACTCGCTGACCATCGAGGTCTACGGCTCGGAAGGCGCGCTGGCCTTCGACCTGGAGCGCCTGAACGAGCTGTCGGTGTGCACGGATCCGGGCGCCGGCTTCACGCGGATGCTGGTGACCGAGGCCGAGCAGCCGTACGTCGGCGCGTGGTGGCCGCCGGGTCACGTCCTCGGTTGGGACCACACCTTCACCAGCCAGGCCGCCGACTTCCTCTCTGCGATCGGGAGCGGCGCCGACCCGTCGCCGTCCTTCGCCGACGGGTTGGCCGTGCAGCGGGTGCTGGCGGCGATCGAGGAGAGTGGGGCACGGTCTGGGCAACAGATCGACCTGCCGATCGAAGGGGTCTCCTGATGGGTGCGCCGTACACGTTGTTCACCGGCCAGTGGGCCGACCTCACGTTGGCTGAGGTCGCCGAGCTGGCAGCCGGCTGGGGGTACGACGGGCTCGAGATCGCGGTGTCGGGCGAGCACCTCGACGCGTGGCGGTGGGACGACGAGGACTACATCGCCGAGCGTCGCGCGATCCTCGACAAGCACGGGCTCGGCCTCTGGGCGATCTCCAACCACCTGACCGGGCAGGCCGTGTGCGACGACCCGATCGACTTCCG
This sequence comes from uncultured Actinomycetota bacterium, assembly GCA_963758885.1. Lineage (GTDB taxonomy): Bacteria > Actinomycetota > Actinomycetes > Propionibacteriales > Nocardioidaceae > Nocardioides. The sequence goes on from CAVWXS010000030.1 coordinate 43,001, forward strand.
GCACCAGGCGATCGTGCGGCCTCGCGTGTGGGGCGACGGCGACGCCGAGGGTGTGCGGCAGCGGGCGGCCGAGGAGATGCAGCACACCGCACGGCTGGCTCGCGCCCTCGGCGTGAAGACCGTCGTCGGGTTCACGGGGTCGTCGATCTGGCAGTACGTCGCGATGTTCCCGCCCGTGGGTGCCGACCGGATCGAGGCGGGGTACCAGGACTTCGCCGACCGCTGGAACCCGATCCTCGACGTCTTCGACGAGTGCGGCGTGCGGTTCGCGCACGAGGTGCACCCCTCCGAGATCGCCTACGACTACTGGTCGACGCGGCGCACGCTGGACGCGATCGGGAACCGCGAGGCGTTCGGGCTCAACTGGGATCCGAGCCACATGATGTGGCAGGCCCTCGACCCGGTCGCCTTCATCACCGACTTCGCCGACCGGATCTACCACGTCGACTGCAAGGACACCCGGATGCGGCTCGGCGGCGGCCGCAACGGCGGGCTGTCCTCGCACCTGCCGTGGGGTGACCCCCGGCGCGGCTGGGACTTCGTGTCGGTCGGCCGGGGCGACGTACCGTGGGAGGACTGCTTCCGGGCCTTGCGCGCGATCGGGTACGACGGCCCCATCTCGGTCGAGTGGGAGGACGCCGGCATGGACCGGCTCCACGGCGCGCCGGAGGCGCTCGAGTACCTCAAGCGGTTCGACTTCGAGCCGCCGACCGCGTCGTTCGACGCGGCGTTCTCGTCGCCCGCTGGTTAGGAGGCTAGGTCGGTTTCGAGACTCGGTGCCTGGCGGCGCTCACACCTCAACCAGCGGAGATCGTTGGTTGAGGTGCGAGGAGCGCTAGCGCGATCCTCGAAACCAGCATCAGCCGACGACGGGGAGGTGGGCGACGGTGTCCTGCAGCACCACCGCGCCCGGCGTACGGCTGCCCATGCCGACGAACGTCTCGCTGATCGGGGACGCGATCACGTAGAGCGTCTTGCCGGCGGGTACGTCGACGGCGACGGCGGGCAGCTCGATCCGTCGCGGCTCGCCGCTGACGGGCGCGAGCGTGTTGAGCGGCATCACGTTGTTCTGCACGAGTGCGGCGTCGAGCGGAGTGGACCCGACGCCAAGTCCGTAGAAGGCCCGGTTGTTGAGGCCGAGCGCGGTGAGGGTCCCGGTGAGGTACGCCGACCCGGCGATGCGGATCGGACCCGTCGCGACCGGGAAGGCAAGGGCGGCGCCGCCGGTCTCGGTGGTGGCGACCGTGCCGACGGGGACCTCGGTGTCGGCGGTGACCCGCTTGACCGTCGTACACGTCGAGGCGGGCGTGGCCAGGTGGAGCTTGCCGTAGCCCTTCAGGCCGGTGTCGCGGTGCCTGAGGTTCTCGTTCATGAACCGCAGCGCGAGCGTGGCGAAGTCGCCGCCGGCCAGCTTCTCGCTGCACGGGTCGGACGTGACGTTGACGCCCGTCGGATAGACCGCCGGGAGGACGTGGCCGCCGTTGTAGCCGACGAAGATGCTGTGCCTGCGGGCCTTCCGCGTGATCGCCGTGCGCCAGTTGTCCAGGCCCTGCTGGAGGTTGAACAGGGAGTCGGTCGTGCCCTGACCGAAGAGCACGGGGATGTCGAGGCGCCGACCCTGCGAGACGTGGTAGCGCGGGCCGTTCCTCTCGAAGAACTGCTGCATGTTCGGAGTACCGGGGACGGGTAGCGAACCGTCGGGCCAGAAGCCGGTCGCGGCGCCCTGGACGAGCGCCTGGTAGACCGCGGGTGGCAACGCCTGTGTCGGGAGCCCGGCGGCGGCGAGGGCGAGCGCCCACTCGGTGCGCACGACTCCCTCGGGGGCAAGACTGCGGTTGAGGTCGTTCCAGGTGATCTCGGGGGCGAGCGCGTCGAAGACCGGCTTGCCGTGGAGTCGCAGCTCCTCGAAGGCGCCGAGGAACTGGTAGCCGCCGCCGTAGCTGCCGCCGATCGCGCCCAGCCGCGGGTCGCCGGGTGCGTCCTTCTTCACCCATCGCTTCGAGGCGATCAGGTCGACCAGCGCGCGCACGTCCTGGCCCTCGAAGTCGGGGTTCTCGACCTGGGCGGTGCCGCCGCTCTCGCCGAAGCCGCGCTGGTCGAACGACAGCACGCCGTACTTCGCGTCGAGCCACTGCTGGAACGCCGCCGGGTCGGTGGTGCGCGAGCCGCCCCAGCCGTGGCTGTGCAGGATCATCGGCACCTTGTGCTTCGCGCTCGCACCGGCGGGCTTGAAGAGGGTGAAGCAGATCGCGACCGGCTCGGTCGTGCCCGGGTCCGGGACGCTGGAGATGCAACCGTTGGTCACCTTGGGCTCCGCTGCGCTGGACGTCCCGGCCGCCGGAGTGGTGGCGGTCGCGGTCAGCGAGACGGTGGCGGCGATCGCTGCGAAAGCGGAGAGGGCGCGCGTCAGGTGGCTGGTGGGCACGTGCTTCCAACGCTCGAAGGGCCGTCAGGTCACGTCGTCGTGGTCGAGTCGGGCCGGCGGCCTCGACTCAGCCACGGGCTGACGGTGGCGAGCGCCTCGCACCTCAACCACCGAAAGGCTGATCGGTGGTTGAGGTGCGAGGAGCGCTAGCGACGAGCCTCGAAACCACCGGCGTGATGGGCCCTACAGTCGGCGCATGGGCGTGTGGAACACCTTTGTCGAGGGAGACAACCTCGACGTGCTCCGGTCGATGGCGGGTCGGGAGACGGTCGACCTGGTCTACATCGACCCGCCGTACAACACGGGCAGCTCCTTCGCCTACCGCGACGACTTCCGCGGCGGCCAGTGGGTCGAGATGATGCGGCCGCGGCTGGAGGCCGCGCGCGAGGTGATCGCCGAGACCGGCGCGATCTTCGTCAGCATCGACGACAACGAGCAGGCCCGGCTCCGGCTGCTGATGGACGAGGTCTTCGGCCAGGCCAGCTTCCTCGCGCAGATCGTGGTCAACCTCAACGCGAAGGGACGCCAGCTGGGCAACGGTTTCGCGACCTCGCACGAGTACCTGCTGGCCTACGCACGCGACCCGCGCCAATGCGTGCTCGACGCGAGCAGCCCTGACACCGTCGACCCGGCCGACTTTCCGCTGGAGGCGCCGGACGGGCGCCGCTTCCGGCATCTGCCGCTGCGCAACACGAACAAGAGGTTCAACCCGGTCACGGCGCGGACGCTGCACTTCCCCGTGTACGGCGACCCGACGAGCGGACGGGTGAGCACCACGCCGTTCGCGGGTGCTCTCGAGATCGAGCCCGTGTTCGGCGACGGCCGCCCCGCCGTGTGGCGGTGGTCTGCTCCGCTGATCGAGCAGCGGCCCGACGACCTGGTGTGCCGGGTGATCAAGGGCCGCCGCGGCGAGCGGGCCGACGTCTTTCAGAAGGACTGGCTGCACCGCGACTCCGGAGGGGACCGTCGCAAGAAGCTGCGCACCATCTGGCTCGCCGAGGAGGTCGGCTCGACCGACACCGCGGTCGCCGAGCTCAAGGAGATCGTCGGACACGTCTTCGAGTCGCCGAAGCCGACCGGACTCATCAGGCGCATCCTCCAGACGATGCCGGCCGACGCGGTGGTGCTGGACTTCTTCGCCGGTTCGGGCACGACCGGGCACGCCGTCGCCCTGCAGAACGTGGCCGACGGTGGCACCCGCCGCTGCATCAGCGTCAACTCCGCCGAGGCTGTGCGGCCCGGCTCGAACGCCGACCTGGCCGGCTACGCGACGGTCGCCGACATCACGAGGGGCAGGCTGAGAGCCGTGGCGGAGACCGTCGGCGGAGGGTACGAGGAGGCGAGGTTCGAATGAGCGACACCCGCGTGGCCCTGGTGACCGGCGCGTCCAGCGGCATCGGGGAGGAGACGGCCCGGCTGCTGCGGCGAGACGGATTCGAGGTCTACGCCGTGGCGAGGCGGGTCGACCGGATGGCCGGCCTGGCGGAGGAGGGCGTGCACACCTTCGCGATGGACGTCACTGACGACGCGTCGATGACCTCCGGCGTGCAGCGCGTGCTGGACGAGCAGGGACGCATCGACGTACTCGTCAACAACGCGGGGTACGGGTCGTACGGCGCCGTCGAGGACGTGCCGATCGACGAGGCGCGGCGGCAGTTCGAGGTCAACGTCTTCGGCCTGGCGCGGCTCGTCCAGCTCGTGGTTCCGCACATGCGCGACCAGAAGAGCGGCCGGATCATCAACATCTCCTCGATCGGCGGGAAGTTCTACGAGCCGCTGGGCGCGTGGTACCACGCGACGAAGTTCGCCGTCGAGGGCTTCAGCGACAGCCTGCGTCTCGAGCTCGCGCCGTTCGGCATCCACGTGGTGATCGTCGAACCCGGCCCGATCATCACCGAGTGGAACACCATCGCGCGCGACAGTCTCGTCGAGACGAGCCGCGGCGGCGCCTACGAGGAGCGCTCCTTGCGTGTCCACCAGACAATGGAGCGCGGCGACACCGGCTGGGCCGGCAGCTCGCCCGATGTGGTCGCCAAGAAGATCGTGTCGGCCGCCACCGCTCGACGCCCGAAGATCCGCTACCCGGTCGGCAGGGGTGCCGGCTCGCTCGTGCTCGCCCGCCGACTGATGCCCGACCGCGTCTTCGACGCGATGGTCAACACGCAGTACCGCTAGCTCAGCTCGAGCACCGACAACCCGTCGAAGCGCCGGAAGTCGCGGTCGAACGTGACGACCGTGGCGCCCAACGCGATCGCCGCAGCGGCGATGTAGGCGTCGGTCACGAGGTTGGCCGAGGCCTTCGCGCTGCGGATCTGGCTGCCGAACATCTCCAGCAGCCGTGGGTGGGCGGCGTACTCGATGTAGATGCCCTGGGGGCGGATGGACTCGCCGAATCGCCAGGCGACCTCGGGTGATGACGGTTCGCGGTAGACGCGCGGATTTGTCGCCAGCCGCATGAAGCTGACCCAGACCAGGTCCAGAACAGTCAGCGGCTCCCCGCTGGCTTTGAGATCCTGCCACCACGTTCGAGCAATCTCATGTTGCGCGTGCTCGTCTCGATGGAGGTGAAGCAGAACGTTGACGTCCGGAACCTTCACTTCAGTACGTCCGACGCGTCGTCGGCGGCGTCGAAGAGGGATCGGTTGCTGTCAGGATCGATGCCCGGGAGAAGCCCGGGCACCTTCGGCTTGAAGACGGGAAGAGGCGGTCCGTCGTCCTGGAGGGGCTGTGTCAGAAGGCGTCGGAGCGCTTCGTCGAGCAGGTCTCCCAAGGTGACCTCGCGCTCCCTGGCGACGTCCTTGGCCCACTCCAGGAGCCGGTCGTCGATGTTCACCGTGGTACGCACGGTGATGAGGCTAGCATCACTGTGGTGCATCACGCGCATCACCAGTGCTCAGGACTTCTTCGCCGCCTTCTTGGGAGGCTTGCCCCCGTTGCGGAGCCGGACCCAGATCTGGTTGAGGCCGTTGCCCAGGGGGACGTCCTTGACCTCGAGGTAGGCCTGTTACGCACCAGGAGCCCGAGCTTGGCGAAACCGTAGTTGCGGGAGTCGAAGCTCGGATGCTGGTTGACGACGTGCTAGCCCACGGTCGAGAGTCGGGCCCACCCGTCGTCGGCGGCCGTCGCCTTCACCGCGGGCGTGAGGATCCCGCGGATCGCGGGTACCGACAGCTCCTGCTCCGCGGGCTTGGCCGCGACGACGGAGGCCGACTCAGCCTGCGTGGGCAGTGTCTCTCCACTCAACACCTCGGTGTAGGTGAACCGGTCGCACGCGTTCTGGAAGGCGACCGGGGTCTTCTTGCCGCCGATCCCGTAGACCGTCTTGCCCGACTCGCGCAGTCGCATCGCCAGGCGGGTGAAGTCACTGTCGCTCGACACGAGGCAGAACACATCGACGTTGCCGGAGTACAAGAGGTCCATCGCGTCGATGATCAGGGCAGAGTCGGTGGCGTTCTTGCCCACGGTGTAGGCAACTTGATGGATCGGTTGCAAGGCGTGGCCCGACAGCTTGGCCTTCCAGCCGGTGAGGGTGGGGCTGGTCCAGTCGCCGTAGCCCCGCTTGATCCCCAGTGTCCCGTGACGGGACGTCTCCTCGAAGATCGCTTCACAGAGCTGGTGGCTGATGTTGTCGCAGTCGATGAGGACTGCGACCCGGTGTGGCTCGACCACGAGCGCTCCTCTCGACCCGGAACGAGTCCGTTGACGATGTCACAGTCTCCGGCTACGAGTGCGACCGGCGTGACTACAGGCCGGCGGCCTTCTCCAGCGCGCTGATCTCGTCGTCGAGGTACGTCAGGATCCGCTGGAGGTGCGGGACGGTTCGCCGGCAGCCGGTGAGGCCGAAGGCCATCTGGTCGGCGTAGGAGTTGCAGGTGATGTTCAGGGCGTTGCCGTCGATCGGGACCGACAGCGGGTAGGTGCCGAGCATCTCCGCGCCGTTGAAGTACTGCGTGGTGCGCGGGCCCGGGACGTTGGAGATGACGAGGTTGTACGCCGGCCTCACCAGGTTGGTCATGCCGAGCAGGGTCGGCAGGATGGCCGGCACCTGTCCGACGGCGCTCATCGCCTGGATCTGCAGCGGCGTCATCTGGGTGAGCGCCTCCTTGCCGTCGCGCATCGAGGCGTGGACGGCTTTCAGCCGCGACTCGGCGTCGGGCAGGTCGGTGCCGAGCTTGACCATGATCGAGCCCACCGCGTTGCCACCTGTCGACGTGCTGCGCGACCTGGCGTGCAGGCCGACGGGCACCATCGCGATCAGGGTGGTCTCGGGCAGCGCGTCGAGATCGGACAGGTAGGTGCGCATCGCGCCGCTGCACATGGCCAGCACGACGTCGTTCAGCGTGGTGCCGGTGGCCTTGCCGATGGCGCGGATGCGCTCGAGCGGCCAGTCCTGGGCGGCGAACCGCCGTGAGGCGGTGATCTCGCGGTTGAGGATCGTGTTGGGTGCGAAGAGGGCGAGGGTCGAGGTCTCGTTGCGCAGGCTCCGGTTGAGAGTCTGGATCAGAGCCTTGGGGATGCCGGCCGCGTCGGCGCTGATGCCCAGGGCGGTCCGCAGGATACCCATGGTGTCGCCGACCGACATGTGCTCGGCAGCCTCCTGCGCCTTGCCGATCTTCGAGCTCGGCGGCCGCTTGGCCCACGGGGCCGGCATGTCGCGCTCGTCGGGGTCGCTGCTGACGATGCTCTGGAGCAGCCGCATCGCCGAGATCCCGTCGACCAGCGAGTGGTGGAGCTTGGTGTACATCGCGATCCGGCCGTCGCGCAGGCCCTCGATCAGGTGCCACTCCCACAGCGGCCGCTCGGTCGCCAGCCGGGTGCTGTGCAGCCGAGAGACGAGCTCGAAGAGCTCACGGACCCGGCCCGGCTTGGGCAGCGCGCTGTGGCGGACGTGGTGCTCGATGTCGAACTGGTCGTCCTCGACCCACATCCACTGGCCCGCCGTCTTGATCGACCGGTAGGGGTGCTTGAGGAACAAGGGTGCGATGTCGGTGGTGTCTCGCGCCTCCTCGAAGAGGTCACGCACGTAGTTGCGGCCCGCCCCCTCGGGCTTCTTGTACAGCTGGAGCCCGCCCACGTGCATCGGCATGCGGCGGTTCTCGGCCAGCAGGAAGCCCAGAGCGGTCGGATCGAGAGGGGTCGCCACCCAGCGATCCTAGAGCCGCGTGGGCCGGGCGCGCCCCCTCCGATGACCTGGCACGATCGGACGCATGGAGGCCCAACCGCTCGACAGGCTGTGGAGCCGCGGGCGCACCTCCGTCCGGACGTCAATGGGGGCCCGGTTCGACCGCTGGCACTCCAAGAGCTGGCAGATCGGCCAGTGCGCGATCGCCGCCGGGCTCGCGTGGTTCATCGCGCACGACCTCGTCGGCCACGCCGTCCCGTTCTTCGCCCCGATCGCGGCGGTGGTGAGCCTCGGTACGACGTACGGGCAGCGCCTGCGCCGTGTTGCGGAGGTGACCGTCGGCGTGGCCGTCGGGGTGTTCCTCGCCGACCTGATCGTGGCCGGCATCGGCTCGGGCTGGTGGCAGCTGATGGTCATCGTGGCGCTCGCGATGTCGACGGCGGTCCTGCTCGACGGCGGGCAGCTGTTCATGATGCAGGCGGCCGTCCAGTCGATCGTGGTCGCGACGCTCGTCCCCGACCCGAACGCCGCCCTGACCCGCTGGACCGACGCCGTGATCGGCGGGGCGGTGGCGCTGGTGGCCGCGACCGTCGTACCTGCCGCGCCCCTGAGGCGACCGCGCGAGCAGGCCGCACGCGTGGTCCGCAAGGTCGAGGAGCTGCTGCGCGCAGCCGGTGGGGTGATGCTCGACGGCGAGGTGGAACCCGCGCTCGAGCTGCTCGCCGACGCGCGGTCGACCGACCACTACGTCACCGAGCTGCAGGGCCGCCGCCGACGAAGGACTCGCGGTCGTGAGGTCGTCACCCTTCCGCGTCCGGCACCGCGGCAACCTGCGGCGGATGTCGGACCTCGTCGACCCGATCGACCGTGCGCTGCGCAGCACCCGTGTGCTCGTACGTCGCACCGCGGTCACGGCGTACCGTCACCGGCCGGTGCCCACGTCGTACGCCCGTCTGTGCAGCGACCTCGCCGACGCGGCGGCGGTCGTGGCCCGTGAGCTGATGGCCGATCGGATGGCCGTCGCCGCCAGGCCCGCGCTGGTCGCCGTCGGCAACGCCACCGGTCAGGTCGAGCGCACGAACGACCTCAACACCGACGTGCTCCTCGCCCAGATCCGGTCGGTGGTCGCCGACCTCCTGTTGCTGACCGGGCTCGACGAGCTCGAGGCGACCGACCAGCTGCCGCCGCCACCGGAGCGGATCCCATGACGTCTTCCGGAACGCGGTGGGTGCTCCACGTCGACCTCGACATGTTCCTGGCGGCGGTGGAGATCCTGCGCAAGCCCGAGCTGGCGGGCAAGCCAGTGGTGGTCGGCGGGCGCGGCATCGTCAACGAGCGAGCGGTGGTCTCGACGGCGTCCTACGAGGCGCGGGAGTTCGGCATCCGGTCGGGCATGCCGCTGCGGACGGCGTACAAGAAGTGCCCGGACGCGGTCTTCCTCCCCGTCGACGCTCCGCACTACCTCGCCGCGTCCGCAGAGGTGATGGCCGCGGTCCGATCGCTGTCGTGGGGCGGAGTCCCCGTGGTGCTCGAGGTGCTGGGCTGGGACGAGGCGTTCATCGGACCGGGGGAGGGTCACGGCGACCTCGGCGACCCGTGGGAGATGGCGGCGGCGGTGCGGTCCGCGGTGCTGGAGAGGACGCGGCTGCACTGCTCGGTCGGCATCGGCAACAACAAGCTGCAGGCCAAGATCGCCACCGACTTCGGAAAGCCGCCTCACTCACGAGCAGGGACCTACGCGATCACCGACGAGACCTGGTACGACGAGATGGGCGCCCGCCCGACCCGCGCACTGTGGGGCGTCGGTGCCAAGATCGCCGGCCGCCTGTCGGCCCACGGGATCGAGACGGTGACCGATCTCGCGACGTCCGACATCGACGCGCTGGTGGGGGAGTTCGGGCCGACGATGGGGCCGTGGTTCCACCGGCTCGGGCGCGGGGTCGACACCTCGGTCGTCGACGCGACGCCGTGGGTCGCGCGAGCCCACGGCCGCGAGGAGACCTACCAACGCGACCTCGAGTGGGCCGAGGTGCCGGACGCCGTTCGTGAGCTCGCCGCGCGCGTGGTGAAGGACATCGACGCCGAGGGTCGGCCCGCGATGCGGGTGTACCTCAAGATCCGCTACCGCAACTTCTTCACCCTCACCCGGTCGCGCAAGCTGAAGGAGCCCAGCAACGACCCGGTCGTCCTCGGCGACGTCGCCGTTGCGCTGCTGGAGAAGGTCGAGCCCGACAAGCCCGTGCGGTTGTTGGGTGTTCGCTTCGAGATGGTGCCGCCTGAGGGCGGGTACTGACTCCGCTGACCTACTCGGTGGTCGAGGTGTGAGGGCCGCCAGGCCCGAGCCTCGAAACCACCTCACGACGAGTGGTTTCGAGGCTCGTCGCTGGCGCGCCTCGCACCTCAACCAGCGAAACGGGTCAGCAGGTCGAACCAGGCGCGTTTGGTGACCGGGTCGTACGGCGGGTGGCCACCGCCGACGAGCTGCGACCAGGCGGTCGCAGGAGGCGCGGGCGGCCTCGACGACCTCGGGCGGGTAGCCGAGGGACACCTGGTGGTCGGCGAACTCGTCCTCGTCGTCGACCCAGACGCGGCCGTCGAGCTCGCGGACGACGTCGAGGTCGAGGTCGATCGCGGTCACGGTCGAGTCGGACCAGGTGGGCGGGGCCGTGACGTCGACGTACACCGACAGCGGTCCGCCGGGGCCGTGGAAGGTCGCCAGCCAGCCGCGTTCGTGAGTCGGGCGCGGCGACAGGAGGGACCAGGCCGAGCTGGTCGGTGGGGGAGACGTAGTCGGCGCCTGGCCGGGTCATCTGCGTCCCGCGCGGGAAGCCGAGCCAGGTGCCGTGCGCGTCGTCCCCGAGGAAGACCGCGTCGAAGTGCCAGTGCGGGCGGTCGCCCCACTTGAGTCATCCGCACGTGGACGGTGTCGCCGAGAGCGAGACTCACCGCCGCGGTCGCATCCGCGCGACCCGGCGCGCCACGACGTCCTGGTAGCGCGCCCCGACGACCCGCGAGAACTGGTGCAGGACATGCGCGTCGAGGCCGACGAGGACGCGCGGCTTCCCGCGCAGCACGCCGCGCAGGATGATCTCGGCCGCGCGCTCGGGCGGCATCTTGGCGAGCTGCTCGTCGAACATCCGCGCGACCTCGGCCTGGTCCTCGCGCCACGACGACCGTCCGCGCCGGACGATGGCCGTCTTGATGCCGCCGGGGTGGACGACGGTGACGCCGACCGGGTGGCCGGCGATGAGCATCTCCTCGCGCAGCGACTCGGAGAACCCGCGGACGGCGTACTTCGTGGCGTTGTAGAGGCTCTGGCCGGGGATCGACAGCAGCCCGAACAGCGACGACATGGTCACCACGTGACCTTCGCCCGAGGCGATCAGGTGGGGCAGGAAGGCCCGCGTCCCGTGAACCACGCCCCAGAAGTTGACGCCGACGATCCACTCCATGTCGTCGACGTCGAGATCGGCGAACTCGCCCGTCAGCGAGACACCGGCGTTGCTGACGAGCACGTTGACCCGGCCGAGCTGGCCCACGACGTCGGCCGCCCACGTCTCGACAGCCAGCCGCGAGGACACGTCGACGACGTCGCTGCGTACCTCCCGCACGCCGGCGGCCTTGACGAGGTCGACGGTCTCGCTCAGGCCTGCCGGGTCGACGTCCGACAGGGCGAGGAGTGCGCCGCGCCCGGCCAGGTCGACGGCCAACGCCCGCCCGATGCCCGACCCGGCGCCCGTGATCGCGACCACGCGTCCGTCGAAGGTCTTCATGACTGCCGGGTGCGTACGTCGTACGCCGCCAGGTCGAACTCCTTCATCGCCCGGCGGAATGCGCCCGTGGTGCGGGGCCACAGCACGGTGTTGCGGCCGTGCTCGTCGAGGTACCAGCTCGAGCAGCCGCCTCGGGTCCACACGGTGCGCTTCATCCGGCGCTGGATGTCGGCGTTCCACCGGGCCTGCACGTCGGCTCTCGGTTCGATCGTGCCGAGTCGCTGTCGTCGCATGGTGCGGAGCGCGTCGCGGATGTAGCCGGTGGCCGCCTCGATGTAGAGCAGCACCGAGGTGTGGCCCTGACCGGTGTTGGGGCCTAGCGCGGACAGCAGGTTGGGGAAGCCGCGCACGGCCGCACCCTTGTACGCCGCCATGCCGGTCGCGGCCCAGGTCTCGGCGAGCGTGCGCCCGTCGCGACCGCGGATGAGCTGCGCGATCGGCGGGTCGGTCGCGTGGAAGCCGGTAGCCACGACGAGCACGTCGACAGCGCGTTCCACGCCGTCGGAGGTGACCACACCCGAGGGCGTGACCCTCGCGATCGGGTCGGTGACGACCTCGACGTTGGCCGATGACATCGCGGGGTAGTAGTCGTCGGAGAGCAGGATCCGCTTGCAGAAGACGTCGAACGTCGGCCGCAACCGCTCGCGCAGGGCGTGGTCCTTCACGCCGCGGGCGAGGTTCATCCTGGCGAGCCGTTCGACGGGAGCGTTCAGGCGCTGCTGCCGCGTGATGCCGGGGACCAGTGCCTCGTGGAACCAGTACATCCGGGCCCGCAGCGCCTTCTGCGTCGACGGGAACCGGCGGAACAGCCGCTTCTCCTTGTCGGTGAAGGCCCGGTCACCCTTGGGCAGCACCCACGGGGCGCTGCGCTGGTAGACGTCGAGGCGGCCGACGACCGGCTGGATCGCCGGGATCACCTGGACCGCCGACGCACCGGTGCCGATCACGGCCACGCGCTTGCCCGCCAGGTCGACCGTGTGGTCCCACTGGGCGGTGTGGAACAGGTGGCCGTCGAAGGTGTCGATGCCCTCGATGTCGGGCAGCTTGGGTGCCGAGAGCCCACCGGTGGCGTTGATGAGCGTCGTGCAGGTCAGGTCGCCCGCCGAGGTGCGCACCCGCCAGAGCGCGGCGTCGTCGTCCCACGCGGCGCCCAGCAGCTCGACGCCGAAGTGGAAGCGGTCGAGCACGCCGGCGTCGGCGGCGACCTTCTCGGCGTACGCCTGGATCTCGGCCTGGGGCGAGTACGTACGGCTCCAGTCGGGGTTGGGCGCGAACGAGAAGCTGTAGAGCAGGCTCGGCACGTCGCACTCCGCGCCCGGGTAGGTGTTGACCCACCACGTGCCGCCGAGCCCGTCGGCCTTGTCGATGACGACGAACTCCTCGCGGTCGTCCTGCAGCCCGATCGCGAGCGCGACGCCGGCGAACCCGGCGCCGACGACCAGGTGGTCGACGTGGGAGGGGAGGCGTCACGGGCCCGACGGTTACTGACCAGACATCACGGCCGGTGCATGCGCTGTGCCAGTGCGAGAGGTGGTTTCGAGGCTCGGGCCTGGGGGCCCTCGCACCTCAACCACCGAGAACGATCGGTGGTTGAGGTGCGAGGAGCGCCAGCGACGAGCCTCGAAACCAGCTATCGCGGCAGCTCGACCGTCACGGTCGTGTCGCCGGGTACCGACCGCAGGTGCACCCGGCCGCCATGGGCGGTGACGATGGCCTCGACCAGGGACAGGCCCAGGCCGTAGCCGCCCCCGACTCTCGGCTCGTCGCCGGCGCGGGTGCGCGCGGCGTCTCCGCGGGCGAAGCGCTCGAAGGCCTTGTCGACCAGGTCGGGCGGGAAGCCGGGGCCGTCGTCGTGGACGGCGAAGCCGCCGGGGTGCGACGGACACGGTGACCGTGGTGCCCGCGGGGGTGTACTTGCGCGCGTTGGTCAGGAGGTTGGTGACGACCTGGTGGAGGCGCGGCTCGTCGCCGACGACCTCGACCGAGGACTCGGGCAGCGACAACCGCCAGTGGTGGTCCGGGGCGAGCACACGGGCATCCGAGACCGCCTCGACGAGAAGACGGGTGAGGTCGACGGGCTCGCCGACGCAGCGGGCGGCCGGAGTCGAGGCGGGCCAGGAGGAGCAGGTCCTCGACCAGCGCGGTCATCCGGCCGGACTCCTCCTCGACCTTGGCGAGTGCGGTGTCGGCTGCGGCACGGTCGTCGGGCCGGCTGCGGGCCAGCTCGGTGTATCCCGCGATCGTGGTCAGAGGGGTGCGCAGCTCGTGGGAGGCGTCGGCCACGAACTGCCGCACCTGCTGCTCGCTGCGGTGGCGTGCTTCCAGCGACGAGCCGACGTGGTCGAGCATCGCGTTCAGGGCGGAGCCGACCTGGCCGACCTCGGTGCGCTCGTCGGTGAGGTGGGCAGGTACGCGTTCCTCCAGCGCGATCGCCCCCGACGCCAGCGGGAGCTCGGACACGGCATGGGCGGTGGCCGCCACCTCGCGCAGCGGCCGCAGCTGGCGGCGTACGACGACCAGCGCGGCCGAGCCGGCGGCGACGACGCCCAGCAGGGTGAGCAGCGCCTCCCAGCCGACCAGGCTGCTGATGATCCCGTCGACCTCGTCGCTCGGCAGGCCCACCACGACCACTCCGGGCGCGGTCGTCCCGCCCTCCATCACGAAGGTGACGCGGGTGGCGATCACCCGGTACTCGCCGAGGTCGGGTACGTCGGCGTCGTGCGCGTCGCCGTCCGCCGGGATCTCGTCGAGCGTGGCGAGCTGGTCGCTGCCGAGATCCTCGCGGTGAGGCGGCTCGTCGCCCTGGGCCGTGATGACGTAGCCGTTGGCGGCCTGTCCCTCCGGGAAGTTGGCGCGCAGGCTCCCGACCGCCGTGAACCGGCCCGGCTCGTCGCCCGGGCCAGGCCGGTCCGTCAGCGTGCGGGCGACGGCCTCGCGGACCTCGTCGTCCAGCCTTCCGTTGAGGTAGGCGCGCATGGCCAGGGTGGTGGCTCCGGCGATCAGCAGGCAGACGAGCGCCACCAACGCGACGGTGGTCAGCACCAGGCGCGCCGTCAGCGAGCGGAAGCGGTCCATCGTCAGCTCGTGGGCTTCAGCACGTAGCCGGCCCCGCGCATGGTGTGGATCATCGGCTCCCGGCCGGCGTCGATCTTCTTGCGCAGGTAGGAGATGTACAGCTCGACGACGTTGGCCTGGCCGCCGAAGTCGTAGTTCCAGACCCGGTCGAGGATCTGGGCCTTCGACAGCACCCGCTTGGGGTTGCGCATCAGGAAGCGCAGCAGCTCGAACTCCGTCGCGGTCAGCGAGATGTCGTCGCCCTCGCGGGTCACCTCGCGGCTGTCCTCGTCCATCACCAGGTCGCCGACCACCAGGACGGACGACGAGGAGGCGTCCTGGGCTCCCGTACGCCGCATCAGCGCGCGCAGCCGGGCCACCACCTCCTCGAGCGAGAACGGCTTGGTGACGTAGTCGTCGCCGCCCGCGGTCAGGCCGGCGACACGGTCCTCGACGGAGTCGCGCGCGGTGAGGAAGAGGACAGGCACGCCGGGATCGCTGGTGCGCATGCGCCGCATCACCTCCATGCCGTCGAAGTCGGGGAGCATCATGTCGAGCACGACCGAGTCGGGGCGGAAGGTCTTCGCGGCCGTCACCGCCTTGCTGCCGGTGTGGGCCGTCGCGACCTCGAACCCCTCGTAGCGCAAGGCCATCGAGATCAGCTCGGCGATGTTGACCTCGTCGTCGACGACCAGCACGCGCAGGGGAGAACCGTCGGGGCGGGTGAGCTGCATGGCTCACAGCCTGGCGGAGAAGCCTGTGCGTTTCCTGTGAGGCGTCTGTCCGAGATGCCTGTCCGGGCGCGTATGACAGCATCGCGGACATGCGTCTCGGAGTGGCCCTCGCCGTCATCGCCCTTCCTGCGGCCCTCCTCAGCGCCGCACCGGCCGCGCAAGCACAGGCGGCCACCTGCCGTGGTCTCGCGGCCACCATCGAGGGAGCGTCCAACCAGTCGATCACCGGGACGCCGGGCAACGACGTCATCGTGGCGCCGTACGGGTCCTTCGGCTTCGTCAACGCGGGCGCCGGCAACGACGTCGTCTGCGTCGTCCCGGGCGACGCGCTCCCGGACTACGAGGAGCTCCCCTCCTTCACCGTCCAGGCGGGCGAGGGTGACGACGTCATCGACGGCACCGCTCTCACGCCCGACGATGCGTCCCTGTTCGTGCCGAGCAGCGACGGGCGCGACGCCTTCTACGGCGGACCCGAGCAGGACCAGGCGACCATCCCAGCGGTCAACGGCGTGCCACCGGTCGTCGATACCGAAGCCGACGTGTTCGTCACCGGAGGCGGCAACGACCTGGTGATGTCCGGGAGCCTGGGCGTGCCCAACCCCGACGTCATCGACACCGGCGACGGTGACGACGTCGTGCTGTACGCCGGCTCGCGCGCCACCGGCGAGGGCCGGGTCGCGGCTGGTCGCGGCAGGGACTCGCTGTTTCCCACCGCCTTCGACCCCGTCGACCCGCCCGACGACCCGCTTCCGCCTGGTGGCGTGGTCTTCGACGCGCGCACGGGCACGGCGACGGTCGCCGGCGCGCCGTACCTCACGTGGACCGGGATCGACGACTACCAGCTGGGCGACATCGAGCAGAACCACGTGACCTTCCTCGGGTCCGCGCGGCCCGAGCACGTGACGCTGAGCCGTGGCACGGTGTACGTCCGGCTCGGCGGTGGTGACGACTCCGTCTCGCACTACTACCCGTCGCTGCCGGACGGCGTTGTCTACGGCGAAGCGGGCCACGACCTCCTGCACGTGGACGTCCGCGGCACCGCCTACGTCGACCTGGCACGCGGCGCCGTCGTCGAGGACCGCGACGTGCAGTCGCTGCTGGGCCTGGCCGGCTTCGAGGACGCCGAGGTGTGGGGTCGTTCGGTCACGCTCCTCGGGACTGACGGTCCCAACCGGCTGGGCGCGGTAGCCCGCAAGATCATCAAGGTTGCCGGCCTCGCCGGCGCGGACCGCATCCGGCTCGGTCTCAACACCAGCCGCGGCCTGCTTCCGTTCGACGACCGGTTGGCCCGTGGCGGGAAGGGGCGCGACGTGCTCACTGGTACCTCGCAGCGCGATGCCCTGTTCGGAGGCGGGGGCCGCGACGTGGCCAACGGCGGAGCCGGCATCGACCTGTGCCTGACGGAGGTCCGCCGCAACTGCGAGGTGCGCTGAGGCGAATCTCGTTCGGCCCGCCTGGTCCGGACTGGCACCATGGTCGGCGCCGTGGACATCACCTTCCCGCCGGAGCTGCCGGTCTCGCAGCGCCGCGACGACATCGCCGCCGCCATCCGCGACCACCAGGTCGTCGTGGTCGCGGGCGAGACCGGCTCGGGCAAGACCACCCAGCTGCCGAAGATCTGCTTGGAGCTGGGCCGCGGCAAGGGCGGCAGGGACGGGGTCATCGGGCACACCCAGCCCCGCCGGATCGCGGCCCGGTCGGTAGCCGAGCGGATCGCTTCGGAGCTGAAGACGGAGCTGGGCGACGAGGTCGGCTACCAGGTGCGGTTCACCGACAAGACCTCGAGGGCCGGCCGCATCAAGGTGATGACCGACGGCATCCTGCTCGCTGAGCTGCAGCGCGACCGCGACCTGCGCCGCTACGACACGATCATCATCGACGAGGCCCACGAGCGCAGCCTCAACATCGACTTCCTGCTGGGCTACCTCAAGCGGCTGCTGCCGCGTCGGCCCGACCTGAAGCTGATCATCACCTCGGCCACCATCGACCCTCAGCGGTTCGCCGAGCACTTCGCCGACCGGCGCGGCGACCCGGCGCCGGTCATCGAGGTCTCCGGCCGCACGTACCCCGTCGAGATCCGCTACCGCCCTCTCGTCGAGCTGCCCGAGGAGGACGAGGAGGGCGAGGCGATCGTCCGTGACCAGACCGAGGCGATCGTGGAGGCGTGCGCGGAGCTGAGTCGCGAGGGGCCCGGCGACATCCTGGTGTTCCTGCCGGGGGAGCGCGAGATCCGAGACACGGCCGAGGTTCTCAGCGGTGACGCGGCCAAGCTCGACCGGCGCGGGGTCGAGGTCGTGCCGCTGTACTCACGCCTCTCGGCCGCGGAGCAGCACCGCGTGTTCGCGCCACACACCGGTCGCCGCATCGTGCTTGCCACCAACGTCGCCGAGACCTCGCTGACCGTGCCCGGCATCCGGTACGTCGTCGACAGCGGCGTCGCGCGTATCTCCCGCTACTCCGCGCGTACCAAGGTGCAACGCCTGCCCATCGAGGCGATCAGCCAGGCCAGCGCCCAGCAGCGGTCCGGCCGCTGCGGCCGCGTCGAGGCCGGCATCGCGATCCGGCTGTACTCCGAGGAGGACTTCGAGTCGCGGCCGGTGTTCACCGACCCCGAGATCCTGCGCACCAACCTGGCGTCGGTCATCCTCCAGATGACGTCCCTGCGGCTCGGCGAGATCGCGCGCTTCCCCTTCGTCGAACCGCCGGACAAGCGCACCATCACCGACGGTGTTCAGCTGCTGGAGGAGCTGGGTGCCATCCGCGGGGAGGGACGCCTCACCAAGGTCGGGCAACGCCTGGCCAGGCTGCCGATCGACCCGCGCCTGGGTCGGATGATCCTCGAGGCGGAACGACTCGGCGTCCTCCGGGACGTGCTCGTGATCGCCGCGGCGCTGTCGCTCCAGGATCCGCGCGAGCGGCCAGTCGAGCAGCGGCCACAAGCTGACCAGCAGCACGCCCGCTTCACCGACAAGACCTCCGACTTCCTCACCTGGCTGAACCTCTGGCGCTATCTGCGCGAGCAGCAGCGTGAGCTGTCGGGCAGCGCCTTCCGGCGGATGTGCAAGCGCGAGTACCTCAACTACCTGCGGGTGCGCGAGTGGCAGGACTTCGAGTCCCAGCTGCGCCAGGTCTGCAAGGAGATGAAGATCAACCTGGGCCGTCCCACCGAGGGGGTGGACTCCGACGGCATCCACCAGGCCCTGCTGTCCGGGCTGCTCAGCCATGTCGGGCTGCTCGAGGAGCGCGACCGCAAGGAACGTGGCCCTCGCGAGTACCAGGGAGCTCGCAACAGCCGTTTTGCGATCTTCCCGGGCAGCGCGCTCAAGGGCGCCAACCCGACGTACCTGATGGCCGGTGAGCTCGTCGAGACCGGCCGGCTCTGGGCTCGCCAGAACGCCGCGATCAAGCCGGAGTGGGCCGAGCAGATCGGCGCGCACCTGGTCAAGCGCACCTTCTCCGAGCCGCACTGGTCGAAGAAGCGCGCGGCCGTGATGGCCTACGAGCGGGTCACCTTGTACGGCGTCACGCTGGTCGCGGACCGGCTGGTGCAGTACGGCCGGATCGACCAGGCGCTGAGCCGCGAGATGTTCATCCGGCACGCGCTCGTGTACGGCGAGTGGTCGACGCACCAGAAGTTCTACCGCGAGAACCTCCGGCTGCTCGAGGAGGCCGAGGAGCTCGAGCACCGCGCCCGGCGTCGGGACCTGGTCGTCGACGAGCACACGCTGTTCGACTTCTACGACGCCCGCATCGGCCCCGAGGTGGTCAGCGGCGCGCACTTCGACTCCTGGTGGAAGCAGGTCCGCCGCCAGGAGCCGGAGCTGCTCACCTTCGACCCCGCGATGCTCACCCACGACACCGTCGAGGAGGTGCGCGAGGCCGACTACCCGCAGGCCTGGGAGGCGGAGGGGCTGACCTTCCCGATCTCCTACGTGTTCCAGCCGGGCACCCCCGAGGACGGCCTCACCATCGACGTCCCGGTGGCGACGCTGAACCGGGTCGACGCCGACGACTTCTCCTGGAACGTGCCCGGTCTGCGCGAGGAGCTGGTCACCAGCCTGCTGCGCAGCCTGCCCAAGAACCTGCGCGTCTCGTTCGTGCCGGCGCCCAACACCGCCAAGGAGTTCCTGGCGCGGGTGCCGGCCGGCGACGAGCCGCTGCTCGACGCCCTGGAGCGCTACCTGCGCTCGACCACCGGCGTGGTCGTGCCGCGCGAGACGTGGGACTGGCAGAAGGTGCCCGAGCACCTCCGTCCGACCTACCGCGTCGTCGACGACGCGGGCGCCGAGCAGGCTCGCGGCAAGGATCTGGAAGCACTCAAAGCGCCGCTGCAGCCGGCCTTCGACGCCGCGCTGGCCGAGGTCGCCTCCGACGTCGGCCTGTCGGCCACCGGACAGGCGACGTGGACCTTCGGCACGATCGACGAGTCGGTGGTCCAGCGTCGGGCGGGCCATGAGGTCAGGGGCTTCCCGGCCTTGGTCGACGAGGGTACCTCTGTCGGGCTGGGGGTGTTCGGCTCAGCCGACGAAGCCGACGCCCGGCACCGACTCGGCGTCAGACGCCTGCTCCTGCTGGGGATGCGGTCCGTCGACCCGCTCGCCGGGCTCGACAACGCCGCCAAGCTGGGGCTGGCCGGGTCGCCGTACCCGACCGTGGCCGAGCTCGTCGACGACATGCGGGCCGCCGTCGCGGGCGAGGTCGTCGATGCTCACGAACCGGCTCGGGACGAGCGGGCCTTCGCGGAGCTCGCGAGCGAGCTCGACGCAGGGGTCGATGACCGCCTGGCAGTCGTTCGTTCCGACGTGCTGCGCGTGCTCGACTCCTGGCGGCAGACCGAGAAGCACATCAGCGGCCGCGCCGAGCTGCTCACCCTGGCCGCCATGCAGGACATGCGTTCACAGGTGTCGCGGCTGGTCGACCGCGGCTTCGTCGGTGAGGCCGGGCCAGACCAGCTGCGCCGCTATCCGGCGTACCTCGCCGCTGTCGACCACCGCCGCGAGCGGCTCGACGGCCAGGTCGCGCGCGACGCCCAGCTGATGGCTCAGGTCGCCGACGTGCAGGAGGCCTACCTCCATCAGTTGGCGGCGCTGCCGGCCGGTCGCCCGCCCGGCGCGGCGCTGCGCCGGGTGCGATGGATGCTGGAGGAGTACCGCGTCTCGCTCTGGGCCCAGCACCTCGGCACGGCGTACGCCGTCAGTGACCAGCGCATCCGCAAAGCAATGGCAGATGCGTCCTAGATTGGACGACGTGACAGAGCGCCCCCACCACCGCCCGATGACGCCGGGCGACCAGTTCTTCGAGGCGATCGAGGCTGGCGCCGACCCGGCTGCGGTCGCCGAGGCCGCCGATCGCGCAGCGACGATCATCGTGCGCGGCGCGCGAACCGCCGACCAGGAGGCCATCGGCGAACGGCTGCTCCACCTCGCGGAGACCGAAGGCATCGAGACCATCGCCGAGCTGTGGTCGGGCGCACCCGCCGACTCGCTGGCCGGCTGCCTGTGGCGGCTCTACCTGTTGCGCCAGTGGGTGTACGCCGACCCGGTCGCCGTGGCGCGACAGTTCGATGCCGGCCGGGCCCACGCCGAGGTCGCGTCGACGGTGGCCGGCGTGGCCGACCCGCCCGGTCCCGACGAGCTGAAGACGATGGTCGACCACGTGCTGCGCGGGATCGCGGTCTCGGAGTTCGCCGACGTGCTGTTCCGCGCGGCGGCGTTCGCACGCGTCGTCGCCACAGGTCGCGCCGTGCTGGAAGTGCCCGCGGCGGAGGCGTCGCGCATGCAGACCTTGGCCGACCAGCTCGATAGGGCTGCCCGGCTGGAGCTCGAGCACCAGCTGTGAGGAAGAATCCCCGCAGTTCGCGCTGAGCCTCTAGACTCCTCAGAGTGTGCCGGGCCGCGGCAGCCCCGGGTCCCAAAATCAGCCGCTGCGAGCGGCCACGCGCCGTGAGGCGCTCCCGGTCCGGCACACAACATCTCTTCCAGGGGCACGTCTCCTAGGCTCGGGCGCATGTCCTTCGTCCGCCGCCTGAAGAACGTCTTCGCGCCCTCTCCCTCGGCACCCCGAGCAGCCGGAGGACCCGGGCATCGTCTACGCGCCCGAGATCGACGGCGAGCCCGACCCCGGTGAGGTGGTGTGGGCCTGGGTGCCCTACGAGGACGACCCGACCCAGGGCAAGGACCGCCCGGTCATCCTGCTCGCGCAGGGTACGGGTGACCAGGACGGCCGGTGGCTCGGGCTCGGTCTGACCAGCAAGGACCACGACCGCGACGCCGAGCAGGAAGCCGGCTGGGGTCGCTACTGGATGGACGTCGGCTCCGGTGGCTGGGACCGCGAGGGCCGGCCCAGCGAGGTACGGCTCGACCGGCTCCTGGTCCTCGACCCCGCCGACATCCGCCGCGAGGGCGCTGCGCTGGACCAGGAGATCTTCGAGCGTGTCGTGGCGGCGGCAAGGGAGCACCACGCGCTGTCGTAGGGACGCCGTACTTGTCAGGCTCTTCACTCGCTTGTCAGGTGTTGCAACCCCTGACATCTGCAGGAATACCCGGATATCCGGGTACTCATCCACCCTCAGTACGTCGCGGCGATGCGCTTCACAGCCGCCTTGGCGAGGGCGGAGTCTTCGGGGAGGTTGGCGGGGGAGGCGACGATGACGACGACGCTGAGGTAGGCGCCCTTGCGGACGATCCCGAGGTCGGTGGCCCGCTCGTCCTGCGCCACGCGGTAGGCCTGCCCCACGCCAGTGGCGACGGCGACCTCGCGCAGCGGGCCGACCTTGCCGTCCACACGGCCGGGGCAGTCGGTCCGCCAGGAGTCGAGGACCTCGTGCGCGCGCCAGGCCGACTTGTTGTCGGCGAACTTCGCCACGACCTGGACGGCGTGCGGCATCGAGGCATCGGTGGTCCAGGTCCGCCGGGCGACGGTGAGTGCGCCGATGTCGAAGAGCGCGGCGACGTGGCACGGGCCGAGCGCCTCGAGGTCATCGCGTGCGGTCTCGGTGCTCGACCAGCTCGCCCCGGCCGTGGGCATCTGGTCGGCGGCCAGCAGGTGCGCGGAGGGGCTGTCCTTGCGCGCCTGGGCTGCACCGATCGCCGCTCCGGCGCGTTCGGTCGGGACGCTGGTGTGGGCCTCGTCACCACACGAGGTGAGCGCGGTCAGACCGATGACGAGAGGCACCAGCCACAGGCCGTGCACACGCCGCAGACATCTGCTGTCCGCCGTGCTGGGGGAAGTCGGCACGCGCCGATCGTAGGTGGACGAACGCCGCGCGCGGTCGCGACACGACGGGGGGCCGACCGGTCACCGCCCGGTCGCTACCGTCCGTGCAGGGCACTACAGTGCGGACGGCTGAGGCGGGCAGAGGAGGACTTCGGTGAGGACGGCGGCGGCGCGCAGCCTGGGGGCCTGCCTGCTCGTCGGCACCCTCGCATCCGGCCTGGCCGCCTGCACCGACGGGGCGGGCAGCTCTTCGCCGTCGCCCGAGCCGACCAGCGAGCCCACGACGTCGCCGACCGAGAAGGTCGACCTGTCGTTCGGCGTCTACGGCTCCAACGAAGAGATCGCCGCCTACACCGCGATGGCCAAGAACTTCGACACCGTCAACGACCGGGCCGACGTGACCGTGACGGCGTGGTTGCAACACGACGGACTGCGACGGTCGATCGAGCAGGGCAAGCCCCTTCCCGACGTGTTCCTCGTCTCGCGGCGCGACCTGCGCTGGTTCACCGAGAGCGGCCTGACCCGGCCCGTCGACACCCTGCTCGACGAACGCGGCGTCGACTTCGGCGACACCTACGCCCGCGACGCCCTCGAGGCCTTCAGCAGCGACAACCGCCTCCAGTGCATGCCGTACGGCGTCTCGCCCCAGGTGGTCTTCTACAACGAGGACCTCGTCGACTTCACGCGGATGGAGCTGCGCGGCCTCGACGTACCAGCCGACCACCGGCGCTGGAACTGGGACCAGTTCGTGGCCGCGGCCAACTTCGCTGCCCGTCCCACTCGCGGCACCAAGGGTGTCGCGATCGACCCCACGCTGGGCGGGATCGCGCCGTTCGTCTACTCCGGGGGCGGCAACCTCTTCGACGACGACAACGAACCGACCTCCCTGGCCTTCAGCAGCGACGACACCCAAGGTGCGCTCGAGACGACGCTCCAGCTGCTGCGCGACCCCAAGGTCACGCTGAGCGAGGAACAGGCCGACAGGTCGCTCGAGCTGTTCGAGCAGCGCAAGGTCGGGATGATCACCGGCACCCGCGCCCTCGTGCCCGTGCTGCGCGAGGTGCCCGGTCTGCGTTTCGACGTGATGCCGATCCCCTCGATCGAGGGCCAGGCCACGGTCGGCGAGATCACCGGCCTGTGCATCTCCCAGGACGCCGAGAGCCCGGCCACCGCGGCGGACTTCATGGTCTACGCCTCCAGCACCGACGCCGTCAGCCAAGTGGTCCGTGAGGGCTATCTCCAGCCGGCCAACCAGGAGGTCGCGTTCTCCGACGACTTCCTCCAGCCCACCGACCTCCCGGCCTCCGGCACCGTCTTCAACGAGTCCGTGGGCCGCATGGTCATCGCGCCGCTGCTCGACACCTGGGACGACCTCGAGACGACGGTCGAGCCATACCTGCGAGAGATGTTCTACGCCGTGCCGACCATCGACCTTCCGCTGATCGGCGCACAGATCGACGTCGCCTCGCAGCCGATCCTCAGTCCGGAGACGGTGACGCCGACCCCTCAGACGGCGACGCCGGACCCGACGGACTCCCCGACTCCCTACGCCCCTGCCTCTGCCTCGGTGTCGGCCGTGACGACGGCCTCCGCGACGATCGGCGCGGTGAGGCGTACCTGCCAGGCCCGGGCCCCCAGGTCGCGCAGGGCGACCGAGACCGCCTGGGTGAGGGGTTCGAGGTCGCGGGTCGCGGGCGGCGTCCACAGCACCCGGCGAACGAAGTCGGGGGTCAGCAGGTTCTCGGCCGGGAGCCGGAGCTCCTCGGCGGTCGCGGTGATGGCCTCACGCGCGAGCTGCAGTCGCCTGGCGGCGACCGGGTCCTTGTCGGCCCAGGCCCGCGGTGGCGGCGGCCCGTCGGCGCGCGGGGTTCGGGTCGGCAGCTGTGCCTCGGGGAGGTCGCGTACCTGTGTCAGCACCGCGACCCAGCGCCCGGCGTAGCGGTCGGCTCCGCGGCCGTAGAAGCCCTTGGTCGCCTTGAGGGCGGTCCGGGTGGTCGGCATCGCCAGGGCCGCGGCCACGATCGCCGAGTCGGGGATGATCCGGCTCGGCGTGACGTCGCGCTCGGCGGCGATCTGGTCGCGGGTGGTCCACAGAGCGCGCACGGCGCCGAGGGCCCGACGGCCGCGGACCTTGTGCAGGCCCGACGTACGCCGCCACTGGTCCACGCGGGTCTGCTGGGTGAAGCCCTTGAGCCACTCGAACTCCTCTGCGGCCCAGCCGTCCTTGCCGGTCTCCGCGAGCTCGGCCCCGAGCACGTCGCGCAGCTCGATGAGCACCTCGACGTCGAGCGCGGCGTACTCGAGCCACGGTTCTGGCAGTGGCCGCGTCGACCAGTCGACCGCCGAGTGCTCCTTGGCCATCCGCCGGCCCAGCAGCGACTCGACCAGCGAGGCCAGGCCCACCCGCGGATAGCCGAGCAGCCGCCCGGCGAGCTCGGTGTCGAACAGTCGCGTGGGGTACAGCCCCAGCTCGGTCAGGCAGGGCAGGTCCTGGGTCGCGGCATGGAGCAGCCACTCGGTGCCCTCGAGGGCCTCCTGCAGGGGGTCCAGCGAGTCGAAGGCGATCGGGTCGACCAGGAAGGTACCGGCGCCTTCACGGCGTAGCTGGAGGAGGTAGGCCCGCGCCGAGTAGCGATAGCCGGAGGCCCGCTCGGCGTCGATCGCCACCGGGCCGGTGCCCCCGGCGATGGCCGAGCACACGACGGTGAGACCGGCGGCCGTGTCGACGATCTTGGGGAGGCCGTCGCGCAGCTCCAGCATCGGTGCGTCGGGAGCGACCGGGGTCTCTTCGTGGGGAAGGTCTTCTGCGGAGTGCATCGCTTGGAGGCTAACGGCCGGGGCCGCGTTGCCCTCGTCTGCTGGGGATCGCCGTGACGCCCTCGGGAACGGGTTCGAGACCGACGGCCGTGCACAGCAGCTCGCCCCAAGCCTCGACGTGGGGACCGATGTCGATGCCGTCGTCGGGGCCGAGCTCAGAGGAGCGCACCCCCGAGGTGGCGAGCGGGGTCCACGAGGCGCGCAGCTCGAGCTGGGCCGAACCGCCCTCGTCGGCCATCCCGCCGAAGCTCTCGGTGGCCACGCGTGTCACCGTGCCCGACGCGGCGGTGTACGCCGCTCCGTGGGCGTCGAGCGCCTCGGTCAGCCACGACCAGCCGACGGCGGCCAGCATCGGGTCGGTGACGAGGTCGAGGTCGATCTCGGCGCGTGCGTAGGCGACGCAGCGGTAGGTGCCGTCCCAGGCGTCGTTGCCGGCAGGGTCGTGGAGCAAGATGATGCGCCCGGTGCCGAGGTCGGTGCCGTCGACGGTCACGTCGGCGGTCAGTGCCGCGGCATGCGGCGCGATCCGCTGCGGTGCGGGCATCTCCTCGCAGAACACCTCGGGACGCAGCCGCGCCGCGCGCATGGTGGCCACAGCCGCCCGGAACTCCGGGGGGCTCGAGTCCGCACCCGTTCCCGGGTGGGTCTCCTGACGGACCACCATGGGCCCACAGTAGGTCGGGCGTCCAGTCCCGATGTGCGAACACGCCGACTCGCCTGGGACGATCCTGCGGTGACGAACCCGCCGGCGGACCTCTCCGAGAGCGCCTTCCTGAAGGCCGCGCGCGGGGAGCCGGTGCCGCACACGCCCGTCTGGTACATGCGGCAGGCGGGCCGCTCGTTGCCCGAGTACCGCGCCCTGCGCCAGGGCGTCGGCATGCTCGAGTCCTGCATGACCCCCGACCTCGTCGTCGAGATCACCTTGCAGCCCGTGCGGCGCTACGGCGTCGACGCGGCGATCTTCTTCTCCGACATCGTGCTGCCCCTCAAGGCGGTCGGTGTCGACCTCGACATCAAGCCGGGCGTCGGGCCGGTGGTGGCCTCGCCCGTGCGCACGCTCGACGACGTGGCGGCGATCCCCGACCTGACGCCCGAGCACGTCCCCTTCATCACCGAGTCCGTACGCCGACTGGTGGGCGAGCTGGGCGGGACGCCGCTGATCGGCTTCGCGGGCGCACCGTTCACCGTGGCGTCGTACCTCGTCGAGGGCGGACCGTCCAAGGAGCACGCCCGCACCAAGGCGATGATGTTCGGCGCCCCCGAGGTGTGGGCAGCGCTGATGGACAAGATCGCCGGCATCGCGGCGGCCTACCTCGCCGTCCAGGTCTCAGCAGGGGCCTCGGCGGTACAGCTCTTCGACTCGTGGGCCGGCGCCTGCACGCCGGAGGACTACCGCGCACACGTGATGCCGTACTCCGCCCGCGTGCTCGCGGCCGCCGGTGAGCTCGGCGTCCCACGCATCCACTTCGGCGTCAACACCGGCAGCCTGCTGCCGTTGATGGCCGAGGCCGGCGCCGACGTGGTGGGCGTCGACTGGCGTACGCCGATGGCCTCCGCGATCCCGCAGGTCGGCGCCCGCGCGGTCCAGGGCAACCTCGACCCGACGCTGGTCTTCGCCCCGACCTCGGTGATGACCGCGCGTGCCGCCGAGATCGTCGAAGCAGGTCGCGCCGCCCGCGGCCACGTCTTCAACCTCGGCCACGGCGTCATCCCCGACACCGACCCCGGTCAGCTCGAGGAGCTCACCCGGTTCGTGCAGTCGATTCCTGTCGACTGACCTGGATGGCGGTGAGTGGGTGTTGGTTCTCGCGCTCTCGACCAACCCTCACTCACCGGTCCTGCACGCAAACCAACACTCACTCACCGCTCGGCACGGGCGCCGGTGCGGGCGTACGCCGCATCCGACGCACCAGCAGCCAGACCGGGACGCCGATCAGCAGCAAGACGACGGCGAAGGGGAGCAGGGCACCGACCACGGTGGCGGCGGCCACCACGGTGGACTTGAGGCCGTTCCAGCCGGCGGCGAGTCCGGCGAGGAAGCCGGAGTCGTCGTCCTTGGGCGCGGCCTTCTTGGGGTCGGGTGTGCGCTCGATGTTGACCTTGACCGTCGACATCGAGGTCTGGTCTTCGAGGTAGGCCTGCTGCTGGGCGAGCGAGTCGAGCTCGGCCTGCCGCTGAGCGATCTCGGCCTCGATCGCCATGATGTCGCGGATCGACTGGGCGCGGGTCAGCAGCTGACGCACCCGCGCGACACTGGCCCGCTGAACCTTGATGCGTGCTTCGACATCGATGAGCTGGGTGGTGACGTCCTCCGAGCTGGTGGTGGTCGAGGCGAGAGTGTCCATGCGTGCGAGGGCGTCCATCACCTCGTCGAAGTCGTCGACCGGCACCCGCAGGACCATCCGCGAGCGGAGCGGCTCTCCCGACTTGTCGGTCTCGGTCTTGTCGTCGGCGACCTGGCCTCCGTGCTCGTCGACCAGCACCTGGACGTCGTACCGCGTCCGGCCCACGTCGTCGCTGCGCAGCGCGACCGCTCCGGTCTTGATCAGCGCCTGCTGCGTCACCAGGTCCACGGCCTTGACGGCGTTGCCCGCGTCGTAGGCCCGGCCCGCGTCGGCCGGCGCTGCCTCGGCAGGCGGTGCGGCCTCCCCGTCCACCGAACCGCCGGCATCCATGTCCGCACTGACATCACCACCACCTTCGGCGGCGGTCGTCCCGAGGTCGTCGGACCCGCCGGAGCAGGCCGTGAGAGAGAACAGCAGAGCGGTGGCCGAGACCGCGAGGAGGCGAGTGGTGCGCATGGGCGTACGACGGCCAGGTCGCCAGGTTGGTTCCGGGGTCTCCAGACGGTCACTGCGCGACCTCCTCGACCAACGGAGGCATCCGGCTGACAGGCTGGGGCGCATGCCCGACCCGCCGCGCCGCACCGTCGTGGTCGGGGCCGGCATCGCCGGCCTGACCGCCGCTCGCGACCTGGCTGCCACGGGTCGCGAGGTATCGGTCGTCGAGGGGTCGTCCCGCGTCGGCGGCAAGCTGCTCGTCGGCGAGGTCGCGGGAGTCGGGGTCGACCTGGGAGCCGAGGCGATGCTGGCGCGCCGGCCCGAGGGCATCGAGCTCGCGCAGGCGCTCGGGCTGGACGTCGTCCACCCCGCGACCTCCTCGTCATCGGTCTGGACCAGAGGCGCGCTGCGACCCCTGCCTCGCTCGGTGATGGGCGTACCTGCCGACCTCGACCAGGTAGCGGCGTCCGGGGTGCTCAGCGACGCAGGCGTCGACCGGCTGCGCCACGAGACCAGCGGCCAACCCGTCGCCGAGGGTGAGGACGTCTCGGTCGGTGAGCTGGTGGCCACCCGGCTCGGCGACGAGGTCGTCGACCGGCTCGTCGAGCCGCTGCTCGGCGGCGTGTACGCCGGCCACGCGCGCAACCTCTCGGCCCGCGCCACGATGCCGCAGCTGGTGGCGTGGAGCAGCGGTGGGCTGGTCGAGGGGGCAGCCGCGACCGTGCTGGCCGCCACCGGGGCTCCGGTGTTCGCCGGAATCGCGGGTGGCCTGGGCCGGCTCGCGATGGCTCTGGCGGACGGGCTCGACGTCCGCACGGGCGCGCCGGTGCGCGAGCTTCGTCGTACGCCGACCGGTTTCGCGCTGGTCGTCGGGCCGACGACGGCCCCCGAAGAGGTTGTTGCCGACGAGGTCGTGCTGGCCACGCCGGGCGCGCCGACGGCGCGTCTGCTGGCCGAGGTGGCGCCTTCTGCGTCGGTCGAGCTGGCCGGCCTCGAGTACGCCTCGATGGCGATCGTGACCCTGGCCTTCCGGGCCGAGGAGATTCCCGACCTGCCCGGCTCCGGCTTCCTCGTACCTCCCGTCGACGGGCGCACGATCAAGGCCTCGACGTTCTCCTTCGCCAAGTGGGACTGGGTCCGCGAGTCCGGCCACGGACTCGTTCTGCTGCGCACGTCGGTCGGCCGTCACCGCGAGGAGTCGGTCCTCCAGGTGCCCGACGAGGACCTCGTGACAGCCTCCCTGACCGACCTGCGCGCGGCCACGGGACTGGCGGCCCGGCCCGTCGACAGCCACGTGCAGCGCTGGGGTGGCGGCCTGCCGCAGTACGCCGTCGGCCATCTCGACCGGGTCGCCCGGATCCGCGCCGACGTCGCACTGGTGCCGGGGCTCGCGGTGTGCGGTGCGGCCTACGACGGCGTGGGCATCCCGGCGGTCATCGCCTCGGCCCGCCGGGCGGTGTCTGGGTTGACGCAGGCAGAATGAACCCATGAGCGAGAGCCAGTCGAACGCCGCTCGCACGCGCGAGATCAACGACACCGTCCGCTACACCATGTGGTCGGTGTTCCGGCTGGCGACGCCGTACGGCGCGAGCGGGGCGCGTGACGCCGAGGCCGCCGAGGTGGCCGACCTGCTCGACAAGCTCGCCGCCGACGACGTCGTGGTGCGCGGGGTCTACGAGCTCAGCGGGTTGCGCGCCGACGCGGACGTGATGGTGTGGTGGCACTCCGAGGACGTCGAGAGCCTGCAGGACGCCTACCAGCGGCTGCGTCGCACGGCCTTCGGCGCCCGGCTCGAGCCGGTGTGGTCGCAGGTCGCGTTGCACCGGCCGGCGGAGTTCAACAAGAGCCACGTCCCGGCGTTCCTCGCCGACGAGGAGCCGCGCGCCTACGTGTGCGTCTACCCGTTCGTGCGCTCCTACGACTGGTACCTCCTCGAGGAGACCGAGCGTCGCGCGATGCTCGCCGAGCACGGTCAGATGGCGCGCGGGTTCGCCGACGTCCGCGCCAACACGGTGTCGAGCTTCGCGCTGGGCGACTACGAGTGGATCCTGGCGTTCGAGGCCGACGAGCTGCACCGGATCGTCGACCTGATGCGCGTGCTGCGTGCCTCGCGGGCGCGGCTGCACGTGCGCGAGGAGGTGCCGTTCTACACCGGTCCCCGGGTGGCGCCGGCCGACCTCGTCCAGCGGCTGCCCTAGGAACCACCTCCGTCAGCGGACGCGTCGTACCCCCATGCGCTTTCTGCTTGCCATCGCGGCGCTCCTGCTCGTGACCGCCTGCGGCACGGACACCGCCGACTCCGGCACCGATCCCGGTGGCAGCCCAGATCGTTCGGCCCCGTCGATGCCGACGGACGTCCCGGCCGCCGACGGCCCGGTCGTCGGTCTGGGCCTCGTCCTCGACGGCTCAGCGGAGGGCGGGCCGGGCTTCTGCCTCGGCCCCGTCGCCGAGTCCTACCCGCCGCAGTGCACGGGAATGCCGATGGAGGGCTGGGACTGGGCCGAGCACCGCGGCGACTTCGACGACGCCGGCGGGGTGAAGTTCGGGAGCTTCGCGGTCACCGGCACCTTCGACGGCACGACGCTGACCTACGAGTCGGCAGTCCCGGGCGCGCTCTACGACCCGATGCCGTGGCCGCAGCCCACCAGCTCCGCGGCCGAGGACCACACCCAGGCCGAGCTCGAGGCGATCGCCCAAGAACTGCAGGAACTGCCCGGCGCGCTCTCCACGATGCCCGGCGACAACCTCGTCGTCGTCGACGTCATCCATGACGACGGCACGCTCCAGGACTGGGCCGACGCGACGTACGGCGACGGCCTGGTGTTCGTGCACTCCGCGCTGGCGCCCGCTGGGGGATGACCCGGTCGCTAGAGCAGCTGGTCGAGCAGGACGTCGGGGCGGGTGATCAGTGACAGGTGCCCGTCCTCCTCGGTGAGGTAGTCACGCGATTGCGAGAGGTGGTCGCACAGCCACCGTCCGTGCGCGAACGGCACGGCGCGGTCCTGCTTCCCGTGCCACACGGCCACCGGCACCTCGATCTCGTCCAGCTCGAAGCCCCACGGCGCCACGAACGCCAGGTCGTCGTCGCGCCAGCCGTCGGTGCCGCGCCGGGTGCCTTGACGCGAGCCCGCCAGGTGGTACTCGCCGACGCCGGCGCGCCACGCGTCGACGTCGACCGGCGGGAAGATGCTGCTGATCTGCTCCAGCAGCTGGTCCGCGGTGATGTCGGAGCGGTCCACCTGACCGAGCAGGGACTCCAGCTCGTCGCGGCCGGCAGCCGCTGCGCCGAACTCGGTGACGTTGCTCTCGCCCATGCCGTCGGTCCATCCCGGGCCGAAGGCTTCGTACGGCGCGACGCCGCCCGCCGAGCCCGCCGCCCGGCATCGGTCGGGCAGGAGCGCCGCGCAGGCCAGCGCGTGCGGACCACCGCCCGACCAGCCGAGGGTGAGGAAACGGCCCACACCAAGGCTGTCGAGGACGGCGGCGGTGTCGGCCGCGACGTCGGCCACGCGCCGGCCCGGCTGCGGTGACGACTCGCCGTACCCAGGTCTGGAGTGGACCACCGTGCGGAGACCCCGCGCGGCGGCTGCCTCGCCCAGCCCCGGAGGCAGCAGTGCGGCGCCTGGAGAGCCGTGATGGAAGACCAGGACGTCGCCGGCCTCGGGGCCGGAGACGAGCACTTCGAGGTCACGCCCGTCGGGCGTGCGCATGGTGCGCGTGGGTCACTCCTGTCGGTCCGCGGGCTCCAGGGTCAGGCTGATCGAGTTGATGCAGTAACGATCGCCGGTGGGCGTGCCGTAGCCGTCGGGGAAGACGTGGCCGAGGTGTGAGCCGCAGTTGGCGCAGCGGACCTCGACGCGCTTCATGCCGTGGGAGCTGTCCTCGATGTACTCGATGGTGTCGCTGATCGGCTGGTAGAAGCTGGGCCAGCCGCACCCGGAGTGGAACTTGGTGTCGGACTCGAAGAGCTTGCTCTGGCAGGCCTTGCATCGGTAGACGCCCTTGGTCTCGGCGTCGGTGTACTCGCCGGTGAAGGCGCGCTCGGTGCCGGCCTTGCGCAGGACGGCGTACTCCTCCGCGCTGAGCTCCTCACGCCACTGCTCGTCGGTCTTCTCCACGTTGTAGGCCATGGCACAACGGTAGTAGGGCAGGCAACGAGTACCGAGCCCGCTGGCTTACGGGCAGGTGACGGAACCGCCGTCCGTGACGCAAAGCTCGTCCGGGCGGCTCTCACATGGTGCTTTCCGTCACGGACGGCGCGGCTACGGTGAACCCATGGCGAAGGCAACGGCAGCGGAGGTCGAGGCGGGCGGCCGGGCGGTGCGGGTCTCGAGCCCCGACCGGGTGATCTACGAGGCGACGGACCGCACGCCCGAGGTGTCGAAGCTGATGGTCGCCGAGTACTTCGCGTCGGTGGAAGACGGCCTGATGCGAGCGCTGCGCGAGCGGCCCACGGCCCTCGAACGATGGACGTCGGGAGTGCGGCCGGGCATGAAGCTCGCGACCGGCCCGATGGACAAGGACGCCGACGCGTTCTACCAGAAGCGGGTGCCCAAAGGCGCTCCCGACTACCTCGAGACCGCGACGATCACCTTCCCCTCGGGCCGCACGGCCGACGAGATCTGTCCGACCGAGATAGCCGTACCGGTCTGGTGCGCCCACATGGGCACCCTCACCTTCCATCCGTGGCCCGTGCGTCGCGCGGACGTCGACCGCCCCGACGAGCTGCGCATCGACCTCGACCCGCAGCCGGGCACGTCGTTCACGGACGCGGTGCGGGTCGCGGGCGTGGCGCGTGAGCTGCTTCGGGGAGCTCGGGATCACGGCGTACCCGAAGACCTCCGGCAACCGGGGCGTGCACGTCTACGTGCGGATCGAGCCACGGTGGGAGTTCATCGACGTGCGGCACGCAGCCATCGGCTTCGGCCGCGAGCTCGAGAAGCGCGACAGCGGCGTCACGATGGCCTGGTGGAAGGAGGAGCGCGGGGAACGCATCTTCGTGGACTACAACCAGAACAACCGGGACCGCACCATCGCCTCGGCGTACTCGCTGCGGCCGATCCCGGGCGCGCCCGTCTCGACCCCGATGACGTGGGAGGAGCTCGCCGGCGTGACCGACCCGCGCGAGTACAACCTGTTCACGGTGCCCGACCGGCTGGCCGACGGCGACCCGTGGGCCTCGATCGACGACGTACGCCACGACATCACGCCGCTGCTGGAGCTGTTCGAGGAGCAGGGCGCCGTCGAGCTCAACTACCCGCCCGACTACCCGAAGATGCCCGGCGAGCCGCCGCGGGTGCAGCCGTCGAAGAAGGTCGCCGAGCACTGGGACGAGGACGGGAACTGGATCGGACCCGCATGAGTCCGAAGGCGCCGGAGGAAGAGGTCCGCGACGAGGCGACAGGCTTCGCGGCGTACCTGTCGTTCTACCGCGAGGAGATCGCGGAGGCGGTCCTGGGGTTGTCGCCGCCCGAGCGACGCACCTCGCGCATCCCTTCGGGCTGGACGCCGATCGAGCTGCTCAGTCACGTGCTGCACATGGAGCAGCGGTGGTTCGTGTGGGGCTTCCTCGGCGAGCAGGTCGCCGAGCCGTGGGGCGACTGGACCCGCGACGAGCCGTGGGACGTACCGGCGCCGGGCCGAGGAACCGAAGCCGCGATGGCAGGTACCCGACGACGTCACGGCCGAGTCGCTGGTCGAGCGGCTGCGCGCGCTGGGCGAGCGGACGACGCGCATCCTCGCCGAGCACGACCTCGACGAGGTGCCGCCGCCGTCCCTGCGTTGGGACGACACCGACGGCATCCCGCCGCTGCGGTGGATCTGCTTCCACGTGCTCGAGGAGTACGCCCGCCACGCCGGCCACCTCGACATCGCCGTTGAGCTAGGCCAAGCGCGCCTGGGCGTCGAACAGCAGGACTGACGCCGACGTGGCGACGTTGAGCGAGTCGGCGCGGCCGCGCATCGGGATCGAGATGCGGGTCAGGTCCCGGGTGCGCCACTCGGGGGCGACGCCGTCACCCTCGGAGCCGACGACGAGCGCCACCTTCTGGTGCGCGTAGTCGACGTCGAGGTACGTCGTCGCGGCGGCCGGGTCGGCGACGTACGCCGTGAAGCCGGCGGCGGCCAGGTCGCGGCGGGCCTCGCCCACAGTGTCGTAGGACAGCACCGGCAGCGACAGCACGGTGCCGCGACTGGCCTCGAAGACCTTCGGGTGGGTCAGCCGGCAGTCGGGACTGGTGAGCACCAGACCGTCGGCGCCGGCGGCGTCGGCGGTACGGACCAGCGTGCCGAGGTTGCCGGCGTACTCGATGCCGTCGGCCACCAGCACCAGCCGCGCACGCGGCCGAAGTACGTCGGCCGGGCGCCATGACGGGAGACGGACGACCGACAGCAGCGCCGGCGCGGAGAGGCCGGGGTGGAGGCGGGCGAGGGTCTTCTCGGAGATCACGTACGTCGCGGGGTCGGGCTCTGTCCCGCCCTGGCCGCAGCGCAGGGTGACCTCGGGCTCGACGCCGAGGCGGCGCAGGTGCTCGTGCTGCCAGCCGCCGGCCACGGCGACGAGACGCTCGTGACGAGGCAGCAGGTTGCGGCGGGCGCGCGAGTAGAGACGGGCCGCGTCGTGGGTGGGACCGATGTGCTGGAGACGCGCTGGAAGAGTGGTGGACATGGGATGGCTCCGAGGCGGGAGTGGTCGCCTGACCGGCGCACGCTCCGTCGATCGCTTGGGGGCGCAACTCCCCGCGCGCGAGGTACGTCGGTCGTCAGGCCTCCTGTCGGGGCCTGGCTGCGGTCACTCCGTGATTCCCATGCGAGCGAGGGTAGACACCGATTCGTCTGCGCCGCCACGGAGTATTTCCGGCAGCAACCCGCAGACGAATCGGTGTTGAGCGCGCCCCGATAGCCTGAACCTCGTGGCAGAACCGGATCAGGGCCAGGTGAAGCTCGTCGTCGTCACGGGGTCGGGGCGCAGCGGGACGAGCAGCGTGGCGGGCACGCTCAAGCGGCTGGGCCTCTACATTCCCCAGCCCGAGGTCGAGACCGACGAGCGCAACCCGCGCGGCTACTACGAGCCGCTGTGGGTGGCCGAGTTCCACAAGTGGCTGCTCAACCCGATCCCGGTCCGCACCATCGACTCCCGCCCCAACGCCGGCAAGATCGCCAAGAAGGCCGTCACCCCCGAGGTCGAGCAGCAGCTGCGCGACTGGCTGAGGGGTCAGCTGCAGACCGGTGAGACCCAGATCCTCCTCAAGGACACCCGCGCCTACTGGGTCTACGACCTCTGGCAGCGGATGGCCGACGAGTTCGGCGCGCAGCTGACCAGCCTGACGATGCTGCGCCACCCGGCGCAGGTCGTGCGGTCCCGCGACACGGCGTACCTCAGCGACATGGACCGCCACTTCCGCCGCCAGCGCGAGACGACCAACGTCGCAGCCTGGATCAACGCGGCGTTCGAGACCGAGCGGGTCACCCGCGGCAACCCGCGTGCGTTCGTGCCGTACTACGACCTGATCGGCGACTGGCGGGCCGCGATGACCCGGGCCGGCGCTCAGCTGGGCCTGAGGTTCAACGACACCAGCGGCCACCACCCGGTCGACGACTTCATCGACGCCGACCTCAACCGCTCCAGCCCCGACTGGGAAGGCCTGGAGGTCACCCCCGGCCTGGTCGACCTCGCCGACCGTTCGTGGGACGCCATGAACGCCCTCGTCGAGACGCCCGACGACGACACCGCGATGAAGCGGATCGACGCCCTGCGTCACGAGTACGTCGAGCTGTACGAGTCGTCGGCCGCGATCGCGCTCGACGAGACGACCGCCCAGGTCGCCAAGGTCCGCAAGAAGCTCAAGGCCAAGCTGGCCGAGGCCGAGGCCGAGATCGCGCGCCTGAAGGGCTGATCCGCGCTGGCTTGACGGGCAAACCTGGCGCTTGGCAGGGGAAACTTCACCCATCAAGCGCCAGTTTCACCGGCCGGCCGGTGAAACCGCGAGACCTAGTCCTTCTCCCACGGCGCAGCGAGCGGGTAGTAGTCGCGCAGGAACGTCGTCAGCAGCTCGTCGACCCTGGCCTGGCGGAAGCCGTGGTCGTGGTGGTCGCCGAGGCAGAAGAAGTCCTGGTCGCGGTCCAGCAGCTGCGAGAGCTGCCAGTCGAGGTCCTGGTTGGCGATGTTGACGAACACGGTGTCGGCCTCGGCGGCGTAGGCGGTGCCGGTGAGCAGGCCGTAGTGCTGGGCGAACGAGCTCAGCGTGGAGATGTCGGTGTCGGACCGGAACGGCGACCGCGCGGTCGCGGCGACCACGTCGCCGAAGCGCTCCTCGATCTCGCGCAGCACCGAGGTGCGCAGGGCGTACGGCGCGTGGGCGAGCGCGTTGGTCGTCACCGCGCCGAAGGTCTCGTGGAGCAGTCGGCGGTTGTTCCAGGCGGCCTTGAGCCAGGGCGGGGCGTCGGGCAGGTCGGTCAGCCCGATGGTCGACTGCGCGAAGAAGACCGACGAGAGCCCCGCGGGGCTGAACAGCGTCTCGGGGCGCAGCGGCCGGCCGAGGAAGAAGTCGTCGTTGAGGTACAGCCAGTGCTCGGCCAGGTCCGGGATGTGGTGCAGCGAGGTCTCGATGGCGTGGGAGTTGAAGGTCGGCAGTGCGTCGGCCGGCATGATCTCGTCGTGGCGGACCACGCGGACGCCGGGGTGGTCGAGGTCGAGCCAGGCGGGCACCTGGCCGCTGGTGACGACGTAGACGTTGCGCACCCAGGGCGCGAACAGGTGGACCGAACGCAGCGAGTAGCGCAGCTCGTCGCGGGAGAGGAACCGCGCGCGGCCGCTGGCCTCGCGGGTGCGGGCGGTGCCCTCCATGGAGGCGATCCGCTGTTCGCGCGCGGCGTCCCACTCGGGGTCGTTGCCGTCGACCCAGGTGTAGACGACGTCGACCGGGAAGCGGCACTCGTTGACGGTCGGGGTGGCCATCAGCGGCAGCGTGCGCACCTCGACCCCGTCGATCACGAGCGGGACCATCTCCGAGCCGGCGGGGACCTTGTTGGTGTAGCGGTTGGGCGTGGGCGAGACGAGCGAGCCGTCGACGTGCCGCTCCCAGAACTGCACCTCGACCGAGCAGCCCTGGCCGACCAGGCTGGTGCGCCCCTCGACCACCGGCCACGGCTCGACGAACAGCCGGGGCGTCATGCCACGGCGAAGGTCGTCGCCGAGGGCGTAGATGGTGCCGCGTCGCTCGGGCCAGCCGTGCTGGGCCGGGTCGCGCAGGGAGAGGTACCGCGGGGCGCCGACGTCGGCGAGCGCCTTGAGGAAGGCGTCGCGGTCGGCCATCGGCACCACGACGACCGGGGCGCCGGACTCGTGAGCGGGGATGACCAGCCAGTGGTCGCTGCTCTCGCTCGCGGCGCGGACCGCCCAGCCCAGCGTCGCCTCACGCGCCTGCACCGGCGTGACTCCGTCGGCCGCCACCGCGTGGTCGGCGGCCGTCGTGATCGGCTTGGCCGCGGCGAGGGCGGTGACCCGGGGTGCCAGCCGCCCGGCCATCGCTCGCCGGGAACGGGCGGCCGAGAAGATGCCGACCCAGCGCTCGGCGATGGCGTAGGCGTCGTACTGGCGGGAGGTGCGGTAGGCGCCCTCGCCCAGGGCGTGGCGCAGGTCGGCGTCGGTCGCCAGGCGCAGCAGAGCAGCCGCCATGCCGGCGATCGACTCGGGCGAGACGAGCAGTCCGTTGACCTCGTGCTGGACGATCTCGCGCGGCCCGGAGGCGCAGTCATAGCTGGCGACCGGCACGCCCGCGGCCATCGCCTCCTGCACGGCGAGGGGGAAGCCCTCGGCCCGCGAGGTGAGGGCGGAGATGCTGGCCTTGGCCCACTCGGCGCGCATGTCGGCGACCGCTCCAGGCAGCTCGACGCGGTCGTAGACGCCGAGCTTGCGGACCAGCCGGATCAGCTCCTGCCGCTTGGGTCCGGTGCCGAAGATGCG
Organism: uncultured Actinomycetota bacterium; assembly: GCA_963758885.1. GTDB lineage: Bacteria > Actinomycetota > Actinomycetes > Propionibacteriales > Nocardioidaceae > Nocardioides. The sequence goes on from CAVWXS010000030.1 coordinate 80,885, forward strand.
CAGCCGCCAGTCGGGGAGCTGGTCGGCGACCTGGGCGAAGGCCTCGATGAGGCGGTTGTACTGCTTCTCGTTGACGAGCCGGCCGGCGGTCAGGATCAGCGGGTTGTCGAGCCGGGAGCGCGGCGTGAAGCCGAGCGGCAGCGGGTTGGGCACGATCGCGATCTCGGGCGTGGAGTCGCCGAGCTCCTCGCGGACCCAGTCGGCCATCGCCGGGGTGAACACGGCGACCACGTCGGCGCGGGGCGCGAAGGTCAGCAACGGCTCGAGCCCGGCGGTGCGGTCGGAGGTGGACCGGTGCTCCTGGTGGACCACCACCGGCTCGGGCGGCAGCAGCTGGATGGCCGCAGCCAGCAGGCCCGGCGTCACCGTGACCAGCACGTCGAGCTTGAGCCCGGGCAGCGCGTGCTCGAGGCCGACGTCGCACAGAGCAGTGAACTGTCCGTCCCAGCGCTCCGGCACCAGCAACGACTCACGCTCATGGAGCGCCCGCGCCTGGCCGGGGGTCAGCTCGACGCCAGGAACCGAAGGCTCGTGTCCGTCGCGTACGTCGACGAGGTAGCGCACCTCGATGCGCTCGTCGATCTCGTAGTGCGGCCGCTCGCCGCTCCGGGTGACCGACAGCAGCGTGACGCGGTGGTCGCCGGCGAGCGCGTTGGCCTGGGTGATGGCCGAGCGGGAGGTGCCGCCCATGCCGTCGAGGTTGAAGACGAGGTAGCCGATCCTCACGCTGAACCGTCCTTGGGCCGCCCCTTGGGCCGGCGTACGCGGAGGATGCCGTCGGGCAGCCAGCGGAAGATGACCGCGAACAGGGGAGCGTCGTCGGCCCCTCCATCGGCCCCTCCGTCGGCCTCGTCGTTCTGCACCTGTGGCAGCAGCACGGCGTTGTCGGGCCGGGCGAGGTCGTTGGCCCGGCGGCGGACCGGGAGGTCGCCGGCGTGCACCGCGGCCGTGAGCCCGATGCCCTCGGGCACGTCGGCGGGGGAGAGGGTTCCGGTCGCGACCCCGTCGGCGTGGGTGAGCGGCCGGGTCACGAGTACCTCGCCGGTCTCGTCGTCGACGAGGCGGAGCTCGGCGTCGGCTGCGGCACCGCCGATGCGCAGCGTGGTGACGTCGTCGGTGTCGATGTCGATGTCGAGCAGCACTGCGCCGTCGGCTGCCGGCTCGCGAAGCAGCTCGAGGGTCCCGTCGGCGCTGCGGGCGACCTGCCACTGGACACCGTCGGCGGCAGGAGTGCGAACCGGCTCGTTGCGCGCGAGCGGGGGAGTCCAGACGCGGTGGACCTTGCCGCCCGGGGCGGTGATCACCACTTCGTACCTGGCCGCTCCGGGCCCCGGCAGCGTGCTCAGGTCGCTCCGGACGGACCGGTAGCGGGGGTCGTCCTCGGCCAGGTCGCTGGCCAGCGGCACGACCTGACCCTGGTCGCCCGTCGTCCGCAGGGCGAGCGTGCCGGGTGTCGCGTCGACGGCCAGCCACAGGTGTCGCCCGTCGAGCACGCCCGCGAACGCCGCCTGCGGGCGGTTGCCGGGTGAGTCCGGGGCTGCGACAGGGACCGGGTCCTCGTCACGTCCCAACCGCTCGAGGGTCCGGTCCTTGGCCTGCTGGGCGACCTCGCGCGCGGCCGTGCCGAGCTGGTCGCGCAGCCGCCGGGTGACCTTCACCCAGCGATCGTAGCGAGGGCCGTCCGGACCTCAGACGGCTGTCACGAGCGTCCCGGCCCGGGTCTGCGCCGTGACGGGCAGCGTGGCGACGTACTCCTCCAGGTGGGTCGGAGTGAGCGCGCCTGCGTGCGATGGCGACCAGCAGCAGTAGCGCACCTGCCCGGACGCGAGGTTGCCGGCGAGGACCTGCTGGCCGTCGGGGCCGAACGGCGAGGCGAGGGGATAGTCGTATGGCGTCGGGTTGCGCAAGCCGGTGGCGAGGTACCAGACCGCCGCGTCGGGCCGCAGCAGGAAGACGGTGCCGCCCGTGAGGCGCGCGAAGCTCCTCACCGCCGGACAGCACGTCCGCAAGGTCCCACGGCCAGGCGTTGACGCCGTCGAACGGCGTCCCGGTCGGCTGGGGCAGCGTCGTGGCGCGTCGCTCGGCCAGAGCGAGGCCGGCAGAGACCAGTCCGGCCGACCCGACCAGCACAGCCCACGCGATGCCGAGGAAAGGAGCGAGACGGTCGGCCGCGACCAGCGCGGGCGCGGTCCACAGCGGCAGCGAGCTGCGCACGTGCACCTCGTCTGCGCGTGGCCACATCGCGGCCGCCGCCCACCAGCGTCAGGCTGAGGACGGCGAGGGTGACGCCGCCGTCACGTCCGCGGGCCGTCCCCACCACGGCGTCGACGAGCACCAGCCCGGCACCCAAGGCGGTCAGGGCGTAGGCGACCCACGAGACCCGCCACTCGAGCCTCGACTGCACGGGCGGCAGCCCGAGCATGGCCCGCCAGCCGGCGAGGAAGCCCGAGCCGGCCGTCGCGACGAAAGTGCGCTTGTTGCGCAGCACGCGCTGCACCATCGAGGGCCACACCCCGCGTCGTCCGGCGACGGCGTAGCCGGTCAGGGCGAGCGCGCCGCCGATGCCGAGCGTGAGCAGGACGCGGAGCGGGGCGTGGTCGTGGACGCCGATCGCGAGCAGTCCCGGCAGGGCCGCCACGCCGAGGGTGTACTTGTTCAGCAGTGCGAGCGCCAGGCCGACACCACCGCAGAGGCCTGCGACCAACGGGTCGTCGGCTGCCATCTGCGCGGTGAACGCGACGATCACGCCGATCCGGGACCAGAGCCCGTAGTGGTTGTCCGCGGTCCACAGTGCGGTCGAGAGCAGCATGGTGCCTCCAGCCACCGCTAGACCGACGGCCCAAGGTGCCCCGACCGACGCCGTCCAGGCCCAGGTGGCGGCACCCAGCGCGACCGAGAGCAGGACCACCAGGCGCCGCAGCACCAGCAACCGCTCGCCGCACGCACGGACGACCAAGCGGGTCACCCAGACGCTCCAGGGCCCCGCCCCGAAGAACACGCCGCGATAGAGCCGACGTCCAGCGGCGACGCGGCGGACCACAAGCAGGTGCCAGCACTCGTCCGGGTTGGTCGCCAGCCTCGGCACGGACCACCACCCGATCGCCGCGACCACGACGGCGACCACCAGCCCGGCCAGGGCGATCAGTGCGGCCTCATGCGGTGCCGCTCAACACGACGAACGCCTTGGCCCGGTCCCAGCCGGGCACGCTCTCCAGGCGCGCCTCGAGCCGTCTGCCCCAGGCCTTGTTGGCCAGCGCGGGCGGGAACGCTCCGAACGTCGTCACCTTGACGTCGCGTAGCCCGGCCGCAGCGGCGGCGCGGCGAAGACGGCCCTCACGCATGTGGACGATGCCCTTGTCGCCCTTCCAGCTCATCCCGGGCGTCAAGGTCACCTGGACGTAGAACCCCGGGAAGTAGGCGTTCGGCTCGATGAACACCACACGTCCACCGGGTCGCGCCAGCTGTTGCGCCCCGACAAAGGCGGCGTCGAGCTCGTTGAGGTGGTGCAGCATGAAGAAACCCGTGACCACGTCGAACGAGCCGCGCAGCTCGGCCGGCGGGTCGAGCAGGTCGCCCTCGACCGCGGTCACCCCGGGAGCCACCTCGCGCAGCTGCTCGACGAGTCCGGGCGTCAGGTCCATGCCGGTGGTGTCGAAGCCTCGCGCGGCCAGGCCGACGGTGTACTTGCCGGGACCGCAGCCCACGTCGACGACGCGATCGCCCGGCTGGATCCGGCCGGCTTCGACGACGGCGTCGAGGTGACGTTGGGTGTACGGCGTGTCGCCGGCGGACCGGATCCATGCGGGGGAGGTCCCGGCCGGTGAAGTAGGCGATCTGCTGCTCGTTGTGGGTACGGCGGGTCACGGAACCTCCGGTGGATGAGTGGGAACGAGTCCGAGCTCGACGACCTCGGCGGCGGGCGGGTGGCGGCGTACGGGCTGGAGACGGCGGACCAGTGGGTGCAGCGGGGTCAGGGTGACGAGTCCGCGCACGGCGATCCGGACCCTGCGGATCGAGCCGGTGGCGGAGCGTCCGTGGCGGCGCGAGTGGCGGTCGACAGGCACCGTCGAGATCCGCAGCCCGGCGAGCGCCGCCGCCGGCACCAAGGGAGCCGCGTGATCGTCGAGCGCCACCACCTTGTCGACCGCCAAGCGGTGCCAGGCGCTGAACATGCCGGCGTCGACAGGGATGCGTCCCCTCGACAGCAGGCGCGCCACGCGCCGGTAGGCGCGGGCGCTGCGTTCCTGACCTGGGTCGGCGTAGTGGCCGCGGCGGCCCGCGCACACCACGTCGGCCTGACCGCCGTCGAGGGCCGCGAGGAGACGAGGCACGTCCTCGGGGAGATCCTGGAGGTCGGCGTCCATGACGACGACGCGCTCGCCAAGGGCGTGCCGGAGGCCCGCCTGCACGGCGGCGTGCTGGCCGACGTTGTCGGCCAGGCTGAGCAGCCTGCCGCGCTGGTGGCGCCAGCGTTGCGAGGACCCGATCGCCGCTGCCGTCCGGGCAGCGGTCGTCGACGAGCACGTACTCGGTGCCTGGTGGGCACGAGGCCTCGAGCCGCGTGAGCAGCTCGTCGAGCGTGGCGGCGGTCCGGTACAAGGGCAGGACCACGGACACGGGGGCGGCCGGTTCACGCCCGCACCTCCCGAGCCGTGACGTCGGCGTCGATGCCCGCATCAATGACCTGGATCCGCGCGAGCAGGGCCTCCCGGTCGGAACGGACCGCCTCGTCGCTGCGGTGCGACAGCCGGTCGAGCTCGTGACGGATCGCGGCGAGCACGCCCTCGGGCGAGCTCAACGCCGAGTCGGCCACGAACGCGTTGCGCATCATCGCGAACGAGCAGCCGCCGCGCACGATCTCGCCCATCAGCAGCCGGGCCGGGAGGGGATGACCGCGCTCGGGGTCGGTCAGGCCGCCGAAGCCGTACGACGTCGGGGCCAGCGCCTCGACGAGCCCCTCGACAGTCCCGTCGACCAACGCGGTGAAGACCGACGGTGTGGCGCGCTCGAGAGCAAGGTCGAGAAGTCCCACGAACGCCCGGCAGATGCCGAGCCCGGCCAGCGAGGACGCGCGGGCCACGGCCTCGGGGGTCTCGACCATGATCCCGACGCCGATCCGGTCGCGGGCGGCGGTGAGCACCCGCTCCACCTCCGCCTCGTGCCGCACCATCGGCACCAGCACCTCGTCGGCCCCGAGGTCGATCGCGCACTCGACCTCGTCCTCGGTGCCGGGCCCGACCTCGTTGATGCGGCACACGACCGGCCACGGGCTGACGGCACGGACCGCCGTCAGCGCCGCCACCTGGGCGTCCGTCGGCCGGCGGTCGAGCGAGGTGGAACGCTCGTCCGGTCGCTCCCAGTCGACGGCCACGGCCGCCGGGTGCGACCCGGGCGGCGCCTGCGGCAAGCCGGCGCAGCAGCGCGAGGTCACTGGACATCAGGACCGGGTCGACGCTCATGGGCGCCTCCCCACCAGGACGAGCGAGGTGCCGGTCGGCGGCACGGGCACGGGCCAGGTCACCATCGCCGCCTCGGCCCGGTTGACCCAGCCGAGCACCGTGTTGAGCGCGGCCGGGGCGGGTGCTCCTCGTGGTGCAGCGAGGCCGCGGGTTCGGGACCGGGACGACGGGCGGCGTACCAGCGAAGGGCGGCGACCGCCGGCAGCAAGGTGAGCTGGTAGCCGCGCAGGGTGACCACCTCGAAGCCGGCCGCCGTGACGGCCGCGCGCAGGGTGGCTCGCGTGTAGCGGCGCAGGTGGCCCGCCCGGACGTCGCGCACGCTCCACAGCGACGGCCACGCGGGGACCAGCACCACGAGCAGGCCGCCGGGCTGTAGCACCCGGTGGCACTCCGACAGCGCGGCCGCGTCGTCGAGGTGCTCGATGACGTCGCGGACCATCACGGTGCCGACCGAGCCGTCGGCGAGGGGGACCCGTTCGGCGCTGCCGACCAGGGTCGCGCCCCGCGGGGGCGAGGGCCAGGTCGGGGGCCGGGTCGATGGCGATCACCCGGCGCCCGTCGGCGGCGAGCGAGGCGGCGAAGCGGCCGGTGCCGCAACCGAGGTCGAGCACCGGCTCGGCGTGCGGCGTGGTGGTCGAGCAGCCGGCGCACCAGGCGGTCGCGCCCGGCGAACCAGAAGTGCTCCTGCTCGAGCGGGGCCAGCCGCTCGGCGTGCGTGGTCGCGCTCATCCGGACCCCGACCCCGACCGTCGCCCACACCCGCTCCATGCCCTCGGCGAGGGTGGTCGGCGGGCGCCAGCCGAGCAGCTGCTCGCAACGGGTCAGGTCGGCCTGCCAGTGCGGGACGTCGTAGGCGCGGGCGGGTCGCGCTCCGGGCGCCACCCGGACGCTGGCGGCCCGGACGCCGCCTCGAACGCCGCGACGATCTCGGGCACGCTCGAGGCGACACCGCTGCCGACGTTGACGCGGGACGCCGTACGCCGCCGCGTCGACCACGCGCACGACGGCCTCGGCCACGTCGTCGACGTAGACCATGTCGCGGCGGGTCTCGGCGTCGACAAGCGGGACGACTGCTCCGGTGCGGACCGCGTCGAACAGGGTCGGCACCAGCCGGCCCGGCGGGCTCGTGGGGCCCGTAGGCGCGGAAGACCACGAGCTCGCTGCACGGCACCCCGCTCTCGGCCGCCCACTGCCACAGGGCGGCGGCGGCGGCTTGCTTGGCCACGCCGCGGGCGGTCGATCGGGCCGACGGGTCGGTCTCGCGCGAGGGCTCGGTCGGACGGGTGGTAGACCGAGGAAGCTGCCGAGGTGCACGACGCTGCGGACGCGTGTCGGGGTCGATGGCCTCGAGCAGGGACACCGTGGTGAGCACGCGTGTCCCGCCAGAGCGCGACCCGGGAGGGCCCGCCGTCGGGTGCCCGGGTGTGCCGAACGCGCCGGCCGCGTCGACCACGACGACGTCGCGGTGGGCGCGCAGCACCTCGGCCACGGCGGCGGTGTCGAGGAGGTCGACGCGGGCGACCTCGACGCCGGGCTGGTCGACCAGGCGCCAGGCGTCGGTGCGCGGGTGGACCAGCGCGGTCGTGGGCACGCCGAGAGCGGCGAACGCCCGGACGACCGCCGAGCCCAGGTCGCCCGCACCACCGGCGACCGCGACGTGCATGGGGGGCAGCCAGGCTAGACCCCGGTGACGCCCTCGCCGCCGCCTGCTTGCTCGTCGAAGTTCTCGTGCTCGAGCAGGTGCAGCACCGGGACGCCGATCTTGCGGCGGGCCCGTGACGTCCAGTCGAGGTGGAAGAACTCGGACACGACGTGGGAGCGGGTGAGGATGATCGCCTCGCGGCCGTCGATCGCCGACACCTCGGCGGCCAGCGCGTCGATGGGGTCGTCGCCGACGATCTTGCCGTGGGCGGTGCCGCCGGCGTCGCGGATCGCCTTCAGGGTCGCGTCGAGCTCTTCGTGGGAGCGCTCCTCGGCGTCCTTGCGGACGGCGTCGACGTCGACCTCGTTCATGCCGAGGGTGGGGTTGCCCATCATCTCGCCCCCGGCGAGGGTGCCCATCGAGGCCTCGATGCGAGCCGCGGCATCCTCCAGTGGCAGCAGCACGTGGTAGGTGACCGGCTCGTCGAGCTCGTCGTGGAGGGACAGCACCTGTCGGGCGTCCTGGGCGGACAGCGCCTGCTCGACCAGCAGGACCACGTCGTAGGAACCGCTCATGGCTTGCTCCCTTCTACTACCGAGGATACGGCCGAGGTCGTAGGAGACGACCTCCTCGAGCTGGTCGTAGCCGCACGACTCGGGGTCGCGGTCGGTGCGCCAGCGGCGGAACTGTGCGGTGTGCCGGAAACGGCGGCCCTCCATGTGGTCGTAGGCCACCTCGACCACGCGCTCGGGCCGCAGCGGCACGAAGCTGAGGTCCTTGCCCTGGCTCCACCGGCTCTGGGTGCCGGGCACCCGGTCGGGGTTGGCGGTGAGGAACTCCGCCCAGCGGCCCCAGGGATGGTCCTCGATCGGGACGACGAGCTCCTGCAGCTCCTGCCACAGCTCGGCGCGGCGCTGCGCGGTGAACGACGCACTGACGCCGACGTGCTGGAGGCCCCCATCTGGCCCGTCGGTGTAGAGACCGAGCAGCAGGCTGCCGAGCAGCGGCTTCTCCGGCGTCGAGGTCTTGTGCTCGCGCATCCCCGCGACGACGCAGTCCGCCGTGCGCTCGTGCTTGATCTTGAGCATGGTGCGGGCGTTCTGCTCGTACGTCGCACCGAGCGGCTTGGCGACCACGCCGTCGAGCCCGGCCCCCTCGAACTCGCTGAACCACTGCTCGGCGACCGCGGGGTCCTCGGTCGTGCGGGTCAGGTAGCAGGGACCGTCCAGCCCTACCAGCGCCGACTCCAGCGCCGCGCGGCGCTCGGAGAACGGGCGGGCGACGTACGACTCGTCGCCGAGGGCCAGCAGGTCGAAGGCCACGAACCCGGCCGGAGTCTGCTCGGCCAGCAGGTTGACCCGGGAGGCAGCGGGGTGGATGCGCTCCTGGAGCGTCTCGAACTCCAGGCGGTCTGCCCCGTCGTTGCTGAGTGCCACGAAGAGCTCGCCGTCGAGCACGCACCGCTCGGGCAGCTGCTCCTTGATCGCCGTGACGACCTCGGGGAAGTAGCGGGTGAGCGGCTTGGTGTTGCGGCTGGCCAGCTCGACCTCGTCGCCGTCGCGGAACACGATGCAGCGGAACCCGTCCCACTTGGGCTCGAAGCTCAAGCCCCCGTACTTGGCGGGGTCGGGGATGCCCTTGACCGACTTCGCCAGCATCGGCTGCACGGGCGGCATCACGGGTAGGTCCACGAAACGACCCTAGTAGCCGCGACCGTCGATGGTTGAGGTGCGAGGACCGCCAGGCCCGAGCCTCGAAACCATCCCGACCGGCGGCGGGATGGTTTCGAGGCTCGTCGCTGGCGCTCCTCGCACCTCAACCAACGAGGCGAGGGGCCTATCCTACTCGGCACCGATCCCCGGTTGGTCTGCCGGTAGGGCCCGCCTGACTTTGAATCAGGACTAGCGACGTAGGTTCGACTCCTACCCGGGGAGCATGAGCGAAGCTGACGAGCTGACCGTCGTCGTCCTGGCGGCCGGTGGCGGCACCCGGATGAAGAGCAAGACGATGAAGGTGCTCCACCACATCGGTGGCCGCAGCATGATCGGTCACGTGCTGACCGCCGTCAGGTCGGTCGAGCCGCACCGTGTCGTCGCCGTGGTCGGCCACCAGCGCGAGCAGGTCGGGGCGCACGTCCAGGAGCTGGTGCCGGACGCCGTGCTGGCGGTCCAGGAGGTGCTCGACGGGACCGGCGGGGCGGTGCGGGTGGCGATGCGGGCCAGCGGTACGACGCGCGGCACGGTCGTCGTGGCGACGGGCGACACCCCGCTGCTCGAGGGCGAGAGCCTGCGCAGGTTCGTGGCCGACCACCGGGCCGCCGAGCAGGTGGTGAGCATCCTCAGCGGGATCGTGGCCAACCCGTTCGGCTACGGGCGGATCCTGCGCAACGACGAGGGCGACGTCGAGGGGATCGTGGAGGAGAAGGACGCCTCGCCGCAGCAACGCGAGATCGCCGAGATCAGCTCGGGGATCCTCGCCTTCGACGCGGAGTTCCTGGTCGGCGCGCTGTCGAGGCTGACCAACGACAACGCCAAGGGCGAGTACTACCTGACCGACACCGTCAAGATCGCTCGCGAGGACGGCCTCACCGTCGGCGCGTTCCCCATCGACGACGTGAGGCAGACCGAGGGCGCCAACGACCGCGCCCAGCTGGCCGAGATGGGCAAGGAGCTCAACCGGCGCATCGTCAACCGGTGGATGCGCGAGGGCGTCACCGTGATGGACCCCGGGACCACCTGGATCGACGCCGACGTCAAGCTCGAGGCCGACGTCACGATCCTGCCGGGTGTGCAGCTGCTCGGCGCGACGGTGGTCGCCGAGGACGCCGTGATCGGGCCCGACACCACGCTCAAGGACTGCGAGGTGGGCTCCGGCGCCCGCGTCGTCCGCGCCCACGCCGAGCTCGCCGTCATCGGCGACCGGGCCACGGTCGGACCGTTCGCCTACCTGCGCCCCGGCACCGTGCTGGGCGCGGAGGGCAAGATCGGCACCTTCGTGGAGACCAAGAACACCCAGATCGGCGAGGGTGCCAAGGTGCCGCACCTGTCCTACGTCGGTGACGCGGAGATCGGCGAGCGGGCCAACATCGGGGCGGGCACGATCTTCGCCAACTACGACGGGGTCGCCAAGCACCGCACCCGCGTCGGCCGGCACGCCCGCACCGGCTCCAACAACACCTTCGTCGCGCCGGTCGAGATCGGCGACGGCGCCTCGACGGGCGGCGGGACCGTCGTACGCCGCAACGTCCCGCCCGGCGCCCTGGCGGTCTCCGGCGGGCCGCAGCGCAACCTCCCCGGCTGGGCGCAGACCAAGCGGGCCGGCACGCCGCAGGCCCAGGCGGCCGAACAGTCGATCGCCGGACCCGGTGGTGCGTCAGCCCAGGAGGGTGAGGGAGACTAGGGCCACCTTCCCCGCACCAGAGCCCTCGCATCACAGCCCCGGCCAGGAGACAAGCGCGTGAGCGGACTGAAGAAGACCACGAAGAAGAACCTGATGGTCTTCAGCGGTCGAGCACACCCCGAGCTCGCCGAGGCGGTCGCCCTCGAGCTCGGCACCCGGCTGGTGCCCACCTCGGCGTACGCGTTCGCCAACTCCGAGCTGTACGTCCGCTACGAGGAGTCGGTGCGCGGCTGCGACGCCTTCGTGATCCAGAGCCACACGGCGCCGATCAACGAGTGGATCATGGAGCACCTGATCATGGTCGACGCCCTCAAGCGCGCGTCGGCCAAGCGGATCACCGTCGTCCAGCCGTTCTACGGCTACGCCCGCCAGGACAAGAAGCACCGCGGCCGCGAGCCCATCTCCGCGCGGCTGATGGCCGACTTCTTCAAGACCGCCGGCGCCGACCGGCTGATCTGCGTCGACCTCCACGCCGACCAGATCCAGGGCTTCTTCGACGGGCCCGTCGACCACCTGATGGCGCTGCCGATCCTGGCTGACTACGTCAGGGAGAAGTACGCCGGACAGCCGCTCGCCGTGGTCAGCCCCGACGCCGGCCGGATCAAGGTGGCCGAGCGCTGGTCGGCCCGCCTGGGCGGCGCACCGCTGGCCTTCATCCACAAGACCCGCCGCGAGGACCGGCCCAACGAGGTCGTCGCCAACCGCGTCGTGGGCCGCGTGGACGACCGCATCTGCGTGCTCGTCGACGACATGATCGACACCGGCGGCACCGTCGTCGCCGCTGCCGAGGCGCTGATGGCCGACGGTGCCGCGGGCGTCGTCATCGCCGCGACCCACCCGCTGTTCTCCGGGCCCGCGGTCGACCGCTTGAAGAACTCCTCGGTGACCGAGGTCGTGGTCACCAACACCCTGCCGATCCCGAGCGAGAGTCGCTTCGACAAGCTCACCGTGCTCTCGATCGCGCCCCTGCTGTCGCGGGCGATCAAGGAGGTCTTCGAGGACGGCTCGGTGACCTCGATGTTCGACGGCCACGCCTGACCACGCCCTGACTCGCACCGTGCGCACCGACCTGCTCGTCATCGGCGCAGGTCCCTACGCCTACTCGGCGGCGGCCTACGCGCGGGAGCGTGGGATCGACACCCACGTGGTCGGTCACCCGATGGCGTTCTGGCGCGACCAGATGCCTGCCGGGATGTACCTGCGGTCGGGACCGGACTGGTCGCTGGACGCAGCCGGGCAGGACTCCTTCGAGGCGTACTTCGAGGACGCCGGGATAGACCCGGCCGACGTCGACCCGATCCCGATCGGCGTCTTCCTCGACCACACGGACTGGTTCGCCCGCCGCAAGGGACTCGAGATCGACCGGCGGACCGTCTCGACCCTCTCCGCGAACGGCTCGTTCGTCGCCGCCATGGAGGACGGCACGACCATCACCGCCGAGAAGGTGCTGGCCGCGCCCGGCATCAAGCACTTCAGCCAGCTCCCGTCCTGGTACGACGCGGTGCCCGCCCACCGCCGGGGACACACCAGCGAGCTGGTGGGATTCGACGCCCTGGCCGGCCAGCGCGTCGCGATCATCGGGGGCCGCCAGAGCGCCTATGAGTGGGCGGCGCTGCTGTGCGACCACGGGGCTGCGAAGGTGGACGTGATCCACCGGCACGAGACACCCCGGTTCGAGAAGGTCAGCTGGAAGTTCGTCGACGAGCTGGTCGACCAGACCCTCGCCCATCGTGGCTGGTGGCGGAACCTGCAGCCGATCCGGCAGCAGGAGATCGCCCGGCAGTTCTGGCAGGTCGGGCGGCTGACGCTGGAGTGGTGGCTGGCACCTCGCCTGAAGCCCGAGGTGGTCACCAGCCGGCCAGGCACCGAGGTGCTGGGCGTCGAGGTGTCGGGCGTCGAGGCAGGGCAGGAGGATGTGACGCTGATGCTGTCGAACGGCGAGCGGCTCACGGTCGACCAGGTCGTGTTCGCCACGGGCTACCAGGCCGACCTCTCCGCGGTGCCGTACCTGTCCGGTGTCGTCGACCAGCTCTCGGTGACCGACGGGTTCCCCGACCTCAGCCCCGGCTTCGAGACCTCGCTGCCCGGCCTCTACGTGACCGGCTTCGCCTCGACCCGCGACTTCGGCCCCTTCTACGGCTTCACCAAGGGCTGTCCGTCGTCGGCGCGCATCCTCGTCGAGGAGATGCTGCGCTGACGCCTGGCGGCACAGGACAGGTCGCGGAGACGAACACCTCCCCGTCGTGGAACTACATCGAGGTCGAGATGCTCGAGCAGCTCACGCTCGACGACACGGTGACGGTCACCATCACGTTCACGCAGGCGGTCACCAACCTGACCTTCCGGGTCCACGAACGCCGTTCCGCAACCAGCACACCGGGGACCAGGACATCGACTCCGGCCTCAACCAGTGGTGGGTTCGTGCCTGGGGAGTCGGGTGACCTGATCGACGGTCGCGACAACTAGGACAGGCCCTCGACGCGGCCGATTCGCGCGGCGCGGTGACCGGCCCTTAGACTTCTGCGGTTGCCTCGGCGAGGGCGATCCTGCACCAGCAGCGATCCCGTGATCGACTGGGCCTGTCTCTTGGGCCGGTCCATCGTGCCGCCGAGGTCCCCTGACCAGCTGCACGAGGAGACCACTGATGGCTGCCGAGAAGATCACCGCCGAGAAGCGCACCGAGTTCGGCAAGGGCGCTGCCCGCCGAATCCGCCGCGACGACAAGATTCCCGCCGTCGTCTACGGCCACGGCAACGACCCGATCCACCTGAGCCTGCCGGGCCACCAGACGATGATGGCGCTCAAGCACGGGGGCGCCAACGCGCTGCTCGAGCTCGACATCGACGGCCAGGAGCAGCTCGTGCTGAGCAAGCAGGTCCAGGTCGACCCGATCCGCCGGGTGCTCGAGCACATCGACTTCGTGGCCGTCCGCCGCGGCGAGAAGGTCACCGTCGACGTCCCGATCCACACCGTCGGCGAGGCCGCACCCGAGACCCTGGTGGTCACCGAGAACTCCACCGTCCTGGTCGAGGCCGAGGCCACGCACATCCCCGAGTTCATCGAGGTCGACATCGCGGGCCTCCAGGCAGGCACGCAGATCCTCGCCTCGCAGCTGAGCCTGCCCGACGGCACGACCCTGGTGGTCGACCCCGACACGCTCGTCATCAACGTGACCCAGGCACAGTCCGCCGAGGAGGTCGAGGCCGAGCTGGCCGAGGCCGAGGCCGAGGTCGGCATCGTCCACGAGCCCAGCGACGAGGAGGTCGAGACCGCTGCGGCCGAGGCCGCCGAGGGCGAGGGCGACAGCGAGGCCGGCGAGGGCGCTGCCGACGGCGGGTCCGCGGGTAGCGACGAGGGGTGATCCTCGACCGGCTCAGGAGGTTGCTGGGCCATGCGACCGATGGTGAGGGCACCAGGACCGATGACGGGACTCCCGTGAGTGACGTCTGGCTGGTCGTCGGCCTGGGCAACCCCGGGCCGGCGTACGCCGGACACCGCCACAACGTCGGCTACCTCGTCGCCGACGTCCTCGCCGAGCGGATGGGCTCGTCCTTCCGCGCCCACAAGTCCGGCCGGGCCGAGGTGGTCGAGGGCCGCCTCGGCGCCCCCGGGGCCGACGTCCCGCGCGTGGTGCTGGCCCGGCCGCGCTCCTACATGAACGAGAGTGGCGGCGTCGTCTCGACGCTCGCGAAGTTCTACAAGGTGCCGGCCGAGCGGATCGTGGCGGTCCACGACGAGCTCGACATCCCGTTCGGTGCGCTCCGCATCAAGCTCGGCGGCGGCGACAACGGCCACAACGGCCTGCGGTCGGTGCGGACGTCGCTCGGCACCGGCGACTTCTACCGGGTGCGTCTCGGCATCGGCCGCCCGCCCGGCCGTCAGGACGTCGCCGACTTCGTGCTCTCCGACTACTCCTCGACCGAGCGCAAGGAGCTCCCGGTGCTGGTCGTCGAGGCCGCCGACGCGGTGGAGAGCCTGGTCGCCGACGGCCTCGGACTCACGCAGCAGCGCTTCAACCGCTGAAGGCCCGGATTGGTGTCTGGTTAGGGTGACCGCGTGACGAACAACCACGAGGACCGCACCCCGCCGCCCGGTGCCGACGACCACGTGCTGGCCGAGTGGCTGGCGACGGTCGCGGGGGAGCGGCTGCTCGAGGTACGCGCCGAGGGTCTCGAGGGGCGCGAGCTCAAGGACGCCGGCGACCAGGCCGCCCACGAGCTGCTGATGAAGCTGCTCGCGGCCCACCGGCCCCAGGACTCGGTCCTCTCCGAGGAGGGCCTGGAGAAGCCGGCGACAAGGCAACGAGGCTTTCGGCCGACCGGGTCTGGATCGTCGACCCGCTCGACGGCACCCGTGAGTTCTCCGAGGTGCCGCGCGACGACTGGGCCGTCCACGTCGCGCTCTGGGAGCGCAACGAGTCGGGCGGTGAGCTGACAGCCGGGGCGGTCGCGCAGCCCGCGCTGGGCGAGACCTTCAGCACCGCCGCACCACCCGTCGTACCCGACCGCACGTCCGAGCGCCCACGCATCGCCGTCTCGCGCACCCGCCCGCCGGCGTTCGTCGAGGCGCTGGCCGCCGAGCTCGACGCCGAGCTGGTGCCGATGGGCTCGGCCGGGGTCAAGGTGATCTCGGTCGTCCGTGACATCACCGACGCCTACGTGCACGCCGGCGGGCAGTACGAGTGGGACAACGCCGCACCCGTCGCGGTCGCGCGCGCGGCCGGTCTCTTCTGCTCCCGCATCGACGGCTCGGAGCTGCGCTACAACCAGGACGACGTCTCGCTGCCCGACCTGATCGTGTGCCGGCCCGAGCTGTCCGAGGCCATCCTCGACTTCGTCCGCCGGCACGGAACCGACTAGCCGGCCGTCAGGGGTCGACGACCTCGAACTGGGCCATCATCCCGTGGTCCTCGTGGTCGAGCATGTGGCAGTGCACCATGAACTCCCCGGTGTAGTCGGTGAATCTCGCGGCCACGTCGACGTACTCTCCCGGGTCGAGCCGCCAGGTGTCCTCGAAGCCGCGTTCCCAGGGCGGTGGGCGCTCGCCGTTGCGGCTGATGGTCTGCCACTGCTCCTCGTGGAGGTGCACGTAGTGGGTCATCTCGCTGGTGTTGCGCAGTCGCCACCGCTCCGTGGAACCCAGGAGCACCTGGTGGTCGACGCGTTGCGGGTCGAACATCTGGCCGTTGATCGACCAGTAGGAGCCGTGACCGTCCTCGGTCAGGTCGAAGGTCCAGGTCATGGCGACCTTGTCGGGCACGTCGAGCTTCGGGACGGGCCGCAGGCGGTCCGGCACCCGGGACTGCTGGTGTGAGTGTCCCCGCACGCGGAACTGCATGATCGCCGCCGATCGGGAACCGGTCCCCACGCCCGCGTCACTGCGCGGGATCGAGGACAGGAGGATGTTCTGGTCCCGCTGGCCCCGGAAGTCGACCACCACGTCGGCCCGCTGGGCCGGCCCGAGGAGGACGTCTTGGCGGACCACGCTGTTGGGGAGCAGCCCGTTGCCGGTGCCGACCTGGACGAAGGGTCGCCCGCTGGAGAGTGCGAAGTCATAGGCCGAGAAGAGGGAGGCGTTCAGGAGACGCAGCCGGTAGCGGCCGGGCTTGACCACCAGGTACGGCGCGAACTGGCCGTTGACCAGGATCCGCTTGCCGACCGTGGCGTCGTTGGGCGGTGCCTGAGGACCGGTCATCCACTCGTGCATGTTGGTGCTGGGGAAGGGGTCGGTCAGCTGGTTACGGGCGGTGAAGCTCCGGTCGGAGAAGTGCAACGGCACGTCGTACTGCCCGCTCGGGAGGCCGAGCTTCTCCTCGCGCTCGTCGGTCACCAGGAACATGCCCTGGAGGCCCCGCCAGTTGTTGCGCGCAGTCCGGTCCATCCGGTGGTCGTGGTAGAAGCGGAAGCTCGCCGGCATCGGCTTCCCGCTCTCGACGAGCGGGTAGGTGTAGGTCCGACGGGCTCCCCTGCGGATGAGCTGGCGGGTGGGTTGCCCGTCGTCGGCGGAGCTCTGGTGTCCGCCGTGCTGGTGGACGGTCAGCGACCCCGCACTCTTCGGCAGGTCGTGGATGAAGGTGACCGAGGTCTGGGATCCCGTGGGCCGCTTGATCGTCGGCCCGGGGAACGTGCCGTCGTAGGTCCACATCCGGGTCTTCGGGCCGTGAGGCATGATCGCGACCTTCGCCTGCCGCATGTGGATCTTGATGTTGCGGCCGGTCAGCACCTCCGGGATCCGCAGGGCCTGCTCGAAGGCAGGCGGCTGCGGAACCTCGCCACCCGGCTCGCCCGTCACGACCAACGTGCCCCGCATGTGGGGGTGGAAGGTGCAGTAGAAGGCGTACTGCCCGGCGCCGAGGTCCGCAGGGATCACGAGCGTCCTGGTGGCGTGGGACGGGATGACCAGGTCGAAGAGTGGGTCCCCTTGGGTCCCCACCGCGTCCGAGGTGACCGAGTGGGTCACGTTGTCGTTGTTCACGATCGTGATGGCGCCGCCACGCTCGGACGAGACCGTCTGCGGGGAGAAGCCGCTGGCCGCTCCGCCGACCGGGATCACGATCGTCGTCTCCAGCCGGTCGGCCACGGGCCGGGAGGCAGCCGCCTGGGTGAGCCGTACGCCGAGCGGATCGGCTGCGGTCACGCCCACCGCCGCCGCGATCACCGTCACCATGCCCAGCCGCATGCCCAGCCGGCCGGCCCCCCTCAACCCCACGGCCGAAGTCTGCGACAGGGGGCCCGAACGCGCGACGCCAGAACGAGGAGGGGTGTAGTGGTCTAGCCCAGGCCGCGATCGTGGAGACACGTGTCGCCTTTTGTTGGCAAAGCGTTGGCCCGGGTGCAGGGTATGCAACGCACTCGGGCGCCCGGAACGGCCGGGCGCCGAAGGTGCAGTATTGGGGGGTACACGCATGGGGGTTCCAAAGATTCGTGCCGTCGCGACGAGCCTCGCGCTCGTCGGCGCGGCGACGCTGACCGCGACGGCGACGGCAGCGCCGGCCCAGTCGGCCGCAAGTGCGCCTCCGGTGGCGGTGAGCATCAGCAACACGCGCGTGGTCACGATGCCGACCACCATCCAGCCGGGCGTCAACACGTTCAAGGTCACCACCGCCAACAAGCGCGGCTCGGCCTTCCAGCTGGCGCAGGCGGCCGCGGGCTACACGGCCGCCGACGCCGCCCGCGACATCGAGAAGGGTCTCGACGGCGGGAACGTCAAGGCGATCAAGCGCTTCGAGGCCAACGTCACGCTGCTCGGCGGGATGGCCGTCACCAAGGACAAGGCCGGCAAGCTCGTCGTCGACCTCGCCGCCGGGGACTACTGGGCGCTGGACACCAACACCAACGACCCCGACAAGTTCTTCGCGTTCACGGTCGAGGGTCTCGACACGGGCAACGTCGTGCCGGAGGCGGACGCGACCCTCAAGGCCGTGCAGGACACGACGTGGGCGAACAAGCCGGAGTCGATCCCGAACAAGGGCCTGCTGAGGTTCAAGAACGCAGCCTCCCAGAACCACTTCATCGTCGATGGTCAAGCTCAAGAAGGGCGCGACCTACAAGGACTTCAAGAAGTGGTTCGCGCTCCTGAGGGTCAGGCGGGTCCGCCGCCGGTCAACTTCGGCGTCGGCATGGACAGCGGCGTCGTGAGCCCGGGTCACTCGGCGACGTTCAAGTACAACCTGCCCAAGGGCAACTACGTGATGCTCTGCTTCTGGCCTGACGCGTCGATGGGTGGCATGCCGCACGCGTTCATGGGCATGCACCGCCCCATCACCTTGAAGTAGCAACGAACATTCGTCTCCCCCGCCGACCCCGGTCGGCGGGGGAGACGTCTGTGCGCACTAGACCGGTCCGGACATTTCGCCCTCGCTCCGGGCCGTTCCCGGGGTCTCGGAACCTCTGGTGGCGCTCGCGGGTCATCCCTGCGTGACCCGAACGGACTATCTCGATGACTTTCCGGCTGTGTTCGGGTCGAAACGGAAGTATCTCCCGCACTGGTCGACCATCCTTATGAAGGTCACGGCCATGGGGGTCGCATCAGAAAGGAGCAGGGCCATGTGGGACACCGTCGAGCAGACCAGTCGCCACCTCTCGCACGAGATGCCCTGCACCGCGTGCGGCCACGCACCTCACACCTACCTCCCGTGCAGCGACACCTGCGACTGCACGCCGCAGCCGGTCCCCGGCTCGGCCTCCGGCCGCAACGTCGAGCTCGTCCTGCGCTAAATCCGTTCGCCGGTCCTCGGCGACGCGGGCAGACTCCGGTGGCATGACCTGCCTCGTCTCGCACACCTCCGTCGACTGCCGCAACGCCTACGAGCTCTCGGAGTGGTGGAAGGCCCTGCTCGGCTACCAGGACGTCGACGGCGACCCCAACGAGCCCGGCCACGAGGAGTGCATGATCCTCGACCCCGCATCGGGCCACCACATCCTGTTCATCGAGGTCCCCGAGGCAAGAAGCAGGTCAAGAACCGCGTCCACTTCGACCTGGTGCCACGGGCGGGCACGCGCGACGAGGAGACCGAGCGCGTGCTCGCCGCCGGCGCCACGATGGTCGACGACCTCCGCGGCAACTGGGGTCCGGGCACCGGCTGGGCCGTGCTCGCCGACCCCGAGGGCAACGAGTTCTGCGTGCTGCGGACACCGGCGGAGAAGGCGGCGACCGCAGATCAATCGGGGTGAGGGCCTGTCGGAGGGGTCGCCTAGAGTTGCCGCTGCACCCCCTGTCGAGCCCGACCGGGGGCGCAGGTGCTGCCCGACCCCTGGAGTCCTCCCGTGAGCTTACCCCGCTCGCTCCGAGCGTCCTGGCCGACGCGACTCTTCACGAGGCGATGGGCGACGCCAAGGCGGGGCTGGTCCGCGCGCTCGACCTGACCGGCCCCGAGGCGCTGCGCCCGTTCGTGGTCGCGGGCCTGGTCGAGGCGGGGCGCACCGTGCTCGCGGTCACGCCGACCAGCCGCGAGGCCGAGGACCTCGTCGCCCAGCTGGCCGACCTGGTCGACCCGGCCCGCGTCGGCTACTACCCGAGCTGGGAGACGCTGCCCCACGAGCGCCTGAGCCCGCGCAGCGACACCGTCGGGCGCCGGCTGGCGGTGCTCCGCCGCATCTGCCATCCCGGTCAGACGCCCGAGACCGGTCCCCTCGACGTCGTGGTCGCCCCGGTCCGCTCCGTTCTCCAGCCCCAGGTGAAGGGGCTCGGCGACCTCGAGCCCGTCGAGCTCGCGCCGGGTGACGAGGCGGCGCTCGACGACGTCGTACGCCGCCTGGCCGACGCCGCCTACACGCGCGTCGACCTGGTCGAGAAGCGTGGCGAGTTCGCCGTCCGCGGAGGCATCGTCGACGTCTTCCCGCCGACCGAGGAACACCCCCTGCGCGTGGAGTTCTGGGGCGACGAGGTCGAGGAGATCCGCGCCTTCGCGGTGGCCGACCAGCGCGCGCTGGAGAAGGTCGAGCGGCTCTGGGCGCCGCCCTGCCGCGAGCTGTTGCTGACCGACGACGTCCGCAGCCGGGCCTGGGAGCTCGGCGAGGCCCACCCCGCACTGGTCGAGCTGACCGACAAGATCGCCGCCGGCATCGCGGTGGAGGGGATGGAGTCGCTGGCTCCCGCGCTGGTCGACGAGATGGAGCTGCTCGTCGACCTGCTGCCGGCCGACACCCACGTGCTGGTGCTCGACCCCGAGCGCGCCCGGTCCCGCGCCCACGACCTGGTCGCGACCAGCGACGAGTTCCTCGGCGCCAGCTGGGCCGCGGCCGCCGGCGGCGGCACCGCGCCCATCGACCTCGGCGCCGCGTCGTACCAGTCGCTCACCGACGTGCGCGTGCACTCGCTCGCGCGCGACCTGCCGTGGTGGACGCTGAGCCCGTTCGGGATCGACGACGAGGGGCGTGTTTCGAGGTCGGCCTGGCGGCCCTCACCTCAACCACCGGTTGCGAGACGAGCTCGGCGAGATCGTCAGCGTCGACATCGACGTCGAGGCGGGCGCCGTGCCCACGCAGGGCCCTGCCCGCCAAGCCGGCCGAGGCCTACCGCGGCGACCTGCAGCGCGCCATCGCCGACATGAAGGGCTGGCTGGGCGACGACTACCGCGTCGCGGTCGTCCACCCGGGCCACGGCCCGGCGCAGCGCATGGTCGAGGTGCTCGGGGAGCACGACGTCCCTGCTCGGCTGGTGGACGAGTGGGAGGCCTGGACCCGCGACGTCGCCACGGTGGCCTGCGGCTCCCTGACCCACGGCTTCGTCGACCCGGTCAACAAGCTGGCGCTGCTCACCGGCGACGACCTGTCGGGCCAGAAGGCCTCGACCCGCGACATGCGGAAGATGCCGGCGCGCCGCAAGCGCCAGATCGACCCGCTCGAGCTCAAGGCCGGCGACTACGTCGTCCACGAGCAGCACGGCGTGGGCCGGTTCGTGGAGATGCGGCAGCGCGAGGTGCACGGCGCCACGCGCGAGTACCTCGTGCTCGACTACGGCGCGTCCAAGCGAGGCGGTCCGCCCGACCGGCTCTTCGTGCCGGCCGACGCGCTCGACCAGGTGACCCGTTACGTCGGCGGCGAGCAGCCCAGCCTCGACCGGCTCGGCGGCTCCGACTGGGCCAAGCGCAAGGGTCGCGCCCGCAAGGCCGTGCGCGAGATCGCGGCCGAGCTGATCAAGCTGTACGCCGCCCGGCAGGCCACCAAGGGGTTCGCCTTCGGTCCCGACACCCCCTGGCAGCGCGAGCTCGAGGACGCCTTCCCGTTCCAGGAGACGCCCGACCAGCTGAGCACCGTCGACGAGGTCAAGGCCGACATGCGCCGGGTCGTCCCGATGGACCGGCTCGTCTGCGGCGACGTCGGCTACGGCAAGACCGAGATCGCCGTACGCGCGGCGTTCAAGGCGGTCCAGGACGGCAAGCAGGTCGCCGTGCTGGTGCCGACGACGCTGCTCGTGCAGCAGCACCTCTCGACGTTCGAGGAGCGGATGGGCGCGTTCCCGGTGACGCTCAAGGCGCTGAGCCGCTTCCAGACCGACAAGGAGGCGCGCGAGGTCGTCGAGGGCCTGCGCGAGGGCAGCGTCGACATCGTCATCGGCACCCACCGGCTGCTCAACCCCGACATCCGGGTCAAGGACCTCGGCCTGATCATCGTCGACGAGGAGCAGCGCTTCGGCGTCGAGCACAAGGAGCAGATGAAGCGGCTGCGCACCAGCGTCGACGTGCTGTCGATGAGCGCGACGCCGATCCCGCGCACGCTCGAGATGGCGATCACCGGCATCCGCGAGATGTCCACGATCACCACGCCGCCCGAGGAGCGGCACCCGGTGCTGACCTACGTCGGCGGCTACGAGGACCGCACCGTCGTGGCCGCCGTACGCCGCGAGCTGCTGCGCGAGGGCCAGGTCTTCTACATCCACAACCGCGTGCAGAGCATCGAGAAGGCCGCGGCGAAGATCCGCGAGCTGGTGCCCGAGGCGCGGGTCGCGGTGGCCCACGGGCAGATGGGGGAGCACCAGCTCGAGCAGGTGATGCTGGACTTCTGGGAGCGGCGCTTCGACGTGCTGGTCTGCACGACCATCGTCGAGTCCGGGCTCGACGTCTCCAACGCCAACACGATGGTCATCGAGCGGGCCGACACCCTCGGCCTCTCCCAGCTCCACCAGCTGCGCGGCCGGGTCGGCCGGTCGCGCGAGCGGGCCTACGCCTACTTCCTCTACCCGCAGGAGAAGCCGCTCACCGAGACCGCCCACGAGCGGCTGGCCACGCTGGCCCAGCACTCCGACCTCGGCGGCGGCATGGCCATCGCCATGAAGGACCTCGAGATCCGCGGCGCGGGCAACCTGCTCGGCGGCGAGCAGTCCGGCCACATCGCCGACGTCGGCTTCGACCTCTACGTCCGGCTGGTCGGCGAGGCCGTCCACGAGTTCAAGGGCGAGGGCGAGCCCGACCTCGGCGAGGTCCGCATCGAGCTGCCCGTCGACGCCCACCTGCCCCACGAGTACATCCCCAGCGAGCGGCTGCGCCTGGAGATGTACAAGCGGCTGGCCGAGGTGCGCGCCGACGAGGACGTCGACCTGCTGCGCGAGGAGATGGTCGACCGCTACGGCGAGCCGCCGATCGAGGTGCAGAGCCTGCTGTTCGTCGCGCTGCTTCCGAGCCCGTGCCCGGCGGGCCGGCATCAAGGAGGTCACCCTCGCCGGTCGCAACGTGCGGTTCGCACCCGTCGTGCTGCCCGACTCGCGCGTCGTACGCCTGCAGCGGATGTACCCCAAGAGCATCGTCAAGCCGCCGGTCGAGACGCTGCTCGTGTCCCGCGCCCCAGCTCCGCGGTCGTCGGGGCAGCCGATCCCTCAGCCGATCACTGGGGTGGCCCTGCTTGAATGGGCCCGCGGTGTCATCGACGCGGTGATCGATCCCGGCTGTCTCGAAAGCTCGACTAGGAGTCGTCAGCATGTCCAGGCAGGTCCTCGCAGGTGTCGTCGCGGCAGTGGCGGCGTTCACGCTGTCCGGGTGCGGTGCGGCGAGCCCCGGCGTGGCGGTGAGGTCGGCGACGAGACGCGTCTCGACGTCCAGGGTCGACGAGCTGACCGTGGCCTACTGCGAGGGCATCGCGCCGCAGCTGCAGAGCGGGGGAGCGGTCTTCCCGATGAGCTTCGTGCGCGGCTACGTCGTCGCGCAACCTGACCGTCAAGGCCGCGGCCGAGCAGCTCGCCGAGCGACTACGCCGTCGACGCTGCCGGCCAGCTACGACCAGGCCGTGCGCGACCTCCGCGACGACATGGAGGCCAGCTTCCGCGCCGACCGCGTCGACCAGGCGCTCGAGGTCGACTCCGCGGGTCCCTACGTCGACGGCCGTCGAGCTCGCCGTCGGCGGCATCCTGCTCGAGCAGGCGGGCGACTCCGGCGCCGACGACGCGGCCAAGCAGGCGCGCGGCCAGGACGCCCTCCAGGAGTGGCTGGCCGACCACCCCGCCGACGTCAACCCGCGCTACGGCATCGCCGTCACCGACACCGACCTCGAGCCGCCCAACGTTCGTCGACACCAGCACGTCGTACCCGCTGACCCCCAACGCCGTCGGCGCCGACGAAGGCGAGCTCCGAGGAAGGGCCCGACCCGGCCTACGCCGCGACGCTGCCGAGCTCCCAGCGCTGCGGCTGAGCCCGAGTGATCCGAGGCTGCCGACCTGACCGCGCCCGACCCGCTGGCCGCCTTCCGCGAGGACATGCGCCGGCTGCGGGCCGAGTGCGCCTGGAAGCGCGAGCAGACCCACGAGTCGCTGCGGCGCTACCTCGTCGAGGAGTCCTGGGAGACGCTCGAGGCGATCGACTCCGGCGACCCCGACCACCTGCGCGAGGAGCTCGGCGACCTGCTGCTCCAGATCGGCTTCCACGCGGTGATCGCCGAGGAGCGCGGCGAGTTCACCTTCGACGAGGTGGTGCAGGGGATCGTCGACAAGCTGCGCCGCCGCAACCCGCACGTGTTCGCCCCAGACGGTGATCGGGTCCCCGTGACCGACGCTGCTTCGGTCAACGAGCTCTGGGAGTCGGTGAAGGCGATGGAGAAGGACCGCACGTCGGTGTTCGAGGGCCTGCCGCCCGGGCTGCCCGCCCTGCTGCTGGCCGACAAGGTGCTCGACCGCGCCGAGCGCGCCGGCACTCCCGTCGACGGTGCCCGCGTCGGCGACGAGATCGGCGACCGGCTGCTCGCCCTCGTCGCCGAGGCCCGCGCCGCCGGCGTCGACCCCGAGCACGCCCTGCGCGACGCCGTACGCCGGGTCGCTCCGTGAGGCGCTCCGGCGCCATCCTCCTGTCTGCGGCGCCGACCGATGAGTTCCGCGAGCCACAGCCGGTCTCCACTCGACGAACCTGACCCGATCGAAGGAGGACGCGATGTCCAGAGTGCAGTTCCCTTGCCTGTGGTTCGACGGCAACGCCGAGGAGGCGGCCGAGTTCTACGTCAGCCTGCTGCCGGACAGCCGGATCACGAAGGTCTGGCGTTCGCCGGCCGAGACGCCGTCCGGACCTGAGGGCATGGTCCTGACGGTGGACTTCACGCTGGCCGGTCAGCCGTTCCAGGGACTCAACGGCGGACCCGACTTCAAGTTCAACGAGGCGGTGTCGTTCGTCATCGAGTGCGACGACCAGGCGGAGGTCGACCGGCTGTGGGAGGCCCTCACGGCCGACGGCGGCGAGCCTGGCCCCTGCGGGTGGCTCAAGGACCGCTTCGGTTTGTGGCTGGCAGGTCATGCCGCGCCGTCTGAACGAGCTGCTCGACGACCCGACCGCGGCCGTGCCCGCAGGGCGATGGACGCGATGCTCAAGATGCACAAGATCGACGTCGCCGAGCTCGAGCGCGCGGCTGACGCAGCCTGAGGCGCCACTCACCTTGCAGTGGGGCCGCAGGGCCAGACGTCTCCGCGCAAGCCTTGGACACTTTCCGGCACCTGGTGCCGGAAAGTGTCCAGTGCTTCTCGGGGCATGGATCTCGGGTGCGGGAAGTCTGGCAGTTCAGTACGGTCCCCCGTCATGACGTCGGACGAGTTCGTTCCAGTCGACTTCGATCCGCCGACCTCACTCGTCGCGGACCAGTTCCGCCTTGAGCCACTGGGTCCGCAGCACAATCAGGCGGACCATGCGGCGTGGATGTCGAGCATCGAGCACATCCGCTCCACGCCCGGCTACGCGGGCAGCAGGTGGCCACCGCTCAGCGGCATGACGCTCGAGGAGAACCTCTCCGACCTTCGCCGGCACGCCGAAGACTTCTCGCGCGGCGTCGGGTTCACCTTCACGGTCCTGGATCCAGGCAACGACGACGTCATCGGCTGCGTCTACCTGTACCCGTCGGCCTCAGAGGAGTGGGACGTCAAGGTGCAGTCCTGGGTGCGGGCGGACAGAGCCAGTCTCGACGTGCCGCTCGCCGACGCCGTCGCACACTGGCTGGCCGTCGACTGGCCTTGGGGCCGTGTCGACCGCTGCGGTCGCTGAGTCGCAACCGACCGTGATGCGGCAGCGGCGCGCCATCGTGGTCGCCGGAGTCGTGCTGCTCGCAGCAATCGTGTCCGGGACAGCCCTGTATCGCAGTGGCAACGACCACCCGGCCGCTGGTCTGACGGTCGGCTGGGGCGGCAGCGAAGGGCATCCCAGCTGCGTCTATGACCCGAAGGGCCACACCGTCGACGCGAAGGTCACGATCGAAGGCAGTGCGCCCCGAGACGACGAGGTGACCGTGACCGTCACCGCGTACGCGGACGAGAACACGTCCAGGCCGGTCGGGTCGAGCACCCGCACTGTGCAAGTCGAAGGGACCGTGCACATACCCCTCCTCATCACCATCACCGTCGAGAAGACCCCCCACGTCGACGAAGACGGCGAAACGGCCTGCGCCCTCGAGGTGAAGTACTGACATCGGATGACGCCCGTAGGTTGCTCGCTACCTATCTCGACCCAGACGCACCCACCGCACTTCGCCGTCCTGAGTCTCGTCAGTCGGGACGAGCCCGCACTGGTGGGCAACCGCCGCCGACGCATGATGCTCCGGGTGGATATGAGCGACCACGTGATCGACACGAGGACTCAGCCAAGCCACGAGGCCTCGTGCCCCTTCGCTCGCGAAGCCGCGACCTTGCCACCGAGTACCAACAACCCAGGCGATCTCAGCTTCGCTTCCGGGCCTCAAGCACCTGAACGTCACCTGCAACGTGCCCACCAGGCACCCATCGCTGCGATCCTTCATCACCCAGTTGCACCATCGAACGTCGGGATCCGGCGCCCCCGCCACCAAACGGGTGTACCTGGCCCGCAGCGCTTCGGCGTCATCGGGCGAGCCGCCGGTGAAGTGATGAAGAGCCGGATCAGACAGCACCTGTGCCATCTCCTCGGCGTGCGCGACCTCGAGCGGCAACAGCTCAAGCCTGTCCGTCATGATGACTTCGGCCGCGCGGTCGATCACGTGTGTCCTTCCAGTTGAGGGCGCGGATCGCGCAACACCACCCACGCGTTTGCCACGGGGCCCAGATGCCTGAGCTTGTCGGGGTTGAGCACGGTGCGGATCGCCTGGATCTGTCCGTCGAGGATGTCGAGCGTCCAGGTGTCGATGACGTTGCCGTCCCGATCGCGGAAGATCGCGCCCGGCCCGCCTGCCACGAACACTCGCATGTTGTCACGCTCCTCTTCCGAAATTGCCTATCACGCCGGAGACGGGACAGCCCCGGTCATCTGTGACATGCGGAGCAACCTCAGGTCGGCGCGCCGGGAGGCAGGAACGGAACACCCGACGGCGTGCCGGTCCGAGCCAGGCTCACCAGCGCGTCGACGTCGAGGTGCTCCTCGACGAGGTCGGCCAGCAGCTCGAACCTGCCCTCACGACGCTCCGAGAAGCTGACGCCGGACGGCGACCAGGTCGGACCCACCACCTCGCGCAGGAAAGCGTTGCGGAACGCATCGCCCTCCAGGCTGCCGTGCCACATCGTCCCGAAGACCCTGCCCGTTCGGGCGCCGCCCAGGAACTCCTCGGTGTCCGCGCCGGCGCTCACCCGTCCGTGGTGGATCTCGTAGCCGCTCGCTGAGACACCCATCGCCTTGCCGGCCGGCAGCCGCAGCACCTTCTCGGACCCGAAGGTCGTTGTCACGTCGAGCAGCCCCAACCCCTCGGCTTCGGCTCCGGGAGTGCCTTCGACGCCGTCCGGGTCGGAGATCGTCCGGCCCAGCATCTGGAAGCCGCCGCAGATGCCGAGCACCGCCCGCCCGGCCGCCGCGTGTCTCGCGACGGCCTCGTCGAGCCCCCGCGAACGCAGCCACGCGAGGTCGGCGAGGGTGGCCCGCGTTCCCGGAAGCACCACGAGGTCGGCGTCGCGCAGGGCTCGCGCGTCGCTGGCAAAGACGACCTCGATGCCCGGCTCGATGGCGAGTGCGTCGGCGTCGGTGAAGTTGGAGATCCGGGGCAGCCGGACGACCACCACCTTGACCGCGGCGTCCCCACCGGTGGGCGAAGGAAGACCCGCAAGGTCGAGGGAGTCCTCGGAGTCCAGCCACAGGTCGGGGTGCCACGGCAGGACGCCGTACACGCGGCGGCCGGTGAGCTCTTCGATCTGGTCGATGCCTGGCTGCAACAACCCGCGGTCGCCGCGGAACTTGTTGACCACGAAGCCGGCGACGAGAGCCTGGTCGTCCGGGGAGAGCAGGGCGACCGTCCCGAGGAAGGCCGCGAAGACGCCTCCACGGTCGATGTCCCCGACGATCACGGTCGGCACGTTCGCATGGCGCGCCAATCCCATGTTGACGAAGTCGCCGGCGCGCAGGTTGATCTCGGCCGGACTGCCTGCCCCCTCCACGACGACCACGTCGAAGTGGTCGCGCAGGCTTGCGAAGGCGGCGTACGCCGCATCTCGCAGGTGACTACGTCCGTCCAGGAAGCTGGACGCGTCGAGGGTGCCAGCGGGGCGGCCGTTCACCACCACGTGACTGCGTCGGTCGCTTCCGGGCTTGAGGAGGACAGGGTTCATGGCCGCCTCGGGCTCGGCCGTGGCGGCCAGCGCCTGCACCCACTGGGCCCGCCCGATCTCCAGCCCGCTGCCATCGGGCCCCAGACAGACCATCGAGTTGTTGGACATGTTCTGCGCCTTGAAGGGCGCCACACTCATCCCACGGCGGGCCAGCGCCCGGCACAGACCCGTGGTGACGGTGGTCTTGCCGGCGTCCGACGTCGTGCCCGCCACCAAGATCGAGCCGTGCACAGCCACCTCCTGTTCGCGTGTGTGCCCCGCTCTGGACGACCCGGGGCTACTGTGGCGCTATGGGAACACAGTGAAGCGCCCGATCCGGCTGGCCATCGTCGACGACTACGCGGTGGTGATTGCCGGAGTAGCGCAGTTCCTCGCGGACGAGCGCATCGACGTCGTCGAGACCGGTGCGCAGCTGCCGGTCATCACCGATGTCGACGTCGTCCTCTACGACACCTTCGGACAGATCCAGGGTGACGGCATCGACCTGGAGGACTTCGTCCGCGACAGCGGCGCGAAGGTGGTGATCTACAGCTGGAACCTGCAGCCGGACCTGATCGAGCGAGCCCTGGCCGGCGGCGCCAGCGGCTACCTGTCCAAGGTGCTCACCGGACCCGAGGTGGTCGAGGCCCTCGAGCGGATCATGGACGGCGAGACCGTCGTCCTGGTCGGGGACAACGAGACGAGCGTCGGTGCGGTCGGCAACTGGCCCGGACGTTCGGCGGGGCTGTCGCCGCGCGAGGCCGAGGTGCTCGCGCTGATCACCCAGGGTCTGAGCAACCAGGAGATCGCCGACCGCGCCTACCTGAGCATCAACTCGGTCAAGACCTACATCCGCTCGGCGTACCGGAAGATCGGCGTCCAGCGGCGGACGCAGGCAGTGGTCTGGGGGATGGGACACGGCTTCCAGCCAGACACCGAGCGCACCATCGATCCCGCCCTGCGGTTGCGACCGCCGGTGCCCCTTCGCGCGTAGGCGGATTCATACAAGAGGTCTTGTGAAACATCGGGACCAGCGCCGACCCTGGGCGTATGCCCCGCAAGACAGCCGACGAGCGCCACCGGATCGAGCCCGACGCAAGCACCGAGCTGATGGACATGCTCATCGCTCTCCATCACCCGACCCGCCGGTGGCTCGCCGAGCTGCTGTGGGTCGAGGGGCCGGCGACGGTCGGTCGCTTGGCGGCTCGGACGGGCCTCGCCGTGGGCAGCGTCAGCTACCACCTCAAGCCGTTGCACCAGCAGGGGTTCATCGCCCCAGCGCCCGAACTGGCCCGCGACACCCGCGAGAGCTGGTGGCGGGTGACGCCGCGCGACTACAGCTGGGCGGTCGACGACTTCGAGCCGGACAGCATCGGCCGCCAGGTCGCCAGCCAGGCGGAGATCGAGAACTTCCGCCACCACGTGCGCGCGACCCAGCAATGGTTCAAGGAGATGGCGAGCTCGACCGTCGAGTGGCGTCGAGCGGCGGGCT
This sequence comes from uncultured Actinomycetota bacterium, assembly GCA_963758885.1. GTDB lineage: Bacteria > Actinomycetota > Actinomycetes > Propionibacteriales > Nocardioidaceae > Nocardioides. The sequence continues at coordinate 110,319 of CAVWXS010000030.1, forward strand.
CGAGCGACAGCCTGGTCAAGGCGACCGCCGCTCAGACGGCTGACCTGCACCGGCGCCTCGACGCGGTGGTGGCGGGGTGGACCCGCGAGTGCCAGGAGGACGAGCAGGAGAGTCCCGACGCCGACCGGGTGGCCGTGCGCACGATCATCCGCATCTTCCCGAGCAAGCCGGTGCGGCCATGACGACGACCCCCGAGACCGAGCAGCCCGAGCTGATCGGGGCGCCACCCCCGCCCGTCCGGCGGGACCCGATGGTCCTCACCTACCTGGTCGGTGTCGCCATCTCCGCATTCGGCGACTACGTCTGGGTCGTCGCCCTCGCCTGGACGGCGGTTCACACCCTCGACCCAGCTCTCGCCGGAGTGGTGATCGGGATCGAGATGTTCCCCCAGGCGGTCCTGATCCTGGTCGGCGGCGTGATCGCCGACCGGTTCGACCCCCGCCGGATCCTGATCGCCGGTGAGGTTGCCCGCGCCTCGGTCCTCGCGCTCGGCGCACTCGCCTGGCAGTCCGGGTACGACGGCGCCCCGACGCTGTTCGCCATGGCGCTGTGCTTCGGCGTCGTCGCGGGGCTCACCATCCCGTCCGGCATGGCGCTGATCCGGCAGATCGTCAGCCCTGACGACTTCGGCACGGTGATGGGCTGGAACCAGGTCAGCGGCCGGGTGATGCGGCTGCTCGGCGCTCCCGCCGGCGGCATCCTCGTCGCGTGGGGCGGCCCGGTCGCCGCCATGGTCGTCGACGCCGCGACGTTCGCGGTGATCGCCGTGGTGCTCGCCGTCGTGGTGCGGCCCCGGTACCGTCTGCCCCGCGCGGACCACCCGCGGTGGCGCGACTCGTTCACCGACGGCATCGGCTACCTGCGTCGCAGCCCCACGGCCCGGACATTCGTGATCGGTCTGACCGCGCTCAACGTCTTCGTCAGCCCCGTGGTCGCGCTCGGCCTGGCTCTCCGGGTCGACGGCTCCGGTTGGGGACCGCACTGGCTGGGCATCGCCGACGCCGGGCTCGCAGCCGGCGCGATCCTCGGCAGCCTCGCGGCGATCCGGTGGCAGCCGACGTACGCCGCGGGGAACGCGTTCCGGATCCTGGTCCTCCAGGGCGTCGCCCTGGCGCTGGTCGGTGTGTCGTCCATCCCCGTGGTGCTCGCCGCCATGTTCACCGTCGGCGTCACCGCGGGGATGGCGAGCGTCTGGCTGTCGGGTGCCTTCCTCAAGGCGATCGACGCGGCGTACACCGGACGCGTCTCGTCGGTCACCGCCCTCGGCGACATGACGCTGATGCCGTTGTCGATGCCGCTGCTCGGGGCGCTCGCCGGCTCCACGACCGTGCTCGCCGCGACCTTGGTGTTCGGGTTGTCGATGTCGGTGCTGTGCCTGTGGTTCGCGAGCCGCCCGGTGATCGCCCAATTGGTGTAGCAGCTGGTGTAGCAGCCTCAGCTGATGTCAGGCGATGCCGAAGGTGTAGCGGGCGCCGACCTCCAGGACCAGACGACCGTCCGAGCGGCGGCTGCGTTCGAGGATCGCGGTCGCGCGCTCCATGATCTCGGGATGCGCGGTCGCGGGGGTCCGCCTCCACAGACCGCCCATCGGGGTCGCCCATGACCACGCCCGCCACTGGTCGACGCCGTCGAACACCACGTCGTAGCTCGCCAGCTCGGTGCGCACTCCCGAGAAGCCGGCCGACCGCAACAGCCCGGCCACCCCCTCGTCGGTGTCGAACCGAGGGTCCGGCGACGTGGGGCTCTCGCTGTACTCGTCCTCGAGCTCGTCCAACGCGCGCCACGCGCCGTGCCACGGCTGGAAGGTGGCGACGCCGACACGCCCTCCCGTGCGCAGCAGGGCATGCCAACGCGTGAGCGCACCGACTGGATCGTCCAAGAAGAAGATCACCAGTGACGAGACGACGGCGTCGTACGGCGGCGCGGGGGGCCGCGGGTCGGCGGCGTCGCCCAGACCCACGTGCACCTGCCGCACGCCGCGGGCGTCCTCCGTCAGACGGCGGACCATGCCGGGAGCCAGGTCGACCGTGTCGACCCGACCCTGCTCGCCGACGGCGGCTGCGAGCGGGAAGGTGGCAGCACCCCGCCCCGCACCGAGGTCGAGCACGCGTTCGCCAGGCGCCAGCTCGAGCCCCTCGACGAGACCGCGAGCGATCTGCCCGAAGAACGCCACGCCGCTCTGGTCGTAGGCGTCGGAGAGACTGTCGAACAGCGCGGCGTACCGAGTGATCTCCGGGTCCGGCTCCATCTCCCCATCGTCCGGCCCGCGGACGTCTCGTGTCCACGACGTGCGCAGCGGTTGCCCCGGCGGACCGCACGAATAAGGTGAGGGCGACCGTCAAGATCCACCAGTCCCATCCATTTGGCCCAGGGAGCACACGTGGCATCCATCGAAGCTGTCGGCGCCCGCGAGATCCTCGACTCGCGCGGCAACCCCACCGTTGAGGTCGAGGTGCTGCTCGACGACGGTTCCTTCGGCCGTGCGGCCGTGCCCAGCGGCGCGTCGACCGGGCAGTTCGAAGCCGTCGAGCTGCGTGACGGCGGCGACCGCTACCTCGGCAAGGGCGTGCAGCAGGCCGTCGACGCGGTGATCCAGAAGATCGGCCCGGCCATCGAGGGTCTCGGCGCCGACGACCAGCGCGAGATCGACCAGGCCATGAACCAGCTCGACGGCACCCCCAACAAGGCCAACTTGGGCGCCAACGCCATCCTCGGCGCCTCTCTCGCCGTCGCCAAGGCCGCGGCCGAGTCGGCCGGACTACCGCTCTACCGCTACGTCGGCGGGCCCAACGCCTACCTGCTGCCCGTGCCGATGATGAACATCCTCAACGGCGGCGCCCACGCCGACTCCAACGTCGACGTCCAGGAGTTCATGATCGCGCCGATCGGGGCACCGACGTTCGCGGAGGCGGTGCGCACCGGCGCGGAGGTCTACCACGCGCTCAAGTCGGTGCTGAAGCAGAAGGGCCTCTCGACCGGCCTCGGCGACGAGGGCGGCTTCGCCCCGAGCCTCGACAGCAACCGGGCCGCGCTCGACCTGATCGGCGAGGCCGTCAGCGCGGCCGGCTTCACCCTCGGCACCGACATCGCGCTGGCCATGGACGTCGCCGCGAGCGAGTTCCACGAGAAGGGCTCCTACGGCTTCGAGGGCGGCTCCAAGTCGAGCGACGAGATGGTCGCCTACTACACCGAGCTCGTCGACGCCTACCCGATCGTCTCCATCGAGGACCCGCTCGACGAGGAGGACTGGGACGGCTGGAAGGCCATGACCGACGCCCTCGGCGGCCGCATCCAGCTGGTCGGCGACGACCTGTTCGTCACCAACGTCGAGCGGCTGCAGCGCGGCATCGACACCGGCACCGCCAACGCGCTGCTGGTCAAGGTCAACCAGATCGGCTCGCTGACCGAGACCCTCGACTCCGTCGAGCTGGCCCACCGCAACGGCATGCGCTGCATGATGAGCCACCGTTCGGGCGAGACCGAGGACGTCACGATCGCCGACCTCGCCGTCGCCACCAACTGCGGCCAGATCAAGACCGGTGCCCCGGCTCGGTCCGACCGGGTGGCGAAGTACAACCAGCTGTTGCGCATCGAGGGCGAGCTGGGCGACGCGGCGAGGTACGCCGGAGCCGGCGCCTTCCCGCGTTTCCAGGGCTGAATCCCACGTCGGGTCCGGCAGACTCGACGCCATGCCCAGGCCGGACCGTCGTACGTCGCGCGCGCCCGCGGCGTCGCGACGACCGCGCCAACGCGCACCCCAGCGCGCCTCACAGCGAATGCGCGTCCCGATGGTCGAGCAGACCTCCGAGACCGTGGTCCCGTCCGGCCAGGCCGTCGCTGGTCGTCGTTGGCGCCCGAGGCTGACCGGGCGCGCAGCGGTGCTCGTACTCGTGCTCGCGGTGCTGACGGTCAGCTATGCGTCCTCCCTCAAGGCCTACCTCCAGCAGCGGCAGCACATCGCCGAGGTCAAGGCCCAGATCGTGCAGAGCGAGGCCGACATCGACGCCCTGGAGCGGGAGAAGGCGCGCTGGCGCGACCCGGCCTACATCCAGACGCCAGGCGCGGGCCCGCTTCGGCTACGTGATGCCCGGCGAGACGTCGTACGTCGTCCTCGGCGAGGACGGCAAGCCGCTGGAGGCCCAGACCGCGCTGAGGCCGAAGCAGGACGTCCTGGTGAAGGAGCCGACGGCGTGGTTCGAGACCGCGTGGGAGTCGGTGGTCCTCGCGGGCACCCGCCGGCTCCGGAGGAGAAGCCGAAGCCGCTCGACCACATCGACGCCCCGAAGGCGTCCGACTAGGGGCTTGCTCCCTCCCGGCCAATGACTTAATGTTGTAAGTCATTGAGTCATTACGTATCGAGCCCGTGGGGGGGCGATGTTGGGAATCGGGATCGTCGAGCTGTTCGTCCTGTTCGGGGTGCTGCCGCTCCTCGGTATCGCGGTCGGTGCCTACCTCCTGGGTACGGCGCGCCGCGCTGCCGTGATGGACGAGCAGCTGGCGCGCGCACGCCGTCACCAGGTCGGCGTCTCGGTGCTAGCGGGCGGCGGCTGCACTGGTCACGATGCCGCTGGGCGCCGCGCTCACACCGTGGCTGGGCCAGAGCACGGTGCTGCCCGTGCTGCCCTCGTTGATGGTCGTGGCGGCGTGCGCGGTGCTGTGGGTCGGCGAGGTCACCTTCCCGCGGCCGACCGGGCTGGTGCGGTCGACCGTGCTGAACCCGCGCGGTCTGTCCAGCGTGGTCCCGCGCGGGTGGCTGAGGCTGTGCGTGGGGCTGGCCGCCCTCGACCTCGTGCTCTTCGTCGCCGGTGCGCTGACCGCCGACGGAGGCCATCGGGTCACGTTCGACAACGACGGCGTGACGAGCACCGCGTCGCCGTACCCCGGTCTGACCTACGTGCTGCCTCAGCTCGGCGCTCTCGTCGTCGCTGGGTTGGTTGCCTGGGGCGTGTGCAGGTCGGCGACCACCCGACCCACGATCGCCAGCGACCTCGAGGGCGATGCGGTGCTTCGCCGGGCCAGCGGTGGACGCGTGCTGCGCTGGCTCGCCTGGGGGCTCACGGCGACGGCAGCGGGCAACCTGCTCACCGGCGGTGCCTCGTGGCAGAGCGCTGCTCCGTCGGGGCAGGACTGGCCAGGGGCCGTCGCCGTGGGGCTCGGCGTCCTGATGGTGCTGGTGGCCATCGCGCTGCCGTTCGTCCCGGTGGCCCGGTTGTCGCGCGAACCTCGGCCCGTCGGGTACGCGGCGGCGCGCTGATGCCGGTCAGCCTGACGCTCGACCTGCGCGCCGCCAGCCCGGCGTACGAGCAGGTGCGCGCCCAGCTGGGCGGCCACATCCGCTCCGGCACGCTCCCTCCGGGTACCAAGCTGCCGGTGGTGCGGGCGCTGGCCAGCGACCTCGGCGTGGCCGTCAACACGATCGCGCGGGCCTACCAGGAGCTGGAGCGCGAAGGGCTGGTCACCACGCGTCGCCGGGTCGGCACGATCGTGTGCGAGGTCGTGCCGGTCGTGCCAGGCGACGTGGCCGCAGCGGTCGACAAGCTGGCCGACGCCGCGTTCGCGGCCGACCTGCCCGTCGACACGGTGCTCGACCTGGTGCGTGGGCGACTGTCGCTAGGCTCCGCTGGGTGATCGAGCGCGCTGACGAGCTGGCTGTCGCCGCTCAGCTCGGACGGGAGCCGCGGGCCATCCACGCGGTCGGCCATCGCTGTCCGTGCGGGCTGCCCGACGTGGTCACCACGGAGCCGCGGCTGCCCGACGGGACGCCGTTCCCGACGACGTACTACCTGACCTGCCCGCGCGCCGCCTCGCTCATCGGCACGCTCGAGGGCTCGGGCCTGATGAAGCAGATGGAGGCTCGGCTCGGTGAGGACGAGGCACTCGCCGCGTCGTACGCCGCCGCCCACCGCTCGTACCTGGCCGATCGGGCCGCCCTGGCCGAGGAAAAGGGGTTCAGCGTTCCGGAGATCGAGGGCATCTCCGCCGGAGGCATGCCGAACCGGGTGAAGTGCCTGCACGTGCTGGCCGCCCACTCCCTGGCCGCCGGACCCGGAGTGAACCCGCTCGGCGACGAGGTGCTCGCAGACCTGGGCTGCTGGTGGGAGGAGGGGTCCTGTGTCTGAGGTGGCGGCGTTCGACTGCGGCACGAACACCATCAAGCTGCTGGTCGGTGCGCTGCCCTCGGTCTCGGTCAGGGAGAGCAGGATCGTCCGGCTGGGCCAGGGCGTCGACTCGACCGGGCGGCTGGCCGACGAGGCGCTGGTGCGGGCGTTCGCGGCGATCGACGAGTACGCCGCGATCCTCGCCGACCACGACGTGTCCCGGATCCGGTTCTGCGCGACGTCGGCGACGCGCGACTCCGCCAACGCTGACGTCTTCGCCGACGGGGTGTTCGCCAGGCTCGGCGTCCGGCCGGAGGTGCTGTCGGGGCAGGAGGAGGCCGCCCTCTCCTACGACGGCGCCGTCCGCAACCTGCGCACGCCGCCTGTGGCGCCGGTGCTGGTGATCGACATCGGCGGCGGGTCCACCGAGCTGATCCTCGGTGACGCGACGGGGCTGATTGCGTCGCAGTCGATGGACATGGGCTCGGTGCGGATGCACGAGCGCTACCTGACCGCCGACCCGCCTCCTCCCGAAGCGGTCGCGGCCTGCGTGGCCGACATCGAGGCCCTCCTCGACGCCTGCCCGGTGCCCGTGGCCTCCGCAGCGACCGTCGTCGCCGTGGGCGGCACTGCGCTCTCGATCGTGGCCGGCGTGCTCGACCTGCCGTCGTACGACAGGGCCGTCATCGACCAGTCGGTGGTCGCGGTAGCCGACGTCCACGCCTTCGTGGACCGCCTGGTGGCGATGCCGATCAGGGAGCGCCTCGAGTTCGGGTGGATGCTCCCCGGCCGCGTCGACGTGCTGGGCGCAGGCGGGCTGATCCTGAGCCGCGTGCTGCGGCGCTGTCAGCCCCCGACGCTGGTCGCGTCGGAGGCCGACATCCTCGACGGCATCGCGTGGTCGATGGTGTGACGACGTGGTGCCACTGCGTCAGTGCACCCGCTGGTCGTTCTTCTTGATGGTGAACGTCACCGTGGCCGGGTTGTCGAGCCGGGTGCCGGCCGAGGCAGCGACGAGCTGGATCGTGAACTTCTCGCGCCTCTCGGGTTCGCGGTCGCTCAGGATCCTCACCGGGAACGTCTTGACCGTCTCGCCCGGGCCGAAGGTGAGCGTGCCGCCCGTCATCGTGAAGTCCTTCCCCAGGGTCGCCGTGCTCGAGGTCAGGTCGTAGGCCACCGCCGCCGGCCGGGTCTGGTCGCCGAGGATGCGCACCGGCACGTTGATCACGCGGGGACGCTCGCGGACCTTCGAGGACGTCATGTCGATGACCACCTCGTCCTGGCTCATCCACGCGGCCCGGGCGCTGAGCCAGCTGCCCAGGTAGGCGACCTCGCCGTCGAAGGTGTTGGCGTGCACGCTGCCGACCAGCTCGCTCTCGGTCGTCGTCGGCCAGATGGCCCAGTTGTTCAGGGCGGAGGAGCGGATCACGTTGGCGGCCACCGGGATCTCCGCGATCATCGCGTCGACCACGGGGCGCAGCTCAGCCCACCTCTGCTTCACGGCCGCCGTGAAGGCAGGGTCCTGGAACATCCGGTTGATCCAGTGGTTGCGGCCGTAGCGGGTGTAGTAGCCCTCCGTCAGCGACGTGCCGTTCCACTTGGTGCCGGCGCTCAGGTCGAAGTCCCACACCGGGCCCATCGCGATGTCGCCGCCCGGCGTCCACGTGAAGTGGACGCTGGAGAAGAAGTTGGAGTCCTGGTTGTGGAACAGCTCCTCCACGAGGTACCAGTCGATGAAGCTGTCGAGGTCGATGTGCTGCCGGTAGCCGAACTTGGGATCGGCGAAGTTCTTGCCGTACAACGCCTTCTCGAAGAGGTGGACCGCCCGCCGGACGAGCTGACGCTCGCTCTTCTCGGGCTCGTCGGGGTCCTTGAACGACACCGGTATCCCGTGCTCCGACCAGAAGCCGCGGTCACCCTGCCGCCGGAACCTCGATGTTGACCTCGAGGAGGTAGCTGTCGTCCGGCAGGTCCACCCGCTCGGTGCCCTGCTCGACCTGGTCGGTCAGCAGGTAGAGCCCTTGGGGGACGCCGTTGAGCACGACGTCGACGAACCTGGTGCGGGGCGTCCAGGCGAGCCCGGTCGACGACGCGAGGCCCATCGCGAGGTAGGTGCGGAGCGCGGTGCGGTCGGCGTAGTTGGCGAGCAGCACCCACTCGTCGCGGGGCTCGGTGCCGAGCAGGGCCACGTCGTTGGCGAGCTTGATCTTGTAGGGCTTCTTGGGCCACGTCCACGTGGAGTTGCCGCGACCCCGGATCTCCATGATGTGGTTGACGCCGTCGAGCAGCATGACGCCGTTGACGTAGTCGTCGCGGCTGGTGATCGCGACTCCGCCCTCGGTGGTGATGTACGCCGTCGTCGGGCGCGCCGGGCACGTACCGCTTCGCGACGGCCGGTCCAGGTCCGTCCGGTGTCGCCGACTGCGCCGGCACCGTCGCCGCCACCGTCGCCGCTGACCGCGGCGAGGCAGACGACTGCGCCCACCACTCGTCTCAGGTTTCGCGCTGCTTGTGCCACGGGATTCCCCTCAGTTCGGTATCCCAGGTCGTCGGAGAGCAACCCGCGGAGTCGTTGGTGTGGTGATGTTAGTCGTGTGACGCTCCTGCCCCACCCATTGGTTCGCCGGAGTTTCGCCTCGCCCGTACCACCCGGCACCGGCTGGCCCGACGACCCGGCGACGCGGGAGACCCCGGTCGCGCACGGTGCGGACGACGTACGCCGGCTGGCCGCGACCGACGAGCTCGCCGAGCTGGACGCGCGAGTGTCGGTCTGCTCGGCCTGCCCGCGGCTGGTCGCGTGGCGCGAGGAGGTCGCGGAGGTCAAGCGGGCGTCGTTCGCGGACCAGCCCTACTGGGGCCGGCCGATCGCGGGGTGGGGCGACCCGGAGCCGTTCGCGCTCATCGTCGGACTCGCCCCCGCCGCCAACGGCGGCAACCGCACCGGCCGGGTGTTCACCGGCGACTCGTCCGGCGACTGGCTGTTCGCGTCGCTGCACCGCGTCGGGCTCGCCGTCCAGGCGACGAGCGAGCACGCCGGCGACGGCCAGCGGCTCGTCGGCGCGCGGATGGTGGCGACCGTGCGGTGCGCACCGCCGCTCAACAAGCCGACACCTGCCGAGCGAGACACCTGCCAACCGTGGATCCGCCAGGAGATCCGGCTGGTCGAGCCGTGGCTGCGGGTGGTCGTCGCGCTGGGCGGGTTCGGCTGGGTCGGGGCCCTCGACGCCCTGGCCGCCGCCGGGTACGACGTACCCAGGCCGCGCCCGAAGTTCGGCCATGGCGCGTCCGCCGACCTCGTCGGCCCGGGTGACCGCTCCGTGCTGCTGCTCGGCTGCTACCACCCCAGCCAGCAGAACACCTTCACCGGCCGCCTCACCCCCGCATGCTCGACGACGTCCTCGGCCGCGCCGCGGCGTACGGCCCTGACGTCATACGATCCGAGCCGGATGGCCATTCGTATGACGTCCTGCAGCCCCCGTATCCCAACCGGTAGAGGAAGTCGCCTTAAAAGCGATCCAGTCTGGGTTCGAACCCCAGCGGGGGCACCACCGAACACCCCTGGGCGCTGGGAGTCGAGTAGGCGCGGCGGTGATGCCGGCGTGGACCTCTCCGAGCACGAGGTCGTCTACACGAGCCAGGTACCCGCTCAGATCGGTCAACGGCGCACCCGATAGCGCAGGTGAAGCACCCGGTTGCCCTGAATCGCCACGTCAGGATCCTCCAACAGGTGCTGTGCGTGGACCGACCCGAAGTAGCGCTTGCCGGACCCGAACACGACGGGTACGACGTCCATGCGCACCTCGTCGACCAGGCCCGCGGCAAGCGCCTGGCCACCGACGTCGCCAGCGGCGACCTCGACGATGCGGTCACCCGCAAGCTCCTGCGCCTTGGCCACGGCTGCCTCCACGCCGTCGACGAAGTGGAACGGCGCCTCGGCGTCCCAGCCCTCGGGCTGCGGCCGGTGCGTCACCACGTCCACGTGGTCGACTCCGCCCGGAGGCACTCCGTCCCAGCCGTCCGTCATGTCGAAGACGTGGCGGCTGGCGATGGTTGCCCCGATCTGGTCCCAGTACGACCGGGTGTAGTCGTAGGACACCTGCGAGACCTTCACGGCGCCGCTCTCGTCCAACGGCACGTCACCGCTGAGCAACCAGTCGAACAGGGGTCCGGGCTGGTCGTTCTCGTCCGCGATGAAGCCGTCGGTCGACACCGACGCGTACATGACCACCTTGCCCACGGGATCTCCTTTGCTTGGGGGTGCCCTCAGGGTAGGGAGTCGTGGGCCGTCGATCTTGTAAGAAATCAATCGGTCGGCAGCGGCCAGCCCTCGAACACATGGCCGGGATGCTCGCGCCAGGAACTGCCGCCGGACTTCGACGTACCTGGTCGGCGTGAGCCCGGTGAAAGCACGGAACTCGTGGCCGAAGTGAGCCTGGTCGAAGTAGCCTGCGCGGCCCGCGACGTCGGCCCAGTCGACCGGTTCGGCGACGTCGATCGAGAACACCGTGGCGGCGAAGCGGTAGGTGTGGGCCAGCCGCTTCGGCGTGACGCCGACGAGCTCCTTGGACCGCTGTGCCAGGTGGGTGCTGCTGACACCGGCTGCCGCGCTCAGGTCGCCGATCCCCACTCGCCCCGCTGGTCGCCGCGATGACACGGCTCGTGTGGCTGAACCAGCCCCAGGCCGGCTGTCTCGCGCAGCCGTCGCATCAGCTCTTCCTCGAGCAGCGTCAGCATCTGCTGCGGTCCGTCCGCTGTGGCCAGCCGGTCTCGCAGCTCAGCAACGGCGGGCCGGCCCCAGACCTGCTCGATCGTCACCGGCCGGTCGCACAGCTCGCTCGCGGGCATCGGCAGGAACGGTGCCAGCCCCCACGGCTTGACGTGCACGCCGACGGACCGGGTCCGGAGTCGGGTAGCCGAACTCCAACGCGCGGGTGGGCGTGGTGACCACCCAGCCGTCGGCGTACTCGGCCGTCTCGACGTCGGTGCCGGCGCGGATGCGGAACGGTGGACCGAGGTTGACGATGAGCAGCGCCGACGGCGCCGGCGGCAGCGTCAACCGGGCGTACGGCGACACACCCTCCAGGTAGTAGAGGTCGTCGATCAGCCCGTCCAGCGGCGGTCGCGGCACTCTGGACACGTACTCCACGCCTACAGCATCGCCGATCCCGGCCCCGATCACGCTGAGCTGGTGGCCCTTGACTGTCCCCGATGAATGGTCCAAGGTTGTCTGGACCATTGGTTCATTCGATCTCGGGAGTACTCGCATGACCAACGTTCTCGTTCCTGGCTGCTCGCAGCGGCCACGCTCGCCCTCGTCTCCACCGGGCTGACCGGTACCGCGCACGCCGCTGACAGGGTCTGACAGCTCGACCGGCGTCTAGTGCTGCTGACTGTCACGTCGACCCCGCCGCGCCGAAGCGGCAGCTGCGCGCCGACTGGATCGCCAGCGTCGTCAACATCGACTGGCCGTCGCGGCCGGGGCTGACGCCGGAGCAGCAGAAGGCCGAGCTGGAGCGGCTGGTACGACGAGGCGGTCGGCCGCGCCTCAACGCGGTGATCGTGCAGGTGCGCCCGACCGCCGACGCGTTCTGGCCGTCGACGATCGAGCCGTGGTCGAAGTACCTCACCGGCACGCAGGGGCAGGCACCCCGGCTACGACCCGCTGGCCTTCGCGGTCGAGGAGGCGCACGAGCGCAACCTGGAGTTCCACGCGTGGTTCAACCCGTACCGCGTCTCGATGGACACCAACCGCGACGCGCTCGTCGCCGACCCACCCGGCGCGGCGAGCACCCCGACTGGGTCTTCGCCTACGGCGGCAAGCTCTACTACGACCCGGGCATCCCGGCCGTCCGCGAGCTCGTCGAGGACGCGATCATGGACGCGGTCGCAGAGCTACGACATCGACGGCGTGCACTTCGACGACTACTTCTACCCCTACCCGGTGGCCGGACAGCCGGTCCCCGACGACGCGACCTTCGCCCAGTACGGCGCCGGCTTCACCGACAAGGCCGACTGGCGCCGCCACAACACCGACCTGCTGATCAGCGAGCTCGACCAGACAGATCCACGCGGCCAAGCCGTGGGTGAAGTTCGGCGTCAGCCCCTTCGCCGTCTGGCGCAACATCGCCACCGACCCGGAGGGCTCGGACACCACCGCCGGCGCGCAGACCTACGACGACCTGTACGCCGACACCCGGAAGTGGGTGCGCGAGGAGTGGCTCGACTACATCGCCCCGCAGGTCTACTGGGCGATCGGGTTCGCGCCGGCCGACTACGCCAAGCTCGTGCCCTGGTGGAGCGACCAGGTCCGCGGCACCGACGTCCAGCTCTACATCGGCCAGGCGACGTACAAGGTCGGCACGTCGACCCAGTCGCCCGCCTGGATCGAGGACCCGACACGAGATGACCGAGCACCTGTTCTTCAACCGCGACTACCCCGAGGTGGACGGCGACATCTACTTCTCCGCCAAGGACGTCCGCGCCAACCGGCTCGGCCACATGGACATCGTCGAGGCGGACCACTACGCGCACCCGGCGCTGATCCCGGTCACCGCGGGCGTCCCCGGCCACCGGCCGCCGCGCCGTCCGGCTCCGCCTGCGCCCGACGGCGACGGCGTCAGCTGAGCTGGCGCGGCGGCGGGAAGTCGTACGCCGTCTACCGCTTCGCCGGCGCGGACGCCGAGGTCGACCCGTGCGACCTCGCCGACGCCACCCACCTGGTGGCCACCACCCGCGACCAGACCTGGACCGACACCACCGCCGAGCCGGGTACCGCGTACACGTACGTCGTCACCGCGCTCGACCGCGCCTACCGGGAGAGCGCGCCCAGCCAGCGGGCGTCGGCTCGCGCGGCCTCGCCGCGTGCTGTACCAATGGTCCATGACGTCCGTTGAGGTCGGCCGCGACACGGCCAAGCAGCGGCAGGTCCGAGCCAGCCTCGAGGAGCTGATCGCGACGCTGTCGCCCGGCGAGCCGCTGCCCGTCGAGCGCGACCTCGCCCGCGACCTGGGCGTGGCCCGGATGACCTTGCGGCGTGCGGTCGACCAGCTCGTCGCGGAGCAGCGGCTGATCCGCCGCCAGGGCTCGGGCACGTTCGTGTCGCCGCCGAAGGTGACCCAGCGGCTCACGGCGACGTCGTTCTCCGCCGACATGCGGGCCCGCGGTCTGAGGCCCGGCGGTCACACGGTCTTCGCCCGCGTCTCGCCCGCCGGCATGATGCTCGCCGGCCTGCTCGGCGTACCTCCCCACGCGAAGGTGCTCCACGTACGCCGCCTGCGTACGGCGGACGACGAGCCGATGGCCATGGAGGACCTGCACGTCCCGGTCGACGTGGCCCCCGGGCTGACCGGGGAGGACTTCGAGGACACGTCGTTCTACGAGCTCCTCGCCGCGCGCTACGGCACCCCGATCGTCGCCGGCACGCAGACCGTCGAGCCGTGCCTGACCTCGGCTCGAGGAGGCCGACCTGCTGGGCGTCGAGGCGGGTGCGCCGGCCTTCCTCTTCGAGCGGACCTCGCGCATCGCCGACGGCCGGATCGCCGAGTTCGTCCGGTCGATCTACCGCGGCGACCGATACCGGATCGTCGTGGACATCTTCCCCAACCAATTGACGGCGAGTCACACGCAGCCATTGACGGATCGCTCAGGGCGTGACAAGAATCGCGCCTAGGTCTAGAGCTAGACCTATGGTCTCGTTTGCGGGCCGTCGTCAGGACTGGCCGCAGGAACGGTGAAGGGATGACCGACCTCAGACGTCTCGCCCACGCGGCAGTCGTGACCGGGTTCGTCGGCCCGACCGTGCCCGACTGGCTTGCGCGACGGATCGACGCCGGGCTCGGCGGGGTGTGCTGGTTCGCCCACAACGTCGAGGACGAGCAGCAGGCCACCAAGCTCGCCGACGACCTGCACGACCTGGGCCCTGTGCTCGTGATGTCCGACGAGGAGGGCGGCGACGTCACCCGGCTCGAGGCGGCGACCGGGTCGTCGTACCCGAGCCACGCCGCCCTGGGCGCCCTCGACGACGTCGACGCCACCCGTCGGGTCGCGGCTGCGATGGGACGGCGCCTCCGAGACGTCGGCATCGACGTCGCTCTCGCCCCCGTGCTCGACGTGAACGCCGACCCCGAGAACCCCGTGATCGGCACGCGATCCTTCGGTGCGACACCCGACCTCGTGGCCCGCCACGGCGCCGCGTTCGTCAGGGGCCTGCAGGGCGCCGGTGTCGTGGCGTGCGCCAAGCACTACCCGGGCCACGGTTCGACCCACACCGACTCCCACCTCGCCCTGCCCACCGTCGCCGACCCCGTCGAGGTGCTGCTCGAGCGCGACCTGGCGCCGTTCCGGGCGGCGGTCGAGGCCGGCGTGCGGTGCGTGATGACCGCGCACGTCGTGTTCACCGCGTACGACCCTGTCGACAAGGGCCCGCCACGCTGAGCCCGGTCCTGCTCGGTCTGCTCCGCCAGGAACTCGGTTTCGACGGGGTGGTCATCACCGACGCGCTCGACATGAAGGCGATCTCCGCCGGCGTCGGGCACGCGGAGGGCGCGGTGCGGTCGCTGGCCGCCGGCGCCGACCTGCTGTGCATCGGCAACCCCGGCTACCCCGAGACGTACGACGCCGACGAGCGGCTCGGCCTGTCGTGGTCGACGCGATCGTCGCCGCCGTCGAGCAGGGTCGGCTCGGCATCGACCGACTCGAGGAGGCCGCGGCCCGCGTCTCCGCCTTGACCGACTGGCTGGCGCGCGAGCAGTCGGGGGAGGACCGCGGACATCGACGACGTTGCCGCGCGCGCGGTCACCAGCCGCGGTGACGTGCGCGCCGGAAACCCGCGGGTCCTCGACCTCGGCGGCGCGGTCAACATCGCTGCCGGCGACCGCGACCGCCACCTCCGCGAGGCCCTCGAGGCGCACGCAGGGGACGGTCGCTTCGTGGTGCTGGCTCGGCACCCGAGCCAGCTCGCCGAGGTCGCGGACCTCGTCGACCAGCACCCCGACGCGGTCGTCGTGTGGTCCGGCATCGACCTCGAGGTGCCCGGCGACCACGTCGTGCTCACCCACGGCGGCGGCCGGGCCGTCGCTGAGGCCGCGGCCGCCCTCATCTTGGGGGAGGCCCGATGACACTCCCATCACGGCTGGTCGCGGGCGTCGACCTCGGCAAGACCTCCTGCCGCGTGCGCGCGGTCCGCCTCGACAGTCGTGGGGCCCACCACGTCGGCACCGCCGAGGTCCCCGGCGCTCGGGGGCTGGCGGACCCCGGCGGTGTCGATGCGGCCCGGGCCGCGATCGCTGCCGGGCTGGCCGCCGTACGTCGCGAGGCCGGGCTCGCGGCCGACACCGTGTTCGACGTCCTCACCGTCGGTGCCGCCGGCACGGAAGCCGCCGGCGAGCTCGGCGCGTCACTGGCCACCGGGCTGCCGGTCAGCGAGCTGGTGCTCACCTCTGACTCGATCACCTCGCACGTGGGCGCTTTCGGCGGCGGCGAAGGTGCCATGGTCGCGATCGGCACCGGCGCGGTCGGCATCGGCCTCGGCCCCGAGGGGCTGGTCCGGGTCGACGGCCTCGGCTACTGGCTCGGCGACGACGGCGGCGGCTCCTGGATCGGGCGCCTCGCCCTGCGCAACGTCCTCGGCGCTCGTGCCGGCGGGCCGGCGACGTCGTTGCTCGCCGCCGCGGAGGCCAGGTACGGCGACCTCGCCCGTCTGCCTACGACGCTCGCGGCCGGCGACGAGGTGGCGGCCACCACCGCGGCCTTCGCCCCCGACGTGGTTGCCGCGGCGGAGGCGGGCGACGCGGTGGCGGTGAGTGTGCTGGACGCCGCAGGAGCCGCGCTCGCGCAGACCCTCGGCAACGCGGCCGCACTCAGCGGCGCCGACCGGGTCACGGCGGTGGGCGGCCTGGCGAGCGCCCCGCTCCTGATGGAGCGACTGCGCGGTCACCTGCCGGAGGGCCTCACGTGGGTCGAGCCGATGGGCACCTCGCTCGACGGGGCCGTGCTGCTGGCCGAGCGGCACGACCTGCCGCACGAGGACGAGGTCCGGCGTCTGCGTCCCGC
Source organism: uncultured Actinomycetota bacterium (assembly GCA_963758885.1). Taxonomy (GTDB): domain Bacteria; phylum Actinomycetota; class Actinomycetes; order Propionibacteriales; family Nocardioidaceae; genus Nocardioides. Next base: position 126,467 of record CAVWXS010000030.1, read on the forward strand.
GGTGTCCGGTGGCGACGTGGTCGACGCTCTGGCGACCGAACAGGTACGCCGCGACCTCGACGACCTCGACGAACGCTCGCCCGAGCAGCTGGTCGACCTGCTCCTGGCCGCCGAGGCCACCGTCCCCGCGGCCGTCGCGGCGGCGCGCCACCACATCGCAGCAGCGGTTGGCCTGGCCGAGCAGGCGCTGCTCGCTGGTGGCCGGCTGATCTACGTGGGGGCCGGGACACCCGGGCGGCTCGCAGCCCAGGACGCCGCCGAGATCCCGCCGACCTACGGGACCGACCCCGACCGCGTCGTCGCGGTGCTGGCCGGCGGCGGTGAGGCGAGCTCCCGGGCGGTCGAGGGCGCCGAGGACCGAGCCGAGGCCGGCCGCGCCGACCTGCTGCTGCTCACCCCCGGACCCGACGACCTCGTGGTCGGCATCGCGGCGTCGGGCCGGACGCCGTACGTCCTGGAGGCGTTCGGGTCGCTCGCGAGAGCGGGGCCGCCACGGTCGCCGTCGTCAACAACCCGGGCAGCCCCATCGCCGGCGCCGCGGACATCGCCATCGAGGTGCTGACCGGCCCGGAGGTGCTCGCCGGGTCGACCCGGATGAAGGCGGGCACCGCGCAGAAGGTGGTCCTCAACGTGCTGTCGACCGCCGCGATGGTGCGCACCGGCAGGAGCTACGGCGCGTGGATGGTCGACGTGCGGGCCTCGAACCACAAGCTCAGGCTGCGCGCAGTCCGTATGCTCCGGGAAGCCACCGGAGTCTCCGATACCGCCGCGAGCGAGGCCCTCGAGGCCGCAGACTGGCGGCCGAAGACCGCGCTCGTCGCGCTCCTCACGGGGGTGGACGTCGGGTCGGCTGCTCGGGCGCTGGACGCCGCGGGCGGCCGGGCCCGCGTCGCGGTACGGCGGCTGGAAGGAGCGGGTTGATGCGGATCGTGGCGGTGGCGTCGGGGACGTCGGCAGACGCGCTGGACATCGGCGTGGTCGACGTCGGGCTCGAGGGCAGCAGCGTGACGATGGGCATCGTCGCGACCGGTCAGGAGCCGTGGCCCGAAGACCTGCGCCAGGGCCTGCTCGACCTGCTGCCTCCTGCGGCCACCACAGCCGGGGCGATCTGCCAGCTCGACCAGCTCATCGGGGTCGCCGTCGCCGAGGCGGTCGGCCGCGTGGTCTCCCAGCTCGACCGGCCTCCCCACCTGGTGGTGTCACCGGGGCAGACCGTCTTCCACGACGTCCGCGACGGCCGCTGCTACGGCACCCTCCAGCTCGGCCAGCCGGCGTGGGTCGCCGAGCGCACCGGCCTCCCGGTGGTCTCGGACCTGCGGGCCCGCGACGTCGCCGCCGGCGGCCACGGCGCGCCGCTCGCCAGCACGCTCGACGGGCTGTGGCTCGCGGGGCCCGGCGGACCGCGCGTGGCCCTGAACCTCGGCGGCATCGCCAACGTCTCGGTGGTCGGCGACGAGGGCCAGGCCGTGAAGGGCTGGGACACGGGCCCGGCCAACTGCCTGCTCGACGTCGCGGCCCACCGGGTCACCGACGGCCGCCTGAACCACGACGTCGACGGGCACCTGGCCCGGCAGGGCACCATCCGGGTCGACCTCCTCGACCCTGCTCCTCGAGCACCCGCACTTCAGCGAGCTACCCCCCGTCTCGACCGGGCGCGAGGCCTTCTCGGCCGGCTACCTCGACGACGTCCTCGCCCGCGTGCCCGAGATCTCGGGGCCCGACCTGCTCGCGACGCTCACGGAGCTGACCGTGCTCACCGTCACGCGCGCCATCGCGCCGTACGGCGTGACGGAGGTCGTCGTCTCCGGCGGCGGAGTGCGCAACCCGGCGCTGATGGAAGGCCTCCGGCGAAGCATCGAGCCTGCCCCGCTCGTCACCAGCGACGAGCGCGGCATCCCGGCCGACGGGAAGGAGGTCGTGCTCTGGGCGCTGCTCGGGTTCATGACCTGGCACGGCTTGGCCGGCAACATGACTGGCACGACCACCGCGACCGGCGCACGCGAGCCCCGCGTGCTCGGCCGCATCACACCCGGCCTGGAGCCGCTGCGCCTGCCCAAGCCGGCCGTGTGGCCGCCTCGACGACTCCGCGTGCTGGCTCCCGGCGACCCGGGGCAGTACGCGGGAGAAGGAGTCTCATGACGAGCCGGACCCTCGGCGTCTCCGCTGCCCTCGTCGACGGCGAGCTGGTGAGTGGCGACGTCCGCCTCGACGGCGACGTCGTCGCGGAGGTCGGCCTGCCGCCGGCCGCGGGGGGCCGGATCGCCGCGCCCGGGCTGGTCGACCTGCAGGTCAACGGGTTCGCCGGCGTCGACCTGATGGCGGCCGACGTCGAGGACATGCGTGACCTGGCGGCCGCGCTGCCGCCGTACGGGGTGACGGCGTTCCTGCCCACGCTGATCACGGCGGCGGCCGCTGACACCGACCGGACCCTCGACCGGCTGACCGAGGCCTTCCGGTCGTCGGGCGGGTCGGCGGGCACAGCCGGGGCAAGGTGCCTGGGAGTCCACCTCGAGGGTCCCTACCTCTCGCCGCGGCGGCTCGGCACCCACCCGCCCGAGCATCGCCGCGACCCCGACCCCGAGGAGCTGGCTCGCTGGCGCCGTCGCGCCGACGTGGTGGCGGTGACGCTCGCACCCGAGCTTCCCGGCGCGCTCGACCTCGTCAAGAGCCTGGCCACCGACGGGGTGCTCGTCTCGCTCGGGCACAGCGACGCGACCGCGTACGACGCGGGGCTCGCGTTCGACGCCGGCGCGCGGACCGTCACGCATCTGTTCAACGCGATGAGCCCACTGCACCACCGCAAGCCCGGGCTTCCGGGAGCTGCCCTGGCGCGGCCCGACGTCGTCGTCCAGCTCGTCCTCGACGGTCACCACCTCGCGCCGGAGGTGGTGCGGGTGGTGTGGGCAGCCGCGCGGGGCCGGATCGTCCTGGTGACCGACGCGACCGCCGCCGCCGGCCGCCCCGACGGTCGTTTCGCTCTCGGAGAGGTGGCCCTCGACGTCACCGACGGAGCCGTCCGCAACAGCGACGGCACGCTGGCCGGCAGCGCCCTGACACTGTCGGCGGCCGTCACCAACGCCTGCGAGCTCGGCATCGACCCTGCCGAGGCACTGCGCGCGGTCACCTCGACACCCGCCGCGCTGATCGGCCGCGACGACGTGGGTGTGCTCCGGCCGGGGGTACGGGCCGACGTCTCGGTGTTCGGTGACGACCTGGTGCTGCGCGAGACGTACCTGGCCGGGCAGCCGGTCGGATGACCCTGCTAGCGGCGGAGATCGCCGAGCAGCCCGGAGTGCTCGCCCGGCTTCTTGACGCGCAGCTGCCGCGGCTCGACGCCTGGCGCGCCGCCCTGCGGAGCGGCGAGATCGACGGCCTGGTGGTGGTCGCCCGCGGCAGCTCCGACAACGCCGCGCGCTACGCGCAGTACCTCTGGTCCCTGCGGACCGGGCTCCCCGTCGCGCTCGCCACCCCGAGCGTGCACACCGTGTACGGCGGCCGCATCGACTTCCGCGGCAAGGCCGTGGTGGCGCTCTCGCAGTCTGGGGCCTCGCCGGACGTCGTCGCCGTGCTCGCCGCGGCGCGCGAGCAGGGCTCGCCGGCGGTCGCGGTCACCAACGCGCCCGACTCGCCCCTGGCGGAGGCGGCGACCGACGTGCTCGACCTGTCCGCGGGCCCGGAGCGTTCGGTGGCCGCCACCAAGACCTACACGGCCTCCGTCCTGGCCGTGTCGTTGCTGGCGCTGGCGCTCGGAGACCCGGACGACGTGGCCGCGCAGGCCGCCGAGCTGGCGCTCGTACCCGAGGCCGTCGCGGCCGCGATCGACGGCACCACCGGACTCGGCGCGGCCGCCGAGGTGCTCGCGACACCGCTGCGCGGGGTGGTGGTCGGCCGCGGGTTCAACCTCGGCACGGCCCACGAGGCGGCCCTCAAGCTCACCGAGCTGACCGGCTCGCTGATGGCGCCGTACTCACCCGCCGACCTGCTGCACGGTCCGATCGCCGCAGTCGGGCCGGACGTGCCCGTGCTGGCGCTGACGCCCGACGAGCCGGCGACTGTCAGCGTGATCGAGGTCTGCGTCGAGGTGGCGCGTCGCGGTGCTCCGGTGGTGACGATCGGCCCGACCGCTGTCTCCGGCCTGGACGCCGTACGCGTGCTGCTGCCACCGCAGGCACGGGTGGCGCCGTGGCTGACCCCGCTCCCGGTCGTCGTACCGGCGCAGCTGCTCGCGCAGCGGGTCGCGGAGGCCCGGGGGATCGATGTGGACCGCCCAGGCGGCCTCACGAAGGTCACCCGGACGACCTGACCGCGGGAACACGGGGTCTCCGGCGCTCGTTCTATAGACGTCCGCTCGATAGAGTCGGGACGAATGGTGGTTTCATCGCGACGCCACCTCGGCCTCCAAGGAGGAGACCATGCAGAGCAACAACCCCGTGTTCAGCCGCTCGGAGGCGTTCAACGGGCAGGCGAACGCCTACGGCAACCAGACCGCCGCCGGCAACGGCAGCCCCTACGCCGGCTACGGCGACCCCGCCACCTGGGGCACCGGGACACCGGGCTCGCCCGGCTCGCCGGACACGCGGACCCCTGTCTCCACTCGGCGGATGACCATCGACTCGGTCGTCCAGGCCAGCGCGATCTCGTTCGTGGTCGTCCTGGTCGCTGCACGTCGCGACCTGGCTGCTGACGCCCGAGATCACCGCCGACATGCCGTCATCGGACCTCTCCGGCCTCTTCGCCGCGATGACCGTGGGCAGTCTCGCGGCCTTCGGACTGTCGATGGTCAACTCGTTCAAGCGCATCGTCAGCCCCGCGCTGGTGCTGGCCTTCTGTCTGGCCGAGGGTGTCGCGCTCGGAGGCATCAGCAAGTTCTTCGACGCCCAGTTCGGTGACCACATCGTCATCAACGCGGTGTTGGGCACCTTCGGGGCCTTCGCCGGCACCCTCGCTGCCTACAAGTTCTTCAACATCAAGGTCGGGGCCAAGTTCCGCACCTTCGTGATCGCCGCGATGTTCGGCATGGTCGGCCTGTCGCTGCTCGAGCTGGTGCTCAGCATGTTCGGCAACGGCACCGGCCTGTTCGGCGTCACCGGCCTCGGCATGCTGACCGCCTTCGCCGGCCTGGCGCTGGGCATCTTCATGCTGATCCTCGACTTCGACATGGTCGAGAAGGGGATCGCCGCCGGGGTCGACGAGCGTGAGTCGTGGCGGGCAGCGTTCGCGCTGACCGTCAGCCTGGTGTGGATCTACACCAACCTGCTGCGCATCCTGGCGTTCTTCTCGTCCGACTGATCCGCCAGCTGAGCTGCCCATGGGGCCGGGGGAGTCTTCCTCCGGCCCTTTGGCATTTCGCTGCGCTCGGCTTTCCGCTGCGCGGGGCTTGGCTTTCCGCTGCGCGGGGCTTTTGCGCTGCGCGCGGCTTGGGTCGAGGCCGCTGGCCGGCGGCCCGGACCTGCCCTCCGGGGGACAGGGGCGGCGCGTCGGCCGCGTAGCGCCGACTCCGCTTACGGCCGTCGGCGGCCGCCGCGGCCAAGCCCTTTGAGCCCCCGGAGGGCAGGCCCGGGCCGCCGCCCACCAGTCACGGCCCGGGGGGAGGAACCCCGGTCACCGTGCGTGGTCAGCGCACGGCTCGCACAACCCTCCATCCCACGGGCCGTGACTGCAGGCTGGGGGTCCGGACGGGGGCGGGTGTCGTGGGGGGCTAAGGACACGGCTGTGGCGTCCGCTCACGGACGGTGACCATCGGCGGCGCGACCAAGCGGGCGTCACAGCCGTAGGTCCCCTGTCCCCCCGCGAGACCCGACCACGGGAGGGCCACCGGCCAGCGGCCTCGACCCAAGCCGCGCGCAGCGCAAACCAAGCCCCGCGCAGCGGACAACGCCCGCGCAGCGGAAAGCCGAGCGCAGCGGTCACGCCTGCCAGAACGCGACCCAGTCGACCTCGGCGGTGCGGGGGGCCGGGTCGTCGCCGACGTCCGGGAGCTCGAAGTCGCTCGACAACATGCTGAGGATCAGGAACTCGTGCACGTCGGAGACGCCCTCACGGGTGCGCCAGACCTCGTGCCCGTCGATGCGGAAGATGTAGCGCTTCGGGGTCCACTCCACGGAGAACACGTGGAAGCTGTTCCACCAGGTGTCCGATCGGGTGGCCAGGTAGCGGTCGGGATCCGGGATCTGCCCGCCGATCTGGCGCTTGCTGCCGTCGGGCATCGGCTCGTGGACGGCGCTGGACATCCGCTCCTTGCCGCGCCCGGCGCCGTACCACTCCACGACGTCGATCTCGGCACCCCAGGGGGTCGTGAAGTGCTCGAGCAGTCCCCGCGGCTGGAGCCAGAAGGCCGCGTGCTGACCGAGGATGCGGGGGAACCGCATCCGGGCGGCCGCCACGCCGTACAGGAAGTCGGCGCTGCTCTCGGTCGAGATGTGGCCGTTGAGCCGGTGGGGGAAGTGGCCGACTGGCCGCCCGCGGGCGTCCTTGACCAGGCACCGCTTCTGCACGAGGGGGTCCTGCATCGAGCTGAGCCGCAGGACGCCGTCCCCGACCGAGACCGCGTCAGGTGAGCCCTTGGAGCAGGCCCGGCCGCCCCACGGGTTGTAGAACTGGATGCGGTGCTCCCACGCAGGACCGAGCGCCGCCCCGTCGAACTCGTCGACGAAGTCGGGGGCGTCCCAGTCGTCGGTGGCGTGGTTGCTTCGGACGGCGGGCCTGCGCCCGTGCTTCGGCAGGATTGCCCGGTAGACCGCGGACGGGTCGGTGATCACGGGGATGGTGGCCTTGCCGTGCCTGAGCTTCGGGGTGCGGATCGTCTTCCAGCCGAGGCCGGTCCGACGCTGCAGCTTGACCACCTTCCCGGCGGATCGCGGCCGCAGCTTGACCGTCACGATCGAGCGCGCCGAACCGCTCGAAGCCGCTGCGGGGCCGGGCTGGCGGACCGACGGCAGGACGGCGATCGACAGACGAGGTCGCTCGTGCCGGGGCTTGGCCGCCTCCGCACCCGACGCCTGGCTCGCGCCGACGACGATCGTGAACAAGCTGGCCACGAGGGCCAGGAGGGGGATGCGCAGTGCGCGCAGGGCAGGCTGACGCCGAGGGTGGGTCGACATGGGGGGGACATGCCTTCCGGAAGATGAACGCGCCGGGTGCGCGTGAGGTTGGGGGGACTGCTACGTCGGGGACGTGGCAGGACGAACGTAGGTAAAGGCACGCCGACAAGGCGCAGAACGGCAAAAAAATCAACCGTATGGACCACTACCCCGGTCTAGAGGGGTCTAGACCTCGACCTCGTCTTCCTTGTCGGCCGGCCCCTCGGTGGCGGCCGTGGGTGTACGGCGGCGGTGGCGCAGCTCGACCCACAGGCCGCGTACGCCGCGACGCGACCCGCCGACCTCGGTGCCGTCGACCTCGGTGCCGGCCGTCTTGACCGCCTGGACCGCTGCGGTGGTCACCGGGAGCACGCCCTCACCCCGGTAGGCCTCGGGCTCGGCCTCGTCGTCGGGTGCGAAGCCGAGCGCGGCCAGCGTCGAGGGGAGAAGCACGTCGACCAGGCGGCGGTACCCCTCCGCCGACGGGTGGAACCGGTCGGGGCCGAAGAGGACCGTCGGCGCGGCCTCGAACTCGGGGCCCAGGACCGAGGCGAGCGAGACGGTGCGGCCGCCCTCCTCGACCACCGCGATCGTCTGGGCGGCGGCCAGGCGGTGCGACCACGCGCGGCCGACCTGCTTGAGCGGCGGGGCGATCGGCTTGACGGTGCCGAGGTCGGGGCAGGTGCCGACCACGACCTCGACGCCGGCTTCGCGCAGGCGGCGGACGGCCTCCGAAAGGTGCCGCACGGACTGGGACGGCAGCACGCTGTGGGTGATGTCGTTGACGCCGATCAGGACCACGGCGAGACGGGGCTCGGTCGGCAGTGCGCGGGCGATCTGGCCGATCAGGTCGGACGAGCGGGCGCCCACGAAGGCGTAGGACCGCAGGTGCACGCGGCGGTCGGCCTTCTCGGCGATGCCGCTGGCCAGCAGCGCGCCGGTGGTCTCGACGACCCGCTCGACGCCGTAGCCCGCGGCCGCGGAGTCGCCGAGCAGCGCGACCTTGATCGCGGGACCCGCCCGGCCCCGGCCGTACCAGCCGGTCGCGTCGGGGGGCGGGCCCGTCGTCTCGCCGATCGCGCGGCGCGCGAGCTTGGCCTCAGCACGCAGCAGGCCGTAGAGACCCGCGCCGAGCACGGAGAGACCGCCGCCGCCGTACGCCGCCGCCGACGCCAGCTTCTTCGCCGCTCCCGCTTTCCCCACGCGCGCCACACTACGCATCGCCACCCCACGCCGGTCGGGCTGGTCAAGACCCCAATAGCCTGGGGTGATGCAGTACGCGAACTCCCTCCTCGAGCTGATCGGCCACACCCCCCTGCTGCGACTGTCGACCTCGCTCGACGGCGCCGGCGGCCCCGTCGATGCAGCGGGTGACGGCCCCCTTGTCCTCGCCAAGGTCGAGTACCTCAACCCGGGCGGGTCGGTGAAGGACCGCATCGCCGAGCGGATGATCGAGGCGGCCGAGGCATCCGGTGAGCTGCAGCCCGGCGGCACCATCGTCGAGCCGACGTCGGGCAACACCGGCGTCGGGCTGGCGATGGTCGCCCAGCGCAAGGGCTACAAGTGCGTGTTCGTCTGCCCCGACAAGGTCAGCGAGGACAAGCGCAACGTGCTCAAGGCGTACGGCGCCGAGGTTGTCGTGTGCCCTACCGCGGTCGCCCCCGAGCACCCCGACTCCTACTACAACGTCTCCGACCGGCTGGCCTCTGAGCCCGGCGCCTGGAAGCCCGACCAGTACTCCAACCCCCACAACCCGCGCTCTCACTACGAGACCACCGGCCCGGAGATCTGGGAGCAGACGGAGGGGAGGATCACCCACTTCGTGTGCGGTGTCGGCACGGGCGGGACCATCAGCGGGGTCGGTCGCTACCTCAAGGAGCGCTCCGCCGAACGAGGGGAGCCGTCCGTGCAGATCGTGGGAGCCGATCCCGCCGGGTCGGTCTACTCGGGCGGCAGCGGCCGTCCGTACCTCGTCGAGGGCGTCGGCGAGGACTTCTGGCCCGAGACCTACGACCGGTCGGTCGCCGACCGCATCATCGAGGTCAGCGACGCCGACTCGTTCGCGATGACGCGCAGGCTGGCCCGGACCGAGGCGCTGCTGGTGGGCGGTTCGTCCGGCATGGCCGCGCAGGCCGCCAAGGTGCTGGCCGAGCGAGCTGGCGGGGACTCCCGAGGGCCGCGACGCGGTCATCGTGGTGCTGCTCCCTGACTCGGGCCGCGGTTACCTCACCAAGGTCTTCAACGACGACTGGCTGGCGCAGTACGGCTTTCCGGTCGACGGGATCGCCCGGGCCGGCCAGACCGTCGGTCAGATCCTGCGCGGCAAGTCCGGCCAGCTGCCCGACCTCGTGCACACCCACCCCGGCGAGACGATCGCGGAGGCGGTGCACATCCTCGAGGAGTACGACGTGTCGCAGATGCCCGTGGTCCGCGCCGAGCCGCCGATCGTCGCGGCCGAGGTCGCCGGCTCGGTGTCCGACCGGGTGCTGCTCGACAAGCTGTTCACCGGCCAGGCCCTGCTCACCGATCCCGTCGAGCAGCACATGTCCCCGCCGATGCCGACCATCGGCTCGACCGAGCACGCGACCGACGCCGTCAAGCTCCTCGAGGACGCCGACGCCGTACTCGTGCAGGAGGACGGCAAGCCCGTCGGCGTGCTCACGCGCCAGGACCTGCTCGGCTTCCTGGTCCGCGGCTGACCCGTTGAGTTGGCCCAAATGGCGCGTTGAGCTGGCCCGAATGGTGGTGATGTTCCGCCATTTGGGCCAACTCAACGGAGGGACGTCCGCACCGCCCCCGGTGCCATCGTCCTGCCACAGCTGAAAGCCTGTGCCGTTCAAGCCCCCCAGCTCTGAACGACGGTTCAGCCAATGCGTAGAAAGTAGCGGATCAGGCGCCGAGGCGGGCAGAAACAACGCCATCAGGGTCATTTGAAGGCGAAAACAACCGGATCCGGACTAGTCCGCCCCGGTTTCCGTAG
>CAVWXS010000031.1:0-209248 GCA_963758885.1 uncultured Actinomycetota bacterium
GAATCCAAAACCTGCCGAGCGACCAGCAGCTTCGCCCCGAATCAAGCTGAGAGGTTGCATCTACCGATCCAAGGCAGTTCCGCGGAACGGCCTCCGATCGGTGGTCCGGTCGGACCAAGACGTCGGCGGATGTCGCCATGGGGAGTGAAGGAGTCACACCTTGGACCTGGGGATCAAGGGACGACGAGCGTTGGTCACGGCCTCCAGCGGGGGCATGGGGTACAACGTCGCCCGCGCTCTGGCCGAAGAGGGCGCGGATCTGTTGCTCTTCTCACGTTCCATCGAGAAGCTTCGGGAGGTCTCTGCCGAGATCGAGCGCACGTACGGAGTCAATGTCGTAGCCCAGCAGGGTGACATGACGAACCTGGATGACGTCGAAGCCCTCACGTCGAGGCTCGCGGGCCTTGACGGTCCCGACATCGTCGTGCTGCTGACCGGCCGGCCGCCGACCCCGTTGCCGCCTACGCTCGAAGAGACTGAGCCGTCACGCTGGCAGGAGGCGTACGAGGTTCAGCTCGCGAGCGTCGTGCGAGTGGTCAACGGCGTGGTGCCCTTGATGGTGGACCGCGGGTGGGGTCGGATCATTGCCATCACGTCCGCGCACGCCAAACAACCCATGGTCGGGCACGCGCTCTCGACGGTGTTCCGAGCGGGAGTCACGGCGTACATGAAGGGCCTTTCCAACGAGGTCGGCGCTCACGGCATCACCGTCAACTGCATCGCGCCCGCGCTGATCGACACCTCGCATCGAAGGGGGCTGCTGCGTACACCGACGCGCAGGCGGCGCACCGCATGACCCTCAGCCCGCTTGGGCGCGTCGGAACGCAGGAGGAGCTCTGCGCAGTCGTCAGCTTCCTCGCCTCGCAGCAGGCCGGCTTCGTCACCGGCTCGACAGTTGTTGTCGACGGCGGCATGACCGGGTCGCTCTTCTGAGGCTGTGCCAGTCACCTCTCCTTCACGCGGGCGGTCGACTTCGAGGCTACGTCGAGGACATGAACGGCTTGGCCGAGTGACGAACCCCTTGGACATGACGTTTTCGCGACGATGGGGCAGTACGTGACGATCGCTAGTCACGGCATGCTGCGCTGTCGCACCGTGGCTCGAGTCGGACGGTGCGCTTGATGCATTTCACGCAAAGCGACCCGCGTCGGGCGGTCATGGCCGCTGCGGTCTGGTTTGTCTGCACGTCGAGCGGACCGCCTTGGTGTCACCTTCGCCGTGGACGGAACCTAGGCCTGGTGCGTCAAGCACACGCCGTAGCCATGTCCGGTTACCGGCAAGCCAAGGGAGATCATGTGCTCACTCGTCATTGTGAGCGAGACTAGTGGACAGCTCGCTGTGCGCGCTGGCCTGGGCTAGGAGCTGGTGGGCCTTCTCCTCGAACGCCGCCACAGCGTCGACTCCCGCGGGGAACCGCAACGAGGGCTCCTCGAGCGCCGCCAACTCGACGAGGGCTTTGCCCAGCTTGGCAGGGTCGCCGCCCTGTTTGCCGTCCATGGCGCGCCACGCCTTGATGATCTGATTCGTGCGCGGGGCATAGCTCGAGATCGATGGATCGGCGTACTGGGTGGACTGTGGGCTGAGGAGCTCGTGCGGAAGAAGCCGGGCTCGACGAGCAGCGTCTTGATGCCAAAGGGCGCGACCTCCGGTGCGAGGGCCTCCATGAATCCTTCGACACCGAACTTAGAGGCGGCGTAGGCGGTCGTGAACTCCACCGCGGACGTGATGCCGGCAGTAGAGGAAATGGTCACGACCAGACCGGCGCGTTGGGCACGCATCTGAGGCAGAGCGGCGCGGGTGACGTTGACGGGCCCGAAAAGCGTGGTCTCGATCTGTGCGCGGAACGCGTCTGGCGTCATCTCTTCGAAGAACCCGGCCTGGAAGCTGCCGCGTCGCTGACCAGCACGTCGAGCCGGCCAAACCGCTCGACCGCGGCGTCGACGGCGGCAGCGGCCGCGGCCTGGTCGGTGACGTCGAGATCGCCGGCAAGAGCTCCTTAGCCTCACCGACGGCCTTGGTGACGGACTGGGCGTTGCGTGCGGTGGCGACTACGGCATGGCCAGCTGCCAGGGCCGCCTTAACGATGTCGACGCCGAGGCCTCGACCAGCGCCGGTGACCAACCAAACCTTCTTCTCGCTCATGTGACTGCTCCCTTTGTGTTCTGGTGGTTGAAGGTTCCGCGCCTGAGGTGCCCGGGTGACAGGGATCCGCCTGAGGCACAGACCGCGCTTGCCGACTCACGTGCATAGAAGGTGAGGTAGTCCATCCGTCGCGCCTGCTTCTGTGGCGCCGGTGTGCACCGCACGCGGTCTAGCGGGCTTCGATGACGGCGGTGACTGGTCGATCCAGTTCCGCGATCCGCTCAGCGGCGTCACCGGCGAGATGGCCAAGGACGACGATGCCCGGGGAGTAGGACTGGTCGCCGTAGTAGAGGACGAGATCGTTGCCCGGTGCGTAATAACCCACGTCGCCGATTTCCTGGTCTGCTCCCTCCGGCTGACCATCGAGCGAGAGAGGGGAGGGAAGGGGGCCTGTCTTCTCGACGCCGCCGTGGTCGCGCATGTCGAGCGTCACCGGCAGCTGCGCCATCAAGTCACGTGCAGCGGCGCTGTCGGTGAGCGTGGCCTGAAATGTCTGGTTGTCGATGGTGACCTGAATGTCCAAGTTGTTCTCCTGACCGCTCCCCATTTACGTGCGGTCCCGCTTGAGGGCACAGCGGGGGCAGCGCTGGCGGAAGGCGCCGATGTGGCTGTCGAGCTGATAGGTCCGCCTGACCCATCGTCCTGTGTCCCGCCTTCGCTACAAGCGGTGATGCCCAACGCCGTCACCATCAGGGCAGGGGTCACAGTCAGCTTGAGTGGGGAGAACATCATCCCGATCCTTCCGCGTTTTCGGCAACGTCCTCGTCCGTCACGTGATCGGCCAAAGTCGCAACCTCCCCGTTGGCGTCCGCCATGTGGATGGCGACATCAGCCATGAAGCGCTCCGCGGTCGCACTGTGCCAGTGCTCCTCGTCGGGTTCGATGAAGACCACGTCCCAGGCCGGATCTCATGAACCCGTTGTTGCGCTGCGACGTACCCGGCCCGTCGATCACGTAGACGGGGTTCGCGAATGCCGTCCACGAACACGGCGCCGGTGAACCAGTCCGCTAGCCCTGCGACTGACTCGCCGCCGCTCTCAGTGAGCCGCATCAAGGTGCCTTGTCGAGCGCGCTCACCTTGACCAGGGCCTTGATCGCCCGCCGCTGATCCATGGCGGCGTAGCCCTCTGCGATGTGCTCGAGATCGGTGGTCAGGTCGAAGACCTTGCCCGGGTTGATCTCGCCCTTCAGGACTGCGTCGACCAGTTGCGGCTGGTAGAAGCGTGCGGGAGACGGTCCGCCGCGGGTTCCGATGTTGCGGAAGAACGTGAACGTCGGCGTCGAGGGTTGCGTCGTGCGGGATGCCGACGCGGCCGACGACAGCGCCGGCCTTGGCAATGGCGAAGGAGGCGTCCGTGGCCAGCGCGCCTCCGACACATTCCATGACGGCGTCTGCGCCATAACCGCCGGTCAGCTCCATGAAGCTGCCTTGAACGGCCTCATCCCCGCGGGCGGTGATGATGTCGGTCGCGCCCCACTCGCGTGCCAGCGCGTGGCGTGACTCGGTCGTGCTGCCCAGCACGATGATGCGCTCGGCGCCGAGCAGCTTGGCGGAGAGCACCCGCAGAGGCCGACCGCACCGTCGCCGACGACCGCGACCGTGTCACCGTCCTTGTTCACCCCGGCGCTCACGGCGGCGTGGTAGCCGGTGCTCATCACGTCGGTCAGGGCGAGGAGGGAGGCCATCGTCTCGTCGCAGAAGTCGAGCCCGGGACCTTCACGAGGGTGCCGTCGGCCTGCGGAACCCGGACGAACTCCGCCTGACCGCCGTCGCCCTCGCCGCCCTGGCCGAAGAAGCCGCCGTGCACGCAGGCGGTGTGGAAGCCGGCCTGGCAGTTCTCGCAGGTGCCGTCGCTCCAGGAGAAGGGCGAGATGACGAAGTCACCGACGGCCAGCCCGCTGACTTCGCTCACCGACCTCGTCGACGACGCCGATGAACTCGTGGCCGACCGATCCGTGCGGCAGGTCGGAGACGCCGCGGTAGAACCACAGGTCCGAGCCGCAGACGCAGGCCAGGACCACGCGGACGACGGCGTCAGTCGGCTCAGCGATGCTCGGCCTGGGTCGCTCCTCAACTGCGATCTGACCCTTGCCCTTGAAGATGGCTGTTCTCATGACTTCCTCCTTGTCAGCGCGCTGACCTGCGGACCGGCTGGTCCGCGAGGACGGCGCAGATGATTAGTTGCTGCTCTTGGCTTGCTTGAGTTCGTCGGCCAACGCACGCGCCTCGCGCGCCAGCAGGTCGGTTTTGTCGGCGTCGCCCGCCTCGACCGCGTGCCAGTAGTCGATCTTGAGCTGCACGTACCGCCTGCGGAGGGCGATGTGCTCCAGCTCCCGGCCAAGCCGTGCTTCTTGTGCGGCGAGCAGCTCGATCTGCTCGCCGGCAGCCGACTGTCCGACGCTGGCCGTTGGTCACGTAGGTCCGCATGTCGCTGACCGACATGCCGGTGGCCGCCAGGCAGGCGACCCACATGATCTGATCCAGGTCGGCCTCGCCGTAGACCCGGTGCTTGCTGCTCTCCCCCGCCCGACCGGCTCGATGACACCGATCGACTCGTAGTAGCGGAGCGTGCTGGCGGGCAGGCCCGTCAGCGCGGCCGCTTCCTTGATCGAGTAGGTGTGCTGGTGGTTCGTGCGCTCACTCCATCCACCCTAAGAACTTCAAGTACTTGAAGTCAAAGGCCTCGCGACCGCCTCTGTTGTCGCGGTCGATGAAGTGGCTTGTCACGGAGCCGAGCCGCACCAGCTGGTCACGGACAGTTGGCTGCGGCCGTGCACTACTGGGTTTGAGACACTCGCACGAGGGTACGGACCACGGAGCAGACTCGGGCTGGGCCGGGTGCGTTAAAACGGGAGTTGGTCCGCGTGAGCACAGCGACGTCTGGGCGCCAAAGCGAATCGCAATTCAGCCAGGCACGAGGTGTCGCTTCCCCTAAATCGCGGTCGCCTCAGTTCTCGGTGATCAACGCCGGAACGGCGGATGTGCCGCTCCTCATGCTGAACGGGGTGGGGGCCAGCCACATCCTCTGGAAGGACCTGCGACTAGCGATTGACCGCCCGACACTTGCCTTTGATGTCCAGTCCAGCCAGTTGGGATTTCGACCTACGATCCGCACCTTCGTCAAGTTTCTGCGGCGCCTGCTTGATGACGATCAGATCCCACAGGTCGACGTCCTCGGTCTTTCGTGGGGCGGATTCGCGGCCCAGCAATTGGCTCACGACCACCCCGGGAGCGTTCGACGCTTGTGTTGGCCAGCACATCGCCGGGCTACTACTCCATCCCGGCTCGGCCGTCGTCCTACGTGGCGCTGCTTCGACCCAGCCGCTCCGCAGAGCGAGCCGCCACGCTCAGCAAGCACCTCGACGCGGGCGACTTTCTGAGCGATCCGTCTCTGATCCACCGACTTGGACTGGTCCGTCCCAAGATGGACGCAAACACCTACCACCGGCAACTCTGGGCCACCGTCGGTTGGTCAAGCCTTCCCTGGCTGCACAAAATTCGTCACGAGACACTTATCTTGCACGGCGACGACGACCCGGTCATCCCGTTTGTCAACGCCCGACTCATGCACCGATTGCTGCCCAGCGCCGCCCTGCAACGGGTTGAGAGCGGTGGACACCTCTACCTATACACGCGGCCGCAGGTGTACGGCCCGCAGGTCACTGAGTTTCTTTCCGCCGCCCACCGTCTTGCTGAGTGATCGTGCCCGCACAAGCACGATGCAGGGGCCGCCAGCAAGCCCTCGTGCTACGGGTCTCGGCTCGGAGGAGATGGGTCGCCTCCCACGCCGTCTCGTCAAGGGCCGGCGTAGGAAGCCCCGCCACAGCTAGCGTTAATACACCTTTGCGTGCGTCCGGATCGCGGCATAGAGGGGCGGACGCTTTCGAGCCGCTTCGCCTGGGCGGGCGCTCAGAGCCGCCCGGGCCGAAACGGCAAGGACGTCTGTCGTGGTTGAGGCAGTACATCTCGGCCTTCAGACGCAGGTAGCGCTGGCGCGTGTCCGGGCGGAGGATCTGACGAGACGGCCGGTCGGAATGGCGCTCCCGCGGGCTTCACAGAGTTGGCATGGCTGGACGGTTAGGCGACCCGCCAGATCGAGCGCCTTCCTCTGCGGGTCGACGATCAGCTGTCCGCAGCCGACTACCGGAACGAGAGGCACGAACCCATGGAGAAGCGCACACTCGGCAGTGACGGCCTGCAGGTCTCGGCCATCGGCCTCGGCTGCATGAGCATGACGGGGGTTACAGCGACAGGCCACCGGGAGGAGATGGTGCCCTGATCCGGAGGGCGGTGGAACGCGGCGTCACGTTCTTCGACACCGCCGAGATCTATGGTCCCTACGCCAACGAGGAGCTCCTGGGTGAGGCGCTCGCGCCTTACAGGGACGACGTCGTGATCGCGACGAAGTTCGGCTGGGACATTGACCCGCTCGAGCGGAAGCCGAGGGGTGGCGTTACCAGCCGTCCCGAGCTCATCAGGGATGTCGTTGAGGGGTCCCTGCGACGACTGGAGGTCGAGAGATCGATCTCTACTACCAGCATCGGGTGGATCCAACGTGCCCATCGAGGAGGTCGCCGGCGTCGTCAAGGAACTGGTGGAGGCGGGCAAGGTGAAGCACTTCGGGCTGTCCGAGGCGGGGCCGGGACCATCCGTCGGGCGCATGCGGTGCAGCCGGTCGCGGCCGTGCAGAGCGAGTACTCGCTGTGGTGGCGACGTCCCGAGGAGGAGGTGCTGCCTGCCTGCGAGGAGCTCGGCATCGGCTTCGTGCCGTTCAGTCCGCTCGGCAAGGGCTTCCTACCGGAACCATCACCAGTCGACCAGCTTCGCCCCAAAACGACATCCGCAGCACGATCCCTCGGTTCACGCCCGAGGCGCACGCAAGCACAACCAGGCCGTCGTCGACATGTTGCCGACCTCGCCGCGCGCAACGGCGCGACCCCCGCTCAAATCGCCTTGGCCTGGCTGCTGGCGCAGAAGCCGTGGATCGTCCCGATCCCCGGCACCCGCAAGCCCTACCGGCTGGAGAGAACCTCGCCGCCGCTGAGGTCGATCTCTCCGCCGACGAGCTCGCCGAGATCGAGAACGCCGCGTCGAGGATCCAGGTGGAGGGCGGGCGCTACAGCGAGGCCGCCGAACAAATGACCAACCTCTAGGTGGGGACGTAGAAGCCACGAGAGCTTCGTCGGTAGCGGGGGAGGAGGGTGCGTGCTACCGCTGCATCCACCAGGAGTCCACGCACGTCACTGCGAGGCTGACGTGCCTACCCTCGCAAGTTCGGCGGTCTAACCTGACCTTCTACGGAACGGCGGCCGCGAACTGCTCCGATCGGCCCTTGCGGTACGAATGTCGTGGCCTTCGTGGAGCGTAGTCAGTGAGGGTCCCGCTGCGACAACGAGACACGACGCTCGGGCTTGCCGGCGGCACACGGCTCGATCACAAACGGCAAGGTACGTCGACCCGACCACCAACTACCGGCGGTGAGGGCGGAGGGGCTGTTCTTGCCCGGAATATGGCTACAGCCGAGTCTGGAAAATGGCTACAAACATGGCTACAACTGCAAGGACACCGAAGGTTTCTGTCCGCATCTTCGCAGGTCAGAGGCCTCTTTGGTACGCCATCAGGGACTCGAACCCCGAACCCGCTGATTAAGAGTCAGCTGCTCTGCCAATTGAGCTAATGGCGCGTGCGACGCCATCAGGGACTCGAACCCCGAACCCGCTGATTAAGAGTCAGCTGCTCTGCCAATTGAGCTAATGGCGCGTGCCGTGAAGCGACGCCAAGGTTACCCCCGTGCCCAGGCTGGGTGAAATCGGGAACCGCGGCCCAGGACGTCATTCGAAGTGGTCGCTATGGCTCGCACCTCGAACGTATGACGGCGCGCGGTCACAGGGAGGCGAGGACGGCCTGGGCGGCGTTGTGGCCGCCGATGCCGGAGACGCCGCCGCCGCGGCGGGCGCCGGCGCCGCAGATCAGCACGCGGGCGAGGTCGGTCTGGACGCCCCACTGCTGGGCGGGGGTGTCGAGGCGGGCGCGGTTCGGGGCCCACGGCCAGGACAGCTCGCCGTGGTGGACGTGTGCCGCCGGGCATGGCCAGCTCGGCCTCGATGTCCTGGGGGAGCATGGCCTCGAGGCACGGTGTGCCGTGGGCGTCGCGTGCCAGGCAGTCCTCGATCGGCTCGGCCAGGTGGGCGTTGATGCCCGCCAGCGCCGCGGCGAGCGCGTCGGCCCGGAGCGCGTCGCGGTCGCCGTGCTCGAAGAGCGTGGCCGGGGTGTGCACCCCGAACCAGGACAGCGTGTGGGTGCCGTCGGGCGAGCCGGCCACGACCGAGGGGTCGGTCAGCGAGTGGCAGCTGACCGAGCCGAGGCCAGGGTCGGGCAGCCGGCCGACCGAGGCGTCGGCGTACGCCGTCTCCAGGGCGGACCAGGTCTGGTTGAGGCGCGAGCTGCCGGCGAAGGCGACCGGGGGTCGATGCCCGACCTCAGCTGCGGGAGCCGCGACAGCAGGAGGTGGACGACGACCTGCGAGCCGGCCGGACGCGCGGAGTCCTCCTGCTCGTTGCCGACGAGGATGTCGACGATCCACGGGCGCGACGTTCGCGAGCACGAAGCGGGCGGCGACCGTGTGGTGCGCCGTGCCGTCGTCAGGTCGACCTCGGCGCCGCCGTCGTCGCCCCGGATCGCGGAGACCCCGCACGAGGTGCGCACTCGGCGCCGGCGCTGCGGGCGCGACGGTCGAGGCCCGCGGTGACCGCGCCCATGCCGCCGACCGGTACCAGCGACTCCCCGGTGCCGTTGCCCATCAGGTGGTAGAGGAACAACCGGTTCGGCGCGAGCGAGGGGTCGTCGGGAGCAGGTCCAGGCGCCGGACGACGGCCGCGCTGGCGACCAGGCCGCGGACCAGGTCGTCGCGGAACGTCCGCTGCAGCACCTGGCCGACCGGGTTGGCCACGAAGTCGCTCCACACCGAGGGGTCGACGGCTGCCTCGATGTCGCGCTCGCGGGGGAGCGGGTCGAGCAGCGTCGGGGCGACGGCGCGGGCGAGCGTGGCGAAGCGGGCGTGGAACTCGCGCCACGCGTCGTACTCGTCGTCGTTGCCGGTGAGCTCGGCGAACGACGCGCGGGTCGCCTCGCCCTCGGGGTTCTCGACCAGCAGCCCGCCGGCCTTGCCGTTCGCGGAGGTACGGCGTGTACGACGACACCGCGCGCGGGCGCAGCTCCACCCGAGGTCGAGGTCGCGCGCGACCTGGTCGGGCAGCAGCGAGACCTGGTGGCGTAGCGCGAGAACCGCGCCGGCTGGCCCTCGAAGAGCGGGCCGGTGACCGCGGCGCCGCCGGTGTGGCGAGCCGTTCGAGGACGAGCACGGAGAGCCCCGCCCTGGCCAGGTACGCCGCCGCGGTCAGGCCGTTGTGACCGCCGCCGACGACCACGACGTCGTAGGAGCTGTTGGGGGGAGCGTCCACGAGGGCCAACGTAGTGGAGTGGGTTCGAGGCTCGCGCGCCTCGACCGCGACCGCCGGGTGGCGGGAATGTTCAATATTCAACTATTGTTGGACCGGGCAGACTGCCACACGGCAGCACCCGAGGAGGTTCCGATGCCCGCCGTCACTGTCGAGGACCCCACCACCCTGCCGCGTCTCAAGGAGCCCGGTCTGGGCGACCAGGCCCGGCCGGTCTGGCAGGTGACCACCGCGCCGAGCGGCTACGAGGGGGAGGGCTTCCCGGTCCGCCGCGCCTTCGCCGGCATCGACATGTCGTTGCTCGACCCGTTCATCATGATGGACCAGATGGGCGAGGTGGACTACGCGCCGGGTGAGCCCAAGGGCACCCCGTGGCACCCGCACCGCGGCTTCGAGACCGTCACCTACATCATCGACGGCGTCTTCGACCACCAGGACTCCCACGGCGGCGGCGGCTCGATCACCAACGGCGACACCCAGTGGATGACCGCCGGGGCCGGCATCCTGCACATCGAGACCCCGCCCGAGTGGCTCGTGCAGTCCGGCGGCCTGTTCCACGGCATCCAGCTCTGGGTGAACCTGCCGCGCTCCGACAAGCTCACCGACCCCGCCTACCAGGACATCGGCTCCGGTCAGGTGCAGCTCGTGACGTCGTACGACGCGGGGTCGCTGGTCCGCGTGATCGCCGGCGAGGTCGACGGTCACCGCGGACCCGGCTCGACGCACACCCCGATGGCCCTGGTGCACGCCACCATCGAGCCCGGCGCCCGCCTGGACCTGCCGTGGAACAACGAGTTCAACGCGCTGGTCTACGTGCTCGGCGGCGCCGGCACCGTCGGGGTCGAGGGCGTCGACGGGCAGCCGATCCAGATGGGGCAGGCCGCGGTCCTCGGCAGCGGCGACTACCTGACGATCACGGCCAGGGCGAGCGCCAGGAGAGCCGGACCCCGGCTCTCGACGTGATCGTCGTCGGCGGCCAGCCGATCCGCGAGCCGCTGGCCTGGGCCGGCCCGTTCGTGATGAACACCAAGGCCGAGGTGCTGACGGCCTACGAGGACTTCCAGAAGGGCCGGTTCGGGCACATCCCCGCCCACTGAGGTTTCGAGGCTCGCAAGCTCGCACCTCAACCACCGAGACAGTCCACCGCGCGTATTCTCGGAGCCGTGGATGGCCCTGCGGGTCTCGGGAAAGTCCGACTCGCCGAGATCGTCGCCGCCCTCTCGCTCGGCATCGACCTGGGGTTCGACCAGCCGATGGAGCACGTCCTCCGCCAGAGCCTGATCGCGCTGCGGCTGGCCGAGCGCACCGGCGTCGACGAGCAGGGTCGGGTCGCCGTCTACTACTCCGCGCTGCTGACCAACGTCGGCTGTCACTCCGACGCGCACGAGCAGGCCAAGTGGTTCGGTGACGACATCGGGCTCAAGGCCGACAAGTACGTCTACGGGCTGCACGGCGCGCAGGGCGCGCTGGCGACGGCGCGGCGCTTCGGGTCCGGTGCCGGCATCACGCACCGGTTCCGGCTGGGGCTGGAGTTCGCCGTCTCCGGCCACCGCGACCTGGACGCGATGATCACCCATCACTCCGAGATGGCCCGGCGCCTGGGCGAGGACCTCGGGCTGACGCCGGACACGCTCGCCGCCCTCGACGCGTCGTACGAGCAGTGGGACGGCAACGGCTGGCCGGGCGAGCTGCGCGGCGACGACGTGCCGATCGCGGCCCGGCTCGCGCTCATCGGCGAGTTCGTCGAGGTGGCTCACCGCGTCGGCGGGGTCGAGGCCGCGCGGGCCCTGCTGAGAGCGGGGCGCGGCAAGGAGTTCGACCCCGACCTCGCCGACGCGCTCGAGGCGGACGCCGACCTGCTGCTGGCCGAGCTCGACACGATCGATGCCTGGGACGCCGTCATCGGGTCCGAGCCCGCGCTGGCCGTGGTGCTCACCGACGAGCAGCTTCGACGCGGCCCTGCTCGCGATCGCGGACTTCGTGGACCTCAAGTCGCCGTACTCCCTCGGGCACGCCCGCGCCGTGGCCGACCTGGCGGCCGAGGCCGCGGCGCGGCTGGGGCTGTCCGAGGGCGAGGCCCGCACGCTGCGGCGGGCCGGGCTGGTGCACTGCTTCGGCAAGCTGGGCGTCTCCAACGCGATCCTCGACAAGCAGGGCCCGCTGACGGCGGGGGAGCGGGAGCGCCTGCACATGGTGCCGTACCTGACCCATCGCATGCTCCGCCAGTCGCCGGCCCTGCGGTCCGTCGGCGACCTCGCCGCGCAGTACGGCGAGCGGCTCGACGGCACCGGGTACCCGCACGGGCTCACGGGCCCAGCCATCTCGCAACCCGCGCGCGTGCTCGCCGCCGCCCACCTCTACCAGTCACTGCGCGAGCCCCGGCCGCAGCGCGACCCGCTCACCGCAACCGCGGCGGCAGCCCACCTGAGGGCCGAGACGCGGGCGGGGCGCCTCGACGGCCCGGCGGTCGAAGCCGTGCTGAGCGCCGCGGGCCATCGCAGGCACCGGCGAGTGGCGGGCCTGGCCGGGCTGACGCCGCGGGAGGTCGACGTCCTGGCCCTGCTCGCCCGGGGGCACACCAACAAGGAGGTGGCCGACAAGCTCGTCATCTCGCGCAAGACGGTGGCGAACCACGTCGAGCACATCTACACCAAGATCGGCGTCTCCAACCGCACCGCCGCCGCCCTGTTCGCCACCAAGCACGGCCTCCTCGCGCCGGAGGAGCCCGTGCCGGTGTAGCAGGCTCAGGCCGACTGCATCGCGGCGAGGTTGCGCTCGATGACCTCGTTGACCGGCGCCATCTGGTCGGCCGGGGTGAAGAGCACCCACTCCGTCCCGGCGACCGTCGAGGGACTGTGCCCGGGCAGCACCCGGAACGCGTCTCCGGCCTCGAACACCTCCACGTGGTCCGCGAAGGTGAACGTGACCCGTCCCCGGACGACGTACCCCCAGTGCTCGCAGGGGCACAGGTCGCCCGGCAGCCCCCGGAGGAGCGGCGCCATGTCCGTCTCCTCCCGGAGGTCCAGGATGGTGATCTCGTAGCCGTCCACGACCTGCTCGTAGACGTCTCCCACACCGATGTCCGTCTTCTCGGCGCTTGCCTTCGACACCTTGGTCATCTCGGTCTCCTTCGCTGCTGCTGGATGGAGGTCCAGCGTCGGCCAGGAGAGGGGTCCGCCTCATGAGGCGTTTGCCCCATCTTCGGAGCGGCTTGCGTTGGTTGAGGTGCGAGCGAGCGCCGTCAGCGACGAGCCTCGAAACCATCCCGGCAGTACGGTGCTCGAGGCTCGGGTCTCGAGGCTCGGGCGCTGCGCGCCGCCCTCAGACCAGCCTCGAAGCGCGGAGCTCGCAGTCAAATGCTTGGGGTGAGTGACGGGACTTGAACCCGCGACATCCGCGACCACAACGCGGCGCTCTACCAGCTGAGCTACACCCACCATGAGGTCCCGGCGGGAGCCAGGACCGGAAGGGATTCTAGACGGACTTCGGCTCGTCCTTGGAATCCGGGGTCTCGGCCACGTGGGGCGCCGCCGCCGTCAGGCCCGTCAGCGCGCCGCCGTGCCTGGTGGCGAGCTCCTTGACGGTGTCGCTGTCGGGGCCGGGAGGAGCGACGAAGACGGCTTCGCGGTAGTAGCGGAGCTCCTCGATGCTCTCCTGGATATCGGCCAGCGCGCGGTGGTTGCCTCGCTTGGCGGGGGCGTGGAAGTAGGCCCTCGGGAACCACCGCCGCGACAGCTCCTTGATCGAGGAGACATCGACGATCCGGTAGTGCAGGAAGGACTCGAGGGTGGGCATGTCGCGGATCAGGAACGACCGGTCGGTGGCGACGGTGTTGCCGGCCAGCGGCGGCCGGCTGCCCTCGGCGCAGTGCTCGCGGATGTAGGCCAGTACGTGCGCCTCGGCCTCGCCGAGCGTGATGCCGGCGTCGAGCTCCTGCAGCAGGCTCGAACGCTCGTGCATGGTGCGGACATAGGGGTCCATCTGGGTCACGGCTTCCGCCGGAGGCTTGATGACCAGGTCGACCCCGTCCCCGAGCACGTTGAGGTCGAAGTCGGTGACCAGGGCGGCCACCTCGATCAGGGCGTCGGCGGTGAGGTCGAGACCGGTCATCTCGCAGTCGATCCACACGAGTCGGTCGCTCACGAGACGCCACCCTACCGATCCGGAGCCCCCGCGGAACCCACTCAGTTCTCGCCTCCTCAGCCGACGTTCAGCGACCCCGCCTAGGCTCGGCCGGGTGAAAGAGTGGTTCGGCACCCTCGCACGCCTGGTGGTCGGCGGGGTCTGGCTCGTCGCGGGCCTGCTCAAGGTCAGTGACGGCGCGGCCAGCGTCCGCGCCGTCCGCGCCTACGACCTGCTCCCCGAAGCCGTCGTACCGACCGTCGGCCACGCGCTGCCGGCGCTCGAGATCGTCATCGGCCTCGCGCTGATCGCGGGTGCGCTGACCAGGGCGGCCGCGGTGGTGTCGTCGCTGCTCTTCGTGGCGTTCATCATCGGCATCGCGTCCGCGTGGGCGCGCGGGCTGCAGATCGAGTGCGGCTGCTTCGGAGGCGGGGGCTTCGACGCCAACGCCACCGACAAGTACCCCGGGGAGATCGCCCGCGACGTCGGCCTGCTCCTGCTGTCCCTCTGGCTGGTCTGGCGACCCCGCACCAAGCTGGCGCTCGACTCCTACATCTTCCGCCCGCTCACCCCCACGTCGAGAGAGTCCGACCATGTCGAAGACGCCACCCAGATCCACCGCTGAGCGCGCCGCGGCCGCCATGCGCGAGCAGCAGGCGGCCGAGCGCCGGCGCCGCTTCGTCATCATCGGCTCGGTCGTCGCGGTGCTGGCGATCATCGGTGGCCTGACCTGGTTCGCGATCAGCCGTGGCGACACCACGGGCGCGGCGGTCGACGACAGCGGCGTCCCCGGCAACACCGACGGCTACTCCGTGGTCGTCGGCGACGCGGACGCCCCGCTGGCGATGCAGTTCTACGAGGACCCGCAGTGCCCGATCTGCCAGCAGTTCGAGGCGGCAGTGGGCGAGCCGGTCCAGGCCGCGATCGCTGACGGCAAGGTGAGGGTCGCCTACCACGTGGTGTCGTTCCTCGACCACGCCTCCGAGAACGCCTACTCGTCACGGGCCGCCAACGCCCTCTACGTGGTGGCCGACACCGCTGGCCCCGAGGTGTTTGCGAAGTACCACGCGCTGCTCTTCGCGAACCAGCCCGCCGAGAACACGGCGGGTCCGGACGACGACCAGCTGATCGAGTGGGCCGTGGAGGCGGGCGCCGACGAGGACGCCGTGCGCCAGCCCATCGAGGACAAGGTCTACGAGCAGTGGATCGAGAACGCCACGGACCAGATGTCGAAGGACGGCGTCAACGGCACACCGGGCGTCTTCATCGACGGCCAGCTCCAGCCCGACCCGGGCACCGCGGTGAATGCCGTGCTGCAGGCGATCGAGTGACGGCACCATCGAGCCGGCGATTTCATCGAGGCGCTGCCGAAGGCGGAGCTGCACGTCCACCACGTCGGCTCGGCCTCGGCCCGGATCGTCTCCGAGCTCGCCGAGCGCCATCCGGGCATCGTGCCGAGCGACCTCGACGAGCTCAAGGCGTTCTTCGCCTTCCGCGACTTCGCCCACTTCGTGGAGGTCTACCTCGCGGTGGTCGGTCTGATCCGCACGGCCGACGACATCCGCTACCTCACCTACGAGGTCGCTCGCGAGATGGCGGAGGGTCAGCGCATCCGGTACGCCGAGCTCACCTGCACGCCGTACACCTCCGTGCTGGCCGGGGTCCCGATCGAGGCGTACACCGACGCGATCGAGGACGCCCGGGTGGCGGCCGAGCGCGACTTCGGCCTGGTGCTGCGCTGGATCTACGACATTCCCGGCGAGTCCGGGCTGCCGGCGGCCGACGCGACGCTCTCCTACGCGCTCGACCACCGCGTCGACGCGCTCGTCGGGTTCGGGCTCGGCGGGCCCGAGATCGGCGTGCCGCGGGCGCAGTTCCAGCCGCACTTCGAGGCGGCCCGGGCGGCCGGCCTGCACAGCGTGCCGCACGCCGGCGAGACCACCGGCCCCGAGACCATCTGGGACTCGTTGCGGCTGCTCGGCGCGGAGCGGATCGGCCACGGCACCTCGGCAGCCCTGGATCCCACGCTGCTGGCTCACCTGGCCGAGACGGGGATCCCGCTCGAGGTCTGCCCGTCGTCCAACGTGGCGACCCGCGCCGTGGCATCGCTGGCCGAGCACCCGCTGCGGTCCTTCGTCGACGCGGGCGTCACCGTGACGATCAACTCCGACGACCCGCCGATGTTCGGCACCACCCTCAACCACGAGTACGCCGTCGCGGCCGAGCTGCTGGGCCTCGACGAGGCGGGCCTCGCCGAGCTGGCGCGGGCGGCCGTACGGGCGTCGTACGCGCCCGAGGACGTGCGCGCGCGGGTGCTCGGCGAGATCGACGCGAGCCTCAGCGCCTGACGGCGTCCAGCGCCAACAGGCCGGCCCGATCCCATGCGGGAGCCACGCCGCGGGCCTGCAACAGGTAGTCGGCCCGGGCCTCGGCGTCGAGACCGCAGCCGTCGGCGAGGCCGGCCAGGATCGTGGTGAGGTACGGCGCGGCCGGCGGCACGGGCGGTTCGCTCGCCGCGGCTCGTGCGGTGATGGTCATCATGGGTACGCCGTCGTCGGGATCGAGCTCGAGGACGGTGTCGTAGAACCGCGAGAGCGCCGCGATACGACCGTCGGCGCCGCGCTCGAGGTCCCGACCGGGTTCACGGCTGCGACTCCTGGGCCACCACGTCGCTGAACTGGCCGAAGCTGACCAGGTAGGCCCGGGCCACCACCTCGCCGTCGCCGTCAGGGTCGAAGAACGCCCGCCCACCGCCCCACACCTTCGAGGTGCCGGTGAAGCCGAGGCGGCCGGCCAGGCGGAGCACCCGGCTCTCGCGCGGTGGGGAGGTGTCGCGGCTCCCGGCGTACTTGCGTCGGGCGCCCACCGGCGTACCGCCCTCGAGGTAGGCCCGGAACCGCTCGCGCGAGAGGTTGGAGCCGTAGGCGGCGTACCAGACAGCGTCGTCGGTGCGCATGGTGAGCCATCATCCCTTGACCAGGTCTCTTCCGAGGAAGATAATTAGTTTCCATGGAAGAGATCACCATGAGACTCGACTTCGACGCCCTGGCCCCACGGTTCTCCGCCGCCATGAACCGTCTCGACGCCGTCGCCGGCGAGGGGCTCGACCCGCGGCTGCGCGAGCTGGTGCGGCTGCACGCCTCGACCATCAACGGCTGCGCCTACTGCGTCGACATGCACAGCAAGGACGCGCGGGCCGCGGGAGAGACCGAGCAGCGGCTCTACTCCCTCGGCGCCTGGCGCGAGACGCCGTGGTTCACGCCGGCCGAGCGGGCGGCGCTGGCGCTGACCGAGGCGGTCACCGTGCTCCACCGCGACCACGTACCGGCAGAGGTGGTCGAGGAGGCATCGCGTCACTTCGAGCCGGAGGCGCTGGCCCAGCTGGTCGCGCTGCTGGTGACGATCAACGCGTGGAACCGGATCGGGGTGACCACTCGCTGCTGGGAGCCGGGGAGCTACCAGGTCGAGGCCTGACGAATGGGGCCGGAGAAGTCCCCGCACATAGGTGAGGCCCCGGAAAGTATGAGTTTCCGGGGCCTCGGCGTCTTCCGGACCGAAGTCCTTCCGACAGGAGAGTTCTATCCCGCCGCGGGGCCGGTGACAAGAGGGTCGGCATCAATTTTCGCGACCTCCGGCGTGTCGGGTGCGACTCGCCGTCAGGCCGCGCCGGGTCGGGGTCCAGACCGCGGAACCACCGCGTAACCCCCGCTCCGCATCACGCGTTGAGCGATCGGGCCTCGGACGTCAGCCGAGGACCATCCGGGCGTCATGCGAGCTGATCGCGGGGGTGACCAGCTCGCATGGCGTCACCGGACGAGCCCGGAAAATGGGACCAGGCAAATAGAAAGGGCCCCGCAAGCTCATACCTGGCGGGGCCACGCCATTTGTATCCCGGTCCGGTGGTGATTCCGGGGATATCTGCGGCGTGTCGGCGGGGCGTGCTACGCGAGTCCGCTCAGTCGGCCAGCCGGTCCAGCACGAGCCGCAGCGGGGGCCAGGCCTCGCGACCACGGCGTACCACCGCGAACGCGCGGAGCACCGCCCCCGGGTCGGCGAGTGGCAGCACCCGCACCTGCCGCGTCACCGCGTAGTCGAGGGGGAGCACCCCCACGCCGCGTCCGGCGTCGATGAGGTCCTCGACGAGCTCCAGGCTGTCGATGCGGTGCACCACGCGCGGCGTGAACCCGACGAGGGAGGCCAGCGTGCGCACGACCTCCTCGTCGGCGGTGTTGCGGGAGTTGACGATCCAGTCGTGGTCGGCGAACTCCGAGAGGTCCGTCGGCTTCCGCGTACGTCGGCCGGTGGCGGGCACGCCCAGACCCCACGGCACCTCCCAGAGCGGCTGCAGCACCACTTCGTCGCTCACCGACATCGGCGCGAGGTTGTAGTCGTAGACCAGCGCCAGGTCGACGTCGTCCGCGGTGATCAGGTCGAGCGCTTCCAGGGGCTCGTACTCGTGGATGCGCACCTCCACGCCCGGATGCGACGCCGCCAGGTCGGCCACCGCCGGCAGCAGCGTGCGGCGGATCGCCGTGGCGAAGCCCGCGACGCGGACGGCGCCGCTGGGCTCGGCCCCGGGGTCGAGGTCGAGCCGTGCCGCATCGACCGCCGCGAGGATCGTGACGGCGTGGTCGGCCAGACGCCGGCCGGCCGGCGTGAGCCTGACCCGGCGCCCGACCGGCTCGACCAGCGGCGTCCCCGCCTCGCGGGACAGGGTCGCGATCTGCTGCGAGACGGTCGAGGTCGAGGTGTGCATCGCCTCGGCGACGGCATTCATGGAGCCGAGGCGGCACAGCTCGGAGAGCACGCGGAGACGGTGGAGGTCCATGGCTGCATTGTCCGTAACCGATGAACAGTATGTCCATGATTCACACGTGGAAATGAACGGTCTGGTCGGGTTCGATAGAGGCATGAACAGCACCAGCGCTCGCGTCGGCACCTCCATGGCGGTCGCGTCGATGCTCTGCGTCCAGCTCGGCCTGGCGGCGTCGGTGGGGCTCATCGACGAGCTCGGCGCCGAGGGCGCCGCCTGGCTCCGGCTGGCCTGGGCAGGGGTGCTGCTGCTCGTGGTGGTGCGGCCGCGACGCACCGACTTCACGCAGCGTACGTTCGCCGCGTGCGTCGTGCTGGGCCTGGTCACGGCCGGCCTGACGATGCTCTTCATGGCCTCCCTGGAGAGGCTGCCGCTGGGCACGGCCAGCGCGCTGGAGTTCCTCGGCCCGCTCGGCGTCGCCGTCGCCAGGGGCAAGGGCCACACCAGGGTCTGGCCGGCTCTCGCAGCGGTGGGCGTGCTGATGCTCACCCAGCCGTGGGAGGGCACGGTCGACCCGGTCGGTGTCGGCCTCGCGCTGGCCGCGGGCCTGTGCTGGGCGGCGTACATCCTGCTCACGCAGCACGTCGGCGACGGCGTCGAAGGCATCAAGGCACTCGCCGTGACCATGCCGGTGGCCGGCCTGGCCGCCACCGTGGTGGCCGGCCCGAGCACCTTCGGCCGGCTGACCCCCGAGCTGCTCCTTGTCGGAATCGGGCTCGCGCTGCTGCTGCCGGTCGTCCCGTTCACGCTCGAGCTGCTCGCCCTGCGCCGGCTCACCACGTCGGCGTTCGGGACGCTTGATGAGCCTCGAGCCGGCGTTCGCGCTGGTGGTGGGCCTGGTCGTGCTGCACCAGGTACCCAACGCCCTGGCCGCGGCCGGCGTCGGGTTCGTCGTCGCCGCCGGCGTCGGTGCCTCCCGTACCGGCGCCCGCACCCCCCAACCGACCGCCGACCCCGAGCTCGAAGGCCTCACGGTGCGGTAGTCGATGCGGGCCTGGAGGTAGCGCTGCTCGGGGATGCTGGTGGCCAGGCGGGCGGCCTCGGCGTACGCCGCCCGGGCCTCGTCCGCGCGGCCGGCGCGCTCGAGCAGGTGGGCGCGGACGGCGTGCAGCCGGTGCGTGCGGCGCAGCGAAGGCTCGTCGAGC
This sequence comes from uncultured Actinomycetota bacterium, assembly GCA_963758885.1. Lineage (GTDB taxonomy): Bacteria > Actinomycetota > Actinomycetes > Propionibacteriales > Nocardioidaceae > Nocardioides. The sequence continues at coordinate 19,681 of CAVWXS010000031.1, forward strand.
AGCGGCTCGACCATCGCGAGTGCCGCCTCGGGGCCGCGGGTCTCGGCCACCGCCACCGCGTGGTTCAAGGTGACCACGGGCCCGGGGGTGAGCTCGGCGAGCATCCCGTAGAGCACCTCGACCTGGGCCCAGTCGGTGTCCGCCGCGGTGGCGGCCTCGGCGTGCACGGCCGCGATCGCTGCCTGCAGCTGGTAGGGGCCGACCGGGCCCGAGGGCAGGGCTGCCTCGACGAGCGCCACGCCCTCGGCGATGAGGTCGTGGTCCCAGCGCGAGCGGTCCTGCTCGGCGAGCGGCACCAGCGCGCCCGCCTCGTCGAGCCGGGCCGGGCGCCGGGCGTCGGTGAGCAGCATCAGCGCGAGCAGACCCGTGACCTCGGAGTCGGCCGGCAGCAGGTGGTGCAGCCGGCGCGTGAGCCGGATCGCCTCGGCGGCCAGCGACACGTCGGTGAGCCCTCCACCCGCGGTCGCGGTGTGGCCCTCGGTGAAGACCAGGTAGAGCACGTGGGCCACGGCCGCCACGCGCTCCGGAAGCTCGCCGCGGCGCGGGTACCGCGAACGGCGCGTCGACCTCGCGCAGTCGAGCCTTGGCCCGGCTGATCCGCTGGGCCATCGTCGACTCCGGTACCAGGAACGCCCGGGCGATCCGGTCGGTGCCCAGCCCGCCGACCGCCCGGAGGGTGAGCGCGACCTGCGACGGACGGCTCAGCGCCGGGTGGCAGCACAGCAGCAACAGGGCCAGCGAGTCGTCTCGCTCGCTCGGGGCTCCGGGCCCCGGTACGTCGGCCACCGCGACCTCGCGGTCTGCCCGGGCCCGCTCGGCCCGTCGCGCGTCGACCAGCCGGCGCGAAGCGACGGTGATCAGCCAGCGCGCGCGGGTTGTCGGGCACGCCTTCGCCGGGCCACTGTCGCGCGGCGGCGAGAAGCGCCTCCTGGACGGCGTCCTCGCACGCCTCGAAGTCGCCGTACTTGCGCAGCAGCGCCGCGAGGACGTGCGGCGAGGCCTCCCGCCACACGTCCTCCCAATAATCGTGGCCGCCGTCGCTACTGGTCGTCACAAGTCATCATCGGCCCCGAACATCGAGGGACGCAGCTCGACGCTGCCACCGGGCTGGGCGAACTTGTCGGCGATCTCCTCGGCACGCTCGCGCGTCTCGCAGTCGATCACGAAGAACCCGGCCAGCTGCTCCTTGCTCTCGGCGTACGGTCCGTCGGTGCGCAGGTGGCCCTCGGGGCTCCAGGCGTAGACGGAGCTCGAGGCAGGGTCGGCCAGCGCCAACGCGGTCACGAACTCGCCTGAGGCGTCGAGCTCCTTCATCAGCGCGTCGAACTCGCGGTCGCCTCGGTCGTGCCACTCCTCGCTCTGGGCCCGGCCCTCGTCGGTCAGGCGCTGGGTCGGGTGGCCCCACGGCTGCGGGTTGGAGTGGATCAGGATCACGTACTTCATCGGTCGTCTCCTTCTTCGTCTGACTGCTTGCTCACCCGGGACGTCGGAGCCGTCGACGTGTTCTCGACATCCTGACCCACCAGGTCTCCAAGCGGGTTGTGCGGGGCCGCGACCCCCGCGTAGCGGACGATCGGCCTGATGTCCGCCAGTCCCGTCAAGACGGCCGAGGAGTCCAGACCGCTCTGGACCACATGACGGGACGAGTGGGGCCTCGCGTCATCTGACCCCGTCTCGGAACGTCTTCTGGGTGCGGGCGGCTTGACCGTCGTCCGTAGCGGTGCACACGTACCACTGACGCCCGGTCGTGGTGTCGCACCGCGGGACCGAAGTGCTCGGGACGCCGGGGGGATGTTCTCGACACGAGTCCGCCGTCCCCCGCGTCACCTCTCACGACGCGGGGGACGGCCCTCCCGCCGGGCTCGACGGCGGCCCGGGAAGTGCTCGGGGCTCAGCCCGCCGAGGTGACCTCGTCGGTGGCGTTGAGCAGGTTGCGGGTCTCGAAGGCCAGCTCTCGAAGGACCTCGGTGTCCAGGCTCCACAGGTCCCGCGGCAGGTCGGCGGGCACGATCGGGCGGTAGCCGAAGTCGGTCGCCGCGGTCACCGCGTCGAGCTCGTCGAGGCGCGGGTCGACGACGTGACGATGAACCACCCAGGCCACCGGGTCGAGATCCATGCGACACTCCCTCTCGGAGCAACCGCCCGTGCTCCACGAGGAGCCGGTCCGTCGTAGAAAGCATGACGCGTCTGGACCGATTGCGCCTCCCCGGTACAGTCCGGTTGCTGAGCAGGTCAGGGGAAGTGATTGTGCACCGTCCGCCTCGTTTCGAGCCCGTCGGACAGGTCGCCGCTTGATGGACGACCTGTCACCGACCGGCGCCGACCAGGGCGACGGTGTCCCGAGCGAGGGCGAGCCGGGTCCTGAGCTGGGTCACGAGCTGGGTCATGAGCTGGGCGATGCCGACCTCGTCGCGCAGGTGCGTGAAGGGCTCGACGAGCCGTACGCCGAGCTCTACCGCCGCCACCAGCCCGCCGCGCTGGCCCTCGCCCGCACCCTGACCGAGCACTCCGGGGCCGACGACGTGGTCTCGGAGGCCTTCGAGAAGCTCCTGCAGCGCATCCGCGGCGGCGGGGGCCCGGCGGCCGCGTTCCGTCCCTACCTGCTGCGCACGGTGCGCACGGTCGCGGTCGACGCCTCCCGTCGTACTCGTCGCCTGGTCGTGTCGGAGAACCCCGAGGAGTCCGCGGACACGGCACGCGTCGAGGATGACGGGCTCGTCGACGCCATCCACGAGCGGACCACCCTCGCCCGGGCGTTCGCCACCCTGCCCGAGCGCTGGCAGGCGTTCTTGTGGCTCGCGTTCGTCGACGACGCCGACCGCTCCGAGACCGCCAGGATCCTCGGCACCACCGTCGGCAGTGTCTCGGCGCTGGGCTACCGCGCCCGCGAGGGGCTGCGCCGCGCCTACCTCGACGCCCACCTGCGCGACGCGCCGACGCCGGAGTGCGCCGAGGTCTGGCCGCTGCTCGCGGGGGCGATCCGCGGCGGCCTCGGGCCGTCCCAGCAGGCAGAGGTCGACGAGCACACGGCCGGCTGCGAGCACTGCCGCGCCGCGCTGGCCGAGCTCGAGGCCGTCAACACCCGCTTCGGCGCCGTCCTCGCACCGATCGTGCTCGGCGCGGCGGCACCGGCCTACCTCGCCGCGGTCCAGCACGGCGGTGCGGTCGCGTCGGCCGCCGGTGCCGCCACCAGCGCCGCCGCCGCAGCGACCGCCGGAGGAGGGGCCGATGCCGGCGCCCAGGTGATCCCAGGTCACGCCTCCGGGCTGAAGGGGATGGTGGCCGGACTGGGCAAGACCGGCGTAGCCGTCGTGGCGTGCGTCTCGACCGTCGCCCTGGTCGCGCTGCTGGCCGTCTTCACCACCCCGCTGGCATCCGAGCTCTCGGTGCTGCCCCGGCCGGGCACGACCGCGACCGACGGGGCCGACGGTTCCCGGGGCCCAGGCTCCGACGGCGCGGGCGGCGGCGAAGGCAGCCCGACGGACGTGGTCTACGGCACCGCCAGCACGCCCGGGGAGCCGACGTCGCCCACCGGGTCGGGCGACCCGACGACGTCTGGCACGCCCACCGCCTCCCCGACCGGCGGGCCCACCGGTACGCCGACCGCCTCTCCCACCGGCGGCCCGACCGCCGGCCCCACCATCGGCCCCACCGTTCGGCCCGACCTCCGGCCCGACCTCCGGCCCGACCTCCGGCCCCACCTCCGGCCCGTCCTCGGGCGGGGCGACCCAGCCACCCACGCCGGACGCCTCGCCGACCGTGTTCGGCACGCGTCCGCCGACCCCTGGGTCACCCACCGTGACCACCAGCGACCCGACGCCCACGCCGACCGCAGCGCCCGAGGTCGACGCCTCCATGTCGGGCGTGGTCGTGCAGTCGCGAGGACAGGCCAGCGCGCCGGCACACGTCGAGCTTCCGGTGACCCTCCACGGCGGCACGGCCGACCTCCAGGTCACGGTCACGATCGTCGGACTCAACAAGTTCACGACCACCAGCGGCGCGGGTGAGGGCGCCTGGAGCTGCCTCGCCACCACGCCGATGGCCGGTGCCGGAAAGACCGCGGTGGTGCGGTGCACCCTGCCGGGTGCCCAGCCCGGCGACCCGCTGGCCCTGGGCCTCGACATCGGCTACTCCGGCGACGGGTCGATCAGCGCCGTGCTCGCCGTACTCGGTGACGCTGTCGACTCCGACACCTCCGACAACTCCGTCGCGGCCGACCTGCCGCTCCGGCACGACTGAGCGCCGTCAGCCGGAGGAATGCCGGTGGACCGGCCGGGTACTTTCGGACCGTGACGAGCGTGATCGAGATGACCGCCGGCCAGGAGCTGGTGCTGGCCGGTGACGACGAGAGGCCACTGACCAGGCTGCGCCTGGGGTTGGGCTGGGACAAGGAGCGAACGGCGGGCGCGATCGGCACGGGCGCACCCGATGTCGACCTCGACGCCTCCGCCGTGCAGTTCACCGGTGACCAGCTCTTCGACCTGGCCTTCTACAACAACCTCCAGACCAGGGACGGCTCGGTCGTCCACCTCGGTGACAACCAGACCGGCAGCGGCGAGGGCGACGACGAGGTGATCACCGTCGACCTGAGCCGGGTCTACGCCAAGGTCGACACGATCGTCTTCATGGTGAGCAGCTACCAGGGCCACACGCTGGAGTGGATCAACCGGGCCTACGTCCGGCTGGTCGACGACGCTGGTGAGCCGGGCGACGACCGCGAGCTGGCTCGCTTCACGCTGACCGCCGGCGTCCCGCAGACCGGGATGGCGATGGCCAAGCTGTTCCGCGACGGTGACCACGGCGGCCAGTGGCGGTTGCGGGCGATCGGCGAGGGCATCGCGGCGAAGATCCCGACGGAGTCCGTCGCGGCCCTGCGGCCCTTCCTCTGACCCCCCTCGTTGAGTTGGCCCGAATGGTTCGTCGATTGGCCGAAATGGCGTGCAGCTCAACCATTCGGGCCAATTGAACGAGCCATGGCCACTCGCGGGTCACATCTCCAGGACCGTGCGGATGCCGATGCCGCCGCGCAGGTCGGCGATGGCCTCGTTGACCTCGGCCAGCGGCCGCCGCGCGGTGACCATCGACTCGAGGTCGATCCGGCCGGCCCGCCACAGCTCGAGGATCCGCGGGAAGTCGCGGGCGGCGTTGGACGAGCCGAGGTAGCACCCGACCAGCTTCTTCTCGTACGACGCGTGCACGAGGGCGCGCACGCTGAGCACGTCGTCGGTCGACGGGATGCCGACCATCACGGTGGTGCCGCCGTTGCGGGTCGCCTTCATCAGGGTCTCCACGACGTCGCTGCGACCGACCGCGTCGAAGGTGAAGTCGGCACCGCGGCCGTCGGTGAGGTCGCGGGCGACGTGGTCGACCCTGTCCGCGACGGGGTCGACGGCGTGCGTCGCGCCGAGCCGGAGCGCCTCGGCGCGGCGCGCGGGGTTGAGGTCGACCGCCACGATCGTGGTGGCGCCGGCGACCCCGGCACCTTGGACGATGGAGAGCCCGACCGCCCCGAGCCCGCTCACCACCACCGAGGCTCCGGCGGGGACCTTCGCGGTGTTGAGGACTGCTCCGATGCCGGTCTGCACCGCGCAGCCGACGACCGCGGCGACATCGGTGGGCAGGTCTGTCGGGCACCCGGACAGCGGCTTCGACGGGGATGACGGTGCGTTCGGCGAACGCCGACAGCACCAGGCCGCGACGCACGGGCTGCCCGCGCCACGACAGCCGCGTCGACCCGTCGGGGTACGCGCCGCCGACCAGGCCGGCGTACTTCTGGCACAGCGTCCTCTCGCCGCGGGCGCACCAGTAGCAGCGCCCGCACGACGGCGCCATCGTCAGCACCACGGTGTCGCCGGGCGCCACGTCGGTGACACCCGGGCCGACCTCGGCCACCACACCCGCCGCCTCGTGGCCGAGGACCACGGGGAGCCCGGTGCGCAGCGCGCCGTCGAGGTAGTGCAGGTCGGAGTGGCAGACCCCGCAGTGCCGGATCTCGACGCAGACCTCACCGGCCCGCGGGGCGTCGAGCTCCACCTCGTCGACGACCAGCTCCGCGCCGACGCTCGGTCATGATCGCCGCGCGCATGGTGGTCGTAGGCATGGCTGTTGTCTAGCAGCCGCCCACCCCGATTCGTCTGCGGGTCCGAGCCGGAGGAAGTCGCAGCGATCCGCAGACGAATCGGGGTGGCGGGTGGCGTCAGGAGCGGCGTACGTCGTCCGCGAGCAGCGCGACGTGGAGGGACGTGCGGGTCTCGGCGTCGTCGAGGGAGAGGCCGAGGATGCGTTCGAGACGGGCGATCCGGTCGTAGACGACCGGTCGGGAGATGTTGAGGGCAGCGGCGGCGGCGGACTTGCTACCGGGATGGCCGACCAGGGCGCGCAGCGTGCGCAGCAGCTCGGGCTGCTCGCGCAACGGGGCCAGCTCGCGCTGCGGCGAACGTGGTCACGCGGGCGTCGTCGGCGAGCAGCGTGAGCAGGCCGCGCAGGTGCAGGTCGTCGAGCCGGCGCACCCCGGGCTCGCGGTCTGCCGGAGGGAGTGCCGCCAGGACCTGGGAGCCTTCGAGCAACGTGCGGTCAGCCGAGGCAAGGCCGTCGACCGGGGAGCCGGCGGCCACCACGGCAGGTACCCGTGCGGTCACCTCCGCGGCCCAGCGGTCGACGAGGCGTACGGCGTCCCCTCGCGCGGGCAGCGTCACGAGCGCGCGTACCTCGCTCTCGAACACGGAGGCGAGGCTCGGCGTACGCGTCACCTCCGCGGCCCGCAGGCAGGCGGCCACCAGGTCGTCGATCGCCGCCGCGCGGTGCGGCCGCAACGCCAGGCCGACGTGCTGACGCCCGGGCGGCAGGCCGGCGATCTCGGCCCGCCGGTGGGTCTCGGCGTTCGCCGGGTCGGAGAGCAGCCCGATCAGCAGCTCGTGGTGGACGCGCCGGACGTGGCTGTCGCGGGTGCGGTCGTGCAGCCGGTGCATCGCCAGCGCCGCAGCTGCGCGCTCTGCCACGGCAGTCAGGCCGGGGGAGGGCGCCTCCGGCGCCCCGATGACGAGCCGTCCCCAGCCGCGCTCGGGCAGCCCGACGCGGGTGACCAGCCAGCCGTTGCTGGCATCCCAGGCGGTGCGTCCGGACGTGCGGACGTTGCGCGAGCGGCGTTCCCAGTCGTCGAGGAACCCCATCTGGTTGCCCGACTCGTTGCCCGCGTCGGCGGGACCGACCAGGTAGTCGACGATCTGGTGCTGCTCGGTCTCGAGGACGACGGCGGCGCCCGAGAGCCGCTGCGCCGCGGCCAGGATCTCGGCCGGGCCGGCCTCGGTGATGCTCAGCTCGGTGAAGGTGTCGTGCACCCGTTCGGCTGCCCGCAGCTCGGCCAGCTGCGCGTCGACGAGCTGTTCGCCGACGGCCTGGGCGACGGCCGCGAAACGTACCTCCCGCCGCAGCGCGACCAGGGGGAGGCCGCGCTGCTCGCACTGGGCGACCAGGGCGGCCGGGAGCGCCGACCAGCGACGGCCGAGCTCGACGAACAGGCCCGCGACCTGGGACTCGGCGAGGCTGACCGCGAAGCGGGTGAGCCCTTCGTCGTGGTCGGGCAGGGCGATACCGGTCGTCATCACCAGGTCACCGCCGCGCAGCAGCGGTCCGATGTCGGCCAGCTCGGTGGTGTGCACCCACCGGACCTGCCGGTCCAGTGAACCGGCGCCGGCGAGCACCACCGGGTCGGCGCTGCGGACGGCGGGCATCTGCAGCACGTCGGCGATCGTGAGCACGCCGACAGTCTGACAGGTCGAGGCCACGATTCATGACAGATCGTCAGGTCCTCGCGCCACGCGCGCCCGTGAGGATGGGGACCATGAGCTCTCTCCCCACCATCGACCACTGGAGCGGCGGCGCGACCTACGCCGGCACGAGCGGCCGCTACGCCGACGTCACCAACCCCGCGTCCGGCCAGGTGTCCGGGCAGGTCGCCCTCGCCTAGCAGGAGCCGACGCCGAGGCCGTCATCGCCGCCGCCGACGCCGCCGCGCTGGAGTGGGGACGTACGTCGCTCGCGCGGCGTACGCAGGTGCTGTTCGCGTTCCGCGAGCTGCTGAACTCCCGCCGCGGCGAGCTGGCGGCGATCATCACCTCCGAGCACGGCAAGGTGCTCTCCGACGCCACGGGCGAGATCGCCCGCGGCCAGGAGGTCGTGGAGTTCGCCTGCGGGATCAGCCACCTGCTCAAGGGCGGGCACTCCGAGAGCGTCTCGACCGGCGTCGACGTGCACTCCAAGCGCGATCCGCTGGGCGTGGTCGGCATCATCTCGCCGTTCAACTTCCCGGCCATGGTGCCGATGTGGTTCTTCCCGATCGCGATCGCTGCCGGCAACACCGTCGTCCTCAAGCCCAGTGAGAAGGACCCGTCCGCATCGCTGTGGATCGCGCAGCTGTGGAAGGAGGCCGGTCTCCCCGACGGTGTCTTCAACGTGCTCCAGGGTGACAAGGAGGCCGTCGACGCGCTCCTGCAGAGCCCGGTGGTGCAGGCGATCAGCTTCGTCGGCTCGACCCCGATCGCCGAGTACGTCTACCAGCAGGCCTCGCAGCACGGGAAGCGCGTGCAGGCCCTCGGCGGGGCCAAGAACCACATGGTCGTGCTCCCCGACGCGGACCTCGACCTGGCCGCCGACTCGGCCGTGAACGCCGGCTTCGGCAGCGCGGGCGAGCGCTGCATGGCGATCAGCGTGCTCGTGGCCGTCGGCCCGATCGGCGACGAGCTCGTCGCCCGGATCGCCGACCGGGCCCGCAACATCGTCACGGGTGACGGCAGCGCGGCCGCGACGGGCAGCGCGGGCTCTCAGGGCAAGGAAGCCGACATGGGCCCGCTCGTCACGAAGGCCCACCGCGACAAGGTGTCCGGCTACATCGACTCCGGCCAGCGCGACGGCGCCAAGGTCGTCGTCGACGGCCGCGAGGTCGCCCCGAGGTTGGCAGAGGGCGGAGCCGAGGACGGCTTCTGGCTCGGCCCGACGTTGTTCGACAACGTCCGGCCCGAGATGGAGATCTACCGCGAGGAGATCTTCGGCCCGGTGCTGTCCGTGGTCCGCGTCGACACCTACGACGAGGCGGTCGAGCTGGTCAACAGCAACCAGTACGGCAACGGGACCGCCGTGTTCACCAACGACGGCGGGGCCGCGCGGCGCTTCGAGGCCGACGTCCACGTCGGCATGATCGGCGTGAACGTACCGGTGCCGGTCCCTGTCGCCTACTACTCCTTCGGAGGCTGGAAGCGGTCGCTGCTCGGCGACACCCACGCCCACGGTGCCGAGGGCGTCCACTTCTTCACGCGGGGCAAGGTCGTCACCACCCGGTGGATCGACCCCCACAACCGTCCGCAGGGCGGCCTCGAGCTGGGATTCCCGCAAAATGTCTGAGAACAGCAGAGTGTCTGAGCTCGTCGAGCTGACCCCCGACCGCGTCAAGGAGCTGGACCGCAAGCACGTCTTCCACTCCTGGTCCGCCCAGGGCTCCTTCGACCCGATGGTGGTCACGAAGGCCGAGGGCTCGCACGTGTGGGACCAGGACGGTCAGCGGCTGCTCGACTTCACCTCGCAGCTGGTGTTCACCAACCTCGGCCACCAGCACCCCCGCATCGTGTCCGCGATCCAGGAGCAGGCGGCGTACCTCTGCACGGTCGCCCCGCAGCACGCCAACGCCGCGCGGTCCGAGGCCGCCCGGCTGATCGCGAGCCACACGCCCGGCGACCTCGACAAGGTGTTCTTCACCAACGGGGGAGCGGACGCCAACGAGCACGCGATCCGGATGGCGCGGCTGCACACCGGGCGGATCAAGGTGCTCTCGACGTACCGCTCGTACCACGGCGGCACCCACCTCGCCGTCAACGTCACCGGTGACCCGCGCCGCTGGGCCAACGACCACGGCGCGGCCGGGACCGTCCACTTCTTCGGGCCGTTCCTCTACCGCAGCGCCTTCCACGCGACGACGCAGGACGAGGAGTGCGAGCGGGCGCTCGCCCACCTGGCCGACGTGATCGCGCTCGAAGGTCCTGGCACCATCGCCGCGATCATGCTCGAGGCGATCCCCGGCACGGCCGGCATCATGATCCCGCCGCCGGGCTACCTCTCCGGCGTACGCCGCCTGTGCGACGAGCACGGCATCATGCTGATCGCCGACGAGGTGATGTCGGGCTTCGGCCGCGCGGGTCGTTGGTTCGCCTCCGAGCTCGACGACCTCGTGCCCGACCTGCTGACCTTCGCCAAGGGCGTCAACTCCGGCTACGTGCCGCTCGGCGGTGTGGCGATCAGCCCCGAGATCGCGGCGACGTTCGACGACCGCGTCTACCCCGGCGGGCTGACCTACTCCGGGCACCCGCTGGCCTGCGCCGCCGCCGTCGCGACGATCCGCACCATGGAGGACGACCGCGTCGTCGAGCATGCCGCCGCGCTCGGCGAGGAGGTCTTCGGGCCGGGCCTGGCCGAGCTCGCGCGCAAGCACGAGTGGGTCGGCGAGGTACGAGGTACGGGCGCCTTCTGGGCGATCGAGCTGGTCGCCGACCGCGCCACGCGCGAGCCGCTGGCGCCGTACGGCGGGTCGAGCCCGGCCGTGAACGCCGTCGTCGCCGAGTGCAGGCGCCGCGGCCTCCTGCCGTTCGTCAACTACAACCGCATCCACCTGGTCCCGCCGCTCACCACCTCGGCCCTCGAGGTCACCGAGGCCATCGAGATCCTCGACGACGCCCTGACCGCCGCCGCCCGCCGAGTTGCGTGAAATGTCCGGCCGAGTTGCGTGAGATGTCCTCGCCACGGGGACATCTCGCGCAACTCGCGAGGACATTTTGCGCAACTCGGCGAGACATTTCGCGCAACTCGGCCGGTCAGAAGATCGCGTAGACCTTGCGGACGGTCTCGTGGATGTCCCAGGAGCCGGACCAGCCCCTCGGGAAGACGGCCATGTCGCCGGCGCCGAGCACATCCGACTCGCCGTCGTCGGGGGTGACGGTCATCCGGCCCGCGACGAGGTGGATCACCTCGTTGGTCTGCAGGGTCCAGTGCGAGGGGCCGGGTGTGCACTGCCAGATCCCGCCCGAGGCGCCGCCGTCGGCCCAGACCTGGATGCCGGAGGTGGTCATCTCCGGGCCGGTCGCCTCCGCCAACGGGCCCCAGTCCTCGAGCTGGGCGTGGAGGGCGTCGGTCACGTGCGGTGTCGTCATCTAGCGAGTCCCCGATTCGGTCAGCGTCTGTGGGAAGGGCAACGCGATCGGATCGGCAGCCAAGCGGCTGCGTCCGTCGGCGTCGAAGCGTTCGAGGCCGAGGTCGGTGAGGTCGACCACGTCGGTCGTCCCGCGCAGCACGACGTCGGCCGTCGCGCGGGCGACCCCGGGGCCCCACATCATCCCGTGGCCGCCCGCGCTCGCGACCACGGTGCCGGGGACCGGACCCCCGTTCGGCTCGTCGCGGACCAGCGGGCCGATGATCGGCAGGTGGTCGGGCGTGTAGTCGATGGTGGCCGCCCAGGCCCGACGCAGGCCGACTCCGGCGGTGGCCGGGAGCAGGGCGGCGACCCGCTCGCGCATCCGCTCGTAGTAGGCCCAGTCGAAGTCGCGGGCGCGCCCGGGCTGCTCGTCGGGGTTGCTCATCCCCCAGAGCAGGCCGCCTTCCTCGCCCGGCCGCCAGTAGATCCCCGAGGTCACGTCGAAGACCATCGGCACCGAGTGCGGGTCGATGCCGCGCAGCGGCGCGGTGACGACCACCTGGTGGCGCGTACCTCCCGCGAAGACGCGCCCACCCGCGGCCGCACCGACGGCCGCCAGGTCGGGACCACCGGTGAGTACGACGGCGTCCGCCGAGATCGGTCCGTCGCTGGTGTCGACCCCGGCCGCCCGGCCGCCGTCGAGCCGGAGCCCGGTGAACGCGCGGTGCTCGCGCACGTCGACACCCAGGGCGACCAGGGCGGCGGTGTAGGCGAGCACGTTGCGGGGAGCGTCGAGGTAGCCGTCGCCGGCGGCGTACGACGCGCCGAGCGTGACTCCGGGGCTCAGGCCGGTCGCGCGGCGGTCGAGCTCGTCGGAGTCCAGCCACTCGACGTCGAGCCCGAGCGAGCGCTGCAGCGCGATGCGGTCGTGGGCCGCCGCCACCTCCGCCTCGGTGAAGCACGGCATCAGGTAGCCCTGCGCGACGAACCCGGAGTCGAGCGGGTAGCGGTCGCGCTGGCCGGCGTAGAACTCCCGGCTGAACATCCCCAGCCGGATCGCCACCTCGGTGCCGCCTTGCGCGCGCACCATCCCGGAGGCGCGGCTGCTCGCCCCGCTGCCCAGGGTGTCGGCCTCGACCAGGATCACCGAGCGGCCGGCCTCGGCGAGGAAGCAAGCCGTCCAGGCCCCGACGGTGCCGCCACCCACCACGACGACGTCAGCGCGCTCCATGAGTGCAGATGGTGTCCCAGACTGAACGTTCAGTCAATGACCTGGTGGCGTACTGAGGCGGGCGTTCAGGCCGTCGTCTCGAACCTGTGGGCATGAGGCCGGCCGGCGCCGTCCTGCTCGCGGCCGTCCTCGTCGACCCTGAAGACGCCGATCGCCAGCACGATCAGCAGGCCGATGGCGATCGCACCGACGACGAACATGGCCAGCAGGGGCTTCTTCATGGCTGGGCGGTACCCGGGACCGGCTCGGCGATGCTGTCGCCGCGCGCACGCCGGGCGGTGCGGTAGGCGGGCAGGCGCAGCCGCGCCAGGGCGTCGTACTGCTCGAGGCCGGGCGGCCGGTTGAGCACCGGGTCGAACGAGATGTCCTCGGCCGGCGTCCGCTCCCACAGCACCAGACGCGCGAACGGCGTCCAGGGCGCGCGGCCGACCGCCCACATCAGGTGCCACGACGCGTCGTCGCGCCGCAGGGCGCCAAGGGAGACCGGGCCCGCGGTCGTGCGGTAGGGGAGCAGGCTGCCGAAGAACATCCGTTCCGGCCTGCGTCCGACGTGGAGGACGAAGCGCCCGACCGGCCCTGCCCCGGTCGTGGCGAGGAGGACGTCAGCCATGCCGCCGTCGTCGCCCAGGACCCGGACGGCGAGACCATGCACGTCGGGCCACGCGGCCGGCAGCCCGACGGCGCGCGACAGACCGGACCTGGGCGCGGTCGTCGCCCGGCTCGTCCAGCCAGTGGACTCCCGATGACGAGCCCCCGTGGCGGACGAGGGCTCCGGACCACATGGTTCCGCGCGGATGCAGCGGCTTCTCGGCTGTCCGCAGGGCCGCGACCGCCCTGGCAGCCCCCGCCAGGACCTGACCCGCTCCGGCGGCGGCGGAGCGTCGCTTCATCGACCATCGTGGCTCCTCGTCCGGAAGGGTGAAGTCACACCCGTACCCACCCGCGACCGATCAATCCCCTTATTTTCCGGGCCTTTCTGGCCGCATCGGTGGGGGGTGTGGTGGGTACCCCCTGGTTTCGACACACAGGGAGGAACCACATGACTACGAGCTCCATGAGCACGTCCACGACCCTCGGTCAGCCGACCGACGACATGGACAGCCAGGAATCGAAGACCGAGCAGGCGAAGGACCAGGCCAAGCACGTCGCCGGCGTCGCCACCGACGAGGCCAAGTCCGTCGCCGGAGACGTCCGAGAGCAGGCCCGCGGACTTCTCGACGAGACCACGAGCCAGGTGCAGGACCAGTCCCGCACCCAGCGCGACCGGCTCGTCGAGACGCTGCGCACGTTCAGCGACGACCTCGACGGCATGGCCGAGCAGAGCAGCGGGATCGCTTCGGGGGCCGCCCGCGAGGTGGCCAACCGAGCGCGTTCCTTCAGCCAGCAGCTCGACGGGCGCGAGCCGGCCGAGCTGCTCGACGACCTGCGCTCGTTCGCACGTCGCCGTCCGGGGATGTTCCTGGCCGGCGCCGCCATCGCCGGCGTCGTCGTCGGACGGGTCCTCCGGGGCACGCGCGACGCGGCCCAGAGGCGCCAGAACGGCACCTCGAGCGGCAACGGCTACGACGTCGCAGCCACGCAGGAGCGTCCGATGACGCCGGCTTACGACGCCACCGTCACCGCGACCACCCCGGCGTCCTTCGACGAGCCGGCCGGCACGCCGTCGGCGTACCCGCCGGTCACCCCCGCTGTGACCTCGACCGAGACGGATCGCCCGTTCGGGGCGTCCTGATGACCTCGTACGACGCCCCCTCGGGCGCGACCGCGGCGGGGCAGTCCCGTGACGATCGCAGCCTCGGTGAGATCGTCGGCGACATCAGCTCGAACTTCAGCACGCTCGTCCGTCAGGAGATCGACCTGGCCAAGACCGAGCTGAAGCAGGAGGCAAGCACGGCAGGCAAGGGGATCGGCATGCTCGCCGGTGCCGCCGTCACCGGCCTGCTGATGCTGATCTTCTTGTCGTGGACGCTGATCTGGCTGCTCGACAACTGGATGCCCGTGGAGCTGGCCGCGCTGATCGTCGCCCTGATCTGGGCGATCGCGACCGGCGTGCTGGCGAGCATGGGCCGCAAGAAGCTGCAGGAGGCCAATCCGCAGCTGCCGCAGACGCAACAGTCTCTCAAGGAGGACGCACAATGGGCACGAGCACAGAAGAGCTGAACAGCGACATCGCGAGGACTCGGGCCGAGCTGTCCCAGGACGTCGACGCCCTGCAGGACAAGGTGAGCCCCAGCGCGATCATCGAGCGCCGCAAGACCGCGGTCCGCGACAAGTGGTCCTCGGCCAAGGACAAGGTGATGGGCAGCGGTCAGGGCGCCACCCAAGGCGTCAGCAGCGCGACCTCCAGCGCCGGCAGTGCCATCGAGGACCGCGTCGAGGGCAGCCCCCTCGCCGCCGGCCTGGTGGCTTTCGGCGCCGGGCTCGTGATCGCCGGCCTGATCCCGGCCAGCAAGGCCGAGGCCCAGGGCGCGCAGCGCCTCAAGGAGGCGGCCCAGGAGCACGGGCAGCCGATCATGGACCAGGCGAAGTCCGCCGCCCAGGAGGTCGGCGAGCAGCTGAAGGACAAGGCCACCGAGGCCGCGCAGGAGGTCAAGGCCAGCGCCCAGGAGTCGGCCGACAAGGTCAAGCAGGAGGCACCCACGGGGTCCTCCGACGACTCTGCCAGCGATCTGCCGGTGACTCGGCGTACCGGTCTCCCGGTACGACCATCTAGCAACGACTGCTCGACCGCCCGACGCCCGCCGGCCCTGCCGGCGGGCGTCGGCGCGTCGACGTCGTCAGGCCACGCGCGAGTAGACCAGGTCGAAGTCCTTGCGCCAGTCCTCGCCCTCGCGACGGATCTCCCACGTGCCGTCGATCCAGTCGCCGTCCGCGGTGAACACCCCGGTGAACCGCTGCGCGAAGTCGAGCGGCATCAGGTCGGCGCTGGTGCGCTCCATCGTCCAGACGCCGTCGACCAGGTCGGTCTCGTAGACGCGGGCGACGCTCCGGTCGTCGAAGTAGTGCTGGAGGCAGGCACCTCGGTCGGCGTTCCAGCCGATCACGGCGAGGCCGCTCGGCGCGCCCTCCACCGGGATGCTCCACCGCTGGACGACGAACGCGCGGTCGCCCATCCAGGAGAAGCTCGTGCGGGCGCCGACGTCCGGCAGCGGGTCGGGTCGCTCCTCGCCGACTGGCACCATCGCGAGGCTCCACTCGCCGATGAGTGGTTCGAACCGGTCGTTCTCCGGGTGCGCAGACATGCGGTCAGATCCTGCCAGCCGGTCTCGGCGCGGGGGTGGATGCCCGCTGACGGGGTACGGCGAGGCGATGGACGCTCGTAACAGGACGCAGGACCCGCTGCGCGTCGCCGTCATGGACGACTACGCGGTGATCGTGTCCGGCGTGCAGCAGATGCTGGCGCCGTACGCCGACCGCATCGAGGTGGTGGAGCTGGTCTCCCTGCTGCCCGTCGAGAGCGAGATCGACGTGCTCCTCTACGACACCTACAGCCAGGAGCAGGTGGAGGGCCAGCCCGAGCAGGTCATCGCTGAGACCCAGGCCAAGGTGGTGCTCTACACCTGGCACCTCGGCAAGAGCGTCGTCAGCAAGGCCCTGGCCGCGGGCGCGGTGGCGTGCCTGTCGAAGTCGCTGTCGGGCGACGAGCTGGTCGACGCGCTCGAGCGCGTGCACCGCGGCGACGTCGTCGTCAGCGACGACCCCGGTCCGGACGCGCGCGTGACCACGAAGGCCTGGCCGGGCAAGGAGCACGGCCTGAGCCCGCGGGAGTCGGAGATCATCGCGCTGATCGCGCAGGGGCTGAGCAACCAGGAGGTCGCGGACCGCGCCTTCCTCAGCATCAACTCGGTGAAGACCTTCATCCGGTCGGCGTACCGCAAGATCGGCGTGCAGCGGCGGACGCAGGCGGTGCTGTGGGCGACCGAGCACGGGTTCGTCCCGCACCCGACGCGCACCATCCTCGCTCCGGCCCTCCAGCGAGACCGGCCGGGACTAGTCCGCCGATCGTCCGACGACTTGTCGGGCCGGCGTGCGTGCACCAGGACGAGGACGCGCGCGACCAGAGCCTCGGTGATCCCGGCGCGCGCGGCGGCCTCCATGAGAAGCCGGTGAGCGGTGTCGATGTCGGAGTGCCGGAGTGCGGCCAGCAGTCCCACGGCGGTGTCGATGGCGGTGCGGTCCCGGATCTGGGCCGGAGCGGCCGCCGCCTCCAGCCGGGTCGAGAACGAGAGGTCGGCGTTGCTGACCGCCTCGGCCGCCGTCGTCCCCATCAGGAGCGCGAGGTCGTCGTGGTGGCCGGTGAAGGCGTCGGCGGTCGACGCGTAGAGGTTGACGCCGCCCACCTGGCGTCCGCCGCGGAAGATGGGCATCGAGAGGCTGCTCGCGACGCCGGCCGCCGCGCCGACCCGCGCGTAGAGGCCCCAGCGCTCCTCGTCGAGGGGGTCGTCGATCGTCGTCTGCTCGAGCGTCGCTGCGGCCCTCGGTCACCTCGACGCACGGACCGCCGTCGAGGTACTGGGCCGCGTCGAGCGCGGCGGCCGCCGTTCCTGAGGCGACGATGGTGAACGTCAGGCCCTCCGAGGCGAGGCCGAGCGAGAGCCCCACGAGCTGCGGCACGATGCCGCGGGCGCGCTCGCCCAGGTCCTGCAGCAGCTCGTCGACGTCGGGGTCGTCGAAGCTGACCAGCTCGGCCAGCGCCTCGCGTGTCTCCGCGAGGGGTTCCATCTCCGTCATCGGATTCCGAGGTCCTTCCGCTCAGGAGATGACGGCGTCGACCGTCTTCTTCAGGGCACTGGGCTGCGAGGGGCGGCGGGGTGCCTTCTTGCGGGCCGCCTGCATCTCCTGCCCGATCTCCTGCAGCGCCTTGCGGCCGAGGCCCTCGCGAACCTTCGGGAACCAGTCGTCCTCCTCCTCGCCGATGTGGTGGGTGACGTTCTCGATCAGCACGGTCGTCTTGGCGGTGAAGCGCTCGTCGGACGCCTTCATGTTGGCCAGCTCCATGACCAGGACGTCGGCGACATGGTGCTCCTCGTAGGACTCCAGGACGTCGTCCTCGAGCTCGGGCAGCAGCGCGCGCACGCGCGGGTACATCACCTCGTTCTCGATGTAGGTGTGCACGGTCAGCAGCTCGATGATCTTGTCGACCAGGCGCTGCTTGGTCTTCTCGGCGCCGTCGCCGGCCTTCTGGAAGTCGGCGAAGAGCTTCTTGATCTCGCGGTGGTCGTTCTTGAGCAGCACGATCGCGTCGGTCGAGGAGGTGGTGCGTGGGCGGGTAGTGGTGGCCATGACCGGGAGGTACCCACTCAGCGGCGACCGAAGCGCCGGATAGGTGATCAGCCGACGTGATGACGCCCACGTGGCGTGTTCTACTTCCCTGTCATGACTGCGCGGGAGCACCGACCGGCCGGTGGCGCTGGCGGCGCCGCACCCGGCGGCCGCGGCTGCCGGGCAGAGCGGCCGTCGAGCGCGGCGGCAACGCCGTCGACGCCGCCGTCGCCGCGGCGATGGCGCTGACCGTCGCCTATCCGCACATGTGCTCGGTCGGCGGTGACCTGTTCGCGTTGGTACGCCGGCCGGACGGGTCGATGGTGGGCGTCAACGCCAGCGGCGCGCACGGTTCCGCCGTCCGCCGCGATCCGGACACCGGTCCCGGTCACCGGTCCGCGCTCGGTGACGGTGCCCGGCGCGGTGTCGGGCTGGGCGAGCCTGCTCGAGCTCGGCGGATCGATACCGGCCGCGGACCTGCTGCTGCCCGCCGTCGGCCCTGGCCGAGGACGGCGTACGTGTCAGCGCGGGCCTGGCAGCCGGCATCGGCAAGCTGGTCGGGGCCGGGACGGCCGGGTCGCACCTGCTGCGGCTCCTCGACGGCTCGCGGTCGGAGGGAGACCTGCTGCGGCAGCCGGCCCTCGCCCAGACCCTGCGGACCCTGGCCGACGAGGGACTCAGCAGCCTGTACGACGGCAGCGGTCGGTGACCGGCTCGCCAGCGGCCTGCGTGACCTCGACGTCCCGGTCACCCGCGAGGACCTGCGCGCGCACCGGCCGGTCGTGGAGGAGCCGTGGACCGTGGCGACGAAGGACGTCCGGGTGTCCACGTCGCCGCCGAACTCCCAGGGCTACCTGCTGCTCGCGATGCTCGGTGCGTGCGAGCGCCTCGGCGGCCTTCCCGACCTCGACCTCACCGCCCTGGTCCCTGTCTTCGCGCGGGCCGAGGAGTGCCGCCTCGCGGAGCTGGCCGACCCTCGTCACCTGACTCTCGGCAAGCACGAGCTGCTGGAGCCGGACCGTCTCCTGACGGGCACAGCCAGGACCGTCGCGCGACCGCCGGCCGCCACCGGCGACACCGTGGCCGTCACTGCCGTGTCGTCCGACGGGACGGCGGTGTCGCTGATCCAGTCGCTGTTCCACTCCTTCGGCTCACAGCTTCTCGAGCCCGGGACCGGCGTCATCCTGCACAACCGCGGCTCGATGTTCTCCGCCGACCCGGCCTCGCCCAACCACCCGGCGCCCGGCAAGCGACCCGCCCACACGCTGATGCCGGTGATCGTCGAGCACGCCGACGGCCGGGTCTCCGCCCAGGGTGCGATGGGCGGTCGCGCCCAGCCGCAGATCCACCTGCAGCTGCTGCGGCACACCCTCACCGGCGCAGACCCCGCAACAGGCGGTCTCGGCGCCGCGGCTCGTCGTACGAGACGGCGCCGTCCTTGTCGAACCTGGCCTCGCGGAGCCCGGACTCGGCACCGACGGTGTCGAGACGGTGCTGCTGCCGCCCCTCAGCGACGAGGTCGGCCACGCGATGATCTGCACGCTGTCGCCGGACGGCTCGCTCGCCGTCGGCGTCGACCCGCGCAGCGACGGCGGCCCAGTCTGAGCCCAGTCTGATGGCCCGGCCAGAAGCGCGGTGTGAGAGTCAGCGGCGGACGTACTCGACGCCCGCGGCGACGATGCTGGTGAGGCGGGCCACGGCCACGACGACGAGCAGGGCCACGACGACGGTGGCGGCGATGGCGATCATGGTCTTGTCCTTCGTGTGGGGGAGGCCCGTTCTGGTGACTGCGGCCTGGTGACCACAACTGTGCGCGAGGCGGTCGGCGGGCACCGTCTGCTCGCTGACACAAGACGACGCGAAATCGGCGAAGCGCCGCCGGACCCCACCCCCTGGGATCCGGCGGCGCTGTGGCCCCCCTCGTGATGAGCAACCCTCCGGCCCCCCGACCGGGAGGGGTGCTCGTACGTCGCTCAGCCCACGGGCGCGCAGATGGCCCACACGTAGGCGGTGGTGGCGTTGCCGTTGTTGCGGATCTCGGCCCACCAGCCGAAGCCGATGCTCTGGCCGTTGGACTGGGGCGCGGACTCCCGGACGACGATGCCGGCCGGCGCGTCGCTGGAGACGCCGCCGCCGGTCACCTTGGTGCCACCGGGGCACAGCGCACCCCAGGCGATGGCGGAGTTGGCGGCCACGGGCTCGTCCTCGATGACGTAGGACAGCCCGCCGAAGCCGGCCGGACCCTGCGGCCCGGCCTGGCCCTGAGCGCCGGGCTCGCCCTTGTCGCCCTTGTCGCCCTTCTCGCCCTTCGCGCCTGCCGGCCCTTGCGGGCCGACGGGACCTTGCGCCCCGGTGAGGCCACCGGCGATGTCGTCCTTGGTCAGCGACCCGTCGCGGACGTCGGCGCCCTTGATCGAGCCGTTGCGGATGTCCTGGCCGGTGAGGGACTCGTTCTTGACGCTCTGCCCCGTGATGAGGGCCGCGGCGCCTGCGGTGGTCGTGACGTCGCCACGATGAGGCCGGCGGCGGCGAGCAGGACGATCTTGGTGCGCGAGCTGATCGGCTTGATGTTCATGATCTGGTTCCTTTGCTTGTTCTTCGTGAGTTGGTGTGGTGCGGGTCAGCGCTTGGTGGCGGTGACGATGCGGTACTCCCAGTCGCACACGACGCCCTCGCCGGTTGCTCCCGCTCTGGTCGAAGGCGCTTGGCGAGCGCGACCAGGTCGGCACGGAAGGCGGCACGACCCTCCTCGTCGAGCCGGTTGGCCGCGGCGTACGTCGGGCCGTAGTAGGTGAGGAACAGGTCGGCGTACTCCTCGGCGCTGCGCGAACCGCTGGCGCACCGTGGCGGTCACCGACTGCACGTCGACGACGCTCGTCGCCGAGGAGCTCGGCGACGACGGACTCGACGCCCCAGCGGGTGGCCGGCTGCGCGCCGGGCGGCGGGGAGACGTGCCGGCCGACGGCGGCGAGCATGCCGCCGACGAAGCCCTCGGGCGTCCAGCTGGCCAGCGCGATCCGGCCGCCCCGGCGAGCAACCCGGACCAGCTCGCCGGCAGCGCGGGCGTGGTCGGCGGCGAACATCACGCCGATGGCCGAGAAGACGGTGTCGAACGACCCGTCGCCGTACGGCAGGTTCTCGGCGTCGGCCTGGTCGAACTCGATGTCGAGGTCCTCGGCGTCGGCCCGGCGGCGGGCGATGTCGAGCAGCTCGGGGACGTAGTCCATGCCGCGGACGACGGCACCGCGGCGCGCTGCGGCGAGGGCGACGTGGCCCGTGCCGGTGGCGACGTCGAGGACGTGCGTGCTGGGCATCACGCCGACGTGGTCGACGAGGTGCTCGGACACCGGCACGGTGATGTGCGCGATCTTGTTGTAGTCGCCGCTGCTCCAGACCTTCTGCTGCTTGTCGCGGAGCTCGGTGTAGTCGGACGTGATGGTCATGGTGGTGCCTTCCTTCGTTGGGTTGATCGTTGAGATGGGCGCATCCGCGGACGCGGCTGCGACGACGTGGGGTGTGGACGTGGCCACGGAGATGTGGTCGTGCCGGAGCCCGGCACGGCGCATCGCCTCCGCGACCAGCTCGGCCGAGGGGGCCTCGTAGAGCAGGAAGCACGTCTCGTCCTCGGGGACGAAGATCGACCGGACGCACCGCACCACCTGGCCCTCCCGGGTCAGGTCCGGCGCTGGCCTGCTCTGCCCGCTCGGCGTGCTGCTGCGCAGCGACGTGGTCGCCGTGTGCGACGTAGAGCTCGACGAGGTACTCGGTCATGGCTCTACCGTGCGGCCCGGGAAGGACCCCCCGAAACTACGGAGGACCCGAGGAAACGCGCCCCAGCGACCCCAGGAAACGACCCTGGGGTCGCCCCAGGACGGCACGCGTGACGCCTGGTGCGAGGGGTACAGGAACGGGCATGAGGTACGTCGAGCTCTTGCGGCACACGGACAACGACGGGGACGCGCTGACCCCAGACGGCGTCGCTGCGGCCGAGTCGATCGGGCGGGAGATGCTATCGCCGCCGTACACCCTGTTCGGCTCGACCGGGGCGGCCCGAGCCACTGAGATGGTGGAGATCCTCCGGCGCAGCGTCGGCCAGGAGGACGTGCCCGTCACTGTCGTCCCTGGGCTCCGCTCGTCGGTCGAGGACCGCTGGCGAGCCGCGTCCGAAGCCGCGGGCAAGGGCGCCGATCTCGAGGCGATTGCGCCGGGTCGATCCCGACCTCGTCGAGAAGGAGGCGATGTTGCTGGGGGCTGCGCTTCGCGGCGTCTTCGACGCGTTGCCCGACGATGGCCGCGCGCTGGTCGTCGGCCACAGCCCGACCAACGAGGCTGCTGTCCTCGGCTTGGCCGCCGAGGTCGTCGCCCCGCTGGGCAAGGGCGAAGGCGTCCTGGTC
This sequence comes from uncultured Actinomycetota bacterium, assembly GCA_963758885.1. GTDB lineage: Bacteria > Actinomycetota > Actinomycetes > Propionibacteriales > Nocardioidaceae > Nocardioides. The sequence goes on from CAVWXS010000031.1 coordinate 41,741, forward strand.
GTCGAGGACGACGGCCGGTTCCGGGTCGAGAGCGTCCATTCGACGAGCGTCTCGCCAGTTGACGCTCGAGCTCCGGCGCGGAGGTGGGTCGTCGATGCCCTGCAGGGCGGAGGCGAGCTGCACGCGGGAGCGGATGCCGAGCTTGGCGTAGGTGTTGCGGAGGTGGAACTCGACGGTGTTCACGGTGACGACGAGGGTCCGCGCGATCTCCTTGTTGGCCAGGCCTTCGACGGCGAGCTCGGCCACGCGGCGTTCGGTCGCGGTGAGCCCGCCCGTCGTGGCCGATCGGCGGGCGCCGACGCGTTCGAGCTCGGCGCGGGCGTCGTCGGCCCACCCGGGCGAGCCGATCGCCTCGAACGCGGCCACCGTCGCGCTCCAGGACGTCACGCGCGGCACCCCACTTCTTGGCCCGGCGCTGGGCGCGGCCGAGCAGTCAGCAGGGTCCGGGCCTCGTCGAAGGCGAGGCCCAGGTCGCGGTACGACGCGGCGGCCGCCTCGAGCGCCTGCGCCGGCGGAGTCGGTGTAGGCGTCGCCGTGGATCTCGACGAGCGCCGCGCCGCGCTGGGCACCGGCCCACGCCCACGGGTGGCCCTGGTCGCTCGCCCGGTCGGCCAGGACGTCGACCACGGCTTGCGCCTCGTCGTACGACTCCGACTCGGCCAGCGCCTCGACCAGGTCCGGGCCCGCGGGGAAGGCGCCGGGGTCGAGGACGCCCTCGCGCTGGGTGTGCTCCCACACCGCGGACAGGCGGGCCGACCGCCTCGGGCAGGTCCTTGGCGAGCAGGGCCGCGACGCCGAGGGCGCGGGTGGCCTCGAGCCAGTCCCAGCGCACCCCCGTCGACTCGGCGAGCTCGACCGCCCGACCGGCCCAGCGTCGCGCCGCCTCGACGTCGCCACGGCCGGCCGCCAGCAGTCCCCGGCAGCGCTCGAACATCGGCCAGATCAGCAGCGCGCTGTCGGTCGAGGCGGCCCAGTCGTCGAGCATCCGCTCGACGTCGTTCCACCGGCCCGCGCGCAGCTCCATCTCGCACAGGTGCAGCCGCGCCAGCGCGTAGGCCTCCGCCCACTCCTCGGCGTCGTCGAAGAACGTCGTCAGCATCGGGCGCGCGAGATCCGATCTCCCCGCGCCAGAAGAGCCGCTGGCCGGCGATGCGTTCGGGGTGGCGGGCCATGAAGGCGCGCTCGGTGGACAAGGCTGTAGTAGCCGTCGACCAGGTGGGCGACCGGTCGTCCGCGCAGGGCCTGGGTCCAGGTGAGCGTGTTGAGGGCCAGGCGCTGGTCGTCGGGGCTGCCCTGCTTGCTGAGGGCGACCGCCTCCGTGGCGCGGTCGTCGGCGCGGGCGACCTCGCGGACCTCGACCACGGCCTCGTTCTCCGCGATGTAGGAGAGCACCTGGCCGCGCAGCACGGGGTCGTCACCGGCCTCCGCCAACGCCTTCTCGAGGAGGGCGACGATGTCGGCGCTGCCCTGCTCGAGCATGACCCTCGGTCAGCAGCAGGTACGCCGTCACGCGCGCGGCGCCCGGCGGGCAGCGACTCGACGCGGTCGCCGAGCAGGTCGGTGAGGCGCTGCTTCTCGCCCGCGTCATGAAGATGACGGCCCAGGGCGAGCACCCGCTCGACGTCGGAGACCTCGGGAGGGGTCAGCCGCCAGGCGTGGCCGCGAGGTCGATCGCCAGACGCGTCGCACCGCGCGCCGCCGCCGCTGCCGTCGCGGCGTCGAGGCGCGCCGCGAGCGCCTCGTCGTGGCCCGTCGTGGCCAGGGCGAGGTGGAGGGCGCGCCGCTGCTCGTCGGTGACCAGGTCGGCGAGCCGGCGGTGCACCTCGCGCTTCTCCTCGTCGGGCGCCTGCTTCTGGGCCGCGGCGGCGAGGAGCGGGTGCGCGGGCCGGACCCGGTCGCCCTCGACGACGACCACGCCCGCGTCGACCGCGGCCTGCAGGGCCGCGACGCCGGTCGGGTGCGGCAGCTGGGCGACGCGAAGGTCGGCGTCGAGCGCGAGGGCCAGCAGCACGCGGCGGGCCGAGTCGTCGAGGTCGGCGACGCGCAGGCCCAGCAGGTCCTCGACGTGGTCGGGCACGGGCAGGTCCCCGAGGTTGTCGAGGTCGCGTCCTAGCCAGCGTCCGGCCCATCTCCAGCACGAAGAGCGGGTTGCCCATCGTGGTGTCGTAGATCCGCCGCAACAGGTGGTGGGGGAGCCGCAGCCCCAGCCGCGCGGCCAGGAGCTGCCGGCGTGGCGCCGAGGCTGATCGCGCCGACGGTGAGCCGCTCGGCCTGCTGGTCGGGGAACGCGTTCTCCAGCGCCGAGCGCCGCCCCGGGCGCCGGGCCAGCAGAGTAGGTGACGGGTTCGCGCTCGAGCCGCCGCGCGGCGTACGCCAAGGCGTCCTCGGAGGCCCGGTCGAGCCACTGCACGTCGTCGACGGCGACGAGCAGAGGGCCGGCCTCGGCCAGCGCGCGCAGCGCCGAGAGCACCGCGATGGAGATGACCTGTGGCTCAGGCGGCCGGTCGGTCGGGTCGGCGCGGTAGAGCGCCACGTCGAGCGCCCGGAGCTGGGGTGTGGGGACGCCGGACAGCTCGTCGGTCGTCCACGCCGTCGAGCAGGTCGATGAGACCCGGCGAACGGCAGCGGGGTCTCGGCCTCGCTCGACCGCGCGACCAGCACGCGCATGCCTCGCTCGCGCGCCCACGTCGACCCCCTGCTCCCACAGGCGTGGTCTTGCCGACCCCCGGTTCGCCCTCCAGCACCAGGGCCCGCACCGCACGCTCGCCCGCCAGCAGGTGGCGGATCGCCTGGAGCTCGCTCTCCCGTGCGACCAGCCCTTCCATGGGGGGAATGATGTCAGCCTTCAGGACCGGCGTGCCGCCCACTCGTGGGCGAGGACGGCGAACGAGAACTCGCTGCCCCAGGCGCCCTTGAAGAAGACGTTCTCGACGAAGTGCGCCTCGCGACGGAACCCGACCCGCTCCAGCAGGGCGGCCGCCGACGAGTTCAGCGCGTCGGTGATCGCGATGACGCGGTGCAGGCCGAACGCCGGGAAAGCCCAGTCCAGCAAGGCGGTCGCGGCCTCGGTGCCGTAGCCCCTGCCGTGCTGCTCGGGCGCCAGGGTGAACCCGATCTCCGCCTGGCGCGGCTCATCGGCGTCCACGTGGAGGGCGAGGTCGCCCACGAGGACACCGTCCGTCTTCGACTCCAGCGCGATCTGGAACCACTCGCCAGGGACGCCGGGCTCCTCGCCCTCCAGCGATGCCACGAACGCCTCGGCGTCCGCGAGGGTGAAGTCGCTCCAGCTCTGGTAGCGGGCGACGTCGGGGTCGGCGCGGTACGCCGCGAAGGCGCCGACGTCCCCGGCGTGAAGGAGCGGGCCCGAAGGCGGGGCGTCTCGAAGTACGTCGTGGGGGCGCTCGGCATGGCACCAGTATCGGCGGGCGGGGTTCTCGCCGTCCGTGACGGAAAGCACGCATCCCATGAGCATCGCACCAGCATTTGCGTCACTGACGGCGAAAGATCCGGGTGACAGCATGGCGTCATGCAGGACCTGAGCCCCCGGCCCGGCGACCTCGACCCCATCGAGACCGCGTCGATCGACGAGCTGCGCGCGCTGCAGACCGAGCGGCTGCGCTGGTCGGTGCGGCACGCCTACGAGAACGTGAGCCACTACCGGCAGAGCTTCGACGCCGCCGGCGTGCATCCTGACGACGTCACCGAGCTGGACGACTTGGCGAGGCTGCCGTTCACCAGCAAGGCCGACCTGCGCGAGAACTACCCCTTCGGGATGTTCGCCGTGCCGCGCACCGACGTCGTCCGGGTCCACGCCTCCAGCGGGACGACGGGCAAGCCCACCGTCGTGGGCTACACCCGCGACGACGTCGACATGTGGGCGACCGTGATGGCGCGCAGCATCCGGGCGGCCGGCGGGCGGGCCGGCCACATCGCCCACATCGCCTACGGCTACGGGCTTTTCACCGGCGGCCTCGGCGCCCACTACGGCGCGGAGGCGCTGGGCTGCACGGTGGTTCCCGTCTCGGGCGGCATGACCGAGCGACAGGTGCAGCTGATCCAGGACTTCGAGCCCGACCTGATCATGGTCACCCCGTCCTACATGCTCGCCATCGTCGACGAGATGGAGCGCCAGGGGATCGACCCGCGGGCGACGTCGCTCAAGGTGGGCATCTTCGGGGCCGAGCCCTGGACCAACGACATGCGCGAGCGAGATGGAGCAGCGTCTCGACATGCACGCCGTCGACATCTACGGGCTCTCCGAGGTGATCGGCCCGGGTGTGGCCAGCGAGTGCGTCGAGACCAAGGACGGCCTGCACGTGTGGGAGGACCACTTCTACCCCGAGATCATCGACCCGGACACGGGGGAGGTGCTGCCCGACGGCGAGGAGGGCGAGCTGGTCTTCACCTCCCTGACCAAGCAGGCGATGCCCGTCATCCGCTACCGCACGCGGGACCTCACCCGCTTGCTGCCGGGCACGGCGCGCACGATGCGACGGATCGAGAAGATCACCGGCCGCACCGACGACATGATCATCCTGCGCGGGGTGAACCTCTTCCCGACCCAGATCGAGGAGCTCATCCTGCGCACCCCCGAGCTGTCGCCGCACTTCCAGTGCGTGCTGGGGCGCACGGGCAACCTCGACTCGCTCACGGTCGTGGTGGAGCGGCGCGAGGACGCTCCGAGCGCTGCGGCGACCGAGGCCGGCGTACAGCTCCAGCGCCTGGTGAAGAACTCCATCGGCGTCTCGATCGACGTCCACGTCGTCGACCCGGCGGGCGTCGAGCGTTCGATGGGCAAGATGAAGCGCATCGTCGACAACCGCCCCGCCCGCTGAGCTGGTGGTTTCGAGGCTCAGGGCCTGCGCAGCAACCGTCACACCTCAACCACCGCGAGCGGATCAGTCGAGACCCGTGACGGAGGTGTCGTGACGAGCGCTGCGCGCCATCCTCAACCAGCGGTCAGCCGATGGGCGGCCACGGTCTTCGCGACCAGCGTCAACACGTCGTACGTCGCCACCGGGTCGCCGTCGCCGTTGGCCACCACGGCGTCCCAGCGCACCTCGCCGTAGTCGGCGTTCGTGCGCGGGGTGATCTGCTTGACGGTCAGCGTCACCGCGATCGAGTCGCCGGCCTTGACCGGGGTGAGGAAGCGCAGGTTGTCGACGCCGAAGTTGGCCAGCACCGGACCGGGGTCGGGGTCGACGAAGAGGCCCGCGGCCAGCGACACCACGAGGTAGCCGTGGGCGACGATGCCGCCGAAGAGCGGGTTCTTGGCCGCCGCCTCCGGGTCGGTGTGGGCGTAGAACGTGTCGCCGGTGAACTCCGCGAAGTGGTCGATGTCCTCCAGCGTCACGGTGCGGCGTGCGGAGGCGATCGTGTCGCCGATGCGCAGCTCGGCGAGGCTCTTGCGGAAGGGGTGGACCGGTGCCGTCGTTGCGCGGCGAGCCGGTCGTCCAGCGGCCGGTGATCGCAGTCGTCATCGCGGGCGAGGCCTGGAGCGCGGTGCGCTGCATGTGGTGGAGGACGGCGCGTACGCCGCCGAGCTCCTCGCCGCCGCCCGCGCGGCCGGGGCCGCCGTGCACCAGCATCGGCAGGGGGGAGCCGTGGCCGGTCGACTCGCCGGCGTCGTCGCGGTCGAGGACCAGGATCCGGCCGTGCCACGGCGCCAGGCCCAGCACCACGGTGCGGGCGACGTCGGGGTCGTGGGTGACCAGGGACGCCACCAGGCTGCCGCGGCCGCGGGCCGCGAGCTCGACGGCCTCGTCGAGGCCGTCGTAGGCGAGCACCGAGCTCACCGGCCCGAACGGCTCGACGTCGTGCGGCTCGACCGCGCCGCGGTGGGCGCGCAGCAGCACGGGGGAGAGGAACGCTCCACGCTCGGCGTCGCCGTCGACCACGTCGACGTGGTCGGGGTCGCCGTAGACCAGGTCGGCGGAGGCGCGCAGTGACTGGATGGCCTTGCGCACCTCCTCGCGCTGCTCGAGCGAGACCAGCGCGCCCATGCGGGTGTCCTCGTGGCGCGGGTTGCCGACCGTGACCTTGGCCAGCCGGTCGCGAACCGCCTCGATGACCGCGTCGGCCGACGAGCTGGGCACGATCGCCCGGCGGATGGCCGTGCACTTCTGGCCGGCCTTGACTGTCATCTCGGCGACCACGCCCTTGACGAACAGGTCGAACTCCGGGTCGTCGACGCTGACGTCGGGGCCGAGCACCGAGCAGTTCAGCGAGTCGGCCTCGACGCCGAGCTGCACGCCACCGTGCATCACGTTGGTGTGCGTGCGCAGCATCCCGGCCGTGTGGGCGGAGCCGGTGAAGGCCACGGAGTCCTGCACGGTGCAGCTCGTCGAGCAGGCCGGCCGGGCTGCCGCACAGCAGCTGGAGCGCACCCTCGGGCAGGATGCCGGACTCGACGATGCGGCGGACGGCGAGCTCGGTGAGGTAGGAGGTCTGCGCCGCCGGCTTCACGATGGACGGCAGGCCGGCAAGGAAGGCGGGTGCGAACTTCTCGAGCATCCCCCAGACCGGGAAGTTGAAGGCGTTGATCTGGACGGCGACGCCGGGCCGCGAGGTGTAGACGTGCTGGCCGACGAACGTCCCGCCGCGGCCGAGCTGCTCGAGGTTGCCGTCGGTGACGACCGTGTCGTTCGGCAGCTCGCGCACTCCCTTGCTGGCGAAGCTGAACATGGTGCCGAAGCCGCCGTCGATGTCGACCATCGAGTCGCGCTTGGTCGCGCCGGTGCGGAACGAGAGGTCGTAGAGCTCGTCCTTGATGCCGGTCTCGGCGTCGGAGAGGTGCTTGGCCAGAGCCTTGAGCAGGCCGGCGCGCTCGTGGAAGGTCAGGGCGCGGATCGCGGGGCCGCCGACGGTCCGCGCGTACGCCGTCATCTCGCGGAGGTCGAGCCCGTTGCTGGAGATGCGGGCGACCTCCTCGCCGGTGGCGGCGTCCAGCAGCGGCCTGCCCTCGTCGCTCGCGGCGTACCAGCGGCCGGCGGCGTAGCTCTCGAGCATCCTGGTCACGTGATCCGGCCTCTCGTTGCGTGGAGTGCCTGACCGTGCCACAGTAGTTACTGACCGAACGGTCTGTAAATGTCGACTCTCTCACGGAGGACCCATGACGGCGACTCTCGAGGAACAGTTCGAGACCACCATCGCGCGGCACGACCGGATCGAGCCCCGCGACTGGATGCCCGAGGCCTACCGCAAGACGGTGATCCGCCAGGTCGCCCAGCACGCGCACTCCGAGATCATCGGCATGCAGCCCGAGGGCAACTGGATCACCCGGGCGCCGTCGCTGCGGCGCAAGGCCATCCTGCTGGCCAAGGTGCAGGACGAGGCCGGGCACGGGCTCTACCTCTACTCCGCCTGCGAGACCCTCGGCGCCTCGCGTCGCGAGCTCTACGACAAGCTCATCAACGGCCAGCAGAAGTACTCCTCCATCTTCAACTACCCGACGCTTTCCTACGCCGACGTCGGCACCATCGGCTGGCTGGTCGACGGCGCCGCCATCTGCAACCAGGTCCCGCTCTGCCGCACGTCCTACGGGCCCTACGGCCGAGCGATGATCCGGATCTGCAAGGAGGAGTCGTTCCACCAGCGCCAGGGCTACGAGCTGCTGATGACGATGATGCGCGGCACCGACGAGCAGCGGGCGATGGTGCAGGAGTCGGTCGACCGCTTCTGGTGGCCGTCGCTGATGATGTTCGGCCCGCCCGACGACCAGTCGCCCAACACCGCCCAGTCGATGGCGTGGGGCATCAAGCGCGACACCAACGACGAGCTGCGCCAGAAGTTCGTCGACATGAGCGTGCCCCAGGCCGAGGCGCTCGGCGTCACCCTGCCCGACCCCGAGCTGCGGTGGAACGAGGAGCGCGGCGCACCACGACTTCGGGGCACCCGACTGGGACGAGTTCATGCAGGTGGTCAAGGGCAACGGCCCTTGCAACACCCAGCGCATCGCCCACCGGCGCCAGGCCGACGAGGACGGCGCGTGGGTGCGGGAGGCGCGCGTATCGCGTTCGCGCGCGAAGCGAGGTCGGAGGCCGGCCTGCATGAGCCGACCAGCACGGGCCACGACCGCGAGTGGCCGCTGTACGAGGTCTTCGTCCGCGGCAAGCGCGGCCTCAACCACGTCCACGTCGGCTCGCTGCACGCCGCCGACGACGAGATGGCCGTGCGGCACGCCCGCGACGTCTACACCCGCCGCAACGAGGGCGTCAGCATCTGGGTGGTGCGCTCCGACGCGATCACCGCCTCGAGCCCCGACGAGAAGGACCCGCTGTTCGCGCCGAGCGGCGACAAGGTCTACCGGCACCCGACGTTCTACTCCATCCCCGACGACGTCCCGCACATGTGAGCGCCTGATGACCCATCACGTGCACGACCACGACGCCGACCACTCGTCGGTGTACGACGGACTGGTCGGGAGCGACCCCTCCCACTGGGCGTTCGGCACCGACTTCGAGGACCCGCTGGCCGGCGTCGACACGAGCCTCGCCGAGGGTGTCGACCCAGCTGCGCTGGCGGCGTACTGCTTGATGCTCGGCGACGACGCGCTCGTCTACTCCCACCGGTTGTCGCAGTGGTGCAGCCGCGCGCCCGACCTCGAGGAGGACATCGCGCTGGCCAACACCGCGCTCGACCTGCTCGGGCAGGCGCGTCTGCTGCTCGCCCGTGCGGCAGCCGCGGATCCGGCCGTCGTCCCAGCGTTGCCCGAAGGGTCGCCCGTCCCGCCCGAGGACGCGCTGGCCTTCTTCCGTGAGGCCGGTGAGTTCCGCAACGTGCGACTCGTCGAGCCCGACAACGGCGACTTCGCGATGACGATCGCGCGGCTGCTCGTGTTCTCCACGTGGCGCCTGGCGATCATGCAGCGACTCGTCGACAGCGTCGACACCGTGCTCTCGGCCATCGCCGCCAAGGCCGTCAAGGAGCTCACCTACCACCGCGACTACGCCGGCCGTTGGTTCCTCACCCTCGCGCAGGGGACCGAGGAGTCCCGGCGGCGCCTGCTCGCCGCGCTCGACGCCGTGTGGCCGTTCCGTGGCGAGCTCGACCTCGTCCACGACGTCGAGCGCACGGCCGTCGAGCAGGGGTTCGGTGTCGACCCGCGTGCCGCCGCCGACGAGGTCGACGTCGTCCTCGAGCAGGTCCTCTCGGTCAGCGGCGTCGAGCGTCCCGACAAGCCCGCGCTCGCAGGCGTCCGCGGTCGCACCGGTCGCGACGGGCTGCACACCGAGGAGCTGCGCGCGGATGCTCGCCGAGATGCAGGTCGTCGCCCGCGCACACCCGATGGGCCAGTGGTGACGATGACCCGCGACCATGACGGCGTACGACGTCGCGGCGACCGTCACCGACCCCGAGATGCCGATGCTGACCCTGGCCGACCTCGGGGTGCTGCGCGGCGTGGACGACGACGGCGACTCGGTCGTCGTCGCGATCACTCCGACGTACTCAGGGTGCCCGGCGATGGCGACGATGCGCGACGACCTCGTCCACCGGTTGCAGGATGCCGGCTACCGGCAGGTGGAGGTCCGCGTGGAGCTCAGCCCGGCATGGTCGAGCGACTGGATCACCGAGCGCGGGCGCCAAGCCCTGGCGGAGCACGGCATCTCGCCTCCTGGCCCCGCGCCCCGATCCTCGGGGCCGGTCGTGCTGAACCTGCTGCCGACGCGACGGGCGATCGCCTGCCCGCGGTGCGGCTCGGCCGACGTACGTCTGACCTCCGAGTTCGGCGCCACCGCCTGCAAGGCCCTCTACCGCTGCACCGACTGCCTCGAGCCCTTCGAGCACGTCAAGGAGATCTGATGGCGGCCGCCACCTTCCACCCGCTGCGCGTCGCGGACGTCGAGGAGCTCACCGACGACGCAGTGGCCGTCACCTTCGAGGTCCCTGACTCCCTGGCCGAGGAGTTCCTGTTCGTCCCGGGGCAGAACCTGACCTTGCGCCGCGTCGTGGACGGGGTCGAGGAGCGGCGCCAGTACTCGATCAGCTCTCCCGCCGGCGCGCGGCCCAGGGTCGGCGTGCGGGAGATCCCGGACGGCGAGTTCTCGCGGTGGCTGGTCCACGACGTGCGGCCCGGCGACGAGATCGAGGTGCAGACGCCGGGAGGGCGCTTCTGTCCCGACCCGTCGTTCCTCGAGGGTGGGCACCACCTCTGCATCGCCGCAGGCTCCGGCATCACGCCGATGCTCTCGGTGGCCGCCAGCGTGCTGGCCAACGGCGGCGACGTCACGCTGCTCTACGGCAACCGCACGACCGCCTCGGTGATGTTCGCCGAGGAGCTCGCCGACCTCAAGAACCGCTACGGACCCGAGCTGCAGCTGGTGCATGTGCTGTCGCGGGAGCCACGGGACGTCGACCTGTTCTCCGGTCGTCTCGACGCCGACCGGCTCCGCCGCCTCCTGACGACGCTCGTCCCGGTCGGCCGCTTCGACCACGTGTGGCTGTGCGGACCGCACGCGATGCTGATGGACGCGCGTGAGGTGCTGGCCGAGCTCGGCGTGCCGAAGGAGCGCATCCACTTCGAGCTGTTCTACGTCGACGCGCCTCCGCCCGAGCTGCACCGCGCGGACGCCGTCGTCGAAGGCGAGACCAGCGAGGTCACCATCTCCCTCGACGGTCGCACCACGACCTCGCCGATGCCCAGGGCCGAGACGATCCTCGACGCGGCCGGTCGGACCCGCAACGACTTGCCCTTCGCCTGCAAGGGCGGCGTGTGCGGCACCTGCCGGGCGCTCGTCCGCGACGGCGAGGTCGACATGCGCCGCAACTACGCTCTCGACGAGGACGAGGTCGAGCGCGGCTTCGTCCTGACGTGCCAGACCCACCCGGTCAGCGACGCGGTCACCGTCGACTACGACGCCTGACTGGTCGGCGGCCACCCGACAACCAGGGGAGAGACCATGCCCGAGGCCTTCGTGCTCGACGGTGTCCGCACGGCCATCGGCCGCTACGGCGGGGCCCTGGCCCACACCCGGCCCGACGACCTCGCCGCGCTCGTGGTGGGGGAGGCCGTACGCCGGGCCGGCGTACCGGCCGAGCTCATCGACGAGGTGGTCCTGGGCGCGGCCAACCAGGCCGGTGAGGACAACCGCAACGTCGCGCGGATGGCCGTGCTGCTGGCCGGGTTCCCCGACTCGGTCCCCGGCTTCACCGTCAACCGCTTGTGCGCCTCCGGGCTGACCGCCGTCGCGACCGCACGGCAGATGATCGCCGCCGGTGACGCCGACCTGGTGGTGGCGGGTGGCGTCGAGTCGATGACCCGCGCGCCGTGGGTCACCGAGAAGCCGAGCCGGGCCTTCGCGAAGCCGGGGGCGTCGTACGACACCTCGATCGGCTGGCGCTTCCCCAACCCGCGCTTCGAGGCCGACATCACCTTGTCGATGCCGCAGACCGCGGAGCGGGTGGCGGAGCAGTGGCAGCTGACCCGCGACGAGCTCGACGCCTTCGCGCTGCGCTCGCACGAGCGTGCGCTGGATGCTGTGAAGAACGGGCGGTTCGCCGGCGAGATCGTGCCGGTGCCGGTCAAGGACGGTGAGTTCGCCGTCGACGAGGGCCCGCGCGCCGACACCAGCCTGGAGGTGCTGGCCCGACTCAAGCCGGTCAACCACGCCGACGGGCTGGTCACCGCCGGCAACTCGTCGTCCCTCAACGACGGAGCGGCCGCGGTCGTCGTCGCGAGCGAGCGGTTCGTGGCCGAGCACGGCCTCACCCCGCGCGCCCGACTTGTCGCGGCCGCCAACGCCGGCGTGCACCCCTCGATCATGGGGATCGGGCCGGTGCCGGCCACCCGCAAGGTCCTCGAGCGCAGCCGGCTGGTCGGTCGACGACCTCGACGCCGTCGAGCTCAACGAGGCCTTCGCCTCCCAGTCGATCGCGTGCATCCGCGACCTCGGCCTCGACCCTGACATCGTCAACGCCGACGGCGGCGCCATCGCCCTCGGTCACCCGCTGGGCTGCTCCGGCACCCGGCTCCTGGTCACCTTGATGGGCCGGCTCGAACGCACCGACGGCCGCCGTGGCCTGGCCACCATGTGCGTCGGGGTCGGCCAGGGCTCGGCCCTGCTCGTGGAACGGGTGTAGCGCGGCCGGCGCATCGGCCCGTCGGGCCCGTGACTCAGGCTGCTCCCACGGCTGGTGAACTACCCTTCCGGGGGTGGGCGCATCGCTGGTGGACGCGGCGCGGGTGGCTTCGCTCAAGGAGCGCGAGGACGCCGTCTTCGTGGGGGTGCGTCCGCGCAGCCAGGCGCTCTGGGTATCCGGCCAGAGCGTGATGCCGAATGGCGTGCCGATGAGCTGGCTGCGCACGTCGTACGACCACCCGCCGCTGTTCATCGAGTCGGCCGCCGGATCCCGCCTGCGTGACGTCGACGGCCACGAGTACTCCGACTTCAACATCGCCGACATGTCCATGTTCACCGGATACGGCCCGGCTCCGGTGGTCGAGGCGGTGAGTCGGCAGGTCGGCCTGGGATCGCAGTACCTACTTCCGACCGAGGACTCGATCTGGGTCGCGAGCGAGCTGGTACGGCGCTACGGCCTTCCGATGTGGCAGTTCACGCTTGCGGCGACGAGCGCCAACACCGAGGTCATCCGGATCGCGCGGTCCGCGACGGGCCGCGAGAAGGTGCTGTTCTTCGACGGCAAGTACCACGGCCACTTCGACGACGTCCTGGTCGAGATCGAGGACGGTCGCCTGGTGCCTGAGGAAGACGGACTTCCGCACGACGTCACCGCTCGCACGCTCATCGTGCCGTTCAACGACCTCGAAGCCCTGGATCGCGTGCTCGCGGACCGTGAAGTGGCGTTGGTGATCACCGAACCGGCGCTCACCAACAACGTGGGCCTCTTGATGCCGGACGACGGCTTTCACGACGGACTACGTGAGGTGACCCGGCGTACCGGCACGTTGTTGGCCTACGACGAGACTCACACGCAGGTCGTGGGTCCAGGCGGCCTCACCCGGAAGTGGGGGCTCGTCGCCGACTTCGTCACGGTCGGCAAGTCGATCGCCGCCGGCATCCCACTGGGTGCTTACGGGATGACCGAAGAGGTGGCGGCCGTGCTTCAGCGCCCCGATGGTCGCGACGACGACAAGCCGCAGGTCGCAGTCGGCGGCACACTGTTCGGCAACCCCGTCTCCATGGCCGCGGCACGGGCGGCCATGAGTGAGGTGTTGACCGACGACGCGTATGCACACAGTCAACGGCTCGGCGCACGGCTGGCCGACGGGCTGTCCCAGGTCGTGGCCGCGTCGGGGCTGGCGTGGACGACGCACCGGTTCTGGCCCCGCAGCGGGTTGTCGTTCAGCCCGTCCATGCCGCGAACGGCCACGGAGGCGAGGGAGGCCTTCGACGAGCCGTTACGTCGGCTCATGCGCGTCTACCTCGCGAACCGGGGCGTCTGGGACGCCATCGTCGGCGCCGGACCTACCTGCTCGGTCGCCGCGACGGACGACGACGTGGACGCCTATCTCGCGGCCTTCGCCGACCTGGTGGGCGAGCTGATCTGACTCGCGGAGATGACGCGCTTGACACCCAACGTGTAGCGCGGGTTCGAACGAGGCGCTACCGTCCACCACGTACGCGGAAGCGCTAGCGGTTCCGAAGCTGGCAGACCACGCATAAGCGTGTGAACCATCGTGTCGGGCGGGTCATATAGCTTGCCGAGCACGGCGACTACCGAGGAATGTCGCTGTGGCTCCGTGCGACAAGGTTCGCTACCCCGACCAGTTCAGCGCCGAAAGTGCCCTACGCGCCCTTCAACACTGGAGCGTCGAACGCAACCGCAGGTCGCCCACTGGTACGTACTGGTGCGGTGACTGCAGGAGTTGGCACCTGACATCAAAGTCATCCAGTCGCCCGGCCCCGTGGTCAAGGGACACGAAGCGCGAATGAGCACCGGCGATGCGACCTTGCGTCGGTCGTCAGGCGGAGGTCCTCTCGCGGTGTGACGCAACTGAGGCGTGGCTGGGTGGGGAGACTCACGGTCCTGGGCGCTGACGAGCATCGGCAGGGCGGGTCAACCGTCGAACGTGACTCTCAGTCGATCGCCTCGCGGTGCACCCACTCGACGAGGTCGTCGGACGCAAGGGCTCGCACGCGCGTTGCGTACCGGGTGAGGTCGGGGTCGTCGAGGAGGTCGCGCCACTGGCCGCTCGTGCCGCGGCTGAAGAACGCGGCAGGGTCCACCCAGTGCTCCACGCCACCGCCGGGGACGGTCGTGTCGGCCCTGCTGCGCATCGACTCGAACGTCGCCGCATGGACCAGTCGGGGCCACCGGTGCTCGTCGACGTCGATGCCGAGGCGGGTGGCCAGCTGCCGCATCTGCCCCTCCAGGTCGGCCTTGAGGTCGTCGTAGTGCAGGTAGATGACGTCGAGCTCGTCGGCGGCGTCGCGGAACGTCTGTAAGTGCTCCACTGTGCGCCGCAACGACGACCCGACCTGCGTCGACGGCGTCTCGTCGTCGACCCACTGCCAGAAGCGGTCTCGCTCGCCCTCGGGGCGCGGCGGCGGTGGTCGCAACGGGCCGAGGTCGATGCCGTCGATGGCTGCCGCCTGCTCGCGGGCTGTGAGGAACGCGCCGACGTCCATGTTGTCGATGTGGCGGTCCATCGACAGCGCAACGTCGCGGGGATCACGCCCGACGCAGATGTAGGTGACCGTCGGATCGTTGGGTATCCCGTCGAGCGGCGTGTGGGTCTTGATGAACCGACGGTGCGTCTGGGCTTGCAGGTCCGCGACCACCTCCCTGCGGGCCCGGGTCACCATGTCGATCCACGGCGACAGCGTGTCCAGCGGGAGCGGGAGCTGCGGTTCTTGCAGGATGAGCAGCGCGCAGATCATCTGCGTCCACGTCGTCCCGCACTTCGGCGGCGAAGCGATGACGATGTCGCCGGGGCGGAGCTCGAAGCCGTCCCAGCGGTTGCTGTCGTAGACGGTCCCCTCGTAGCGGCGCACGGCCGCCATCCTCGCAGCGGTTCCGATCCGGTGAGACCCAGAAGCTCCACCGCGCGCGACC
Source organism: uncultured Actinomycetota bacterium (assembly GCA_963758885.1). Lineage (GTDB taxonomy): Bacteria > Actinomycetota > Actinomycetes > Propionibacteriales > Nocardioidaceae > Nocardioides. The sequence continues at coordinate 56,756 of CAVWXS010000031.1, forward strand.
TCCTGATGAGGCTCGCGCCGGTCGTGGCCCGCCGTTCCACCCCAACCCGCACGAGACCCGCTCTACTCAGCCGTGGCCGACCGATGTAGTCGATCGAGACCCGTCCGACACGGCCACGCTGACCTCACGCGCATGACCGGGAGCCAGTCCTTCGCCGCGGGCATGCAGCGTGCGCGCTTCGCGGCGAAGTGACGCACCGTCCGGCCGGAGCGAGGAGCTCGGTTGTCGCCGTCGGATCGCCGGGACTCACCGAGTCTCGACCCGCGCCGGGATCGGCCCGCCCGCGGTCATCGTGAACGGAAGCGCCAGAGGGAAGGCAGGGTCGAGGGAGGTGACCCGGCGGCGTCGTAGGAGGCTCGCGAGGCCGAGCGTGGCTTCCAAGATGGCGAAGTGGTCACCGATGCACGAGCGAGCGCCGGCGCCGAAAGGCAAGAACTGCCAGCGGTCCCGGCCCCGCGACCGCTCGGCGCTGAATCGGTCCGGGTCGAAAGTCTCCGGGGCGTCCCACAGCGCTGGGTCGCGGTGGAGCGCGTAGATCCCGACGATTAGATTGGATCCCCGTTCGACCCGGAACCCGTCCACCACCGTGTCGCGGGTCGCGAGCCGGGCGAGCGCGGCCGCTGGCGGGCACAACCGAAGCGCCTCGTGGATGACCTGCGCGGTGAACGGGAGCAGAGGTATGTCGTCGACGGTCAATGACCGGTCGCCGAGCTGGCCCACCTCGTTGGCAACCCGGTCCTGCAGCTCGGGGTGGTGGCCGAGCGCCCACAGCGCGTAAGTCAGCGTCGTTGACGTCGTGTCGTGACCGGCGATGAGGAACACGGCGAGGTCGCTGACCACCTCGTCGCGAGTCAGCGGCCGGCCGGTCTCGGGATCCCGCGCCGCTAGCAGCAGCCGCACCAATTCGCAGTCGCGGTCCGGGTCCCCCTCGCAACCGGCGATTGCCTCATCGATCACCTCGTGGATGTCGGCCAGGGCTGCACGGAACCGGCGCCGTGCGGGCGTGGGTAGCGACTTGGGGGCACGAACCGGTCGCAGCCCCCGGCTGGTGATGTAGTTGAGCACCTGCTGGATGCTCGGGCCGAGGTCCGAGGCATGCTGGTCGAGGTCCACGCCGAACAGCGATCGACCCAGCACCCGCAGGGTGAGGCCTCGCATGTCTCGGTCCAGGTCGAGCAGGGCACCCTCACCCCAACCTGAGGCTCGTTCATCGGCCGCTGCGGCCATGTGACCGGCGAAGTTCGCGACATGCCGCTTGGTGAACAGCGGCTGCAGCGTCCGTCGCTGCGGCTTCCAGGCCTCGTAGGGCAGGTTGAAGACGTTGTCACCGATCAGCCGCGTCTCAAGGTGAATCGGCGTCAGCTTGTCCATGGTGTCGTTGCTGGAGCCCGCGAGCACGTCGTGCGCGCCCTGCGGCGAGGTGACCAAAACGAACGGCGGAACCACGAGCCGGGGCCCGAGTGGGAGCCGGACCACGGGCCCCGCCACGTCACGGACGACCGCGGGACCGGTGTGGAACTCCCTCAGGGCACGTAGTCGCGCCGGGAGCGACATCGGTGCGACCGGCGGCAAGCCGGGTGAGTCTGATGCGCGTGTCATCGCTCGCTCCCTCCGGACATCCCTCGCAACCATTGTGGGGATCCGTTCGCTCATCTGCCATCGGCAATTCCGCGACCACTGGTCTCGCGCGTTAGTTGGCGGTACATGTGCCCTAGACACCGGCTCCCAGCGCCGGGCGACCGATGCAAGAGGTGAGCGGTTCGAGGGCGCTCAGTCATCCCAGATAAGCGGCCGCATCGGTGCACATGCGGCGGTATGACGCAGGCTCCGTCGGCTTGGAGGACGCCGGACTTGACAGCATGTCTGGATGACTGGCGCCCGGCCTCGGGCAGCGGGATCATGGTTCTTGACCCGGTGGCTCGCGGGGTTCCGGCTTGTCACTGCAGGAGGTCGGGACATGCGCAGAGCCGGCGTGGCCCTGGCCGCAGCACTGATGCTCGTCGCCGCCTGCGGCGGAGACCCGTCCGAGGAAGCGGAGAGCGGCACGCCGGATACCAGCAGCCCCGCTTCCCCCTCGCCGTCACCGGGTGAACGACGCAGCGGCACCCTCACGCTCTCCTCAGGTGAGTCCGTGAACTACTGGTGCGCCGGCGAGGGCAGCCCCGGCGTGCTGCTGGAGGCGGGCACCGACTCCGGGGGCACGGATGCCTACCCAGCAGCGTTCGTCGACCCGCTGGTCGCGGAAACGACCGTCTGCACCTACGACCGTCCCGGCACCGGGGGGAGTGACCCACCGCCTCACAGGCGTCGCACGATGCGCGACCTGTGCGCCGTCCAGGACGAGGTGGTGGCGAAGCTGCCCCTGCGCCCGCCGTACGTGCTCGTCGGCCAGTCGGGTGGCGGCAACCTCAACATCGGCTGCGCGGCCCGGCACCCGGAGCGCGTGGCGGGCCTGGTGACCATCGACAGCTACCACGACGACCCTGACGACCTGCGGGCGGAAGGGTTCGTGTGGACCGACAACCCGGAGTTCGTGGACTACGTCGACTACTCCGAGGAACTGGACACGCTGACCATGCCGATCGGCGACTTCCCCGTCCTCGTGATCAGCGCCACCGAAGCCGACCCCGGGGGCGAGAAGAACCAGAGCTACTGGCTGCGGCTCTCCCCGCACTCCCGGCAGGTCGCGATCGAGGGCCCGCACGACTTGCAGGAGGTCGCCCCCGAGCAGGTCGTCACCGAGATCCTCGAGGAGCTCCGCCACGTCTAGCCATGCACGTGTATCACGTGCATGACCCGCGAGTGTGGTCCTTGAACACCTAGTGCGGCCTGGGATGACCCGGGTCGAATCGAGCTTAAACGAGTCGCGAGGCACCTCGCGTGAACCGGCTGCGTGAGTGGATGGCGAGGCGCCTCGAAAGACAGCCACTGTTCTAGTCGAGGGGTTACAAAACCGCAACCTTGGTTGAAGTAGCAACTGAGTTGCCGGGGTGATCGACGCGACCGCACGGCGGACGATGACTCCTTCGTCGCGATGCCGGAGGCCCTCACGCGGCGGTGTGACGCATCAAGCATCACCGGCCACATCGCCAGGCAGGGGCTGGGTGGCACGATTGAGCTCGTCACTGAGCACGCTCGGGCATACGAAGACCCCGGGGGTTGGCGCGATGCCTTTCGTACAAACCGATGTGCGTATCCACTACCGCGTCGTTGGCGACGGACCGCCGGTGGTTTGGCATACCGGTGGGTGTGGGGACGGAGAGATGTGGGAGCTCGGTGGTTACATCGACCGCCTGCCCGGCTACACCCACCTGCTGATGGACCACCGTGGGCGAGGTCGCAGCGGCGCGCCAAGTGACATGGCGGGCCACCACATGTCGCGGTATGTCGCCGACGTCTTGGCAGTACTGGACGACGCAGGTGCCGACAGAGCGGCGTTCGTGGGCTACTCGTTCGGAGCACGCGTCGGGTTCGCCTTGGGGCTGTCTGCCCCGCGGCGCCTGAGCGGTTTGGTCGCGCTCGACTCGTTTCCTGACCCAGCGGACTCACCCGATGTGCTGCGAGCTGAAGCCCACGAGGTCCTCGCCCGAGGCACCCGTGACGTGATCGAGGAGTTCGTCGCGGCCGAGCGGGAACCGGTGCCGGCGTGGCTGGTCGAGCACCTGTGCTCCACGGACTCTCTGGCGTTCGCCGGTGGCATCGAGGCGCAGGCCACCGAGCCGGACCTCTGGGCGTCGGCGTCCTCATTGGACGTGCCGGTGCTCCTGCTTCTGGGCGTCGATGATGAAGGGCAGCGCGAGACTGCGCTCGGCCGCCAGCTCGTCCAGGCGTTGCCCGACGGAGAGTTGGTGACGCTCGACGCTGCGCACCTCGCGGCGTTCCACCGCGTGGACCTGACGCTCCCCCTGGTTGCACGATTCTTGAGCGAGATCAGCCGGCGCCTCTGAATTTCATGTTCGTTGCTCCAGCCCGAGCGTGGGAGCCCAGATGAGGTTCGGCTCGGAGCCGTGGGCTGAGGGCCTCCCGCCGCGGGACGCTTCAGATACTGCGGTGGACTGTCGGCTGACACGTGCGGCCAAGTCACCGTCTCCGGCGTGCCCCGCGTTCCCACCAGTCGCTTGGAGGCTCGTCGCGAACTATTCGCGCCGAGATCTCGATGTTTCCCAGGCTGCAGAACTTCCAGAGTTCCCTGGCTGCCCGGGAGTACTGGAAGATGAGGTCGTCGACTTCGAACGCTTCGAGCTCACCTGCCTCCAATCCTTCAACCGCTAGCCGGACGTGACGGAGGAGTTCGCCCAGTTGCTCCTCGTGATAGGTCGCCACAGCCTCGCGTGCGGCCCGACGCTCAGACTTGGTGGACACAGATCGAGGCTAGGCCGAGCACGCGGAAGCTGCGCACGCTGGGACGCGAGGTGGCATGACAGCAGGGAGGTAAACGCAGCGGAATGGACACTCCTGCGCAGCGCGGTGCGAGATCGGCGAAAGGCGGAGTGTCTGCGTAGGTTCACGGTTACGGTCTCGGACGTGAGCGAGAACGTGATGTCCGACGAGACTTTGATGCGCCTGCGCTTCGACGGTGTGTGTCGCGTGTGTGGCGTCGCGCTGCCGGCCAAGACCGAGGCGGTCTACGAGCGTTCCAGCAAGACCGTGCGCTGCGCGAGCCACGTCGAGTCACCAGCGGATGAGCCTGCCGTGGAAGACGTCATCGAGTCCGGAACCCCCGGCGCGTCGGCACGCAGGGAGTTCGAACGCCGCAAGGCACGCCGCGAACAGCAGATCCGCGACAAGCACCCCCGGCTGGGCGGGCTCATCCATGCGCTGAGCGAGGAGCCCCAGTCGACCACGGCCTGGGACAAGGGAGCACTGGGTGAGGAGAGAGTCGGCAAACGCCTCAACGAGCTCGCGTCGGACCGGCTCCGCGTCCTGCACGACCGTCGGATACCCGGAACAAGGGCCAACATCGACCACCTGGCCGTCACCGCCACTGGTGTCTACGTGATCGACCCCAAGAAGTACGCCGGTCGCCCCCGTTTGAGGGTCGAGGGTGGACTTCTCCGACCGCGCGTCGAGAAGCTATTCGTCGGCACCCGTGACTGCACGAAACTGGTGGATGGTGTGCTGAAGCAAATCGACATCGTAAATGGCGTGATTGGAGAGGCCGTCCCTGTCCACGGGGTCCTCTGCTTCGTCGAGTCGGACTGGCCGTTGCTTGGCGGCTCCTTCACCTCACGCGGTGTCGACGTGCTGTGGCCCAGGAAGCTGTATCCGAAGCTGAAGGCTGACGGGCCAGTTGGGATCGAGACTGTCATCGAGATACACCGGGCGTTGGCCTCAGCCCTGCCGCCAGCGTGAACCGGTCGAGACGCCCGATCGCGGCGGAATGACGCATCGTCTGAGTCCGTGCTGCTGTCGACCGATCCATCGGAGCGGGGACGCCAGCTGCGCTGTCGGTTTGGGCGGGCGGCCACGAAGTGGATCGACCAGAGATCCTGTACGCGCCGGTTCATGGTCGGGCCGCTCGGACTCACTCGAGGGGCGCGAATCCGGTGCGGTAGGCGAAGACGACTGCTTGCACTCGGTCGCGGCAGCCGAGCTTGTTGAGCACCCTGCCAACATGGGTCTTGACCGTCGCCTCGCTCAGGAAGGTCGCCTGACCTATCTCGGCGTTGGACATTCCTCTGGCGATCATGCGCAGCACCTCAGACTCGCGCTCGGTCAGCCGGTCTAGGCGTGCGGTGTCCTCCGCGCCAGGCTGCGGATGCTGGGCGAAGGCCTCGATCAGCCGTCGGGTGATCGAGGGCGCCAGCACGGAATCCCCACGCGACACGGCCCGGATGGCATGGATCAGCTGGTCGTAGGGAGTGTCCTTCAACAAGAAGCCGCTGGCTCCCACGTGCAGGGCCTGATGGACCGCCTCGTCCAGGTCGAAGGTGGTGAGCATCAGGACACGCACGTCCGGATGGTCGCGAACGATGTGCTCGGCAGCCTCGACCCCGTCCATCCCCGGCATCCGGACGTCCATGAGGATCACGTCCGGTGACGTCTCAGCGGCAATCTGCACCGCCGTACCCCCGTCGGCCGCCTCGCCCACCACCTCGATGTCGTCGACGTCGCGCAGGAGCCTGGCGAACCCCTCGCGGACCAAGTGCTGGTCGTCAACCAGCAAGACCCGTATCACGCTGTTCCATCGACCATTGCTGGCGGATCGCTCAACGGCAGCGTGACGCGCAGCAGGTAGCCCGGCCCCGCCGCGCCTGCCTCCATCTGCCCGCCGCAGAGCAGCACGCGCTCCTGCAGCCCGACCAGTCCGCTTCCCGCTCCAATCGCCTCGCCTGCAACGGTGCCGCCGTGGTCCTGCACCTTCACCGACAGAGCGCCGTCGTTGCCGCAGACGGCGACGTCGATGGGGGATGCGTTCGCGTACCTCACGGCATTGGTCAGCCCCTCTTGCACCGCGCGGTAGGCACACAACGCAACGCCCGGGGGGACCCCACGCGGTATGTCGAAGCTGGCATGGACCTCGAGCCCGGTACGTCGGACTCCGTCGACGAGCTCGCCGAGCCGTGCCAGGTCTGGAACGGGTTGCAGATCGGGCTCGTCGTCGGAGCGAAGGACGTGCAGCAGCCGACGCAGCTCGATGAGCGCTTCCCGACCTGAGTGCTCGATCGTCCCCAGCACGTCAGCCAGCTCCCGGTCGAGGCGTTCCGCGTGCGGCCGCGCCGTACCAGCCTGGACCACCATCAGGCTCACCGCGTGAGCCACGATGTCATGCAGCTCGCGGGCGATCCGAGTGCGCTCGCGGCTGACCGCCTCACGTGTGCGGGCTTCACGATCGAGCTCGGCAAGACGAAGCCGGTTGTTCAGCTCGTCGGCCTGCGCCGAACGCCGGTGCACCATGCGACCCATCAAGAACACGAAGCCGATGAAGACCCAGTCGAGGACGATGTCGCTGAGGCCGAAATTCACGGTGCGAAGGTCCTGCATCGTTGTCGCCACGACCGCGGCCACCAGCCACGGCCACGGTTGTCGCGACCACGCGGCGAGCGCGAAGACAAGCACCATCACGGCGACCCCGGCCCCGAAGGTGCCCGACGGGGATGCTTCGAGCGAGTCGAGGACGGAGACGACGATCGCGACCCCCATGACCGCCTCGGGTGCGGTGCGGGAGAACGCGACAAGCACGGGCGGAACCACGGCTGCGATCACGCTGATGACGTTTGGGGCGGGCTGTTCGTCCGAGAAGAGCATCTCGAGGACCGAGAGACAGAGCAGGACCGCGCCGAGCCCGGACTCGATCGGCGTGGGCCGGACGCCTCGCCATGCCGTCACCACCACGACGCTACTCACGCGCGATGTCGGCGGCCACCGTGCCGGCCGCGGCCGCGACCTGCGGAGGACCAGGTCGCGACTTGCGGTGGACGCGCCGACACTGCGGACTTCAGCAGGCTGGCGACATCGCGAGCACTCCGTCCGCCTCACCACGCAAGGAGTCACCATGGCCGCCACCTCCGCTGAGCAAGCCCTCGCCGACCAGACGACGGAGCCGCCCAGCCGTACGACGCTGGGCAGGACCGCGCTCACCGGGCTGCTGTTGTTCCTGGTCAGCCTCGGATCCATGACGCCAGAGGGGACGCCCTCCCCGGGCGACGCGACCGCCGCCCAGATCCGGGCCTACGCCGCCGACAATGACGCGATCATCCGGCTCAACACGCTGACGGCCCTGGTCTCCGTGGGCCTGTTCGCGTTCTTCGTCGTCGGACTCGCCCAGCTGGTCGGACAGGCCCGGAAGGACTCGCCTGTGCCCGGAGTCATCCTGCTCTGCGGCGCCGTCGCCACCGCTCAGACGCTGCTCCTCGTCGCGGCGTCGTCGATCTTCGCGTTTCCTCACGAGGTCGAAGGACTGGCTGACAGCGACATCGTCAACCTCTTCACGCTCACCGCGGTCACCGAATGGTTCGCGAGCCGCACCCTCGCGTCCGTGTGCATGCTCCTGGTGGGTGCCTTCTCCTACGCCGCCCTGCGCAGCCGCATCGTCGCTCGTTGGGTCTGCTGGGTCGGCTCTCGCACTGGCCGCAGTCGCAGCCGTCAAGGTCGCTGACATCGGACTTCCTGGCGAGGTGCCCAGCGGAACCTTCCTCTTCCTGATCTTCGGCTGGTGGCTCTGGCCGCTCGCCATCGGGGGCGCCCTCGGCGTGCGGTGGCTGAGAACTCGACCGCGCAAGTCCTGAGGCTCCGAGAGCGTGGCCAACCACGACTCGCTGAACGACCTTCCGGCCATCCAAGCGTTACGGCTGAAACTGCCGATCGTTGCCGGATCCAGCCGGCGGCCAGCGCTGCCTCGGTGGTCGGGGCGATCCCGCTGAGGAGTGGCGAGCAGTTGGGCGCTGCTATCTGGGCGATGTGACGTACCCGGTCGAAGCTGGGTCTTGGGTGAATGGTTCAGGCCGGCGCCTGTCACTGACGTCTGGTGAACGTCGTGGATCCGTTGGGGTGGTGGTGTGTGATCCAGCCGGGGTCGTGGGCGCGGTGGTGGTGGAAGGGGCAGAGCAGCTTGCCGTCTTTGAGGTCGGTTCTGCCGCCCTTGGACCAGGGGACCTTGTGGTGGGCGTCGCAGAACTCCGCGGGGACCGAACAGCCGACGGTGGTGCATTCCTTGTCGCGCAGGTTCATCGCCTTGCGCTGGGGGGTTTGAACAGCCGCGACTCGCGGCCCAGGTCGAGGACCTCGGACTCCCCGCCCATCACGGCGGGCAGGATCCCGGCCTGGCAGGCCAGCCGGCGGCCTTCGCCGATCGTGATCCGGTCGCCGGTGGAGGTGAGGACGATGCCAGCCTTGTCGAGGTCTTGGCGGAGGGTCTCCCACGGGATGACGACCGACACGCTGGTGGCCTTGCCGCCGTGGCGGGGCAGGTCGCTGGACAGGATGTTCTCCAAGAAGGCGACGAACGCGATGCCGCGCTGTCGGCCGAGGGGCAGGTTGGCGAACTCGTCGTCCGCCGGCGGTGTCAGCGGCCCGAACGGCGTCTCGACGGTCTGCTGGTCCTGCAGGTGTCGGCGGCGGGGTGCGGTGAAGGCGTTGAGGTAGGCGCGCAGCCGACCGGCGGCATGGTCGGGGACCCGGGCGTGGATGTCGGTGGACCCGTCGCCGCGACTTCGCAGGTTCAGCTTGGTCGCTGCGTTCGCGCGGCGCTCAGCGGCGAGCAGCCGCTGGTACTCGGCTTCCTCGGCGATCTCCGGGGCCAGCCGCTCCAGCACCCGGCTGCCGAGCACGGCCAGCTCCTTGGGACCGAGCTTCGCCGCCTCCTCGACCAGCAACGCCTCGGCCTTGAGCAGCAGGTCGCCGCTCAGGTCCTTGGGGAGCGCTTCGAGAGCCTCGGCGATGACCCGGGTCTGGGCGAGGTTGACCTGGCCGGCCTCGAGGGCGTCGGCGGTCTGCGCCCATCGTGACGTCAGGGTGCGCGCCAGCACAGCCTTGCGGCGTACGGTGCCGTGGGCATCACGAGTCTCGTTCGCCAGCCAGGTCGCGGTGGACCGGTCGCCGGTCGCCTCCGCGATGTCGTCGGAAGCAGCCAGCACCTTCAGCTCGATGGCTTCGAGGCGGGCTCGGGCTCGGGCGACCCCGGTGAGGGTGGCCTTCTTGTCAGGGACCGTCATGTAGATCGGATCCACCCCGGCGACCTCGTCGACCGCGGCGTCCAGGGCCGCGACCAGGGTCAGCATCGGGTGGGTCATGAGTACTAGCCAACCAGTGACCACCGACAGTGGTCCGGGCTCAGAAGCCCTTGTCCACAAGGGATTCCGGGAAAGGTTGCGGGGTCTCGAGGCGGTCGCGGCGCGACCTCCGCAGACCAAAGATGAGAGGGCCTGCGTATCGGCCCTACGGGCCCGTGATCCTCAGGGCTGCCCCATGGCTAGCCTCGAGACGATCGGAGTAAAGGAGTGCGCGCAGGTGAGGATTCGTGCCGCGGTTGTCGACGATGCACCAGGCATGGGACGGGTGATGGTCGAGTCGTGGTTGTCCGCTCACCGCGGACAGATGCCCGACGCAGCCTGGCAGAAGCGACTGGCGGAATGGACGCCGGAAGTGTCGGCGCGTGGATGGGCCGGCGCGTTGACCGAGCAGGCCGACGGCAGACTCGAACGCGATGTGTTCCTGGTCGTGGAGGACGATGCCGGCGTGCTCGTCGGTCTGGTGTGGGGGACGGCGGTCGAGGACGAACCGTTGGGCTCGATCGCCGAGATCGGTTCCCTCTATGTGGTGCCCGACTGTCGCGGCCGAGGCGTCGGCCGGGCGCTGCTGAGGGCGGCTTGCCGCGCCCTGGCTGACCTGGGTTTCTCGGCGCTTCACATCGGCGTCCTCGCCGCCAATCTCCCGGCCCGGGCGTTCTATGAAGGGCTGGGTGGACGTGAGATCGGGCAACGGATGCGTGACGAGGAGGGCTACCTGCTGCCCTTGACCATCTACGGATGGCCGGACATCACCGCTCTGACCGGTAGTCCCGACGGAGCTCCGTAGCCATCCTTCGGTTCAGCGCCACGGGTCCGTGATCTCACGCAGGTCGCGCAGGGTCTCGTGCACCTGTCGTAGCCGCTCCTCCCCGACGTGGTCTGCCCACTCGGCGAGAACCCGTTGGACCTCGGCGTCCGCTACCTCGGCAACGCGTCGTGCCCTCGTGGTCAGCCGCACGAGTCGGGCGCGACGGTCGGCGGGGTCGGGGACGCGCTCCACGTAGCCCGCCGCCTCGAGCTGCTCGACCAGGAAGGCCGCGCTCTGCTTGGTGACGCGGGCCTGCTCGGCAAGGTCGGAGACCCTGGACCCGTCGGGGCCGATCCTGGCCGCCACGCGAGCCTGGGCCACTGTGATGTCGGTGATGCCCGCAGCCACGACGGCATCGTGCGCTCGCCGTTCGAGCTCCCGATTGGCGACGAAGAGCAAGATGCCGAGCTCCTGCCGTTGACCGGGGTTAGCCACCGTGCCACATTAGACAGATAATCTGTCTAATGGGACACAAAGGCAGGTGACACGCCGTGGACAGCGACACCGTGTGGCAGCACATCGACAACGAACGCGCGTGGTTGGCCGATCTCCTGGCGTCGCTCCCCCAGGAGGCTTGGCAGCAGCCGAGCCTGTGCGAAGGGTGGACGGTGCGCGATGTCGGCGCGCACCTCACGTTCGCCCACACACGGGTGCGTGACCTGCTGTGGCCCGCGGTCCGGGCCGGCTTCCGCTACGACGCGCTCGTCAAGGACATCGCCGTGCGTAGCCCCCTGACCCACGAGGAGATCGTGGCCACGCTGCGTGGTTTCGTCGGGTCCCGTCGACGCGTCGCCTTCATCACCGATCTGGAGCCCTTGATCGACATCCTGGTGCACAACCAGGACATCTGCCGACCCCTGGGCATCGACCACCCGATGCCGCCCGATGCGGCCGCTGCGGCTGCGGACCGACTGCTCACGACACCGCGCCCGATACGGCGATGGAAGCCCCCGCAGGGCGTGCGCATGATCGCGACAGACGTTGACTGGGCCTACGGGGCGGGCGAGGAGGTGCGGGAGCCGATGCGGTCCCACTTGCTCACCCTCACCGGTCGGCAGACCGTCCCGAAGGGGTCGACAGCCCCCATGTGAAGAGGGCGGCCCACCTTGTCCACGAGGGATTCTGAGAAGTGTTGAGGTGGGTTTCGAGGCTCGTCGCCGGCGCTCCTCGCACCTCAACCACCGATGGAGTTGGCGACCTCCGCAGACCAACGATGAGGCGGGCCTGGCGTCTTCCTCAACCAGCGGTCGGCTCGGCGCGGAGCCCCTCGAAGGCGAGGCTGGCCACGATCCGCGCGAGCGAGTCGGGGTCGATCGAGCCATCCGGCCGATACCACTCGACGAGCGAGTTCACGGTGCCGAACAGCAGCCGACTGATCAGGTCGGGCGGGATGTCGCCGCGCAGCTCGCCCTCCGCGACCGCCTCCTGCACGAGGGCCGCCACCCGCTCGTCGATCGCGCGGCGTCGCTTGAGCGCGGCCTGCTCGATCGGACTGTTGCCACGCACCCGGAGCAGCAGCGTCACGGCGGGCTGGTGCTCGACGAGGACCCGCACCGACTCCTCCACCGCGGTGCGCAGCCGTTGGGCGGCGCTCGTGCCCGCCGGTGCGTCGACCGCGACCTGGATGGCCTCGTTGAGCCCGTCGAGGGCCTCGTCCAAGGCTGCCGCGAGCAGGTCCTCCTTGCTGTCGACGTGGTGGTAGATAGCGGACTTCGTCAACCCGAGATCCTTGGCCAGATCACCGATGCTGGTGGCGTCGTACCCCTGCTGGTTGAACAGTGCGATCGCCCGGCGCAGCACCGTCGCCTGGTCGAACCCGGGGCGCCCCCGGCGTCCGGTGCGCGGCGTGTCCCCGACGTCTGTCACCCGTCAACTGTCCCACGGGGGCGCGCCCCCGAGCGCCCTAGGAGACGAGCGGGAGGGCCGTCGCGGAGCCCGTTGGCAGCTCGACGACTGCGACGAAGGGCGACGTCATCGCCCGCAGCAGACCGCCGTAGCCGATCCCGAAGGCGAGCTCGTCTCCCACGACGGCGCCGTGGTCGCCGAGGTCGACGACGAGGTGGTCGCTGCTCGTGCCGAGTACGGCGACACCCGCCGGCGGCACCAAGCCGTCGGGGTCGAGGTCCTGGCGGCCGACCGCCAGGACGCCTTGCCGGACCGTGCCAGTGCGCCGGTGGGACGGCGGGACACCGAAGGCGGCCTGGCCGAGGTCACCCCAGGGCTGCGCCGGCTTGTCCTGGACCTCGATGAGCTCGGCGACCAGGACGACGCCGTCGGTCCGCAGACCCGCGACCGGGAGGCGCGTCAGGGGGTCGAGGCCCAGGAGGATCGCCTCACCGAGGCGGAGGTCGTCGATGCGGCCGGTGTCGTCGGTCCCGAGCGCCCAGCCCAGGTTGGCCGAGTTGCCACCGGAGACCACCGACAACGGCGCCCCCACGGCTGCCTCGACGTCGGCCGCGAGCACGGACAGCTCGTGCATCTTGGCCTGGTCCGGGACGACGCCGCTCTGGCAGGCCAGGTTGCTCCCGATGCCGGCCAGGGTCAGGCCGGCGCAGGCCGCAGACGGCTCGCGCGAGCGGCACCAGGTCGGCCGAAAGCACCCCCTCCCGGAGGTCGCCGAGCTCCACCATCAGCACGACAGCGTGTGTCGTACCGAGGCGGGTGGCGGCCCGGGAGAGGGCCTCGAGCACCGAGATCTCGGTGTTCAAGCTGGTCGCCGCATGACGTACGACGGCGTCGACCTGGCTGATCATGGGGGAGCGGATCAAGGTGCGTGGTGCCTCGAGGCCGGCGGCACCCAGGCGCTCGAGGTTCTCGACCCTGGAGTCGCCCAGGCCGCTGGCGCCTCCGGACAGCATGGCCGCACCCACGCCGGGTGAGCCGAGCGAGGCCTTGGTCACGCCGGTCACGCGGATGCCCTGCGGGGCGAGCCGGTCGACGAGGGTGCGGGTGTTGGTCTCGATCGCGCCGAGGTCGATCTCGAGGCGAGGGGCGCTCATCGAAGGGTGGTGACGCGATGTTCCTGGAGCGCTGGGAAGGCATCGAGGACCATGGCGGCCAGCTGGTCGAGCGGGCGGGTGAGCGGGTCGGTCGCGGGCAGCCCGAGGTCGAGCTCGATCTCGTCGATGGCCCTGCCGATCGCGGCGTCGTCGGCCATGCCCTCGTGGTTGACGGTGATGCCGATGACCCGGGTGTCGGCGAAGCTCTCGATCAGGGCGACCTCGCTGGCGACGCTCGGCATCGCGATCATCGGGAAGTCGCCGAGCACGCGGCGTTCCGGAGCGTGCTGCACGATGACTCCGGCGGGGCGGCTGCCGCGCAGGATGTGGGCCGAGGTGAGGTACGCCGGGTGGCTGAGCGCGCCCTGGCCCTCGACCACGATGACGTCGGGGTCCTCACCCTCGAAGGCTGCGACGACCTGGTCCTCGACCTCGCCGGAGCAGAACTGCGGGACGAGCGCGTCCAGGGCGACGCCGTACTTGCCGCCCTGCATGATCGTGGTCTGGCCGGTGCCGACCATGACGGCCTTGACGCCGCGTTCGTTGAGGGCCCGCACGAGCAGGGTCGCGGTGGTGCGCTTGCCGACGGCGCCGTCGGTGCCGAGCACGGCGATCCGCGGGCAGGTCACGTCGAAGATGCGTCCGGAGAAGAGCTTGAGGTCCTTCTTGTCCTTGGGGCGGCGCACGTCGGTGATGGTCACGTCGTGCAGCAGGGCGGCCGCCACGAACTCGACGTCGTCGTTGAGGAAGTCGTGGAGGCCGTTGACCACGTGCATGCCGTGCGCGATGCCGTCGAGCAGCACGACCCGCTGCGCGGGTGACAGCAGCCCGTCGGCCGGCGCGAGCCCGCAGATCAGGTAGTCGGGGACCTGGCCGGCGTGGGCGAGGGCCTCCGCGAGGCTGCCCAGCACCGGGATCCCGTTGGGGGAGCCGTCGAGCACGGTGCCGGCATCCGCGCCGGCGTGCGTGCTGTCGACGACGCTGAGGACGTCGTACTTCTCCGAGTGCCGGACCAGCCCGTTGGCCGTCTTGCCGTCCTGCTCACCGAACTGGCCCTCGCAGTAGACGACGGCCGTGCTTCCCTCGGGAAGGGACGGGGACAGGTCGGGGACGCGCGACGACACAGACATTGCTGCTCCTCTGAAAGCTCAGAGGAGGCGACGAGACGTGTCCGGGCTGCGGGCCCAACAGGGGACGAGGCGTCTGCTCTAAGGGTCCGGCAGAAGTGCCAGACGTCTTGGACAGTAGCAGCCGCAGACGCCTCGTCCACGATCGTCGCGCCTCGCCTCAGCGGGGGCCTCCGCCGCTCGGCACGAGCTCCCGGTCGTCCGGAGGGAGGACGGCGTCGACGTCGGCCGGGTCCGCGGGACCATCGACATTGATGCGGGGAAGCAGCCGGTCGAGCCAGCCGGGCAGCCACCAGTTGCGGTCGCCGAGGAGCTCCATGGTCGCCGGGACGAGCACCATCCGGACGAGGGTGGCGTCGATCAGGACCGCCGCCGCCAGGCCGATGCCGAACATCTTGGCCATCACGTCGTGGCCCAGGGCGAAGGAGACGAAGACCGTGACCATGATCGCCGCGCCGGCCGTGATGACTCGCGCCGACTTGGCGAGCCCGTCGGCGACGGCCAGTGCGTTGTCACCCGTGCGGTCGTACTCCTCCTTGATCCGCGACAGGAGGAACACCTCGTAGTCCATCGAGAGCCCGAACAGGATCGCGAAGATCCCGATCGGCAGCTGGATGGGCACGGGTGTCGCCTCCGGGATGCCGACCAGGTCTCCGAGGCGTCCGCCGCTGACGGCGAGGGCCAGCACGCCGAAGGCTGCGGCGCTGGCCAGCAGGTTCATCACCACTGCCTTGACGGGCACCAGGACCGAGCGGAAGACCATCATCAGCAGCACGAACGACATCAGCAGCACCCCGCCGAAGAAGAGCGGCAGCCGCGAGGCGACGCCCTGGGTGGTGTCGACGTTGGCCGGTACGACGCCACCGACGTCGACGGCGAGCCCGGTGCCGGCGGTGGCCGCCGGGACGGCTTCGTCGCGAAGCAGCTTCACGAGGTCGTCGGTCGCCGAGTCCTGCGGCGACGTCGTGGCGGTCAGCGTCAGCACGGCGGTGTCGCCGGCCGCGTTCAGGGTCGCCGGGCCGACGTAGGCCACCCCGTCCACCGAGGCCAGTGCGGTGCCGATCGCGTCGGCGGACCCGAGCAGCTCGCCGTCCGACGCACCTTGCACGGTGAGCAGCATCGGTGCCGCGTAGCCGGGGCCGAAGCCGTCGGCGAGCAGGTCGTAGGCCTGGCGCGTGGTCAGCGTGGGCGAGGCGTTGCCCGCGTCAGGGAAGCCGAAGCGGATGCCCAGGAAGGGCGCCGCCAGGGCCAGCAGCACGGCCAGTGAGCCGATGGCGGCCCACCACGGGCGGCGCTGGACGAACCGGCTCCAGCGGTACCAGCGCGACGCGTCGTACGAGCGGACGCCCTTGGACACGAACGGCACGTGCAGACGCTCGATGTTGCGGCCGGCGAAGCCGAGGACGGCCGGGAGGAGCGTCACCGACGCCGCCATCACGACCAGCACGGCGAGCACCACGGTGAAGGCGAACCCGTTCATGGCCGGCTGGCCCATCAGCAGGATGCCGAGCATGGAGATGACCACGGTCATCCCCGCGAAGAGCACCGAGCGGCCAGCGGTGGCGATCGCGGTCTGCGTCGCCCGCCGAGGCTCCTGGCCGTCGGCCAGGCTGCTGCGGAACCGCGTGACGATCAGCAGTGCGTAGTCGATGCCGACGCCGATGCCGACCATCGCCGCGGTGTACGGCGCCCACTCCGGTACGTCGACGAACCGGCGCAGCACCTCGCCGAGTGCCATCGCGATGCCGAGGCCGAACAGCGCCGTGAGCAGGGGCAGGCCCATCGCGACCACGGAACCGAAGGTGATCAGCAAGATGATGGCCGCGGCGATCAGGCCGATGCCCTCCGAGCCGGCGGCAACCGTCTGGGACTTGGTCGCGACCGGGCCGCCGACCTCGACCTGCAGCGACTCGTCACCGGCCGCGAGGATGGGTGCGACCAGCGCCGCCGCCTCGTCGGGCGTGAGCTGGTCGGCGGTCTTGTCGAGGGCGACGTCGGCGTACGCCGTCGTGGCATCGGAGGAGATCTGCCTCGCGCCGTCAGGGGTGAAGGGGCTGGTGACGCTCACGACATGCTCGGCGCGGGCGACCTCGGCCAGGATCGCGTCGAGTCGGTCCCGCGCCTCCGGCGTGGTCACACCGGAGTCGGAGTGGACGACCACCTGCATGGTGTCGCCCGCCTTCTGCGGGAAGCTGTCCTCGAGCGTGTTCGAGACGCGTTGCGACTCGGAGCCCGGTTGGAGGTAGTCCTGCTTGAACTCCCCTCCGAAAGCGCCGGCCAGCGCGAAGGCGCCGACCAGCGCGGCGACCCAGGCCAGCACCACCAGTCGGCGGTGCCGGAAGCACCCATCAGCGAGACGTACCAGCATCGTGACTCCTTCAGAGGTCGAGAGCGTGTGCCTTCGACGCTAGGAAGTCAGCGACCCTCGGCACGATGGGGCTGGCAGTACGCCGAGGGGGGCTAGCACCCCACGTCGTGCGGGTCAGCACGACCTCGCTCAGGGGGGTCCGTCAGTAGAGTCGTAGGAATGGCCCTGCGCCTGGTCGTCGCCGACGACAACTTCTTGGTCCGTGAAGGACTCGCCGCGCTCCTGGCCGAGGTCGAGGAGATCGAGGTCGTGGCGATGGCGACCGACCCGCCGTCGCTCCTCGATGCGGTGCAGGAGACCTCGCCGGACGCGGTGCTCACGGACATCCGGATGCCGCCGACGTTCAGCAACGAAGGCATCGAGGCGGCCAAGCGGATCCGTGCGGAGCATCCCGGAGTAGGCGTGGTGGTGCTGTCGCAGTACGTCGAGGAGGACTACGCCTTCGAGCTGCTGGTCGATGGCGTGACCGGCCTCGGCTACCTCCTCAAGGAGCGGGTCAGCGACGTCGACGAGCTGGTCCGGGCGCTGCACGAGGTGAGCAGGGGTGGCTCGGTGCTGGACCCGAAGGTCGTGGAGGCGCTGGTGGCACGCAAGGGCGCCCTCGACGGACCGCTTGCCGGCCTCACCGACCGGGAGCGCGAGGTCCTGCAGGCGATGGCGACCGGTCGCAACAACGCCACCATCGCCACGACCCTGTTCATGAGCGAACGCGCCGTGGAGAAGCACATCGGCGCGGTGTTCCAGAAGCTCGGACTGGTCGACGAGCAGGCGACGAACCGGCGCGTGATGGCGGTCCTCGCCTATCTGGAAGCCAGCGGTCCCAGCCGGCAGACCTCGAACCCAGCACGATGAGGCCGGCGGACCTGTACCGGCGTGGGACAGGTCGCGCGATCGTCATCCTGGGTCTGGTCGCCTTCGTCCTCGGCGTCTACGTGCTCGTCGTGCTGGGCGGTGGGGTGCTGATCGGCCGCACCGACTCGCCGAGTCCGGCTCTGTCGGTGCTCGCCACCACCGTCGTCGCGCTGGCTTTCGCTCCCGTGCAGAGCGCGCTCCAACACGCCACGCTGCCGATGGCGACGCCGTACGACGTCCTGACCAGGTTCACCGAGAGCCTCGGCGAGGACGGGTCGGAGGATCTCCCGGCCCGCATGTCGCGGCTGCTCGCGCAGGGTACGGGCGCTCAGTGGGCGCAGGTCTGGCTCCTGGTGTCCGGGAACCTGACCATGGCCGGACGCTGGCCGCCCGCCAAGGATGGACTCAGCGATGGACTCGGCGATGGACTCAGCGTGGACGGGCTCGTGGACGGTCCCGAAGGCCAACGCACGTTGCCGGTCCAGCACGGCGACCGGGTACTCGGTGAGCTGCGGCTCCAGGAGCGGCCGGGACTGCCGCTCACGGCCGTGGAGGAACGGCTGTTCGCCGACCTCGCGTCCCAGGCCGGTCTCGTGCTGAGGCTGGTGGGGCTGCGGGCCGAGCTGGAGGACCGTCACCACGACCTCCAGGCACGCACCCACGAGCTCGAGACCTCGCGCGGCCGGCTGATCGAGGCCCAGGACGCCGAACGCAGCCGCCTGGAGCGCGACATCCACGACGGCGCCCAGCAGCACCTGGTGGCTCTGGCCGTGAACCTGCGGCTCGCCCAGGTCGTCGCGGCGCGGTCACCGGGCCGGGCGAACCAGGTCCTGGCCGAGCAGGCCGACGCGGCCCGGCTCGCCATCGACACCCTGTCGTCGTTGAGCCGCGGCATCTACCCGCAGATGCTCTCGGAGCAAGGACTTGTCGCCGCCCTGCGGTCCGGGGTCGCCGCCAGCCCGGTCCCTGTCACCGTCGACGCCGAGGACGCCGGGCGGCCGGCGCCGCTGCTGGAGGTGGCGTTCTACTTCTGCTGCATGGAGGCGATCCAGAACGCCGCCAAGCACTCCGGGGCGTCCCGGGTGACGGTGCTGCTGCGCCATGACGGCGGACGCTGGCGCCTCGACGTCACCGACGACGGCTCCGGCTTCGACCAGGCAGGCGCGCTCGCCGACGCTGCTGGCGCTGGGCTGATGAACATGAGAGACCGCCTCGACGCCGTCGGCGGCAGCGTGACGATCGCCTCGTCCGCGGGGTCCGGTACGACGGTCAGCGCCGTCGGTCCCGCAGCGCTCCGGGACGCCTGAGATGCGCTCGCGCCTCGCCTGGGCAGTCGTCGCGGTCACGACGGTCGCGTTCATCCTGGACACGGTCTTCACCGCGGCCCAACGCCCCCTGCTGAGCGAGGCGACGTGGGCGGACCACGGGTGGCCGCTCGCCCCCCTGGCGGGGACGTTGTACGCGGTGATGGGGGCCCTCATCATCTCGCGCTACCCGAGGCACCGGATGGGCTGGCTGCTGTGCGCGGCGAGCCTGCTGTCGGTGACCCTGGCGACCGATGCCTACAGCACCTGGGTGCTCGACGGGGGCGGTCCCGGCTCTGCGTACTGGGCCCACGTCGCCGCGTGGGCGGGCCCGTTGCTGGGCTGGCCGGCCTTCACCGCGCAGATCATCGTCTTCCTGACCGCACCGGACGGTCACCTGCTCTCGCGCCGGTGGCGCTGGGCCGCGTGGGTCGCGGTGGCTGGCCTGAGCCTGCACACGCTCGGGACGCTGACGATCCGTCCCGGCGAGGTCGTGGTGGGCGAGGACTTCGGCAACCGGGCAGTGTCCTTGCCGCTCCTCACGGTCGGCTGGATGCTCGTCGCGGCCGCACTCATCGCCTCGGTCGTGTCCTTGGTTCTGCGGCTGCGGCGGGCCACGGGCGAGGAGCGGCTGCAGCTGCTCTGGATCGCGTCGGCCGCCGCGATGCTGGCGCTCGGAGTGGTGTGCATCCTGGCCATCCCGCGCATCCAGGGGGAGGAGGGGACGTGGCTGGCGGCGCTGCCGCTGCGCATGGCCCAGCTGGCGGTGCCCGTGTGCGTGGCGGTCGCGGTCCTTCGACACCGGTTGCTCGCGATCGACCTGATCCTCAACCGGGCCTTGGTGTTCGCACTCGCCACCGGCGTGGTCGCGGTGGGATACGTGGTGGTCGTGGTGCTGGCCGGCGCGGCCGTCGGCGGCAGCACCGAGGGCTTCTGGCCGTCGCTGCTGGCGACCGCCGTCGTGGCCCTCGCCTTCCAGCCAGTGCGCGGGCGGGTCGTGAGGATTGCCGACCGGCTGGCCTTCGGCGCCGCGGCCGCGCCGTACGAGGCGCTGGCCGAGTTCAGTCGCCGCCTGGGCGAGAGCCCCGACCCGGCGGCCCTGCTGCCGGCAGTGGCCGACGCTGCGGGCCGCGCCGTCAACGCCCATCGCGTGACCGTCAGGCTCCACGTCGAGGCGGAGCCGGACGAGAGGGCGACTGGGGGCCGGCCGCCGCGCGGCGGTGATCTGGTCGAGGTGCTGGTGGCCGACGGCGCCGGGGCTCTCGGCTGCGTCGAGGTGACGATGCCCCCCGGGCATGCGCTGCGTCCTCATCAGCTGCGGCTCCTGCGCGACCTCGCCGAGCAGACCGCGCTGGCCTTCCGCAACGCACGCCTGACGGCCGAGCTGTCCGGCGACGTCGATCGGCTCGCGCGGCGTACCGGAGACCTGGCCGAGTCGCGCCGGCGCCTGATCAGCGCGGGGGACGCCGAGCGGAGCCGGCTCGAGCGGGCCATCAGCCGTCAGGTGACGCCCCATCTGGCGCCACTCCCGGACCAGCTGCGCACACTCACCGTGGACTGCGCACGACACGGCGACCGTTGGCGACCCCGCCGCCCAGATCATCAGCTTGGCCGGACTCGTGGTCTCGCTGAACACGGCGCTGGAGGCTCTGCGGGAGATCACCCGGGGCGTGTACCCGGCCCAGCTCCAGCGGTCCGGCCTGCCGGCGGCTCTGGCCTCCCTGGTCGGACGGGCCGGGGGCGAGGGTCGTCTGGTGGTCGACGCGTCGGCGGTCGCGCGACGCTTCCACCCGCGCGTCGAGGCCGCGGCGTACTTCTGCGCCGCCGAGGCGACGCGCGACCTCGACGAGCCCGTCGCCCTGCGACTGTCGGTGCAGGGCGAGCAGCTGGAGCTGGTGGTGACCGGTCGTGACAGGGGTGGGATGTCCCGCGACGACATCCGCGACCGGGTGGAGTCCGCTGGCGGCTCGGTGGCGTTCACGGAGGACGGCGGGCTTGCCGTCGTGGAGGTTCAGCTGCCGGACCACACCGCCTCGAGCCGGTCCGGCCCGAACGCCGCCTTGGTGACGTAGCCCGCCGCTCCCGACTCGGCCACGAAGGACTCGCCGGCCTCGTCGTCGTACGTCGACAGGAGCAGCACCACGATCCCCGGGTGGAGGCCGAGCAGCCGACGCGTCGCCTCGAGTCCGTCGATGCCGGGGAGGTTCACGTCCATGAGCACCAGCTGCGGGAACGTGACGGCTGCGACCTCGAGGGACTCCTCCCCGGAGACCGCCCGGCCGACGACCTCGAAGCCCGGGGTCTCCGCCACGACGGAGCCCATGGCGCGCAGGAACGGCTCTTGGTCGTCGACCAGCAGGACCCGTACCAGCGCCACGTCGGCGTCACCTCCGGGGCCGAGTCTCGCCCGTCGGGGAGGCCGTGCGGCAGGGGGTCAGCCACACCACGGCCGGTGCTAGCCCACCAAGAGACCTTCTCGGCGTCCCACGACGGCGGACAGCACGACGGTGGCGGCCGCCGCGAGCAGCGTGAGCGCGATGATCGCGCTGCTCTTGACCAGCACGAAGTCGACCGTCGACAAGGCCAGCAGCAGCCACAGCGTGATGGTCCCCTTGATCGCGATGACCACGCCCCACAGCAGCGTGAGCTGTCGGAAGAGCCGCCGCATCCTCGGCCGCGCAGCGAGCGCGGAGTCGACCGGGTAGAAGTCCGGGGCGATCCGGGCCACGATCGGTCGAGCGGTCCACACCGAGGCGACGAAGACCGTCGCGACGACAGCGTCGACGACGACCGGTTGCACGAAGTAGACGAAGGTGTTCCCGGTGGCGAGCGTGAAGCCCGTCTTGACGGCCATGATCCCCAGTGCCAGGACGAGCAGCCCGGACACCGGCCGCCGGGTGAGTCGTCGCCAGCACAGCGCGCCGATCATCCAGCCGAGCGCGACGATCAGCGCCGTGTCGACGTTGAAGACCAGCATCGCCGCGCAGAACAGCACGGCGGGCGCGACCACGGCGGTGGCCAGGCTCGCGCCCGTGCGGGCAACGATCGCCTTGAGCTGCGGGCGCGCTGGCGGCACGACCACGGTCGGCGCAGGCCGGGTCAGGGGCATGAACGATGGTCATCTGCTGCGGCCCGCCCCCGGCTGACAACAGCCGGATGTCTGGGTGTGCACCGAGGACGACGGAGCAAGAGCTCTTCGTGCTGGGAACCCTCGGCGCCGCCAGCCTACCCGCTCGCCGCGTGGGGGCCCCGCTCTCCGTCGAGCACCCACGGCTCCCCGTCGCCGTGGTGGTCGGCGACGACGCCGTGGAGGTCGCCGTCGACGGCAGTTCCTTGGGCCGCGAGGCGCTCGAGGTGCGCCGCCAGCGCATCGGCCACGGCCGCTCTGACGTAGGCGTCGCCCACGGGAAGGCCGAACTGTGGCAGGACGAAGAAGGCCAGCGGCTGACCGCACAGGCATCGGTACTGCTCCATGACGTGCTCCTGGTCGTTGGGATGAGGCCCGGAGCGTGCGCCGACCGAGGTGGCCCAGGCATCGGGACGCCACCTCAGATCGGCACCAGGGCGACTCAGCCGGCAGAGACCAGGTCGTCGCCGTCCCGCTCGTCCACGTTGGCCGGGGGCGGGTCGGGCTGGTCGGCGTGCCGCAAGTGCCAGACCAGCATGAGCAAGGTGGCGACCACGTAGAACGAGTGCAGGAACCAGATCGGACCGAGCGGCAGGCTGAACACGTAGACGGAGTAGACCGCGTTCCCGATGGTGGCGAGCACCAGGTTCCCGCGGCTGTAGGAGTCCAGGTCCTTGGTCCGGAACGCCTTGACCAGCATCGGCAGGTAGCTGCCGACGAAGAGAGCGGTCGAGACCGAGCCGGCCAGCACGGCGACGTCCATCGGTCCCACCTCCTCTCCGGTCCTCGTGGCTTCGACGAGGCAGGAAGGTACGAACCGTGCCGGGGGCCGGACATGAGGAAGGCACCTCAGATCCGGCGGCTCACAACCCGCGCGGCTGTCCGGCCGTGGCTCGCCAGCGAGCCGACCGCGCGCCTCAGGAGCCGACGCCCAGCCGGTGCGCGATCCGGGCGGCGTCCTGCCGTCCCTTGACGTCGAGCTTGCGCAGGATGTTGGAGACGTGGACCGAGGCCGTCTTGACGCTGATGAACATCTCCTGGGCGATCTCCCGGTTGCTGTGCCCCGCGGCCAGCGCCAGCAGCACCTCGCGCTCCCGCTCGGTGAGGTGGTAGGCGGCCAGCGGGTCGCCCTCGGGGCGCTCGACGACGGCGGGCAGCAGGTCGACGCGGTACCACGTGGCGAGCGACCCGCACTCCTCGACCAACCGCGACGCGTCCAGCGCGACCGCGGCCGCGTGCGCGCCCCGCAGCGCCCCGAGCGAGTCCGCGTTGACCCCGCCGGCCAGGCGCGCCTCGGCCTCCCGCCAGCGCGCGTACGCCGACCGGAACGGCCGCCCCAGGCCCGCCCAGGCGTCCGCCGAGCCGGCCCACGCCTCGGCTGTGGCCGTGACGTCGCGCGGCGCGTCGAGCCGGGCCAGCTCGGCCTGCACCCACAGGGCGAGGGCCGCGTCGTCGGGCTGGCCGCCGGCGCCGGGATGGTGACGCATGGACTCCAGGGCGGCCAGCAGGCGCCGTCGCTGCGACTCCCGGAGCGTGCGGGCACGGTGGTCGCGGTGCACGGCGGCCGAGTCGGCCAGCGCCCGCAGCCCGAGCGCCACCAGCGCCGTGGCGAACGCCTCGTCGTCGGTGCCCGCCACGAGCTCGAGACCGTCCAGCACGACGTCGTACGCCGCGTCCGGCCGGCCTGCCCAGAGCTCGACCTCCGCTGCGGTCTCGAGGACCTCCCGGAGCCAGGCGACCGGCGCGCTCTCGACCTCGACCACGAGGCGCGCCTGCTCGCAGCGTTCCCAAGCCGTGGTGAGGTCGCCGCTCGTCATCGCGATGCGGGCGGCCGTGCGGAGCACGGGGGCGGCCTGGATGCCCCGCGGGTGGCGGGCCAGCGCCTCGTCGACGAGCTCGCGCGCCTCGGCGTACCGGCCCGCCTCGACCAGCTGCTCGCTCACGTTGTGCAGCAGCAGGCTGCCCTGCTGTCGCTCCTGCCCGACCCGGGTCAGCTCGCCGATGCCGACCCGGGCCAGCTCCACGGCGTCGCCGAGCAGGCCGGCCATGCCGAGGACGTGGCTGAGGTTGACGTAGGCCGCTCCCAGGTCCTGCGGGTCCTGGCCCTCTCGCGCGATGGTGAGCGCCTCCCTGAGCAGGGGAACGCCCTCGTCGAGCCGGCCGCGGAGGGCGGCGACGCAGCCCTGCGCGTTGAGGGCCAGACCGATCTCCCGGCGGGCCCCGATCGCACGCGCGATGCGCAGAGCCTCGGCGGCCGCCTCCTCGGCCTCGTCGAGGCGGGACCAGCCGGCGGCGAGCAGGGCCAGGCCCGCCTGGATGCGAGCCGCGAGGACGCTGGTCTCGTCCGGCGGCAGCAGGGCGAGCGCGTCCTGGAAGGCCCGGTGGGCAGCGTCGCCGCCGCCCCTGCGGAACAGGATCCAGCCGGTGCGTGCCGCGGCGGTGGCGCGCACGGTGTCCGTGGTCGCAGCAGCGCGCACGCGCTCGAGCAGCGGCAGCGCCGCGTCTGCCTCGTCGGCCAGGTCGGCGGCCTCGGCGGCGAGCAAGGTGAGCCCGACGACGTCGAGGTCGTGCGGCACCTGCTGGACGAGCTCGAGCACGTTCCGGTACGCCGCCCAGGCGTCGCTGAAGGCGTCCATCCGCGTGTAGGCCTCGCCCGCCCGCACCCACGCCGCGAGCGCGCGTTCCAGCTCACCGACCGCGTGCCAGTGCCGGGCCATCTCCCCGATGACCCCCGGGAAGCGTTCCAGGTCGGCGGCCAGGGCGTCGGCGGCGGCCAGGTGGAGCCGGGTGCGCTCGCCCGGCATCAGCCCGGCCTCCAGCACCTCGCGGAACGCCGGGTGGTGGAAGTCGACCCGCAGGTCGTCGTCGACCTCCACGACGTGCGCGACCACGGCCGGTCGCAGCGCCGCATCGAGCTCTTCGGCGGCCAGTCCCGTCGTACGGGTCAGCAGCGACAGCGACGCGCGCCGGCCGATCACGGCGGCCGCGCCCAGCACGCCGCGGGTGTCGTCGGGCAGGCTCGCCAGCCTGCTGTGGAGCAGGTCGTGCAGGTTGGCCGGGAGGGGCGAGCCCTCGCGGGCGGTGAGGGCCAGCTGCTCGACGAACAAGGGGTTGCCGGCGGAGCGGGCGACCACGTCGGCCAGCAGGCCCGCCTCCGGCTGCTCGCCACGCAGCTGCGTCACCAGGGCGGCGGTGTCGGCCTCGTCGAGCCGTTCCAGCGGGAGCCGTTCGACGTGCCACAGACGTCCGAGCTCGGCCAGCCAGGGGACGAGCCGGTCGTCGCCGACGGCGTCCGTGCGGTGGGTCAGCACCACCAGAACCCGCTCGTCGACGAGGTTCGTGGCCAAGAAGGCCAGCAGGTCCAGAGTCGACCGGTCGGCCCACTGGACGTCCTCGACCACGTGCACGACGGGCCGGTGCGCGGAGAGGCGTCCGAGCAGCCCCAGCACCGCCTGGAACAGGCGGAGCCGGGACCCCAGGGCGGTGGCGGGATCGGTGCCGCCGGCCGCGTCGGGGGCGTCGGGCAGCAGCCTGGCCAGCTCGGGCGACCGGGCCAGCTCCTGGGCGACGACGCCGGAGCGGTTGCGCCGCAGCGCCTGCGTGAGGGCGGCGTACGGCAGGGGCTCGCCGACGACCGGCACACAGCCGCCGGCGAAGGCCACCGCGTCCGCGTGCGCCAGGAACTCGCGGACCAGACGGGTCTTGCCGACGCCGAGCTCACCCGACACGACCACCGCCGACGGGTGACCGGCGGCGGCACGCGTGAGGGCGGCGCGGAGGGAGGCGAGCGCGACCTCGCGTCCTAGGAACGGGCCGCCCGAGGGCTCGGCCATGCCTCATGATGCGCCCCTCCACCGGTTCCCGTCACCCGGGAAAGCGGCGTGCCACGACGTCTGAGGCGGTCGGCCGCCCATCTGAGGTGGGTTCCCCATGCCCGCGGCACCGCTGCGCTCCTAACGTCCGAGGCACTGCTCGCCCGTCTGGTCGAGCGCACCACACGAGAGGAACACCAGCATGTCCCGCAACCGCACCGCCGCACCTGGTCCTCGCGGCCGTCACAGCCGTCACAGCCGTCACGGGCGTCACGGGTTGGCCGCCGCCGTCGTCACCTCCGGCATCCTGGTCGTCGGCCTGGCCTCCGGCTCGTCGGCGGTCCTCGAGCCCGGCACGCCCGCCAAGGACGTCACCGTCGGGCTCGACAACGACAACGCCGCCAACCCGTTCATCCAGCCCCCGGGTGTCACGGCCAAGCAGCACATGGACAACACCGACGTGCTCTTCGGCCGCGACAACGACGACCTGCTCATCGGCAAGCTCGGCGGCGACACGCTCCTCGCCGGCGCCGACGACGACATCCTCATCGGCGGACCGGAGAAGGGGCAGGCCCCGAACAGCGACGTCCTGGTCGGCGACACCGGCGACGACATCAACATCTGGGCGCCCGGTGACGGCAGCGACGCCTACATCGGGAACGAGGACAAGGACACGATGATCTTCGCGCCGTTCGTCGAGAACTCCGACGGCTCGCTGCTCATCACCCGGAGCTACGGACGCAAGATCCCGCACGTGAAGATCGACGCCCAGCCGGCGTTCACCTGCACGGTCGTGCCCGTGCCGGCGTCGGAACGGCTCGGCGCGCAGTTCCTGGTGCGCTTCAACGTCAACGGGACCCCGGTCGTCACCGTTCGCCAGAAGGACGTGGAGAAGGTCTTCTGCCCGAGCCCGGAGGCCGGCAAGGCCGTCCTGGCGCGGCTGACCGGCGACGACCCCACCACCTTCCGGACCGTGTCCCTGGACCGGGTCGCCGGCACCGTCGGCGCGATCCTCGCGCCGGCATCGTGAGGGAGGAGCGGTCATGACCAGGTCCGTCACCAGGCCCGTCACCAGGTCCGGGCGGGCGGTCGTCATCGGGGGCAGCATCGCCGGCATCCTGGCCGCCCAGGCGCTCCGCGAACACGTCGACCAGGTGGTCGTCCTCGACCGCGACGACATCCCGAGCCGGCCCGAGCAGCGCGGCGGCGTACCCCAGGGGCGCCACGCACACGGGCTCCTGGCCCGTGGCCTCCAGGCCGTCGAGGAGCTGTTCCCGGGAGCGACGGACGCCCTCGTGAAGCGCGGGGCTCAGCTCGCCGACGTCGGTCACGACGGCGTGTGGTGCTTCACCGAGAGGCCACTCGCGCCGTTCGACACCGAGATGCGGATGCTGATGGTGAGCCGGCCGCTCCTGGAGTGGTCCCTGCGCCAGCGGCTGCTCGTCGACCCGCGGGTCGAGCTGCGCGAGGACGCCTCGGCGCTCGACCTGCGGTTCTCCGGCGACGCCCAGCGCGTGGACGGCGTGGTGGTCCGGGACCGCGACGGCGGCGAGTCGGTGGTCCTCGACGCCGACCTGGTGGTGGACGCGACGGGCCGCGCTTCGCGGACGCCCGAGTGGCTGGCGAGGCGCGGCTTCCCCGTACCGGTCGAGGAGGTACGTCGCGTCGACAAGCGGTACGCCACGCGCCGGTTCGTCTCGGGGCCCGACACCCCGGCCGCCGTGGTGGTCGGGCCTGGCCCGGGGCTACCGCGAAGCGGGATAGCGCTCCAGGTCGAGGGCGGCCAGCACGTGGTCAGCCTGATGGGCATGCTCGGTGGCCGCCCGCCGGTCGAGGCCACCGAGTGGCGGGCCTACGCCCGCTCGCTCGCCCACCCGGCGCTGGCCGAGCTGCTCGACACCATGGACCCTCTCGACGAGGCAGTCAGCCTACCGGTTCCCGGCCAACCGCCGGCGGCGCTACGAGCGCCTGGATCGCTTCCCCGAGGGGTTGTTCGTCACCGGCGACGCGCTGTGCGCGTTCGACCCGGCGTACGGGCACGGCATGACGGTCGCGGCCCTCGAGGCGCTGGAGCTGTCCCGTGTGCTGGCCGATGGCGGTGAGGACCAGTCCCGGCGGTTCCATCGCAGGGCCGCCCGGCACGTCGACACGCCGTGGACGATCGCCACGGGTCAGCTGCCGGACGAACGCGGCCGGGTGGCTCCCGGCAATCGGCTGTTCGGTGCCTATCTCCGGATGCTGCTGCGGGCCGGCGCCGACGACCCTCGAGCTGGCCCACGCCTTCGCGCGGGTCAGCCACCTGGTCGACCCGCCGACCACGCTGACGACGTTCGCCCGGGTCTCGAGGGTGCTCACCGACTCGGCGGTCCGAAGGACGGGCGCCGCGAGGGGTGCGCCCGTCGTCGTGAACGCCGGCTGACCGTCTCGACCCGGACCAGGGCCACGGTCCGGCGTACAGTTCCGCGCCATGGACCAGCGCCGGGGGCGATCGGCCACGATGGCCGACGTGGCGGCGCTTGCGCAGGTCTCCCACCAGACGGTCTCGCGGGTGGTCAACGGCGACAGCGGGGTCCGGGCCGAGACGGCACAGCGGGTCAGCGAGGCGATCCGGGAGCTGGGCTACCGACCCAACATCGCGGCCCGCCTCCTGGCGTCCAGCCGCTCGCGCACGGTCGGAGTGATGACGTGGGGGAGCAGCCAGTTCGGGCCGTCCCAGGTCGTGCTCGGTCTGGAGAATGCCGCCCGCGACGCCGGCTACCGGCTGTCGTTCGTCTCGCTCGTGGAGACCGACGCTGAGGCTGTGCAGTCGGCGTTCGACCTGCTGATGGAGAACCGGCCCGAGGCGCTGGTCGTGGTCGTCCCGCACGAGACCGTGAGCCGGATCGCCCAGGACCTCGCGTCCGACGTACCGACCGTGGTGCTGGAGGGCGACCTCTCCCGTACGCCGCTCACGGCCGGCGTCGACAACGTGCAGGGCGCGCGCCTGGCCACCCGCCATCTCCTCGACCTCGGGCACACCTCGGTGGTGCACCTCGCGGGCCCGCCCGGGTGGACCGAGGCCGCGGCGCGCACCGAGGGGTGGCGGTCGGAGCTCCAGGAAGCCGGCCTCGACGTGCCGCCGCTGCGCTGGGGTGGCGACTGGTCGGCGCGCAGCGGCTACCGTGCCGGCCTGGCGCTGGCCCGCGAGAAGGACCTGACCGCGGTGTTCGCCGCCAACGACCAGATGGCGCTGGGGCTGTGCGCCGCACTGCGCGAGCACGGCCGCCGGGTGCCTGACGACGTGAGCATCGTCGGCTTCGACGACCTGCCCGAGGCGGAGTTCTTCGCCCCGCCGCTGACGACCGTGCGTCAGGACTTCGCGGAGCTGGGCCGGCGGGCGATGGCGCTCGTCGAGCGGGTGCTCGCCGGCGACCTCGACGCCGCGGTCGACCTGGTGCCGACCACGCTCGTCGTCCGGGCCTCCACCGCCCCTCCCGCCCGCTGAACCCCGATTCGTCTGCGGTTTGCCGCGGTTTTCCTCGCTCAGCCCCGCAGACGAATGGCTTGACGTGCGCGATGTTAGCGCTCACACTCTCATGTGAGCGCTCACATTCCCGCCCTGAGGAGGCACGGTGACTGACGACCCGGTGACCATCGGCGTCGACTACGGCACCCTCTCGGGACGTGCGGTGGTGGTCCGCGTCAGCGACGGCGAGGAGCTCGGCTCCGCGGTCCTCGACTACCCCCACGCCGTGCTCGACCGGTCGCTGCCCGCCGACCTCGCCGGAGCCGACGTACGCCTCGGGCCCGACTGGGCCCTCCAGGTGCCGGCCGACTACGTCGCGGTGCTGCGCACGGCCGTGCCGGCCGCCCTGGCCGATGCGGGTGTCGACCCCGGCCGGGTCATCGGGATCGCGACCGACTTCACCGCCTGCACCATGGTGCCGACGACCGCCGACGGCACTCCCCTCTGCGAGCTGCCGGCCCACGCCGCCGACCCGCACGCCTACGTCAAGCTCTGGAAGCACCACGCCGCGCAGCCGCAGGCCGACCGGATCAACGACCTGGCGCGCAAGCGCGGCGAGGCCTGGCTGCCGAGGTACGGCGGGCTGATCTCGTCCGAGTGGGAGTTCGCCAAGGGCCTCGAGCTGCTCGAGGAGGCGCCGGCGCTCTACGCCGAGATGGCGTACTTCGTCGAGGCCGCCGACTGGATCGTCTGGCAGCTGTGCGGCAGCTACGTCCGCAACGCCTGCACCGCCGGCTACAAGGGCATCTACCAGGACGGCACCTACCCGACCCGCGCCTTCCTGGCCGAGCTCGACCCGAGGTTCGCGACCTTCGTCGAGGACAAGCTCGACGCCCCGATCGGCCAGCTGGGGGCCGCAGCCGGCACCCTCACGGCCGAGGCCGCGGCCTGGACCGGGCTTCCCGAAGGCATCGCCGTCGCCGTCGGGAACGTCGACGCGCACGTGACGGCACCGGCCGCGGACGCGATCGGCGTCGGCCAGATGGTCGCGATCATGGGCACCTCGACCTGCCACGTGATGAACAGCGACACCCTCCGCGAGGTCCCCGGCATGTGCGGCGTCGTCGACGGCGGCATCACCGCCGGTCTGTGGGGGTACGAGGCCGGGCAGTCCGGCGTCGGCGACATCTTCGGCTGGTTCGTCGCGACGCAGGTCCCGCACGCGTACGCCGCCGAGTCGGCCGAGCGCGGCATCTCCGTCCACGAGCTGCTCACCGAGAAGGCCGCCACGCAAGCCATCGGCGAGCACGGGCTCGTCGTCCTCGACTGGCACCTCGGCAACCGCTCGGTGCTGGTCAACCACGAGCTGTCCGGCCTCGTCGTCGGCCAGACGCTGGCCACCCGCCCCGAGGACACCTATCGCGCGCTGCTCGAGTCGACGGCGTACGGGACCCGGATGATCGTCGAGACCTTCCAGGCCGCCGGCGTCCCGGTCACCGAGCTGGTCGTCGCCGGGGGGCTGCTGAAGAACGAGCTGCTGATGCAGATCTATGCCGACGTGCTCGACCTCCCGCTGTCGACCATCGACTCGACCCAGGGCCCGGCGCTCGGCTCGGCCATCCATGCCGCGGTCGCTGCTGGCGCCTATCCCGACGTGGCCACGGCCGCCCACGCCATGGGCCGTGTCAACCGCGGCGTCTTCCAGCCCGTGCAAGGCCAACGTCACGGCGTACGACGAGCTGTACGCCGAGTACCGCGGCCTGCACGACCACTTCGGCCGGGGCGGCAGCGACGTGATGCTGCGCCTGAAGGCCATCCGCAGAAGGGCACTGCGACAAGAGGGGGCCCCATGAGCCGCACGCTCCACAACACGATCGCCGACCTGCGTTCCGAGGTCGCCGCGCTGCACACCGAGCTGACCCGCAACAACCTCGTCGTCTGGACGGCGGGCAACGTCTCCGCCCGCGTCCCCGGCGAGGACCTGATGGTGATCAAGCCCAGCGGGGTCTCCTACGACGAGCTGTCGGCCGACGCGATGGTCGTGTGCGACCTCGACGGCAACCTGGTGGACGGCGACCGTCAGCCGAGCAGCGACGCGGCGGCGCACGCCTACGTCTACCGGCACATGCCGGAGGTCGGCGGCGCCGTGCACACCCACTCGACGTACGCCACGCGCGTGGGCCGCTCGTGGCGAGGCGATCCCCTGCGTGCTGACGATGATCGCCGACGAGTTCGGCGGCGAGATCCCCGTCGGCCCGTTCGCGCTGATCGGCGACGACTCCATCGGCCGGGGCATCGTGGAGACGCTGCGGGGGAGCCGCAGCAAGGCGGTGCTGATGCGCAACCACGGGCCCTTCACCATCGGCAAGGACGCCCGCTCGGCCGTCAAGGCCGCGGTGATGGTCGAGGACGTCGCCCGCACGGTCCACGTCGCCCGCCAGCTCGGGGAGCCGGTCGCGATGGCCCAGGCCGACGTCGACTCGCTGTACGACCGCTACCAGAACGTCTACGGCCAAACCTCCGACGACCAGGGGGCTGTGCGATGACCACGCCGGACGACTCGAAGGAGATCTGGTTCCTCACCGGGAGCCAGCACCTCTACGGACCCGAGGTCATCGACCAGGTCACCGCCAACGCCGCCGACATCGTGCGCGCCTTGGACACCGCGGCCCGAGGTGCCGGTCCGCGTCGTCGCCAAGCCCGTGCTCACCGAGACCGCCGCGATCCGTCGCGCCCTCATCGACGCCGAGTCCGACGACTCCTGCGTCGGTGTGATCGCGTGGATGCACACCTTCAGCCCGGCGAAGATGTGGATCACCGGACTCGACCACCTCCGCAAGCCGCTGCTGCACCTGCACACGCAGGCCAACCAGGCGTTGCCGTGGGGCGAGATCGACATGGACTTCATGAACCTCAACCAGGCCGCCCACGGCGACCGGGAGTTCGCTGCGGTCCAGACCCGCCTCGGCATCGCTCGCAAGACCGTGGCAGGCCATGTCGACGACCCCGAAGTCGCCCGGCGGGTCGGCGTCTGGGCCCGCGCCGCCCTCGGGCGCGACGAGATGGCCACGATGAGGCTGGCGCGCTTCGGCGACAACATGCGCAACGTCGCCGTCACCGAGGGGGACAAGGTCGAGGCCGAGCGACGCTTCGGCGTCTCGGTCAACACCTGGGGAGTCAACGACCTGGTCGCGGTCGTCGACGAGGTGACCGACGCCGACATCGACGCGCTCGTCTCGGAGTACGCCGACAGCTACGACGTCCAGAGCGACCTGTTGCCCAAGGGCGACCGCCACGAGTCGCTGCGCTACGGCGCCCGCATCGAGCTGGGCCTGCGGGCCTTCCTCACCGACGGCGGCTTCACGGCCTTCACGACCAACTTCGAGGACCTCGGCGGCCTTCGGCAGCTGCCGGGTCTGGCGGTCCAGCGGCTGATGGCCGACGGCTACGGCTTCGGTGGCGAGGGCGACTGGAAGACCTCGGTCATGCTCCGCACCCTGAAGGTGGTGGCCGGCCACGGGGAGGGGGCCCTGCCCGGCGGCACGTCGTTCATGGAGGACTACACCTACCACCTGGTTCCCGGCGAGGAGAAGATCCTCGGCGCGCACATGCTCGAGGTCTGCCCGTCCATCGCGGAGGGACGGCCGAAGCTCGAGATCCACCCGCTCGGGATCGGCGGACGGGACGACCCCGTCCGGCTGGTCTTCGACGCCGCGGCGGGCCCGGGCGTCGTCCTGGGCATCGCCGACCTGGGCGACCGGTTCCGCTTCGTGGCCAACGAGATCGACGTCGTACCTCCCGACGAGCCGCTTCCCCGGCTTCCGGTCGCGCGCGCGGTCTGGCGGCCGCAGCCCGACCTCCGGACCTCCACGGAGGCCTGGCTGACGGCCGGTGGGCCGCACCACACCGTGCTGTCGACCGCCCTCACGACCGAGCACCTCGACGACCTGGCCGAGATGACGGGTACCGAGCTGGTGCTCATCGACTCGGGCACCCAGATCCGCTCGCTGGTCCGCGAGCTGCGGTGGAACGCGGCGTACCACCGGCTGTCCGCGGGGCTGTGAGGATTCCCGGACACGAAAGGTCCTAATTCCGACCGATCGCTAGGTCTTCGGCTAGGGTGACGCCATGTCGACGACAGTGCGCAGACCGCGAGGTGAGTACGCCAAGAGCCGCGGCCGCCGGCAGGAGATCATGGATGCCGCGGTGGACGTGTTCGCCACGGTGGGCTACCACAAGGGCTCGCTGCGCGACGTGGCCGACAAGGTCGGGATGAGCCAGGCCGGGCTGCTGCACCACTTCCCGAGCAAGGAGCACCTGCTCCAGGGGGTGCTGACCAGACGCGACGAAGACGCGCGAGCGCTGATGGGCGAACCGCGCCCGGTCGGGACCGACCTGCTGCGCTTTCTCGTCGACCTGGCCGAGTACAACGCCCGTCACCCGCAGCTCGTGGAGCTGCACGTGATCTTGTCGGGCGAGGGGGCCTCTGCCGAGCACCCTCTGCACGACTACTTCGTCCAGCGCTACGAGGTGGTCTACACGCTGTTCCGCGACGCCTTCGACGAGGCAGCCGAGCGCGGCGAACTGCGCGAAGGGGTCGACCCCGCGAGCGCCGCCAGGACCGTCATCGCCCTGCTCGACGGGCTGCAGCTGCAGTGGCTGTTGCACCGCGAGGGCGTCGACATGGCCGCCGACCTGCGGCACTACCTGCAGCTGCTGCTGACCGTCGAGGTCTAGCAAGGACCTGCTTGCTCAGACGGCGTGACGCAGGGCGTTCCACTCCTGCGAGGTGTGGGCGAGCACGCTGCGCGTCGCGGCGGAGCCGTGCCAGGCGTCCGCTTCGAAGGCGGCGGTCTCGTCGTGGTGGGCACCGAGGATCGCGGCGACGGCGGCCGAGGATCGCAGGGCGTGGCGGCCGTTTCGGCGGCCGAGCTTCAGCTTGTTGAAGGTCATGCGATGAGCGTTCCAGGTCTTGACCCATACGTCCAATGTAGTTTGCGGCACTGATCCATGCGCTACGGTTATGGAATGGACGTGCAGTCTCTCCGCTGGTTCCAGCTCGTCGCCGACGGAGCCACCGTCACCGAGGTCGCCGAGCTCCACCTGGTCAGCCAGCCCGGCGTCTCTCGCGCGCTGGCGCGACTCGAGGAGGAGGTCGGCTCGCCGCTCCTGCTCCGGAGCGGGCGGATGCTCCGGGCCACCCACGCGGGCATGGTGTTCAAGCGGCACGTGGACGCCGCCCTGCACTCCTTCGACGACGGGCTCGCTGCCGTCGAGCAGCTCATCGACCCGGAGACCGGGTCGGTCTCGATCGTCTTCCAGCTGTCCCTCGGGACGTGGCTGGTGCCCGACCTCGTCGACACCTTCCGCAGCGACCACCCCCGGGTGCGCTTCCGGCTGCACTCCTCCGACGACGCGCGCGGGTCGATGGTCCTGGCCGACAGCCATCTCGACCTCGAGCTCACAGCCCGGCGGCCGACCGAGGAGGGCGTGAGCTGGGAGCACCTCTTCACCCAGCCGCTGGTGCTGGCGGTGTCGCTCGAGCATCCTCTCGCGGACCGCACCGAGGTCCGGCTGGAGCAGGTGGCCGACGACGACTTCGTGATGCTCCGCCCCTCGTGGGAGCTGCGAGGGCAGACCGACGGCCTGTGCCGCGAGGCCGGCTTCACGCCACGCTCGGCCTTCGAGGCCGACGACCTGGCCGTCGTCCGCGGCTTCGTCGCCGCCGGCCTCGGAGTGGCCGTGATCCCGGCCGACGGCTTCTCTCCCGGCGAGACCTTCGGGCGTGAGCGGCACCTGCGGATCACGGACGTGGGCGCACACCGCGAGGTCGGCATGGCCTGGCCCTCGGAACGCCGCCTGCTGCCGTCGGCGGAGCTGTTCCGTCTCCACGTGATCGACCGCGCTCAGCACGCGAAGGCCGAGGCGCGGCGTACCGAGACTCGATAGCAGCCACTGCATCGACGTTCGTCTGTGAATATCGATGCTACGGTGGCGTCCACGACCGGATCGGGGGTACTCATGCCGCGCAACACCCAGAGGCGAACTACCCCGCCGACGATCGACGAGCTGCGCCTGCTCGGCAAGGTCGCCCGGCTGTACCACGAGCATGGCATCCGGCAGCCCGAGATCGCCGCCGAGCTCAGCATGTCGCAGGCGCGGGTCTCCCGGCTGCTCAAGCAGGCCCAGGAGCTGGGCATCGTCCGCACGGTGGTGACGCTTCCGGCCGGCGTCCACACCGACCTCGAGGAAGCACTCAAGAGCAAGTTCGACCTGCGCGACGTCGTGGTGGTCGACACCGACGGTGCCGGCGACGACGTCCTGCCGGCGCTCGGTGGAGCGACCGCGACGTACCTCGACGTCACGCTCACCTCCCAGCACGTGCTGGGCGTCTCGTCGTGGAGCGAGACGTTGCTGAGCGCTGTGCGGCGTCTCCCCGTCAAGAAGGGGCTCCAGCGTCAGCCGGGTCGTGCAGCTCGTGGGCGGCCTCGGGGTGCCCGCCGTCCAGGTGCAGGCCACCAGGCTCACCAGCGACCTGGCGGACCGGACCGGCGCGGAACCCACGTTCTTCCCTGCGCCCGGGATCGTCGACACGGCATCGGTACGCCGCGCCATCATGAAGGACCGCTCGGTCAGCGAGGCCGTTGCGGCATGGGACAGCCTGACCGACGTGCTCGTGGGGATCGGGACCATCGAACCGTCCCCGTTGCTCGTGCAGAGTGGCAACGCCCTGCCGGCAGACGACCTGGCCGAGCTGCGCCGCCTGGGTGCCGTCGGCGACGTCTGCTTCCGGTTCTTCGACGAGTACGGCGTGCCCGTGAAGTCGGCGATCGACCAGCGGGTCGTGGGCATCACCCCCGCCCAGCTGCTCCGGGTACCCCGGCGGATCGGCGTCGCCGGCGGCCGCCGTAAGCACGCCGCCATCCGGGCAGCGCTCGCGGGTGGCTGGGTCAATGTCGTGATCACGGACCTGGAGACCGCCCGTCACCTGTCGCGGCGCTAGATGCGCGAATGACAGGGCGCTGAGGCCCGTCGCGGCCCCTTGCCTCCGGCCCGGTGCGGGTGCACGCTCGGACCGGCATGGACGAGTCACGAGCTCTTGAGCGCGCGGGATGGGCGGGTGCGGCTTCGGTCGCGCTGCTTGTCGTGGGGCTGGCGCTGACCTACTTGGTCGGCGTGGACCAGGCCAGCATGTCGGACGCCGCCATCCTCGAGAGGCTCGACGACGGCGGGCGACAGGCCGCCGCCGGCATCGGGGTCCCCGTCCTCGCGGCGGGTGTTGCGCTGCTGCTCTGGTTTGCCACGGGGCTGCGTCAGGTGCTGGACCGGCTGTCCGGCGGCGACCCGCTCGCGCACGCGATCGTGCCGGCGGCTGCGCTGCTCGGCGGGTTGCTGATCACGGCGGTGTCACTCGACGTGGGGAGCGCGTTCGCGGCACTGTCGGACGAGTTCACCCCCGACCCGGACACCACCCGCGCGCTCGGCATGGCGGGACAGGTCCTGGGGCTCACCGGGCTGATCGGCGGGGCGGTCATGGTCGCCGTGACGACGCGGATCGCCCAGCAGGCAGCGCGCCCTGCCGACGTGGGCCGTCTGGGTGTCCTACGCCGTCGCCGTGCTGTGCTGGTCCGGCTTCTGGAGCGGGGGCATGGGGTCCGTGGCCTTCGCGCTGTGGCTGGTCGGCGCCGTCATCGGGGTGCTGCGCGTGGCGCGGCGGACACCGCCGGCGCCGGCCGCCGCGGCGCAGGGCGCACCGGCGCGAGGCGGCCAGCACGACCCCGTCGCCGAGCGGCGGCTGACGGACCAGCCGCGTAGTCCGCCCTCTTGCCGGAGGGCTGTCTGTCTGTGTAGGCTGCGACTGGCCATTCATACTTGAATTGATATTCACACGGATCACCCGGCGGCGCCGATCCGGATCGGAGTCATCGCATGACCGACTACCCCCCGT
The DNA here is from genome assembly GCA_963758885.1 of uncultured Actinomycetota bacterium. Taxonomy (GTDB): domain Bacteria; phylum Actinomycetota; class Actinomycetes; order Propionibacteriales; family Nocardioidaceae; genus Nocardioides. The sequence continues at coordinate 94,274 of CAVWXS010000031.1, forward strand.
TCGGTGCCGGGCTGTGGCACTTCGCCAGCTACCTGGACCGCTACGCCACCGACGGCTACGCGCCGCCGGTCTCCACGCTGGAGCAGATCGAGCGAGCGGGTGAGGTCGGGGACCTGTCCTACGTCGACGTGCCGTACCCGTTCACCGACGGCGTGTCCGTCGAGCAGGTCAAGCAGGCCCTGGCGGAGCACGGGCTGCAGGCCATCGGGGTGACACCCGAGATCTACATGCGGCACTTCTCCAAGGGCGCCTTCACCAACCCCGACGCCGAGATCCGCGCCGACGCCCTGGCGGTCCTCAACCGTGCGGCAGACGTCGTGCGCGAGCTCGGGGCCCGATACCTCAAGGTGTGGCCCGGCCAGGACGGCTGGGACTACCCGTTCCAGGTCGACCACCACCAGCAGTGGGAGCTGGCCGTGTCAGGCATGCGGGAGCTCGCTCTCGCCAACCCCGATCTCAAGATCGTCATCGAGTACAAGCCGCGCGAGCCCCGCAACAAGATGTTCTGGGACTCCGCCGCGAAGACCGCGTTGGGCATCAAGGCCATGGGAGTGGACAACGTCGGCGTGCTGCTCGACTTCGGGCACGCCCTGTTCGGCGGCGAGTCGCCGGCCGCGGCCGCCCAGCTGCTCATCGACCACGACCTGCTGTGGGCCATGGACGTCAACGACAACCTCCGCAGCTGGGACGACGACATGGTCGTCGGCACGGTCCACCCGGTCGAGCTGTTCGAGTTCTTCTACACGCTGAGGAAGAACGGCTGGGAAGGCGTCTGGCAGCTCGACCAGTTCCCGTTCCGTGAGGACACCGTCGAGGCGGCACGGCTCTCGATCCGGTTCCTCAAGGCGATGTTCCGAGCCCTCGAGAGCCTCGACATCGAGGCCTTGCGTGACGCCCAGGCACGCGAGGACGCGCTCGGCGCGCAACGCGTCGTCCAGGACGCCCTCTTCGCGGGCATGGGGGAGGAGTCGTGACGATCGAGCAGGAAGAGGACCTCGTCCCCCAGGTGGACCCCGCGGCCCTGCCTGGCGGTGAGCTGCCGGTGCTCGGACGAGTCCCGGCAGGAGCATCGCGGGAGGAAGCCGTCGCACACCTGGCCGAGGCGGCTCGGCAGGTACGGCGCCGGGACATCCAGATGGTGCACGCGGCGGGCCTCGGGCACATCGGTGGGGAGTTCTCGGTCATCGACATCCTGGTGACCCTGTACCTCCAGGCCATGAACATGTCGCCGGGGCAGCTGGGCGATCCCGAGCGGGACCGCTTCATCCTGTCGAAGGGTCACGCGGCCGCCGCGCTCTACACCACGCTGGCGGTGGCCGGCTTCCTGCCGGCCAAGGACCTGGCGACCTTCATGCAGCCGAACTCACTGCTCAACGGTCATCCGGCAAGGACCAAGATCGAGGCCGTGGAGGCCAGCACGGGACCCCTGGGCCACGGGTTGCCGATCGCCGTGGGCACCGCGTTCGCGGGCAAGCTCGACGGGTCGCCTCGCCGTACGTTCGTCGTGGTCGGCGACGGTGAGCTGCAGGAAGGCTCGAACTGGGAGGCGCTGATGACAGCCGGCAACCACCGGTTGGAGCACCTGTGCGTCGTGGTGGACCGCAACCGGCTGCAGCAGGGCGCCAAGGTCGCCGACACCAACGACCTCGAGCCGCTCGCCGACAAGCTGGCCGCCTTCGGCTTCGACGTCGTCGAGGTCGACGGCCACGACCACGCGGCACTCCTGGATGCGTTCGAGTCGGTACCGTCCGCCTCGGGACGGCCGACCGCGGTGGTCGCCCGCACCCACAAGGGCTACCCGATCTCGTTCATGCAGGACAACGTCGCCTGGCACCACAAGGTGCCGTACCGCCGACCAGGTGGCCCAGGCGCTCGCCGAGCTGTCGATCGACCTGGAGGCATCGTGACCATCACCGGATCGGCGCCTGTCGAGTCACTGCATGACTGCCGCGATGCCTGGGTGGCGGCACTGACCGACCTGGCAGCGGCAGACGAACGCATCGTCGCCGTCGTCAACGACTCCGTCGGCTCGTCCAAGCTCGGACCGTTCCAGGAGCGGTTCCCCGACCGACTCGTCAACGTGGGCATCGCGGAGCAGGACATGGTCGGCATCGGCGCCGGCCTGGCCAACGGCGGCAAGATCCCCTTCGTGTCCGCCGCCGCGTGCTTCCTCACCGCGCGAGCGATGGAGCAGATCAAGGTCGACGCGGCCTACTCGCGTCACCACCTGGTCCTCGTGGGACAGAGCCCGGGCATGGCGTACGGCGAGCTCGGCCCCACCCATCACTCGATCGAGGACCTCGGGTGGCTGCGGCTCATCCCGGACCTGACCGTCGTGGTTCCGTCGGACCCGGCGGAGACCTACCAAGCCGTGACCTGGGCGGCGTCACACCCCGGCCCCGTGTACATCCGGGTGAGCAGGATGGGCGTGCCCGACGTCAACCCGGCGGGTTACCAGTTCCGGCCGGGCAAGGCCGTGACCCTGCGCGAGGGGACGGACGTGACCGTGGTGGCGACCGGCGTCACCGTCGTACGCGCGCTTCGAGCCGCCGACGAGCTCGCCCGCGAGGGCATCGAGGCCAGGGTGCTGTCGATGCCGACGATCAAGCCACTCGACACCGAGGCCGTGGAGGCGGCCGCGCGCGAGACGGGCGGGATCGTGACGGTGGAGGAGGCGCTGACCTCCGGCCTCGGGGGCGCGGTCGCGGAGGCCGTCGTGACCCGTCACCCGACCGCGATGCGGTTCGTCGGGGTGCCCGACACCTTCGCTCCGACCGGTGCGGTCGAGTGGCTCCTGGACCACTTCGGGATCAGCTCGCCCGGCATCCAGTCGGCGGTCCGGGACCTGCTGGGCCGCTGAGGTGGGCGAGCTCACGGACGGGGTGGTCCTGGCCCTCGACCAGGGCACGACCAACACCAAGGCGATGCTCGTCGATCCCGCCACTGGTGCCGTGGTCGTGGCTGCGTCACGTCCGGTCGACGTCCGGTTCCCCGCCCACGGGATGGTCGAGCAGGACGCCGACCAGCTGTGGAGTGCCACGCTCGCGGCGGCCGAGGAGTGCCTGGCCCGTCGACCGGATGCGGCCCTGGTGGGGGTGTCGATCTCCAACCAGCGCGAGTCGGTCGTCTGCTGGGAGCGATCCAGCGGGCGTCCGCTCGGCCCCGTGCTCGGGTGGCAGGACGCGCGGACCGCTGCCTGGTGCGCGGACCTGGCGGAGCAGCATCCGCACGCGGCAGCGAAGGTGCGCTCGAGCACCGGCCTGTCGCTGGATCCCATGTTCTCGGCCCCCAAGATGAGGCACGCCCTGGACGCCGCGACGGCGGCCGGCGCCGCGCTCGCGGACATCGCGGTGGGCACCGTCGACGCGTGGCTGGTGTGGCGGCTGACCGGAGAGCTCGCCACCGAAGCCGGGAACGCCTCGCGCACCCTGCTGCTCGACCTCCAGACGCTGGGGTGGGACCCGGAGCTGCTGGACCTCTTCGGCGTCCCGATCGGCGTCCTGCCGGAGGTCCGTCCGTCCGACGCCGGCTTCGGCCGCACCTCGGGGCACCGCGGCATCCCCGCGGGGGTCCCCGTGGTTGCCGTGCTGGCCGACTCCCACGCGGCCCTGTACTACCACGGCTGCACGGCTCCCGGGTCGGGCAAGGTGACCTACGGCACCGGCTCCTCGGTCATGACGCCTGTCGCTGTCCCTGGCGACGCGCCGGACGGGATCGCCACGACCCTGGCCTGGCATGCCGGCGGGACGCCGACGTACGCCCGGGAGGGCAACATCCTGGCGAGCGGCTCGGCTCTGGACTGGACGGCCGTCACGTTGGGCTCGTCCGGCGAGGTTCCCGGCGGAGAGTTCCTCTCCGACCTGGCCGCACAGGTCTCTTCCGCCGACGGCGTGTGCCTGGTTCCTGCGTTCACGGGGCTGGGTGCGCCGTACTGGGACCGCACGGCGAGCGGGATCCTGACGGGGCTGGGCGCCGGTACGACGCGTGCGCACATCGCCAGGGCCGCACTCGAGGCGGTCGCCCACCAGGTCGTCGACGTGGTGGAGGCGGTCGAGTCCGACGGTGAGGCCCGGATCGACGTCCTCAAGGCCGACGGCGGAGCGACGGCGTCGCGACTCCTCATGCAGCTCCAGGCCGACCTCCTCGGTCGGTCGGTCCACGTCGCGGACGCACCCGAGGCCTCGGCGCTCGGCGCAGCCCGGCTGGCCGCCCGAGCTCTGGGTCACGCTGCGCCGGCACCCGCGGTCACCAGGCAGGTGTCGCCGGGGTCGGTCGACCCCGGGCCGGCCCGCGAGCAGTGGGCGCGGGCGGTACGCCGGTCGCGAGGCCTCGCCGTCAGCTGACGGAAAGCACCTTCCGCGGCCTGTTTGATGGTGCTTTCCGTCACGGACGGCGCGAGGCGTCGAGGTCGACCGTGAGCAACGGGCGCAGGTAGCGGCGCAGCTCCTCGGCCATGTCCACCCCGCCCGGGTCCAGCAGCCACTGGCCCTGGAGTCCGTCCATGAGGGCGATCATGGTGCGCGCCGCGCTGCCGGAGTCGACGCCGGCCCGGAGGTGGCCGTCGGCGGCCGCTTGCTCGAACGCCTCGGCGATCATCTCGAGAACGACGCGGTAGCGACGCACGAAGTACTCGTGCACGGGATGGCCTGCCGCCGTCGCCTCGGCCGACAGGGTGACGTGCAGCTCGACGACGCGGGGCGTGGTCGTGTTGTGCTCGGTCAGGTCGACCAGCGCCCGGAGCATGTCGAGCCCTCGTGGGGGCGTCTTGCCCATCCGGGCGAGGGCATCCGCGTCGCGCCAGTCCAGCACGGCCTGCAGCAGCAGGTGCTTGGAGGGGTAGTGGTGGAGCAGCCCCGCCTGGCTCAGGCCGGCCCGCTCGGCCACGTCGCGGATCGAGCCCTTGTGGAAGCCGGCCTCCGAGAACACCTCGAGCGCCGCGGCCACGATCTCCTGGCGCCGCGCGGCCGACTTGGCGTACTCGCCGCGTGGGGGTCTCGCGTGCGCCATGGCGGCAGCCTAGGCCGTCGTTCGTGAGCCTCTTTCCAACGGGCGTGAGCGAGTGCTTTGCTGGTTCTAGCCAAGTGGCACACCCGGACCCCGTGGACCTCTTCGATCGTGAGGAGACACGGGGTCTCTCCATTTCCCGGGTTTCTTCAGGGCAGGCGGCGACCGCCCGAGCGGGAAACTTAGTGAGCGCTCACATTTCTTTAAAACAAACCTTGCGCTCGGTCGGTTTTTAGTTTACTTTCGTGTGACCGAGGCCACTGCGAGTGGCGCCAACGAGAGGACTCGACCAGTGGTTGCGAAGAAGAAGATTGCGGCGGCCCTGGCCGCAGCAGCGATGACAGCGGCACTCGCCGCGTGTGGCGGTGGGGGAGACAGTGGGAGCAGCGGCGGGGGCGGTGGCAGCAGCGACACCCTGACCCTGGGCGCGATCGTGCCGGCCACCACCCAGTCCGCTGCGGACTCCCGCTGGGCCAACGAGTCGCCGTACATGCAGGCGGTCTACGACACGCTCGTGCACCTGAGCCCGACGGGCGAGCCCGAGCCGTGGCTGGCGACCGAGTGGTCGCTGAACGACGACAAGACGGTGATGACGCTCAAGCTGCGCACCGACGTGAAGTTCACCGACGGCACGCCGTTCAACGCCGACGCCGCGGCCCAGAACATCCTGCGCTTCCGTGACGGCACCTCGCCCAACGCGTCCAACCTGGCCAACGTCAAGGACGCCAAGGCCGTGGACGACGCCACGCTCGAGATCACCCTGATCGCAGCCCGACCCGGCCCTGCTCGTCTACCTCGGCCAGAACGGCGGCCTGATGGAGAGCCCGAAGCAGTTCGGCGCCTCCGACGAGAAGACCAACCCGGTCGGCTCCGGCCCCTACGTCCTGGACACCGGCAAGACGGTCGTCGGGTCGAAGTACGTCTACACCAAGAACGCCGACTACTGGGCCCCGGACTCGGTGTACTACGACAACCTGGTGATCACGGTCCTGGCGGACAAGAACACCCAGGTCAACGCGATCAAGGGCGGCCAGGTCACCGGTCTCAACGTGATCGACCAGACGACCCTCAAGGAGATCGAGGGCGCCGGCTTCACGCTCTTCCCCCACGAGCTCGACTGGACCGGCCTGATGCTGCTGGACCGCGCCGGCTCGGTGAACGAGGCCCTCGGCAAGGTCGAGGTCCGTCAGGCGATCAACTACGCCATCGACAGCGACGCGATGCTCCAGGCGGTCGCGCAGGGTCACGGCACCGTGACCGGCCAGATCTTCCCCGAGACCTCGCCCGGCTACGACACCGCACTCGACGAGGCCTACCCCTTCGACCCCGAGAAGGCCAAGGAGCTGCTGGCCGACGCCGGCTACCCCGACGGCTTCGAGCTCGACATGCCCCTGCTCGCGGTGGGCACGACCACCAGCTTCGACCTGGTCAAGCAGTACCTCGGCGACGTGGGCATCACGGTCAACTACACCCAGCTGGACGTGAACACCGCGATCAACGACATCATCGCCGCCAAGTACGCCGCCACGTTCTTCCAGCTGCAGATGGACCCGACCGCGTGGCAGGAGGCGAACTTCGTCCTCACCGAGGCGGCGACGTTCAACGTCTTCCACCAGCCTGACGAGACCGTTGCCGGACCTCGTCGCGACGATCCAGACCGGCTGACGAGGCGGAGGCGGACACGGCCACCGCCGAGCTGAACAAGTACGTCGTCGACCAGGCCTGGTTCAACCCCTGGTACCGCGTCGAGGGCAACTTCGCCGCCAACGCGGACACCGATGTCACCCAGCAGAGCGACAACGCCTACCCCTACCTCTGGAACATCAAGCCGAAGGCCTGACCAGAGCTGATCGACCATCCGGGGGCCGCCGCCTCGGCGACGAGGCGGCGGCCCACCCCGATCCATCCCATCCCTTTCCCATCCGTCATCAAGGAGCTCCCATGCTTCGGTTCGTGGTGAGACGGCTGGCCGCAGGCGCTCGTCCTGGTCGTGGTCCTGTCGTCCTTTGCCTACCTGCTGCTCTACATCTCCGCGGGCAACATCGCCCGCAACATCCTCGGCCAGTCGGCGACCGAGGAGACGGTCGAGCTGAAGAAGCAGGAGCTCGGCCTCGACCAGCCGCTGCTCACCCGCTTCGGAGACTGGGTGTCCAACGCCCTCCAGGGTGACCTGGGGGTCTCCTGGATCTCGGGCCAGCCGGTGACCGAGGCACTGACCAGCAGGGTCGCCGTCACGCTCTCCCTGGTCATCGGCGCGACGCTGGTGACCGCGGTCGTCTCCGTGGCGCTCGGGGTGCTGGCCGCCAAGCGCCGGGGCTGGGCCGACCGGGTGGTGCAGGTCGTGGCCGTGCTCGGCTTCGCGATCCCGGGCTTCCTGGTCGCGCTCGGTCTGGTGCTGGTGTTCGCGATCAACCTGGGCTGGTTCGAACCCACCGGCTACACCCAGTTCTCCGAGTCGCCGACGGGTTGGCTGTCGTCGATCACCTTGCCCGTCATCGCGCTGGCGCTGGGCGGCATCGCGGGGGTCTCCGCCCAGATCCGCGGCTCGATGATCGACGCGCTCCGGCTCGACTACGTGCGCACCCTGCGCAGCCGTGGCCTCTCGGAACGTCGGGTCGTCTACAAGCACGTGCTCCGCAACGCCGCGGGTCCGGGCCTGTCGGTGCTCGGCCTCCAGTTCGTCGGCCTGCTCAGCGGCGCGGTGATCATCGAGGTGATCTTCGCGATTCCCGGGCTCGGCCAGGCCACCGTCCTGGCCACCGTCCAGGGCGACATCCCCCTGGTGATGGGCGTCGTGCTGGTCACCGCCGTCCTCGTCGTCATCCTCAACCTCGTCGTCGACCTGTTGCAGGGTTGGCTCAACCCGAAGGTGCGTCTTTCATGAGCACGTCACTACCCGTCGATGCCGTCCCGAGCGTCGAGACCCTGGAGGAGACCGCCCATGCATCGCTGCTGCGGCGGCTGCTGAAGAACCCGACCGGTTTGGTCTCCATGGTCTTCCTCGCGCTGGTGTTGCTGGTGGCGATCTTCGCTCCCTGGCTGGCGCCCCAGGACCCCAACCGCGCCTCGGCGCTGGACATCCTGGCCAGCCCGAGCAGCGAGCACTGGCTCGGCACTGACGGCTCGGGCCACGACATCCTCTCGCGGCTGATCGTCGCGACCCGGACGAGCGTGGCGGCAGCGCTGGTCGCGCTCGTGGTGGCCGCGGTGATCGGCATCAGCTCGGGGCTGGTGGCCGGCTACTACGGCCGCAAGTGGTCGGGCACGTTCTCCTGGCTGGCCAGCGCGCTGATGGCGCTGCCCCCCATCGTGATGCTGCTGGCGGCCCGATCGGTGCTCGGCCCGTCGATCTGGGGGATCATGGTGATCTTCGGGATCCTGGTCTCCCCGGCGTTCTACCGGGTCGTGTACGGCGCGGTCACCGGGGTCCGCCACGAGCTCTACGTCGACGCGGCCCGCGTCTTCGGCCTCAGCGACGCCCGGATCATCGGTCGCCACATCCTGAGCGTGGTCAGGGCTCCCGCGATCATCCTGGCCGCCGGGGTAGCCGGCGTCGCCATCGCCGTCCAGGCCGGTCTGGACTTCCTGGGCCTCGGCGACCTGAGCAAGCCCAGCTGGGGCGGGATGCTCAACGACGCCTTCGCCAACATCTACACCAAGCCGATCAACCTGCTCTGGCCCAGCCTGGCGATCGGGCTGACCTGTATCGCCCTGGCCCTGTTCGGCAACGCCCTGCGCGACGAGCTCGAGCGCAGCGCCGCGGCACCCAAGCGCAAGCGCAAGCGAGGCGCGCTGGCCCTCCCCGAGATCGGGCGTGAGCCGGTCGTGGTCCACGAGGAGGCCGGTGAGTCAGGCGGCGAGGTCCTGCTGGCGGTCCGTGACCTGTCGGTCGGCTACGACCAGCCGGACGGGTCGGTGAAGACCGTCGTCAACGACGTGTCCCTGACCGTGCGGCGCGGCGAGGTGCACGGCCTGGTCGGCGAGTCCGGCTCGGGCAAGACCCAGACGGCGTTCGCCGTCATGCGGCTGCTGCCTGCCGGCGGCCGGATCCTGACCGGGGTCACCGAGTTCGAGGGCACCGACCTCGCGGACGTGTCCGAGAAGCAGATGACCAAGCTGCGCGGGAACAAGATCGCCTACATCCCGCAGGAGCCGATGTCGAACCTCGACCCGGCTTTCACCATCGGCAGCCAGCTGACCGAGCCGATCCGGATCTGCCTGGGTCTCGGCAAGGCCGACGCCAAGGAGCGGGCGCTCGACCTGCTCGCCCGGGTGGGCATCCCGGACCCGAACCGCACCTTCGCGGCCTATCCGCACCAGATCTCGGGCGGCATGGCCCAACGCGTGCTGATCGCCGGCGCGGTCTCCTGCGACCCCGACCTGCTCATCGCCGACGAGCCGACCACGGCCCTCGACGTGACGGTCCAGGCCGAGGTGCTCGACCTGCTCCGCGACCTCCAGGCGGAGTTCCACATGGGCGTGCTGATCGTCACCCACAACTTCGGGGTGGTCGCCGACCTCTGCGACCGCGTCTCGGTGATGCGGGCCGGCCGGATCGTGGAGACCGGGCCTGCGCGCTCGATCTTCGCCGACCGGCGCCACGAGTACACCCAGTCGTTGTTCGACGCGATCCTCGAGGACTCCAAGCCACGCAAGGCACTCGTGGGCGCGCCCGCCTACACCACCGAGGACGAAGGGGTGCTCACATGAGCAAGCACGCCATCCAAGAGACCCGCCACGACACCAGCGAGCGCCTGCTCGACGTCGACCAGCTCGTCGTCGAGTACCCGGGGCAAGGCTTCGGCAAGAAGTCGTTCCGCGCACTGCACGGCGTCTCCCTGGACGTCCTACCCGGCGAGACCGTCGGCCTGGTGGGGGAGTCCGGGTCGGGCAAGACCACGCTGGGCCGCGCGGTGCTCGGCCTGGCCCCGGTCACCGAGGGCGTGATCTCCTTCGACGGCCGCGACATCAGCCACCTCCCGCGCAAGGAACGTCGCGCGTTGTCGGCTGACATCAACGTGGTGTTCCAGGACCCCTACACGTCCCTGAACCCGGCCATGACCATCGAGCAGAGCCTGACCGAGCCGCTCACGGTGTCGAACGTGCCCAAGGCCGAGGCCACCAAGCGGGTCAAGGAGCTGCTCGCCCAGGTCCACCTGCCGGCCAACTCCGGCGGGCGGCTGCCGCGCGAGTTCAGCGGCGGCCAGCGGCAGCGCGTCGCGATCGCGAGGGCACTCGCGCTCTCGCCCAAGCTGATCGTCTGCGACGAGCCGGTCTCGGCGCTCGACCTGTCCACGCAGGCGCGCGTGCTCGCCCTGTTCCTGGAGATCCAGGAACGCACCGGCGTCGCCTACCTGTTCGTCTCCCACGACCTCGACGTGGTCCGCCACCTCAGCCACCGCGTCGCGGTGATGTTCAACGGCGAGATCGTCGAGTGGGGCGACGGCGCCCAGGTCACCAGCGAGCCCAGGCACCCCTACACCCAGCGGCTCTTCCTCGCCTCGCCCGTGCCCGACCCCGAGCGGCAGGCCCAGCGCCGCGCCGACCGGAAGAAGCTCGCCGAGGCGCTGAAGAGCCAGGGCCTCGAGGAGAAGGCGGGTGCCTGACAACAGGCCCGCCGTCCGCTTCGGCGCCGCCTACTACGCGGAGTACCAGCGCACTCCGCGGCTGAAGGCCGACTTCGACCTGATGGCGGAGGCGGGGTTCACGGTGATCCGCGTCGGCGAGTCCGTGTGGTCGACGTGGGAGCCCGAGGAAGGTGTCTTCGACCTCGACTGGCTCGAGCCGGTGCTCGACGAGGCCCACGAGCGTGGCATCGGCGTGCTGCTCGGTACGCCGACCTACGCGATCCCGATGTGGCTCAAGCGCCGCTACCCCGAGATCGCGGGCGAGAGTGCGACGGGCCAGCCGATCGGCTGGGGCGCGCGCCAGGAGGTCGACTTCACCCACGCGGCGTACCTCTTCCACGCGGAGCGGATCATCCGTGCCGTCGTGACGCGCTACCGCGAGCACCCGGCGGTCATCGGCTACCAGGTCGACAACGAGCCCGGCCTGCGGCTGCTGCACAACGAGAGCGTCTTCCAGCGGTTCGTCGACTGGCTGCGACACCGCTACGGCACCGTCGAGCGGCTCAACGAGGAGTGGGGCCTCGTCTACTGGTCCCACCGGCTCTCGACGTGGGAGGACCTGTGGCGGCCCGACGGCAACTTCCAGCCGCAGTACGACCTGGCCTGGCGCCGTTTCCAGACCGAGCTCGTCACCGAGTTCATCGGCTGGCAGGCCGACATCGTCCGCGAGCTCGTCGACCCCTCACGCTTCGTCACCACCTGCATCTCCTACGAGCAGCCCGGCATCGAGGACGTCGACCTGTCCGCCCGGCTCGACGTCGCGTCCGGCAACGCCTACTACGAGATGGAGGACTCGCTCCGTCACCCCAACGACTCGCCCATGTCCGCCGGCCCGATGGGCTGGGTCGTCCGGGGCCCGTGGGCGGTCTCCCAACCTGGCCGACCTGATGTGGTCCTCGCGCCAGGCGCCGTTCCTGGTCACCGAGACCAACGCCGGCTCGATCGGCTTCTCCTCGATGAACCAGTCGCCGTACGACGGCCAGTGGCGGCAGGCAGCCTGGCTGCTGGTCTCCCGCGGCGCGCGGATGATCTCCTACTGGCACTGGAACACGCTGGCCTACGGCGCCGAGACCTACTGGGGCGGCGTGCTGCCGCACAGCGGCGAGCCCGGTCGCGCCTACCGCGAGCTCGCGGTGCTCGGCGGCGAGCTCGGCCGCGCCGGCGACGCCTTCGCGGACGCCGAGCCGGACTTCGACGTCGCGGTCCTCTACGACTCCGACAGCAAGCTCGCCTTGACGACCCAGGCCCCGTTCTCCGCCCCTGGCCAGTTCTTCGACCCGGACGCCTACCGCCGGATCGTGGGCGCCTTCACGCGCGGCATCTTCGACGCCAAGCTCCAGCAGCGCCTGGTCCGTCCGCAACAGCTGCTGCCCTCGCGCGGCGGTGAGCTGTCGGCGGGGGAGGCGGCCGAGCGCTATCCCGTGCTCGTCGTCGCCGCGCTCTACACGGCCGCCGACGAGGACCTGGACTTCCTCGCGGCCTACGCCGAGAGTGGCGGCCACCTCGTGCTCGGCCCGCGCTCGGCGTACGCCGACCCGGAGGCGCGACCGCGCGAGGAGCGGCAGCCCGCGGTGCTCAGCAAGCCGGCCGGCGTCGGTTACGACGAGCTGGCCAACCTCACCGATCCCGTACCGGTGAGCGGCGAACCGCTCGCCGGTGCGGCCACCCTCGTCGCCGAGCTCCTCGAGCCCGACGGTGCCGAGGTCCTGGCCCGCTACGTCCACCCACACCTGGGCCGCTGGGCCGCGGTGACCACCAGGGAGTCCGGCGCAGGCCGGATCACGGTCGTCGGCACGGTGCCCGACCAGCAGCTGGCCGAGAGCCTGGCCGCGCTGGCTGGTGCCCGAGCCGGTGGCCGGCTGGCAGCTGCCCGACTCGGTGACGGTCTCGACCTCGAGCACTCCCGAGGGCCGCCTGCACGTCCTGCACAACTGGAGCTGGGACCCGCAGACGGTCTCCGCCCCCACATCGCTTCGCGACCTCCTCACCGATGAGGAGGTCGTCCCCGGCTCGACGCTGCAGCTCGGTGCCTGGGACGTCCGCGTCTTCGCCCAAAGCTTTGACCATCACCGCCACTGACGAACGGAAAGTGATCCCGATGACCGACACGACCCTGGACGACGCTGCCCTCACGACGGCACTGAAGCGAGCTCACCCTCGAGGAGAAGGTCCAGCTCCTCACCGGACGGGACTTCTGGAACACCTGGCCCATCGAGAAGATCGGGCTGCGCCGCATCCTGGTCTCCGACGGTCCGTCGGGCGTGCGTGGCGAGACGTGGGACGAGCGGGACCCCTCGCTCAACCTGCCCTCGGCGACCGCGCTGGCGTCCGCCTGGGACCCGGACATCGCCCGTCGCTACGGCGCGGCGGCCGCGGTCGAGGCCCGTCGCAAGGGTGTCGACGTCGTGCTCGGCCCCACCATCAACCTGCATCGCTCCCCGCTCAACGGCAGGCACTTCGAGTGCTTCAGCGAGGACCCGGTCCTGACCGCCGACCTGGCCGCGGCGTACGTCCGCGGCGTGCAGGACAACGGCGTCGGCGCCACCCCGAAGCACTACATCGCCAACGACTCCGAGACCGACCGCTTCACCGTCGACGTCCAGGTCGACGAACGACCGCTGCGCGAGCTCTACCTGCTGGCCTTCGAGAAGGCGATCACCGAGGCGCAGGCCTGGCTGGTGATGAGCTCCTACAACTCCGTCAACGGCGCCACCGTGACCGAGAACGACCTGCTCGAGACGCCGCTCAACAGCGAGTGGGGCTTCGACGGTGTCGTGATCAGCGACTGGACGGCCGTGCGCAGCCTCGACAGCGCCCGAGCGTCGCAGGACCTGGTGATGCCCGGACCCGACGGCCCGTGGGGCGCGGCCCTCGTCAAGGCCGTCGAGTCGGGTGACATCGACGAGTCGGTCGTGGACCGCAAGGTGCTGCGCATCCTGCGGCTGGCGCAGCGCGTCGGCGCCCTCGCCGGCTCGAGCGTCCAAGAGCCCGTGCACGTCGAGGACGGTCCCGCGTTCGTCCGCGAGGCGGCCGCCGAGGGCATGGTCCTGCTGGAGAACCGTCTTCCGGCGGGACTCCCGCGCTTCCGTGGGACGCGACCGCGCTGCGGCTCGGTGGCGGTGATCGGCGACAACGCCGCCAACGCCAGGACGCAGGGCGGTGGCAGCGCCACGGTGCTGCCGGCGTACACGGTCTCGCCGCTGGCCGGCCTGCGCGCGGCGCTGCCGGGCGCCGAGGTGACCTACTCGGTCGGCGCGGTGTCGCAGACCGGGCTGGCCGACCTGCCGCTCGACCAGCTGACCAACCCCGTCACGGGCGAGCCCGGTGCGCGGGTGCGGTTCGTCGCCGAGGCCGGCGAGGAGCTCTTCGCCGAGGACCGCCTCAAGACGGCGCCGCTGGTCTGGTTCGGCGGCGCTGCGCCGATCAGCGAGTCGGCCTCGGTCGAGCTGACCACCCGCTACACACCGGTGGACAGCGGCACCGTCCGGATCGGGTTCGCCATGGTCGGCCGCGGCCGGGTGTGGGTCGACGGCGAGCTGGTCATCGACGAGAACCTCGTGGCGGTCGGCGACGACCTGGGCGCGGCGTTCCTCACGCCGCCGAGCGCGACGACCCCGATCACGCTCGTGGCCGGGACGCCGATCGACCTCCGCTTCGAGATCGAGCTCGGCGCCCACGAGGACTTCCTGGCCGGCGCGCTGTCGTTCCAGTTCGGCACCGAGCCCGACGCCGAGGACCACGACGCCCTCATCGCCGCGGCAGCCGAGGCGGCCGCGAAGGCCGACGTCGCGCTCGTGGTGGTCGGCACCAACTCGATGGTCGAGTCCGAGGGCTTCGACCGAGACACGCTCGCGCTCCCCGGCCGGCAGGACGACCTGGTGTCGGCCGTGGCCGCCGCCAACCCGCGCACGGTGGTGCTCGTCAACGCCGGCTCGCCGGTGCTGATGCCGTGGCGCGACGAGGTCGCGGCCGTGCTGGTCGGCTACTTCGGCGGGCAGGAGTTCGGCGACGCGGTCGCGGACGTGCTGCTCGGCGTCGTCGAGCCCGGCGGGCGGCTGCCCACCACGTGGGGCGCGACGGACGAGGACGTGCCCGTCCTGTCGACGACGCCCGTCGACGGTGCGCTCGCCGTACACCGAGGGCATCCACATCGGCTACCGCGCCTGGCTCAAGCACGACGCCGCGCCGGCGTACTGGTTCGGCCACGGCCTCGGCTACACCGACATCGCCGTCACCGACGTCTCTGCCCCGGGCTCGGTGACCAGCGGCGAGGTCGCCACCGTCACCGTCTCGGTCGAGAACCGCGGCGAGCGCGACGGCAAGCAGGTCGTCCAGGTGTACGCCGAGCGCGAGGGGTCGGCGGTCGACCGTCCGGTCCGCTGGCTCGTCGGGTACGCACCCGTGCGGGTCGCCGGCGGGTGAGAGCGCGACCGTCGACGTCGAGGTCGAGACCCGGCTGCTGGCCTACTGGGCCGACGGCTGGACCTACGAGCCGGGCGCCTACACGCTCCGGGTCGGCACCAGCGTCGTCGACCTGCCCTTCGACACGACGGTGGAGCTGACGTCATGAGCAAGTGGCCCAACCCGCTCGTGCCGGGCTTCAACCCCGACCCGAGCGTGGTCCTGGTCGACGGCACCTACTACCTGGCGACCTCGACGTTCGAGTACCTGCCCGGGCCTGCCGATCTACCGCAGCACCGACCTGGTCGAGTGGACCCACATCGGCAACGTCGCGACCCGTCCGGAGCAGGTGGAGGTCGAGGACGTGCCCACCGGCGGAGGCGTCTGGGCGCCGACCATCCGTCACCACGACGGGGTCTTCTACCTCATCGTCACCATCGCGATGAGCGCGCGCGGCTGCGTCGTGTTCACCGCGACCGACCCCGCCGGGCCGTGGAGCGACGGCACCACCATCGACGGCGTCGGTGGCATCGACCCCGACCTCGCCTGGGACGACGACGGCAACGCCTACGTCACCTACTCGGGCCTGGTGACGTTCGGCGAGGACCTCGGCAAGCACCTCGGCATCCAGCAGGTCCGCGTCGACCTCGAGGCCGGCAAGGCCATGGAGGAGCCGCGCTCGCTCTGGTCGGGCACCGGCCTGAAGTTCCCCGAGGCGCCGCACGTCTACCAGCGCGGCGACTACTGGTACCTGATGATCGCCGAGGGCGGCACCGAGCGCGGCCACGGCGTGAGCTTCGCGCGCGGGCCCTCGATCGAGGGTCCGTTCGAGAGCCACCCGGACAACCCGGTGCTCAGCGCCCGCAGCACCTCGCGGCCGATCCAGAACACCGGCCACGCCGACCTCGTGGAGACCCCGGACGGCGGCTCCGCGCTGATCATGCTCGGCATGCGGCCGCTCGGGATGACCCAGTCGTTCTCGCCGCTGGGCCGCGAGACGTTCATCACCGACGTGGCCTGGGCCGACGGCTGGCCCTAGCCGGAGCCCGTGCTGCTGGCTCCACGCACTGCGGTCGAGGTCGAGGAGTTCGACTTCGCCGACACCTACGGCGCTCGACGACCCCGGATGGATGGCGGTCCGCACGCTGCCCGCCGAGGTCGCCTCGCTGACGGCGACGCCGGGCCGGCTCACCATCGTGGGCGACGGTTCCACCCTCGACGACAGCCACCCGCGGTTCGTCGGCCGCCGCCAGCGGCACATCAGGTCGACGGTGTCCACCGTCGTCGACGCGACGGCGGGCGCCGGTGGTCTCGGGTTCCGCTACGACGAGCAGCACCACGTCTCGCTCGAGGCGCGCGGCAGTGGCGACACCACCCGGGTCAGCGCCCTGGCCACCGTCGCCGGGCTCCGGCAGACCTGGTCGGTCGACCTGCCCGGCCACGAGGTGGAGCTCCGGATCGAGATGTCGCCCGCCGCGCCGGGCTTCAACGCCGAGTCGATGGGCGGGGACCGGATCCGCCTGGTCGCCGGCCCACGTGACGGTGGCGGCGAGGAGCGTCCTGCTCACCGAGCTCGACGGCCGGTTCTGGACGGCCGAGGTGACGGCCTCGTTCACCGGCCGGGTCGTCGGCCTCTTCGCCACCAGGGAACGGTGACCTTCACCCGGTTCCACGCCGAGGGGTCCGATGCCCAGCCGAGCTGACGTCCGACCCCGCCCTGGCACGAGGTCGCAGATCGAGCTGACCGCCGAGGCGTCCCACGCCTCGCCCTACACCGACGTGGAGGTCTGGGCCGACTTCGCCTGCGGCGACGACGTGCTGCGCCGGCCGGCCTTCTGGGACGGCGACAACCGGTGGCAGCGTGCGCTTCGCGGCGCCGTACGCCGGCGACTGGGACTGGGTGTCGGAGGCGACGGTCGACGACCCCGGGCTCGCCGGTCGTGAAGGCACGGTCACCTGCCTCGACGGCCCGCCCAGCAGACCAGGACGCGCCTACGAGCACGGCTTCTGGCGGATGTCGCCGTCGGGACGCCAGCTGGTCCACGCCGACGGCACGCCGGCGCTGATGGTGGCCGACACGGCGTGGGCCCTGCCGTGGCGGGCCACCCCCGAGCAGGTCGAGGTCTACGCACGCGACCGGCAGGCCAAGGGCTTCAACGCCGTGCTGCTGATGACGGTGCAGCCGGACATGCGCGCGGTCGGGCCGCGCGACCGCACCCTCGACGAGGGGTTCGACGTCGGCTTCGAGGACCTGCCCGACGGCCGGCTTGTGCGAGCTGAACCCCGACTACTTCGGCCGGGTCGACGTGCTCCTCGACATCCTGCTCGCGCACGACCTGGTGCCGGTGCTGGCGCCGGTCTTCCAGGGGTTCGGTTGGAAGGGCCTCGACATCGCCGGGCAAGGCGGTCCCGCCGGAGGAGTACGCCCGCTACTGCCGTTACCTCGTCGCTCGCTACGGCGCCCGGCCGGTGGTCTACCTGGTCGGCGCGGACGGCTCGGGGGAGGAGCCGCAGGTGGCCGCCGGCGGCGAGGAGGTCCACGAGTGGGACGCCTACGGCCAGCCCACCGGCATCCACTACCAGCCCCACGCGACCAACCACGCCCACCAGGACGCCGACTGGCTCGACTTCCAGAGCTGCCAGACGGGTCACGACGCAGAGCACATCCAGGACCGGGTGGCGGACATGCGCCGCAACATCCCGGCCAAGGGGGTGCTGAACCTGGAGCCGACCTACGAGAACACCCGCGTGCGCGGCCGTGGCGTCGGCTGGTGGCAGGGTCACGAAGCGTGGAGCAACCTGTGTGCCGGCGCGACCATGGGGGTCGGCTACGGCGCGGCGAGCCTGTGGCAGTGGCGGCTGCACGCCGACGAGCCCGGCCACAGCGACTACTTCCTGGGCCCGGACGCCGGCTGGCGCGAGGCCTTGGACTTCGAGGGCTCGTCGTACGTCGGCGCGGTCGGACGCATCATGCGCGACCTGCCCTTCCTCGACATCGCACCCGACTGGACGAGCCTGCTGGGCAGCCGGCTGCTCAGCGTGCCGGGCGATCCAGGAGAGCTCGTGATCCTCTACCGCGAGAGCGGCCGCCTGTTCAACCTGACCGATCCGGGCCTCCCACCCCACCTCACGGCCTTCGACCCGCGCACGGGCGAGGTCGTCGAGGAGCTGGTGCTCGAGCCCGGAGGCCAGCTGCTCGAGAGGGACCCCGGCGAGCCCCGCGTCTACGTCTTCACCCGCGACCCGATCGACCAGATGAGGAGGACCTGATGCACACACGCACGCTGGGCCAGGGTCTGGAGGTGTCCGCGGTCGGCCTCGGCTGCATGGGCATGTCGCAGAGCTACGGTCCCAACCCCGGTGACCGCGACGACATGATCGGCGTGATCCGCTACGCCGTGGAGGCCGGGGTCACGTTCTTCGACACTGCCGAGGTCTACGGGCCCTACGCCAACGAGGAGCTCGTGGGCGAGGCCCTGGCGCCGCTGCGCGACGAGGTCGTGATCGCCACCAAGTTCGGATGGAACATCCAGGACGGCAAGTCCCAGGGCACCGACTCGCGGCCCGAGCAGATCAAGCGCGTCGCGGACGAGTCCCTGCGTCGGCTCCGGACCGACGTGATCGACCTGTTCTACCAGCACCGTGTCGACCCCGCGGTGCCGATCGAGGACGTCGCAGGTGCGGTCGGCGAGCTGGTGGGGCCGGGAAGGTGCGCCACTTCGGTCTTTCCGAGGCCGGTGCCGAGACCATCCGCCGGGCGCACGCCACCTTCCCGGTCTCGGCGGTCCAGAGCGAGTACTCACTCTGGACGCGCGACCCGGAGCCCGAGGTGCTGCCCACCTGCGCCGAGCTCGGCATCGGCTTCGTGCCGTTCAGCCCCCTCGGCAAGGGCTTCCTCACGGGCACCGTGCCCTCCTCGACCGAGTTCGCCGCCGGTGACATCAGGTCCACGATCCCTCGGTTCGCCGCCGAGAACATCGGTGCCAACGAGGCGCTGGTCGAACAGGTTCGAGCTCCTCGCCGACGCCAAGGGCTGCACGCCGGGCCAGGTCGCGCTGGCGTGGCTCCTGGCCCAGCAGCCCTGGATCGTCCCGATCCCAGGCACGCGCCGCCGCGAGCGGGTCGACGAGAACGCCGGCGCGAGCCAGGTGGCCCTCTCGGCCGACGAGGTTGCCGGCCTCGACACCCTCGCCGCGCGCGTGGGCGTCCGAGGGGACCGCTACAACCCGGGCGGAATGTCGATGGTCGGCCGGTGACCGTGACCTGGCAGGCCTCGATGATCTCGCCCGCCGAGGAGCTGGTCGGAGCGCCGCTGCTGCGGCGCGAGGTCACGCTGGACGACGGTCATGGGGCGGTCGCGTCCGCCACCCTGCACGTGTCGAGCCTCGGCATCTTCGAGGCGTACGTCGACGGGGTCCCGGTCGGCGACGACGTGCTGAGCCCGGGCTGGAGCAGCTACGAGTGGCGGCTGCGCTACCGCACCTACGACGTCACCGCGCTGGTGGGCGAGACCTTCGTCCTCGGGCTGTCCCTGGGCAACGGCTGGTACCGGGGTCGCCTGGGCTGGACCGGTGGCCGCGACTTCTACGGCGACCGGCTCGGTGCGATCGCCCAGCTCGAGATCACCTTCGCCGACGGTCACCGCCAGCTCGTGGTCACCGACGAGACCTGGTCCGCGGGGCCGTCGGAGACCCTGGCCGACGACCTCTACGACGGCCAGACCATCGACGCGCGGCTGCGCGACGACGCCTGGCTGCCGGCCCGGGCCGACTCCCGAGGGCTGGGTCGGCGTCGAGGTCCGTGGACTTCGACGTGCAGCGGCTGGCGCCGTACCTCGGGCCACCCGTCGTGCGGCACGAGAGCCGGCGCCCGGTCGAGATCTGGACCTCGCCGGCCGGGCGGACGCTGGTCGACTTCGGCCAGAACCTCGTGGGCTGGCTGCGCTTCACCGTGCGCGGCGAGGCCGGCCACGAGATCACCCTGCGGCACGCCGAGGTTCTCGAGGACGGCGAGCTGGGCGTCCGGCCCCTGCGGACGGCGCGGGCGACCGACCGGTTCGTGCTCAGCGGCGGCGACGACCTCTTCGAGCCGACCAAGACCTTCCACGGCTTCCGCTACGCCGAGGTCACCGGCTGGCCCACCGAGACGGCCGGCGAGCTGACCGCCGAGTCGCTCGAGGCCGTGGTGGTGCACTCCGAGCTGCGCCGCACCGGCCACTTCGAGTGCTCCGACGACCTGCTCAACCAGCTGCACAGCAACGCGGTCTGGGGGCTGCGGGGCAACTTCCTCGACGTCCCCACCGACTGTCCGCAGCGCGACGAGCGGCTGGGGTGGACCGGCGACATCGCCGTGTTCGCGCCGTCGGCGGCGTTCCTCTACGACGTGCGCGGGTTCCTGCGCGACTGGCTGGTCGACGTCGGTCTCGAGCAGCGTGCCCAGGACGGCCTGGTCCCCTTCGTGGTGCCCGACGTCCTCAAGTACATGGAGCACCCGAAGGAGTTCCCGGCCCCGGAGACGGCGGCGATCTGGAGCGACGCGGCCGTGTGGGTCCCCTGGGCGCTGTGGCAGGCGTACGGCGACCTGACGGTGCTGGAGGACCAGTACGACTCCATGGCCGCGCACGTGACCCGGGTCGAGTCGCTGCTCTCGCCGAGCGGCCTGTGGGACAAGGGCTTCCAGTTCGGTGACTGGCTGGACCCGCAAGCGCATCCGGACCGGCCGTTCGAGGCGAAGGCCGACAACGGCGTGGTGGCCACGGCCTGCCTGTACCGGACCGCGCGGATGGTCGCGGACGCGGCGGCCCTGACCGGACGCGAGGAGGACGCGGCCCGGTTCGGCGCCCTGGCCGACCGGACCCGCGAGGCCTTCAACAAGCACTACGTCCATGACATCGACGGGGCCGACGGCACGATCACGAGCGACGCCCCATCGGTCTACGCCCTGGCGATCGCCTTCGACATGCTCGACGACGACGAC
This sequence comes from uncultured Actinomycetota bacterium, assembly GCA_963758885.1. Classification (GTDB taxonomy): domain Bacteria; phylum Actinomycetota; class Actinomycetes; order Propionibacteriales; family Nocardioidaceae; genus Nocardioides. The sequence continues at coordinate 115,282 of CAVWXS010000031.1, forward strand.
CGTCGCCGGGCCGGAGACCGGCTGGCCGAGCTCGCCGCCGAGAACGACTACCACGTCGCGACCGGTTTCGCCGGCACCGCGTTCATCACCGACGCCCTGACCGAGACGGGGCATCTCGACGCGGCGTACCGGCTGCTCCTGCAGCGGACCTGCCCCTCGTGGCTCTACCCGGTGACCATGGGCGCGACCACGATCTGGGAGCGCTGGGACTCGATGCTGCCCGACGGCAGCATCAACTCCGGTGAGATGACCAGCTTCAACCACTACGCCCTGGGCGCGGTCGTCGACTGGATGCATCGCACCATCGGCGGGATCGCTCCTCTCGAGCCCGGCTACCGCCGCGTCCGGATCGCGCCCCGCCCCGGCGGCGGCCTCACCTGGGCGTCGACCAGCCTGGAGACGGTGCACGGGCTCGTCAGCTCACAGCTGGCGCCTCGACGACGACGTCCTGACGCTCGACGTCGTCCTTCCCGACGGGGTCACCGGCGGTCGTGTCGCTGCCTGGGGAGCCGGACGTCGAGGCCGTGGGCACCACGCGCCACCGGCCCGCACCGGGGACCAGATCTGCTCGAGCAGGTCGAGGATGGCGTCGTTGCCCTGCTGTGAGGGGTGGGTGTAGTCCTCGGCGAGGAGATCTCCGGCCGGACTGGTCCCGTCGGCGCCGTCGAACTCCCGGTAGACGTCCACGCAGGTCCCCTCAACCGCCTCGAGGGTCGGCACACAGCGCAGTCCGCGACTGCGGCCATGGGCGCGGTGACGACGCTGCGCGCCGCTGGACGACTCGTTCGCCGAGGTAGGTGACGCGCTGCGACGATCCCGGCAGGAGCCGTGGGCACGAGGGCGACGCGATCGTGCGCCTCCGGCGCCTCAGTCGCGCCCAGGAGAATGCCGACGCCACCTCGCGTTGGACCGACCTTCGTCACGAACATGGACGTACTTCTTCAGGACGTGGCTGATCGAGCCTGCGACGGCTTCCTCCATCGCTGTACGTGGCCATCGGCCCCGCACTGGTCTCGGACTGGCTCGTCACCAGGTACTCGGCGACGCCGCGGGTCCAGCGCGACGTAGCCGGCCCGTAGCGCGGTTCGATGCCCAGGCCGATGGCGGCGTCCTCATGTCGCTGGCGTTGTGGACTCGCACGCCCGTCAAGGTTCCCAAGGCGAGGATGGCGGAGGTCAGTCCGATGGAGAGGACGTGGAAGGCGACACCGAACCCAGCCGCCTGCGTGACCAGGGCCAGCACCACGAGGGCAGCCGATGAGACCGTGAGATGAACCGTGATGCGGCTCATCACCTCCGACCAGGTCATCCCACGGGTGGCGAGCAGGCTCCAGTGCTCGGTCGCCAGCAGCTGCGCCCGGACCGGCGTCGCCGACGGGGAAGCCTAGAGCGACGAGCTCGCGGCGCCTGCCGACTGAGAGTCATGGTCTTCAGATCCCTTCGCGGAACTAGACAGACACCGGAACGGACGGGTACGTCGGCCGGGGCGCGTCGGCCTCCGGGTCGCCCTCGACGTGGAGCTCGGGCAGCCAGTCCAGCCAGCTCGGCAGGTACCAGTTCCACTCCCCGAGCACAGCCATCGCCGCGGGAACGACGACCATCCTGATCAGCGTGGCGTCCACGAGGAGGGCCACGCCGACCCCGAAGCCCATCTGCTGGAACATCACCAGCTGACCGGCGGCGAAGCCTGCGAAGACGACCACGATGATCAGGGCCGCACCGGTGATGATCCGGCCGGTGGCGGCGATGCCGTGCACCACGGCCTCGTTGGTGTCGCCCGTCTGTGCGTAGCGCTCCCGGATCCGGCTGAGCAGGAAGACGTGGTAGTCCATCGAGAGCGCGAACAGCACCGAGAACAAGAAGACGGGGACCCACGCCTCGACGCGTTCGACCTGCTGGAAGCCCAACAGGTCGGCCCCGACCCCGTGCTGGAACACCAGGACCAGCAGTCCGTACGCCGCGCCGACCGACAGCAGGTTGAGGACCACGGCGGTGGCCGAGATGACCACGGAGCGGAAGACGAGCGTGAGCAGGATGAAGCTCAGCCCGAGCACGAAGGCGAGCACGATCGGCAGCCACTTGTTGATGACGTCGGAGTAGTCGACGTTCTCCGCGGTGGTGCCACCGACCACGCACACTCGTCTCGGTGCCGGCGAACGCTGCCGGGATCAGGTCGGTGCGGAGCCGCTCGAGCCCGCGCCGGGCCTGGCTGTGGTCGGGGTCGCCGACCAGCGGGATGCTGATGAGCGCGACCTGGCCGTTGTCGGCGAGCTGTGACTGTGCCGGCCCGAAGTCGGGGTCGTTCGCGACAGACTCCTCGAACCGTTCGATCGCGGCGGTCACGTCGGTGGAGGTGACGTCGCCGGAGACGACCACCTGGGCGGGGTCGGTGGTCGAGGCCCCCGGGAAGCTCCGCTCGAGTGCCAGGGCGCCGGACTTGGCGAAGGAGTCGTCGGGCAGGGAGCTGACGCCCGCAGTCCCGGTGTGGAGGCCGAGGACCGGGAAGGCAGCGGCGAGCAGCACGAGCACGCCAGCGGCCAGGAAGGTTCCCGGACGGCGTACGACGGCACTGACGGCCTTGGTCCAGAAGGGGCTCTCGGCGGGGTGGTCGCGGCCGACGACCGGCAGCCGCAGCGCGTTGACCCGGTCGCCCAGCAGGGACAGCAAGGCGGGCAGCAAGGTGATGGCCGCGGCCATGGTGACGACGCCGACGATGATCGCGCCGAGTGCCAGGCTCCGCAGGATGGTGTCCGGGACCAGGAGCAGGCCGAGCAGGGCCACCACGAAGGAGCTCCCGGAGAACAGGACGGCCTTGCTGCTGGTGCCGCCGGTGGTGATGATCGCGTCGATCTTGTCGCGGCCGGCCTGCCGCTCCTCCCGGTAGCGGGACAGCACGAAGAGGCTGTAGTCGATGCCCAGCGCGAGTCCCATCGCGGTGATCATGTTGACGATGAAGAAGGACAGGGAGGTGAACTGCCCCAGGACCGAGGAGATGGCGACGGTCACGATGATGGACAAGATGGCGATGCTCATCGGGATGAACGCGGCCACCAGGGCGCCGAAGACCAGGATCAGCACGATCATCGCGGCGGGCAGCCCGAACTTCAGCTCCCCGTTCGTCAGGTCGGACTCCGAGAGCTCGGTGAAGTCGTGGTCGAGGGTGTTCACCCCGGTGATGTCGACCTCGAAGTCGGCGGCGGAGTCAGCGGCGACGACCTCGTCGATGACGTGGACGATCCCGGTCTCGGCGTCGTGCCCGAGCACCAGCGTCACGACCGCGGCGTGGCCGTCGTCCGAGATGCCGGACAGGTCGGCGGCGTAGGGGTCCCGGACGGTCTCGGCGGCGCCGGTGGCCTCGATCGAGGACCGGACCTCGGTGACGAAGGCCTGGAACTCCGCATCGTCGCTGGTGAGGTCGGCCGAGTAGATGATCACGGCGTCGTCGATCCGGTCGGCCTGGGAGAAGTTGTCGGCGATCACCTGCTGGGCCCTGATCGAGTCGGGGTTGGTGGTGATGCTGCCGTCGGAGGTGAAGGCCGACCCGAGCAGGGTCCCGATGGCCACGACCGAGGCCGCCAGGATCAGGCCCCACGCGCTCAGGACTCGCCAGGGGTGAACGGCGGAGACTCGTGCCAGGGACTGGGTGATCGACGTACTGCTCGCATGCGCGAGCCGCTCGTCATGGTCCTTCGAACGCGTCGCGGACATGTCGTTGTTCCTCTCGCTGGGCATGTGTGCACTGTGTTCGTGGGCGCTGACGAAGCGCTGACGTCGGCCTGACAGCGGCCGTCGGGACGGTCGGTCTGTCACCGGAGCGGAAGGCCGTCGGAGTCCGGGACCACGCGTACGGCGATCAGGACGCAGTCGATGAGTGCCCAGACTCCGAGCCCGCCGATCGTCACGAGCTTGGCGAGTCCTATCGCGGTGTAGCCGAGGTAGAACCGGTCGATCCCGAGCGCGCCCAGGAAGAACGCGAGGACGACCGCGACGGCCCAATGCCTGTCCGAGTACAGCCACGGCACCTCCTTGGCCTCGAACCACTGGTCGCCGACCGCGTGGCGGACGCGTGTCGTGGGGAGAGCTGCCGCGCGGCGGCCATGACGCGGAGCTGCTCCAGGGTGATCGGGCCGAGGGACTCACCGGCTCCGCTCACCACGAATCGTTGACCGGCAAGGGGTGTCGAGGTCGAGCTGTCGTTGGTCACGTGGTCAGCCCGCACTGATCGTGCCGTTGCCGGAGATCTCGTCGTGAGAGCGGGGTGCCGGTGTAGCTGATGTCTCCGCTGCCGCTGATCTGTGCCTCGAGCTGCTCGGTGGCGGTGACCTGCGCGTTGCCCGAACCATCGACCTGCACGTCGCTCGTCTGCGAGATCAGCTCGGTGCCGAGGTAGCTCCCCGAGCCGTGCAGCTACCACGGTCTGTGCGTCTGTCGACCCAGCGAGGTCGATGTCGCCAGAGCCGGAGAGCTCGACGGTGATCGCGGTCGCCGTGAGGCCGTCGAGGTCGGCGGATCCGGAGCCGGACACGGTCACGGTGATCGAGCCGTCCGCGACGACGGTGCCGTGCGCGCTGCCGGAGCCGGCCACCACGAGGCCGTCGAGGGTCGGCAAGGTGAGCTCGTAGTGGATGTCACCGCTCGTGTCGTGCCCAGCACGGCTGTCGAGGACGACGGTGCCGTCGTGGAGGGTGGAGGTCAGGAAGCGGAGGGTCGAGCGGCCGGCGGTGATGGTGAGCTTCGGCGTCGCACCGGTGGTGATGGTCAGGTCGCCGCTCGTGCGCAGGTCGACGGCGTGGACGCCGTCGACCGGCCGCTGCTGGGTCGTGGTCGGGCCGGGATCGGCGACGGCGGCGTTGCCGCAACCGGTGAGCAGGGTCCCTGCGGCGATGACGAGGCCGACGGTGGCTGCCGCTGATCGGCGATGGCTGGTGGCTCTGGTGGTGCGGGATGCGACATGACTCAGATCCGTTCGATGACGGCGGTCCGATCGAGGTGTGGGCCGCGGTAGATCGACCTTGTCGCGGCAGGGATGTCGCCCGCGTCGGCCGATGTGACGCCCGATGTCGTCGGCGAGGACGGACTTCGTCAACTTTCGGACGACGCCGGGCGCGCTCGGATGCGCCTACGGTCGCGAGGGTGAGCTCCACGACGAGGGTGGCCCGGTCGGCAGGTGCTGACCTCTGACCTCGTCCTGGCCGCTGCCGTGGTGGCCCTCGAGGTCGGCATCGAGCTGCACTCGGTCGACATGGGCTGGTCGCTGCCGGCGTTGGCACTGCGGATCCCCGTCATCGCCGCGGTGCTCCTGCTCCGCCGCCGGCTGCCGCTGCTGGCCATGGGCCTGGCGGTCGGCGATGTGGTGGTGCAAGGTCAGCTCTCCGCGGCACTGCCGGTCGCCGCGTACGCGCTGACGGCTTACCATCCGCGCTGGTCGGTGCGGATCCCGGCCCTGGCGGTTGCCGCAGGTGTCGTCCTCGCGGTGATCAGCGGCGACTGGCCGCTGCACAGTGCGGTGGTCGTCACCTGTTGCTTCGTGCTGTGGCCGGCGACTCTCGGCGCCTACGTCCCGGCGCGCGCCCAGCTGATCCTGGCGACGACGGAGCGGGCCGAGCGTGCGGAGCGCGCCGAGCATGTACAGGCCCGTCGCGCTGTCCTCGCGGAGACGAGTCCGGATCGCCGGAGAGATGCACGACGTGGTGGGCCACCGGGTCAGCCTGATGGTGCTGCAGGCCGGCGCGGCCGAGGTGGCGGCCGAGGACTCGACCAAGGTGCGACAGCTGGCCGACCAGATGCAGGCGGCGGGACGGCAGGCCCTGGAGGAGCTGCGCCAGCTGGTCGGCCTGCTGCGCACCGACGAGCTGAGCGAGGAAGCGCCGTTGGCGCCGCAGCCGACGCTCGCTGACCTGCCCGGCCTGGTCGAGGAGTCGCAGCGGGCGGGGATGGACGTCACCCTTCAGCCGCGTGGCCAGGTTCGCGTCGTGCCCGAGGTGATCGAACGCACCGCCTACCGCGTGGTGCAGGAGGCGCTCACCAACGCCGGCAGGCACGCTCCCGGCGGCCAGGTCCGGGTCACTCTCGACTACCGGCCGGACGCGCTGGCGGTGTCGGTGGTGAGCCGGCCCGGCACGCGCGCCGCCAACCCGGTCCCGGGCACCGGTCATGGCCTCGTGGGACTCCGGGAACGTGCGAAGGCTGCTGGCGGTCACCTGCGGGCTGACCGGCGGCTCGACGGAAGCTTCGATGTCGAAGCCGTGCTGCCGACGTGAGCATCCGCGTCCTGATCGTCGACGACGAGGAGCTGGTCCGGTTCGGGTTGAGGACGATCCTGGACAGCGGCGACGACGTCGAGGTGGTCGGCGAAGCGGGCGACGGCGTGCAGGCCTGCGCGGCATCAGCCGCCTTGAACCCGGACGTCGTCCTGATGGACATCAGGATGCCGCGCATGGACGGCCTCGAGGCGACGCGGCGCATCCTGGCCGCCCCCGACCCGCCGGCCGTGGCCATCCTCACGACGTTCCATCTCGACGAGTACGTCTTCCCCGCACTCGAGGCCGGCGCCAGCGGCTTCCTGCTCAAGGACACTCCGCCCCGCGAGATCCTTGCCGCTGTGCGGGCTGTCGCCGCCGGTACCGAGATGCTGTCGCCGGCGGTGACTCGTCAGCTGATCACCGACTACGTCGCCGCTCACTCGCGTCCTCGGCGCGACGCGGCCCTCGAGCGCCTCAGCGTCCTGTCCGACCGTGAGCTCGAGGTCCTGGTCCTCATCGGTCGCGGACACTCGAACGCCGAAGCAGCACGGACGTTGTTCGTCAGCGAGACCACCATCAAGACCTACGTGTCGCGGCTGCTCACCAAGCTCGACATCACCAACCGCACGCAGGCCGCCATCCTCGGCCACGAAGCAGGGCTGTTCGACCACCTAGGCGCAGTGACGGGACCTCGTCATGCGTGGCCCCGGTCCAGGTGTTCGGTGTGGGTGCGTCGGGAGGCGATCCAGGCGGCGAGGACGTTGTCGGGATGGTCGGACAGGTGGTCGCGGACGAGCGCGTCGAGCAGGTCGGCGTCGTCGTCCAGGTGAGCGGTGGCGATCGAGACGAGCTGCCGATCCCGCGTCGTAGCGGCGTGCTTCGCCGCCCGGGCGAGGAACCCAGCAGGCTCGGTGGGCTGCGCGGTCACCAGCGCAGCAGCCACGAGCAGCGCCGGAGAGTCGCTCGTCCTCGCGCAGTCGAGGATCTCGCCGGGGGCTGTGGCGTCGCCGCCGATCAGCCGGAGGAGCAAGACCTCGATGTCAGGGGGCATGCGCCCACAGTGCTGGTGGGCGCTGACGATCCCCTGACGGCGACCTGACGCGGCTCTCGCCAGGCGGGCATACGCTCGCCAGGTGCTCACCGTGGCGGTGCTCGGTCCTCTCGAGGTCACCCTCGATGGCCGGCGCGTGCCGGTGCCAGGCGGGAAGACGTCGGAGCTCGTCGTGCGCCTCGCGCTCGAGGCCGGCGCGCCTGTCAGCGCGGACCGGCTCGTCGACGACCTGTGGTCGGCGGGCGGGCGCAGCACCCGGCGCAACACGCTGCAGTCGAAGGTCGCCATGCTGCGCCGGGCGTTCGGGGATCCGTCGGTGATCGAGAGCCGGGACGGCGGTTACGCGCTCGCCGTCGAGCCGTCCGACGTCGACGCGATCGCCGTGCTGGGTGCGGTGGCCGCCGCGTCTGGTCTGCTCGATGCCGGCGACGACCGCGGTGCCGCCGGATCTGTGTGCGTCGACGCTGAAGCTGTACCGCGGGGACGTGCTGCAGGCAGCAGGCGATGGCGAATGGGTCGACCCGCACCGCGCCCGGCTCGATGAGGCGCGGATGAAGCTCCTGGAGATCCAGTTCACCGCGCGGTTGCGGCTGGGGGATGTCGCCGACGTGATCGGTGAGCTCGAGGCAGCGGTCGCGACGTACCCGTTCCAGGAGAGCCTGTGGGAGCTGCTGATCACCGCCATGTACCGAGCGGGCCGCCAGGCGGACGCCCTCGCGACGTACCAGCGGGTCAGGCACCAGCTGGCCGAGGAGCTCGGGCTCGATCCCCGGCCGCAGCTGCAGGAGCTCGAGCAACGGATCCTGATCCAGGACGCGTCACTCGATCTCGCCTCCCGTCGCCGGTGACGACGTCGACGCGACCCGCTCGGCCGCGGGAACCTGCCGTCGATGACTGCCGAGCTCGTCGGTCGCGAGTCGGAGGTGGCGGCAGTGTCCGACCTGCTCGCCGGTGAGCGACTCGTGGAGATCGTGGGACCGGGAGGCATCGGGAAGACGGCGGTCGCGATCGCGGTCGGCCGCGGGCTGGCCTCGTCGACCGATGGCGTCTGGTTGGCCAGGCTCGAGACCGCGACGACGGCCAACGACGTGGTCGACGTGCTGGTCAGCGCGGTGGACGGTCCCGGCGGCGAAGCGGCGCTGTTCGAGCGGCTCAAGGGCTCCTCGGCCGTCGTGATCCTCGACAACTGCGAGCACGTCCTCGACGCCGCCGCTGCTCTGGCGGTGCGCCTCCTCGACGCCGCACCGGCGCTGCGGATCCTGTGCACCAGCCAGGTCCCCCTCGACATCGACGGCGAGGTCGTCTTCGAGCTCGCGCCCCTGGCTCTCGCCGACGCGGTCGAGCTGTTCACCCGCCGTGCCACGGCACAACGCCTGAGCCGCAGCGCGAGCGCGGACAGCGGACAGCGTGCTCGACCTGTGCCGCTCTCTCGACGGTCTGCCCCTGGCCATCGAGCTGGCCGCGGCGCGGACCAAGACGCTGTCGGTCGAGGAGATCACCCGCCGCCTCGACGACCGGTTCCTCGTCCTGAGCGACCCGACCAGCCGCCGGCCGGAACGCCGCCGGTCACTCAGGTCGACCATCCGCTGGAGCTACGACCTGCTGTTCCCCGACGACCAGCGGGGGCTGTGGGCGCTGGCCACCTTTGCCGGCGGCGCGCCCTTGCCCGCCGTGGAGTTCGTCCTCGAAGCCCTGGACGTGCCGGCGGCCGCGGCGATCGACGTGGTCGGCCGGTTGGCGAGCCGTTCGCTGGTGATCGTCGACGACGAGGCGCCGTCGCGGTCGGTGCGCTACCGGCTCCTCGACAGCATCCGGGCGTTCGCGCTCGAAGCCATGACCGACGCGGGGCTGGCCGATCGTGCGCGGGCGGCACACGCCGCATGGTTCGCGGAGCCGGGCCGGCGTCTCCACGGCGGGTGTGCGCAGCAGCCACCAAGCCGAGCACCTGTCCTTCGCCCGGACCGAGCGCGCCAACATCGACGCCGCGCTGGTCTGGGGTGCCACCCACGATCCGCTGCTCGCGCTCGGCATCGTCAACGGCTTCGGGTGGGCCTGGGTCGTCCTCGGCGACAGCCGAGGCGCCCAGCGGATCCTGACCGCACTCGAGTCGGCCGGCGACGCGGCTCCGGCCCGGGACCGGGCCAGTGCGCTCCTGCTCGCGGCTTGGATCGAAGCGTCCACGGGTCATCTCGAACCCGCTCGCAACCACATCGCCGCGGCTGCAGAGCCTGGCCGACGAGACTCGCGACCCCGATCTGCAGGCGCGCTGCTCCTACTACCTCGCGTACGTCGTCTCGCACCACGGCGACTTCCGTCGAGCCATGGAGCTGACCGATCGCAGCCGGGCGATCTACGACACGCTGGACCGGCCGTGGGACCAGGCAGCCAACTCGCTGTTCGCGGCCAGAGCGGCGATCTCGGCGGGCGACGCGACGCGCAGCGTCGAGGGTGCGGAACAGGTCCAGCGCTGGCTAGGGGCGGTGGACGACCCGTGGCTGCACGTCCGCGGCGAGGCGATGCTGGGCGAGCTGGCCCGGCTCCAGCGACGGTTCGACGATGCCGTCGGGCACATCGGTCGCGCTGCGGAACGATCGCGACAGCTCGGCTTCCAGCAGACCGAGGCCTACCAGGTCATGAGCCTCGGACGTGCGCAGTGCCAGGCGGGCGACTACGAGGCCGGCTCGGCGACCTTGCGACTCGCGATCGACAAGGCGCAGGCCATCGGGGACGTGCGGCTTGCGGCGCTGGCGCGGGTGAACCTGGGTCGGGTCCTGCGGGCGCTCGGCGAGATCGCGGCGGCACGGGCAGCACTCGAAGCCGCGACCGCCTGGCACCGGGAAGCCGGCGGTGGGGAACAGGCCGCGCTCGGCGAGTGCCTGCTGGCCGCCATGGACGCCGTCGATCAGGTGCCGGACGCCGAGGAGCGCCTGGAGGCGATCCTCGACGAGGCCCGAGCGGACGGACGATGCGCCTGTCGAGGTCTTCGCCCTCGATGCGCTCGCGCACATCGCGGCCGCCGTCGGCGACGGCGGGACTGCCCGCGCTCTCTGCGAGGCGGCGGATCGGCGCATGGAGGCTGCCGCCCACGTCATCACCGACCGCGACCGAACCGACGCGCACGCGGTGAGGGCCGTCGTACCCGGTGCTCCGGGGGATCGGCGGGCAGCACCGCCGGACCGGATGTCTCGCTCGTCGCGATGACCGCTTCCCCCGGGTCCAGGGCCCGTCGGGCCCGGCCGCCGCGTTCGTTCAACACCAGGAACCCCAGCAGACCGCCCATCACGACCGCGATGCCCACGACCTGCCTGGAACGCACCGTCTCGCCCAGCAACAGGAACGACCAGACGACGGCGAGGGCGGGCTGAGCCACCTGGGCGATCCCGATCGTGCCGATCTGGATCGTCCGCTGCGCGAACACCAGGAGGCCGTGGGCGGCGACGCCGGTGAGGAACATCAGGACGAGCGTGTACGCCCAGCCTCTGGCGCTCATCTCGAACATGTCGCCGTTCGCGATCGCCAGCGGAAGGACGGCGACGGCCGCAATCGGACTGATGGTGGCCATGAAGGTGGCGACATCCATGTCGCGGCGGAAGTGTCGCGTGGCCACGACGTAGCCGACCCACAAGAACATCGCCAGCACCCCGAAGACGTTCCCGCGCAGCGAGGCGTCCCCGTTGGGCGGCGCGTTCAGGAGCACGATCGCAGTGCCGCCGAAGGCGAGGACCGCGAACAGCAACGCGCGCGGATGGTTGTACTCACCGAACAGCTTGGCGCCGAGCGGCACGATCAGGAACGGGGACAGGGAACCGATCAACGCGGCGTTGGCCACGCTGTTGTTCGTCGCCCCGACGAAGAACGTCGCGAGGTTGACCCCGAAGAACACCCCAGGGATGAAGGCTTGCCGCACGTGGCGCAGCGTGACCCGCCGGCCCGTGAGGCGGAGGTAGACGTTCCAGACGACGCTGACCATCGCCAGCCTCCAGAACGCGACCAGGACTCCCGGGGACTCCGCGCTCTTCACCAGGGTCGAGCTGAGGGAGAAGGCGACGACCAGGCCCACCACGGCGAGCGCCCCCCAGGTCCTGGGGCTGAACGCGCGGGAGTGCCCTTGTGGTGACGGAGACGGGGGCGGAGGCGTCATGAGGCTGGCCCGAGGGTAACGAAGGCGGCTGGAAGCCAGCCTGCGCGAACCTGCTGACGCGTGCCTGATGCCTCGCACCGGTTGCCGTCAGCGAATCGTCAGGGCCGGCGCCCACGCTGACCACCATGACCCGATCCGAACAATCTCAGCCCACCTTCACCCGCACCTGGTTGCTGTGGACCGCCGGCTTCCTGGCTTTCCCCATCGCCGGCGTGGCCGGCACCGCGGCGGCCGGCCGTGTCGACAGCCCCGTCGCTGCGCTGCTCGGCGGCGCGGTCGCCGGGCTCGTCCTCGGCGCCGGGCAGGCACTGGCCAGCCGTCGTCGCCTCGACCCTCGCCGGTGGATCCCGGCGACCGGCGTGGGCATGGGGATCGGGCTCCTCCTCGGCGCCGCGGTCGTCGACTACGGCACCTCCCTGGCCGACCTGGCCCTGATGGGCGCCCTCACCGGTCTCGCCCTCGGTCCCGCGCAGGCCCTGGCCCTTCCGCGGCAGGCCCGCCGGCGCTGGCTGTGGGCCGCCGCCATGCCCGCCCTGTGGGCGCTGGGCTGGACCGTCACCACCCTCGGCCAGATCCACGTCGAGGAGCAGTTCACCATCTTCGGTGCCTACGGTGCGCTGACCTTCTCCGCACTGTCCGGCCTCCTGCTCCACGTCCTGCTTCCCTGCCACCACAGCTGCCGACCAGGCCTCCGAGCACAGCCGGATCGAGGCGACGGCATGACCGCCCCGGAGCACGTCATCTTCGGGACCGGGGCGGTCGGCCTCGCGACGTACGAGGCGCTCCGGCGCCGCGGGGAGAGCGTCCGGCTCGTGAACCGTTCCGGCCACGCACCCGTTCCCGACGACGTCGAGGTCGTGGGAGGGGACGCCCGCGATCCGGGCTTCACCACCGCAGCTGCCAGAGGTGCCCGCGTCGTCTACCAGACGCTCAACCCGCCCTACACCGAGTGGACCGCGCAGTTCCCCGCCCTGCAGGCCGGGGTGCTGGCCGCCGCCCAAGCCACCGGCGCCCGCCTGGTCAGCATGGAGAACGTCTACATGTACGGGCGGCCCGCCGGACGACCACTCACCGAGGACCGCTCGTACGACGCCCACACCGAGAAGGGCCAGGCTGCGTGGACGGATGGCCCGCGAGCTCCTCGCTGCCCACCAAGACGGACGCGTCGAGGTCACCATCGGCCGCGCCTCGGACTACTTCGGCCCGCGTGGCGGCGCCCAGTCGAACCTGGGTGACCGCGTGTTCTCCGCTGCGCTGGCCGGCAAGACCGCCAGCGTCCTCGGCGACCTCGACCAGCCCCACACCTACAGCTACATCCCGGACATCGGTGAGGGCCTCGCCGTCCTCGGTGAACATCCCGACGCCCCCGGCGAGGTGTGGCACCTTCCCAACGACCCCGACACCCGCACCACCCGTCAGCTCGTCGACATCGTCTACCGGCACGCCGGTCGACCGCGAGACGAAGGTCCGCGCGATGCCTCCGCTGGTGCTGCGCGGCGTCGGACTCTTCAACGCGACCGTGCGGGAGCTCCTCGAGATGCGGTACCAGTTCGAGGAGCCGTTCATCGTGGACAGCAGCAAGATGGCCGCCAAGCTCGGCGTTCAAGCCACTCCCGTCGACCAGGCCCTCGCCGACACCCTGGCGACGTACCCTCGAACCTCATAGTGGAGAACCCCATGGCCGGCCGCACCGTCCTCGTCACGGGCGGCACCGGCGGTATCGGCAAGGCGACCGCCCTCGGACTGGCCGCGATGGGCGCACGCGTCGCCATCACCGGCCGCGACCCCGCGCGCACCCTCGCCGCCGCACGGGACATCGAGGGCGCCCACGGTGGAGAGGTGCTGACCTTCGTCGCGGATCTGTCCTCCCAGTCCGAGGTACGTCGCCTGGCTGCCGAGGTCCGGGACGCTCTGCCGCGGATCGACGTCCTGGTCAACAACGTCGGTGGCTACTGGAACACCCGGCGGGTCACCGTCGACGGTCTCGAGCACACCTTCGCCGTGAACCATCTGGCCCCGTTCCTGCTCACCGGCCTGCTCGCCGAGCGGCTGAAGCAGAGCGCCCCCGCCCGCGTGGTCACGGTCGCCTCCCACGCGCACGCGCAGGGACGCATCGACTTCGACGACCTCCAAGGCGAGCGGTCCTACTCCGGCGCCCGGGCGTACAACCAGTCCAAGCTCGCCAACGTCCTGTTCACCTACGAGCTGGCCAGGCGGTGGGGACCACCGGGGTCACGGCCAACGCCCTGCATCCGGGTGTGGTGAACACCTCGTTCGGTGCCGCAGACCCCGCCGGCGTGCAGCGGTGGCTCGTCCCGATCCTGCGGCCGTCTCATGAAGTCCCCAGCCCAGGGGGCTGCCACGTCCATCCACCTGGCATCAGCGCCCGAGCTCGAGCGGGCAACGGGCCGGTTCTTCGCGAACCTCAAGGCCAAGCGGTCCTCGCCGCAGCAGCTACGACGAAGCCACAGCGGCGCGGTTGTGGCAGGTGAGCACCCAGCTGTCCGGTCTGGAGGGGAGCCTCTAGCCTCGCGGGGTTGGTCGAGCCCGGGGGTCGGGGCGGCCATGGCGACGGCGGCCTGCTTCGCCGCGATCGCCGCTCCGGCCGCCCTCCAGCGCGTCTCGGCGGCGACGTGGTGTGCTCTGTCAGCCGTCACCTTCTTGAGTGCAGCGGCTGCGTCGGCAACTTCGGTCTCGCACTGGATGTCCAGTGCGGAGACGGTCCTGGCTACCTGGGCGGCGGCCGCGGCGACGGCGCTTGCTACCAAGGCGGCAGCCAGGGCTGTTTCGTGCACTGTCGCCGCCTCGGAGGCCGCGTGGGCGACGTTGGTACCCAAGGCGTCGGCTCGTGACTGCATCTGCGAGGCGGTTCGAGCGGCGTCGGAGGCGACCAGCCGTGCCGCCTCCGACGCGGCGAACGCCCGGACCTCCCGCGCGCGGGCCGCCGCTTCGGCTACCTTCTCGGCGGCTCCTACGGCGGCGGCGGCGGTGATCAGCACGGCCTCGGCTGCCGCTTCTGCCTCGGTCTCGAGAGCGATGGCGACCGCCTCGGCCACGACGGCGGCAGCAGCCTCCTCGGCCGGTGTCGACGGGTTGCCGCGTCATGGCAACCTCCTCGTGGAGTGACGGTCCAGCGTTCAGCTCTAAGAGTTGTGTCCGAGATCCAGAGCCGGCAGAAAGCACCGCTCTTCGACAGTACGCCGCCGCGGCGCCGCATGGTCGACAAAGGACGCGGGGTGGGACGTTTCCTCCGCGCGGTGCCCGAGACGACAGCGAAGAACTCCCCGGAGCCCAGTGGGGTCGGGCGGCCGAGGGTCCCTCGAATCCGGTGACGGAGGACAGCCCCGGCGATCACCAGCGGGGGGGCGGCCAGGACCGCCGGGGCCCCTGGGCCGGCCTCGGCCCAGCGTGTGGGTTGCTTGACCGGCCCCGTCGCCGCGTGTCCTCGGGAAGGTGCAGCCAGCCCCCGACAGGCTCCACTCCCCAAGGGTCGACGCTAGGGCTGCGCGGGACCGGCGCAAATACCCAAACGGGACGGCTCGGAGACAAAGGGGACGTTCGGCGAGTCGTCGAGCTAGGTGCCCTCGAACCCGCTCAGCGCTGTCCGCCAGGTCGCGTCGAGATCGGCACCAGGAGGGAAGCGACCGGAGAGCTCCAGGTCGACCAGCCCGTGCGCCAGGGCCCAGAGAGCACGAGCGAGGTGCTCGTCGCCGCCGGCGGCGGCCACGATGGGTGCGGCCGCGGCGGCCTCGACGCCGGGGGAGATGCGGTCGCGGGCCAGAGGGCGACCTGTCGTCACGTCGTACAGCCGAGGGTGCGCCCGAGCCCATGACCGGTAGGACTCGGCGAGCGACGCCAGGCCAGGAGCGGCCGCGGCCAGGTGTCGGCCCATGTCGACCAGGGCCCGCTCCTGCAGCCCCGCGACGATGTCGTCCTTGTCGCGCACGTGCTTGTAGAGCGACGGCGCGCGGATGCCCATGCGAGCGGCCACCTCGCGCATGGTCACCGCTTCGAGCCCCTCGTCCTCGAGCAGGGTCGTCGCCACGTCGAGGATCTCGTCTCGTCGGCTCACCGCGGAGCCTGGTTGGTCGCCACCGCCTCGGCGCGCAGGCGTAGCGCGTCGTTCATGGCCTGGAAGCCGGCGCGGGTGCGCTCGAGCATCTTGCCCAAGAGCGGCACCAGGACCCCGCTGAACTCCTCGGCCTGGGTCAGGCGGGTCCGGCCGTCGTCGAGCGCCTCGAGCTGGAAGGAGTGTCGACCGTCCACGATGCCCGGCACGAGCAGCCGGCCGAGCCACTCCAGACGCCGGCCATCGGCGACCTCGGTGATGGTCGGGCGGAACGTCATCGGTCGCGCTCCCGGCGGCGCGATGCGCACCTCGACCTGGGTGCCCGTCACGAGCTCGCCGGAGAACGCGGTGATGAACGGGTTCCACTCGGCGTACTCCGAGACCGCGGACAGGCTGGCCCAGACGGTCTCGACGGGGGCGGCGATCTCGGTGGTCACTCGGATGGTCTTCATGGCTGCTCCTGGTTGGCTAACGGTGTTAGCCAATCATGGCTTACGTTGTTAGCCTTGTCAAGGACCGTCTGCGGAGAAGCCCTAGCGGCTGCGCCGCCACGGGTCGCCCGAAGCAGTGACGTACGTCGACACCGACAGTCGCTGGCCCCCGGCACATTGCCGGGGGCCAGCGGTCTGCTGATCGGGATCAGCGGGAGACGAGCTCCTCGTCGTCCGAGGTGCGTCCCTCGGTCGCCGGGCGGTACGTCGCGTCGACTGCTTCCGGTCGCGGCTGGCTGTCGGTGGCGCCCTCGACGGTCAGGTGCGGCAGGATCCGGTCGAGCCAGCCGGGGAGCCACCAGTTGGCCTTGCCCAGCAGGGCCATGGTCGCCGGCACCAGCACCATCCGGACGATGGTGGCGTCGACGGCGACCGCGACCGCGAGCCCGAGTCCCAGCATCTTCAGCGACGGCACCGGGCTGGCGACGAACGCGAGGAAGACGGCGATCATGATCAGGGCGCCCGACGTGATGACCCGGCCGGTCCCGGCCATGCCTCGTGCGACCGACTCGGTGTTGTCGCCGGTCCGCTCGTACTCCTCGCGGATCCGCGAGATGAGGAACACCTCGTAGTCCATGGACAGGCCGAACAGGATCGGGAACATGATCACGATGATCAACGAGGTGATCGGTGTCGGACCTTCCAGGCCGATCAGGCTGCTGCCCCATCCCCACTGGAAGACGGCCACCAGGACGCCGTACGCAGCGCCGATCGAGAGCAGGTTCATCACCACCGCCTTCAGCGGGACGACGACGGACCGGAACACCAGCATCAGCAGCAGGAACGACGCGGCCAGCACGGCACCCACGTAGAGGGGCCGCGTGTCGGCGAGCTGGCCGTTGAGGTCGTCGGTCAGCGCGGTCAGGCCGGTGACGTAGACGTTGTCGGGCAGCACGTCGCGGACCTCGGCGAGGGCGACGGAGGTCTCGGGATCGGCCGGACCCGTCGTCGGCATCGCCGAGAAGATCACGGTGCTGCCGTCCGCGGAGGTCTGCGGCTCGCTGACCGAGGCGATGCGAGCGGTGGCGCCGATGGCCTCGGCCAGCCCGGACACGCCAGCGGCGCCGACGCCAGGGACCTTCAGGTCGACGACGACCAGCAGCGGCCCGTTGATCCCGGGACCGAAGCCCTCGTCCAGCAGGTCGTAGGCCTGCCGGTACGTCGTCTCGCTCGGAGCGTCTCCCGCCGCAGGCCAGGCGGTCTGGATCGCGAAGATCGGGGCGGCGAAGGCGAGCAGGGCGAAGACGGCACCGATCAGGTAGGGCCAGGGGCGTCCCGAGACCCGGTGGGCGAAGCGCCACCAGGCGGTCTCCTCGGCGCGCTTGGCGGGGCGGTGACGACGCACCAGCCGGCCCTTGTCGATGCGGTCGCCGAGCAGACCCAGCAGTGCCGGCAACAGGGTGGTGGCTGCCGCGACCGCGCTCAGCACGACGATGGCGGTGGCCAGGCCGATCGAGGTCAGGGCGCCGAGCCCGGTGAAGAGCGAGGGACGCCATCGCGATGACCACGGTGCCGCCGGCGAAGACGACCGCCGCTCCGGAGGAGGACATCGCGTCGGCCAGGGCGGTCGTGTTGTCCCGACCGGCAGCGCGGTTCTCCCGGTAGCGGGCGACGATGAACAGGGCGTAGTCGATGCCGACTCCCAGTCCGACGATCCCCGCGATCGGGATCGCCGACGGCGAGACGTCCATGACGCTGGCGAGCAGGAAGATGCCGCCGATGCCCGCGCCGACCGCCACGAGGGCGAGACCGATCGGCACCAGGGCGGCCACGACGGTCCCGAACGCCACCAGCAGCACGAGCAGCGCGATCAGGATGCCGACGCCCTCCAACGGCGAGGTCTCGTCGGGAGCGTTGAGGAAGACGGCGTCACCACCGAGCTCCACCCGGAGGTCAGCGGTGTTCGACGCGTCGACCAGCTCCGTCAGGGGCACGAAGGACCCCTTGCCCAGCTCGGACGGCGTCGCGTCGAAGGTGAGCGCGGCGTAGCCGATCTGGCCGTCGTCCGAGATGGTGCCGGACGCGAAGGGGTCTGCGACGTGCACGACATGGTCGGCCCCGGCGACGTCGGCCAGGACCGCGTCGACGGCCTGCTGCTGGCTCTGCAGCGTCTCGCCGTCGTCGACCGCGAAGACGACGAGGGCCGTGGCCTGGGTCGCCTCGGGGAACTTGTCCTCGAGCAGCTGCATGGCGCGTTCGCTCTGGCTGCCTTTCGCGCTGAAGTCGTCGATGAAGGCGCCGCCGCCGCTGCCGGCGAGGGCGAACACGGCTCCGAGAACGACGACCCAGCTCGCGATGGTGCGCCATGGGTGCCTCGCACTCGCCATGGCGACACTGCGCGTGAACCTGTTCATGATGGTGCCTTTCGCAGATCGGGTGGATGCCTGATGGATGGCGAAGCTAGGCACCGATGTGGTGAGCGGGCATCACCACACGTGGTGAGAGAACGGGTGATCCTTGGGTGGTCGAGGTGCGAGGCCGGCCACGGCCGAGCCTCGAAGCCACCGGCAAGCGGCCGCGTGAAGGAGCCAGGGCGATGGCAGGTCGCGGCCGTATGGTGGGCCCGTGGCGTCGGTCAAGCAGTTCCAAGTCACCTTCGACTGCGCAGAACCTGAGCGCGTCGCTCGTTTCTGGTGCGAGGTGTTGGGGTACGTCGTACCGCCTCCACCGGAGGGGTTTGCCACGTGGGACGACTTCGACCGCTCGAGGCCGCCTGAGCGTCAAGGTTCAGACTTCGCCTGCGTTGATCCCTCAGGCGTGGGCCCGCGACTGTTCTTCCAACGCGTTCCCGAGGGAAAGGTCGTCAAGAATCGGCTGCATCTCGACGTGCGGGTCGGTACCGGGCTCGTAGGTGAAGAGCGCCTGGCCGCACTCGAGGCCGAATGCGCACGACTGGAAGCCCTCGGCGCGTCACGCGGGCGACTACTGCTTGCCGATGACGAGGACGAGTCGTGCCAGGTGATGCAGGACATCGAGGGCAACGAGTTCTGTCTCGACTGATCGGTCAAAGGGAAGCGCGGTCATGCCGGTGCCAGCGCGTTGGCATGACCGAGGCTCGCCGGCGCCCTGTTGCGCAGACCTCATGCGTTCAGCACGAAGATCAGCTCCTTGATGCCGTCGTCGGGCGCAGGCGCCTTCGCCTCCTGCACGCGATCGCGCCGAAACCCACACTTCTCCAGGACGCGGATCGAGCCGACGTTGTGCACCGCGACATGGGCGTACAGCGGCCGGATCGACACCGCGTCCACGAGCAGGGCGAGCGCCTGTGTCGCGACGCCGCGGCCCCACCACTCGCGTCCGACCCAGTAGCCGAGTAGTTGCTGCCCGTTCTCAGGCCAGCTGCCGATGTTTCCGGCCACCATGCCATCCGCAACGATGGTGCGCACAACCAAGGTGTCGTCGGCGCGGACTTTCGCCCAGTGCGCCGCGAACCGATCCTTGTCGCGAGCGGGAAACGCCGCCATCTCGACCGCCAGCGGATCCGCCTGGTGGTCAAAGAACACCTCCAGATCCCGGTCTTCGACACTCCTGAGACGCACCGCGGGTGTCACGTCGTGGACTCCGGTCATGTCCAGTCACTCCTCGCCTCGGTCCTGGCGTCGACCGTGAGTGCGCGGGCGGCGCCCGAGACCGACTACCGCCAGGCACCCACCACCTCGACGTTCCCAACTATTTCACCGACCACCGACACTCTGGTTTCCCGGCGAACCCCACGCCGCTGGTTGAGGAAGGCGCTAGCGCCTGCATCGAAACCCGGTGACGGGACGATGCGCCTCTTCCGGGGTTTCGTGACGGGCCTGACGGCCCTCCTCAACCAGCGGAGCGGGCAGCACGCCGCATCAGGAGCCGGGCGCGCAGCCGGTGCAGGTGCGGCATCAGGCCGTAGATCACGATCGGCACCGCGACCGTGGCGAGGACGAACGTGCGCGGTACGACGGCCAGGTCGCCGAGGGCGCGGCCGAGCGTCAGGTTCAGGACGACGAGCGTGGGGAAGACGGCCAGCCAGATCATCAGGGCCAGCTGGTGCTTGGACGGGGGTGGGACGGACATGGGGCTCTCCTTTGGTTGTTGGCTTTCGGGGGTCAGGTAGCTACGGCGGAAGGTCGAGCGACGGCCGCGGCGACGTCCTCGTCGACGAGGTCGGCGTTGAGCGCGATCGCGGCGGACGAACCCTCGCCCGCGGCGGTGATGACCTGGGCGCGCGGGTTGGCGACGTTGCCGGCCACCCAGACGCCGGGGACGCTGGTGCGGCCGGTGGGGTCCGCGACGACCCAGCCGTTGTCGTCGATGGCGCAGCCGAGGCCGGTCAGCACGTCGTTGTCGGGCACCATCCGGGGCCGCACGAAGACGGCCGTCCGGGGGACGACGCGGCCGTCCACGAGCTCGACGCCGGTGACCTTGTCGTCCTCGACGACGAGGCGGGCGACCGGCCCGTCGACCACGCCGATCGCGCGGGCGACGAGCGTCTCGCGCTGCCCGTCGGCTCAGCTCGTCGGTGTGGGTGAACAGGACGACGTCGGGCGACCACTGCCGCACCAGGTGGGCGTGCATGACCGCCTCGGGCGTGGCGCCGATGACGCCGAGAGGCTGCTCGCGCACCTCGTACCCGTGGCAGTAGGGGCAGTGGAGCAGGTCGCGGCCCCAGCGCTCGCGCAGGCCCGGGATGTCGGGGAGCACGTCGCGCAGGCCGGTGGCGACCAGCACGCGTCGCGCACGCAGGGCGGTGCCGTCAGCGAAGCGGACGTCGAAGCGCGGCTCGGCGCTCGCGGTCCGGCGTACGCCGACCACTCGCCCGGCGACGACGTCGGCGCCGTACCCGGTCACCTCCTCGCGACCCAGGCGCAGCAGCTCGGCGGGCGGGAGGCCGTCGCGGGAGAGGAAACCCTGCAGGTGCTGGGCGGGGCCGTTGCGGGGCTCGCCCGCGTCCACGACCGCGACGCGGCGCTGCGCGCGGGCCAGGACCAGCGCTGCTGACAGGCCGGCGGCTCCGCCACCGATGACCACCACGTCGTACTCGTTCATGGCCCCAGGGTGCGCTGGCTGCCACGGGTCGACAACAAAGGTTGCCATTCCCGGGAATTGACCCTGGAATGGCCACATGACCGGCGTCGGCTCGATCGCGGCGGCCCTGGACCTCGTGGGGCCACGGCTCAGGCGCGTCCGCAAGGAGCGAGGTGTCACGCTGACGGACCTGGCCGAGCGGACGGGGATCTCCAAGAGCACGCTGTCGCGGCTCGAGAACGGCCAGCGGCGGCCGAGCCTGGAGCTGCTGCTGCCGCTGGCCCAGGCGTACGGCGTCCCGCTGGACGACCTCGTCGGCGCACCGGAGGTGGGCGACCCACGCATCCGGCTGAAGCCCCGGAGCGTCAACGGCCGGACGGTCCTTCCCCTCACCCGTCAGCCCAACGGCGTCCAGGCCTGGAAGATCGTCATCCCTGCCCGCCAGTCGACGCCGCAGCCGCGCACGCACGACGGCTACGAGTGGCTCTACGTGCTGTCGGGACGGATGCGCCTGGTCCTGGGCGACCGGGACCTGGTGCTCGAGGTCGGGGAGGCCGCCGAGTTCGACACCCAGCTGCCGCACTGGTTCGGCAGCACCGGCGAAGGGCCGGCCGAGGTGCTGAGCATCTTCGGCCGTCCCGGCGAGCGCATGCATGTGCGCGCCCGCTCCCGGCGAGAGGAGCCTGCGGGGTGACGACGGCACCGCTGCTGCAGACCAAGCTCTACGCCCCCCGGGTGACCCGGGAGCTGGTCGACAGACCGCGGCTGAGCGACCGGCTCAACGCACGGCCAGCGGTGCTCCTCGTCTCCGCTCCTGCCGGCTTCGGGAAGTCCACGCTGCTGGCCCAGTCGCTGCTCGGAGCCTCCGGCAAGGGACGAGCAGCGGTCGCATGGCTGTCCCTGGACTCCGGAGACAGCGACCCGTCGTCGTACTGGGCGTACGTTCTCGCAGCCCTCCGTACGGCGGCCCCGGGCGTGGGTGAGTCCGCCCAGGCCCTGCTGGAGTCGCCCGGCGGCGCACCGATCGCCACCGTGCTGACCAGCCTCATCAACGACCTCGCCGCGTCCGAGGAGGACGTCGTGCTCGTCCTCGACGACTACCACGTCGTCCATGCGCCGGCCATCCACGAGGCGATGGCCTTCCTGGTCGACCACCTGCCGCCCCAGCTCCGCCTGGTCATCGCGACGCGGTCGGACCCGCCGCTGCCGTTGGCGCGGCTGCGCGCCCGCGGCGAGCTGGCCGAGGTGCGCGCCGCCGACCTGCGCTTCACCGAGCAGGAGACCGCGGCCTACTTCGACGGGATGGGGCTCCAGCTCTCCGCCGGCGAGGTCAGCACCCTCGAGGGGCGCACCGAGGGATGGGTCGCCGCCCTGCAGCTCGCGGCCCTGTCCCTGCAGGGGCGGGAGGACTCAGCCGGGTTCATCGACGGGTTCGCGGGGGACGACCGCCACGTCGTCGACTACCTCGTCGAGGAGGTCGTGCACCGCCAGCCCGAGGAGGTCCGCGACTTCCTCCTCCGGACATCCGTGCTGCCCCGGCTGTCCGGATCCCTGGCCGACGCCGTCACGGGCCGGAACGACGGCCGGGCGATGCTCGAGGCACTCGACCGGGACAACCTCTTCCTGGTGCCGCTCGACGACCAGCGACGGTGGTACCGCTACCACCACCTCTTCGCCGACATGCTGCAGGCCCGTCTCCTCGACGAGCTCCCCGGCGAGGCGCCCGAGCTGCACCGCCGGGCCAGCGCGTGGCACGAGCAGCGACGGCGACGCGACGGCCGCCATCGACCATGCCCTGGCAGGGCGGCGACGTGGACCGGGCCGCCCACCTCGTGGAAGCTGTCCGTCCGGCCGATGGGAAGGGACCGCCGCGAGGCCCAGCTTCGCCGGTGGATGGAGGCGCTCCCCGATGAGGTCTTCGCCACGCGTCCCGTGCTGGCGAACGGCTACGTCGGCGCGCTGATGTCCACCGGCGAGATCCGTGGGGTGGAGCCGCGGCTGCGCATCGCCGAGCAGTGGGTGAACGAGGTTCGGGCGGCACCCGTCGGGACCCTCCCGGCTGGCCTCGTCGTCGCGGATCTCGCCGACCTCGAGAGGCTCCCCGGCTGGGTGAGCATCCATCGAGCGGGGCTGTCGCTGATGGCCGGCGACGTGGCCTCCACGATGGATCACGGTCGCGAGGCGATCGCCGTGCTCGGCCACGACGACAACCTGGGCCACGCCGCGGCCACCGCGCTGATGGGACTCGCCTCGTGGCGCCTGGGTGACCTCGAGACCGCCGCGGCGGCGTACGCCGCGAGCATGCGGAGGTTCGAGGTCGAGGGCTGGGTCGCCGACCTCCTCGGTTGTGCCATCACGCTGGCCGACCTCCAGCTGGCCCTCGGCCGGCTCCGAGATGCCGAGCGCACGTTTCGCGACGCCCTGGACCTGGCCGGGCGCCAACCCGGTGCGCCCCTGCGCGGGATGCCCGACATGCACGTCGGGCTGGCCATGGTCGCCACCGAGCGGGGTGACCTCGCGGCCGCCAGGGAGCACCTGCGGCTCAGCCACGAGCTCGGTGACTACCTCGGGATGCCGAAGCACCCGCACCGCTGGCGCATCGCCGAGGCCCGCGTCCGCGAGGCCGACGGGGACCTGGCCGGCGCGCTCGCCCTGCTCGACGAGGCCGAGCGGGTCTACGACGGCGACTTCTCGCCCGATGTGCAACCCGTCGGCCGCGATGCGGGCCAGGGTGTGGGTCAGGCAGGGCCGGCCCGACCTGGCGCTCGCGTGGGCGGCGGACCGCGGGCTGTCGGTGTCGGACGAGCCCGGCTACCTGCGCGAGTACGAGCACGTCACCCTGGCGCGGGCTCTCCTGGCCGGCGGGGACGTCTCCGCGGCCGGGTTCCTCGAGCGCCTGCTGACGGCGGCCGAGGCCGGCGGCCGCCACGGCAGTGTGCTGGAGATCCTCGTCCTCCTTGCCCTGGCGCAGCAGCAGCAGGGTGACGTCGACGACGGCGGTGACCACGGTGGCCCGCGCCCTCGAGCTGGCCGAGCCCGAGGGGTACCTGGCGACCTTCACCGACGAGGGTCCCGGCGATGGCGGCCCTGCTGAGCGCGGCCGCCAAGCGCGGCGTCTCCGCGGCGTACGTCGCCCGGCTGCTCCGATCGTTCGGCCCCGGTCCGCAGGAGCCACCGCGAGAGACGGACGCCCTGGTCGACCCGCTCAGCGAACGCGAGCTCGACGTGCTCCGCCTCCTGGCGAGCGAGCTGAGCGGCCCCGAGATCGCCCGGCACCTGGTCGTGTCCCTCAACACGGTGCGCACGCACACCAAGAACATCTACGCCAAGCTCGGCGTCGGGACCCGCCGGGCAGCCGTCCGGCGCGCCGAGGACCTCGGGCTGCTCCGCCGCTAGCAGACCCTGCGGGACCACCACGTGGTTCACCACATGTGGTGATCCGCGCTCCCCACGTCGGCTCGTAGCTTGCGGGCCATGAGCGAGACCGAGACCTACGAGATCCGGGTCCAGGGCCACCTGGACCGCCGGTGGTCCGCCTGGTTCGACGGCATGACACTCCTCGCCGACGACGACGGCAGCACGCTCATCAGCGGCCAGGTCGCCGACCAGGCGGCCCTGCACGGCCTGATCCAGAAGGTGCGCGACCTCGGTCTGCCACTGATCTCCGTCACCCACCAGCCAGACAGGAACGACGTCATGATCGCGCTCGAGTCAGTCACCAGGAAGTACGGCGAGTTCACCGCCGTGGACCACGTCAGCTTCACCGCCCGACCCGGCCGGGTCACCGGGTTCCTCGGGCCCAACGGCGCCGGCAAGTCCACCACGATGCGCATCATCGTCGGGCTCACCCACGCCACGACCGGCGCCGCCACCGTCTCGGGTCGCCGCTACGTGGACCTGCCGAACCCGGGGCTGGAGGTCGGCGTGCTGCTCGACGCCTCCGCCCAGCACGCCGGGCGCACCGGCCGCGAGATCCTCACCATCGCCCAGCGCTACATGGGGCTGCCCAGGTCCCGGGTCGAGGAGATGCTCGACCTCGTCAGCCTCACCCCGGAGGAGTCGTCGCGCCGCGTCCGTGACTACTCCCTCGGCATGCGGCAGCGGCTCGGGCTCGCGACGGCGCTGATCGGCGATCCCAGCGTCCTGATCCTCGACGAGCCGGCCAACGGCCTCGACCCGGCCGGCATCCGATGGATGCGTGGACTGCTCAGGGACTTCGCCGACCGCGGCGGCACGGTGCTGCTCTCCTCGCACCTGCTCCACGAGATCGAGGTGATCGCCGACGACCTCGTCGTCATCGGCAACGGCCGCATCGTCGCGCAGGGCGCCAAGTCCGACCTGCTCGCCTCGGCGGGGGCGATCGTGCGCACGACCGACCCACAGGTCCTCGCCGAAGCCCTGGCCGCGAACGGCGTCACCTCGTCGTACGTCGGCACTGACGGCCTGCTCGCCCAGGCCGACGCCGAGCAGGTCGGGCGCGCCGCCTTCGCGGCCGGCGTACCCGTCCTCGAGCTGCGGCCGGCCGACGGCACCGGGCTGGAGGAGATGTTCCTCCAGCTCACCGCGGACACCCAGCGTGACGACCAGCCCGAACACCAGCCCGACCACCAGCCCGACCACCAGCCCGAAGGAGCACTCGCATGACCATCGTCCAGCACCGCATGCCCGCCCCGACCACAGCGGTCCGCGCGCCCCGGGCCATCCCGCTGAGCCGGATCACCGCGACCGAGCTCCGCAAGATGCTCGACACCAGGTCCGGCTTCTGGACCGTGGCCAGCATCGCGATCGTGTCGCTGCTGACGACGGGCGCAGTCATCCTCTGGGCAGACCGCGAAGACCTGACCTACCGCACGTTCACGTCGGCGATCAACGTCCCGATGTCGCTGATCCTGCCGATCATCGCGATCCTCTCCGTGACCTCGGAGTGGAGCCAGCGCAGCGGCCTGACCACCTTCGCCCTGGTCCCGCACCGCTGGCGGATCATCGCCGGCAAGCTGGTCGCCTCGGTGGCCGTCGTACTTCTCGCCACCCCGGTCGCGTTCGCGATCGGTGCCGTCGGCAACCTCGCAGGTACGGCCATCGCCGGGGTCGACCCCGTGTGGGACCTCACTGCCGCCAACCTGCTCACGATCGAGCTGGCCAACGTCCTGGGCATGCTGGTCGGCTTCATGCTCGGCGTGCTCGTCCGCAGCTCGGCCGGCGCACTCGTCGCGTACTTCGTCTACCAGTTCCTGCTGCCGACCCTCGCCCTGATCCTCGCCGCCCAGCAGGAGTGGTTCGCCGACCTGCAGCCCTGGGTCGACTTCGACTTCGCCACGGGTGCCCTGCTGGAGGGTGCTCTGTCCTCGCAGCAGTGGACACAGCTCGCGGTCACCGGCCTGATCTGGCTCGTCGTCCCGATGGCGGTCGGCTTGCGGCTCGTCGTCCGGGCCGAGGTCAAGTAGGCCACAACGTCACCGGACCCGCTTCACGGGCAGGATGGCGGCGGCGGCCACGAGGGCACACACCCCCGCGACGCCGTACAGCACCTGGTAGCTGCCCCCGCCGATCGCCAGGACCAGCGGTGCCATCGCCGGCGCGATGGAGAACGGCAGTGCCCCGGCGATGTTCAGGACGCCGAGGTCCTTGGCGGAGTGTCGCGCTGTCGGGCAGCACGTCGGCGACGAGTGCGAGGTCGACGGCCAGGTACAGCCCGAAGCCCAGGCCGCCGACCGCCATCCCCACGAGGAAGCCGTCGAAGTCGGCGGCGACCGCGATCAGGAACAGCGCCACTCCGTAGATGACCGCGGCGGCCGCCACGAAGAGCTTGCGGCGGCCGGTGCGGTCCGAGAGGCGGCCGCCGACGAGAGAGGCGGCGACCACGAAGACAGCCTGGGTGAGCGTGCCCAGGAAGATCTGCTGTGGGACGTCGTCCTCGTCGCTCCCGAGGTGCTCCAGGAGGTAGTACGCCTGGTAGGTGACCAGGAACGCGTAGGCGAGGAGGAACATGAACCGGCTGGCGAAGGCCCACGCGAAGTCGGGGTGCTTGCGCGGGGAGACGTAGTAGGTGCCCAGCAGCTGTGCGAGCGACCAGGGCGGCTTGTCCTCCGGGGCGAGCCGGCGGTCGTCGAGGACGATCGCGAACAGCACGATGAAGAACGCCCCGATCGCGCACGGGGCCAGGAACATCGCGAGCTCGTTGCCGGTGAAGACCTTGACCACGATAGGTCCCGCCGACCGACGCGGTGGGGAGGCAGACACCGAGGACACCAGCGACCGTCCCGCGTTGCTCGACGGGGACCTGGTCGGGCAGCACCGCCACGAGGGCGGCCAGCATCGCGTTGAAGAACAGCTGCGCCAGGCACCAGCCGACCAGCACCACCCAGACCGCCGGAGCCAGGGCCACCACCAAGATGCCGAACGTCCCGCCCGTCAGGCCGATCAGCAGCCAGGGACGCCGCATGCCGAAGCGCGACGTCGTCCGGTCGCTCAGCCGTCCGAACAGCGGGTTGCCCACCATCGCCACCAACGAGCCGACCCCGGCGATGAGCGACAGGCTGTTCGGAGCTCGCTCCGTCCCGACCAGCGAGTTGACCTTCAACGCCAGCGTCACCAGCAGCGGAGCGATGAAGACCAGGCTGGTGGCGAGGTACGCCGCGGCGTAGGCCGCGATGAACGTCCGGCCGACCCGCGCATGGGGTTCCCCGTCCACTCCCAGCGACACGACCGACCTCCGGTTCGCTACTCAGCCCACGGAGGGGGATACTCGAGGTGATGACAAAACCAGCAGGGGCGCCGCGGCACCTCGCCAGCAGCCCGTTCAAGCCCAATCTCGAGCCCCCGATCGAACAGTACGCGGTTGACGACCTGGTCTCCCACGACTCCTACGGGATGGGTCGCGTCATCCAGGTGGAAGCGGCCGCGGTGACCGTCGACTTCCGCTCCCAGATAGTTCGCATCACCAGCCCCTTCCGGAAGATGTCGAAGCTGTAGCGGACCGGGCAGGCTCGCTGAGCGGCAGATGCGACTGCATCTCGGTCGATCTCGCGCACTGACCCGAACGGGCTATAGACGTCCGCCAGGTGACGGACCTGGGCTTCTACTCGGGCCAGCCGACCTGGTCGCGAGACGGCGGTGGATCGCCTTCACGACCGACGGGGGCGACTACCCGGCGACGCAGGGGATCTACGTCATCCGCCCTGACGGCACGGACTGCGGCGGGTGGTGGCGCTGCCGCCCGGCTGACGTTCGGTGTGGCTCGAAGCACCGCGATTCTCGCCAGACGGCTCCAGCTCGCCTACACGTTCATCGAGGGTGGGAAGCAGATCCCGCACCGTGGAGCTGGAAGGGCGAGGTCTCCTCGCTCTGGGTGGTCGACCTCGAGGGCAGCGACGCCACATGGTGGTGAACCCGGGGCACAAGATCGGCGACGCCGACTGGTCGCTCGACGGGCGCTTCCTCATCTTCGAGCAGATCGCCAACGACCGGGCACCATCACCAGCGTCCTGAGGGTCCAAGCGAACGGCGGCGGCATCAAGGCGCTGACGAACGACGCGGGCTACCTCGGCGGCAGCAGCGGGAACTGGAGATTCGAGGCGAGCTTCGACCCTGTGTACTCCCCGGACGGGACGAAGATCTTGTTCCCGCACGACGACTACTCGCCCGACTTAGGATGTACGGCCTCCAGGTGATGGACGCGACGGCAGCCACCAGCGGTGGGTCGACGACGAGTGCGGAGTCGAGCACCAGGTCGACTGGGGAACGTCGCCACTCGAGCCTCTCGGTTGACGGGCCGGGTGCTAGCGACGGTGCGGCTCGGCGTCTCCAGCAATGGCGGACAGGTAGGTGATGGCTGCTGCGACCCGCTTGTTCAGGCCGGGGTCCTCGGCGATGTCGAGCTTCTCGAACACCCGCCTGGTGTGGACCTCGACGGTGCGGTCGGAGATCGCAAGACGGGAGGCGATGGCGACGTTGGTGAGGCCCTCGGCGATGCCCTGCAGTACCTCGACCTCGCGGGCGCTCAGGGTGTCGAGCACGCCGTGAGTGGAACGGCGAGTGAGCAGGTCGGCGACCAGGGACGGGTCGACGACGCACTGGCCGGCAGCCACCCGCGCAGCCCGTCGATGAGCATCGCCGGGTCGAGGAGACGGTCCTTGAGCAGGTAGCCGACGCCACCGTCCGAGTCCTGGATCAGCCGGGTCGCGAAGTCCGCCTCGACGTACTGCGACAGGACGAGGACGGCCACCGAAGGCATGCGGCGTCGGATGTCCTCGGCGGCGACCAGGCCCTCGTTGGTGAACGTCGGAGGCAGCCGCACGTCGAGCACCACGGCGTCGGGCTCGTCGAGGGCGAGGGACCGCATGAGCGCAGGGATGTCACCCACGGCGGCGACGACCTCGAGCCCGGCGTTCGTCAGGGTCCTGACGACGCCCTCGCGGGTGAGGAGCTGGTCGTCGACGACCGTCACGCGCACGGCAGCCTCACCACGGTCAGATCCTCCTCGCGACCGATCGTCCCGCCCAGCGCAGCGATGCGGTCGTGCACGACAGCCTCCCGCGGCGGCGGCGACGCGTCCAACGACATCGTGAACACGCCGCCGTCGAGCCGTGCATGCACGGCATGCGGTGGCGGAGATCGGCGGAGAGCATCGGCCACCACGTGGAAGGCGGTCCGTTCGACGAGGGGCGGCAGCCGGCTGTCGGGCACGTCGAGCTCGCGGAACGCACCTTGGGCGAGCGCGACCAGGGCCGGGCGAAGACCGGCAGAGTCGAGCACCGGTGGGTAGATCCCCTCGCCACCCGCCGAAGGTCGTCGATGCAGCCTCTCGTCTCCTCCAGCGCGCGGGCGATCACGCGGCGTCTGCGGTGCGTCGAGGAGCGCCATGCCCGAGCCCGAGGAGGTGCTGCTGCGCGCCGTCGTGCAGGTCCCGCTCCAGACGACGCGCTTCCTGGTCAGCGCGCGCGACGATGCGCTGGCGTGACACCGCGATCTCGCTGGCCCGATCGGCGAGCCTCACCCGAAGCCTGGCCTGTTCAAGCCCGAGCTGGACCTGGGGCGTGAGGGCGTGCCGGCGGACCAGGTCCTGCTCGAGCTCCTCGATCTCGACGGGGTCCAGGTCTCTGGCCGTCTGCAGACCGGTGACGAGCCGAGCCAGCTGGCGGCGCGACCACCACTGCGCTGAGGAGCTGGCTCGCCAACGACGCCGCGGCGATCCCGAGGCCGGCGAGCGCGGGCGCCAAGGGGCCGGTGAACAGCCGCAGCCACGCCCAGACCGGCGATCGCCATGGGCGCCAACGCCAACCTGCGCCGCGGGATCGCGAGGGTGAGCCCGAGGACGACCATCACGTTGCCGATGAGAGCGAGGCTGTCCGCGACGGCGATGTCGGGGAGGACGGCGAAAGCGCCGCGGAAGCAACCGCGGCAGTCGGCGTCGCGCAGCGGGTCGTAGAACAGGCTGCGGACAGGCCCGGCCAGCACGCCGCCGGCCAGCGCGAGGAGGCCGCCGGACCCTGGATGAGGGCGCACGGCGTAGCGGGCGACGGGCAGAACGAGCGGCAGCGCCGCAAGCGACAGGCTGCGCGAGAACGGGCGTGCCTCGCGGTCGGCGCCGCCAGGTCGCCGAGGAGGAGCAGCGCGCCGCGAGGACCAGGGCCAGCCCGCGACCAGACTGCGCCGCCGGAGAGGCGGCGCAGCCGGGCAGGGGTTGCCGAAGGTCTCGGCCACTACTGGACCCGCACCGCCTCGCCGAACATCGCGTCTGGAGAACGTGAGGCCGTACTCCGCGTCGGTGGTGGGCCACAGCGTGTCGGTCCAGTCGAAGTGGACGGTGTCGTCCTCGGACGCGATAGGTGCCCGCCATCATCCCTTCGCACCAGTCCTGCGGGCCTAGGTCGAAGACCACGCGGTCGCCGGCGAAGGTGAACGTCCAGTCGCAGTGGCGACCGTCGGGAAGGGTGGCGTCGGCGACGCCGTCGTCGATCGACATCTCCCACACGCCGGCGTTGCCGTGAGGCGTCGCTCGGCTTGAGTACCGGCAGCAAGCAGCTCGTCCGCCTCGTTGGCGAAGCGCCACGTGCCGTCGAGCACGCCCTGGTCGCCACGGGGCTTCATGGTGGTCCACGCGGGGAGTGCCGCCTTGACCGGGCAGGTCAGGTCGCCCGCATCCGTCGTCCCTTCGTGGAGGAGGCGCAACCGGTCGATCACCGGTCCGTGTTGGGCGGCCACCTCCGAGGTGATGGGGTCGAGCTTCTCGTGGAGCGACGCGAGCTGCTGGGGGCTGGCCAGTGCTGAGCCGGCGCCGGCGAGGAGGCACCACTCGCCGAACAGCGCCTCCTCGGTCCCCATCGCGGCGTACGCCTCGTCGCGAGCGGCGGCGACCGAGCTCGTCAGCTCGTCCTGCTGGCGGTGGTGAGCGCATCCCAGGCGGGCTTGCGCACGACCACGACGTCGAAGCGCTCGTAGAGGGTCACGTTGCTGGTCATCACGGCTGGCTGGTCGACGGCCCCGAAGATCTGGAGCGAGAGCTCGATGCCGCGCAGCTCGCCGCCGAGGACCTTGTCGGTGCGCTCTTGCCCGGCGCTGTAGTCGGGCGAGGGCTCCGAGCGCCTCGAGGATCTCCTGGACGCCGGCGTCGATCCGTACGTTGATGGTCTGGCCGAGATAGTCCGCAGCGCCCAGGAGCGGCTCCCGGTAGCCGAAGGGGTGGCGTAGTCCGACAGGGACGAGACCGAGCCCGACGAGCCCGATGTCCGGCAGCGACGCGAACAGGTCGTCGGTGACGGCGTCGCGGGCGATCGCGATGGCCTGGTCGTCGTTCGTCACGACGAACGGTGCTCCCAGGGGCGCCAGTGAGTCAGCGCCTTCCTCGGTGAGACGTCCTGCGCGCAACAACGCCAGGTCGACCTCGCCGGCGGCGAGATCCGCGAGCGTGACGGTGTCCTCGGTGCCGTCCGTAGGTGGGGTGTGCGGCACCTGCTCGATCGTCACGGCCGTGTCGCTGGCGGCGCTGGCCAACCGACCGATCAGCTCCTCGGGTGTGGCTTGGTAGGCGGTGAGGGACACCGGGTCGGTGCCCGATCCCGTGCGACCCGCTGGCGTGCCACAGGCGGCCAGCATCGAGGCCACGAGAGCGGTTGCGAGGGCAGTGGAGATCTTCATGTGCGCGACGCTACGGAGCGTTTGACAGGCCGGCGGATCCGGTGCAGACCGCGACACCGCTAGGGGCTGGCCCGTACCCATCGGCAAGCGAGCCTCCAGCGTCGTACCCGTGCCGTCGCTGCGGATCGTGAGCCGGCCGTCGACGACCGCCGCCCGGTCCGCCGCCCCCAGCAGCCCCGGCCCAGGGGATCTGCGCCGCCTGGCCCGTTGTCGGTGATGCGCACGACGAGCTCTCACCATCAGTGGTCGCCACGACGACGACGCGGGCTCCGCGTGCGTGCTTGAGAGCGTTGGTCACCGCCTCGGCGACGATCCACCACGCCGCCGCGCGACGGCGGGAGGTACGTCGACCTCAGCGGCGTCGACCAGGGAAACGCGGTCCGCCAGGTCGTCGCGCAGAGCCGCGGCGAGGGTTCTTCCGCGCAACGGGTCCAGCCCGTCGACCAGGCCGGCGATCTCGCGCCGGACGCGGGCCAGCGCCTCGCGCTGAGCGGGGCTGTCGTCCAGCAGCTCGGCGATCGTGTCGAGCCTCTGCAGGACTGACCCGGACAGGGACTCCTCTATCCGGAGGCGTTCCTGGTCCGCCGCCCCTGCGAGGCGCTTGCGCGAGTCGGCGAGCTCGTCGGTCTGACGACGAAGATGGTCGTTGAGCATGGCGTGCGTGGCGAGGGGGAGCAGGCGTTGGGCCAACGCCTGCTCGGTGCCCTGGCTCATCGACACCGACGGCGAGACGAATGCGACGACCGGCCCGTCGGCCGCTCTGATCGACGTCTGGTCCGGGTGGACCTGGATCCGCCGCCCGTGGGTGTCGACGGCGCTGCGAGCGCCATCGCCGACCGGAAAGCTCACCTCCACCGACGGCACGCCCAAGACCGCGGCGACGCGGCGCCCCAGCTCGGCGGTCAGGTCGTCCGGAGCCATCGGCTCCCGGCCGAGGGTCACGGTGACGGCGATCGCGGCGAGAGCGAGCACGACGTCCAGCGCGTCCGCCGTGGTCCGCAACGACAAACGATCCGATCCGAGCAGCTCGAGGGCGAAGAAGGCCGTGGCAAGGGCGACCTCGACGACCCGGTCGCCGTCGCCTCGGGTGCGCGGGATCCCGAGGCAAGTCGGGCGAGCCCGCTGATGGCGAGCACGACCCCGAGCAGCGCCAGGACCGGTACGTCCGCACCGGCGCCGCCAACGCAGCGGTCGCGGCCGCGGCGGCCACGAGCCAGCGACGCGAAGCCTGGAGCTCGCCGTAGGGCAGTGCGAGCACCGTGGCCAGCACACACACGTGCGGCACGAGCGCGACGCGAGCCAGCGGCCCCTCCAAGGACGGCGCGAGAATCCCTGCCATCCCCGTCAGGCTCCAGAACGTGGCTGCGATGGCGAGCAACGCGCTCGGCAGCAAGGTCCCGCGCACGAACAGCACCCCGGCGCAGACGAGGAGGACCCGGGCACGGCGAGGTCCAGGGGAGCCTGGCGCGGCGCGTCCTTCAAGACAGGCACCGCTAACGCGGCGAACGTGGCCGCGGCCCCCGAAGCGATGGCGCCGAGTGTCACGCTCCGACGCAGCACACCTGACGACCTCACATCCTGACTGTGGTCGCGATACGTCGTGACGGTCAACGATCGCTCATCAGCCGGGCGTGGAGAGGCCCGATGGCCCGAACGGGCTATGGCAAAGCCCGACACCCCTGACGACGATTGCGGGCCAAAGGCCTCGGGGCGATACCCGAGGCGTGAGACCGACAACGGGGGTTGTCTCGCATGAACTCGATCATCTCCAAACGGCTGTCCGTGGCCGCGGTAGCGCTGTGTGTCGCCGTCCCGCTGGTGACGGCGAGCCCGCCGGCCTCGGGTACGCCGGCGTCCGCCGCGGCCAAGAAGCAGAAGCAGGGTCCGCCCGACCACGGGGACGGCGGCCTGCCCGACCAGGACGGCAGGTACGGCAAGGCGGGGGCGCCCAGCGTCCTGAAGGTCGCCGACCGCGAGCCCGCTGACGAAGGCGAGCAAGGACTCGCCGGACGCCGTCGCGCGCGCGTACCTGAAGGCCAACAAGGCCGAGTTCGGGCTGACTCCGCACGAGATCGACCAGCTCCGCCTGACGATGGGCGACAGCGACCAGGGCGCGACCTACCTGCGCTACCAGCAGGTGAGCGGCGGCCGTGACGTCTACGGCGGCACCGGGCTGGTGACCGTGGACGCCAAGGGGAGGGTGCTGCTGGCGGCCGGCAGCTTCGTCTCCCAGACCGGCGCCGCGCCGAAGGCCGACCTGACCGCGGCCGAGGCGGTGGCCGTCGTCGCGGGTGACGTCGCGCCGAACCAGGACTCCGAGCCCGGGCGCCGGCTCGGCGCCAAGGACGGCACGGTCGAGTTCGAGAACACCCTGGCGGTGCCCGACTACGACGGCGCCCCCGTGGTGGCCGAGCTGGTCACCGTGGGTACGGCGGAAGGCGCCCGGTCTGCGTGGCAGGTCCAGGCCGACCGCGCCTCGAACGCGTCGTACGTCGTGCTGGTGGACGCCGTGACGGGCGAGGTGCTCGTGCGGCAGAACCAGCTCAGCGAGGACAACCAGGGCACGGTCTTCCAGGGCGAGGACCCCGAGGCGGGCGGCACGCAGCCAGATCGTCTTCCCCGCGGGCTGGGCCACCGCGGGCGACACCACGTCCGGCAACAACGTCAACGCCTACCAGGACGCCGCGGGCGACAACAGCGCCCAGGCCGCCGACCAGCCGCACGACGCCGACCGGCACTGGAACTACACCTGGAACGACCCGTGGGGAGCCAGCGCCGCCGGCGCCGAGGCCGACCTGCCGCTGACCGGCGCCGACCGCGACGCGGTCGTGACGCAGCTCTTCTACTACACGAACTGGTACCACGACTACGCCTACGACCTCGGCTTCACCGAGACCGCGCGCAACTTCCAGAACGACAACTTCGGCAACGGCGGCACCGGCGGCGACGCCGTGGAGGCGGAGTCGGACGCCAACTTCACGGGCATGCAGTGCACGGACGCCGCCAGCAACCCGATCAAGTGCCTCAACAACGCCAACTTCAACGCCAACGGCGCCGACGGGACCAAGCCGCGGATGCAGATGTACGTCGGCGACACCGACCCCGGCAACCCGGCGCGGCGTACGCAGCGGGCCAACAACCGCGACACGATCATCCACGAGTACACCCACGGGATCAGCGGCCGGATCATCTCCGACGGCAACCTGGCCGGCGGCATCCAGTCCAGCTCGCTGGGCGAGGGCTGGAGCGACGCGTTCGCGACGTCGATCAACGACGACCCGGTCTACGGCGAGTACAACAACGGCGACTACACCAACGGGATCCGCGGCGTCGCCTACGACGACGACTCGCTCGAGTACGGCGACTTCGCCGGCACCAGCGAGCACGACAACGGCCGCATCTGGGCGATGAACATGTGGGAGGTCCGGGCCGCCCTGATCGCCAAGTACGGCTTCGCGACGGGCAAGGACAAGCACGAGCGGCTGATGATGCTGGGCCTGAAGAACACGCCTGACACGCCCAGCTTCCACGACGCCCGCACGGGCTACCTGATCGGCCGACGCGATCCAGAACCCCACCGGCACGGTGGGTGTGGGCGCGAACTGGTGCCGGCTGTGGAACGTCTTCGCCGACAACGAGCTCGGCGTGACCGCGGGGTCCGACCCCGACACGGCCAACGCCGGCAGCCTCACCGTCAGCACCGACACGCCGGACGAGTGCGAGCCGGGCGCGTCGATCGTGCCGGTCGGCGACCGGCCCGAGGGCAGCGACATCACCTTCGACGGCACCGGGTCGACCATCGGCGGCGACGCCGGCGACACGCTCGCCTACGCCTGGGACCTCGACAACGACGGCGCCTTCGACGACTCGACGTCGGCGACCCCGACGTGGGCCTTCGGCGACAACGGCGCCCGCACGGTCCGGCTCCAGGTCACCAACAGCTCGGGCTACTCCGACACCACCTCGGTCAACTTCAACACGACCAACGTCGTGCCGACGGTGACGATCGACCTGTCCGACCTGGCCGGCATGGAGGAGAACGACACGCGCACCGTCGCGGCCACCTTCTCCGACCCCGGCTGGCAGGACACCTACTCCGGCAACGTCGACCTCGGGACGTCGTACCGGCCGGACGTCAACCCGGCGCGTCGCGGTGACGACGCAGGGTGCCAAGGGCGCCGGTGACACGGGTGGGGCCACGGCCGACCAGGGTACGGCGACCGCACAGGTGACCTACGGCGACAACGGCAGCTACACCGTCACGGTGGAGGTCACCGACGACGACAGCGGCACGGGCAGCGACGACGACTCGGCCACCGTCGCCAACGTCGACCCGACCTCGGTCATCGACACCTCGGGCGAGCAGGTCTACGACGGTGTGTCGGCGTTCATCCTCGAGGCGGGGGAGGACCTGACCGTCCCGGCGAGCTCGGAGGACCCGGGCTCGGACGACCTGACCTTCGTGTGGGACTGGGACGGCCTGCTCAACGGGGAGACCCCCGACGAGCAGACCTCGCTCAACGACGCGCTCGTCGACCCCGACCCGGCGCTCAGCCCGAGCATCCACCCGCGGAGCGTCTCGCTCGAGGCCACCCACGCCTACAGCGACGCGTGCCTCTACGACCTGGACGTCACCGTGACCGATGACGACCTGGGCTCGGGCACCGACACCGCGGTCGTGCTGATCACCGGCAACGCGACGGAGAGCAAGGGTCACGGCTGGTGGCTCAACCAGTACCGGCCGAAGGGCAAGACGTTCACCGACGCCACGCTCCAGTGCTACCTGGACATCGTGAACTACCTGAGCCTGGTGTTCAGCGAGGGCAAGGACGCCGACTCGCGGGCCGACGCCACCCTGGTGCTGCAGAACCCGGCCAAGTCGCCGGCGGACGTGATCTTCGACCAGCACGCCCTCGGCGCCTGGCTGAACTTCGCCAACGGGTCGGTCAAGCTGGACACGCCGGTCGACTCCGTCGGTGGCCCGGCGACCGACAGCACCTTCGGTGCCGTGATGTTCGCGGCCGAGACGATCCGGATGAACCCGGCCTCGACCTCGGCGCAGATCAAGGCGCAGAAGGACATCGTGGAGAGGATCGCGACGCAGAGCGCGCCGTAGGACGGCCGTTACCGGACGTCGAAAGCAGCGGACCACACGACGTCCGGCGCGGCACACGACGGGGTCTCCGACCGACAGGTCGGGGACCCCGTCAGCGTCACGCTCGCGGTGCCGGCGCGCTGGGCCGTCACGGTCCACGACCGGGTGGGGCTGCCCTCGTCGGAGATGTCCTGGCTGATCGTCACGGCGTCGCCGTCGACCACCGGCTCCTCCCAGGTGTACGACGCGGGCAGGAAGACGACCGCCGTCCCGCCGACCTGCAGGGCGACCTCCGCTCCGTCGTCACCGATCCGCAGGATGTTGCCGGCGGAGGTCGTGGCTCGCTCGTCGCGGTCGGGCTCGCTCCGGAGCCGGGTCGCTTGCGGTGTCCGCGCACCCGACGAGAGCGGCCAGGAGCACGGTGGCCGGCACCAGCCACCTCGCCCGTCGGCGCGTGCCCGTGCCCATGACGCACCGTAACCCCGAGTTCCGCTGGTCGAGGCGGTCGCCCAGCGACGGTCCGAGGCAGGTCGCGCTTCGCCAGACGGTCGCGGGGTCTCGTGACGGGCCGTCAGACGGCCTCCTCGACCAACGCGGCACGCTGCGCGTGAGTTGGGGCCGATTCGCGCCTACGCTGAGATGGAGGTCACACTGGCCTCCGTTACTCGCGCCCTGAAACCTGTCCGGAGCTGCCTATGACGTCCCTGCCCGTCGGGTCCGTGACCGACCGGGTCGCGCTCGTACGCGCCATCGCGACGCAGCACCTCTCCGAGCGCGGTGCGTTGATGCCGGTGCTGCACGACGTCGTGGAGGAGCTCGGCCACGTCGCGCGCGAGGACGTCGAGGCGATCGCCGACGTGCTGAACCTCTCGGTCGCCGAGGTGCACGGCGTGGTCTCGTTCTACAAGGACTTCCGGACCGAACCTCCCGCCGCGCACGCGGTCGCGCTCTGTCGCGGGGAGGCCTGCCAGTCGGTGGGCGCCGAGGCGCTGTACGCCGAGACGCGCGGCCGCGCCGGTGACCTCGGGGCTGACGTCGAGGTCGACGAGGTCTTCTGCCTGGGGAACTGCGCGCTCGGTCCGTCCGGGACGCTCGACGGGCGCCTGCACGGCCGGCTGTCGCGAGAGCGCCTCGACGCGCTGACGCAGGGGTGGCGGTGATGGTGCCCGAGGTGCGAAGGTCGTTCGTCCCCGGCGACGCCGCCGCCGTCTCGGTCGGTGCCGACGAGGTCGCTGCTGCCTTCGAGGCCGCCGGCGCGGTCGTCGTACGCAACGGCTCGCGCGGGATGCTCTGGCTCGAGCCGCTGGTGGAGGTCGAGACCGAGGCCGGTCGCGTCGGCTTCGCCAACGTCGAGCCCGGAGACGTCGCCGCGGTGCTGGCGGGGGAGCACGGCGGTGCTATCGGCGTCGTCGACGAGCACCCCTGGCTCACCTCGCAGCAGCGCGTGAGCTTCGTCCGGGTGGGGATCGTCGACCCGACGTCCGTCGACGACTACGAGGCGCACGGCGGCTGGGCCGGGCTGCGCCGTGCCCTGTCGCTCACTCCGGCCGAGGTGGTCCAGGAGGTCACCGACTCGGGCCTGCGCGGTCGTGGGGGAGCGGGCTTCCCGGCCGGCATCAAGTGGAAGACCGTCCTCGAGACCGTCTCCGACCAGAAGTTCGTCGCCTGCAACTTCGACGAGGGCGACTCCGGCACGTTCGCCGACCGGATGGTGGTCGAGGGCGACCCGTTCACCCTGGTCGAGGGGATGACCATCGCCGCCCACGCCGTCGGGGCGACCGAGGGCTACGTCTACGTCCGCTCGGAGTACCCCCACGCCGTCGCCGCCCTGCGCCGGGCCATCGACGCGGCCTACACCCACGGCTACCTCGGCCAGCGACATCCTCGGCTCCGGCCACTCCTTCGACCTCCACGTGCGGGTGGGCGCCGGCGCCTACATCTGCGGCGAGGAGTCCTCGATGCTCGACAGCCTCGAGGGCAAGCGAGGCGAGGTGCGCGCCAAGCCGCCGATCCCCGCCATCAAGGGCCTGTGGGGGCAGCCGACGGCGGTCAACAACGTCTGACCCTCTGTGCGGTGCCGATGATCCTCGCCGATGGCGGAGCGGCGTACGCCGAGCTCGGCACCGGTCGCTCGCGCGGCACCCAGGTGTTCCAGCTGGCGGGCAACATCAAGCAGGGCGGCATCGTCGAGCTGCCGTTCGGCGTGAGCCTGCGTGCGCTCGTCGAGGACTACGGCGGCGGCACGCTCACCGGCCGCCCCGTGCGGGCGGTCCAGGTCGGCGGCCCGCTGGGCGCCTACGTTCCCCCCGATGGCTTCGACGTGCCGATGGACTACGAGGCGCTGGCCGAGTCGGGCGCGATGCTCGGTCACGGCGGCATCGTCGTGTTCGACGAGACCGTCGACATGGCTCGGATGGCGCGCTTCGCGATGGAGTTCTGCTCGATCGAGTCGTGCGGCAAGTGCACGCCGTGCCGGATCGGCTCCACGCGAGGCGTCGAGACGATCGACCGGATCATCGAGGGCCGCGACGTCGCGGCCAACCTGGTGCTGCTCGACGACCTGTGCGAGACGCTG
Organism: uncultured Actinomycetota bacterium; assembly: GCA_963758885.1. GTDB lineage: Bacteria > Actinomycetota > Actinomycetes > Propionibacteriales > Nocardioidaceae > Nocardioides. Next base: position 155,082 of record CAVWXS010000031.1, read on the forward strand.
ACGAAGGGGTCGCTGTGCGCCATGGGCGGGCTGACCCCGATGCCGGTGCAGAGCGCGATCAAGCACTGGCGCGAGGACTTCGAACCCGAGGATTGCGAGCGGAGCGAGCACGTATGAGCCGATCACTGGCAGAGCATCTGGGACCCCGAGGTCGACTTCGGCACGCCGGCGGTCCGCGACGCCGATGGACTCCGTCTCGGTGACCATCGACGGCCGCCAGGTCGACGTCCCTGCCGGCACCTCCGTGCTGCGCGCGGCCACCGAGGCCGGCGTCGCGATCCCCAAGCTGTGCGCGACCGACTCGCTGAATGCCTTCGGCTCGTGCCGCATGTGCCTGGTCGAGGTCGACGGAGCGAAGGGCGTGCCCGCCTCCTGTACGACGCCCTGCTCCGACGGCATGGTCGTCAACACCCAGACCGAGACGGTGCGCGAGCTGCGCCGCAACGTCATGGAGCTCTACCTCTCCGACCACCCCGAGGACTGCGACGGCTGCGCCCGCGGCAACTGCGAGATCCAGGCGATGGCCGCCACCGTCGGCTCGGCCGAGGTCCGCTACGGCCGGCCCGAGTCTCGTGCCGACGTGGCTCACCCGCAGCCGATCGACCTGAGCAACCCCTACTTCGCCTTCGACGACTCCGCGTGCATCGTCTGCTCCCGCTGCGTGCGCGCCTGTGCCGACATCCAGGGCACCTTCGCGCTCACCGTCGAGGGACGCGGCTTCGACTCGAAGATCAGCGCCGGCGGCACCGACTTCATGTCGTCGGAGTGCGTCTCGTGCGGCGCCTGCGTGCAGGCCTGCCCGACGTCCGCGCTCCAGGAGAAGTCGATCGTCCAGCTCGGCATGCCCACGCGCTCCGTCGAGACCACCTGCGCCTACTGCGGCGTCGGGTGCTCGTTCCGCGCCGAGGTCCAGGGCGAGGGCGACGACTCCCGCGTCGTACGGATGATCCCGTCGAAGAACGGCGGCGCCAACGAGGGCCACAGCTGCGTCAAGGGCCGCTTCGCCTACGGCTACGCCGCCCACAAGGACCGCCAGCTCTCCCCGATGGTGCGCGACACGATCGACGACGAGTGGCGCAAGGTCTCGTGGGACGAGGCGATCGCCAAGGCGGCCGAGGGCTTCAAGGCCCTCCAGGCCGAGCACGGCGTCGGCTCGATCGGCGGCATCTCCTCCAGCCGGTGCACCAACGAGGAGGTCTACGTCGTCCAGAAGCTGGTCCGGGCGGCGTTCGGCAACAACAACATCGACACCTGCGCGCGGGTGTGTCACTCCCCGACGGGCTACGGCCTCAAGCAGACCTTCGGCACCTCGGCCGGCACCCAGGACTTCCGCTCGGTCGATCAGGCCGACGTGATCCTGCTGATCGGCGCCAACCCGACCGACGCGCACCCGGTCTTCGCCTCGCGGATGAAGAGGCGGCTGCGCGAGGGCGCCCAGCTGATCGTGGCCGACCCGCGCCGCATCGACCTGGTGCGCAGCCCGCACGTCGAGGCGGCCTACCACCTGCCCGTCCTGCCCGGCTCCAACGTCGCCTTCGTCAACGCGATGGCCCACGTGATCGTCACCGAGGGCCTCCACGACGAGGAGTTCGTGCGCGAGCGCTGCGAGGACGCCGACGACTACCTCGCCTTCATCGCCGACCCGTCCAACTCCCCGGAGGCGATGGCCGAGGCGACCGGCATCGACCCCGACGACCTGCGCGCGGCCGCCCGGCTCTTCGCCACCGGCGGCAACGCCGCGATCTACTACGGCCTCGGCGTCACCGAGCACTCCCAGGGCTCGACGATGGTGATGGGGATGGCCAACCTGGCCATGGTCACCGGCAACATCGGCCGCGAGGGCGTCGGGCGTCAACCCGCTCCGCGGGCAGAACAACGTCCAGGGCTCCTGCGACATGGGCTCCTTCCCCCACGAGTTCCCCGGCTACCGCCACGTCTCGCTGGACGACGTCCGCGCGATCTACGAGCGGCTGTGGGGCAGGACCCTCGACCCCGAGCCGGGCCTGCGCATCCCGAACATGTTCGACGCCGCGCTGGCCGGCACCTTCCGCGGGGTCTACATCCAGGGCGAGGACATCGCGCAGTCCGACCCCAACACCCAGCACGTCGAGGCGGCGCTGCGGGCCATGGACCTCGTGGTGGTCCAGGACCTCTTCCTCAACGAGACCGCCCGCTTCGCCCACGTCTTCCTGCCCGGCACGTCGTTCCTCGAGAAGGACGGCACCTTCACCAACGCCGAGCGGCGGATCAACCGGGTCCGGCCGGTGTTCGCCTCGAAGGTCGGCATGGACGAGTGGGAGATCACCTGCGCGATCGGCCGGGCGATGGGCTACGACATGTCCTACGCCGCCGCGTCGGAGATCATGGACGAGATCGCCGCGACCACCCAGACGTTCGCCGGCGTCTCGTTCGCCAGGCTCGACGAGGTCGGCTCGATGCAGTGGCCGGTCCTCGACACCTCCTCGACCGGCACGCCGATCATGCACATCGGCGAGTTCGTGCGCGGCAAGGGCAGGCTCGATCGAGACGGTCTTCGTGCCGACGACCGAGCGGTCGACGCGCAAGTTCCCGCTGATCCTCACCACCGGCCGGATCCTCAGCCAGTACAACGTCGGCGCGCAGACCCGGCGTACGCGCCAACAACACCTGGCACCCCGAGGACGTCCTCGAGATCCACCCGGCCGACGCGGAGATGCGTGGCATCTCGACCGGTGACCTGGTCGACCTGTCCAGCCGGGTCGGGTCGACGACGCTGCGGGCGCTGGTGTCGGAGCGGATGCCTGCCGGCGTCGTCTACACGACCTTCCACCACCCGGTGACCGGGCGCGAACGTCGTGACGACCGAGAACTCCGACTGGGCCACCAACTGCCCGGAGTACAAGGTCACCGCCGTGCAGGTCGGCGTCGCCAACGCGCGCGGCGACGAAGCGGTCGCCGAGACCCGTGACGCCCGCGGAGACCCACGCATGACCACGCCGATGATCGCTCCCGAGGCCCGGCTGGGCAACGACATCGCCCGCCAGTTCGCGCACCTGCCCACGGCCGAGGCAGCCGCGGCCGTCGCCCGTCACATCGAGACCTTCTGGGACCCGCGCATGCGCCGCAAGCTCGAGGCGCTCGTCGCCGCGGGCGACGACACCCTCGACCCGCTCCTCGTCGACGCCGCCGGCCGCCTGGCCACCCACGCCAGCCGGTCCGAGCCCGACGCGCAGTAGTGGGCGGGTGAGCCGCGCTCGGGTCAGGCGGCCAGGTGGAACGTGCTCGCGAAACGGTCGAGGAGGTCGCCGCGACCGCGCAACACCGTGACCACGCCGGTCGCGATGGCGCGGTCCGGGGCGAGCTCGCCGGAGATGAGCCGGCGGATGCCCGGACCCGCGGCGAAGGCCAGGTCGACGGGTCCGTCCTCGCGCGTCACGTCGAGGGAGGAGCCGTCCACCCGGATGAGCAGCTCGGCGGGACCGAAGCTCGCCGCGTAGGCGGTCGCCGGCAGGTTCGCTGCCACCTGCGGCCGGAACGCGGTGCGGAGCTCCATGGTCATCGAGTCGGGAGTGATGATCTGCCCCTCCCGCGGATCGCCCATCGCCTTGAAGCCCCAGGCGCCGAGCGCGAGCACGACCGGCTCGAGCTCGCGGCCGTAGGGCGTCAGCTCGTAGACGATGACGCGTGAGCGCGGAGCGCGACGGATGACACCAGCCGCCTGCAGCTCCTTGAGCCGAGCCGCCAGGATGTTGCTCGGGATTCGAGGGAGCCCCGCGGCGAGCTCTCCGTAGCGGCGCGGCCCGACGAGCAGGTCGCGGACGATGAGCAGGGCCCAACGCTCGCCCACGACCTCCAGGGCCCGCGTGATGCCGCCGTACTGCCCGTAGTCGCGTGCGGCCATCGGTTTCAGGCCTGCTGGTTCATGAACGCCTCGGGTCCCTGCTCCGCGGCAACCGGATCCATGTAGCCGAGCTCGATGACGTGGCCGTCGGGGTCGGTGAGCTGCCGCTGGTACATGAAGCCGTAGTCAGCGGGGTCCTGCGCCTCCGTGCCGCCCGCGGCGAGGCCTCCGGCGACGGCAACATCGACCGCCTCCCGGCTGTCGAGGTAGATCGTGGTCGCCGTCACCACGGTCGTCGCCGGGTCGGCGATCGTCCGTTCGGTGAAGCTCTGGAAGTACTCGCGCACCAGGAGCATGAAGGCGCTGTGGCCGTCCTCGACGACGATGCAGGCCGCGTTGTGGTCGGTGAAACGCGGGTTGATCGTGAATCCGATCGCCGAGTAGAACGCCTTCGCGCGCTCCAGGTCGGTCACCGGCAGGTTGACGAACATGGCGGTCATCGTGGGTCTCCTCTCGTGGTTCCGGTTGGTTGCGGCGACGGCTAGCCGGCGACGCGGCAGTGGAGAAGCAGGAAGCCCGTCGGCGAGATCGAGCTGCTGATCGGGGTGAGGCGGATCGGCGGCAACCCGTCGAGAAGCTTTCGCCCGACGCCGGCGATCGCCTGCGCGACCACGAGCCTGAGCTCGTCGACGACGCCTGCGGCCAGCAGTGTCTGCGCGACCGAGATGCTCGCGTGGACGCCGATGTCGCGTCCCGGTTGGCTCTTCACGTCTCGCACGAAGTCGACCAGGCCGCCTTCGATCGCACTCGAGTTGGCCCACTCGGTGTCGAGCGGTGAGGAGGTCGCCACGAACTTCGGGACCGCGTTGATGAAGGTCGCGAACGGCTCGATCGTGCTACGCGGGCCAGAACGGCGCCCATTCGTCGAAGCTGCGACGACCCAGGATGACGGCGTCCTGCGTGGCGATCGCGGCGGCACCGGCGGCGTCCACCTCGTCGTCGTCCCACTCGGTGAAGAGGCCAGCGACGTCCTCGGCGACTCCGTCGAGGGACATGAACTCGTAGACGACGACCTTCCTCGAGCGCATCGCCTGATCGTGGCAGCGGTGCTTGTAAAAAACAAGTGTCCAGGCTGGCAAACGCCGGTGACCTCCCAGGTCATCGTCATGGTGCCCGCAAGGCGGGGATCGTCGCCGACGAAGGTGACGGCCTGCGCGTCGTCCGGGACCGTCTGCTCCGCTTCAGCGTCGAGTCCGACCTTTCGCTGAGCGGAGCAGGGCGCTACGGGACGACGCATGCGCGAGTACGCTCCGAGACCATGGCAGCGCGCACGCTCCCGCCGTTCCGTGCCGACCACGTGGGCAGCCTGCTGCGACCGCCGGCGCTGCTCGACGCGCGGGCCCGGCACCGGGCCGGCGATCTCGACGACGCAGGGTTGCGTGAGGCCGAGGACACGGCGATCCGCGCGGCGGTGGCCCTCCAGCGCGAAGCGGGCGTGCGCACCGCGACCGACGGCGAGTTCCGTCGCACGTCGTGGCACATGGACTTCATCTACCAGCTCGAGGGCGTCGACCCGACCGACCAGAAGCTGGCGGTGCACTTCCACAACAAGGCCGGCGACCTCGACTTCGAGACCGCGGCACTGAGCGTCCACGACCGAGTACGGCTCGGACACACGATCTTCGGGGACGCCTTCGAGTACCTGTCGGGAGTCACGACCGGCGACCAGGTGCCGAAGCTGACCATCCCCTCGCCGAACATGGTCCACTACCGCGGCGGGCGGGCGGCGATCGACGAGTCGGTCTACGCCGAGCTCGAGCCGTTCTGGGCGGACCTCAACGCGGCGTACGCAGACGAGGTCCGTCGCCTGGGGGAGCTCGGCTGCACCTACCTCCAGCTCGACGACACCAGCCTCGCCTACCTCAACGACCCCGAACAGCGCGCGATGGTCGCGGCCCAGGGCGGGGACCCCGAGCACCTGCACGAGCAGTACGTCGCGAACGTCAACGCGGCAATCGCCGGGCGCCCGGAGGGTATGCGGGTCACCACGCACATGTGCCGCGGCAACTTCCGCTCGTCGTGGGCGGCCGAGGGTGGCTATGACTTCGTGGCGGAGGTCCTCTTCTCGCAGCTCGACGTGGACGGCTTCTTCCTCGAGTACGACGATGAGCGGTCTGGCGGCTTCGAGCCGCTTCGGTTCGTCCCCGAGGACAAGCAGGTCGTGCTCGGCCTGGTCACCACCAAGACCGGCGAGCTCGAGGACAAGGACGAGCTGAAGCGCCGCATCGACGAGGCGTCGAAGTACGTGCCGCTCGACCAACTCTGCCTCTCGCCCCAGTGTGGCTTCTCCTCCACAGTGGAGGGCAACGAGCTGAGCGAAGAGCAGGAACGGGCCAAGCTACGGCTGGTCGTCGAGACCGCCGAGGAAGTCTGGGGGTAGGTCATGGCACTACTGGGCGGCGTCGCGTGGGAGGGCAAGGTCTTCAAGGGCGGCGCGTGGACCGAAGGACGCGGCGGCACCTACGCCGTCGTGGAGCCGGCCACCGGGAACGAGCTCGGCACGATGGGCCAGGCGGACGCCGAGGACGTGGCCGAAGCCGCCGCCTCCGCGGCGGAGGCGCAGAAGGAGTGGGCGGCGCTCCCGCATACCGCGCGAGCGGCCGTGCTCCGCAGAGCCGGAGACCTGTGGGCCGAGCACGCCGACGAGATCCGCGACTGGAACGTGCGCGAGGTCGGGGCGATCCCGCCGATGGCCGACTTCGCGATGCACGTCGCGGCCGAGGAGTGCTACCAGGCCGCGTCGTTGCCGGGACAGCCGATCGGCCAGGTGCTCCCCAGCGAGCAGCCTCGGCTCTCCATGGCCCGCCAGGTGCCGGCCGGTGTGGTCGCTGTCATCTCGCCGTTCAACGTCCCGATCATCCTCGGCATCCGGTCGGTGGCCCCGGCGCTCGCGCTCGGGAACGCCGTGCTGCTGAAGCCCGACCCTCGCACGGCCGTCACGGGCGGCACGGTGATGGCGCGCATCTTCGAGGAGGCCGGGCTGCCGGCCGGCGTCCTGCAGATGCTCCCCGGTGGCAAGGACGTCGGCGAGGCGATGGTGACCGACCCGCACGTCCGCGTGATCTCGTTCACCGGCTCGACAGCGGTCGGCCGGTCGATCGGCGAGCTCGCAGGCCGACACCTCAAGCGGGCCCACCTCGAGCTGGGCGGCAACTCCGCGCTGCTGATCCTCGACGACGCGGACGTCGAGAAGGCGGTCGGGCTGACCGGCTGGGCGTCGTTCCTCAACCAGGGCCAGATCTGCATGACCACCGGCCGCTACTTCGTCGCCGACGGGATCTACGACGACTTCGTCGACCAGCTCGCTGCGAAGGCCGGCCACCTGCCGGTCGGCGACCCGGCCACCGAGCAGGTTGCGCTCGGTCCGGTCATCGACGAGCGGTCGCGCGACAAGATCCACGGCCTGGTCACTGCGAGCGTCGACCAGGGCGCGCGCCTGGCCGCGGGCGGGGAGTACGACCGGCTCTTCTACCGGCCGACCGTGCTGGCCGAGGTCCCACTCACCTCGCCCGTCTTCACCGAGGAGGTCTTCGGCCCGGTCGCGCCGGTCACCAGGGTCTCCTCGGTCGAGGAAGCGGTACGGCTGGCCTCGGAGAGCGACTACGGGCTGTCGCTCGGCATCGTCACCAGCGACGTGATGCGCGGACTCGCGCTCGCCGAGCAGATCCCGTCCGGCATCGTGCACATCAACGACCAGACGGTGAACGACGAGGCGAACGTCCCCTTCGGCGGCGTCGGGGCATCCGGGCTGGGCCGGCTCGGCGGCGCGGCCGCGAACATCGAGGCGTTCACCGAGACCCGCTGGATCACGATGCGAGGGGAGCCTGCCGAGCTACCCGTTCTGATCGTCGTCGGTAGGGCCCCTGACGGGATCCATACCGCCTCCGACCTGCACAACGACCTTCCGTGGTGGCGCGGTGGCCCGCTTCAGCGAGACAAAGCTCCCGAACCGGGCGGCCTGGCTCAAGGCGCGTAGCGGTCCCTTCCAGGTCCTGTACGGCGAACAGGCTCGCCAGGCCTACCCCCGACGGGCGTCGGGATCGTGCGCCGTGGAGGCCGACGAAGCACTCGTGAACGTGCGTGAATGGAGGAATCCGCAGCCCGGCGCTCGGGTGCCGCGACCGGGGCTGGGAGTCGTGGTCCTCCTGGGCAAGCCCGATGACCCTTTCGCACGTCTCCCCGGTGTCACACCAGGTGAGGAACACCCTGGGTTCCTGGACGCCGTCGTCCCACCTGAACACTCCTTTGAGCGGTCTGCTGAACGCGTTCATCTCGCGCCGCGCGAGATCTTCCACGCCGATGGAGTGCACGCCTCGTCCACAGTCCAACGAGACGTCGTCGATGCTGCCGAGCGCCGTCCACCTTGCCTTGACAAGCACCCACCGATCGTCGTGCCGAGTCAACGACACGTGAATGTCCCAGACCATGTCCGGAGCGTAGGCAGCAGGCACATCGGAACCGGTCGGCGCTGTGGAACTGTGCCCGACATTGGGGATAACTCCCCGGCACCCGCGACGACGGTGCCCTTCCGTGCCACCTTCCAGACCGCAGCCAGGCACCCTTCGCGCCCGGTCGTGCTGCCCGCTGACCCGGCGCCATCGCCCACGTGAGGAGGCACCAGCCATGACGGTGGTGGAGAGTTCGCAGCGTCGGCTGGCATGGACCGAGCTGCGCCTGTCCGCTCGTCTGGTGCCCGTCGCTGCCGTCGTCGTTGACCTTCTCCTGCTGGCCATCGCGACCGTCACGGCGATGCTCGGCCGTCAGGTACTGCCAGTCTTCGATGCCCGCGACGACGTCTCGAGCTTCGTCCTCCTGGCAGCTGGACCATTGCTGGTGGCTTGGCTCGTCACGGTGCGGGGGGTCGGTGGCTACTCCCGCGAAGTCTTTGGAGCCGGGACGGAAGAGTACAAGCGGATCATCCGGGCCTCGATGCTCTGCGCCGGACTGGTAGGCATCGGCTGCTACCTGACGAGCTTTCCGCTGTCGCGCGGGTTCTTCCTGCTCGCCTTCATGATCGGTACGCCGCTCCTCGTCCTGGGTCGTCTGGCGCTCAGGCGTGTCATCCACCGCACCAGGGAGCGCGGCCACCTGTGCGAGCGGCTGATCATCGCGGGGGACCCGGCTCACGTCGACGAGGTGGCGGCAGTACTGCGCCGCGAGAAGTGGTTGGGTTACACCGTTCTGGGTGCGCTCACCGCGCCGGGCGTGCCTGCGACCGAAACCATGGCCGGCATCCCCGTCGTCGGCCACACTGATGCCGCCGCAGCCGTGGTCGAGGACCTGGCCGCCGAGGTCATCTTGTTCACCGAAGGCGCCTTCGGGACCTCCCAGGAGCTCCGGCGCGCCACGTGGGAGCTGGAGGGCATGCCGGTCCAGTCCATCGTCGTCCCGAGCCTGACCGATGTCTCGGGCCGGCGCCTGAAGGTGCGCCCCGTCGCCGGCCTGCCTCTCGTACACCTCGAGCCCTGCCGCTCCCTCCACGCCTCGCGGTGGGCGAAGCGCGTCTTCGACGTGATGGGGGCGGTGTGCCTCCTGGTCGTGCTCCTTCCGGTGACCGTGGCCACCGCACTGGCCGTCAAGACGCACGATGGCGGACCGGTGCTGTTCCGGCAGATCCGCGTCGGCCGCGACGGGCAGCCCTTCAACTGCTTGAAGTTCCGCACCATGGTCGTGGACGCGGAGCGGCTGCGTGGTGCTCTCGTGGAGAGCAGTGCGGGCGACTCGGTCTTGTTCAAGATGGTCGACGATCCCCGGGTGACCCGACCCGGGCGGTGGATCCGTCGTTTCTCCCTCGATGAGCTGCCCCAGCTCTGGAACGTCGTGCGCGGCCAGATGAGCCTCGTCGGTCCGCGGCCGCCGCTGCCCGAGGAGGTCGCCCGCTACGAGGGCGACATGAACCGGCGGCTACGAGTACGACCCGGCATGACCGGACTGTGGCAGGTATCCGGGCGTTCCGACCTCAGCTGGGACGACACCGTGCGCCTCGACCTCTACTACGTCGACAACTGGTCCATGGTGCAGGACCTCGCCATCTTGGCCCGGACCTTCCGCGCCGTGGTCGGCTCCGCAAGGCGCCTACTGAGCCGGCCAGCACCAGCCACACGGGGCGCTCGGGTGCGTGCGGAGCCTGCACGCGGGGTAGGCAGGACACTCTGGCGGCGGTTGCACCTGGAAGCGCTCGGGCGGAGTCTTCCGAGCCCGGTCGTCACCCGCTAGAGGATGTCCGGTTGGAGCGACGACCCGTCGTTGCCAGGGTGCTCGTAGCGTTGGTCGTCGGTGCTGTCGAGCGGCAGACCCAGGACGAAGGTGGCGCCGCCCTTCGCGACGTCACGTGTCCGGAGATAGCCCCCTTGCTGTTGCGCCAGGTCGCGTGCGACGTGCAGCCCGATGCCCTGCCCGGACGAGCTTGCACCTCGAACACCCCACTCGAAGAGCTCGGTGCGGAGGGACGGGTCGACGCCCGGGCCGTCGTCGTGGACCGCGACCTCGACGTAGTTGCCGTGCGGCTCTACGGTCACCTCCGCCTCCGAGCGGCCGTGCTTGGCCGCATTGTCGAGCAGCACGTTGAACACCACCGCTACAGCGTCGGGTTGTGCCCTCACGCGAAGTCCCGAGGGCGACCAGCGGACTCGCTCGCCACGGGCCTCGTGGGAGACGACGATGGGGCCGATCGTGGCATCCAGGTCGATGGCGAGGGGGTCGGGCGGACCGTCCCCGTTCGTTGCCGTCAAGCTCATCGCGTCCGGATTCGCCCGCGCCACCAGCCTCGCCAGGCGGCCGAGCTCGGCTCTGACCATGTCGTCCAGCTGGATCCGTCGCTGCTCGCTGATCTCCTGGATCGAGCGGAGCAGCTGGCTCGCGGAGGCGATTCCCACGATCGTGGAGTGGATCTCGTGCAGCCGCGCGCGGTGGGCTCTGTCGACGCGCAAGGCGCTCTCGAGCTCGTCGTTGAGGGTGTCGCGGCTCCGCTCGGCCGCCTCGACCTCACCGAAGAAGAGTGCGAGGCAGGTGCTCACCAGAAGGGCGGCGCCGACCGTCGCTCCGACGACGACCACGAGACGCGTCGTCGCGGTGTCGCCGAAGTAGGAGGCGAGATGCGCGCCGCCCATCATCACGATGGCGAGGGCAGTGAGCTGTCGTGCCCATCGCGGCACCGGCTCGTCGTGAGGAGCGAGGTTGCCGCCTCGCGAGACCACCACTGCTAGGCCGAGGACGACGACCCCGTAGACGACGCACACGGCCCACCGCGGTGGGTGTTGCCCGAGTTCCGCGTGGGCGTCCATCCCGGCCAGGCGAGATGCAGCCACCAGCGCACCGAGACCGAATCCCATGGCTGCCGGGTCCGGCCGACGGCCCAGGTGGTGGGCAACGGCGACGATCACGACGACCACCAACATCTGCCAGACGTCGCCCTCCAGCACCCGGAAGCCGGTCACAGGTTCGCTGGAGACGAGCAGCGTCCCCGCCCGCGCGAGCTGCTGGAAGCCGAGCACAGCCAGGCCGACCGTGGCGAACGCCAGTCCTGGGCGCGGGTGAATCCTCCAGGCGGCATAGCAGGCGAGCGTCGAGACCAGGGCGGCCGACCCCACGACCAGCGTGTCGATGCTCTCGGTCACCCGGAGCAGGTCTTCGCCCACGGACACGGCCAGTCCGAGCATGGGCGCGAGCACGACGGCCAAGACCAGGACGCCGCGCCGCCAGATCGCACCGGTGCCCGGAATCCGCGCTGACGTCATGCAAGGCCCCCCAGCCTCGGTCAGCTAGATCTTGAAGTGTCCAGACTCTCGGGGGGGCACTCACTCAAGGGTGGGGAGACGAACCGGCATCGTCAAACCCCGCTAGACCGGTCGGATATCCGGGCGACACACCTGACAGATTGGTGCGGCGTATTGCTGGTGTCACACGCCCGAACAACCAGTTGACCAGTCCCCCATGCTGGGTAAATGGGACCAGCTTCCCCGACCCGGGTGGACCCGGCCGCTAGCCTGCCGCGAAGAGAGGCTGCAGCTGCCGACGTACAGCCGGATGATGGTGGCCAGGCCCAGTCCGCTCAGGGGTGAGCAGTGGCCATGTTGCCGACACCAGGACGTCTTCGTGTGCTGGTGGCTTCCGACCAGGTTCTCGTCGCGGACACCGTCCAGGTGGCGCTCACCAGTCAGGGGCACGAGGTCGTGGTCATCCGCTGGTCGAAGTGATGCGCGCGCGTTGCCTCGGCAGCGGCCACGGGCCGGCGGGTCTCTGACGGACGTCGGCCTCCTGATCTGCGAGCTCGATCGATGGTCGCGGCTCGATGTCGCCGTGTCGATCGTCGCGCGAATCAGCGTGCCTTGGCTGGCGCTCACGAGCGCCCCGCGCGGCCCGGCGTGGGGAGCTCTGCTTGCTGCCGGGGTCGAGCTCGTGCTGCCGGTGGAGACCGGCCTGGAGCCCATCAGCGACCTGCTCGTGTCGGTGGGTCTGCGCAAGCGCGCCACGCCGGCCGACGAACGCACCGAGCTCGAGGCGGCCTGGGACGAGACGAGGTCCCACCACCGCATGGTGGTGGAGCGAGTCGGAAGGCTCAGCCCTCCTGAGCGTGAGGTGCTCCGCCTGACGTACGAGGGCTGCTCGGTCGCCCAGATCGCTGAAGCCCTGGGGGTTGCATCCCCAACCGTCCGCAGCTGGACGAGAGCACTTCTGCACAAGCTCGAGGTGCCGACGGAGCTTGCCGCCGTCGCCACCTTCAGGAGATCCCTCGACGAGTTCGACATTCGAGTGTCTGACCGGTCATACGGCCGGCGGCCGCCAGCCAACCTGGTGCGCCAGCCCGACGGCTGCCAGCTGGGATGACACCCTCAGCTTGGCCAAGATGGACTTCACCTGGGTGCGCACCGTGGCCTCGGACACCACGCTGAGCCTTCGCGATGTCGTGGACCGTGCTGCCTTGCATCAGCCGCCCCAGGACCTGCGACTCGCGTGCGGTGAGCAGCGAGAGCCTGGCCATCGTCACCTGGAGCTCCGAGCGCTGCTGGTGCCACGCGCGCAGGAGCTCCTCTCGCTCCTCGTAGGTCATGACCGGCTGCCCCTCGTTGATCCGCCGGACCGTCGCCAGGATGCTGCTGAGCGGCTGGCCCTTCGACAGCACGGTTCGCGCGCCGTACCTGATGGCCTCACCCCAGCGAGCGCGGTCGGTCGAGGCGGTCACCACGACCACGTTGATGCCGACCCTGGCCAGCGGTGCAATGAGGCGTACGCCGTCGCCGAAGCTACCCAGGTCGAGGTCGAGGAGCACGATGCGCGGCCGCAGCCGCACCAGGCAGGACAGCAAGGTGCCGGGAGAGCTCGCGTTGTCGGGAACGTCGATGCGGCGGACGTCGTAGCCCTCGACCGACAAGACGAGCTCCAACGACTCCGCGAAGAGCATGTGGTCCTCGACGATCAGGATGCGCAGCTGTGCCCGAGCACTGCGCGGTCGCACGTCCGACGTGGTCATGGTCATGCCCGACACCTCGAACGGGCGCCCTGAGGCGCCGCGGCATGCGGTCGATCATCAGAGCGCGAAATATCCCATGCGGTCATGTTCCTCGGGCCCCCCAGCACGATTCACTTCGCCCGCCTCTCGCAAAGCCCCCACTCGCGAAAGTCGAACCCCGGGACAGTGTCCAGGCTGAACTTAGCGCCTCGACGGAGTGCCTCGACAGCGCATACCGCATCAGGTAGAGGCTTTACCCGATATTGATGATCGGAGGCGGGGTCCCGCACCCCTCGGATCTCGTTCCGCGCGGTGCCGGTCCCTAATACTGGGGGCTCCCTCGTCGCAGGACGTCCGAACCTGTCTCGACCACTCACGATGTAGCAGTGGAGGCGCCGGTAGCGGCGCTGGACGACGACAGGGGACGCATGGCTGGGTCAGTGCCGGCGCCACCGTCGGTCGTCATCACTTCGGAGCTGGCCATGGTTGCTGAGGCGGTGGCGGCATGCTCTTGCCCACCGTGGCTTCGCGGCCACCATGATGCAGTGGCCCACCGAGCAGCGGAAGCCAGGGCGCCAAGCCGCTGCACCCTTGGGTCAGCAGGCCGGACTGCTGATCTGCGACTTCGGCAGCTGGGAGCGCCTGCGGGCAGCCTGGCTGCTGATCACGCGCGCGCCGCTTCCCTGGGTGGTGCTGACACAAGCACCCCGAGGGCCGAGGTGGGGAGCGGCCCTCGATGCGGGCGCCTGCCTCGTGCTGCCCAGCACCACCGGTCTGGAAGCAGTCTGCAGTGCCGTCGACGGGGCTGCCTCGTGGGACCGTGCAGATGGAGCCCGACGAGCAGGAAGAGCTGGTCCGTCTGTGGGCCGAGCTGCTCGACCGACGGGAGATGGTCAACCGACAGATCGCATCCCTGACACCACGGGAGCACGAGGTCCTCACCATGCTCCACGCGGGGGACCGCATCGCCCGCATCGCCCAGCTGCTCGGGGTTTCTCCCGTCACCGTGCGCAGTCAGGTGAAGGCCGTCCTGCGCAAGCTCGACGTGAACAGCCAGCTCGGCGCCGTAGCCGCCCTCGACGACCTGCTCGCGCTGGAGCCGTGGGGATGATGTCCCCCAATTGCGGTATGTCCACGGTGGCGTTCGTGGCAGTGCCGCAGGGGCCTGGATGATCCGGGCGATGGACGCGCTTCGACTACCCGACGGACCCTTGGAGGTTCTCTGCGTAGGAGCGCACCCCGACGACGTCGAGATCGGGTGCGGCGGGACGCTCCAGCGGCTGGCGGAGCGGACCGACCTGCAGCTGACAGTCGCGGTCCTGACCGGTACGCCGGACCGGGCGGCCGAGTCGATGTGCGCGCTGCAGGAGATCCTGCCGTCGGTCAAGACGCACTTCGCCGCGCTGCCCGACGGCCGGCTGCCGAGCCACTGGGAGGCCGCGAAGGAGCACCTCGAGGACCTCGCCCGGCACTGTCATCCGCAGCTGGTGCTGGCACCTCGCGTCGACGACGCCCACCAGGACCACCGCACGCTGGGCCTGCTGGTGACGACGGTGTGGCGGGACGCGCTGGTGCTGCACTTCGAGCTCCCCAAGTGGGACGGCGACATGGGAGCGCCCTCGCACTTCGTCGGGCTCACCCGTGACCAGGCCCGGCGAAAGGTCGAGATCCTCAATCGGCACTTCCCGAGCCAGCACGCGACACGACTGGTGGGACGACGAGGTCTTCCTCGGGCTGATGCGGCTGCGCGGGATGGAGTGCCGCAGCCCGTACGCCGAGGCGTTCTACGTGTCCAAGGCGCTGGTGGAGATCTGAGCACCACGCGCGTCGACACCGTTGAGCTCGACCGCGTTTGGCCGACGCTCAGCCCCGGCCCGAGGCAGGCTTCGTAGGGGTTTACGGGAGCGGGACCGGATCGCCCTTGTCGCGCAAGAAGTCCTCGAGCCAGGTCTCGCCGCGGAAGTGACGGTACTGCTCGGCGCGCAAGGTGTCGGCGAGGCGACCGGCCGGCAGCTCGACGTCGTCGTAGGTCAACACCTCGTCCTGGGCGATGCTGCGCTTGAGCCGGCAGCCCTCGACGAGCCCCTCGGGGAGATAGCGGCCGGCGCTCATCTCCTCGACATTGCACGCCTCGCCGTAGGTCATGTACATGCCGTAGTCGTCGAGCACCTCGCCCGCCTGCAGGTCGCGCTTGGCGACGGCGCACACCTCGACCGACGGGCCGGCCAGCGGCGGAGCGAGGTTGTCGCCGAGGTCGACGACGCGGGCGATCGAGAACGGCGTCTCGAAGTGCACCAGGTGGTACGGCACCCAGAACGGGTACAGCGGGCCCTCGCCCATCTTGTACAGGTTCAGGTAGTGGCGCTGCTTCGGATCGGCGTGCTCGGCGAGCACGAACGCCTTCACCCCGGCCGGACCGACCGTGTAGTCGATGACGCCGCCGAGCTCGCGCAGCTGGTCGATGTCGTAGCGCTGCCCGAAGTCCATGATCGGGCCGTCGTACACCTCGCCGCGGGTCATGCCGCGCTGCAGCACCTTGAACCCCGTGGCGTTGGCGACGATCGTCTGCTCGAAGCTGATCTTCGAGCCGTCGGCGAACGACGTGACCATCGCCGCGTTCTGCTCCCAGCGCTCGCCCACTCCTGCTGCGTCGTCGGGTTGCGGTACGGGTCCTGCAAGCCCTTGATGTTGCACACGACCCGGGGGGTCAACCCGAGGCCGGTGACCCAGCGCAGGAGGTTCATCTGCAGCCCCGGCTCGTCGCCGTCGCAGGCCGAAAGGGTCACGCCGGCGCGCTTGGCGTACGTCGACAGGATCGGTCCGATCGTGGCGTCCACCTCGGCGTTCATCATCACCACGTGCTTGCCGTGGCGGAACGCCTCGATGAAGACCTGGGCGCCGAACTCGACCGACCCGGTGACGTCGACGATGACGTCGATCTCGTCGCAGTGGCAGAGCAGCATGGGGTCGTCGGTGACGACTCCGCGGCCGGCGGCGACGGCGGCGTCGAAGGCAGCCTGCGTGTCGACGGTGCACGACGTCGTCGACTCCCGAGTAGCGGTAGACGCCTTCGGCGCGCTCAGGCCGGCGGTTGGAGATCGCCGCCATGCGCATCCCCGGCACGCTGTTGGTGATCTGGTTGGTCAGCCCCTGCCCCATGAAGCCGGCGCCGATCATGCCGACGCGGATCGGCCGGCCTTCGCGCTCGCGCTCGCGCAGCACAGTGTCGACGAGGATCATGACCGCCGCCTGTCGTCCGCGAACCGTGGGTCAGACACTCATCCGCTCCTTCAGCTCCGCCTCGACCTCGTCGAGCATCTTCCAGGCGGCGTCCTTCTCGGAGATCTCGCCGACCGGCAACGGCCACTCCAGCCCGAGCCGCGGGTCGTCGTAGCGCAGGCCGCCCTCCATCTCCGGCGTGTAGAACTCGCCGACCTGGTAGGTGGTCTCGGTGTGGTCCTCGAGCGTCTGGTAGGCGTGGCCGAACCGCTGGGGCACGTAGATCGCCCGGTGGTTGTCGGCGGAGAGCTCGACGGAGACGTGCTCGAGGTAGGTAGGGCTCTCGGGCCGTAGGTCGACGATGATGTCGAGGACCGCGCCGCGGGTGGCGCGGACCAGCTTGGTCTCCGCGGCCGGCGGATACTGGAAGTGCACCCCGCGCAGCGTGCCCTTCTCGGCGCTGTAGCCGGTGTTGGCCTGGGCGATCACCGGCTTGAGCCCGTGTGCCTCGAACTCGTGCTGGCAGAACCCCCTCGCGAAGAACCCACGGTTGTCGCCGCGCTGCTCGATGTCGATGATGAAGGCTCCTGCGAGTCGCGGTCTCCGTGAAGATCATCGTTTCTCTTCCATTTCCAGGGTTACGGCCTCGTGGTTGCGGCGTCCCGACCGCGCAGCCCCTGGTGGTTCCGGCGGAGCGCGGACACTGGTGACGCTAGAAGCGAACCGAGGCACCGAGTCCGGTCGCGGGTGGACGTACCAAGAATGGGGGATCCCGGTGCAGTCACCCGCTCGAGGTGCTGCGGTGCGCGCACCGTCGGTCACGTCGACGGCGTTCGGAATCCGGGGTCCATGACACTTCGCTTGGCGTGTGAACCGCCCGGCTTCCCAGCCTGGAGTGGGGCCTGGTGTCACTCAGTCGATGATGCGTCCGTACGGGTCGTAGACCGCTTCGTCCGGTTCGGGTGTCCCGGGTGTCCACCCGCGACTAGGTGAACCGCCGAATGCCCAAGCACGCGAGATCATCCGCTGCCTCAAGCAGCTACACGGCCCGAGAGATCTGCACCAACCTCCCGCACTCCACGGTCGCGGAGACCCTGGCCAGGAGTCATCGCTCTCGAGCCGTTCCACCGCGCTGTCACCCATCAACCGAAGTAGCTCAGGTCCACCACACAACCAGTCCTGAACCCCGCCTCCTGTTCCCCCTCAGGGCGAGTGGCGATCTGTGTGTTGGGTGCGGTCACTCCAAGGTCGCGGCGGCAGCTTCGGCGTCGTCCGCCAACGGCAGGGAGCCATCCCGCAGCCGGTCGTGGCTCGCAGAGGCGACTGCAACGAGCGCCTCGTAGCTGCGAGCGTGGCCGGTTCGGAAGCCCGCGATCAGGTCGTACTTGCCCGGTCGGTAGAGGGTATGGGGAGGCAACACGCTCGGCGCCACCTTCGGGACCTGGTCGTCGCGCACGAAGAAGATGTTGCTCCCCGAGGTCGAGCACGCCACGGGTCGATAGCCGCGAGCGTCGAAGAACTGCACCCACGACTGGTAGGAGACGCCGAAGTAGTCCCCTGACGTCCAGGGGCCACCACCAGGCGGCATGACGAACTCCAGCGGCGGTGGGAAGACCGGGTTGTACTCGACGACCACCACTTCTGGACTGAACGCCGCCTCGGAGAAGAGCTCGGTCGCCACGTGCCAGTCGTTGCCGTCGATGTCGAGCGAGAACACCTCGACATCCTCGAACCGGAGCGTGGTGCGCTCGACGTCGGCGAGATTGTTGGGCGTCACCATCATCTCGGAGAATGTCAACTGCCCCGAGGCGAGGAGGGGGGCCATCCCGGCGCGAATCTTCACGGCCTGGGTGTGGCTCGCGTCGACCCATCCGCCACTCCAGCCCTGCGCCAGGAGGTAGGCGGTGTTGTTCTCGCGACCGTCACCGACGCCGATCTCCAGGAAGCGCCCCGGCGACGACCCGATCCGCCGAAGGATCTCGTGCAGGATCCCATCCTCATCGGCCTGCGAGTAGACGGAGTATCCGAAGAGGGTCAGGCTGTCCGGCTCTGTGGCCCGCAGCCTGTCGTAGAGGAGCGCGAGGTCTGCACGCGCCGTACGACGGTTGAAGGCCTCTAAGAGGTTCCGGAACTTCTGGACCTGAATTGAGACGCGGCTTAGCATTGCTCGGACGACCTGCCTGCGTTGGGGTGCACTCGGGATGCGCGGATCGTAGTGCACAACGAGCGGCCGGAAGGCCGAGTCCCGCCAAGTTCACCGGCCGTTGTCGCGTCGCGTCATCGAACCTCGACGTCGGGCCTCCGGCCTGCAAGCGGACCCAAAGCGACCAGGGATGAGGTTGACAAGCGCGTCGACAGCAACATGCTCGGGGATGAGGCGGAGTAGCTGGTGGTGATGGGGCAACTCTCGCGCCGAGTGAGGGCCTGTGCAGCGGCTGCGAGCGCAACGATCGCACTCACTCCCCAAGATCAGGTAGGTGCCGCAATCGGGTGCGACGCGGCTCGGACACACGTGCAGCATCGTCACACCACCTTCCCGGTGCCGGGAAGGTGGGCCAAGACCAAGGACGAGGCGGCACTGCCTCGAGAGGAAGGTCCGGTCGATGCGTGTTCTCGTTGCCGGAGACCGCGGCTACATCGGCTCCGTACTGGTGCCCATGCTGCTGGACGCGGGCCATGATGTCGTAGGCCTGGATGCGGGTTGGTACGACGGCTGTGACTTCGGGCCCCAGCCCGGAGGCTACGAGTCACGGACCGGCGACATCCGCGAGCAGCGGCCCGAGAACGTCGCCGGATTCGACGCCGTCGTGAACCTGGCCGCCATCTCCAACGACCCGGTCGGCCACCTCAACCCGGACGCGACCTACTCGGTCAACGCCCACGGCGCTGCACACCTGGCGCAGGTGGCGCGCGATGCGGGCGTCGCTCGCTACGTCTTCTCTTCCTCGTGCAGCCTGTACGGCGCCGCAGGCGATGGCGCGGTCACCGAGGAGAGCGACTTCAACCCGGTGACGCCCTACGGCCAGAGCAAGGTGATGGCCGAGGAGCTGATCGGCAAGTTCGCCGACGACGGCTTCAGCCCGACGTACTTGCGCAACGCCACCGCGTACGGCTCGAGCCCGAGGCTGCGGGCGGACATCGTCGTCAACAACCTCACCGGCGCCGCGCTCACCGCGGGAGAGGTCCGGCTGCAGAGCGACGGCTCGCCGTGGCGCCCGCTGGTCCATGCCGCGGACATCTCGCGGGCGTTCCTCGCGGTGCTGGCGGCCGACCGGGAGGTCGTGCACGACCAGGCCTTCAACGTCGGCCGTGACGAGGACGTGGTCCAGATCCGCACCATCGCGAACGCGGTGGCAGCACAGGACGGGCGCACCCGTCACGTTCGCCGAGGGGGCCTCTCGGGACAAGCGGGACTACCGAGTCGACTTCAGCAAGATCCGGCGCCAGCTCCCGGGCTTCCAGCCCGTGTGGACGGTCGCCGCAGGGATCGACGAGCTCGCAGCCGACATGAGCCAGCACGGACTCACGGCCGCGCAGTTCGAGCACACCTTCGTTCGCCTCGAGCAGATCAGCCGGCTCAAGAACGCCGGGCGGCTCGACGACATGCTGCGGCGCACCGAACCCGCCGTCGCTGGCTGACCGCCCACGCCCACCGTCCTCGGTCGCCGGGGTGCGCCGACGGCGGGCTCAGACAACCGCGTAGGGATCCGGTGGCTCGCCTGCCACCTCGCTGCTCACGATCCTCAGCAGGGCACCGCACATGCCCACGAGCAGGAACGCCAACGCCGTCACCGTCGGGAACGAGGTGAAGTCGAAGGTCGCGAAGGTCGGGAAGACGACGAGCAGCGAGGCCGCCAGCGAGAGCGCCAGGTCACGATCCGCCATCGAGGTCTCCGTCGCCTCGGGGAGCCGGTGGCACAGGTACTGCACGCGGACCGCCGCGTAGACGGCCACCAGGAAGATGCCGAGGAAGGTCACCAGCCCGATCACGCCGATGTCGATCAGGGTCAGCACGTACTGGTTGTCGAAGACCTGGTGCTTCGGCGCGTACCAGGTGCCGAGCCCTCTCCCGAGGAGCAGATGCTGGGAGATGAGCTGCCTTGCGGTGTCGTAGTCGTGGGTGCGCCACGTGATGCTGCTGTCCTGCCCGGCGTTCTGGAAGAGGCTGAGGAAGGTGTTGATCAGCCCTGGTGAGACGAGCTGGATCACCACGAGGAAGCCGAGTCCCGCCGCCGCCGTCCACATCCGCCGACGGGCGGGCCAGCCGACGAGCAGGACCAGCCCGGCGCTGGTCACGGCGAGGATGGCCGACCGCGACACCGAGAACATGAGCCCGGCGCCGAGGAGCCCCACGCAGGTCCACCAGAAGCCCGGCCGACGGTGCGCCCGCGAGGCCCGGAAGGCGACATGGATGGCCAGCGGCAGCAGCATCGCGCAGAACACACCGAACTCGATCGGGTGGGCGGTCGTGCCCGCGACCCGTCGGAGGCCGTCGCGGTCCAGGACCGAGGAGTAGAGCGCGTAGAAGTGCATGCCCGGCGGCCGGAGGAGCGGCGTCGGGTCGAAGGCGAACAGGAACTGCACGATGCCGACGACAGCGTTGAGAGTCCCGCACACCACGACCACGCGGAGCAGGAACGAGAGGCGCTCGCGACTGCGGATGCCGTCGCAGGCCGCCAGGACGACGAAGACCAGGGCGAAGACCGTCACCATGGCGTGGTCGCCGATCGAGCGCTCGTCACTCGGGAGGTACCCGGACGCCGCGCGTGCGTACGACGCGAGCAGCACGAACGAGTAGGCGAAGAGCAGCGTCCGGACGGGGCTGCTGGCCCTTGGCGGCCCCGAGGGTCGTGGTCATCTGGGTGCAGAGCCACAGGGCGCCGAGCCCGAGCGCGACCACCGACGCCGCTGACAGGGAGAGCGGCAGGTAGTTGAGGACCAGCCTCGACGGCAGCACGAACTGGAGCGCGACGAAGAACCCCAGGATCGTGGCGGCGTCCGCGGACCGGCGAGGCCCCGCGAAGCGTGCGTCGGCGGGCTTCGGCGGACGCGGCGCCCAGACGTGACGAGGGTCATCGCGACGCCGTCGCCCGTGTTGTCGGGCGTGTCGTCGGCACCGTGTCGACACGTGTGGCCGCCTGCTCGAGTGCCGCTCGGCGCCGCCGACGGTGGGTCATCAGGCTCTCGAAGCCGAAGACGGCCGCGAGGCTCGCCAGGCCCGCCAGCGCGCCGGCGGCGGCGAACGCTCGCAGGGAGCTGCCCAGCAACGGCTGTCCCGCGGTCGGCGGGACGACGACCTGGATGGTGATGTGGGTGGACGCCGGCGCGCCGAGCTCGGTCTGGCGCGCCGCGAGGAGCTCGGATGCCACGGAGGCGACCCGTTCGGCGACGTCTTGAGCCTCCTGGGGGCTCGGTCCGGTTGCCTCGACGAAGATGAACGGCCCGGACTGGCTCGTCCTGGCGCTGAGCGAGGACCTCCGTGGCCATGGCGGAGGCCCTCGCGACGACGTCCCGCGCAGCCTCGGGGGTGGGGCCGGTGCCCTCGACGAACAGGAATGGTCCCGACTCGAGCAGCTCCGGGTTGGTACTGCCGTTGGTGACCTGGTAGTCCGTCGCGCCTCCCGGGACGATCCCAGGGCGACGCGCGCTCTCCGAGCTGTTCATCTGCTGGATGACGATCGACGCCGTCAGGGCAAGGCTGCGGTCGAAGGTCAACAGGGGGTTGGTGAGCGCGGTCGGGTTCCGCCCGTCGGTCGCCTGGGTGCCCCCGGCCAGCGGCGTCGTCAGCACGAGGACGCTGCCGGACTGGTACTGGACGGGCACGGCGGAGTACGCCGCTCCGGCCAGGGCCAGGGTCGCGAAGAACGCCGGCACGGAGATGTACCAGCGACGGAAGATCACCAGCACGGTGCGCCAGAAGTCCATCGGTTCCTCACTCAGCAGTCGCGCTGGAAGATCTCGGCCTTGACGGTGGCGACCCACTGGTAGGGGATCTGGCGGAGCCAGTACCACTTCGGCAGCGGACTGGTCTTGACGTAGACCTGTCCCGGGAAGCAGCGCTCGACGCGCAGCCGCGCCCGCCACGCGTGGTCGGGGGTGGTCACGAGGATGACCGAGTCCCAGTTCGACGCCGCGCCCCGGGCGCCGATGTAGCGGGCCTCACCCCTGGTGGTCGGCGGGACCGCGTGGAAGCACGCGATCGTGACGCCGGGGATGGCCGGCAGGCAGGTGTTGGTCGTTGCCTCTTCCGCGGTCGTCGACTGGATCAGCAGTGGTGCTCGGTGCTCCTCGGCCAGCGCCATCGCGACCGCGTCACGGTCGCCCGGCCCGCCGAGCTCGATGATCGCGTCGGCGTGGTCGGGCAACGGAGGCAGGCTCGGCCAGACGAACAGTCGGGCGGTCAGCGCTGAGAAAGGGACGAGCAGGATCAGCGCGATGAGCGCGACTCGCCGGCCGAGGTGGGGCCGGCGTGCCTTCTGGGCAATCACCGTCGAGCCCTCCTCCTCACCCGTTTCAGGAGACGAATGCACCTGCCGCGAGCGAACCGTCACGGGTTCCTGGACCTGCCGTTTCTCTTCACGGGCACCGGGACGAGGGTCGGCTCGGCCTTCTTGAGGTCGGCCGGCTCGGGAGTGGTGCGGGGACCTCGTCGGACGACGTACCGCGGGTCTGACCGGCCTTGTCGGCGGAACGACGGCCAGTTCGGCCTTCTTCTTCATCGACCTCCGGACGAGAGCCAGCTCGGTCTTCTTCCGGGACGCCGGAGCCGGGACCGTCCCGTTCTTCTCGGGGACGTCGGACTGACCGGTTCACCTTCTGCTGGGACGTCGGGACCGGGGCCGTGCCGTTCTTCTTCGTGGGCGTCGCGACGGGGACGGTCTCGTTCTGCTGCTGGGACGTCGGGACCCGGCCCGTCTCGTTCTTCTTCTTCGTCACCGGCACGGGCGGCTGCTCGGGCACTCGGGCGGCTGGTCTTCTGGGCCACCGGGACCGGGGCCGGCTCGGTCTTCTCCTGGGCCATCGGGACGAGGGCCGGCTCCGGCGTCCCCCTCGACCGGAGCCCGGACCGGGGAGGGCGACGGACGCCAGCCGAGGCGTCGACTGGGACGGTCCCCCGACGGCGGCGGGCCGGCGGCCGAAGGCTGGCGCGACCGCACGTGCGCGGCGCCGATCCCGGGTCCGGTGGCGGAGGTACGCGATCGCCAGGCTCAGCCCGAGGCCGAAGATGAACGCCATGAGGCCGAGCTTCGTCGCCCGCCCGCGATTGGGCTCGGGCGTGCTCGGCGGCACGACGTCGACGAGGGTGACGAAGGTCCTCTCCGGAGCCCTCAGCGCACTCTGCCAGTCCCGCAGCTTCTCCCGCATCAGCGTCTGGGCCTCCTGCACGACCCGCTCGGCTTCGGCGGGCGACGTGCTCTCGCCGACGATGTAGAGGAACGGCCCGTTGAGGCCGAGGAGGTTCGGGTTGGTCCGGCCGTCGTCGACGCGGAGCGTGGTGCGTCCGCTGGCCCCGAGCTGCGTCGCGACGTCCTTGGTGTTCATCGCCTCGATGAGGATGGCCGAGGTGGTCTTGAGGCTGTCGTTGAAGTACAGCATCGGGTTGATCAGGTCGGACGGCGTCGCCGGGTCCTGCGACTGGGTGCCGCCGTACTCGGTGGTGGTCAGGATCATCGTGGTGCTGGACACGTAGGTGACGGGAGTGGTGACGTACACGGCCTGCGCCCAGCGCCGCGGCGACCAGCAGGGCCGGGATGATCACCCGCCCGCGCCGCATCAGGCCGGCGATCGTGACCCAGAACTCCATGCCCTCCGCCGTCCCGCTGTCGAGATCCTTGCCAGGAGTGTCTGATGCGGCCCGTGTGGAACCAGCCGCTCTACGCCCGGCGATCCCCTATTCAGGGGAGGCGGACCGCCGGCATGGGGATGTCGCGGAGTCCGGTCCTAGCGTGTTGGTGGCCACGTTGGCTAGTCGCGGCGGGGTGCGGTTCCGACCACAGAGGAGCGATCGATGACGACTGCCGACATCGTGACGCCGACGGTGCTGGGCCTGAAGGTCGGCGAGCTCGTCGAGGTGCGGAGTGCCGAGGAGATCCGGGCGACGCTGGACGAGCACGGTGAGCTCGACGGGCTGCCCTTCATGCCCGAGATGCTGGCCTTCTGCGGGCGGAGGCTGACGGTCCACAAGGTGGCGCACAAGTCGTGCGACAACATCAGCTAGACGGGCATGCGGCGGATGACCGACGCCGTGCACCTCACCGAGTCGCGCTGCGACGGGTCGGCGCACGGTGGCTGCGAGAACGCCTGCTCCCTGTACTGGAAGGAGCAGTGGCTCAAGCGGGTCGACCCGGACGACCCGGTCAGGCCTTCTCCGGATGCCGGTGAGCGCGTCCTGCTCCCGCTGCTGGTCCTGAACACGCAGAAGGAGCCGTTCGAGGACGGCGAGGTCCGGTACTCCTGCCAGGCCACGGAGATGCTCCGCGCGGCGCCGGCGCCGCTGCCGCTGAAGGACCTGCGTCAGTACGGCGCCGACGTCACGTCCGGCAACGTGGGCGTCCTCGCCGTCCTCAGGTCCTTCCTGGTGGCCTGCTTCAACCGCTACCAGGACCTCAGCAGGCGGCACCTGCCCGCGGCCCTGCGCATCCGCGGCGGCCTGCACTGGCGCTTCCTGCAAGGGCGGCGTCACCAGCGGTCGTACGCCGACGGAGCACCTCGACCTCGAGCCCGGGCGAGCTCGTGCGGATCAAGTCGCGCGAGGAGATCCTGGCGACGCTCGACAGCGAACCTCCTGAACCGCGGCATGGGCTTCGACGCGGAGATGTCCCGGTTCTGCGGACGGACCGCACGGGTCAAGGCCCGGGCGACGCGCTGCGTCGACGAGCGGACCGGGCGGATGCTGACGATGAAGAACCCGTGCATCATCCTCGAGGACATCGTCTGCGAGGGCGCGTTCCAGGCCAACTGCCCCCGCGAGTTCGTGTGCTGGTGGCGCGAGATCTGGCTGGAGCGGGTGAGCTAGGTCTCCGGGCATGAGTGAGCAGGTGGACGACCGGGTCGCGTCGCTCGGGCAGCGCGCCGGCCGCGGGTTCGGATGGGCTCTCACGGGGAACCTCGTCTACAAGCTCGGTTCCTTCGCCGTGAGCCTGGTGCTGGTCCGCCTGCTGGCCCCGCAGGACTTCGGGCTCTACGCGATCGCCCTGGCGGCCAACGCGTTCGTCATCCACGTGAACGACATGGGCATGATCGCGGCCACGGTCCAGTGGCGCGGTGAGGTGGCGGACATGGCGGCCACCGCGACCACCATGGCGATCGCCTTCAGCGTGTCGTGGTACGCGCTGTTCTGGCTGGCCGCCCCGGCGCTCGCCGACCTCGCCGGCAGCCCCGACGCGACGCCGCTGGTGCGCCTGCTCACCCTGACCATCGTGGTGGACGGCATCACGGCGGTGTCCGTCGGAGTCATCCAGCGGAGGTTCCAGCAGGAGGCGTTGATGAAGGCGATCGCGGTCGGCTTCTTCTTCAACGCGCTCGTCAGCGTCACGCTCGCCGCCAACGGGGCCGGCGCCTACTGCTTCGTCGTGGGCGCCCTCGTGCAGTCGCTCGTCGTCGCCGTGCTCGTGCTGCGGATCGCCCGCATGCCATTCCGGCTCGGGTTCGACCGCGCAGTAGCGCGGCGGCTCATCACCTTCGGGGCCCCGCTGGCGCTCGGGCTGGGCATCGAGTCGGTTCTCCTCTTCTCCGACTCCGTGATCGTCGGGAACGTGCTGGGCACGGTCGCGCTGGGCTTCTACCTGCTGGCGTTCAACATCTCCAGCTGGGTGCCCGGACTGGTCGGCACGGCCGTGCGGTACGTCTCGATCCCCGCCTTCTCACGACTGGCCGAGGGGCGAGAAGGACGAGTTCGCCGTCGGCGTGCAGCGCAGCCTGCCCCTGATGATCGGGGTGGTCGCCCCCATCGCGACCGTGATGGCGGTGCTGGCGCCGTCCATGATCCACGTCCTGTACGGCGAGCACTGGGCGCCGGCCGCCGAGGCGCTCCGCTTCCTGGCGTTCGTGATGGTGGCGCGGATGTTCACCGCGCTGGTCTTCGACGTCCAGACGGGTCTGGGCAACACGCGGGTGACGGTCTGGCTGAACCTCGCCTGGCTCGTGGCCCTGCTCCCAGCCCTGTGGCTGGGCGCGCACGCAGGCGGCATGCGTGGCGCGGCCGGCGCCCACGCCGTCGTCGCGGTCGTCGTGGCCATCCCGCTGGCCGGCTGGCTGCTGCACCGGTCCGGCGTCGACATGCGCCCGGTCATCCGGAGGATGCGCCCGTCCCGTCCTCGCGGCCGTGGTCGCCGGTGCCGTGATGGCGCTCGTGGCGCGGCCGCTGGACGCGCCGTTCGTCCAGCTGGTGGTGGCCGGCGGGCTGGGGACCGTCGTCTACGTGCTGATCGCGCTCCCGCCGAGCGGGTGGGCGAACGCGCGGCGCCAGGCGACGTCGTACCTGGCGGTCCGTCGGGGCACGACATGAGCGGCACGTCGTCCTGCACCCTTGTCTCGATCGCCCTCCCGGTCTACAACGGCGGGCCCGGCCTGGCGCGGGTCATCGAGTCGGTGCTCGCGCAGAGCCACTCCCACCTGGAGCTGGTGATCAGCGACAACGCCTCGACCGACGAGACGCAGGAGATCTGCCGGCGCTTCGCGCGCGGCGACCGACGTGTGGTCTACCAGCGGCAGGCCACGAACATCGGTCTGCTCAACAACTTCAGCAGCGCGGCGGAACGCTCCAGCGGTGCCTACGTGCGGTGGATCGGGGACGACGACTCGCTCGAGCCCCAGTACGTCGAGCGCACTCTCGAGGCGTTCGCCGAGGACGAGCGCCGGGTCGTGGTGACCACGCAGATCGTGTACGCCGGCACTCCCGTCCACACCGGCTACGACCCGACGGCGATGGCGTCGTCGGACCCGGTCGTGCGGTTGTCGGGCATGCTGCGGCTGCTGACCAGCGGGTTCGCGGTGCTCGACCCGCTCTACTCGGTGATGCGTCGCGACCTCGCCGTCCTGCCGCGCAGGAACATCCTGCGCGAGGACGAGGTCTTCGCCATCCGGCTGGCGCTGGCCGGGCCGTGGGGTCACGTGCCTGCGCCGCTCGCCCGGCGGCACCGGTCGGAGGTCTCCTCCGCGCACCTCGTGCAGCTGCTCGACGTCCCGGGCTGGCACCGCCACGCCATGGACGCGTTGCAGTGCCGCGAGCTCCTGCACTGGATCGCGCGGTCATCGCTCGACCCACAGCAGCGCCGGCGCGCGCGGGCCGAGGTGCTCCGGATGTACGCGCGCCGCAAGCGCAACAAGGTGCGGCGCGGAGTCGCCAAGCTCGAGCGGATGGCCGGCCGGCCGCTCGGCGTGTCGGCCACGAGTGCCCCGTGACCCGCGAAGGCGATCCGTCGCCCGACCGACCGGGTGGGCGCGGACCTCTACCCAGATCAGGGCATCCCCGTGGCGGCTCCGGCCCGACGCGCCGACGCTCGGCCTACAGTCCCGGCGTGGGGGAGACACTCGACGCCGGCGACATCTCCGTCGTCACCGTCAGCTATCGCGGTGACCTCGAGCTGGCGCGCGAGCTGTGCCGCAGTGTCGACCGCTTTCTTCCCGCGGACGTCGAGCACGTCCTGGTCGTCCCGCGGGCGGACGTCGGGCTCTTCGCCGCGCTGGCGGGCGGCCGTCGCCGCATCGTGACGGTCGAGAGCGTCCTCCCGCGGGGGTACGTGCAACTGCCGGCCCCGCGAACGATCCGGGTCGGCCGGTTCGAGAAGCGTCTCAGGGAGATCTGGGCCGGCCCGGGCGGCATCGTGCGCGGGTGGATCATCCAGCAGATCGTGAAGCTGTCGGCGCCGTCCTTCGTCAAGGGGGAGGTCATCGTCTTCGCCGACAGTGACATCGTGCTCGTCGCGCCGCTGACGGCCGACCGACTCACGCGCGGCGACCGAGTGCGGCTGTACCAGGTCCCGGGAGCGGCCGCGGACCTGCCGACCCACATCCGGTGGCACGAGGTGAGCGCGCGTCTTCTCGGGCTGGAGCCCCGCGGGTACCTGGGCGCCGACTACATCGGCAACCTGATCACCTGGCGCCGATCGACCATCCTGCGGCTCCAGGAGCAGCTCGTCCGGACGGGTGGACGACGCTGGGACAAGGTCGTGGCTCGGCAGCACGACTTCTCCGAGTACGTCGTGTACGGCGTCTTCGTGGACCATCGTCCTCGGCGAGGAGGCGTCGGGCCACTACCGCGCGGCCGAGGACCTGGTGCACGCGGGATGGTTCTTCGACCTGGCCACCGAAGACGGTCTCGAGGAGTTCGTGAACGGGTTCACCCCCGGACAGGTCGGCGTCGCCATCCAGTCGACCGAGAGGTTCTCGCTCGAGGAGCGGCGCGAGATGGTGCGGCGCATCATGGCTCGCGGAGCCGCGGCCGGCGGCCGAGACGGCGACCGCGCCAGTGGGCATCGGGCGAGGCTAGTCCCAGGGCATCAGCGAGCCGGGGGAGGCCGCGAAGAGGTCCCGCAGCACGGCCGCCCTCGAGGCCCACGAGTCCCCCTCGACCGCCTGGCGACGCGACTCAGGGGTGCCGGTCGACACGCCGTCGACGGCGGCTCGGACGAGCCGCACGAACTCGTCCTTGGTGTGCGCGAGACCCAGGACGTCGCGAAGGCTCTCCGCGGCGGGGTAGTAGGTCGACACCACCGGCAGGCCGAGGGCGAGGTACTCCTTGGTCTTGATGGGGTTGCAGAACCGGATCCACTCGTTCTGCAACCACGGCATGAGGGCCACGTCGAACCCGGCGCCGTACGCCGGGATCTCCTCGTAGGGCTTCATCCCCAGCCAGTGCACGTTGGTCAGGGCTGTCAGCTCGTCCATCGAGCAGGTGGCGTCGCCCACCAGCACCACCGACACGTCGGGCAGCTCGACCGCCACCTGCTTGATCAGGTCGAGGTCGACGACGTAGTCGTCGAACCCGCCGAAGAAGCCCACCCGGGGGTGCGGGATGGGCGCGAGGTCCGCCGGTTCGGGTGCGCATCGACCCCAGCGGAAGTGCTCCACGTCCAGCCCATGACCGAGCAGCTCGACCCGACCGCCCGCCGCCTCGACCAGAGCCCGCTCGTCTGCCATCAGCTCCGGGCTCACGTAGACGGCGACGTCGCACGCCTCCAGCATCTGCCGCTCCATGTCGGCGATGAGCTCCGTGTCGGCCTCGGGAAGAGAGGAGAACCGGTCCGCGCGATTGACGACGCGGGTCCGGGCAGGGAGCTGCCGGGCCGCATCCCACGCCGTGGGAAGCGTGATGATGACGTCGGGCCGGCCCATGCCGGTGAGGCTGGCCACTGCTCGGACCTGCCATCTCACGGACAGGGCGTTCCACTGGCGGACCCGCGGGTGCGCGAACGCCGGGACGCTGATCGGCGTCATGACCACGCAGCCGCGGATGGCTGCTCTCGGGCCGGCGCACACCGTGCGAGCTGCTGGCCACCTTGCGCAGGATCCGGCGGATCGGTCGGGTCGACGTGCCGCGGCGGGGCATCCGCATGCCCAGGCTGTTGACGAGCAGCACCGGCCGGTCGGCGGACAGCGCGCGGGCCAGCTGCACATCCGAGTGCGCGCGGTTGTGGTACCAGTAGTCCTGCGCCGAGAAGATGATCGTCCCGGGCGTGGCCCGGTCGGTGCCCTCCGTCCCCTCCCGACTGGGCTGGACGGACCAGGGACCTGGCCGTTGACGCATCCGCCGCGGGTCGAGCAGGAAGCGCAGGGCCGCCTTGCTCGTGGGTCTGCCGAGCCCCGCGCGGCTGGCCTCCCGGAGCACGACGAGGCCGTAGAAGAACGCGCTGCTCGCGAGCCCGTGACGCTGCCGGAAGGCGCGCACGCGGTTGCGGCACAGCAGCGCCCACAGGCCGGGGTCGGTGGAGGATGCCGCCCCGCAGGTGGACGGCTTCGGCGGCGGGCTCGAAGACTGTGGCGTAGCCCAGGTCGCGCGCTCTGAGCGCGAAGTCCGTCTCCTCGGAGTAGAGGAAGTAGGCCTCGTCCCACCCGCCGGTAGCGGCCATGCAGCCCGCATCGATCAGCAGCAGGGCACCCTCCGCCCAGTCGACGACATGGCGGGTGCGGTAGCTCGATCGGGTGGCCACCAGCTCCCCGAGCGTCCCGATCCGGCCGGCGGTGCGGGCACCGATGAAGGTGTCGGCCGCCTGACGCAGGACGGTGGGTTCCCTCCGGATGGAGTGGAGCAGGTGGCCGCGTTCGTCGCGCAGCACGGGAACCGCGATGCCGGCATGGGTCTCCCGCAGGGCGGCGAGAAGTGTTCGGCCGCACCCGGGGGCGAGCCGGACGTCCGGGTTGAGCACGAGGACCGCGGTGTGGTGGCCCGGGTGGGCGGCGACGCCGGCGTTGATCCCCGCCGCGTAGCCCCTGTTGACGGGGAGACTCGACGACCGTCGCCCACGGGGCCAGCGTGCGCGCCAGCTCGGCCGAGCCGTCGCGGGAGGCGTTGTCGACGAGCACCAGGTCCCAGTCGACACCGTCGAGTCCGGCGGGTAGGGACGCGAGGAGCGGTGGCAGGACGTCGGCGCTGTCGAACAGCACGCAGACGACGAGAAGCCGCTCCGTCCCCGTGGCTCGCAGCCGCTTCCACCGCGGACCTGCGTCGTCGTCTGAGGCCGCACGCTGGGCGGCAGCTGCTGCACCGACTCCATGGTTCAGGCGATGGAGGGCACGTCGATCGGGATGATCGGCGCCCCTCCCGGGCTGGGCTGGGTGCGCCACACGGCCCACGGGCTGCAGCCGCGCCGGTACAGGTCCTCCAGGTGGGTCCGCTCCTTCAGGGTGTCCATCGGCGCCCAGAACCCGTCGTACGGGACCGCGCGGGTCCTGCCGTCCTTGGCGGCCTTCACGCAGCCGTCCATGACGAGGTCCTCGCCCTCCTCGAGGTAGTCGAAGATCCCCTGCCGCAGCACGAAGTAGCCGCCGTTGACGCGGAACGGGAGGTCGCCCGCGGGCACCAGGTCCGTCACCCGGCCGTCGTCGTCGGCCTCGACGACGTGGAAGGAGTCCTGAGGCTTGACGGCGATGAACTGCGCGACGGCGTCGGTGCTGGGTGAACTGGTCGACGAGGTCGTTCATCGGGGCGTCGGTGAGGACGTCGCCGTAGTTGGCGAGGAAGAGCTCGTCGCCCTCGAGGTAGGGACGCACGCGGCGCAGCCGCTCGCCGATCGCGCGTGTCCATCCCGGTGTCGATGAAGGTGATGGTCCAGTCGCTGATGTCGGTGCTGAGCATGTCGACGTGCTGCCCGCCCTTCGTCAGCACGAAGTCGTTGGAGGCGGTCTCCCGGTAGTCGAGGAAGTAGTCCTTGACGGCCTGGGCGCCGTGGCCCAGGCAGAGGATGAACTCGGTGTGCCCGAAGTGCGCGAAGTACCGCATGATGTGCCACAGCACCGGGCGGCTGCCGATCGGCATCATCGGCTTGGGCAGCGACTGGTTGTCGGCCCGCATGCGCATGCCGAGACCGCCGCAGAACAGAACGACCTTCATCACGTGTCCTTTCGGCAGGTCCGGCGACACTGCTCTCCCAGTGTCGGGAAGCGGGCGCGGTGGGTCGGTGGCCGCGGCGTGGGTTGACCAATTTGAGGGACGGGCTGGTCCCGCTAGCATCGACGCCAGTTGCGGGCGGACGCCTTGCAACGCCAAGGTGGTGACAGCGATGCGCAGTTGGGTCGTCCCTGCGTTGGGCTTGGTCCTCGGCCTGGTTCTTGCCCTGGTGCTCGCGCTGGTCACCCCTCCGTCGCAAGCTGATCGAGGCCTGGCAGCTGCCGCTACTGTGCAGCCCGAGGCGGCGGGCCGGGCCTCCGACGAGCAGCTGGCCGCCGACGTCTTCGACGACTACGCCGACCTGTTCGGCGCCGACCGGTCGTACTTCCCCCTCGGTGTCTGGTTCGAGAGCGTGACCAGCAAGCACGACGTGGCCATCGACAAGCGGGCCAACCTCAACCTCTACGTGGTGCTCACCGACAACACCGACCTCTCCTTGGTCCGGGCCGCCGGCATGCGGGCGGTGCCGACGCTCTCCGTCCCCGGCGTGGGGCCGGAGAGCATCGGCTGGTTCCTCGACGACGAGATCGACATGATCTACGGGCCGGGCGAGGGCTACGAGGTGATGCAGGAGCGGAACGACGAGCTGCCCGACGACGGCCGCCCCCGGTGGGCCAACTACGGCAAGGGCGTCCTCTTCTGGGAGACCGACCAGGAGGCCGCCACGTTCGTCAACGACTTCCAGCAGGTCGTGTCGGCCGACGCCTACTGGTACACCGACCGCAACATCTGCGACGCGACCGAGGGTGGGACGCTGATCGGGAATGGCGGGGACGCTGAGCGATGCCCGTTGCCACCGGGCCGCCAACTACGGACGCACCGTCGACCGGGTCCAGGCGCTGGTCGACCCGCCGGGCTCGAAGCCGGTGTTGGCGTTCGTGGAGCTCGGTCACCCGTTCACCGAGGAGGACTGGCCCTCGATCACCCCCGCCCAGGCCCGGGCAGCGGTGTGGAGCAGCATCATCCACGGCGCCCAGGGCATCATCTACTTCAACCACAGCTTCGCCGGCCCCTGCCAGACCCAGCACATCTTGCGCGACCCGTGCTACGCGGCGATGCGAAAGATGATCACGCGGGTCAACGGGCAGATCACCCGCCTGGCTCCGGCCCTCAACTCGCCCGACGTCCGCGGTGTCCTCAAGGCCCGAGGGGCAGCGGACATGATGGTGAAACGACGGGGTGGCAAGCTCCTCGTCTTCGTCGGATCGACGTCGCCGAAGGACCACTGGGTGCGCATGGTCTCCTCCTGCCTGGCGGACCAGGAGGCCAAGGTCCTGGGCGAGCGGCGCACCGTCAGCGTCCGCGATCACCGCTTCCGCGACCGCCTCGCC
The DNA here is from genome assembly GCA_963758885.1 of uncultured Actinomycetota bacterium. Taxonomy (GTDB): domain Bacteria; phylum Actinomycetota; class Actinomycetes; order Propionibacteriales; family Nocardioidaceae; genus Nocardioides. Next base: position 188,567 of record CAVWXS010000031.1, read on the forward strand.
GGTGACACCGCGGTTCACATCTATCGGGTCGACGCCTCCGGCTGCCTGTCCTGAGGCCAGCTGTCAGCACGCAGGAGAGTGGCCAGCGTGTGGCGCTGAACGGGGTCTCCGATGTGAGCGAGCGCTGCGAGGGTGACCGCGAGGTGCATGGTGCCGGCGGCCCGGCGACCACCGTGCTTGGACGCGTAGCGGACACGGTTGATCGCCATCAGGGCTGCCACATCGGGTGACTCGCCCGAGGCATGACCGCGATGGCTCACCACGGATCCGGGCTCGAACCAGACGGTGTAGCCGGTCTCCTGCACCCGCCTGAGGTAGTCGACTCCCTCGGAGCACGAGAAGAACGGCTCGTCCCACGGGCCGACCCTGTCCATGGCGCCGCGCCGGACGAGGACGCAGTCGCCGACCGCCCAGTCGACCGGGTGCGCATGGCGGTAGGACTCGCCGTCGTGGTCGACCTCGGTGATCCACCGCGGCCGGTCGGGAAAGTGGTCCCCGAGAAGGGCGTCGCCGACAGCCCGTAGGAACGAGGGTGGGAAGCGCAGGCTCGGAGTGGGTCGGCCCTCCGCATCGAGGACGAGCGGAACCGCCGCCCCGACTGTCGGACGGCTGACTCGTTCGGCCAGCCGCACAACCGAACCGGGCTCCAACCGGACGTCAGCCTTGAGCACCAGGTAGCTCGAGGCGTCTCCCGCGGTGGCCAGGGCGTGGTTCAGGCCGCGTGAGTAGCCGAGGTCGCTCGTGTCCGGCGCGATGATCACCTCCGGGTACCGGCGAACCACGTCGAGCGTGCGGTCGGTGGACCCGTTGTCCTTGACGACGACCCGCCAGGACAGCTCACCCATGGCAGCCGGCAGGTCGTCGAGGAGCCCGCCGATGTCCTCCTCGTTGTCGTGCGTCACGACCACCGCCGCCACGTCAACCGCCTCCGAGCCCACGTCCGTGTCCGGCTCTCGCACCACCCGGAGCTCCGGGTGGTGGCGCATGGCGGCGTACGCCGGCGGTCCGTCGACCAGGTAACGGCGAGCGAGGCGCCGGGGCTCGTGCGCCAGACGGTAGGCCCACTCGAGGCTGTGGTCGGACATCCACCTCGGAGCGCGGGGGACCGCGTCGGCGAGGAAGTCGACGACCGCCCCGAAGGCGAGCAGCACCTTGGCGCCCGTCAGCTCGCCGTACACGTACCCGAAGATCTCCTGGCGCGGCTTGCCCAACCCCACGACCAGCACGTCGACGTCATGGGCGGCGATGTCCACCGCGAGACGCGCCGACTCTGCCTCGGACTCGACCTGCTGTCGCGTGGGTGACCACATGCCGACGACCTGGAGTCGGGGGTACTTCACCGGCAGGACGCGCGCCAGCTCGGCCTGGATCTCGGGCCGCCCGCCCATGAAGCCGACTCGCACCGACTCCTCCTGGAGCCGGGCCAGAAGCGGTCCGATGAGGTCGCTGCCTGCCAGGCGTGGCCAGTCGACTCCGCTGACGGCACTGGCTCGCTTCGCGATCGGCGCACCGTCGATGAGGTACAGCATCTGCACCTGTCCGCGCGCTTCGGCGTCCTCCAGGGTGCCGCGCCAGCGACCGCCCAGCCCGAAGTGGTGAATGTGGTCCAGGTTCACCGAGACCACCTCCAAGGGAGGACCCTCGGCCACGCTGGTGGCGCGCCGGACGATCGTCTCGACGGCGTCGTCGGCGTTCATCGCGTCCACCGGTGAACCTCCGACGGACAGCCGACGGCGCGGCGGGTCGACGCGGTCAGGCGGTCTCCTGTCGAGGGGGAGGTCCAGCGCGCTCACTGGACCTCCCCGGCGTTGCCGACCGCGTGTCCGGAGTGGGTAGGGCTGGCGGCCGTGAGCGTGCCGGTGTACCCGAGGCCGAAGTCATCGACTCGCATACACCCTCCTCAAGCCACCAGCACGTGCTGGCCGCCCGGACCACAGCCTGTGTCTGCCGCTGGCGGTGATCGGGTGACGTCTCGCCCAATACTCAAGATCGGGTAGCGGGCCTACAGCCACGAGGCGTTGCCACGCGCCACGACACGCAGGACGTGACTACCGCGCCGTGCTGGTCACAAGCCGCAGCGGGTGCCTCCGTCGAGCCGGTAGATGTGTACGGCGTTCTTGTCGGCGAAGGAGTCCGTGAAGGACCCGTTCGTGACGGTGACCGTTCCACTCTCGCCGAGACGGGTGGCCGTCGCGTTGCCGATGCATGGCATCGAGAAGGCCATCGTCGTGGCACCGAGGCGTGCGCCTGCGAACACGTAGAAGTTGGAGCCGTCCCACTTGACCAGGGTCTCCACGTCGCCGGTCTTGGTGTAGGAGCCGGTGACCGTGGACGAGTTCAGCACCGGAGCCAGGCTCTTGATCTGGGCATCCACACTCGTCACCATCGGGCGCGTGCCCTCGGAGTTCGACCGGATCGTGTGATGGTCGCCGGCGTGCGGTCCGCCGAAGGAATGCTGGAACCACATGATGCCCCTGGCCCCGGCGATGATGGAGTGCCAAGCGGCCGACCGCAGCTCGGCGGGGAGGATGGCCCGGCCACCTTGGGCCGCGCTCTCGGTGAACGGCCAGCTGGTCTCGATGAAGTTCCACAGCGGCTGGGCCTTGCCGTCCGAGAGGGCAGCGCGGCGAAGGTTCTTGACGTTCTCGCCGTAGAGGTATCCGTAGCGGTGGTTGACGCCGTCGAAGGGGTCGGTGAACCAGTACATGTCTACGGACGGAACGTCGACGGCGTTGGCGTAGCAGTTTGCCTCGGCCGTGTTCGCCCACCAGTTGTGGATGTCGTGGTCGAGGTCCGCGCGGTCACCAGGCGGCAGTGCCAGACCCTTGCCGTAGTTCGCCATCGTCATGCGGCCGTCGCCGACCTTGCGGCTGTTCTGGTTGCCCGGGCACGCGTTGTCGGGAGCGGTCATGTCCTCCTCGTCACCGAGGAGCCAGCCGCCGGTCTCGGAACCGACGTTGGCGCGGGTGCCCACGTCCTGGATGACGTGGAAGCGGCCGTCGGCGCGGATGTCGGGCATGAAGCTGGAGTCCGCTGCCCAGACATAGGTGTTGATCCCGGCCGCCGCGTCCAGGTCCATGTTCGCCTTGGATTGGGCGTAGGCCCCCCACACAGCGATGGGGAAGTAGTCGTTGGTGGTCGGCAGCGGGTTCGCGAACTGGCCGTAGTACCCCAGGCCACCCTCAGGGGGGGCCAGCGAGGGAGAACCAGCGGGCGGCGGGCTCGTGGGGGTGACCGTGGGCGACGGGCTGGACGTGGGTGTGGCCGTCGTGGCCGTCGTGGTCGGCGCCGTCACCGTCGGGGAGGTTGAGACCGTTGCCGTTGCCGTTGCCGTTGCCGTTGCCGTTGCCGTTGCCGTTGCCGTGGAGGTGCGCGTCGGCGTGGCTGTCGTGGTGACCGACGGTGCCGCGGTTGCGGTGCTGGGGTCGGTCGGGGCCGCCGTCTGGGTGGCGGTGGCCGTCACGCTCGGCGCCGGCCGGGGGGGCTTGGTGCGCTTCGTCGGCTTTCCCCTCGACAGCGCCTGACACGTGTCGGCGTGCCGGGCAGACTTGCAGGAGGCCGAGGCATGCTTCTTGGGGGCAGCGCCTGCCGTCGCCGCAAGGATGAGTCCCGAGACGATCAGGGAGACCGCGGCGACAGCTGCGATGGCTGCACGACGCCTACCCATCACACGGCTCCCGGTGCTTTCCCCTTCCCATCACAAGCTCCCGGTGTGCTCGACGGGGCGATGTGAACGGCGCGCTCGATCCGGGTTGCGTCCGAAGAGTCGCCGGCCGCGCCGGTCTGGACGAGAGTGGTGGTGCACGATTCCTGCGCTGGGGGTCGCGGGCATGTCAGGTGTCCTTCAGCCTCAAGCCGTCGTTCCGGCGGTACGCCCAGCGTCCGCGGGGCGCAGAGCCCTCGAGCAAGGACGTGGGGCCGCCTCACCCTCGGTGCTCGGCGAAGCGCGGCTCGGCCCCCGAAGGCCTGGCGCCTCTGGCGGGGCCGTCGGGTTGCGGCGGCGTGGCCGAGAGCGGCTAAAGCCCAGTGACCGTCTGTGTTGCTTGGACGGCACTCGCGAGCGCGCTCACTGAGCGCTCTCAGTGAGGGACGGTACAGCATCCCGAGAGCTTCTGGGGACGAAAACCCCGAAATTCGGGCGCGCGTGAGTGGCAGGCCCGTCTGGCCCGACTCCATCAGCGTGGATCGAAGTGTAGGGGTGGACTGGGGGTGTTGTCTCCAATCCCCAAGATTGGGGAAGTGCAGCCCGGGCATCGGCCCGGAGAACCGGCTCCGCACTCGCGGAGTCCGCTCGGCATCCGCGACGTCTGCGAGGCGGCGTACCCAGTTCTGGGCGACCCTGGCGCTGAGCGTCAACGGCGTCCGCCACCGGTCGGATATTGAGCACATGCTTCGGGCGAAGAACTGGCAGATGACCAGCTTCCTCAAGATGGTGACGTTGGCCGTCCGCCAATGCCATCGAGTCCTGTCTCTCGTGCTCGACGTCGCCGTCGGCGACCAACGGATCGGGGTCATTCCAGCCAAGGGCACCAAGCTTACGAGCGGCGTGCTGAGCCGCGCTTCCTGAGCCCCAGCGAGGTCACGGCGCGTCGGCGCGACCACCATGCGTGGCGACGGCTGGGCCGGGGAGGCTCAGCATCAGGCCGAAGGGAGCCTGGTTCCGATCCTGTTCACTGCGGTCCCAGTCGGTCGCGGGCGGACAGGGTGCGCGGAGGCGGGAGAGGTCTCCCCGCACCCGAGCCCCGGCGCCCGCTCGAACGTGCTGACGCATACTGCGAGCCATGGACCCGCGCCCGAAGAGCGATCCCCAGCCACGGGCGACGAGCGCGGTTGTGGTAACCGCGGAGTCGAAGCACCGGTCCCGCTCACTCCAGCCGACGGTGCTGCGGCGGGTGGGCGGCGTGACCCTGCTCGACCGCACGGTCAAGGTGCTGTGCGAGGCAGGAGTGAGCCGGATCGTGGTGGTGGCCGGCTACCGGAGCGAGGACGTGGCGGCGACCATCCACTCCCACGGCCTCCCGGTCGAACTGGTGGTCAACCCGGACTGGCAGCAGGGCACGTCGACCTCGGTGCTGGCCGGCCTCCAGCAGGTCGACGAGGACCGGTGCCTGGTCGTCATGGGCGACCACGTGTTCGAGGCCGACGACGTACGGCGGCTGATGGCCGCACCGGGCCGCAACGTGCAGGCCGTCGACCGTGACCCGCAGCGCCAGGTGGGCGGCCTGGGAGGAGTGCCCCCCGTCCGGGTGCGGACCGCGGCCGACGGCCGACTGCTCGAACTGGCCGCCGACCTGAAGGAGTACGCCGCGGTCGACGCCGGCCTCAGCTCCGTCCGCGTCGCCGACGTCCTGGCCGCGACCGCCGACGCACCGGCGATGCCGTGGGCCGCCGTGCGGCGGCGGATGCTCGCCCACGGCTTCGAGATGACCACCTGCGACTTCACCGGACTCTGGGCGGCCGTCGACACACCCGATGGCGTGCGGGCCCTGGAGCGGGTGATGTGGCATCGGTACGGGCCCAAGCCAACCGACCAGATCATCGCCCGGACCGTCAACCGGCGGATCTCGGGGCCCCTGACCCGCCAGCTGCTGCGGACCGGGCTCAGCCCGCACGTGGCCACGTTGCTGGCCTTCGCCACCACGCTGCTCGCGTCCGGCCTGATCGCGATCGGCGACCGGTGGGCGATGGCCGCGGGCGGGCTCGGCGTCCTGCTCGGCTCCGCCCTCGACGGCGTCGACGGCGAGCTCGCGCGAGTGAGCGGCCGGGCCTCGCGCCGCGGCGCCGCGCTGGACACGCTGCTGGACCGCTACGCCGACCTCGCCGTGGTGGTCGGCCTGGTCATCGGCGCCGGGCACACCGAGACCGCCTGGGCCTGGGGGTTCGCCGCCGGGTGCGGCTGCCTGCTGATCTCCTACATCCACGCGGTGGGCCGCGACACCGACGTGCGGTTGCTCTTCCGGCGCGAGGTCCGGTTGCTGATCTTCGCCCTGGCGGCGATCAGCGGCCTTCCGCTGTGGGGGCTGGCGGTCGTCGCCGTCGCGGCCAACCTCGACACGGCGCGCGGCGTGGTGCTCCTCCTGCGCGCGATGCACACCTGATCACCGCTCGGACGGCCCGCCGAGCCGATCCGGCCGCCGGACAACACGACGTTCGTGAGGACCGACGAGCGCGATGAACGATATCCGCGTCTGGATGCGTCACCCCGCCGCATGAGGGCGTCCGGCGTGGCGGCGAAGGAGTCTTCCCACCTCCATGCGTCCGCGCCGATGGGCCGTTGGCAGTTGCTACTTCAACCAAGGTTGCGGTTCTGTAACCCCTCGACTAGAACTGTGGCTGTTTTCGAGGCGCCTCGTCACCACTCACGCAGCCGGGCCACGCGAGGCGCCTCGCGAATCATTTCCGCCTTTTCGACCCGGCACCGCTGACGAGATGTACTGGGCGAAGGGCACGGAAGTCACCTGCTCAAGGTCGTCTCTGGCCAGGATTTCATCGTCACCACCGCCGATCTGCGCCTCTGCAACCTCACCCAGCCGTTAGCCAGAGAAGCGTCATCACGCCCCTGCTGGACGCCGACGCGGGCTACCCGTGTGCTCGCGGTGCAACCACTCCGTGACCTGCGGACACCTGCTCCGCTGCGGCATCTCAGCCGTCCTCGCTCAAAATCTTGTGCCGCGCCTGCCGGTATGGAGTTGCGTCGGAGTTACGACCAGACCTGGCCTCCCACCGCGAACGATGAAAGGCCAGGTCAGATGGGTGAGGCGGGCGGGACTTGAACCCGCGACCGAAGGATTATGAGTTCACTTCACCTGAACGTGAGGGTCGTCCACACGTCGTAGAACGCGGGGTCGGTCGCGGATCCGGCCGGAACGTCGATGTGCGTGACGACGCCGTTGGCTGGGAGCGACTGGCCGGCTCCGCAGTCAAGCGATCCCCCGACCCCGAGGTCGCGTGCCACCTGCATCTCAGGGACGGCTGCCTGCAGGGTCGGCACCTTCGTGACCTGGTCGATGCCGGCGTTGTTGTTGGCTCCGTCTGCGTACTCGCAGAACTTCATCGGCGCGCCGACCGTAGCGCCGGATTGGCTGTGGATGACGATCCGCGGATAGAACGGCGTGGTGCCGGTCTGGGTCGAGATGACGGCAGCCCCGAGGGAGACCTTGCACGGTGCCTGAGATGCGTTGCAGGTGAAGCGGAAGTGCCCGCCGGTCGTCGTCCCTGCTGGTGAGCCGAGCGAGGCAGAGTAGCTGGCGAATCGCGAGGGGCCGTTGCCTCGGTCCACGAACACCTGGGCGACGCCGAACTCGGAGGCTCCCCCGGGTCCGGGAGGGCCGGCAGGACCGGGAGGGCCTGCGGGTCCGGCAGGTCCGCCTGCGGGACCGGGAGGGCCCTGGGGTCCGGGCTTGGAGAACTGGTCCTGCGCCTTCTTGCTGAGGTCGGCGACCCCGAGGGTGCCGTCTTGCACCTTCTGGGTCTTCACCGCGCCTTCTTCAGGTCCACGGTCTTGATAGTCTTGTCCTGAATGCCCTGCGAGGTGATGAGCGAGCCAGCCACGGCTCCACCGCCACCGGCGGCCAGGGCCAGGATGCTCGCGCTGACGACAAGCGCGAGTCCTCGGCCCTTGAACATATCGAAGTTCGTCACGGGGTCCTCCATCGTTGAGTACGCCCGGTCGACGAACGGCTGGCAAGTCACTGCATCCCCGTGTGGGTCGCCCGAAACAGACTGAAAGTCCAGACGCTACTCAGGGGCGGGGGTGAAGGGAACCACCCTGGGGGAAGCCTTCGGTCCTAGGCGTTCTCCCGGCGAACCACGACCGGCGGGATGACCCCGCATCGAGCCGGTCGGCGCGATGCCGTTCCATCTGCGTCGAGCAGCAGCCGGGTGGCGCGCTCCGACATCTCCGGGTCCTCTCCTTCGGCCGCCTGGACCAACGCCTGGGTCCCGCTTGGCGCGACCATGCCAGGCCGCAGGCGGAGAAGAGTCTCCGGAGGGACTTTCGAGGGACAAACAGACCTGGCCACCTACGCCGAAACATGAATGGCCAGGTCAGATGGGCGCCCCCGACAGGATTCGAACCTGTGACCGGCGGATTAGAAGGCCGCTGCTCTGTCCAGCTGAGCTACGAGGGCTGGGCGGGGACCATTCTGACCGATCACCCCGGTGCAGCCGACAACGTCATACGAATCGAGCCATCGACACCACGATTCGTATGACGTCCGGGCAACCTCAGGAGGGCCGCACCCAGGCGTAGCCCCACGGGCCCAGCGTCAGCGGTACGACGTCGCGGTCGGTGAGCACGTCGTGGCCGGTCACCTCCGGCAGCGTGACCGTGGCACCCGTGACGTTGGTGACGCACAGCAGCTCGCCCGGCGTACCCGCCCCGCGGCGGACCGCGAAGACCCGGTCGTCGAGGCGCTCGACGAGCTGGGTGCCGAACGGGGAGAACGCCTCGTGCTGCCGGCGTACGTCGAGCAGGTGCCGCATGCCGGCGAAGACGGTGCGGCGGCGCGGGTCGTCACCCAGCTCGGCCACCAGCCGGTCGGCGTCGAGGACCTCGCGGTTGATGCGCCGGTTGATCCGGCTGGCCTCCATGCCCTCGTGGTCGGGCGGCGAGCCGACGAGCGAGTGGTAGTAGACCGCCGGGACGCCGAGGAACGCGAACAGGATGCTGTGCGCCGCCAGCGCCTTGGCGGCCAGGGTCGCCGGGTCGGCGGCCTCCTCGGGCGAGCACAGCGCGTCCAGGTAGGAGAGGTTGAGCTCGTAGACCGTGCTGGAGCCGTCGGGCCGGCTGGCCATCGAGACCCGGCCGCCGTGGGCGCGGGTCCGCTCGACGAGGGCCGCGCGCTCGGCGTCGTCGAGGATGCCCTCGGTCGCGCGGAGCCCGATGCCGTCGTGGCTGGCCAGGAAGTTGAACCACGTCGCCGTCGAGCTCACCGGGCCGACGCCCTTCGCCCAGTCGCTGAGCCGCGCCGTCGACGCCGCCACGAACGAGTGCAGCACCAGGGGCGGCAGCGCGAACTGGTAGACGAGGTGGGCCTCGTCCTCGCCGTTGCCGAAGTAGGAGATGTTCTCGGCGTGCGGCACGTTGGTCTCGGTCAGCAGCCGAGCGCCCGGCGCGACGTGGTCGGCCAGCGCCCGCCAGAGCTTGATCACCGCGTGCGTCTGCGGCAGGTGGATGCAGGTGGTGCCCGACTCCTTCCAGAGGAAGCCGATGGCGTCGAGCCGCACGGCCGAGGCTCCACGCGCGAGGTAGCCCAGCAGCACGTCGGTCAGCTCGAGCAGCGTCGCGGGGTGGCGCACGTCGACGTCGACCTGGTCCTCGCCGAAGGTCGTCCACGCCTCGACGGTCGTGCCGTCCGGGCGCGGGTAGGGGTGGAACAGCGGCGTGGTGCGCGGTCGGGTCACGTGCGAGACGTCGAAGGCCGGGTCGCGCTCGACGTAGAACCCCGCGTACGCCGGGTCGCCGGCGAGCCAGCCGGTGAACCAGGGGCTGCTGCTCGAGGTGTGGTTGGCCACGAAGTCGAACATCAGGTCGTGCTCGCCGGCCATCTCGGCCACGTCGTCCCAGGTGCCGAGCGCGGTGTTCACGGCGCGGTGGTCGACGACCGCGAACCCGTCGTCGGAGGTCCACGGGAACATCGGCAGCAGGTGCACGTCGCTGACCAGGTCGCCGACGTGGTCGTGGAGGAACCCCGACAAGGTGTGCAGCGGCGTCTCGTCGGCGCGGCGGATGCCGTCGCCGTAGGTGATCAGGCAGACCGTCCGCTGGGTCGGCGGCGCCACGGTGCGCCCGCCCAGCCGGTCGGCGTACGTCGTCGCCATCGCCACCAGCCGACGGCAGACCTCTTCGTGCTGGTCGGGGTAGAGCTGCTCGAGGTACGGCGAGATGCGTGCGGCCAGCTGCCCAGGCGGGTCGTCGGTCACCGCAGCTCCTCCGCGGCCACGTGGGCGCCCTCGCGAACGGTCGCGTCGCCGAAGGGCGTGGTGACGCTGCCGCGCGCCAGCAGCTCCCGGACCTGCTTCAGGCCCGGGTCGTCGAGCTCGGACACCCGGTCGGAGAACGACGCCAGCCCGCCGAAGGCTCGGACCGCGTCGGCCCACCGCTCCCGCTCGGCGTACGACGGGCGGGCCACCAGGCAGTCGGGGTCGTTCACCCAGAACCGCCCCTGCTGCCAGGCGCGCGCCGCCAGCGGCATCAGCCCGCGCAGGCCGTGGGAGCCGTCCTCGCCACCCTCGTGGAAGGTGTCGGGGGAGACGCGCATCGCGTCCACCAGGCCGACGCTCGGCAGCAGCGGCGCCCCGCAGCCGACCAGGTAGACCTCGGGGCCGACCACCTCGCGGATCAGCGACAGGCCGGAGCGGTAGGCCTCCTCGCCGGTCATGTCCTCGGCGCGGCGACCCCGCCCAGGAACCGGCACGCCGCCCGCGTAGAGGAAGTCGAGCTTGAGGTAGTCGACGCCGAGGTCGACCAGCCGCGTGAACGTCTCGGCGAGCAGGTCGAGGACGCCGCAGTGGGTGAGGTCGAGACCGACCAGGTCGTCGCCCCAGTTGCGGCCGGCCGGACCGACCAGCCAGTCGGGGTGCTCGGTCGCCAGCGTCGACCGGGCGCCGACGAGGAACGGCGCGACCCAGATGCCCGCCCGCCGGCCGGTCGAGCGCACCTCGTCGACCACCGCCTCCAGCGACCCGAAGCGGTCGGCGACGACGAGACCCTCACCCAGCCCCGGGCTCCAGCCGTCGTCGACCTGGACGACGTCGACGCGGAGGTCGTGCTCGTCGAAGGAGCGCAGGTTCTCCAGGACGTCGTCGGCGGTGACCTGCTCGAAGTAGCGGTACCAGGAGCACCACACCGTCGGCGGGGCCGCCAGGGTGCTCGCGCCCGCCCTGCGGGCGAACCCGTCGGCGTACGCCGCGAGCGCGGTCTCGGCGTCGGCGCCCTCGGTCGTCTCGACCGGGCCCGTCGACCGCACGTGCACGCGCTCGTCGACCAGGGTCGCGGTGATGGTCGGTACGACGTCCGGGTCGGTGGCGCCGTAGCAGCGGACCGGGCTGCCGTCGCCGGGGTCGACGACGAGCAGCCCCTCGGCCTGGAGCGCGTCGTCCGCGATCGGCGTGCCCGGCCGGAAGCGCATCGTGTGCTGCCAGTCCTCGTCGGGCCGCAGGCCGGTCGCGCCGGCGGGGTACCAGGTCGCCGGGCTCCAGCTCTGCCAGCCCTCGGCGTAGACCCGGGCGCGCGACGGGATCGACCTCGACCTCGTCGACCACCGGGGCCGTCATGCGACGACCTCCGCGGGGTCGACGGGGGCGCCGCCGCGCTCGGCCGACTCGCGCGCGGCCAGCACGAGGGCGACCGACCGCGCGGCGTCGGCGGCGGAGTTCTCGGGCTGGCGGCCCTCGGCGACGGCGCACATCAGCTCGCCCATCGCCGCCGCGAAGCCGTCGACGAACCACGCGCCCGACAGGGGCACCGGGCGTGCGCCGTTCGCCGTCGTCGAGCTCGAGCCGGTCGGAGTCGAGCAGCACGCTGCCGCGCAGCGTGCCGGTCGTGCCGTGCACCCAGAAGGGCACGCCCGGCTCGGAGGAGACCACGTGGCCGGCGATCCGCAGGGTCGCGGTCGCACCGGTCGCGGCCGTCATCGAGAGCGTGGCCGACCACGGGTTCCGGGCCTCAGGGGGTTGGCCCGGGACCCGTGAGTCGGTCGCCTGCACCGAGCGACCACCGTCGCCCAGCCAGGTGCGGGTGATGTCGACCCAGTGCAGGAGGTAGTCGGTGAGCAGCATGTGGGGCACGTCGTCGAACGGCGTCCCGACCAGCGGCGGCAGTGGCTTGTCGTGCAGGTGGGTGACGCCGACGACCTCGCCGATCGCGCCCTGCCGCAGCAGCAGCGTGGTGGCCCGCCAGGGCGGCGCCCAGCGGCCGTTGTGGTTGACGGCGACCCGGACGCCGGCGGCGTCGGCCTTCGCCAGCACCTCCGGCAGCCGGGCCAGGTCGTCGGCCGAGAGGGTCAGCGGCTTCTGGGCCAGCACGTGCTTGCCCGCCTCGATGGCGGCCTCGATCCAGGCGAGCCGTCCCTCGGGACCGGTGGCCAGGTCGACGTACCTCACCTCGGGGTCGGCCAGCAGCTCCTCGGCGCTGGCGTAGACGCGACCGACGAAGGGGAACCGCTCGCGCACGGTCGCGGTCGTGGTCTCGGCCGACCGGCTCCAGACGCCGGTGACGCCGACGCCGTGCTGCTGGTACGCCGGCAGGTGGGCCGACTGGGCGATCGTGCCGCAGCCGAGGATCGCCACGCCCGCGCCGGTCGTCCGGGAAACCGCGGGCCCGTCTCGAGCTCCATCCCTGAGACATTCACGGGGCTCCCGGGAACCGCAGCACGGCCTGGAGGATGTCGGGGTCGCCGCGGTCGAGTCGTTCGAAGACCGCGGCGACATCGGCCGCCTCGACCACGTCGGTGACCAGCGACGCCGCGTCGACGCGTCCGTCGCGGACCAGGCCCATGAACGTGCGCACCAGGCGGGGCTGGTCCCAGCGGGCCCCCAGACCCACGGGCGTGCCCGAGATCTGGCTGGCCACGATCCGCACCCGGTTGTGGTGGAACTCCTCACCGAGGCGCAGGTTCGCCGCGCCACCCTGGTAGAAGCCGGACGCCACCACGAGGCCCTCGACGACGACGGACCGGACCGCCTCGTGCAGCGCGCGGTCGCTGCCGCTGATCTCGATGGCCGCGTCCACGCCGCCGCCCGACCACTCGCGCACGACGGCCCCGGCCCCACCGGCGGCGTCGGCCGCGACGGTCTCGGTCGCACCCATCGCCCGGGCGGCCTCCAGGCGCCGGGGGAGCATGTCCACGGCGACGACCTCGGCCCCGGCGAGCGCCGCCAGACGGGTGGCGAGCAGGCCGATCACGCCCTGCCCGAACACCGCGACCTTGTCGCCCACCCGCACGTCGCCGGCGAGCACCGCGTTCAGCGCGATGGAGCCGACCCGGGCGAAGGTCCCCGAGATCGCGTCGTCGGCGGACCAGGTCCGCCACGCGACCGCGTCGGCCGGGACCACGGCCTCGCTGCGGTGGCCCCAGATGCCGTGCACGACGTCGCCGACCGCCGGGTGCCCTCACGCCGTCGGCGACCTCGACGACCTCGCCCACCTCGGAGTAGCCCCAGCCCTCGACGGGATAGGCGAACGTCGGGGCACCCTCGACGAACAGCCGGCGGTCGGGGTCCCACGTGCCGGTGAGGTACGGGTTGGACCCGCGGTACGCCGTGAGCTCGGTGCCGGCGGAGATGCCGGAGTACCACGTGCGCACCCGCACGCTGCCCGGGGTGAGCGGCGCGGCGTCGTACGAGACGAGCGCCACCTGGCCAGGGGCGGTGAACGAGACGACCTCGGGCACGGCTCAGCCCTTCTCGGCGCCCGCGGTCAGGCCACCGGCCAGCCAGCGTTCGCTGAGGAAGAACAGCACGATGATGGGCACGGTCAAGATGACCGAGCCCGCCATCAGCACGGTCGTCGGCACCTCGATGCTCCCGGCGAGCTGCGAGAGGCCCAGGGAGACGGTCCAGTTCTCGCGCTTCTCGACCAGGAAGAGCAGGGCGAAGAGGAACTCGTTCCACGCGATCATGAAGACGAACAGGGCGTTCGAGGCGATGGCCGGCAGCGCCAGCGGCAGGCTGACGTGCCGCATGGCTTGGAGGCGCGTGCAGCCGTCGATGGCCGCAGCCTCCTCGATGCTGGCCGGGAATCGTGTCGAAGTAGTTGCGCAGCATGTAGATCGAGACGGCGGCCACCTGGGCGACGTAGACGATCGAGCAGGCCGGTCAAGGTGCCGCGCTGCTGGATCCTGGTGAAGAACACGAACAGCGGGATCGCCAGCAGGATCGCCGGGAAGAAGTAGACGCCGAGGAAGACCGCGCTGATCTGGCGCCGGCCGAAGAACTCCAGCCGGCTGACGGCGTACGCGCCGGGGACGGCGACGAGCAGGCTCAGCACGACGGTGCCGATGCGCCACGAACATGCTGTTCTTGATGAAGTTGAGGAAGCCCTGTCCGCCGTCCTCGGTCGAGGCGAGCACGTCCTTGTAGGTGCCAGGTCGATCTCGCCGGGCTGCGGCGAAGAGTGCTCCTGGGTCCTGGAGCACCGCGTCGAGCGGCCGGAACGACAGCAGCACCATGTAGTAGAAGGGGAACAGGTGATGACGAGCAGGAAGGCGATGAACACCGGGCGCAGACGACGCGAAGACGCGGCGCTCGACGGGTCGCGGTTGAGGGTGCTCATGCCACCTCCTCCTGCCGGCCGAACAGCTTGAGGTAGGTGCCGACGAGCACCGCGAGGATCGCGGCCAGGACCAGCGCCTGGGCGGCCGCGGCGCCGATGTCGCCGCGGTTGATCAGGTAGTCGTAGACGCGGACGGCGACGACCTGGGTGCCGGCGCCGCCGCCGGTCAGCAGGTAGATGTCGTCGAAGTTGTTGAAGGTCCAGATGAAGCGCAGCACCGTCAGCACCGCGATCGTCGGCAGCAGCTGGGGAAGGACGATGTAGCGGAAGCGCTGGGTCGGCGTGGCACCGTCGACGATGGCCGCCTCCTCCAGACTCTCGGGGATCGCCTGCATGCGCGCGGTGAGGAAGAGGAAGGCGAACGGGAACGACCGCCACGCCTCGAACAGGATGACGCTCGAACAGCGCGGTGGTGACGTGGGTGTCGAAGCCGAAGATCGAGACCGGTTCTCCGAGGAGCTGAGGAAGGCGATCGGCTCGTCCCAGCCCAGCAGCGTGCGTGCCGTAGTGGTTGGCGATCCCGAACTGCGGGTTGAGCATCGTGGTCCACACGAAGGTCGCGGCGACCACCGGGGCGACGTACGGCACGAGCATGCAGGCCCGCACGAGACCGCGGCCGCGGAACGGCTTGCGCAGGGCGAGCGCGGCCAGCAGGCCGAGCCCGATCGCGCAGGCCGTGCCGCCGACGGAGTAGACCAGCGTGGTGACCAGCGCGTCGACGAAACCCGGCGAGGTCAGCACGTCCTGGAAGTTCTCCAGGCTGTAGTCGCCGATGAAGCCGGCGTGCGGAGGTTGAGCAGCCGAACCTGCTGGAAGGCCAGGGAGATGGTCCACAGGATCGGCAGGACGACCATCGTGAACACGATGACCACCGTGGGGGTGATCAGCAGGTAACCGACCCTGCGGTCCTCGCGGGCCCGCGCGGACCCACCGCGCCGGGGCGGCGGGGGAGAGCCGGAGTCGCCGCTCCTCCGTCGACCGGCATCTGCGCGGTGGGTCCGCCGATGCTCATTGCACGGACTCCGCGGCCTCGCTGATCGCGTCGGCGGCCTGCTGGGCGGCGTCCTCGGCGGGTCGGTCCCGCTGCTGACACCTCGTTGACCGCGTTGGCCACCGGCTGCTCGCCCTGGATGGCGCCGAGCAGGTCACCCTGGCCCTGCGGGATCGCCCAGCGCTGCAGCGAGTCGGTGCCCGCGGTCAGCGCGTCGATGACCTCCTGGCCGTAGAACTCCGACAGCGGCGCCTTGGTGTCCACGCCGACGTCCATGCCGGCCCAGGCGTCGGAGTACTCGGTCGAGCCGGACTCGGGACCGGAGCGCACCGGGATCTTGCCCTCGGGAGCGATCGCGATCCACGGCTCGTAGCCGTCGGACATCATGTACTCGACGAACTGCTGCGACGGGTCGCTGGCCGACTCCGCGGTGATCGTCCACGACGTCACCTCGCCGAACGTCGCCGGCTCCGAGCCCGACGGTCCCTGGATCGAGGTGACCACGCCGCTGTTCTTGGCCAGGAAGGCGGGGTTCTTCTTGCACTCCGGGCAGGTCGGCAGGGCGTCGTTCCGCAGGCCCGCCATCTCGTCGAGGATGAAGCTCGACCAGATGATCATCGCGGCCTGGCCGGCGAAGTACGACGCGCGCGTGGTGTCGACGTCCTGCGCACCGGAGACCGAGTAGTTCTGCATCAGGGGCCGTAGAAGTCGAGGCCCTCGACGCACTGGTCGCTGTCGAAGGTGACATCGCCCTCGTCGTTGACCATCTCGCAGTCGTTGCCCAGGCCGATCTCCTCCAAGGTCTGGGCGGTGAAGGCGTCGCCGGCGACGTTGGCGCCGACGAACCCGGCGACCTCGGGGCTGTCGAGGGCCTCGGCGGCGGCCAGGACGTCGTCGTAGGTCTTGGGGTCGGCGAGCCCGGCCTTGTCGAAGAGGTCCTGGCGGTAGACGAGCAGCTGGATCCACGACTCGCTCGGGACGCCGAGCTGGTCGTCGCCGTCGGCGGTCAGCGCCAGCGCGCTCTCGCTGAACGTCGCCGGCGTCGAGGCTGTCCAGGACGTCGGCCGACGGCGTCGGTGTCGATGCAGGCTCGTTGGCCGACAGCGTGCGCAACCTGGCCGAGCGGCAGCCGCCGATGACGTCGGGCAGGTCGCCGGCGGCGGCGTTGGAGGTGAGGATCTGGTTGAACTGGTCCTCGGCGACGGGGGTCAGCTCGACCGTGACACCGCTCTCCTCGGAGAAGGCGTCGACGATCTCCTGGGTCGCCGCGACCCGGTCGGGCAGGTCCTCGACGATCCAGACGGTCAGCGTGTCGCCGCCGCCACCACCACCTCCTCCGCCGTCGTCGTCGCCGCCGCAGGCGGCGAGGCGATGGCGACGAGGCCCGTCGCCAGGAGGGCGGCGCCGGCGCGGCGCAGCCGGGCCCGAGCGGACAGCCGACGGGCAAGGGACATGGAAGCCTCCGGGTCGTGGGCGTCGTGTGATGGGCGACACAGACTTTTGTCCAAACCTTGGACCTAAGTGACACAATTGTCAAGCATGAGTTGTCCAATCGCTACACTCCCTCCGCCGACTCCTGGTGGTCGGTCCGTCCCTGGAGGTGCCATGCCGACCGGACCCGGCGACGTGCTGACCCTGATCCGGCGACGGCCTGGCGCTGACCCGCGGTGACGTCCGCGAGATCACCGGCCTGTCGCGGATGACCGTCGCGCAGCGCCTCGACGCGCTGCTGGACGCCGGGATCATCGTCGAGGGCGACACCACCGAGGCCACCGGTGGCCGGCGGCGTCGGAGCCTGGACTTCAACACCTCCCAGTCGCGGGCGCTCGTCGCGGCCGTCGACACCACGCACACCCGGATCGCGGTCACCGACCTCGGCGGGTCGTGCTGGCCCAGGACGAGATCGACGCCCCGGTCGACCAGGGACCGGTCGTGGTGCTGGACCAGATCGCGGCCGCGATGGCCGGCCTGCTCGAGCGGGCCGGCGTCGCGTCGAGCGACCTGTGCGGAGCCGCGCTCAGCCTGCCCGGCCCGATCGATCCCGAGTCCGGGCCGGCCCAGCCAGCCGCCGATCCTGCCCGGCTGGGACGCCTACCCGGTGGCCGAGCACATCCAGGCCGGGCTTCCGGGCGTCCCGGTGCTCACCGCCAACGACGCCGACGCCGCGGCCCTCGGCGAGTACGCCACCGCGGCTACTCACAGACCACGCTGATGTGCCTGGTCAAGGTCTCGACCGGCATCGGCACCGGCATCGTGATCAACGGCCGCTCCTACACCGGCGCCGACGGCGGCGCCGGCGACATCGGCCACGTCCAGATCTCGCCGAGCTCGGACGCGCTGTGCCAGTGCGGCAGGCACGGCTGCCTGGCCGCCGTGGCCAGTGGCCGCGCCGTCGCGCACGAGCTGACCGAGCTGGGCTTCCCCGCGGCGTCCGGGCCGCGAGGTGCGCGAGCTGCTGCGTGCCGGCAACGCCGACGCCGCCCGGCTGACCCAGCAGGCCGGCCGCCGGATCGGCGAGGTGATGGCCACCGTGGTCTGTCTGCTCAACCCCGAGGTGGTGCTGATCGGCGGCGCCCTGGCCTCCGCGCCGCTGCTGGCCGGCATCCGCGAGACCCTCTACAAGCTGTCGTTGCCCCGCGCCACCCGCCACCTCACCCTCCAGCTCGGCGCGCTCGGCGAGGACGCCGCGATCGCCGGGCTGACCCGGCTCGTCGTCGACCACGAGTTCTCCGCCGACGCCGTCAACGCCCGCCTGCGCGGCTGACCCACGTCTCGCTGCCCACGCGGTCAGTCGGCGCTGATCTGGAGCCGGATCGTGTTGCGCACCCAGCGCCTGTACTGGTCGAGCGACCAACCTCGTTCGATGACGAGGCTCCTGTAGGTGCCAACGTTGATGAGGCCCCACAGCATGTCGGCGAACGTGCCGACACGGATGTTCGGTGGCAGCGCGCCTTCTCGCTTGAGCCGGCGCCCGAGGTCGAGCAGCTCGCCGTAGCGCTCCTCCTCGCGCGGGCGCAGGGTCTCCTCGACCTCCGGGTGCTGCCGTCGGGCCATCTGAAGGGCCTCGTGGATCCGCCACACCTTGGAGACGACCTCGACGTCCACGGCGATCATCGCGTCGAGCGCATCCAACGCGGACACCGCGTCCGTTATCGGATGCCGCTCGATGGCCGGGACGACATCCGTGGCGAAGATGTGCAGATGGAGGGCGGTCAGTAGCTCCGCCTTGGACGGGAAGTGGAGGTAGATCGCCTGGCGCGAGACCCCTGCCTTCTTCGCGACGGCCCCGAGGCCGGCGTCGTAGTAGCCGAGCTCCTCGAATATCGCGCGCGCCGCCTCGAGGATCTGGGTCCGGGTCTGGGGACGCCCGCCACTTGACATGCTGTAAAGCATACCCTACTTTACAACTTGTCAAGCAGTCGGAGCCGAGGAGCTGGTGACACATGGGTCGCTACCTGATCGTGACTTGGGACGGCGCGGGGAACCTCGTGCCGACGCTGGGGATCACACGCACGCTCGTCGAGCGTGGCCACGACGTCCGGATGCTCGGGCACGACACGATCGCCGAGCGGTGCGGTGACGTGGGCGCCCGCTTCGTCCCGTTGACCCAGGGCCAAGGTTGGGACGCGATGGAAGATCCGGACGACTTCGAAGCCGAGATGAGGCTCCTGATCGAGGAGCTCTGCTTCAGCACGACCATCGCCCGGGACCTCGCGCAGGAGCTGGACCGGGAGCCGGCAGACGCGGTGCTGGTCGACTGCATGCTGTTCACGGCGATCGACGTCGCGCTGGCGTCGGGCACTCCGACCGCGGCGCTGTTCCACACGCCGTACACGATCTTCCGGGGCGGGCCCCTCGTCGAGATGTTCGCGCCGGGCATGGCGATCGCCAACGCGCACCGCGCGGAGCTCGGTCTGCCGGCGATCGAGAGACTCGGCGACATCCACGACGCATGCGAGTACGCGATCGTCGCGGCGCCGAAGGAGTTCGAGCCCGACGTGCCGGACGCGGCCAACGTGCTGCGCATCGGACCCGTGCTCGACGCACCTCCGCTGTCCCGCGAGATCGACGAGGTCGACGTCCGCGACGGGTCGACGCCGCTGGTCCTCGTCAGTCTCAGCACGAGCGAGCAGGGGCAGGCCGACCTGCTGCAGCGGTGCGTCGATGCGGTGGCGCAGCTGCCGGTGCGCGCCATCGTGACGACCGGACCGTCGATCGATCCCGCATCGGTGAACGCAGGCGCCAACACGCGCGTGGCGCGGTACGTGCCGCACGCCGAGATCCTCGCCTCGGCATCACTGGTGATCACCCACGCCGGCCTCGGCACCACGATGGCCGCGCTCGGTCGCGGTGTGCCGCTGCTGTGCACGCCGATGGGCCGCGATCAGTTCTTCAACGCAGAGCAGGTCCAGGCCCTCGGCGCGGGCCGGATGCTGATGCCGGACTCCAGCAGCGAGGCGATCGCACAGGCCGCGACGGACATCCTCGGGGACGACCGCTTCAAGGCAGGCGCGAAGCAGATGGCCGTCGCGATCGGCGGCTACGGCGGCGCGGCGGCGGCCGCTGCCGCGCTCGAATCGCTCGCGTAGCGGAGAGGATCCAAGGCCTCACGTGGCTCGGGGTCGAAAGGGTCAGCTCCACTCGGGCAGCGGGTCGGCGCTGACCGGGGTGATCTCGGTCGTGCAGGACTTCATGCCCGGCAGCAGGAACTTGTTGAGCAGGTCGAAGTCGTCGGCCTCGACCACCATGTAGATGGTGTGCTCCATGAAGGCGCCGTAGACGCCGTGCACGGTCACCCCTTCCACCGAGGCGTCGTGGAACTTGCGGGATCCGCCCTGGCCGTAGGGGCAGTCGGCCGGATCGTGGACCTGCGTGATGTGGAAGAGCATGGCGCTCACCTTGTCATCGCCTACAGGCCCGGGGAAGGGGGCAACGTCATACGAATCGAGGCATAGGCGCCACGATTCGTATGACGTCACGGCTTGCGGGACGCTTACCCGCGGTGCTCGGCGAACCAGGCCTCGACGTCGTCGGCGGTGCGCGGCAGGGAGCCCGACAGGTTGCGAGTGCCGTCAGCGGTGACCAGCATGTCGTCCTCGATGCGGATGCCGATCCCGCGCAGCTCCTCGGGGACGAGCAGGTCGTCCTCCTGGAAGTAGAGGCCGGGCTCGACGGTGAGGACCATGCCCTCGGCATAGGTGCCCTTGGCATAGGCCTCCGGGGCGGCCTGGCCGCAGTCGTGGACGTCCATGCCGAGCATGTGGCTGACGCCGTGCAGCGTCCAGCGGCTGTAGACCTTGGACTCCGGGTCGAGGGCCTCCTCGGCCGGGACCGGCAGAGCTCGAGGTCCTCCAGCCCGTGGGCGAGCACGTGCATGGCGGCCTGGTGCGAGGCCTGGAACGGCTCGCCGGGCTTG
>CAVWXS010000032.1:0-152250 GCA_963758885.1 uncultured Actinomycetota bacterium
GTGCCCTTCGGGAAGGCCTTGCTGAAGTCCGAGGTGTTGCCGTCGGAGTAGTAGGTCTTCGTCATGTCCCAGCCCTGGGCCGCGAGCTCGGGCACGATGGCCTTGGTCTCGTCGAACGCCAGGATCACGATCGCGTCGGGGTTGGACGCCAGTGCGGCGCCGACCTCGGTCGAGAAGGTGGTCTGGCCGGCGGGGAACTCGTTGCCGTCGCCCTTGCAGCCGTAGACGCACTGGCCACCGGCGTTCGTGACCGTCTCCTCGACCACGTCGCGAAGACCGGTGCCGTAGGTGTCGTTGAACACCAGGAAGGCGATCTTCTGGTAGCCGTCGGAGGAGATCAGCGTGCCGAGCGCGTTGCCCTGGATGGTGTCCGGGGGAGCGGTACGGAAGTACCACGGCGAGTAGCCGCTCAGGTCGACCGCGGTGTTGGCCGGCGAGACCTCGACGATCTTGTTGTCGGCGAAGGCGTCGACCACGTTCAGCGACACCGAGGAGGAAGCCGCACCGATGACCACCGAAGGCTTGGCGGCGACCAGCGTCTGGCCGGAGGCGGAGCTGACCGACATGTCGGTCGAGTCACCGGAGTCCTGGATGTTGTGGCAGGCCTTGGCACCGTTCACGCCACCCGCGGCGTTGATGTCGGAGACGGCAAGACCGACGCCGGCGACCTCCGGGGGGCCGAGGAAGGCGAGGGTGCCCGTCAGCGGCAGGATGCCGCCGACGTAGAAGGCGTTGCTGCTGTTCTGGTTGTTCTTGCACTTGTCATTGGTGAAGGCGGCCGGAGCGCTCTCGGACTCCGTCGGCGACGACGTGTCAGAGGGTTCGTTGGTGTCCTGCGCCGACGGCGTGCTGCTGTCGTCGGAGCCACAGGCTGCAAGGGACAGGGCCAGCACGGCGGTGCCGGCCATGACCTTGGCCCAGGTCACGGGTTTGGTACGACTCACGGGGTGGGACCTTTCTTTTGGGTGCACGGTCACCGCTGCCTTGATCCGAGGGGTGGGGTCAGCGGAGTCACCGTAAACCGGCAACGATGCGGGACTGCACACCGCACCCTGTCGTTAGCGAACCGTTACGTCAATCACCGTCACGGCGAGCCCGCAGCGCGGGACGAACGCCCGTTCCAGCGGGGTCCGCAGCGCTCGGACGGCCTTGCTTCCTCCTACGTGCCGTGCCAGAGCCCGACTGGGTCCGGCCTGATCACACCGGTCTAGGGGACAAGCCCTCCGCCGACCGCTAAGGTCGCTCGAGGAGCGGCGACCACGGGGGTCGGAAGCGCCGTTCGCCCGTGGGCCCTGGAGGCGAAGAAGTATGAGTCGGTCGCTGGTCTTCGTGCGCGAGGCGGTACCCGCCGACGCCGTCCGTCTGGCCGAGCTGTGGGCCGACCTGCTGCGCCGCGGCGACGGTGCCGACCACGTCGCCGACCTCATCCAGGTGATCGAGCGCGCCGGCCAGAGACCCCGACCAGCGCCTGGTCGTGGCCGAGTACGACGGCCGGCTCGCGGGCGCGGTCCACCTGCGGCTGACCACCATCACCCCGCTCAACCTGGACCTGTCCGTGCAGGTCATGTCGCCGAACGTCTTCCCCGAGTTCCGCCGCCACGGCGTCGGCCGCGCCCTGATGGACGCCGCCGTCAGCTGGGCCGAGGAACGCGGAGCCGGCCACGTCGCGACCGCCGCGCCCTCGGGCTCTCGCGACGGCAACCGCTTCATGGCCCGCCTCGCGCTCGGTCCCGTGGCCGTGTTGCGGCTGGCTCCCACGACCGTCGTCCGCGCCAAGCTGACGGCCCAGCGGCCACCGGTGGCCAGGGTGCCGGCGCGGCAGCTCACGCACGTGCTCGCCGTGCGCCGTTCGATGCGGCGCCAGGGCGCCGGAAGCGTCTGAACCGACCGCCTAGGTGGCCCTCGCGGCGACGATCCGCGGGCACCTCGCCGGTTCCTCGGTCAGCCCGGCCCGACGGCTCACCAGCATGGGTCCGACGGTGCGTGCAAACCAGCCATGCCTCGGCACGCGACCGGTCCAGACCGGTCGGGGCCGAAATTTCACCGCTCGTCGCCTCAGCCGACGTCGACCTCGAGCCACGGAGGGGCCTGGACGTCGCGCACGGAGCCGTCGTCGCCGATCGATCGAGATGGGCTCGCCGCGCACCCGCAGACCTCGCACCCGCTGTGGCAGTGTTCGTGGTGTTCCAGCGGTTCTTCACCCAGGGCGCGAACGCGGGGGCGTCGAGACCCGGTGAGAGGTCTGCGGACCTGATGCGGGCGTCTCGACACGGGCTCGCGCCAGGGGCTCGCCCGCTCGACCAGCGAAGGACCGTGTCGGTGGTGCTGACTAGAGTCGGACGGTGCCCGACGTAACCAAACGACTGCTGCTCCTCGACGGCCACTCGCTGGCCTACCGCGCCTTCTTCGCCCTCCCGGTCGAGAACTTCTCGACCACCACGGGCCAGCACACCAACGCGGTCTTCGGGTTCACCTCGATGCTCATCAACGTGCTGCGCGACGAGCAGCCGACCCACATCGGCGTGGCGTTCGACAAGTCCCGCAACACCTTCCGTCTGCAGGAGTACGCGGAGTACAAGGCCAAGCGCAACAAGACCCCCGACGAGTTCTCCAGCCAGCTGCCGCTGATCGACGAGGTCCTCGACGCGCTCAAGATCAGGCACCTCCGCAAGGAGGGCTTCGAGGCGGACGACATCATCGCCACCCTGGTCACCCAGGCCCTGGCCGACGACTTCGAGGTGCTGATCCTCTCCGGCGACCGCGACGCCTTCCAGCTGGTCACCGAGCGGTCGACGGTGCTCTACCCGATGCGCGGCGTCTCCGAGCTGGCGCGGATGACCCCCGATGCCGTCCAGGCGAGGTACGGCGTCCCTCCGGCGCGCTACCCCGACCTCGCCGCGATCGTGGGCGAGACGTCCGACAACCTGCCGGGGGTCCCCGGCGTCGGCCCGGGCTTCGCGGCCCGCTGGCTCAACGAGTACGACGGCCTCGACAACGTGATCACCCACGCCGACAAGATCACCGGCAAGAAGGGCGAGGCGCTGCGCGAGCACCTCGGCGACGTGATCCGCAACCGGCACCTCAACGAGCTGGTCCGCGACCTCGACCTCGAGCTCGCTCCCGTCGACCTCGAGGCCCAGTCGTGGGACCGCCAGCTGGTGCACACCCTGTTCGACTCGCTGGAGTTCCGGGTGCTGCGCGAGCGGCTGCTGGAGTCGTGGGACGTCCAGCACGAGCCGATCGACGAGTCCGGGTTCGAGCTGGCCGGCTCGCGGCTCGGCTCCGGGCGAGGTCGAGGCCTGGCTCACCGAGCACACCGGCGAGGGCCGCACCGGCGTGACCGTCCAAGGTCGTTGGGGTTCGGGCACCGGCGAGGTCTGGTCCGTGGCTTTCGCTGCCGCCGACGGCACCGGCGCGTGGGTCGACGCCGGCGAGGTGTCGCCCGAGGACGACGCGGCCGTCATGACGTGGTTCGACGACCCCGCGCGAGCCAAGGTGCTGCACGACGCGAAGGGCCCGATGCTCGCCCTGGCGGCGCGCGGGTGGCCGCTGCGGGGGCTGGTCAGCGACACCGCCCTGGCGGCGTACCTCGCCCGGCCCGACCAGCGCTCCTACGACCTGGCCGACCTCACGCTGCGCTACCTCAAGCGCGAGCTCAAGCAGGGCGCCACCGACGACGGGCAGCTGACCTTCGACGCCCTCGACGACCGCGTGTCCTCCGACGCCACCGACACCGCGATGCTGCACGCCCGCGCCGTCGTCGACCTCGCCGACGCGCTCGACAACGAGATCGAGGAGCGCGGCGGCAGCCGGCTGCTGGCCGAGGTCGAGCTGCCGCTGATCGACCTGCTCGCGCTGATGGAGCAGACCGGCATCGCCGTCGACATCGACCACCTCCAGTCGCTGGAGGCCGAGTTCGCCGGCGGCGTCAAGCTGGCGGCCGAGGCGGCGTACTCCGCGATCGGCAAGGAGATCAACCTCGGCTCGCCCAAGCAGCTCCAAGGAGTGCTGTTCGACGAGCTCGGCATGCCCAAGACCAAGCGCACCAAGACCGGCTACACCACCGACGCCGACGCGCTCGTGGGTCTGCTCGCCAAGGTCGAGGAGGGCACGGCAGGCGGGCCGAGTTCCTGACTGCCCTGCTTCGCCACCGAGACGTCGCGCGGCTGCGGCAGACGATCGAGGGGCTGCTCAAGACCGTGGCCGACGACGGCCGCATCCACACGACGTTCAACCAGCTGATCGCGGCCACCGGCCGGCTGTCCTCGACCGAGCCCAACCTCCAGAACATCCCGATCCGCACCGAGGAGGGCCGCCGCATCCGCCTGGGCTTCATCGTGGGCGACGGCTACGAGTCGCTGATGACGGCCGACTACAGCCAGATCGAGATGCGGATCATGGCCGACCTCTCCGAGGACGCCGTCCTGATCGAGGCCTTCCAGTCCGGTCGCGACTTCCACTCGATCACCGCGGCCCGGGTCTTCGACGTGCCGGCCGACGACGTCACGCCCGGCCAGCGGGCCAAGATCAAGGCGATGAACTACGGCCTCGCCTACGGCCTGTCGGCGTTCGGTCTCGGCGCGCAGCTGCGCATCCACCCGAGCGAGGCGCAGGTGCTGATGGACGAGTACTTCGAGACGTTCGGCGGCGTGCGCGACTACCTGGCGAGCGTGGTCGACGAGGCCCGGCGCAGCGGCTACACCGAGACGATCCTCGGCCGCCGCCGCTACCTGCCCGACCTCACCTCCGACAACCGCCAGCGCCGCGAGATGGCCGAGCGGATGGCCCTCAACGCGCCCATCCAGGGCTCCGCCGCCGACCTGATCAAGGTGGCGATGCTGCGGGTGCACGAGGCGACCAGCAAGGCCGGGCTGCGGTCGCGGATGCTGCTCCAGGTCCACGACGAGCTCGTCTTCGAGGTCTTCCCCGGCGAGCGCGAGGCGCTCGAGGCACTGGTCCGCGAGCAGATGGGCGGCGCAGCGCAGCTGAAGGTCCCCCTCGACGTCTCCATCGGCACCGGCCACAGCTGGCACGAAGCCGCGCACTGACGCTGGTCGAGGAGGTCGCGCAGCGACCGTCACGGGCCCGGTAGTAGCGTGTGGCGCTCTTCGGGGTCTCGTGCAGGCGCTAGCTGCGCGCCTCGGACCCGATGCTACATGACCGCTTCGGGCGGGGGTTCCTCGCCGTGACGGGGAGGCGGAGGCGGTGGAAGCTGATGGCGAGCAGGGTGAGGAACAAGACGCGTGTCGACGGCGGTCACGACCAGCAGCAGGCCGAGGACGGTCGAGGTCTGCAAGCCGACGACGAGCAGCACCGCCAGGGCGAACCAGACCAGGTAGACCGACTTGGTGCCCTGGCGGGCCAGCACGGAGTAGATCAGCAGCTGGAGCAGCGAGAGCACGGTGCCGAGCACGGCGAAGAGCCAGAGCAGGTCCTGGACCTCGGCGTACTCCGAGCCGCCGATGAAGACCAGAGCCAGCTGCGGCAGCAGCGCGCACGCGAGGACACCCGCGGCTCCTAGCGCCAGGATCAGCGTCAGGCCACGGATCAGGGCCCGGCGGCGTTCGTGGGCCGTCGACATCGCCGGGAACGCCACCACCACCACGAACTGCGGAAGGAACAGCATCGCCTTGGTGAGGATCAGGCCGCCGGCGTAGAGGCCGGCGTCGTGCCCGTCGAGGACGTTGCGGGCGACGATCACGTCGGTGTTGATCAGGCACAGGAACGCCAGCAGGGTCTGGGCGTTGCCGAGCATCTCGCGCACGATCGGGCGGGTCGAGTGGTGCTCGCTGACGCGGCCGCGGGCGCGCTTGCGTCGCAGGGCGTAGACGCCCAGCACGACCGGGATGATCGCGCCCAGGAACACGCCGAGCATCGCGCTGAGCTCGGTCGGCCGCCAGAGGATCAGGGCGGTGCCGATGGCCAGGCGGGGGACGCCGCTGGCCAGGTAGATCATCGAGACCGGCCACCAGCGGCGTTCGCCCTGGAGGATGCCGAGCTGACCTCCCGTGATCGTGAGCGGGACGGCGGAGAGCGCGACGAGCGACGCCGAGGCCATGTCGTCGAGCCGGAGCAACCAGTTGATGACCGGGGTCAGCAGCAGCAGGCACACGCCGATGAGGGCGGCCGCGCGGTAGGTCAGGACGAGGATCTCGCCCTCGATCTGGGCGACGTGACCAGGATCGGCAGAGATCCGGCGGGCGGCCGTGGTCTGGATGCCGAGCTGCACCACCGAGACGACGAGCAGCACCGCCATCAGCGAGGCGAGGGCGCCGTAGTCCTGCGGGCCGAGCAGCCGGGCGGCCAGCGCGGTGAAGACGTACGTCCGCGAGGTTCATCACCGCCATCGCCACGGCGACGCTGGCGCCGCGGTGGCGGATGCTCGTCGGGCGCTCGGTGGACGTCACTCGCGCGAGCCTACGGCGCGAATCGCCCGCCATCGTCACCGGATCCCTACACTCCTGCCGGTGAGGAGCTTGGTGCCCATCATCCGCGCGATGCGCCCACGTCAGTGGGTCAAGAACGTGCTGGTGCTGGCAGCTCCCCTGGCCGCGGGCGAAGTGCTCACGGCCGACGTAGCGCTCGCTACAGCCCTGGCCTTCGTCGCCTTCTGCCTGGCCTCGTCCTCGGTGTACCTCGTCAACGACGTGTGCGACCGCGAGGCCGACCGGCTGCATCCGGTCAAGCGGAACCGGCCGATCGCCGCTGACGAGGTTTCCGCCCCGTTCGCGTTGACACTGGCCGTCGTGCTTGCGGGCGCGGGCACCGTGATGTCGCTCGCGCATCGCTGGCAGCTCGGCGTGCTCGTGGCGGCGTACGTCGTGTTGCAGGTGGCGTACTCGCTGTGGCTCAAGCACGAGCCAGTTCTCGATCTGGCCATCGTGACGTCGGGCTTCGTGATGAGAGCGGTGGCGGGTGGCCTTGCGGCCGGCCTGGCGATCTCGGACTGGTTCCTCCTCGTCGCGGGTTTCGGGGCGCTGTTCGTGGTGGCCGGCAAGCGCTACTCCGAGCTGCACGTCCTTGGCAGCGAGAGCGGGACCCGTCGATCGCTGGTGCGCTACACCTCGACTTACCTCCGGTTCGTGTGGAGCATCGCGGCCTCGGTGACCCTGGTCGGCTACTCGCTGTGGGCATTCGAGCAGACCGCGCGGTCGGGCGCGTCGTGGGAGGCGATCTCGATCTTTCCCTTCGCCGTGGCGATGCTGCGCTACGCCGTCGACATCGACGCCGGCATGGCGGCCGAGCCCGAGGACATCCTGTGGGCCGACCACGGGCTGCAGGTGGTCGGGCTGGTCTGGCTGACGCTGGTATGCCTGGGGGTCGCCCATGTCTGATCCAGTGATCGATCGTGGCGAGGTGAGGCTCCTCACGGGCTGGGGCCGGACGGCGCCTACGGCGAGCCGGGTCGTGACGGCCGCCCACGCCGACGACGTCAGGGCTGTCCTGGCTGCCGCGGGCGACCGAGGCATGGTCGCGCGCGGCCTGGGCCGTTCCTACGGCGACCCGGCCCAGAACGCCGGGGGTTCCGTGCTGCTTCCGCTGCCGCCGCGCATCCAGGTGGCCCAGGGAGCCGAGACCGTGCGAGTCTCTGCTGGAACCTCGCTGCACGAGCTGATGGCCGTCCTCGTGCCGTTAGGTCGGTTCCTCCCGGTGACCCCCGGCACGCGGTGGGTGACGGTCGGCGGGGCTATCGCCTGCGACGTGCACGGCAAGAGCCACCACCGGGTGGGCAGCTTCGGCCAGCACGTCACCTCGATGGCGCTGATGACTGCCGACGGTCACGTGCACGAAGTCGCCCCGGATCGCGAAGGCGAGCTGTTCTGGGCCACGGTTGGCGGGCTGGGCCTGACCGGCGTGGTGCTCGAGGCCTCACTCCGCACCATCCCCGTCGGCTCGGCGTGGATGCGGGTGACCACTCGGCGCACGGCCGACCTCGACGAGTCGATGTCCCAGCTGCGGATGGGCGACGACCATACCTACTCGGTCGCGTGGATCGACACACTGGCGCGGGGACGGGCCCTGGGGCGCTCTGTGCTGTCGCTGGGCGAGCACGCAGGCGCCGCGGACCTCGTCGGTGTGGCCGCCCGCCGGCCCTGGCTGGTACCCGGTACGCCGCGGCTCTGCGTACGCGGGCCGGTCCCGCCGCGCCTGGTGTCCTGGCCGACTGTGCGGGCGTTCAACGAGCTGTGGTACCGCAAGGCGCCGCGCCACCGGGAGGGCGAGCTGCGCACGATCGGCGCGTTCTTCCATCCTCTCGACTCGGTGGCCGGCTGGAACCGGCTGTACGGCGCGCGCGGCTTCGTCCAGTACCAGCTGGTGGTCCCCGACACCCCGGAGGGCGAAGCCGCTGTTCGTGCCGTCGTAGGCGTGGTCTCGGACCGCGGGCGGGCGTCGTTCCTGTCCGTCCTCAAACGGCTCGGCGCGCAGAACCCCGGCCTGCTGTCGTTCCCGTTGGCGGGCTGGACCCTCGCCCTCGACCTGCCCGTCGGCTCCGGCCTGGCGGAGCTGCTCGACCAGCTGGACGAGATCGTGCTCGGGGCGCATGGCCGGCTGTACCTCGCCAAGGACTCCCGGCTCTCACCGGGATCCGTACTGGCGATGTACCCGCGGCTCGGCCAGTTCGAGGCGGTGCGCGACCGCGTCGACCCGCAGCGCCTGTTCGTGTCCGACCTGTCCCGGCGCCTCCACCTCTGAGAAACTCAGGAGCCCGCATGCTCAACGCCCTCGGCGTCCCGCAGACCGTCCTCGTCCTGGGCGGGACCAGCGAGATCGCGCTCGCCCTGGTCCGGCGCTGGTCCACGGCCCGGCCGCAGGTCGTGCTCGCGGCCCGGCCGGGACCACGCCGCGACGAGGTCGTCGCCGCCCTGTCCGCCGAGGGCTTCCCCGTCACGGTGCTCGACTTCGACGCCGAGGACACCGCTACGCACCCCGGCGTGGTGGAGGCGGCCGCGGCGGTCGGGGACATAGACGTCGCCGTGGTCGCGTTCGGGGTGCTGGGCGACCAGGAGCAGGCCTGGCAGGACCACGCTTCGGCCGTCAGGTTGGCCCGGGTCAACTACACGGGTGCGGTGAGCGTTGGCGCGGCCCTCGCCAAGGTGATGCGGCGCCAGGGGCATGGCGTGATCGTGGCGTTCTCCTCGGTCGCCGGCGAGCGGGTCCGCAGGGCCAACTTCGTCTACGGATCGACCAAGGCCGGCATGGACGCGTTCTTCTCCGGGCTCGGGCAGGCCCTTGAGGGGTCGGGCGCCCGGGTCCTGGTCGTGCGTCCCGGATTCGTGCGGACCCGGATGACGACTGGCCGCCGGCCAGCGCCGTTCGCGGTGGGCCCGGACGACGTCGCCAAGGCGGTGGCCGAAGCGATCGTGTCCCAGCGTCGAGTGGTCTGGGTTCCCCGTCGGGTGCGAGCGGTGAGCGCCGTCCTCCGAGCCCTACCCGGCCCGGCGTTCCGACGGCTTCCCATGTGACGGTGGCTCTCTCACGGCGTCCTGACCGACATCGGTGCGGAAGAATGGTTTTGCGGCCGTCTCCGGACGGTCCCAGGGTGTGTGCAGAGATTGGAGGAGTCGTGCCCAAGCCTTCGGCTCGCGCGCCCCACAGCGACTCGGCGTTCAAGGCGGCTCACGAGGTCGTCGGTCTCTACGGGGATCCGGACACCAGCTGGGGGATCGCCGTCGACCTCGGCGTCCGCGGAACAGATCCGGACCAGGCGAACCACCGGCTGGCCAGGCTCTGCGCGAAGCACGAGCACCTCGGGCCTGCGCCACTCGTCGAGGTGGTTCCCGAGGCGGACTGGACGGCTCGGCGCGCCGAGCTGGCCTCCACCGGCTTCGTGACCGGAGCGCTGCTCCGAGTGGCCCTGCGGGCCGACGGCCGGCGTCTCGTAGTCAGTGCGCACCACGGCGCCGTCGACGGTCTCGGTCTGGTGGCGGTCGCCGGGGCGGCGTTGGGGGAGACGCTCCACACACGCGCGCGCGGCATCGGGGACCGCCCGGCGGGCTCGGGGTTCCTGCGCTCGAGCGTCAAGCGGCTGGGCGAGGCGCTGGTCAACCCCCCGCCGAGGTTCGGCGGCGATGGCGGGTCCGGTCCACAGGAGGACCTCACCGAGGTCACCGGGCCCCCTCAGGGACACGGCACGGCACACGCGGCCACCGCCGTGGCTTCGGTCTTCCGTCAGCGGGGGCACCGGGGTCTGCCGTTGCTGGTGGTCGGCGCCTCACGGCGTAGCGGGAGCGTGCCGGAGTCCGACCGCCAGACGGCGTACCTGCGCCTGCGGGTGCCGGCCGACGCCACGGTCGAGGAGGTACGCCGGTCGCTCGCTGCGGTGGATCCTGAGCCGGACTTCCCGACGACGTCCGCGGGTGGGATCGGTCCGAGACTGGCCCGGCTGATGCGTCGTCGTCTGGGCGCCACCGCGGTGTTGAGCAACCTCGGCCGGATCGACGGTCCGGTGGATTCGATCGCGATGTTCCCCGCCTGCAGTGGCCCAAGGGCTGTGTCGATCGGGCTGGCGTCCACGTCGAGCGCGAGCACGGTGAGCCTGCGGACCCGACGAGCCGACTTCTCAGCCGACGAACACGCGCAACTGCTCGCCGACCTCGCGGCCGGGTTCTTCGAGGGTCAGTACGGGTCGTAGCGGGAGTGGTGGCCGAGCAGTCGGGCCACGGAGCGCAGCCTGAGCCGCAACAGGATCTTGAGTCCCACGTTGCGCAGCCACCATGGGAGCTCGCGGATGATCCGCAGCCGGTCGGCCAGGCGTGGCGGGCGGTGGTGGAACAAGGCCATCGACCCGACGCGCCGGACGTAGGTCAGGTCTCTCGATGGCAGCACGCGCAGCAAGATCCCTAGCGTCACGCCGATCGAGGAGAAGGCGTCGTGCACCAGGATCGAGGCTCCAGGAGGGAGAAAGGCTCGCCAGCGCAGGTCGTCGGAGAAGGTCCAGACGTCGTGCTTGCCGTCGATGTAGAGGAGGGCGACGTCCTCGGACCAGCCGGGCCGGGCGCGGGTGGAGTACTCCTCGACGGAGCGCACCACGGCCGCAACTCCGGCATGCTCCAGGTTGGCGCGGAACCTCGCCCGGGTCGGCAGCCCGCCGAACAGCTTGCCGTCCACGAACGGGTCTATCGCAATCACCTCGCCACCCGCGGCCAAGGCGACCCGTCCGAGCAGGACGGTCGAGCGGCCCTGGTGGCTGCCGATCTCCAGCAACCGTGCTGCTGGCCCGGTGGCGGCGGCCTCCTCGAACAGCAGCCTGCCCTGGTCCTCGGTGAGCCAACCGGGCACCCGGTCCGCCAGACCCCACGCTCGGTCGAAGTCGGGCGTGACGGCCGATGAGTCACCCCTCGGCATCGTCGCCCGGTGGCGCGGTGGGCCGTGCCGGCGTGGCTACACTCACGCGCGGCACAGTACCGGCTCGAGGGGGTCCCATCACCGCGCCGACCGAGGCCCCAACCGCCTCCGCGGCGGCGACTCGCCGCCGGCGTGACTGGTGGCGGGATCGCACGTTCGCCTGGTGGGCAGTGCCGCTCACGTGGGCGTGGCTCGTGGCTATGGCATTCCTGCAGCGGGTTGGCGAGACGACCTTCGACACCAAGTTCGACCTGACCGCGGATGTCGGGCGGTTCCTGGTGCAGAGCCTTCGCTGTGGAACCAGGACGCCAACTTCGGCGTGCTGCAGAACCAGGCGTCGGGCTACCTCTTCCCACAAGGGACGTTCTTCCTGCTCGGCGACCGTCTCGGGATCCCTGACTGGGTCGTCCAGCGGGCCTGGACCGCCCTCCTTCTGGTGGTGGCGTTCGAGGGCGCGCGGAGGCTCTGGCGGGCAATGAGTCCCGGCACCTCCCCGTGGACGGCGTGGCTGGCCGGCGTCGCCTTCGCCACCGCCCCGCGGCTCCTCGGACTGGCCGGTGTCCTCAGCGCCGAGGTGCTGCCGACAGCGGTGCTTCCGTGGGTGGTGCTCCCGCTGGTGCTCGCCCAGCACGGGCGGATCGGGCTGCGAGCAGGTGCCCTGTGGTCCGGGGTCGCCCTGCTGTTCGCCGGCGGCGTCAACGCGGTGGAGAACCTGGCCGTGCTGCCCCTGCCGTTCTTCGTGGTCGCGGCCACCCTGGGCCGACCTGGTGGGGACGCCTGATGCGCTGGTGGCTGGGTGCCACGTCGCGTTGGCCAGCGCCTGGTGGATGCTCCCGCTGCTGGTGCTGGGGCGGTACAGCCCGCCGTTCCTGGACTACATCGAGACGTCCACGGCCGTGGTGGGCCCGCTGGGGTGGACGAACGTCGCCCGCGGTGCCGACCACTGGATCTCCTACGTATACGTCGGGGGGCAGCCGTGGTGGCCGGGCTCCTACGATCTCTCCACCGATCCGCTGCTGGTCGCGGCGACCGGTGTCGTCGCCGCGGCGGGCCTGTGGGGACTCACCCGGCCGCAGATGCCGCTGCGCCGCCCGCTGTTGCTCAGCCTGCTGGTCGGCATGCTCTGCCTGACCGTGTCGCGCGCGGGCCGCTGGAGTCCCGTGCTGCAGAGTTCCAGGTCCTCCTCGACGGCCCGCTGTCGGTGCTGCGCAACGTCCACAAGGTCGACCCGCTGGTGCGGCTGCCCCTCGCCCTGGGGCTCGCCCAGCTTCGGACGTGTGGTGGCCGGCGGCCGGCCGTGCGCTGGGCGGGAGCCGCACGATCGCCCGGCGCTCGTGGTGGTGTGATCCTCGTCAGCGCGCAGCCGCTGTGGTCGGGCGACCTGCGCAAGCCGGGATGGCGCGAGGTGCCCGAGGCGTGGTCCAGGCGGCCGCCTACCTCGCCCAGCAGGACGGGACCGGCTCGACGCTGGTGTGCCGGGGTCGGGCTTCGGCCAGCAGGGCTGGGGCTGGACCATCGACGAACCCATCCAGGGCCTCGCGACCACACCGTGGGCGGCCCGCAGCCAGGTGCCGCTGACCCCCGGCGGGACGATCCGCAACCTCGATGCGATCCAGGAGCGGATCGCCGACGGGCAGGGCTCGCCGGCCCTCGCCGACCTCCTCGCGCGTGCGGGGGTCGAGTACGTCCTCGTCCGACGCGACATCGACATCTTCGCCAGCGGGGCCCCCGACCCCGCGCGGGTGGACCTGGCCGTCTCGCGGAGCCCCGGGCTGGTGCCGGCGGCGTCGTTCGGTCGTACCGGCTTCGGCGAGCAGCCGATGATCGACATCTATCGCGTGGACCGTGACGTGTCGCGGGCCCGCGCCGTCGCCCTCGAGGACGTCCGCACCCTGGCCGGCGGTCCCGAGGACGTCATCACCGCCCTGGAGTCCGGCGAGCTCGACCCCGAGAGCCCGGTCGTGATCGTCGGCGAGAAGACACTGGCCGCAAGTCACGCCCGACGTGGTCGCGCGACGGCTACCGCAAGCGCGAGCGGTCGTTCGGCCGGCTGGAGGACGCGCTCGGTGGGGTGATGACGCGTGACGAGCCGTATCGGGTGGTCCGCAGCGCCCACGACTACCCGGGGGTGGAGGGCGTGCGAGCGGGTCTACGCCGCTACGACGGGGTCGTCTCGGTCACGGCGTCCACGTCCGGCGGGTACGCCGACACGTTGGGGCCCGTCGACCCGAGGTCGGCCCGTACGCCGCGGTGGACGGGCTGGCCGGGAGCTACTGGCAGTCCTCGCCGCTGACGGATCCCGAGGGCCAGTGGGTCGAGGTGCGCTTCACCGAGCCCACGCCGCTCGACCGGATCTCTGTGCGGGCAGGCGTCGACGGGTTCACCGGGGCGCCGGTCCGCCGGGTACGCGTCGACGCCGGGGACCAGTCACGAACCGCCGACGTCGACCCGTCCACCGGGCTCGTCGAGGTGGGCCTGGACGGGCGGCCGGTCGACCGGGTGCGGGTGACCGTGACGGGCGTGGCCGGGACCGACGGTGTCGTCGCCCTGCGCGAGATCTCCTTCCCCGGCCTGGACATCGGCCGTCGGCTGGTCGTCCCCACGCCGGGCACCGCGGACACGACCTTCGTGCTGCGCGCGCGCCCGCCGCGGCGAGGCTGCATCGACGCCGGCCTGGGAGTGAGCTGCGGCTACTCCACCGATGCCCGCGTCGGCGAGGAGGAGTCGGGCATGGTGCGCGACCTCACCGTGACCGAGGACGGCCGTTGGAGCTTCGACGGCGAGGTGGTCGCCCGCGCCACCTCTGCGACGCAGCGTGCTCCTGCAGCCCATCCTCGAGAACACCCGCGTCCGGGCGTCCTCGACCTACCGCGACGAGCCCAACCTGGGCGCGCAGCTGGCCTTCGACGGCGATCCGGCCAGCTTCTGGGCGGCCTCGCCGGGCGACGCCCGCCCGACGCTGCGGCTGCGCTGGCCGCACCGTCGGAAGCTGACCTCGCTCGGCGGTCGTGGCGCCGCGCGGCGACGGCCATGGCGCCGGCGCACGCTGAGCTGAGGGCAACGGCGGGCAGACCCGGGAGGTGGACCTGACGTCAGGGCCCGGCCAGCTTCGCCCCGATGGCACACCCGGCGGCTGGTGATCAGGTTCGACGCGCCTGCCACCTCGGGTTCGCGACCCGTGGGAGTGGCCGAGCTCGAGCTGGCGAACCTGGAGGACCAGGTCCACCGGACCGACCGCGACCGCGTCGACCGGAGCCGTCTGCGGGCTCGGACCCGAGCTCGAGGTCGACGGGCGGGTCTACCCGACCGCAGGTGACCGGGACGATCGGAGCCGTGCTCGACGGCACCCCGCTCACCGTTCACCGGCTGTGGGGCGCCCGTGCAGATGTCGGCCGGCACCCACCGCGTGCGGGTGCGCGCGACGGACCAGTACACCGCCGCGCGGCTGACCCTGCGGCCGGTTGCGAGCGCACTCGGGCGCGGAGATCGGTGTCTACGGCGCGACGTGGAGGTGCGCAGCTGGACGAGCAGCCGGCGCGTCCTCGATGTCGCGCCCGGCCCGGAGCGCGCTCTCTGGTGCTGCCGGAGAACGCCAACCCCGGCTGGCGGGCCATGCTCGACGGGCGCCAGCTCACACCGCGTGCGCATCGACGGCTGGATGCAGGGCTACTACCTGCCCGAGGGCGACGGAGGCAGGGTCACGCTGGAGTTCACCCCGAACCGGCTCTACCAGGCCGGGCTCGGGCTCGGAGGGACTGCTGGCCCTTCTCCTGCTGGGAGCCGCGATCGTGGTCGGGCGTCGCGAGCCGCGTTCCTCGCCGATGTCAGGACCCCGGCCACTGACGGCTCCCGTCGAACGGCCATGGGCATGGCGCTGGCGCCTGCCAGCGCTGGCAGCGGGTGCGGTGCTGGGCGGTCCGGCGTTCGCGGCGGGGCTGCTGCTGGGCGATCTCGGCCGACGGCGGATCGGCGACGCCGGTGCGGTCGGTGCCGTGCTCGTCGGAGTCTCGGCACTGGCCGCGGGCATCGCGGCGAGCCAGCGGTCGGGCGTGCAGCTCGGGATGCCGCCCACCTGGTGCGACGTGCTGGCCGGAGCGGGCATCGGGCTCGCGGCCGCCGTGCTCCTGACCCGGAAGGCGCCGCGGACGCCGCGGGAGAACCTCGATGGCTGAGCGCACGGTCTGGGCGGCGTCAGCGGAGGTGCTGCGACCTTGGCGGTCGGCCGCGGGAGTGGCTGCCGCGGTGCTGGTCGCCGTCCAGCTGGGCTGGCGCGCGGTGCTCCTGGGCCGCGGCTACTTCACCCAGGACGACTTCTTGATGCTCACCCTGGGCGGGGACCCGCTGTCGGTCGACCTGCTCGTGCAGGACTACTCCGGCCATCTGTTCCCGGGGGGGTTCCTGATCGCGTGGCTCAACACCCATCTCGCGCCGCTCGACTGGAGCGTCGCCGTCGTCGAGATCGTGGTCCTGCAGCTGGTCGCCTCGGTCCTCGCCTGGCTCGTGCTGTGCCGGCTGGTGCCGGGTTCGTGGTGGCGGCTGCCGGTGCTGTCGGTGTACCTGTTCTGCCCGCTGGCACTCTGGCCCACCCAGTGGTGGGCGGTGGCCATCCAGTACCTCCCGGTCTCCATCTTCCTGTTCCTCGCGACCTGGGCGCTGCTGCACCGGCTGCAGGATGGCAGCCGCTGGTCGGGGCCGCTCGTGGTGCTGGCCACGTTCGCTGGCCTGCTGTTCCAGGAGCGGGCCGTCCTCTACCCGATCGTGCTGGGCTTCGTGGCGGTCGCGTTCGCCGAGGCCAAGGGACTACGCCGCATCGGCGTCGCCCTCCGCGGCCACCTGGTGGTCTGGGTGCCCCTCGCCGTGCTCCTGCTGGGTTACGTGTGGCTGCACCGAGAGCTGGCGCCGATCGCTCGCACGTCCGCGGGGTCGCTGGCCGCCTCGGCCGAGCTCGTGGGCAACTTCGTCGCTCGCAACGCCGTGCCGGGGTTCGCGGGAGGACCGTGGGCCGACCCGGGACCGTTCACCATCGTGGTCCCGGCCGGTTGGGCGGTGGCCCTGAGCTGGGTCGGTCGTGGTGGTGGCGGTCGTGCTTGACCCTGCTTCGATCCGGTTCCGCCGTGTGGGGCTGGCTGCTGCTCCTGACCTACACCGTGGCGGACGCCGTGCTGCTCTTCGGCGGTCGCACCGGTCCCGACTTCGGCGAGGCGTTGGGGCTGATCCCTCGCTACGCCGCCGACACCGTCCCGGTGCTGGTCGTCGGCCTCGGCCTGGTGGTGCAGGGCCACCACGGCCGAGTCCCGCGCACTCGCGCGCCTCCGACGGCACCGGACCACGAGCCGGTGGCGACGGTCACTGCCCGTGGCCCTGCCAGTGGCCTTGGCGCTGGCCTACCTGGCCTCGTCCGCCGTCTCGACGGCCGTCGTGGCGCCGCACTCCTTCAACGAGGACGACCGGGCGTACGTCGAGGGCATCCGCGCCGACCTGCGGGCCGACCCTCGGGCCGTGCTCTACGACGGGATCGCGCCGGACAACGTGATGATCACGTGGTTCGGCGACCTCGCTCGCGTCTCGACCGTGGTCGGCAGCGCGCCGGAGGACCCGGTGTTCGACCTGCCGACCTACGCGATGCGGATGGCCGACCCGTCCGGCAGGCTGCGGGTGATCAACCTGGTCGGCACCGTCTCCGACATCAAGACGCGCGACCGGGCCTGCGTCCATCGCGTCAACGCCCAGGGCGTCACCCGGGTGCGACCTGTCCGAGTCGTCGGGCAGTGGCAAGCAGGTGGCGCGGATCAGCTACTACACCTCCGCCTCCGGCTTCCTCGTCATCACGACGCCGGAAGGTGACGTCTCGCTGCCGCTGCGCACGGACCTCAACGTCGCCGACCTCGTCGTCCACGGGCCGGTGGAGCAGCTCGACATGCGACTGGAGGGCCCGGCCGACGCTCCGGCCGACGCCACCGTGTGCGTGGTGGACGTCCTCGTGGGGTTCCCGACTCCGGGCTAGTCGCCGGCCCTGATGGCCGAGCCGCCCCGCCAGGACGTCGGCGGTGACGTCCCAGGAGAACTGCTCGGAACGGATCCGTGCCTTGTGCCCGAGGTCGAGACGGAGCTCGGCGTCGTGCAGCAGGTGACGGACCTTGCCGACCAGGTCGTCCTGGTCGGTGGCGAGCAGGCCGGTGACGCCATCGAGGATCGACTCGCGCACGCCGCCGGCCTCGACGTAGGCGACCGACGGGACGCCGACGTGGGCCGCCTCCACGATGGACAGGCCCCAGCCCTCCTTGACCGAGGGCAGCAGGTGCACCCACGCGGAGGACAGCTCCTCGTACTTCTGCCGGTCGCTCACATGACCCAGGAACGTGACGTCGTCGTCGAGGCCGAGCTCGGCGCGGCGGGCGAGGAGGTTGTCGGCCCACCACCCCGACCCCATCACCCGCAGGTGCAGCCCGGGGAACTCGTCGCGGAGCGCCGCCACGACCTCGAGTGCGTGCTCGATGCGCTTGTGAGGGACGAGCCGGGCGAGCATGACCAGCCGGGGGGCCGTGGACCGCTCAGCCGGCTCGTAGTCGGGGACGGCCGGTCGGCCGTTCCAGGCGATGGTGATGTCGCCTGCCCGCACTCCCAAGGCGACCAGCTCGCTGCGGGTGACCTCGCTGACGGCGACGTACGGCGCCCCGCGGTTGACCCGCACCGCGACCTTCGACTCCATGAACCAGCCGAACCTTGCCAGGGCGCGGGGCAGAATGGACCACTGCTCGCGGTGCACGTGGTGCACCAGGATCACGACGCGAGTCCGGGTGAACAACCGCGCGAGGAACGGCATGCCGTTCTGCACCTCGAGGACGGCGTCGTGACGGCCGAGGCGACGGGTGAGAAGGAGCAGTGCTGCCCAGAGGTAGACCGTCAGGTGCCCGCCGCGGCGCACGTAGCGGATGCCGTCACGGGTCTCGGCCGCCGCGGCTCCCGGGTAGCGCGCGGAGAACACCGTGAGAGCGACGCCGCGCGCGCGCAGCCGCCGGGCGACCTCGGTGACGTAGAGCTCCGAACCGCCGGCCTCGGGGTGCCAGGGATCGCGCCAGTTGAGCACGAGCACCCGGCCTCGCGGAGCGGACACTGAGCCCCTTCCCCGGCTGCGACGCGGTGGCGGGCCGGTGTTGTTGCGACGGCTGAGGCTAACATTCTGGGGCCTCTTCCCAGGTGTCTCCGAGCCGACGCCAACACCGCCGGCGCCTCGCTGGAGGCGTGGTTGGATCGCCGGGTGGACGAACGGGCCGACGAGAGCGCCGACGAACGGGACGGGCGCTGGGCCCGCTGGCTCCCCGTCGCCTGGTCCGTGGCGTTGGGCCTGTTCCTCCTCGGGCCGGCCCTGGGAGACGGCTACGTCCTCAGCTACGACATGGTCTGGGTACCCGACCTGACCCTGCGCTCGGACTTCCTGGGCCTGGCCAGCAGCCTGCCCCGGGTCGTGCCGTCCGACGCGGTGGTGGCGGTGCTCGACGCCGTGGTCCCCGGAATGGTTCTGCAGAAGGTCGTCCTGCTCGGCTCCCTGGTGGCAGGCGGGCTGGGCGCCGCCCGGCTGGTGCCCGGGCTCCCGACGGTCGGCCGGCTGGCCGTGGTCACCGCCTACCAGTGGAGCCCGCTGGCGGTCGAGCGGCTCCTCATCGGGCACTGGCCGGTGCTCATCGGCTGGGCCTGCCTGCCGTGGGTCCTGGTGCTCATGCGCCGCTGGCGGTCGACCGGCCTGCTCCCGCCCATGCTTCCTCTCGTCGTCGTGCTCGGCTCGCTGAGCGCGAGCGCCGGGATCACCACAGCCGTCGCCTTGTCGTTCGGCGCCGTCGGAGGGCCCCCTCGGCGCTGGGCCGCCGTCGGAGGACTGGTGCTCGCGGCCAATGCGCCCTGGCTCGTCGCCGGCCTGCTCCACGCTGGTTCGGCCCGCTCCTCCGCGGCCGGTGCCGCCACCTTCTCGCTGCAGGCCGAGGGCGGCGTACCCGCCGCCGTCGCGGCGCTGTCGCTCGGAGGCATCTGGAACGGCGACGTGGTGCCCGCGTCCCGCACCGGCCTCGCCGGCTGGCTGACCGCAGTCCTCGTCGTGGGCCTGGCCGTGCTCGGCTACCGCACGTGGCGCGCGGCGATGGACCCGCACACCCGATGGGCGGTCACCGGCTGCTGGCTCGTGGGCATGGGCGTCGCCCTCCTCACCTGGGCCGCACCCGAGGCCGTCGGCTGGCTGGCCTCGCACGTGCCCGGCGCCGGCGTGGTGCGCGACGGCGCCCGGATGCTGGTGCTGGCGGCACCCGCCGTGGCAACCGCGGTCGGCTCGGGCGTGGTCGCGGTCGTGGCCCGACTCGATCCTGGTGCGGGCCGCCGGATCGTCGCCGTGGGCCTGGTGGTACTGCCCGTGCTGCTGCTCGCGGACGCCTGGTGGGGCGTGGGCGGGCGGCTCAGTGCGGTGTC
Source organism: uncultured Actinomycetota bacterium (assembly GCA_963758885.1). Taxonomy (GTDB): domain Bacteria; phylum Actinomycetota; class Actinomycetes; order Propionibacteriales; family Nocardioidaceae; genus Nocardioides. Next base: position 19,801 of record CAVWXS010000032.1, read on the forward strand.
CTACCCGGAGAGCTATGTGACCATGCGTGCGGCCGTCTCGGCCGGTCCGCCTGGGGACGTGCTGGTCCTGCCGCTGTCCAGCTTCCGCCGGCCGACCTGGAACGAGTCGCACACCGTCCTCGACCCCGTCGGGCGCTACCAGCCGCGCGACTACGTGAGCAGCGACGTCCTGGTCGTGGCCGGAGAGCCGATCCAGGGCGAGGACCCTCGCGTCGCCGACGCCGACGCGGCCTTGCGCCTGCCGACGTCCGCCGAGCGTTCCGAGGCGCTTGCCGCGCTGGGCATCTCGGTCGTGGTGACCGACCACACGGCCCTCGGCGCCGCGCCGGCGGTCGCCGGCCAGGTGCTGACTCCGGCGGGCAGCGCCCTGTCCGCGGTGGCCGTCGCCGGGGATGTCCGGCAGCGGACGCCTCCCGCTTCCTGGTACGCCGCGCTCGGCGTGGCCTGGGCCGCCTTCGTCGCCGCCGGGTTGCTGCTGCCCTTCGTGGCGTGGCGCAACCGCATCCGCGCGGCCCGCGACGCGACCGTGACGGGCGCGGCCGAGGACCCAGGCTGAGGGCCGAAGAGCGCGTGCTGCGCCCGGCGCCCGGTGCCTGTTAGCATGACCGGCGACCTTCAAGGGGGCCAGCTTGCTTTCCGGAATTGCGACCATCATCGCGACGATCGTCGTCGGCGGCGCCATCGGTGCCGCGACCTTCGTCGCCGTGGTCAACGGCGCCACCGGCGCGCCCAGTGAGTCCCCGGTCAACGTCGAGGCACCGGCCATCGACTACGGCTCCTGAACGACGTCCAGGTCTCTGTTGCACGACCCGTCCCCGGCCGGGACGTCCTCCGGTAGTCCGGACCGGTTCCATCGTGCCGACCTCACCCGGTCGGTGCGGCTTCTCCGTGAGTTCAGGTACGAGCAACCCGACCCGGCCCGCTTCTACACCGCGCTCGCCGACGACTCCGCAGCCCAGCTCGCCTCCTTCGCCCCGATGATCGGCGCCACGATGCTCGATGTCGGCGGCGGGCCCGGCTACTTCCGCGACGCGTTCGAGGCGGCCGGGGCGACGTACTTCGCCCTGGACGCCGACGTTGGCGAGCTGTCGGGCCGCGGCGAGATCGGCCGTCGAACCGTGATCGGGGACGGCACGGGGCTGCCCTTCGCCGACGACAGCTTCGACATCTCCTACTCCTCCAACGTCCTCGAGCACGTGCGCGAGCCGTGGCGGATGGCCGAGGAGATGGTGCGGGTGACCCGCCCGGGAGGCACCGTGTTCCTCAGCTACACCGTGTGGTGGGGACCGTGGGGCGGTCACGAGACGTCGCCGTGGCACTTTCTCGGCGGCGCGGCGTGCCCGGCGCCGCTACCTGCGCCGCCACGGCCACGAGCCCAAGAACCGCTACGGCGAGTCGCTGTTCGCCGTGACCGTCCGCGACGGGTTGCGGTGGGCCGAGTCCCCAGTCCGGGGCCAGCGTCGTGGCGGTCCTTCCGCGCTACCACCCGAGGTGGGCCTGGAAGGTCCTCAGCGTCCCCGGGCTGCGTGAGCTGGCCACCTGGAACCTGGTGCTGGTGCTCCGGAAACGCCCAGCGTCAGCCCGTGTTACCAGCGGGTCACAAATACGCTAACGTTCGGCGACCTTTGCTTTTGGGAGGAATCTGCCGTGCGTCGGAACTTCGGATATGTCCTGATCGGACTCGGTGGGCTGTTCTTGGCGGTGGCTGTGCTGGCCCTCGTCTGGGCCCCCGGCGTCGTCAAGAAGACGCCACTCGACGTCGACACCAACACCGTCTACGAGGGCGAGGGCGGCAAGATCAACACCGCCACCGGCGAGTTCGACGTCGGTCCGGTCTACGCCATCCAGAGGACCAAGTCCGACTCCGAGGCCTCCTCTGACGACACCGTGGTGTTCGTCGAGACCAGCTGCCTGGTCGTCGACACGGGCGGCGAGCAGGTCTGCGTCGACGACACCGACCCCAACCTGCTCACTGCCGACATCGACATCTTCGCCACCGACCGGACGAGCGCCTTGGCCGTCGAGGACGAGAACCTGCCGGAGAACGCCGGACCTCATGAAGGCCTGGTCAACAAGTGGCCCTTCGACGTCGAGCAGAAGACCTATCCCTACTGGGACGGGCTGGTCGGCGAGCCGGTCGACATGGTGTACGAGGCGACCGAGGAGATCGACGGCCTCGAGACCTACCGCTTCGTCGCGACGGTCGAGGACGAGCCCGTCGACGTCGCCGAAGGGGTCTCAGGCACCTACAGCAACGTGGTCACCGTCAACATCGATCCCAAGACCGGCGCGATCGTCAGGGGTGGCCAGGACCAACAGCGCTACCTGGACTCGGGCACCCAGGTGCTCGACGTGGACATCGAGTGGACCGCAGAGACCATCGACAACGCGATCGACGACGCCAAGGCGAACGGCCAGCTGCTCACCATGCTGCTGACGATCGTGCCCATCCTCGGCTTCGTCGCAGGCGCGCTCTTCATCGTGTCCGGCCTGCTGCTGCTCCGAGGTCGCCGGTCGGGCAAGCGGGCTGCGACGGGCACCACCGCCGAGGGCTGACGGCTCAGGCCGGCCCGGTCAGAGTCCCTGGCGGTCCAGCCAGCGGTCGAGGTCGACGCCGTGCTGCTCCGCGGCGCGCCGGACCGCGGGGGAGCGGAGGTCCGGCCGCGCGAACCGCTCGGGCTCGATGCGCTGCGTCGGTGGCGGCGTACGTGCGCTGGAGGGCGGCCTGGGCGTCCGCCGCGTCGCGGGCCTCGGCGAGCACCGACCGGCTGACGGTCACGACGGCACCGGTCAGCGCCGGGCTGACGACGGGCGTGTAGCCGCCGGAGTGGCCGGAGCGGTTGGGGTGGTAGCTCTCGGAGATCGGGTAGGACAGGCCGTTGAGCCACTCCGGGCTGTCGCACACGGCGTGCCCGACGAACGGCGTGGTCGGGTCGGCGAACCTGAAGCCCGCTGCCGCCGCCTGAGCGGCCGTCGTGGCGTTGATCAGGTCGGCGCTCGCGTTCAGCCGGGACTCCTCGCTGGGGCTGAACCAGGTCAGCGCGTTGCAGTCCTCGCCGTTGAAGATGCGCGGGTAGCCGACCACCACGACGACGGCGCCGGGTGCGCGGGCTCGGATCGCGGCGTACAGCGCGGCGAGCTGGCCGGGCATGGTGGTGCGGATGTAGGCCTGCGCGCGGTCGATGGCGCCGTTGCAGTTGGAGGCCCACGACGGCAGGGCGCAGGTGGTGAGCACGTCGGAGAAGCCGGCGTCGTTGCCGCCGACGGACACCGTGACGTAGCTGGTGGCGGCCGACAGCGCCGGCAGCTGGGTGTTGCTGACGTCGGCGATGCGGGCGCCGGAGCACGCCCGGAAGTCGAGGGCGTAGCCGCGGGCGGCGGCGATCAGCGAGGGATAGGCGTACGGCGACCGCTGGCAGCTGGTGCCGTCGGCGAGGTAGGAGCGGGTGCCGGTGCCGGAGGCGTAGGAGTCGCCGAGCGCGACGTACGTCGGGGGAGCGGCCTGGGCCGGCGGCACCAGGAGGAACGAGAGGACGGCAGCGACTGCCGCCACCAGGAGAGGACGGACGCGGGTCATGGGGGTCTCCTTGCAAAGCCCGAGAGAGGAGTGACCCAGGTCACGTTAGGCCGCGGCGCCCCCGCTGGGAAGCGCGAGTTGCGCCGGTCAGGGCAGGCGGGCGGCGAAGATCGCGGTGCCGGGGGTGAACCGGCCGCGGATGCCGGACCAGCCGCCCCAGACCCGGTCGTGCCCCTCGGGCCACTCCGGCTCCAGCAAGGTGTCGATCACGAAGCCGTGGCCCGCGAGCAGCGCGACCCAGTCGCCGAGCGTGCGGTGGTGCTCGACGTAGGACACCTGGCCGGTCTCGTCGTCGATCTCGACGTACGGCCGGCGGTCCCAGTAGCTCTGGCTGGCGAGCAGGCCGGCCTCGCCCGGGTCGTCGGGGAACATCCACCGTGTCGGGTGGGTGATGGAGAAGGCGAACCGGCCGCCGGGCCGCAGCACGCGAGCCGCCTCGGCGACCGCGTCGGCGATGTCGGCGACGAACTGCAGCGCCCCGAAGGAGCAGAAGACGACGTCGAACGACGCCTCCGCGAACGGCAGCTGCGTGGCGGTGCCGAGCACCGACGGGACGACGACGCCGGTCGCGTCGTCGAGCCGGCGGGAGTGCTGGAGCTGGCGCATCGAGAGGTCCAGCCCCACCGGCCGGCCGCCCTGAGCGCTGACCCAGCGCGAGCACTGTCCCGCGCCGGACCCGACCTCGAGCACGTCGCTGCCGGCGACGTCGCCGAGCACGCCGAGCTCGGCCTCGGTGTGGCCCTCGGGCCCCCACACGAAGCCGATGTCGCCGAGGAACTCGCCGTGCGTCGCCTGGTACTCGTCGGCGTAGCGGTCCCAGTCGGGGCCGTTGGCCCGTCGCGACTCGGACTCGGTGACCGGGCGCCGGTCGACGCGTACGCTCGGGTGGACCGGGTACGACGCGCCCTCCAGCGGCAGTTCGGCGCTCACCCGGGGAGCGTACGCCGGTTGGACCGCTCGTCGGTCGCGCGCGTAGACTCACGCGTTGCGCCAGGTGTCTGCCGGTTCCCGGACCGAGCGGAGCACGGCTCGCTATCGGATCACGCTCCCGCTGGACCATTCGTGCGGGGAGCACCCTCGGTGGTGAACAGGACTTCTGCGCGTGCCCGCACGACATCTGTCCACCAAGGAAAACCTTTCCCTTATGACGAGTAGCACGTACGCCTCCACGATTGCCGACTACGACGCGCCCCAGGTGGCCGTCAACGACATCGGCTCGGAGGAAGACTTCCTCGCCGCGATCGACGCGACCATCAAGTACTTCAACGACGGTGACATCGTCGAGGGCACCATCGTCAAGGTCGACCGGGACGAGGTCCTGCTCGACATCGGCTACAAGACCGAGGGGGTCATCCCCTCGCGCGAGCTCTCGATCAAGCACGACGTCGACCCCAACGACGTCGTCGCCGTCGGCGACAAGGTCGAGGCCCTGGTCCTCCAGAAGGAGGACAAGGAAGGCCGTCTGATCCTGTCCAAGAAGCGCGCCCAGTACGAGCGCGCCTGGGGCACCATCGAGCAGGTCAAGGAGGAGGACGGCGTCGTCGAGGGCACCGTCATCGAGGTCGTCAAGGGCGGCCTGATCCTCGACATCGGCCTGCGCGGCTTCCTGCCGGCCTCCCTGGTGGAGATGCGTCGCGTCCGCGACCTGCAGCCGTACGTCGGCCAGACGCTCGAGGCGAAGATCATCGAGCTCGACAAGAACCGCAACAACGTGGTGCTGTCGCGCCGCGCGTGGCTCGAGCAGACCCAGTCCGAGGTGCGTCACGGGTTCCTCACCCAGCTGCAGAAGGGCCAGATCCGCAAGGGTGTCGTGTCCTCGATCGTCAACTTCGGTGCGTTCGTCGACCTCGGTGGCGTCGACGGCCTGGTCCACGTCTCCGAGCTGTCGTGGAAGCACATCGACCACCCCTCCGAGGTGGTCGCCGTCGGTGACGAGGTCACCGTCGAGGTGCTCGACGTCGACATGGACCGCGAGCGCGTCTCGCTGTCGCTCAAGGCGACGCAGGAAGACCCCTGGCAGCACTTCGCCCGCACCCACCAGATCGGTCAGATCGTGCCCGGCAAGGTCACCAAGCTGGTGCCCTTCGGCTCGTTCGTCCGCGTCGAGGAGGGCATCGAGGGCCTGGTGCACATCTCCGAGCTGGCCGAGCGCCACGTGGAGATCCCCGAGCAGGTCGTCCAGGTCGACGACGACGTGATGGTCAAGATCATCGACATCGACCTCGAGCGTCGTCGCATCTCGCTGTCGCTGAAGCAGGCCAACGACACCGCCGCCGCGTCCGAGGTCGAGGACTTCGACCCGACGCTCTACGGCATGGCCGCGACCTACGACGACCAGGGCAACTACGTCTACCCCGACGGCTTCGACCCCGAGACGGGCGAGTGGCTCGAGGGCTACGACGAGCAGCGCGCGGCCTGGGAGGAGCAGTACGCCAAGGCCCACGAGCGCTGGGAGGCCCACGTCAAGCAGCAGGCCGAGGCCAAGGTCGCCGAGGCGGCGGCGAGCGAGCCGACGTCGTACTCGACCTCTGGTGCCGACGACGACGAGGCCGCCCCGGAGGAGACCTCGGGCAGCCTGGCCTCCGACGAGGCCCTGCAGGCGCTGCGCGAGAAGCTCACCGGCGGCGCCAGCTAGACCACCGAGCAGCACGAAGCCCGGTCACCGTTCACGGTGACCGGGCTTCGTCGTCCCTGGTGTGAAGTTGTCGTCGAGGTCGGGCTCTCACCGGGTGCCCGCGGGAGCGCTGAACTGCGGGTCCTGGAAGTGGGACCGGGGCGGGGCGGCGGGGCCGCGGCCGTCTTTGAGGAGCAGGTCGATCGTCCACAGGGCAAGGCCGGAGGCGATCACGAGGATGATCAGCAAGTAGGTCATGGCAGTAATCATGACTCCGTCGTGATCCCGCCACGAGTGGCAGAAATGCCACCTTTGGTTGATTTTCTGCCAACCCTGCGCCAGCATGGGGTGATGCGCCCCGTGGAGACCGTCGCCGTCATCGTGCAGGACCACGCGGAGCCGTTCGGGCTCGGTTCGCTGGTCGAGGTCTGGGGCGAGCCGCGAGCACCCCGAGGACCGCACGCCGGTCTTCGACTTCCGCGTCTGCACGCCTCGCCCTGGCCGGGTCAAGGGGCGCTCCGACTACGACATGTACGTCGAGCGCGGGCTCGAGGCGACCGAGGATGCCGACCTGGTCTGCCTGGCGCCGCACCACGACTACCTCAACCACGACCCGGCCGTGCTCGAGGCGATCAAGGCGGCCGACGCCCGGGGCGCCTTGCTCTACGCGCACTGCTCGGGCACCTTCGAGCTCGGGGCAGCCGGGTCTGCTGGCCGGCCGCGAGTGCACCACGCACTGGCGCTACACCGACGTCCTCGAGCAGATGTACCCCGAGGCGAAGGTGCGTCCCGACGTCCTCTACTGCCACGACGGCAACGTGCTCACCGGCGCCGGCTCGGCGGCCGGCATCGACGCCTCGCTGCACCTGATGCGCGACCTGTACGGCGCCCGGGTCGCCGCGACCGTCGCCCGGCGCATCGTCGTTCCTCCCGCACCGCGACGGCGGCCAGGCCCAGTTCATCGCCCGTCCGGTGCCCGACTGCGACGTCGAGACCCTCGGCCCGCTGCTGACCTGGGTGATCGAGCACCTCGCCGACGACCTCAGCGTCGAGGAGCTGGCCAAGCGCTCGCACATGTCGCCGCGCACGTTCGCGCGGCGGTTCCGCGCCGAGACCGGCACCACGCCGCACAGCTGGGTGACCGCCCAGCGCGTCCAGGCCGCCGAGGAGCTGCTCGAGCTGACCGACCACTCCGTCGAGTGGATCGCCGACGAGGTCGGCTTCGGCAACGCCGCCGCCCTGCGCCACCACTTCACCCGCGTGCGTGGCGTCTCCCCGCAGCAGTACCGCCGTACCTTCGGCCGCACCGCCTCCTGATCTCTCGCCGTCCGTGACGGTTTGTCGTCCGCGTTGGCTGTCGACGGCGAGGTCGTCACTGACGGCGTGTTCAGGCGGCCCGGACGAGCTCGCGGGCGCCGAGCAGGGCGGCGTACCTGCCGCCGCAGGGCGACCAGCTCGTGGTGGCTGCCGAGCTCGACGACCCGGCCGTGGTCGAGCACCGCGATCTGGTCGGCGTCGCGCACGGTCGACAGCCGGTGCGCGATCGTGATCGTGGTGCGTCCCCGGGAGGCGGCGTCGAGGGCCGCCTGGACCGCTCGCTCGGTCGCGTTGTCGAGGGCGCTGGTGGCCTCGTCGAGGACGAGCACCGCCGGGTCGCGCAGCAGCGTGCGGGCGATCGCCAGCCGCTGCTGCTCGCCGCCGGAGAACCGGTGGCCCCGGGCGCCGACGACGGTGTCGTAGCCCTCGGGCAGGCCGGCGATCACGTCGTGGATCCGGGCCGGCCTGGCAGGCCTGCTCGATCTCGGCGTCGGTCGCGTCCGGCCGGGCGTGCCGCAGGTTGTCGAGCACGGAAGCGTGCAGCAGGTAGGTGTCCTGGCTGACGACGCCGACCGCGCCGGCGAGGTCGGCAGGCGTACGTCGCGCACGTCGACGCCGTCGAGCAGCACCCGTCCGGACGTCGGGTCGTGGAGCCGGGCGACCAGCCCGGCGAGGGTGGTCTTGCCGCTGCCGGTCTCGCCGACGAGGGCGAGCGAGGTGCCGGCCGGCACGTGCAGGTCGATGCCGTGGAGCACGCTCGGGCGACCCGCCGTCGTAGGCGAACGAGACGCCCTCGAGCGTCACGTCGCCGCGGACCTCGTCGAGGTCGGCGGGTGTGGCGGGGTCGTCGATCTCGATCGGCAGGTCCTGGTACTCGAAGATCCGGCTGAAGAGGGCCAGCGAGGCGGTCACGTCGACGCCGACGTTGAGCAGCGACATCAGCGGGCGGAAGAGCGTGGCCTGCAGGGCGGTGAAGGCGACCAGGGTGCCGATGGTCATGCCGCCGGAGGTCGCGGGCAGGCCGGCGACGAGGTAGATCGCGGCCGGGATCGCGGCGAACACCACGGTCATCGTGGCCATCCGCCAGCGGCCCGGCCAGCATCGAGCGGATCTGGAGGTCGACCAGGTCGCGCGAGGTCGCGGTGAACCGGTCGCTCATCCGGGACGCCGCACCGAGGGTCCGGGTCAGCAGCGCGCCGCTGACCGACAGCGTCTCCTCGATCTGGACGTTGAGGTCGGCGAGCCGCCGCTGGCGCTCGGCGGTGATCTTGTGCCGCAGCCGGGCGACCCGGCGGGTGAGCCAGATGGCCGGCGGCAGCACGAGCAGCGAGAGCAGCGACAGCCGCCACGACAGCGCGGCCATCGCGACGGCCGTGCCGACGACGACGGTGACGTTGGAGGCGATCGAGGTCGCGGTGGAGGTGACGACGTTCTGCACGCCGTTGATGTCGTTGGTCAGCCGCGACTGCACCTCGCCCCCGCGGGCCTTGGTGAAGAAGCCGACGGACTGGCGCTGCAGGCGGTCGAACAGCCCGGTGCGGAGGTCGTGCATCACCCGCTGGCCCACCGCGTCGAGAGCCAGGTCTGCACCACGCCGATCATCGCGGTCGCGGCGGCGACGCCGACCATGGCGCCGACCAGCCACAGCAGCAGTGCGACGTCCTGCTGGGGGAGCGCGTCGTCGATCAGGCGCCGGACGAGGAAGGGCTGGGCCAGGCCGATCGCGGAGCTGGCGACGATCAGGCCGACCACCACGGCGAGGCGGCCCTTGAAGGGCGCGAGCAGGCGGGCGATCCGGCGCAGCGAGACGGGGGAGTCCGCGAGCTGTCGTTTGTCGGCGCGGACTGGTTCGGGTCGGAGCCGGAGCCGCGGCCACCGCGGCGGGTCATGGTGAGGTCATCCACGTGACCACCTCGATCCTGTCGTTCGATATGCTGAGGTTACCTCATCATGAGGTTGCCAGTCAAAATGACGCTATGCTGCTCCGGTGAGCGAGAGCACGGGAGACCTGCTGTTCGGTACGGCGCGCCGGTTGCGCCGCGAGTTCGGCGCGGCGCTGCTCGAGGCCGACGTCACCCCGTCGCAGGCCCGGGCCCTTCGGCACGTCATGGAGTCCGGGTCGATGCGACCGTCCGTGCTGGCCGAACGGCTGCACATCGCGGCCCGGTCGGCCACCGAGGTGGTCGACGCGCTCGAGGCCCGCGGCCTGGTCGAACGGGGTCCGGACCCCGACGACCGCCGGGCCACGCTGGTTCGGCCGACCGAGGCGGCCAGGGCCGAGCTGGCCGAGGTCGACCGGGTCCGGCGCGAGCAGTCCGAGCGGTTCCTCGCGGTGCTCAACGAGCGTGACCGTCGGACCCTCGACCGGATCCTGCGGATCCTGGTGGACCAGTGAGCGGCGGCGGTGCGCGTCGGACTCACCGGGGGAGTGGCCTCGGGCAAGAGCACGGTGTCGGCCATCTTGGCCGAGCTCGGCGCCGTGGTGATCGACGCCGACCTGCTGGCCCGCGAGGTGGTGGCGCCGGGGACCGACGGCCTGGCCGCGGTGGTCGAGGAGTTCGGTCCTGAGGTGCTCGGCCCCGACGGGGGCCTCGACCGGCCCCGGCTGGGCGCCCTGGTCTTCGCCGACCCTGAGCGCCGGCGTGCGCTCGAGGCGATCATCCACCCGCGTGTCCGTGCCCGCGCCGCCGAGATCGAGGCCGCCGCTCCGCTCGGCTCGGTGGTCGTGCACGACATCCCGCTCCTCGCCGAGACCGGGCAGGCCGCGAGCTTCGACGCGGTCGTCGTGGTCGACGTACCTCCCGAGGTCCAGGTCGACCGGATGGTCCGGATCCGGGGCATGTCCGAGGAGGACGCCCGGGCGCGGATCGCGGCCCAGGCCGCGCGCGAGGAGCGGCTGGCGATCGCGACGTACGTCGTCGACAACACCGGCAGCCTCGACGACCTGCGGGCGCGGGTCGAGGAGGTCTACCGGCGCTACCGGATGACGAGTCCTCGACGACCTGGCGGTCACCGAGGAAGAAGATGCCGGGGGAGTTCTCGAAGCCGTCGCTGGGGTTGTCCTTCAGCTTCGAGGACCGGATCAGCAGGTCGCCCGTGCGGTCGTTGCTGACGAAGAAGATCGCGCCGCCGCCCTCGCGGGCGTGGTTGTCGGTCATCGTGGAGCCGGCGACCAGCACGGTGAAGTCGTTGCCGTCGGCGTAGATCGCGCCGCCGGACCCGCCGCCGGGGGTGCCGGGCGGGGCCGGGTTGGCGCCGCGGCCGATCGCCCGGTTGTCGGTGAAGGTCGAGTTGTAGACCGACCACGACACCCCGATGCTGCTCAAGCGCCGACCCGTTGCTGCAGCGGCCGCCGGTGAACGTGCTGCCGACGACGTAGACCGGCCGGCCGTGGTGCTGGGACAGCGCCCGCACGGCCGCGCCGCCCAGGTCGGGGCCGGTGCTGGTCGCAGCGGTTGTCGACGAAGGTCGCGTCCACGATCTTGAGCCGGCCGCCGCGCACGAAGACCGCGCCGCCGCCCCCGCCGTCGTAGGTCTCGCCGGTCGAGTTGCCGTCGGCGAGCGTCAGGTGCTGGAGGACGAGGCGCGGCGTCGCCTGGTCGTCGCAGTGGTCGGTGGTCCAGGTCTGCTTCGGGTCGCAGGTGTTCTGGTAGAGGATGCGGCGCTCTCCTCCGCCGCTGAGCGTGACGAGGCCACCGCCGTCGATGACGACGCGCTTGCTGGTGTTGACGACCTTCGCGGTCTGCTCGAGCACGATCGTGACCGGGTCGGGGCCGCAGCGGAACCGGATGATCCCGCCCTTGGCCACCGCGCGTACGACGGCCCGCGACGTGCAGCTGGCCGGCGTGCCGTCGCCGACCCAGCGGTCGGGGTCGGAGGTGTCGACCGCGCGGGCCTCCTTCGGCACCGCGACCGGCTCGCCCGGATCGGCGTACGACGGGGCAGACGGGGCGAGCGGGACCAGGAGGCACGAGCGTCAGCAGGAGCCCGAAATACGGCATGGGACCGACCCTAGGGCCGGTCCCATGCCGTGTGGTGCCTGTGCTGGATCAGGCAGCCAGATCGGGGTCGCCGAGGCGGCGCAGCTTCTGCAAGGCCTCGCGCTCGAGCTGACGCACCCGCTCGGCGGAGATGCCGTGCTTGGCGCCGATGTCGGCCAGCTTGTGCTGCCGACCGTCGGTGAGGCCGTAGCGGGAACGGATGATGTCGGCCGCCCGCTCGTCGAGGGTGTCGACCAGCGCGTCGAGGCGCTGGCGCGCCTCCACGTCGAGGAAGGAGAGGTCAGGACCAGGCGTGGTCTCCTGGGCCATCAGGTCGCCGAGCGAGGTGTCGCCGTCCTCGTCGACCGGGGTGTCGAGGCTGACGTGGTCGCGCCCCCAGGCCATCAGGTCGAGGACACGGTCGATGTCCATGCCGAGCTCGTGGGCGATCTCCTGCGGGTCGGGCTCGCGTCCGAGCTGGCGCTCGAGGGTGCGCCGGGCGCTGCCGACCTGGTTGAGCTCCTCGACCACGTGGACGGGGAGGCGGACGACGCGGGCCTGCTGGGCGATGCCGCGGGTGATGGCCTGGCGGACCCACCAGGTGGCGTAGGTGGAGAACTTGTAGCCCTTGGTGTAGTCGAACTTCTCGACCGCACGGATCAGGCCGGTGTTGCCCTCTTGGATGAGGTCGAGCATCGGCATCTGGGCCCGGCCGTACTTGCGCGCGATCGAGACGACGAGGCGCAGGTTGGCGGTGATGAACGTGTCGACGGCCCTGCGACCCTCCTCGGCGAGCCACTCCAGCTCTTCGGAGGAGGCGTAGCCAGGAGCTCCGCCCTTCTTGCGGCCGACGCGGCCGGTGGCGAGGAGGTGCTCGGCCATCAGGCCGGCCTCGATGGCCTTGGAGAGCTCGACCTCGGTCTGAGCGTCCAGGAGGGGGTTGCGGGCGATCTCGTCGAGGTACAGGCCGACGCTGTCGCGACCCTCGATCTCACGGGTCCCGGCAGTGGTGGTGCGAGTAGCCATGGGGAACCTCTCTCCTGGTGCTTCGTAGCGGCGCCAGAGGGCCGCCACATCGGTCACAACGTCTGACGGGTCTCCAAGATTCCCTCGGTATGGGCCGGACTACTGGTACTTCGGAGCCGTCACCAGCACAGACGTGCGAGAGGGCTGGCTAGTTGCCGTCCACAAGAACTCTCAGGGACTTCTCAGGGGTACCCGGTGCGGCCGGGGCGATACGTTCTCCCGGTGAACCGGGTGGACCTCAATGCCGATCTGGGCGAGGAGATCACCGACGACGTGGCCCTGCTCAGGCTCGTGACCAGCGCAAACGTCGCCTGCGGCTATCACGCCGGCACCCGCGTCACCATGCGGGCGGTGTGCGCCGAGGCGGCCAGGCTGGGCGTCGCGGTCGGCGCCCAGGTCTCCTACGACGACCGCGAGCACTTCGGACGTCTGGCCCGCGACGTGGCCGCAGAACTGCTGACCGAGCAGGTGGCCGACCAGGTCGGCACGCTGACCGAGATCGCGGTGGAGGAGGGTTCGGCGGTCGGGTACGTCAAGCCGCACGGCGCGCTCTACCACCGGGTCCGCGACGACGCCGAGCAGGCGGCGGCGGTGCTCGGTGGCTCCGGCCACCTCCCGGTGCTCGGGATGCCCGGCGCGCTGCTGACCCAGGCCGGGGCCGCGGGCCGACGTACCTTCCAGGAGGGCTTCGCCGACCGCGCCTACCGTGGCGACCGGCTGGTGCCCCGCGACGAGCCCGGCGCGCTGCTCGAGGACGTCGACGCGATCGCGGCCCAGGCCGTCGTCCTCGCCACGCAGGTCGACTCCGTCTGCGTGCACGGCGACAGTCCCGGGCGCGGTCGACGCGGCCAGAGCCGTACGGCGGGCGCTCGAGGCGGCGGGGATCGAGCTGGTGGCCCCATGGTGACCGGCCCGTTGGTGGTGGCCGACCCGGTCCGGGAGGCGCTGAGCGACGGGCGGCCGGTCGTCGCGCTGGAGTCCACGATCTTCACCCACGGTCTGCCCCGCCCGCGCAACCTCGAGGTGGCGCTCGCGGCCGAGGAGAGCCTCCGGGCGGTCGGCGTCGTGCCCGCGACCATCGGCGTCCTGCGGGGCGTCCCCACCGTCGGCCTGACCGCTGACCAGATCCGGGAGCTCGGCGCCGACGACGACGTGATCAAGGTCAGCCTGCGCGACCTGCCGATCGCGGCGGCCCAGCGGCGCTCGGGCGGCACGACCGTGGCGGGGACGGCTTTCCTCGCCGCACGGGCCGGCATCGCGGTGTTCGCGACCGGGGGTCTCGGCGGCGTCCATCGGGGCGCGTCGGAGACGTTCGACGAGTCCGCCGACCTGCCGGTGCTGGCGCAGACGCCGATCCTGATGGTCTCGGCGGGTGTGAAGTCGATCCTCGACGTCGGCGCCAGCCTGGAGCGGCTGGAGACCCTGTCGATCACGCTGGTCGGCTACCGCACGACGCGCTTCCCGGGGTTCTACCTGGCCGACTCGGGGTTCGCGATCGACTACGCGGTCGACAGCCCCGCCGAGGCCGCCGACCTGGTGCGGGCCCGCGACGCCCTCGGCGTGCCCGGAGCCATCCTGGTCGCCAACCCGGTGCCGGCCGAGCACGAGCTGGACCCCGCCGAGCACGACCGGGTGCTGGGCGAGGCCCTGGCCGCGATGGACGCCGCGGGGATCGGCGGCCACGACGCCACGCCGTACCTCCTCGACCACGTCCAGCGCGCGACCGGGGGCCGCAGCCTCGACGTCAACGTGGCGGTGTACGAGAACAACGTGGCGCTCGCGGGCGAGATCGCCAAGGCCCTGCGGCCGGACGGCTAGACCGCTTCTCCACAGACCGGCGGCCGTTCCTGTGGACCGACGGCCCCAGGTTGTGGACTCGGGTAGGCCCTTTCTGTGGAGCATCCTGTTGACGACGAGATCGGTCGAGAAAGTGCTTTCCAACCCCTTGTGCGGGGTCGCTCCGGCCCCGTAGAACTCTCCCTACCAACTCACCGCTTGCGGGGGGCTGGGGATCTGGCAGGAAGACGATCCACACCGCGGGGCAACTCGCGGCGGCGGCCCGGTGACGGGGTCGGCGGGGTCAGGCAGCCTGCTGGGTCGACCGGAGCGTCACCTCACCCGGTCAAGCCGAGGGGCCCTGCGATGCTCATACCATCGCCGGGCCCCTCTCCGTTTGCCGGGCGAGCGTGTCGCTCCGCGCCACGCTGCCGCCCGGATTCATGGCCATGGTGGCCGGATCGGCGCGCGGCCCGCAACGGCTGCGCGGTGAATACTGCCTGACATGCAGGTGCTCCCGGTCGGGCCCGACGCCCTCCTGGTCGAGCTGTCAGCGAGCCTCGGACGTGCCGCTCCTGTACGCCGACCTGCGCCGCGAGCTGTCCTGCCGCGACGTCGTGCCCGGCGCCCGCACGGTGCTCCTCGACGGTCTGAACGATCTCGATGCGGCTCGCGCCTACCTCGCCGGGTGGGTGCCGTCCGGCGCGGCCGCGGACCGGGAGGGGCGGCTGGTCGAGCTCCCGACGACGTACGACGGACCCGACCTCGACGAGGTGGCGCGGCTCTGGGACATGACCCGTGCGGAGGCCGTGGCCACCCACACGGGGACCGAGCTCACGGTGGCGTTCGTCGGGTTCGCGCCGGGGTTCGCCTACTGCACCGGCCTGCCGGCGGAGCTCTCGGTGCCGCGGCTCGACCGGCCCCGGGCGAAGGTGCCGGCCGGGTCGGTGGGGCTGGCGGGGGAGTACACCGGGGTCTACCCGACCTCCTCGCCCGGCGGCTGGCGGCTGGTCGGCCGCACGGACGCGCGACTCTGGGACGCCGACCGCGACGAGCCGGCCCTGCTGACGCCCGGGACCCGGGTGCGCTTCGTGGAGGCGTCCGGGTGAGCCGCGCCCTGACCGTGCTCGAGGCCGGCCCGCTGACGACGATCCAGGACGCCGGCCGGCCGGGGCACGCCCACCTCGGCGTCCCGCGCTCGGGCTGGCTCGACGCCCCTGCCGCACGAGCTGGCCAACCGGCTCGTCGGCAACGAATCCGGCGCCGCGCTCCTGGAGACCACGGTCGGCGGGGTGGCGCTGCGGGCGGAGGCGGCGCTGACCGTCGCGGTCACCGGCGCGGAGGCCGACGTGCTGGTCGACGGGCGCGCCGCGGCCTGGGGCGAGCCGGTCTCCCTGCCGGCGGGGGCCGTGCTGCGGGTCGGAGCCGCCCGCCGCGGGGTGCGCAGCTACGTGGCCGTGGCCGGAGGCCTGGACGTGCCGGAGGTACTCGGGTCGCGGTCCACCGACCGGCTGTCCGGGCTCGGCCCGCCGCCGCTGGCGGACGGGCAGGTGCTGGCGGTCGGGCCGGGGCGTCGGCCACGGCCGGTCGACGCGCCCCGCGTGGTGGCGGCTGATGGGCTGCTCCGGGTGCGGCCCGGACCCCGGGCCGACTGGGTGAGCGGCGGCGTACGCCGGCTGGCCGAGGGCACCTGGACCGTCGCCGCGGACTCCGACCGCGTCGCGCTCAGGCTCGCGGGCGACCCGCTTGGTCGTGCTCGAACCGGTGAGCTCCCGAGCGAGGGGCTCGTGCTCGGGGCCGTCCAGGTGCCGCCGGACGGTCAGCCGCTGGTCTTCCTGGCCGACCATCCGACCACCGGCGGGTACCCGGTCGTCGGCGTCGTCGCCCTCGAGGACCTGTGGCAGTGCGCTCAGCTCCGGCCGGGGGAGCCGGTCGGGTTCCGCCAGGTCGCCGGGTAGGCCCTGGCGGCGGCCAGCCCGAGGGCCACGACCAGCAGCGCGAGCACCGTGATCAGCGCCGGCATCGAGGCGACGCCCGAGCCCACCGCGACGAACGTGTAGAGCGCGATCGCGCCGAGCTCGCTCAGCAGCCCGCTCACCGAGGTCACGGTGGCCCGCGCCGCGCCGTGGATGCGGTGCTGGAGGTCGGTCTCGGCGACCACGATGGCGGCCTGCAGCGCGCCGTACCCGACCGCAACCGCGACGAACCCCGCTGGCACCCGCACCGCCGCCCCGGCGGCGACCAGCAGTCCCGCGGCCACCACGACCGGGCCCAGCCGGTGCAGCGGCAGTCGCGGCGCGAGGGCGGAGCCGACCGCCTGGGCGGCCACCGTGAGCGCGACCAGCAGCGGCACGGTGGTGAGCGGGACGCCGATGTCGACGGCCAGCAGGCCGAAGTACTCGTCGAAGGCCAGGAACGCCGGCACCAGCGCCGCGAGCAGCACGGCGCGCGCGACGCGCGGGTGCAGGGACTCGGCCAGGCCGGCCCGCAGCATGGCGACGTACCCGAGGTCGGGCTCGTCCCCGTCGGCGTCCGGGTCGACGTGCGAGCGCGGCGCGTCCGGGGGCAGTCCCACCGCCAGCAACGTCGCCGCCGCGCAGACCGCCACGCTGGCCCAGCCCGCGCCGGCGAGTCCCCACGCGGCCACGATGGGTGTCGCCGAGGCCGTGGCCAGCAGGTTGAGGACCAGCGCGCCGGTCTCCCCGGCCGCGATCACCTTCCGGTACGACGCCTCGCGGCCGCGAGCGTGCAGGTGGTCGTAGACGTAGGCCTCGTAGGTGCCCGACACCAGCGACCCGCTGAGGCCCCACAGCACGAAGCCGCCGGCGAACGCGGCGTACGTCGGGACGGCCGACCAGAGGGCGAAGCAACAGCCGTACAGCGCCGCGGCCAGGATGAGCAGCCGGCGGCGCGGCACGGTGTCGGCCCAGGCGCCCGACGGCACCTCGAGGACCACGTGGGACGCCGACCAGATGACCAGGAGCGTCGAGACCTGGCCGGTGGACAGACCGGCGTCGATGAAGAGCAGCGCGTAGACCGGGAAGACCGGGATGAGCTCGCGCAGCGCGGCGTACGCCACCACGCGCACGGTGAACGGGTCGGGCCGCGAGGGCCCGGCTAGTGATCGGGGCGTTGTCAGCGATGTCGTTCGTGCATGTCTGGGACTGTAGACCCGTCGACCGGTTCCGGTCGCCATGGTTTGAGGTCGGGGTCGTCGATCGGGTAGCTGCGCACCGGACCCGGATCGGTCTCAGCGGTCTCGAACCGCACCGTCACCACACCCCGCCCCGAGCCCCACACCCAGCCGCGCCCCATCACGGCGTGCTCGACGTCCATGCCGGGCGCCCAGGCGGGGGTGCTCGGCCCGGCTGTCGAGCCCCGGCCGTCGAGGGAGCC
This sequence comes from uncultured Actinomycetota bacterium, assembly GCA_963758885.1. Taxonomy (GTDB): domain Bacteria; phylum Actinomycetota; class Actinomycetes; order Propionibacteriales; family Nocardioidaceae; genus Nocardioides. Next base: position 37,487 of record CAVWXS010000032.1, read on the forward strand.
TCGAGGTCGAGATCGGCGGCGGCCTCGACCTCGTCGTCGACGGTCTCGCCGAACAGGTCCTCCTGGATCCAGTCGGCCAGCCCGGAGACGCCGACGCCGAGCAGGCGCACGCCGCCGGTGGTCTCGAGGTCCTGCAGCAGCGCGACGGCGAGCCGGCCGATGGTGCCGGCGGCGTCGGTGGGGGAGCCGAGGGTCGTCGACCGGCTGATGGTGGTGAAGTCGTGGAGGCGGACCTTGATGGTGACGGTACGGCCGGCCAGGCCGCTCGACCTGAGCCGCTCGGCGACGTTGCGGGCCTGCTGGGTCAGCAGCGCCGCCATCAGCCGGCGGTCGGTGAGGTCGGTGTCGTAGGTGCCCTCGACGCTGACCGACTTGGTCTCGCGCTCGGGCACCACCGGCCGGTCGTCGCGGGCGTGGGACAGCTCGTGGAGGGAGTGTCCGTGGGCCGCGCCGAGCAGGCGGACCAGCTCGTCCTCGCTCACCGACTCGAGGTCGGCGACGGTGTGGAGGCCGGCGCGCCGGAGCCGTTCGGTGGTCGCGGGGCCGACGCCGGGGATGACCGACACGTGCATCGGCCGGAGGAGGTCGGTCTCGGTGCCCGGTGGCACGACCACCAGGCCGTCGGGCTTGTCGAGGTCGCTGGCCACCTTGGCGATGAACTTCGAGGTGCCGATCCCGACTGACGCGGTCAGCCCGCCCGTGGCCTCGGCGACCTGCTCACGCAGTCGCTCGGCGAGCGCCGTGACCGTGGGGATCTCGAGGTCGGGCAGACCGGCGGCGGCCAGGTCGACGAAGGCCTCGTCGAGCGACAGCGGCTCGACCAGCGGCGAGGTCTCGCGCAGCACCGCCATCACCAGCTCGCTGCTGGCGCGGTAGGCGTGGAAGCGGCCGCTCAAGAAGGCTGCGTGCGGGCAACGTGAGCGCGCCTCGCGGGTGGACATCGCCGACCGGACGCCGTACTTGCGTGCCTCGTACGACGCCGTGGAGACGACGCCGCGCCCACCGACACCGCCCACCACGACCGGCTTGCCGCGCAGCGACGGCTTGTCGCGCTGCTCGACGGCCGCGAAGAAGGCGTCGAGGTCGAGGTGCAGCACCGACGCGACCGGACGCATGGGCGCAACGTAGCCCCTGGGGCCCCCGGGGCCGACCTGGCCCGCGCAGCCGGGCTCAGCCTGCACCCTCGCTGGTGAGCGCGAGGCCGACGCCGAGCCCGATCATCGAGAGACCGCCCACCGCCCCGACGGCCTCGCCGCGCCGTGGCGACCGGATGAACCACGACCTCAGCTGGCTGGCCACGATCGCCCAAGCGCTGTCGGAGACCATGCCGATGACGAAGGCGAGCAGGCCGAGCAGCAGCAGCTGGACCTGCACGTGACCCGCGCCGCGGTCGACGAACTGGGGGAGCACGGCGGCCAGGATCAGGTAGGCCTTCGGGTTGGTGACTCCGACGACGTAGCCCTGCCGGATCGCGCGGCGCCGGCTCATGCGCCGCACGGCCACTGCCGGCAGCGGGGTCCGCGGGATCGTGCGCCAGGAACTCCTTGCGGTGCCGGACGGCTTCGATGCCGAGGTAGACGAGGTACGCCGCGCCCAGGAGCTTGAGCACGTTGAAGACCGCGATCGACTCCTGCACGACCACTCCCAGCCCGAGGGCGACCAGGACCACGATCGTCAGCAGGCCGAGGGAGTTGCCGGCGACGCTCGCGAGCGCGACGCCGCGACCGTAGGCGAGCGCGCGGCCGATCACGAAGACCACGCTGGGGCCGGGGATGACGATGAGGACGAAGGCCGCGAGGCCGAAGGTGAGGACCTGGTCGAGCGTGAGCACGCGGCCACGCTAGTGCGGACGGCGGACACAGGGTGGCCCGTCTTGCGCCCCGACGGCCGACCCGTCCCGTGACGGGGCTTCCCGTGCCCACTTGTCGCGCACAGGCGCCGCTCCCGTCGCCGTCGTCCACAGTCGTCCCGGCTGAGGTGCCTCGGCGTCGGTGCGGCCGGGAAGCGTCTCCGCCATGACGACCTTCACCGCTGGTGCCACCCAGACCTTCGCCGCCCGCACCCCCGAGGACGTGCTGGCCGCCGTACCCGTCGTGCTCGGCTTCGTGCCCGAGGAGTCGGTGGTGATGTTGACCTTCGGCGCCGAGCATCCGTTCCACGCGCGTCTCGACCTGCCGGTCACGGGGGCCGAGCGCCAGGCGGCGGCCGAGGCGCTGGTCGGTCCCGCCGTCCGTCACGGGGTCGGCAGCGTGCTCTTCGTCCTCTACGGCGACGATCCGGCGCAGGCCCGCTCCTGCGCGACGACTCTGGTGAGCGCCTTCACCGACGAGGCCATCGAGGTCATCGACGTGCTGCGCAGCGACGGCCGGTGCTGGTTCGAGGTCCCGGTCGACGGCTCGTCCCGCGAGGCGCCCGGCACCCCCTACGACGTGTCGGGCCACCTCTTCACCGCCGAGGCCGTCGCCTCCGGCCGGGTCACGCGCTCCTCGCGCACGGAGCTGGCGGCGACCGTGGCGGCCGACCCGGAAGGATGCGCGGCCGTCGGCGAGGCCGCGCGAGAGCTCGAGCCGCACGACCTCCTCACCGAGGGTGCGGCGGTGCGGGCCGTCGTCACCCGGTGGGCGGCTGGCCTCGGCCCGCCCGACGCGCTGACGTCCGCGCGGCTGCTGGTGGCCCTGCGAGACGCCGGAGTCAGGGACGCCGTGCTGTCGTCCGCCGACCGCCGCGAGGCGGAGCGGCAGCTGCCCGTCTGGTCGGCGCTGGTCAGGTCCGCGCCGGTGGACCTGGTGGCGCCGGTGGCGTCGGTACTGGCCTTCCTCGCGTGGCTGGCCGGCGACGGTGCGCTGGCCTGGTGTGCCCTCGAGCGGGCCGCCGAGGGCACCCCGCCCTGCACCTTGGCCGACAGGGTCGCCGAGGCGCTCGAGCAGGCCCTGCCCCCGGCGGTGTGGGAGCAGCGGCGGTGAGCAGGCCCCTGCCCAAGGCGGGCCATCCGCCCTAGGTTGTCAGCATGGGCGAAGACGTCGACGCACAGGAGTTCTCCCGCGCTGACCGCACTCGTTACCGCGAGAAGGTGCACCGCTGCCTCGACACGTTCGCCCGGATGTTGAGCGAGCACCAGTTCGACACCGACGACCCGATGACGGGGATGGAGGTCGAGCTCAACCTGGTCGACGAGCTCGGCGACCCGGCGCTGAAGAACGCCGAGGCCCTGGCCGCGATCGCCGACCCGGCGTTCCAGACCGAGCTGGGCCAGTTCAACATCGAGATCAACGTGCCGCCGGCGAAGCTGCGCGAGGGCGGGCTGGCGACGTTCGAGGCCAACCTCCGGCGCAGCCTGAACGACGCCGAGGCCAAGTCGTCCGAGGTGGGCGCTCACCTGGTGATGATCGGCATCCTGCCGACCCTCCAGGACGGCCACCTGAGCCCGAGCCACATGAGTGCCAACCCGCGCTACCGGCTGATCAGCGAGCAGATCCTGGCCGCGCGCGGCGAGGACATCCAGATCGACATCACCGGCCCGGAGAAGCTGGTGACCACCGCCGACTCGATCCTGCCCGAGGCCGCCTGCACCAGCACGCAGTTCCACGTGCAGACCTCGCCCGACCAGTTCGCGGCGTACTGGAACGCCTCCCAGGCGATCTCGGCCATCCTGCTCGCGGTGGGCGCCAACTCTCCCTACGCCCTGGGCAAGGAGCTGTGGCGCGAGACGCGGATCCCGATGTTCGAGCAGGCGGCCGACACCCGCAGCGAGGAGCTGAAGGCCCAGGGGGTCCGGCCACGCGTGTGGTTCGGCGAGCGCTGGATCACCTCGGTCTTCGACCTGTTCGAGGAGAACGTGCGCTACTTCCCTGCGCTGCTGCCCATCACCGACGACGAGGACCCGGTGGCCGTGTTCGACGCCGGCGGCACTCCCCAGCTCAGCGAGCTGCGCCTGCACAACGGCACGATCTACCGCTGGAACCGCCCGATCTATGACATCCAGGGCGGCCGGCCGCACCTGAGGGTCGAGAACCGCGTGCTGCCCGCCGGCCCCACGGTCGCCGACCTGATGGCCAACGCCGCCTTCTACTTCGGGCTGGTGCGCACGCTCGCCGAGAGCGAGCGGCCGTTGTGGTCGCAGATGTCGTTCAAGGCGGCCGAGGAGAACTTCGAGGCAGCGGCCGAGCACGGCATCGACGCCGAGGTCTACTGGCCGCAGGTGGGTCAGGTCCGGGCGACCGAGCTGACCCTGCGCCGGCTGCTGCCGATGGCTCGGCACGGGCTCGACACCTGGGGAGTGCCCTCCGCGGAGTCCGACCGGCTGCTCGGCATCATCGAGCAGCGCTGCCTGACGGGCGTGAACGGCGCGGAGTGGTTCGTCCGCAAGATGTCCGAGCGCGGCGAGGAGGAGCGTTTCGACGCGCTGCGTCACGTGCTGCTGGAGTACCGCGAGCGGATGCACTCCAACGAACCCGTGCACACCTGGGACTAGCGGTCAGCCACGGGCCCCTAGCGGTCGCGCAGGCGACGCCAGGTACGGCTCACTCCGGAGCGCGGGTCGCGCCAGCCGTCGCGGGTGACCACCACGTAGGGAAGCGAGCGTCCGGTCTCACCGTTGACGGCGCGCACGACGCGCAGCCACGCGAGGTCGACGTCCTGGACCTGCAGGTCGCCCGGCCGGGTCAGCCAGGTCATCAGCGGGGTCGCCAGCGGGCCGGCCGCGGCCCGGCGGAGCATCGCCTCCAGCACCTCGCAGCGCAGTGCGTCGTCGAGGGCCGCCTCGGACTCGTCCACCCGGCCCGTCTCGGGGCCACCGGGACGTCCGAGGTGGAGCACCACGGGGAAGCGGTGGCGCCGGCCGGTGGCCTTGTGCTCGAGCACCAGACGGCGCAACAACGCCTGGTCGGCGCGTGACACCGGCTCCACGACGGGGTTCATCCGGTCACGATGCCCCACGCCGTCGACCGGGCGCCCGAGTCTCCACAGGTTCCCGGTCGCCAGCGCCACGCGCTACGGTGCCGATCAGACCGTCGTACGAGAGAGCCACCATTGAGGGAGTGCTGATGGGAACCATCGTCGTGGGCTACGTGCCCAAGCCCGAGGGCGACGCCGCGCTCGATCGCGCCATCGAGGAGGCCAGGCTCCGTGGCGACAAGCTGGTGGTCGTCAACTCCCACCGCGGTGGTCGCGAGTACGACGCCGACGAGAACGCCAAGGACGAACAGCAGATGGCGTCGGTGAAGCAGCGGCTCGAGGAGTCCGGCGTCGAGTTCGACCTGCGCCAGCTGGTGCGTGGATTCGAGCCCGCCGAGGACCTGATCAGCATCGCGGAGGCCAACAGCGCCGACCTGATCGTGATCGGTCTGCGCCGGCGCTCGCCGGTCGGCAAGCTGATCCTCGGCAGCAACGCCCAGCGCATCCTGCTCGACGCCCACTGCGCGGTCCTGGCCGTCAAGGCAGGTGACTGAGCGCAGATGTCCCACCATGGCCAGACCCATGACTTGCACATCACGGGTGACGAGCACGCCGACCAGGTCCTGACCGACGACCCGTTCGCCCTGCTCGTCGGCATGCTCCTCGACCAGCAGTACCCCATGGAGCACGCCTTCCGCGGCCCCGCGAAGATCCTCGACCGGTTCGGCACCCTCGACCCCGTCGCCATCGCGGCGGCCGACCCGGAGGAGTTCGCGACCATGGCGGCCACACCGCCGGCGATCCACCGCTACGGCCGCTCGATGGCCGGGCGGGTGCAGGCACTGGCGGTGATCGTCAACGACACCTACGGCGGCCGCGCCGAGCGGGTGTGGACCGAGGCGTCGTCCGGCGCCGACCTGCTCGCCCGGATGATGGCGCTTCCCGGCTTCGGCAAGCAGAAGGCGCAGATCTTCGTCGCCCTGCTGGCCAAGCAGCTCGGCGTCCGCCCCGAGGGGTGGGAGCAGGCGGTGGGCGACTACGCCGAGGAGGGCTACCGCTCGGTGGCCGACGTGACCGACCCGGCGTCGCTGCAGAAGGTGCGTGACTACAAGAAGGCCAAGAAGGCGGCAGGGACAGCGAAGGCCGTCTGACATCTGGCGACGGCCAAGAGTGCCAGGGCGGCGGCTTGGGCAGTCCCACATGGCGCCCATGTGCCGCCGCCCTGACTGGGGTGGGTAACAGCCTCACGTTCGGGAGTCGCGGCGGGCTTGCTCGGACCTTAAGGCGGGCGCGCCGCATCGGCATCCCTCAAACTGCGTAACCGTCACGATCACCGGCCGCACGCGGGCCGGGGAGTGCCCCGACGGTGCACCTGCTCGGGGCGGTTCTGTCGTCGTCTGACGAGCCGGCATCCCCCGAATACCGACGTCAGGCGACCGGCCCGAACCTGATGGGCCGTCAACGGGCTCGACGATCGACGCGATGCGCGATTCAGGTCCCGCTCACCGTTCCCCCGGGTGGTTGAGCGGGACCTGAAGGCGAACGCCCAGGCCTCGGTGGATGGGGCCACTGCGATGAGGCTTGGCGACGGACTACCAAGACGTCACCCGCTCCGCCTCTCTCGCGAGTACGTGCAAGAGAACCAGGCGCACGGGGTCTTGGTGCGGTGACCAGCACACCACAGGAACTTCATTGCGCCAAGAGGCGATCGAAGTCGTCACGTGAGATGGACCCGCGGTTCGGGGCTGCCACCAGGTGCGTGGCAGAATGCGAAGTGCGGCTCTTGACGACAGCGGGCCTTGCCGCGCCCCGAAGCCCTTTGACGAGAGGTGTTCGTGTCCTCGAACGCGCGCAAGACTCCTCCACCGGGCGTGCTCGCGCACCCCTCCATCCAGGCCCTCATCGCGCAGGCGCAACCCTCCGGCAGCGTGGCCCCCGACGACGTACGTCGGGCGACCGAGGAGGCTGGCGTCGAGGCGCGTGACCTCAAGGCGCTGATGACGCACCTGGCCAGCCTCGGCATCTCCGTCGCCATGCCGGTGAGCATGCGCGCGGTCGCGGCCACGACCACGAAGAAGACGGCGTCGGCCAAGACGGCGAAGGCCCCGGCCAAGAAGGCCCCGGCCAAGTCGGCCGCGAAGGCCGAGCCGGCGAAGAAGGCCGCGGCCAAGCCGGCCGACGAGCCGGCCGTGGCAGCGGCGGCGGCCCCGCCTGCTGACGCCGCCGCGGAGGTCGTCGTGGGCCCCGACGGCAAGAAGGTGCTGCCCGACCTGCCGGACGAGGAGTTCGAGAAGGCCGTGGCCACCGACCCCTCGATCGTCGAGGACGAGAAGGAGGCGTCGTCCGGTTTCGTGGTCTCCGAGGCCGACGACACCGACGAGCCCGAGCAGCAGGTGATGGTGGCCGGCGCCACCGCCGACCCCGTGAAGGACTACCTCAAGCAGATCGGCAAGGTGCCGCTCCTCAACGCCGAGATGGAGGTCGAGCTCGCCAAGCGGATCGAGGCCGGCCTGTTCTCGGAGGAGAAGCTCGCCAAGGGCGGGAAGATCTCGGCCAAGCTCGAGGAAGAGCTCGAGTGGATCGCCGAGGACGGCCGCCGCGCCAAGAACCACCTCCTCGAGGCCAACCTGCGCCTGGTGGTCTCCCTGGCCAAGCGCTACACCGGTCGCGGCATGCTCTTCCTCGACCTGATCCAGGAGGGCAACCTCGGCCTGATCCGTGCGGTCGAGAAGTTCGACTACACCAAGGGCTACAAGTTCTCGACCTACGCCACCTGGTGGATCCGCCAGGCGATCACTCGGGCGATGGCCGACCAGGCCCGCACCATCCGCATCCCGGTGCACATGGTCGAGGTCATCAACAAGCTGGCCCGCGTGCAGCGCCAGATGCTCCAGGACCTCGGCCGCGAGCCCACCCCGGAGGAGCTCGCCAAGGAGCTCGACATGACCCCCGAGAAGGTCATCGAGGTCCAGAAGTACGGCCGCGAGCCGATCTCGCTGCACACTCCGCTCGGTGAGGACGGCGACTCCGAGTTCGGCGACCTGATCGAGGACTCCGAGGCGATCGTCCCCGCCGACGCCGTGTCGTTCACGCTCCTCCAGGAGCAGCTGCACGCCGTTCTCGACACGCTCTCGGAGCGCGAGGCGGGCGTGGTCTCGATGCGGTTCGGTCTCACCGACGGCCAGCCCAAGACCCTCGACGAGATCGGCAAGGTCTACGGCGTCACCCGCGAGCGGATCCGCCAGATCGAGTCGAAGACGATGAGCAAGCTGCGTCACCCGAGCCGTTCGCAGGTGCTGCGCGACTACCTGGACTGAGCAGCCACCGGCCTGGCGTACTGGCAGAGGGCGACTTCCGTTCGAGCGCCGCTGTCGTTGGCGTAGATCGTCATGTGCCGACCAGATCCCAATGGCCTGCGGCGGCGACCCGCGACAACGGCAGGCCACGCGCAAAGTGGTGAGCAGAGAAGTGGCAACACGCAGGGTCTGAATGTTCCCTGATCGCGACAAGGTCGATTCCCGCCTCACAACAATGACGTGTCTGACGCTGCCTTCGGCTGCTCTGACCTGAACACGTTCAGCCGCCGCCCGATGAGCTATCGGTCAACGGCGCACCCGATAGCGCAGGTGAAGCACCCGGTTGCCCTAATCGCCACGTCAGGATCCTCCAACAGGTGCTGCGCGTGGACCGACCCGAAGTAGCGCTTGCCGGACCCGAACACGACGGGTACGACGTCCATGCGCACCTCGTCGACCAGGCCCGCGGCAAGCACCTGGCCACCGACGTCGCCAGCAGCGACCTCGACGATGCGGTCACCCGCCAGCTCCTGCGCCTTGGCCACGGCTGCCTCGACGCCGTCGACGAAGTGAAACGGCGCCTCGGGGTCCCAGCCCTCGGGCTTCGGCCGGTGCGTCACGACGACCACGTGGTCGATCCCGCCCGGCGGCTTCCCGTCCCAGCCGTCCGTCATGTCGAAGACGTGGCGGCCGACGATGGTCGCCCCGATCTGGTCCCAGTACGGCCGGGTGTAGTCGTAGGACGTCTGCGACACCTTCACCTCGCCGCTCTCGTCCAACGGGACGTCACCGCTGGACAACCAGTCGAACAGCGGTCCGGGCTGGTCATTCTCGTCCGCGACGAAGCCGTCCACCGACACTGAGCTGTGCATGACCACCCTGCCCATGGAGCCTCCTTTGACTTGGGGTGCCCACAAAATAGCGTGTCCGTGAGCTCTCGCTCTATGTCACGGAAATCGATCGGCCGGCTGTCCGTCGATGGCATAAATCGATCATTCCTTCGCCGCGCCGGCGACCGCGGCGCTGGTATCGGGCGGTGGGTCTCGTGCCTGCGGGCGTTCGGGCGCGCTGATCGAGGGCAGGGACAACTGCGCGAGCCGAGGAGCGAGGGAGGGCCGGTTTCGCGTGGCCGGACGGCACCGCGGCCGTCTCGCCATCCCCGAAGACGTACAGTGGCACGCGTCGCGAACGCCCTCCCCCCAGGTCGAGTCGCGGCACCGGGGAACGGAAACCGACCCCGGCCGCCCACGCTCTCTACGGAAGCGTGGGCGGTTCATGCCCCGAGGGGTGTGGCCGGAGCCCTGTGTGTCCGATAGACCTTGCTTGGAGGCGCAATGCGCCAGGCGGCTGATCTGGGGGGAAAGGTCGCCCAGCGTCCCGGCAGACTTCTCAGCTGTCGGGGCGCTGCCGTCTGTCCTCGGGCTCGAGAGTTCTGATCTGTAGTACCTGGGGTCGCACTAGACCATTGGCCTAGGCAGGGCTAGGGTCGATGGGCGCGCCGGCCTGCCGGCGTGCCCTGACACTCGTTCTCGGGAGGAAATGTGTCGCGACCTTCGCGTGCGCCCAGAGCCAGCTGGCTCGGCGCGATCACCGCCCTCGGCCTCACGGCCGCCACCTTCGCCGCCCTGGGCGGCACGCCCGCCCAGGCCACCGACTGGTCGGCTTGCCTGAGCGGCCCGGCCGACCGCCAGGCGGTCTTCCAACGCGCTGCCCAGCGCAGCGGCGTACCTGAGCCGGTCCTGCTCGGCGTCTCCTTCATGGAGTCGCGGTGGGACGACCACGACGGCGCCCCGAGTACGTCGGCCGGTTACGGGCCGATGCACCTCACCTCGCCGAAGGGCATCGAGACGGCGCCGCGCGAGCACGCGATGGGCAAGGGCGAGGGCGGCCGTACGCCGCCCGCCCACCTCCAGGCGACCCGCGTGCGGATCGGCAAGGACGCACTCTCCACGCTGGCAACGGCCTCGAAGCTGACCGGCGTCAGCGAGCGGCGGCTGCAGCGTGACGCCGTCGCCAACGTCTGCGGTGGCGCGGCGGTCCTGGCCGACTACCAGCGCGAGGCCGGGGGAGCCGAGGACCTCGGTGACTGGGCGGCTTCGGTCGCGCGCTACAGCGGCGCCGACGACCAGGCCACCGCACTGCGGTTCGCCAAGCAGGTCTTCAAGGTCATCCGCACCGGCGAGGCGCGCACCACCAACGACGGTCAGCGCGTGACGCTGCGTGCGAGCTCGTCGGCGACGGTCGACCAGCTGGCCGTTGCGCGGCTCGGTCTGCCGCGAGTGGCCGGCGGTCGCCCGGACTGCCCGACCGGTCTGGACTGCGAGTGGCTCCCCGCGCCGTACAAGCACTACGGCAAGGCGCCGGGGGCCTACGGCAACCACGACCTCGCCAACCGGCAGCAGGACATGGACATCGAGTACATCGTCATCCACGACACCGAGGCGACCTACGACACCACCCTCGATCTCGTCAGCGACCCGACGTACGTCTCGTGGCACTACACGCTCCGGTCGGTCGACGGCCACATCGCCCAGCACGTCGACAACTCCGACGTCGCGTGGCACGCCGGCAACTGGTACGTGAACATGCACTCGATCGGCCTGGAGCACGAGGGCTTCGCGGCCACCGGAGCCGACTGGTACACCGAGTCGCTCTACCAGAGCTCCGCGAAGCTGGTCCGCCACCTGTCGCAGAAGTACGGCGTCCCGCTCGACCGCGCCCACATCATCGGACACGACCAGGTCCCGGGCATCCTGCCCGCCAACGTGCCCGGGATGCACTGGGACCCGGGTCCGTACTGGGACTGGGAGCACTACTTCGACCTGCTCGGCGCTCCGATCACGGCCGACGGTGCCGCCGGATCAGCCGTGGTCACGGTGGCACCCGGCTTCGACGACAACGCCCAGCCGGTGACCGGGTGCGACCCGGACGTGCCGACGTCGACGCCGTGCCCGGCCCAGGGCACGAACTTCGTCTACCTCTACAGCCAGCCCGACCTGGCCGCGCCGTTCGTGACCGACGTCGGGCTGTTCACCTCGACCCAGACGCCGCACCCGTCCACGACGTTCGTCTCCGACATCGGCGCCCGCGCGGCGGCCGGCCAGAAGCTGACCGTGGCGCAGGTCCAGGGCGACTGGGTCCAGGTGTGGTGGCTCGGTGAGCCGGCGTGGGTCTACAACCCGGCCAGCGACCCGGTGCTGTTGCCCTCGCAGGGGCAGGTCGTGACTCCCGTGGGCAGCGTCGCCGTGCCCGTCTACGGCCGGGCCTACCCGGAGGAGGGGGCCTATCCCGAGGAGATCCCGTACCAGACGGTCGCGCCCCTGCAGTACACGATCAAGCCGGGCCAGTCGTTCGTCGTCGCGGACACCGACATCGAGTCGGACTACTACTACGCCAAGACGTTCCGCTGCAAGTACGTCGCGTTGGACTGCACCGAGGTCACCGGGGCCGACGAGTACTACCAGATCTGGTTCGGGCACCGGATCGCCTACGTCCGCGCTGTCGACGTGACCATCCAGGACGGCCTGGCGGTCGCGGCACCCTGACGGAACGCTCCTCGAGCCTTCCCGACCACGCTCCCCGCGCCCTACATTCGGGCGCGGGGAGTGCCGCGTCTCGGAGCGGTCGAGAGCGGGGCGGTGACACGTGCGCAAGAAGCACCTGTGGCTGGACTCGCTTGCCCGCTCGCTGCGCAAGCCCCGGCTTCGGCGGGTGCTCGCGGCGTACCTCGGCTTCATCATGAGCGAGCACGCCCACTGGATCGCGATCCTCATCTGGGCCTACGAGCTCGGGGGAGTGGGCGGGGCGAGCGCCATGGCCCTGGTCCAGCTGGTCCCGGCCATGCTGCTGGCCTCGCCGGTGGCCGCCGTCCTGGCCCGGCTGCCACGAACCAGGGCGCTCACGATCGGCTACCTGGCCCAGGCCGCGACGTTCATCGCGGTCGGCACGGCGATCGTGGCCGATGCGCCTGTCCCGGTCGTGGTGGCCCTGTCGGTGCCGATGGCGGTCGCGGTGACCCTGACCAGGCCGGTCCACCACGCGACCCTTCCGGAGATCTCCGAGACCACCGGTGACCTCACGGCCAGCAACGCGGCCACGGGCACGGTGGAGGCGGCCGCCACCTTGCTCGGGCCGCTGGCGTGCGCCGCGCTGATCGGGGTGGTCGGACCCGGCGGGGTGATCCTCGCGACGGGCGCTGTGTCAGCGCTCGGCGCGGTGCTCACCGCCACCTTGGTGAGCGCGTCGCGTACGACGGCCAGTACGGCGGCCGGTGCGAGGGCCGGGCGGGCCGCAGGCTCCGGCGTGGCCGGCCTCCGGGCCGTGGTCGCGGACCCTGCTGCCCGGCTGCTCGTCGGCCTCACGGCTGCCGAGTTCACGCTCGTCGGGATGGTCGACATCTTGTTGGTGGTGCTGGCGATCGACCTGCTCGGGATGGGACAGGCCGGTCCCGCGGTGCTGACCGCGGCCCTGGGTCTCGGCGCTCTGCTCGGGGCGGCGGCGACGTTCGTGCTGGTCGGTCGGGCACGGCTCGCGCCGCTGCTCGTGGCTGCGGGGGTGGTGGCCGGCGGGTTCTTCGCGGTGGCCGGCCTCGCAGGCAGCACCGCGATCGCAGTGCTCCTCGTGGCCCTGAGCGGAGCCGGACGGCTGTTCTTCGACGTCACCACCCGCACGTTCGTCCAGCGGCTGCTGCCCGACCGGCTGCTGGTGGCCCTCTTCGGCATCCAGGAGGCGGTGATGATGGCCGGGATGGCGCTCGGTAGCTTGCTGGCCCCGCTGCTCGTGGAGCTGCTCGGCGTCCGGGCAGCATTCGCAGGGGGCATGCTGCTGCCGCTGCTCGCGGTAGCGGCGTGGCCCCGGCTGCGTCGCTACGACGCGCGGACCGTCGTCCCACTCGACGTGCTGGCCCTTCTGCAGCGCGTGCCGATCCTGAGCGTCCTGGCGCCCCGCGTGGTCGAACGGCTGGCGCGCGAGGCGGTGGCCGTGACGGCGCCGTCCGGGACGCCGGTGGTCACCGAGGGCGAGGCGGGCGACCGCTTCTACGTGGTCGCCGAGGGCCGGCTGACGGTGACGCACGGGAGCACCGTGGTCCGCGAGCTGGGGCAGGGAAGCTGGTTCGGCGAGCTGGCCCTGCTGCACGCCGGGCCGAGGACCGCGACCGTGACCGCTGTGACGGAGACCAGGATGCACGCTCTCGGACGCGACGCCTTCTTGTCAGCGGTGGCCGGGGTGCCTCGTGCGGTCGACGTCGCTGACGCGCATGCCCGCGAGCACTATCGCTGAGGGTCAGCCGGCGGCGACCAGCGACACCGCGAGGGCGCACATCAGCAGGCCGGCAGCCTGGGCGCGGTGGACGTGCTCGCCCAGCACGGAGGCGGCCAGCACCACCGTGACCGCCGGGTAGAGCGAGGTCACCACCGAGGCGACACTGAGGAAGCCCTCGCGGGTGGCGAGCAGGAAGCAGACCGTGGCCAGGGCGCCGAGGACCCCCGCCAGCATGCCGCCGAGCGCCGCGGACGGGTGCGGCCGCCACGGCTGCCCCAGGAAGGTGGCGACCAGCACGATGACGACACCGGCCACCACCTGGTTGAGGGCGAGCGGCAGCAGGCCGGAGTCCTCGGAGACCTGGGCGAGCGCGACGAACAGGAACCCGAAGCCCAACCCGGCCAGGGCGCCGTCGACGGCCCCTCCGGGCGCGGCCGCGCCCGGCCCGGCGGGGTCGCGGGCGACGAGCCAGATGGCCGGGATCGCCAGGACGATGCCGACCCAGACCAGCAGGGCCGGTCGCTCTCCGAGCAGCACGCCGACGACCACGGGGATCACCGCCGCACCGACGCCGCTGACCGGCGCCACCACGCCCATCCGGCCGGAGGCGAGTCCCCGGTAGAGGAAGGCCGTCCCGAAGCCGTTGCCGACCCCGGCGGCCGCACCCCACCACAGGTCCGCCGCCGTGGGGCCGCCGCCCAGGAACAGGGACATGGTGAGGACGAGGACGGCGCCGGTCGCGGACGCGACCAGGGCCACCCCCCACGCGCTCCCACGCTTGCTGGCCAGGCCGCCGCAGAAGTCGGCCAGGCCGTAGGACAGCGCGGCCAGCAGGCTGAGCAGGATCGTCACGTCAGGAGCCTGCCCTACGTGGCGACCACGCCGGCGACCCAGACCAGCGCCGCCAGGACGCCGGCAGCCAGCTCGATCAGGATGCTGACGCCGACCGCGCCGAGGGCCTGCTTGGTGGACGGCCAGGCGGCCGCGCTGCCGACCCGCCGGAGCTCGGCCAGGTAGACGCCGAGCAGGAAGCCGATGAAGAGGCCGACCACCGGGATGACGAAGAAGCCGACGATCCCGAGCCCCACACCGAACCACGTCGTGGCCGACGGGATGCCGGAGGACTTCAGCCGGCGCCCCGGGACGGCGTACTTGACGACGCTGCCGGCGACGAGCATCAGGGCCGCGACGGCGAACACGGCCCAGGCGGTGGCGGAGCCGATGTGGATCGCCCAGACCAGGATCGCCACCAGCACCAGGACGAGGCCCGGCAGGATCGGGACCAGGACTCCGACGAGCCCCACCAGGATCGCCAGGGCGACCAGCACCTCCGTCGGGCTCACCCGGCACACCCTTCCACAGCCCACGGAGGCCCCCGGAAATGCCCGACGGCCCCGGACGAGAGGTCCGGGGCCGTCGGTGAGTCGGTGGGTTGCGGGAGCTCAGCCCTCGCTGGCGGAGGCTGATGCGGGGGTGTCGGAGAGACGGTGGGTCTCGTCGATCACGTTGGCGGCGACGGCCTTGAGGGCGTCGCTGTGCTCGCGGGCGTGGTGGGCACAGAAGTGCAGCTCACCCCCACTGAGGAGCTCGACCTTGAGGTAGGCCTGGGCCCCGCAGCGGTCGCAGCGGTCGGCAGCGCTCAGCGCGGCAGAGCCAGTGGCAACGGCAGTGGTCACTTCGGCCTCATTTCTAGTCACGGTGTCTCTGACTCAACGTAGCCGCCAGGCCCAACATTCCTGTCAGGTACCCAGGTCGTACGTGGTGCAGAACACCTTCACTCAAACACGTGGTGTGCGTTCGTCTGTCTGTTTCTCATTCGTCGGAACGACCATCCGTGGATGGGTGTTCCCCCCTGCTGACGAGTCTGCCCCTCTGTCTGCGATTCCGGGCCGGAATGGTGTCATCCGGTTCCTGATTGTGCCCACATCGTGATGCCCCTTCACCGTCATGACGGTGACACAAACCGTAGACCCGTCTTGTTACAGGAGACCGCAGACGGGCTCATGAGACATCGGCGTGTCGTGAGCGGTCTGGACAGGCGTGGCAGCGCGGTGTTGTCGGCACTCGCGGGTAGGTTTGGAGGCGTTGCGAGAAGGAACAGCTGAGCCGCTCGACCCGCAGGAGCCCGACGATCGCCGACCACACCTACAACGCCGCCCACCTCCTCGTCCTCGAGGGCCTCGAGGCGGTGCGCAAGCGGCCGGGCATGTACATCGGCGCCACCGACACCCGCGGGCTCATGCACTGCCTGTGGGAGATCATCGACAACGGCGTCGACGAGGCGCTGGCCGGCGCCGCCCACACCGTCCAGGTCACCCTCCACCCCGACGGCTCCGCCGAGGTGCACGACGACGGCCGCGGCATCCCGACCGACAAGGAGCCCAAGACCGGGCTGCCCGGCGTCGAGGTGGTCGCCACCAAGCTGCACGCCGGCGGCAAGTTCGGCGGCGGGTCCTACGTCGCGACCGGCGGGCTGCACGGTGTGGGCCTCTCGGTCGTCAACGCGTTGTCCTCGCGGATGGACATCGACGTCGAGCGGTCGCCGTCCGCGCAGGGGATGAGCTTCTGCCGGGGCGTTCCCGGGATCTTCGACGGCGACGGGCCGGCTGCCGGTTTCACCGCGAAGTCAGGTCTCTCCCGCAAGGGCGGCCGGGTTGCGAAGAACAGGTCCGGCACCCACATCCGGTTCTGGCCCGACCGGCAGATCTTCACCAAGGACGCCCACTTCGAGCTCGAGGGCCTGCTCGGCCGGGCCCGTCAGACCTCGTTCATCGTGCCCGGGCTCGAGCTGGTGATCCGCGACCTCCGGGGCGACACCCCCGTCGAGGAGAAGTTCCGCCACGACGGCGGGATCGCCGAGTTCGTGGAGTTCCTCGCCCACGACGAGCCGGTCACCGACGTGGTCCGCCTCCAGGGCACCGACACGTTCGTCGAGACCGTGCCGCTGCTCGACGACAAGGGCCACATGACCCCGCAGGAGGTCGAGCGCGAGCTCGGCATCGACATCGCGGTGCGCTGGGGCAGCGGCTACGACACCGAGCTGCGCTCCTTCGTCAACGTGATCGCCACCCCCAAGGGCGGCACCCACGTCAGCGGGTTCGAGCAGGCGATCACCAAGACCTTCAACGACGTGATGCGCTCGGCCAAGGCCCTCAGGGTCGGTGACACCGACGTGATCAAGGACGACGTGCTCGAAGGGCTGACGGCGGTCGTCACCGTCCGTCAGGCCGAGCCGCAGTTCGAGGGGCAGACCAAGGAGATCCTCGGCACCCCCCAGGTCCGGTCGTCGGTGCGCAAGGTCGTCTCGGCCGAGCTGAAGAGGTTCCTCACCTCCACCAAGCGCGCCGAGAAGGCCCAGGCCCGGCTGGTCATGGAGAAGGTCGTCGCCGCCTCCAAGACGCGCATCGCCGCGCGCCAGCACAAGGAGACCCAGCGCCGCAAGACCGCCCTGGAGTCCTCGGCGCTGCCCGCCAAGCTGCGCGACTGCCGCGCGACCGACAACGAGCGGACCGAGCTGTTCATCGTCGAGGGTGACTCCGCCCTCGGCACGGCCAAGGACGCCCGCAACTCCGAGTTCCAGGCGCTGCTGCCGATCCGCGGCAAGATCCTCAACGTCCAGAAGGCCTCGGTCGGCGACATGCTCAAGAACGCCGAGTGCGCCTCGATCATCCAGGTCATCGGCGCCGGGTCCGGCCGCTCCTTCGACCTCGACGCCGTCCGCTACGGCCGCATCATCTTCATGGCCGACGCCGACTCCGACGGCGCCCACATCCGCTGCCTGCTGGCGACGTTGTTCTTCAAGTACATGCCCGGCCTGATCGAGAGCGGGCGGGTGTTCTCCGCGGTGCCGCCACTTCACCGCATCGAGGTCACCAAGCCCAAGAAGGGCGATGGACAAGTACGTCTACACCTACTCCGACGTCGAGCTGCAGCGACGGCTGGCCGAGCTCAGCAAGAAGGGCGTCCGCTGGAAGGATCCCGTCCAGCGCTACAAGGGCCTCGGTGAGATGGACGCCGACCAGCTGGCCGAGACCACCATGGACCCCCGCCACCGCACCCTGCGCAAGCTCACCGTCGACGACGGCGACGAGGCCGCCCGGGTCTTCGAGCTGCTGATGGGCTCCGACGTCGCGCCGCGCAAGGAGTTCCTGGTCCAGGGCGCCTACGACGTCGACGTCGAGGCGCTCGACGCTTGACGCCGTACGTCGGCGACCTGGGCGACGTCGCCTGGAGCATCCTGCGCCAGCCCAACGTCTGGGTCGCTTTCGCGCTGCTGTGCGTGGGGTCGATGACGCAGTTCTCGCGGACGGCCAAGGCCGCGCGCTGGCCGCGCGACCGCGTGTACGCCGGCCGGGCGGCCGCCGCGGCGCTCAGCCTGGCGCTGGCGGTGACCCTGGCACGCGCCACGGCCGGCCTCTCGGTCGACTGGCGCGGCTGCGAGAGCGGCACAGGACTGCCGCCCGACGACGCCGAGGCGATGCTGAACCTGGTGATGCTCGTGCCGTGGGGGCTGGCCGCGGGGTACGCCGTACGCCGCTTCTGGCCGGTCCTCCTCATCGGCGCGGCGGCCTCGCTGCTGATCGAGCTGACCCAGGGACTGCTCGGCAACGGCACCTGCGACAGCGGCGACCTGGTGCTCAATGTCTGCGGGGCCGCGCTCGGCGCCGGCCTCGGTGTGGTGCTGGGAAACGTCTACGGGGCCGGCCCGGCGCAGACGCCGGACCGGCCCTCGTGACCCCCTCGACCGCAGTCAGCAGGTGACCCGCGGGTTCCAGTCCTCGAAGGTCCCGGACGGGTTGTGCTTCCAGGCCCAGAGGTGCAGCTCGTAGAAGGCGGGCAGGCCGTAGCGGTTGCCCTCCTTGACCAGCTCGAACTTCTGGCCGAACAGCTGGGGCTTGCCCGTGGCGTGCTCCGCGCGCCAGGCCTCCTGGAACACGACGTACTCGAGCGCGACCAGCCGCATCCCGTCCGGCGTCGGGTCGTAGACGAGCAGCTCGGGCGTCTTGCCGTGCACCTCGGCGTCACCGACGAGGTCGCCGTTGACGAAGTGCACGCCCATCCCGCCCTCACCGGGCATGTCGATGCAGGCGATGCCCTCGGCGTCCTTGAGCTTGCCGTAGCCGTCGGCCTTGGCGACCTTCAGGTCCTGGTAGGGCCGGGTCGCGTCACGGACGCCGTCGAGCCACGCCGGAGCGGCCGACGACGGCGAGGGCGTGGTGAGCACGACGGCCGCGAGGGCGCCGGCGCCGACCGTGGCGAGCGCCCTGCCCCATCGGGTCACGACCCCTCCCTGACGAGGTGCACCTCGTCGGCCACGAGGCCGTGGGCCTCCTTGTGGACGATGTTGGCGGCGTCCGGGGACGGCGCCTCGACGAGACAGAAGATCTCGCCCCTGTCCTCGTCGACCCAGTAGCGCAGGTACTTCACGTCGTACTTGTCCTGGTGCTCGAGGTCGGCCAGGTGGGCCTTGGCGACGTCGTCCACGCTGACGGGCTCGCCGAGGTGGTGGACATCCATGTAGAGCGGCATTGCGGTTTCTCCTTGGTATCGGGTTGTCATCTCTTGACGACCACGAACCTAGGAACGCCGAGGGGTGCAGCGGATCGGTAGCGGCTACCCATGCCGGGCGAGGGACTGCCTAACTTCGGCATAGGTAGCCGCCTCGCGGCGGTTGGCGACGCCGAGCTTGGCCAGCACAGCGGCGACGTGGTGCTGCGCGGTGCGAGGTGAGATCACCAGCCGCGCCGCGATGCCGGCGTCGGTGAGGCCCTCGCCGAGGAGGTCGAGCACCTCCTGCTCGCGGGCGGTGAGCCCGAGCGGGTGCTCCCGGGTGGCCGGTCTTGCGCCGGCGGGGATGCCGCGAGCGCCGCTCGCCCGGAGCTTGCGACGCGCCATGGCGGCCGCGGGGTCCGCGCCGAGTGCCTCGAACCGTTCGAGGGCCTCGCGCAGGTCCTGCTCGTCGTCGGAGCCCAGCAGCGCCATCGCGGCGTCGTACGGGCGGTCCACGGCGTCCCACTCGGCGGCGGCTTCGCGTGGCGGAGCCTCGAGCTCGACGGCGAAGGGCCGCGGGATGCCAACGGTGTCGACCGCCTCCGGGCCGTGGGTGCCGTCGATGCGGAACCGCAGCAGGGCGGCGAGCTGCCGTTTGCTCGAGCAGGTCGAGGCGACCTCGGCCGCGTCGTCGAGAACCCCGAGAGCAGCGTGGGCGTCGCCGCTGAGCCAGAGCGCCTCGGCGAGTGCCGACGTGGTGAGCACGACCCACTCGGGTTCGGCGAGCTCGCTGGCCGAGCAACGGGCTTCCTCCAGGAGCTCCTCCCAACCGGTCAGTCCCCGTCGGGCCCGGGACAGCCCGAGCGGGACCAAGAAGGTGATCCGGTTGATGCGCGAGGCCAGGTCGCCGGCGAGGGGCCCGGCCGCGACGGCCTCCAGGGTCTCCCACCGGCCGGTGTTGAGGAGGATCGTCGCGTGGGCCCCGCCCAGACACAGCCCCCAGGTCGCCAGGTCGTGCTCGCGGCAGAACTCGGTGGCCTCGCGGTGGAAGCGCTCAGCCTCGGGGTAGCGCACTTGGTCGATCAGGGTGTCGACCAGGTTGACGTAGGCGCGAGCCGCCTGCGTGTGGTGGCCTGTCCCGAGTGCGACCGTCGAGGGCCTCCTGCAGCATCGGATACCACTCACCGCCGGTCCAGGCCGCCACGATCGCCAGGGTGTTGAGGGCGTCGCTGCGGACGTCGTCGAGCTCGAGCTGACTGGCCAGGTCGAGCGCACGGTGCCCGTGGGCCCGCGACACGTCGTAGTTCTCGCGCAGCATCGCGTTGCTCGCCGAGGTGGCCAGCGCCCACGCCAGCTCGCGGGAGGTGCCGAGCGGCTCGAGGACGGCCAGGGCAGCCTCGGCTGTGGCCAGGCCCTCGGGGCCTCGGCAGGTGCGCCACAGGGCGTAGCTCAGCCTCCGGCGAGCGTCGCCCTCGCGGACGCGCACGCCCTCGGCGTGCCAGAGCTCGATGGACTGCTCGAGGGAGACTGTCGCCGACGTCCAGTCGTCGAGGGAGGCCTGCTCGTCGCCGAGCCGGTCGAGGAGCTCGGCCCGCAGCAACGGCTGGTCGGCCGGGGCGAAGCGCAGGGCACGCTGGTACTGCGCGACGGCCTCGCGCCGCGACGCCAGCTGGGCCGACCGGTCGGCCGCCCGGCGGGCGTAGCGGACAGCGGCGGGCGCGTCGAGCGCACCGTCGGCGTGGTGGGCCAGCCGTGCGTCGTCCGCGACTCCGGCGGCTTCCAGCCCCGCGAGGATGCGTCCGTGCACGACGGCGGCGCGGTGCGGTCCGACCTCCTGCTCGACGGCCCTCCGGGCGATCTCGTGCCGGAACCGCAGCACCGCCCCGTCGGCGACGAGCAGGCCGGCGGCGACCGGTTCGTCGAGGGCGGCGGTGTCGGCAGCGGTCACCTCGCGGAGCAAGCCGGGCTCGACCCGGTCGCCGATCAGGGCGGCCGCCTCGATCACCTCGCGGCCGGCCGGGGAGAGGCGGGCGACCCGGGCGAGGACCGCGTCCCGGGCCGAGGCGGGCAGCTCGCCCGGTCGTGCGTACAGCACCTCGCTCACGAAGAACGGGTTGCCGGCCGTGAGCGCCTGCACGGCGGCGGCCTCGTGGCCGGTCCCGTCGCTGAGCGTCGCGGACGGCCGCCGCGGTCAGGGGAGGGAGCGCGATCCGGCGCGTCGAGCGCTGGCTGGACGCCGCGCCGAGGGTCTCGCGCAGGGCTCGGTTCTCGGCCAGCCCGTCGTCGCGGTACGTCGCCAGGACCAGCGCCCGGACAGCGCGCAGCCGGCGGGACAGGTGACCGACCAGGTCCAACGTCGCCTCGTCGGCGAAGTGCAGGTCCTCCAGCACGAGCACCGACAGGCCCCCGTGGTCACCGTGCTCGCGCAGGTCGGCCAGCAGCGCGGCGAACCGGGTGTCGCGGGGGACCCCGTCGGCGTACGCCCGGACGGCGCCTCCCCACTGGTCGGCGACGTCCTGCAGCAGGCCCAGGGCGGACGGCGTGAACGCGCCGTCGCACGCGCTCCACGCCACCCGTGTGTCGGCGTTGTCCTCGAGTCCGTCGACGAAGGCCTCGACCAGGCTGGACTTGCCGATCCCGGCCTCGCCGGAGACGAGCACCAGCCGACCGTCACCCCTGCGGGCGTCGGCGGCGTACGTCTGCAGCGTCGCCAGCTGCAGGTCGCGCTCGAGCAGGTGCATCAGGCGGTCGCCTCGAGCCGTTCGGCCTCGGCGGCGGCTTCCTGGCGGTTGGCGACTCCGAGCTTGGCCAGCACGGCCGCGACGTGGTGATGGACGGTGCGGGTCGAGATGACCAGGCGGCCAGCGATGTCGGCGTCGCTGAGGCCTTGGCCGAGCAGGTCGAGCACCTCCTGCTCGCGGGCCGTCAGACCACGCGGGTGCTCGCGCGTCGAGGATCGTGCGCCCACGGGTACGCCGCGGGCGCCGAGGTCGCGGAGCTTCTTGCGGGCCATCGCGGCGGCCGGGGCGGCGCCGAGGACGTCGAGGCGTGCGAGAGCCTCGCGCAGGTCGTGCTCGTCGTCGGAGCCGAACAGCGCCATGGCGGCGTCGTACGGGCGGCCGACCTCGTCCCAGGCGTGGGCAGCCTCGCGGGGGCTCCCGTGCAGCTCGACGGCGAACGGCCCCGTCACGTCCGCGGCCTCGGAGCCGAGCTCGCGGGTGATCCGCCAGCGCTGGAGGGCGACGCCCGGGCGTTCGGAGGCACACCGCTGCGCAAAGCCGGCCGCGAGCTCGAGCTCGGCAACCGCCCGGTCGTGCTCCCCGACCAACCAGAAGGCCTCGGCCCGAGCGGCTCGGCACATCGTGGCGTACGACGGCTCGTCCAGCTGGTCGGTCGACGCCGCTGCCTCGTCGAGGCACTCCCACACCCCTGCGAGGCCGCGTCGTGCTCGCGAGACCGCGAGGGGAACCAGGAACGTGACCCGGTTGATGGGGGAGGCGCGGTCGCCGCTGAGCGGGCCGGCGGCGAGGTCCTCCACCTCTGCCCACCGACCGGTGTGCGAGAGCACGAGGGTCTGGCTGCCGGCGAGGCACTGGGCTCGGGTGGCCAGGTCGTTCTCCTCGCAGTAGGCCATGCCTTCACGGAAGAACCGGTCGGTCTCGGCGTAGCGCAGGGCGTCGGTGAGCGTGCCGTGCAGGTTCGCGTACGCGCGGCCGGCCTGGTCGTGGAGCCCGTGGTCGAGGGCCAGGTCGAGGGCCTCCCGCAACCAGGAGTACCAGTCCACGCCCTGGTCGTAGCCGACGCACGCGAGGGTGTTGAGGGCGTCGCTGGCCACGTCGGGAAGGCCGAGGGCGTCGGCCATCGTGCGGGCCCGGGTGCCGTAGGCCACGCACTTCTCGGTCTCCTCGCCGTCCATGTACTCCCCGGCCATCCCGGCCAGCGCCCAGGCCAGCTCGCGCGAGGGGCCGAGCGGTTCCAGGACCTCCAGGGCGGCCTGGATGGCTGCTGTCCGCTCAGGCCCGCGGCAGAGGCGGTAGTAGGCCGTGGACAGCGACCGCAACGCTGCGCCTTCCCGGAGGGGTACGCCGTTCGCATGCCAGAGGCCTGCTGACTCCTCCAGGGCCTCGGCGGCCGGCGCCCACTGGTCGAGGGTGGCCAGCTCGAGGCCGAGCTTGTCCAGCAGGGCCGCGCGAACCAGCGGCTGCTCGGGCGGGGCGAACCGGAGCGCACGGCGGTACTGCGCCACCGCCTCGCGCCGGGACGCCAGCGCCGCCGACCGGTCGCCCGCACGCGTGGCGTAGCGCACGGTCTCGGGTCCGTCGAGCGCTCCCTCGGCGTGGTGGGCGAGACGGGCGTCGTCGTCGACACCGGAGCGGAGCAGCTCGGCCAGGATGCGTCGGTGCACCTCGGCGGCCGTGTGCGGGCCGACCTCCTGCTCGACGGCCCGTCGGGCGATCTCGTGGCGGAACCGCAGGCCCGAGCCGTCGGCGACGAGCAGGCCGGCGGCGACGGGCTCGTCGAGGACGCTGGCGTCGGCGTCGGTGACGACGGCGAGCAGGTCGGGCTCGACCCGCTCGCCCACGAGGGCCGCGGCGTCGAGGACAGCACCGACCGTCCGCCGAGAGGCGGGCGGCCCGGGCGAGCACCGCGTCGCGGGCTGACATCGGCAGCTCGTCGCGGGTCGCGCTGAGCACCTCGGTGACGAAGAACGGGTTGCCACCGGTGAGGGCGTGCACGGCCGCTGGCGCACGGTCGGTGCCTCGGCTCAGCTCGTCGACGGCCTGCTGGGTCAGCGGGGGGAGTGAGATCCTGCGGGTCCAGCGCTGGGTGGACGCCTCGCCGATGGTCTCTCGCAGGGCGCGGTTCTCCGCGAGCCCGTCGTCGCGGTAGGTCGCCACGACCAGCGCGCGTACGCCGCGCAGTCGCCGGGCGAGGTGGCCGAGCAGGTCGAGGGTCGCCTCGTCGGCGAAGTGGAGGTCCTCCACGACCAGGACCGAGAGGCCCCCCTGTTCGCCGCGTTCACCGTGCTCGCGGAGCATCGACAGCAGTGCGGCGAAGCGGGTGTCGCGCGGGACTCCGTCGGCGCAGGCGACCCGGACAGCTCCGCCCCACTGGTCGGCGACGTCCTGGAGCGGTCCGAGGGCCGAGGGTGTGAAGGCGCCGTCGCAGGAGCACCAGGCGACCCGGGTCTCGTCCAGCCCGTCGACGAAGGCCTCCACCAGGCTCGACTTGCCGATGCCGGCTTCGCCTGCGACCAGCACCAACCGGCCGTCGCCTTCGCGGGCGTCTGCTGCGTATTCGTGGAGCGCCCCGAGCTGCAGCTCCCGTTCGAGGAGTGGCACGGGTGACAGTGTGCTGTGCGGCGAGGAATCTGGGCTAGACCTTGCGCTCGATGCGGCCGGTGTCGACGTCGTACAGGAATCCCCCGACCCTGACCTTGTCGGGGATCAGCGGGTGGGAGCGCACCTTGGCGACGTCTTCGTCGAGGGCGGCGAGCTGGTCGTCGACGACGTTGAACTGCTGCCAGCTGACGTCCTGACCGGCGGACTCGCCGATGCGCTCGCGCAGCTCCTCCTGGGTGGACGCGGTCATCGCGCAGCGGGTGTGGGGGATGACCAGGATGCGGTCGACCTCGAGGAGGTGCACGCCGAGCACCAGGGCCTCCAGCGCCTGAGGGGTGACCCGGCCGCCGGGGTTGCGGAAGATCTTCGCGTCCCCGTGCTGGAGCCCGAGCATCCGCAGCGGGTCGATGCGAGAGTCCATGCAGGTGACGATGGCCACGCCGGCGTGGGCGATGCCGTCGAAGTCACCCTCGTCGAAGTCGGCGGCGTACGCCGCGTTGGCGGCGAGCAGGTCGTCGAAGTCGTCGTCATCGGGTGCGCCCACGGGGCCCGAGCGTAGTGGTCTGGACTGGGCGTAACGTGACCTGCCCATGAACGCCGCCGCCTTCACCGTCTCGGGCCTCGACCACATCGTCCTCTGCGTGCGGGACGTGGCGCTCACCCGCGAGTTCTACGAACGGGTGCTCGGCATGGAGTCGCGCGAGGAGCGCCCGGGCAAGTGGTCGCTGCACTTCGGGTCGCACAAGATCAGCCTCCAGGACGCGAGCACAGCGCCCGACATCGCCAAGGACACGGTGCCGGGGAGCGGGAACTTCTGCGTCCTCAGTGACCGGCCGGTCGCCGCCTGGCTCGAGCACCTTCGCCAGCAGGGGGTCGCCTTGGTCGACGGTCCCGGGGAACGGGCCGGAGCCATCGGCCCGATCCTGTCGGTCTACGTCAACGACCCCGACGGCAACCTGGTCGAGATCAGCAACCTGCTCAGCTGAGGTGGAGCAGGCTGCCCGCCTCCAGAGAACGCGTGGCAGCGGTGCGGAACAGCACCAGCGCGAGCAGGCCGGCGATCACGGCGCAGACGGCGGCCCCGAGGAAGACGGTGTGCTCCTGGGCGATGCCGGCCTCCTTGAGCAGGAGGGTGAACTCCTTGCACCGGCTCTTGCCGTCGCAGACCTCGCGGACTCCTGGCATGTCGTGCTGCTCGGCGTAGTAGCGGCGCAGCCCGATCGTGGTCAGGGCCGAGATGCCCACGAGCATGCCGACCATCCGGGCGACCACGACGGTGGCGGTGGCCAGTCCGTGGACGTCGTCGTCGGTGGCCGCGAGCACGGCGGCGTTGACCGGCGCCAGCGCGAGGCCGAAGCCGAAACCGCCGATCACCAGCGGGATCGTCGCCGAGGCGTGCTCGAGGGTCTCCAGGTGCCACGCGCTCATCCAGACGAAGCCCACCGCCGCGAACGCCATGCCGACTGCGGCGACGACTCCGGCGGGCAGCCGGTGGGTGAGGTAGCCGCCCAGGACCGCGCCGACCGGCAGCGCGACCAGGAACCGGACCAGCACCAGCGCCGCCATCAGCTGGGAGTCGGGATAGATGGTCGTCCGGGCGAAGATGGGGATGTCGATCAGGGCGGCGATCAGCGCCGCACCGACGAAGAAGCTGACGGCCAGCGAGCCCCAGGCAGGGGTGCGGCGGAGGGCGCCGGTGGGGATGATCGGGTCCTCGGTACGCCGCAGGTGGACCGCGAACGCGACGGCAGCGACCGCGCCGCCGAGGAGGTACCAGAGCCCGCGGTCGGAGAACACCTCGACCCGTGGGTCCGCGGTCGCGAAGGCCAGGATCACGCCCGAGAGCGCCGCCGCGAGCAGCAGGGCGCCGGTGAGGTCGGCCTCGCGGGCGATGCCGGCCCAGCTGCGCAGGTCGACGAGCGGCCGGCTGGCGGTCAGGGTGCGGACGAGGAACAGCGCGGCGGCGACGATGGCCACGGCGCCGACCGGGGTCAGCCAGCGGGAGTCGCCGGCGAACGGCACGAAGATCGCGCCCCAGGTCACGTCGCGCAGCAGTGGGGGAGGCCGGAGGCAGACCAGCGCCCCCGTCACCAGGGTGACCAGCAACAGCGCCAGGCCGGGCCAGTCGAAGCGCCCCTGCCGTGGACCGGCGGCGCCGGCGAGGCGGCGGATGGCGACCGCCAGCACCAGCCCGACGACGAGGTTGATGACGAAGATGAGCCGCCAGTCGGCCACCGACAGGACGATGGCCCCGAACAGCGGGCCCAGGACGCTGCCGATCTCCTGGACGGCGGACACCACGCCGAGCGGGACGCCGCGACGCTCGACGGGGTAGAGGTCGGCGACCAGCGCCAGCGTGGCGGGTACGAGCCCTCCTCCGCCGACGCCCTGGAGGAAGCGGCCCAGCACCATCGTCGGCATGTCGTAGGCCAGCGCCGTGACGAGCGAGCCGGCCGCGAAGACGACCAGCGCGGCCACCAGGACCGGCACCCGGCCGCGCAGGTCGGCGATGCGGCCGATCAGGGGCAGCATGGCGACGTAGCCGAGCAGGAACCCCGAGACGATCGGGGCGGCCTTCTGCAGCTGGTCGATCGGCACGCCGACGGCCGCCATCATCTCCGGCAGCGCCAGCACCACGACGTAGGTGTCGGCAGCCGCGAAGGCCACCGCGACGGCCGCCATCGCCAGCAGCGTGCGCGGCCGGGCGAGAGGCGTCATGTGGTGCTCAGGCTGGCTCACACGGCGCCTGGATGTCCTTCGTCGTGCCGTAGTCGTCGAAGCCGACGGTGTAGGTGTTGGCTTCGGCGCCGTCGTAGAAGACGCCGGTCAGCGACATCTCGCGCAGCTCGTCGTCGTCGGTGATCTGGGCGGTCAGCTCGAAGTCGCCGGACGCCCCGGGGATGACCCTGTCGACCACGTCTCCCGGGACCACGCCGGAGTAGGTGGTCAGGATCTCGTCGTTGTCGGCGCCGCCGCGGATGCTCTCGCCCTTCTCGAGGTCGGTGGCCGCCCCGAGGATCGCGGCGAACCCGTCGTCGGGAGAGAGGAAGCCGGCTGGGTCAGGTGCGCCGTACTCGGCGGGGTCGACGTCCTGCCAGCCGGGAGCAAGGGGGATCTCCGCGCAGACCAGGTCGTCGACCGCCACGACCGGCACCACGAAGGCCTGCCCGCTCAGCGTGACCGTGAGGTTGCCCTCGAACGCCGGGGCGTCGGTCGCGGTGCCCTCGGCCTTCTGGATGGCGTTGATGCCCTCGGGCAGGTCGTCGGTGCTCAAGGGTGAGCGTGACGCCGGAGGTCTCGGTCAGCGTGGTCTGCGCGGCCGCTAGCACCTCTTCGGGTGGTTGGTCGTCGGCGCCGGAGCCCGAGTCGTCGCCGCTGCAGGCCGTCAGGGCCAGGGCGAGCGACGGCGGATGCGGCGGCGGAACGCCAGGTCGGGTGCGGCACGCGGTCAGCCTCGCACACCGGCGAGCACGGCCAGCGTCGATGCGACGGGACCGGCGCACGCGGCGATCGGCTGGGACCCGGGGGTGCCGGAGCCGTCGCGTCTGCCGGTTGCCTCGGGCAGGTCGACCGGCGCGCCGCTGGCGGCGGCCGCTCGGGCCGGCGACGTGCCGGCCCAGGCGAGGACGAGGGTGTCCTCGCCCTTGAGGAACCGGTGGCAGCGGACGCCGCCGGTGGCGCGGCCCTTGCCGGGGTACTCGCCGAACGGCGTGACCTTGAGGGCCCCGGGCTCGGTGCCGGGCAGGGCGGTGGAGGAGCCCGAGGCGGTGACGACGACGGCTCCTTCGCCGGCGGCCGGGTCGATGGCGCCGAACCAGACGACCCGCTCGCCGCCGGCGCCAGGCGTACGCCGGCCATGCCACCGCCGGCGCGGCCCTGGGGCCGTACGCCGTCGGCGCCGAAGTGGAGCAGCTGGGCGTCGGAGGTGATGAAGCACAGCGTCTCGTTGCCGGTCGCCAGGTCGGTGGCGCCGACGACCTCGTCGCCGTCCTTGAGGCCGATCACCTCCCACTCGTCGCGGTTGGTCAGCACCTCGGGGTTGACCCGCTTGACGATGCCCTGGCGGGTGCCGAGAGCGAGGCCCGGGCCGTCGGTGCTCAGCGCGGTGAGGGCGAGCACCCGCTCGCCGCGCTCGAGCGAGAGCACCTCGCTGACGGGCAGCCCGCCCTGGAGGTGGGGGTCGTTGGCGGACGGCGGGAGGGCCGGCAGGTCGAGCACGCCGAGCCGGATGACCCGACCGCGGCTGGTGAGCACGCCGACCTCGCCGCGCGCGGTCGTGCGGACGACGGAGACGATCACGTCGTGGTTGGCCCTGCCCTGCGACCCGTCGCCGCCTGGCCCGGCACCTCGTCGGTGGACGAACGGGCCAGCAGGCCGGAGGAGGACAGGAAGGCGAAGCAGGGGTCGTCGGCGACCTCGAGCGGCGTGGCGGTCGCGGTGACCGTCGTACCTGAGGACTCGAGCAGGACGGTACGGCGCGGGGTGCCGTAGGTCTTGGCGACCTCGGCCAGCTCGTCGGAGACGACCTTCCAGCGCAGCTGCTCGTCGCCGATGATCGCGTCGAGCCCCTCGATGGTGCGCTCCAGCTCGGACTGCTCCTTCTCCAGCTCGATGCGGGAGAACCTGGTCAGCCGGCGCAGCGGCATCTCCAGGATGTAGTCGGCCTGGATCTGGGTGAGGTCGAAGACCTGGATCAGCCGCTCCTTGGCGGCCGGCGGTGTTGTCGCTGGTGCGGATCAGCTGGATGACCTCGTCGATGTCGAGGATCGCGACCAGCAGGCCCTGCACGATGTGGAGGCGGTCGGCGGCCTTGCCGCGCCGGAAGACCGAGCGGCGGCGGACGACCTCGAAGCGGTGGTCGAGGAAGACCTGGAGGAGCTCGCGCAGCCCGAGGGTGCGGGGCTGGCCGTCGACCAGGGCGACCGTGTTGATGCCGAAGGAGTCCTCCAGCGGGGTCTGCTTGTAGAGCTGCTCGAGCAGCGCCTCGGGGTGGAAGCCGTTCTTGACCTCGATGACCAGGCGCATGCCCTTCTCGCGGTCGGTGAGGTCCTTGATGTCGGAGATGCCCTGGAGCTTCTTGGTCTGCACGAGCACCTTGATGCGCTCGACGACCTTCTCGGTGCCGACGCCGTAGGGGAGCTCGGTGACCACGATGCCCTTGCGGCGTCCGAGGGTCTCGACGCGTGCGGTGGCGCGCATCCGGAACGTGCCGCGGCCGGTCTCGTAGGCCTCCTTCACCCCGTCGAGGCCGACGATCTTGCCGCCGGTCGGCAGGTCGGGCCCGGGGATGAAGCGCATCAGCGTGTCGACCGACGTATCGGGATGCTTGACCATGTGGCGCAGCGCCTGCACGACCTCGATCAGGTTGTGGGGGGCGATGTTGGTGGCCATGCCGACGGCGATGCCGGTGGTGCCGTTGACGATCAGGTGGGGGATCGCGGCCGGCAGCACGCTCGGCTCGGTCTCGCGGGAGTCGTAGTTGGGCCGGAAGTCGACGGTGTCCTCGAGGATGCCGTCGGTCATCGCCATCGCCGGCGGCGCCATCCGGCACTCGGTGTATCGCATCGCCGCCGGAGAATCGTCAGGAGATCCAAAGTTTCCGTGGCCGTCGATCGTCGGCAGCCGCATCGACCAGGGCTGGGCCATCCGTACCAGGGCGTCGTAGATGGCGCCGTCGCCGTGAGGGTGGAGCCGGCCCATCACCTCGCCGACGACGCGGGCGCTCTTGACGTGGCCGCTGTCGGGCCGCAGGCCCATGTCGGCCATCGTGTAGAGGATCCGCCGCTGCACCGGCTTGAGCCCGTCGCGGGCGTCGGGAAGTGCGCGGGAGTAGATGACGGAGTAGGCGTACTCGAGGAACGAGGTCCGCATCTCGTCGCCCACGTCGGTCTCGACGATGTGCTCCTCGAAGTCGTCGGGGAGGTCCTGCTTGGTGGTACGCCTTGCCATGCAGGCATTCTCCCCGGCGGCACCGACGCTTGGGCGTGGGGCTCGCCGTAGCCCCCGCTCGGTCAACGGAGGGCTGCGTCGCACGAGCCAGGACGTCATACGTTCTGGTCGCTAGGGCGACCACTTCGTATGACGTCTTGCACCGCATCGCGCGTAGCGTGTCGCACGTGACCGGTCGCGAGCTGCTCGACGAGCTGGAGGCGCAGGAGTCGCGGCTCGTCTTCGACCACTTCGACGAGGACACGGCCTGGGCGCTCGGGGTCGCCCTGCGGGAGGCCGCCCTCGCGGATGCGCTTCCGGTCGCCATCTCGATCCGTCGAAACGGACAACGACTCTTCCACGCGGCGCTCCCGGGCTCGAGCGCCGACAACGACGGCTGGCTCGAGCGGAAGACCGCTGTGGTCGACCGCTACGGCCGTTCCTCGCTCCGCGTCGGTGAGCAGTTCCGGGCCGCCGGTGGCTCCTTCGACAAGGACTCGCGGCTGGACACGGCGGTCTTCGCCGCCCACGGCGGGGCCTTCCCGATCCTCCTACGGGGCACCGGGTGTGTCGGCACCGTCGCCGTCTCTGGCCTCCCCGAGCTGGCGGACCACCGACTCGTGGTCGAGGCGCTCGAGGCCTTTCTCAGCCGGAGGACCTGACGTCGGCCCGGCTACCGTGTGATCCGGCAACGAGTAAGGAGACGTGCGTGTCCGGCTACCCCGTCCTGCTTCACACCGCGATCGACGCCGAGACTGCCGAGGTGTGGCCGAGTTCTATCGCCAGCTCCTCGGGCTGCACTACCGGGATGGCGAGGAGCTGCCTACGGACGGCAGCCACGATGACGCGGACTGGCTCGTCCTGCTCGACGACGACGGCAACCGGGTGCTGACAGTCCAGCAGAAGCTGGACACCACGCCCCCGACCTGGCCGTCGGAGGAGGTCCCGATGCAGATGCACATGGACTTCAAGGTCCCCACGGTCGCGGAGCTGGAGCGGCATCGCGAACGTGCGGAGCAGCTGGGTGCTCGGCTGCTGTACGACCGTTCGCAGGACGAGGGTGAACCGCTCTACGTGCTCGCCGACCCGGCCGGGCACCCGTTCTGCCTGCTCGTCCAATAGGGCCGAAGCGACGGGTGATGCCCGTCGAGGGTCTTCCGTCTTGTCCTACGACCGCCCAGGGGCAGGTGCCCTGGAGTGCAGGCTAGAGTCAACGGGCTCAGAGTCGTGTTGCTGAGGGAGCGCTAGAGCGCACTCTCAGGCACACGACCCGCGTCAGGTCCGCGAACTGCAAGCGGAGCGCCACGGCGACCTCGTGGTGCCGCACCAGGAACGCCCGCTCGTCGAGCCGCTTGCGCCGCAGCCAGCCGGTCACCTCGTCGTTGCACTTGCTGGCGTTGCAGGAGCGGCAGGCCGGGACCACGTTGTCGAGCGTGTAGCGGCCACCACGCGAGATCGGGAGGACGCAGTCCTTCTGGGGAGACGCGTCGAGGCCCCGCAGTAGGCGCAGCCGCCCCAGGCCTGCCGGATGGCCGACCACTGCTCGTCGGTCAGGTCGTGGACGACGCGCGCCATCCGGGACTTGCGCTTGCGCGCGGCCCGGGCCCGACGGCTCCTGCTGACTGCCACGACGCGAGGCTAGGTCGCTGCCGCCCTGCAGGTCGTGGCCCCGCGCCGTCGGCCGGCGTAGGGGCTGATGTGGAGGAACAGCCCTAGCCTGCGGCCATGGACTTCGTGTGGGAGGACTCCCGCCGGGCGTTCCACGACGCCGCGGACTGGTACGTCGCCACGACGGCGCTCGTGGGGGACCGGTGGGAGGCGCCGGGGCTGGGGGAGTGGAGCGTGCGTGACCTCGTCGGCCACACCAGCCGTTCGTTCCTGACCGTCGAGGCCTACCTCGGCCGGCCGGCGGAGAGCGTGGCGGTCGAGACTCCGGCCGACTACGTCCGCGCCTCGCGGGAGATCGCGGCGGGACCAGGCGTGGCCCAGCGCGGCCGTGACGCAGGCGCCGCCCTCGGCGGCGACCCGGCCGCCAAGGTGGCCGAGATCGCCTCACGGGTGCAGGGGGATCGTGGAGGCGTGCGACGGCACCGAGGTGGTCACCACGATCGTGGGCGGCATGCGGCTGCGCGACTACCTGCCCACGCGTACCTTCGAGCTCGCGGTGCACACGGCCGACCTGGCCCTGGCGCTGGGCGAGCCCCTCGACGTACCCGCGTCCGCCGCCGCCCAGGCGCTGGCCGTCGTCGAGCGACATCGCGCTCACCGACGGGACCGCGGGCCCGTTGCTGCTCCAGGCGACGGGCAGGACCGGGCTGCCGTCAGGGTTCTCGGTGCTCTGAGAGTCAGTCGACGGGCTCGTAGGCGCAGCTGTCCTTCACGTCCACCGCGTCGCCGGGGTCGGTCGTCGAGGACCCGCCGCGCGGCCTGCGGGGGCCGTCGAGCGACGCGAGCGCACGCTGGACCGACTCCTGCATCCACGCGTAGTCCGGGTCGCCGGAGAAGAACCGGTCGGAGGACACGAACGCGACCGAGCGCATCCGGTGGTCCTTGACCCTGAGCCCGAGGTTGACCAGGGCGGGCAGCACCGACCGCGGGATGTCGGTGCGGACGATCTCCTTGCCGGCCTCGGCGAGGTCGAGGTAGCGCCGGATCAGGGTGACCGGGTCGGCCGCGTCGACGATGGCACCGACCATGCAGCGCTGGCGCAGCATCCGCTCGTAGTCGTCGGAGCCCCAGCGCCCACGGGCGAACCAGAGCGCGTGGAAGCCGTCGAGGTGCTGGTCGGGGCCCGGCTCGATGTAGCCGGTCGGCGGGATGCCGCGGTCGGTGTCGCCGTTGATCGCGACGGGCTCGTTGACGTTGACGGTGACGCCGCCGATCGCGTCGACGACCTGCTGGAAGCCCAGCAGGTTGACCAGCACGTAGTAGTCGACCGGCGACGCCGAGGCTGCCCGCCACGGCCTGCTTGAGGACGTCGGCGCCCTCGTTGTCGGACTCGCCCAGGATGCCCGGGTACGACGCCGGCACCTGCCCGTAGATGGCGTTGAGCATCCCGCTGGCGGGGTCGTAGTCGTTGGTGTAGCCCTCGGGGAAGAGCGTCGTGGAGCGGGCTGTCCGCGGGGAACTGCGCGTACATCATGTTGCGCGGCAGGCTGAACATCACCGACCGGCCCGATGCCGTGTCGATGACCAGGAGCATGACCGAGTCGGTGCGCACGCCTTCTCGCGTGACCGACCCGTCGCCACCGAGCAGCAGGATGCTCACCCGCTCGCGACCGCCCCACGGGTTCTCGTCGGTGATCCCGCGCGGGGCGGTGGCGGTGCGGTTCTCGGTGAAGAGGGTCTCGACCAGGTCCGCCTGCGCGGTGGCGACGCGCATCGAGTGCGCGACGGGCAGCGCAGCCGCGACGCAGGACAGCGCCACCAGGACGGCGCCCGACGCGGTGCGCAGCCGGCGTGCCCCCAGCGGACGGGCACACAGGTAGGTCGCGAGCACGCTGATCGTCCAGATGCCTAGGCACGCACCGAGCACCCACGACATCGCGCGCAGCCGCGACGGGTCCGTGGCCAGCTCGATGAGCGGGCCGAGGTCCCGCAGCGTGCCGAGGAGGTAGACCGATCCGCCGACGGCCGGGAGCAGGAGGACATAACCGACCAGGCGGCCGGTCCAGAGGAGACCGGCGCCCGGCAGGACGGCTCCGAGCAGGGTCACACCGAGCGCGCCCCGCACGGTGCGGGCGCGCCGGAGGCGGACCCGGGTGGCCCGCGTGGCCCGGTGGCCTCCCGCATGACGGTGCACGAGAGCAGGATGCCGCGTCGGCGCCTTGTTTGGCCGGGACACGAGACCCGTGTGGGGCAGGAAATTCACGGCAGGATGGGTGGATGCTCGACCTCGGCAGCGGGCCACGTGGTCCTCGACGGCGGTCTCTCGACGGCGCTGGAGGAGCAGGGTGCCGACCTCGGCGGGTCGCTGTGGACGGCTCGGCTGCTGGGCGGCGAACCCGAGCGGATCGCCGCAGCCCACCGCGACGTTCTTCGAGGCCGGGGCGCAGGTGGCGACGACGGCGAGCTACCAGGCCAGCGTGGAGGGACTCGTCGCGGCCGGGTACGACGCGGCCGAGGCCAGGCGGCTGGTCACGCGCAGCGTGACGATCGCGCGCGAGGTGCGCGACGAGCTCGCCGACGAGCGGCCGGGGCTGCTGGTGGCGGCGTCGGTCGGACCCTACGGAGCCTTCCTGGCCGACGGGTCGGAGTACACCGGGCGGTACGACGTACCGCCCGCGCGGCTGCGCGACTTCCACGGCCCGCGCCTCGAGCTGCTGGCGGCAGCGGGGCCCGACCTGCTGGCCGTCGAGACGATCCCCGACGCCGACGAGGCCGAGGTGCTGGTCGAGCTCCTCGACGAGATCGGGGTTCCCGCGTGGTTCAGCTACTCGGTGAAGGGGAACCGCACGAACGCCGGCCAGCTCCTGGTCGCGGCGTACGCCGTGCTCGCCGGGTGCCGCTCGCTCGTCGCCGCCGGCGTCAACTGCTCCGACCAGGCCGACGTGCTCGGGGCCGTCAGGGCAGCCGTGGCGGTCACCGGGCTGCCCGCCGTCGCCTACCCCAACCGCGGCGGCAGCTGGGACGCCGCCACCAAGACCTGGTCGTACGGCGACCCGATCGACCTCGACCTGGTGCCGGGCTGGCTCGCGGCCGGCGTCCGCATGGTCGGCGGCTGCTGCGGCAACGGTCCGGCTGACATCGCCGCCCTGGCGGACGGTCAGGTCGGCTCGGTGGTTTCGTGAGGCGCGTCGAGCTGGCAGCCTTCGCTCAGCACCAGTCTGACAGCTCGCCGGATGCCTGGCTCGACCACGAGACGCTCGGTAGATTGCTCCGGTGACGAACACCCAGCAGGAGCCGCACGCCGCGCCGCGGCACTGGGAGGCCGACGTCCTGCTGCGAGACGGTCACACCGCCCACATCCGGCCGATCCGGCCCGACGACGCCGACCTGCTCGTCGAGTTCTACGGCCGCGTGTCGGACCAGTCGAAGTACTTCCGCTTCTTCACCGCGATGCCCACGCTGTCCGAGCGCGACGTGCAGCGGTTCATCCAGGTCGACCACGTGCAGCGGGTGGCGTTCGTGGTCACGCTGAAGAAGCGGATCATCGCGCTGGGCAGCTACGAGGGCGACGACTCGGGCCGGGCCGAGGTGGCCTTCCTCGTCGAGGACGCCCAGCAGGGCCGCGGGATCGGCCAGCTGCTCCTCGAGCACCTCGCCCAGGCCGGCCGCGAGCGCGGCTTCGAGCGGTTCGTCGCCGAGGTGCTGCCCGACAACGAGCGGATGATCCAGACCTTCCGCGACGCCGGCTACCGCCTCGTCAGCGGCATCGAGGACGGCGTGATGTCGCTGGAGTTCCCGATCGAACCGACCGACACGTTCGCCGGCGTGATGGCGAACCGCGAGCACCGCGCCGAGGCGAAGTCGATCGAGACCTTCTTCAACCCGCGCTCGGTCGCGGTCATCGGCGCCAGCCGCCGCCAGGACACCATCGGCCAGGCGCTGGTCCGCCACCTGGTGCTCGGCGACTACACCGGTCGCGTCTACGTCGTGAACGACCGGGCGACGTCCGTCTCCGGCATGCCCGCCCACGCGACCGTCAGCGAGATCCAGGACGACGTCGACGTGGCGATCGTGGCAGTGCCGGCCGACTCCGTGCAGGACGTCGTCCTCGACTGCGCCAACAAGGGCGTGCACGGCCTGGTCGTGATCTCGTCCGGCTTCGCCGAGACCGGCGAGGAGGGCCGCCAGCGCCAGCGCCGGCTGCTCGGGCTGTGCCGCTCCTACGGCCTGCGGCTGATCGGCCCCAACTGCCTCGGCATCATCAACACCGACCCGGCGGTCCAGCTCAACGCGTCGCTGTCGAGCCACATCCCGGCCCGTGGCCGTGCGGGCTTCTTCTGCCAGTCCGGCGCCCTCGGCTCGGCCATCCTCGAGAAGGTCACCAACCGCGGTCTCGGCCTCTCGACGTTCGTCAGCGCCGGCAACCGGGCCGACGTGTCGGGCAACGACGTCCTGCAGTACTGGGAGGAGGACGACGCGACCGAGGTCGTGCTGCTCTACCTCGAGTCGATCGGCAACCCGCGCAAGTTCTCCCGCATCGCGCGGCGGGTCTCGCTGCGCAAGCCGATCATCGCGGTGCGGTCGGGCCGCACCACCCAGGGCGTGCCGATGGGCCAGATCGTCCGCCAGATCGCGGCGCCCGGGCGCGCGGTCGACGCGATGTTCAGGCAGGCCGGGGTGATCCAGGTCGACACCCTCGACGCGATGTTCGACGTCGCCCAGCTGCTGGCCCACCAGCCGCTGCCGCGCGGCCGCCGGGTCGCGATCGTCGGCAACAGCGACGCCATCGGCCTGCTCGCCGCCGACGCGGCGTCGTCGGTCGGGCTCGTGGTCAACCGGTCGGTGTCGCTGGGTGCCGACGCCGCGGCCGACGACTTCGAGGACGCCCTCGACGCGGCCATCGACGACCCCGAGGTCGACTCCGTGGTCGCGGTCTACGTGCCGCCGATCAACACCTCCGGCGAGGACGTCGCCCGCCTGCTCGCCGCGGTCGGCGAGCAGTCCGACAAGCCGATCGTCTCGTCGTTCCTCGGCGCCGAGGGCGTCCCCGAGCTGCTGCGGGTGCCCGACGTGGCCGGATCGAGCGCCGGGCGCGGCTCGGTGCCGTCGTACCCCGCCATCGAGTCCGCAGTCCGGGCGCTCGCCTCCGTCGTCGGGTACGCCGTGTGGTTGCGCACCCCCAACGGCCCGGCCGCGAGCCTCGACGACGTCGACCCGGCGGCGGCCAAGAAGTTCGTCAACCAGGTCCTCATCGAGCACCCCGACGGTCGCGACCTCGACCAGGAGGAGCTGGCCACCCTGCTGGCCTGCTACGACATCGACCTGTGGGGCGCCACGCCGGTCTCCTCCCTCCGCGAGGCGCTCCGCGCCGGCAGGGAGCTGGGCTGGGACGTCGTCCTGAAGGCGACCACCGACCGCTTGCGCGAGCGGCCCGACCTCGCCCACGTGTGGCGCAACATCGACACCCAGGCCGAGATGCGCCAGGCCTGGCGCACCCTCAACGAGATCATCACCGACCCCGCGTCGGCCGGCTTCGTGGTGCAGAAGAACGCCCCACCCGGCATCCCGGTCACGGTCGCCTCGATGGAGGACCCGCTCTTCGGACCGGTGGTGTCCTTCGGCATCTCCGGGCCGCTGACCGAGCTGCTCGAGGACCGCTCCTACCGCATCCCGCCCCTGGGCGAGCGCGACGCCCAGGCGATGGTGCGCGAGATCAAGGCCGCCCCGATCCTGTTCGGCTACCGCGGCAGCGATGCCGTCGACGTCGCCGGGGTCGAGCGGCTGGTGCAGCAGGTCGCGCAGCTCCAGCACGACATCCCGCAGGTCGCCTCCCTCGACCTGGCGCTGGTGCTCGCCGGCGCCGAGGGACTCACCGTGCTGACGGCGTTCGGGCGGGTCGAGCCCGTGGCCGACCCGCGGTCCGACTGGTTCGTCCGGCGGTTGCCCGGACCTCGCCGACACCCTGCCTGGTTGAACTCGCCGTTGGTTCGAGGCTCGTCGCTAGCGCCTGTCACCGAGACCACCGCAGACGTCTCGGTGCGTCACTGAGGTCGTGACGGCCGCTAGGCCCGAGCCTCCATCGACCAGCGTGCGGTCGCGTCGGCTAGGTTCGCCCGCATGGCATCGCCCACCTACGAACGTCTCAAGCTTCGCAACGGCCTTCGGGTCGTGCTCGCGCCCGACCGGTCGGCTCCGGTCGTGGCGGTCGCGGTCTACTACGACGTCGGCATCCGCTCGGAGCCCCAGGGCCGCACCGGCTTCGCCCACCTCTTCGAGCACCTGATGTTCCAGGGGTCGGCTTCAGTCCCCCGGTCGGGGCTGGACAAGCTGATCTCGGCTTCGGGTGGTGTGCTCAACGGCTCGACGCGGTTGGACTACACCAACTACTACGAGATGTTGCCGTCCAACGCCCTCGACCGCGCACTCTTCCTCGAGGCCGACCGGATGGGCTGGCCCGTCGTGGCCGAGGAGAGCCTCGCCAACCAGCTTGCCGTGGTGAAGGAGGAGATCCGGGTCAACGTGCTCAACGAGCCCTACGGCGGCTTCCCGTGGCTGACCCTGGCGCCGGTCCTCTACGAGACCTGGGCCAACGCCCACGACGGCTACGGCTCGTTCGAGGACCTCGAGAGCGCCACGCTGGAGGACGCCCGCGACTTCTTCGACGCCTACTACGCGCCGGGCAACGCCGTGCTCGCGGTGACCGGCGACTTCGAGGTCGACCAAGCCGCCGCGCTCGTGCACCACCACTTCGACCCGGTGCCCAAGCGGGTCGTGCCGCCCCGCCCCGACTTCGACGAGCCGGCCCCGACGGCCGAGCGGCGCGGGGAGCAGAAGGACGACATGGCCCCGGCCCCAGCCGTCGCACTCGGCTGGCGGGTGCCCGACCCTGCCGACCTCGACGCCTACCTGCCCTACGTCGTGGCGGCCTCCGCCCTCACCTCCGGCGACGCTTCGCGGCTCCGCCGGCGGCTGCTCCAGGAGGACCGGCTGGCCACCGACGTGGGGGCCCACCTCGGGCTGATGGAGGACGCCTTCGACGTCCGCAACCCGTGCGCGTTCGTCATCGAGGCCCACCACCCGGGCGAGGTGACGACCGACCGCGTCGTCGCTGCCGTCGACGAAGAGCTCGACCGGCTGGCCACCGACGGCATCGACGACGACGAGCTGACCCGGGTGACCGCCCGCCTCCGCTACGGCCTCCTCCAGGGCAGCGACCACGTGCTGCGCCGCGCCCTGGGCATCGCCTCCTACGAGCAGCAGCGCGGCCGCGCCGAGCTGATCCACGAGATGCCCGACCTGCTCGAGCAGGTCACGGCCGACCAGGTGGCCACCGCGGCCGGCGCCCTGAGACCAGACGTCCGTGCCCGCCTCGACCTGATCGCAGGTGGTGCCGCATGAGCCGGTCACGAGGCAGCGCGACCCGTCGTGAGCGCAAGCCCCAGCCCATCCCCGTGCTGACCAAGGCCCGCAAGCAGCGGCTGCCCTCGATCGCCGAGCGCGTGCTTCCCAACGGGCTGAGGGTGGTCGCCGTACGCCGGGCCAGCGTGCCGCTGGTCCACCTGCGCCTGCGGGTGCCCAACGCCATCCGGCGCGACGCCGACCTGGCCAAGACATCCATGCTGGCGCGCACGATCATGCTCGGCACGAGCGGCCGGTCCCAGGGTGAGCTCGCCGAGGCGCTCCAGCGCATCGGCGGCGGCTTGCGGGTCGACGACGGCGCCGACGGGTTGTCGTTCGCCGGCGAGTCGCTGCGCTCCGGACTGGGCGACCTGCTCGGCCTGCTCGCCGAGGTGCTCACCGACGCGGCGTTCCCGCGCGCGGCGGCCGAGCGCGAGGCCGGCCGGCTCAGCGACCACCTGCGCCGGGCCCTGTCCCAGCCGGGCGTGGTCGCCGACGAGGCCTGGCTGAACCGCCGCTACGGCGACCATCCCTACGGCCGCTCGCTGCCGACGCCCGACGAGGTCGCCGAGGTGGCGCCGCGCTCGCTGAAGGCGCTCCACCGGCGACGCGTCGTCCCCCGCGGCAGCCTGCTGGTGCTGGTCGGCGACCTGACGCCGGCGCGCGTCCTCGACCAGGTGGCGAAGGCCCTCGACGGCTGGCGGGCCGAGGGCAGCGGGGCCGACGTACCCCGGGTCCCCGACCTGCCCCACGTGCCGCTGCTGCTCGTCGACCGGCCGGGCGCCGTGCAGTCCAACCTGCGCGTCGGCGGCCGGCCCCTCGGCGTACCGACGACTGGTACGCCGCCGGGCAGCTCGCCAACGGCATCTATGGCGGCTCCTTCTCCTCGCGGCTGACGCAGAACATCCGCGAGGACAAGGGCTACACCTACAGCCCGTACAGCGGGATCCGGCACCTGCGTGGCGACTCGCGGGTGGTCACCTCGGCCGAGGTGGCGACCGAGGTCACCGCTCCGGCGATGGTCGAGGTGCTCTACGAGCTCGGCCGGATCGCCGCGCTGCCGCCGAAGCCCGACGAGCTCGACGGACACCGTGCAGTACCTCACCGGCACCCTCGCCCTCGGCTCCGCCACCCAGACCGGCCTGGCCGACCTTCTCGTCGACCTGTTGTCCGACGGCAAGAGTGTCGACTGGCTGCAGGAGTACCCCGCCCGCCTCGCCGCCACCACGCCCGAGGAGGTCATGGAGGCCGGCGCCCGGATGTTCGCGCCGGCGTCGATGGTCTCGGTCGTCGTCGGTGACGCCGACGTCGTCGAGCCCGGGCTGGCGCTGCTGACGGAGGTCGCCCGCCGCTGACACCGGTTTACCGATCTGTGCACCTGCACTGGTTGATCGGTGTCTCGACACCTCTCCAGACTGGCGCGGCCAGCCTCGTAGCGCCCGACACCTCTGGGAGAGTTTTCTGTGAAGCAGCTGCGCGCCAAGGCTCTGTTCGTGGCCCTCTCCGGGCTGACGCTCGTCGTGCCACCAGTCGTCGTACAGCTCGGGTCCGAAGCGGCCGTTTCGGCGGAGCCGGCACTCACCTCTGTCGCAGCCTCGGAGCCGCCGCTGTCGCTGCTGGCAGCAGGGAAGGCGACCGCCACAGTCTTCGGGGAAGGCTCGCGCAAGCGGACGTACGTGGACTTCGGGCTGTACCTCCGGGCCAACGGCGAGCCCTTCGAGCTGTGGGCGGAGCGTGCCTCCTACGCCGACCCGATCCGCGTCCAGTGGCGGTCCTCGCGCGGCGCGGTGACCTTGCCCAGCACGGTGATGCCCGACTTCTCCGGACTGCGCGACTTCCTCCAGATCGAGATCACCGACGCGCAAGGTCAGCGGGTGGCGGCGTTCGACGTCTCTTCATGCGGCGACAAAGGCTTCGGGAACATGCCGCCGGTCCGGGTGCAGCCGGACGCGCCGGACGCGTCGGCGTATCCGATCGGCTGCCCCACTCATCCGTACACCCTGGGCTCCGTTCTAGGCATCCAAGCCGGCTGGGCCACCAACCTGGTCTCCAGTCACCCAATGAAGCTCCAACGGGGCAGCTACACCGTGCACGCGGCGATCGCGCCTCGTTACGTCGAGATGTTCGGGCTCGACGCCGCCGGGTCGCAGAAGACCTATCCGCTGGTCTTCACAGATCACCCCCACCGCGGCGCGACCGAGGCGACCTCGGGCGGGTCGACTGCGGCAGGGACCACGGCGCCGCACCGCCGTGAGCCCGGCGTGCCGTCGGCGGGCGCTCCCGCAGGCGCGCAGGTCGACCTGCGCTCCCTGCCGGCGTTCGGGTTTCAGCTCAACAAGAACGGGACCCAGCTGCGGTTCGGGGCGACGACGTGGAACGCCGGCGACAGCCCGCTGGTCATCGACGGCTTCCGCGAGGAGGGCGAGGGCCACATGGCGGCCTACCAGTACTTCTACGACAAGGCGGGCAACGAGACCGGCCACCAGCAGGTCGGGGAGCTGCACTTCCACGGCGCCAACCACCAGCACTGGCACTTCGAGGACTTCGCGCGATACCGGCTGCTCCGGCCCGATGGCAGCCTGGCGGTGCGGTCGACGAAGCAGTCGTGGTGCCTGGCCAACACCGATGCGGTCGACTACACGCGCCCGGGCGCCGAATGGAATCCCGGCAACACCGACCTGTCCAGCGCCTGCGGCGGGGCGTCCGCCCTGGCGATCCGCGAGGTACTGGCGCCCGGCTCCGGGGACACCTACTTCCAAGAGCGCGCCGGTCAGGCCTTCGACGTCGCCGACCTGCCCAATGGCAAGTACATCGTCGCGATCGAGGCCAACCCCTTGGGCAACCTGGTCGAGAGACCGACAGGTCGACTAGGCGGCCCCGGCGTACCGCAGCAGGTCGACGAACCCGAACTGGCCGGCTGCTGGGGCGACCGGTGGGGCCGGCTTCCACGCCGCGTTGAGGTACAGGTAGGAGTTCGGGTCTCGCTGGAGCAGCCCGACGAGCACCTCGGCCACGATGCGGCCACCCACCGGACCGAGACGTTCGGCGTTGTACGGCGGCAGCTCGGCCTCCTTCAGCACGTAGTACCAGAGCGGGGCCTCCTGTCCCCAGCCCGGGTCGTTGCTCAGTCCGAGGGTGGCGTTGGAGAGCACGGGGGCACGCATCGCCTTCGCGACCTGCTGCCCGGACGGGATGCCCACGTGCTTGCCCCGCATGATGTTGCGTACCGCGAGGTTCATCATCGGGTCCGGGGGCGGGATGACGGAGGCGGGCAGCGCGCCCAGGGGGAGTGACAGGCGGGTGTCGATCTTGCGGGGCTTGCGTGCGGGGAAGCTCGGATCGACGGGGAGGATGTTCTTCCACTCCATGACCAGGTCAGCAGGGATGGGGCGCCCGCCGTTGAGGTTGAACCCGCCTCGGCGCCGAAGACGGGGACGCCGCCACGGTCGAGGGACGCCTGGTTGATGACGTAGAAGGGCCGGATCATGCTGTGGCCGAACCGGTAGGCGGCGACGGCGAACTCGACCGGCATGAACGGCCGGCCGTCCTTGTTGGTGGGCCGGTAGTAGCTCAGGTTGATCACGGGCGCCTTGCCGGCGACCTCCTTGTAGACGGAGCCCGCTGCTCCCACCAGCTGGTCGCCGACGATCGCGTGGCAGGAAGTCGTGCGTCACGGCCCACTGGTAGTGCCAGCGCGTCAGCCGACGGGCGGTCTCGAAGACCCACTCGCGCCGGATGCCCTGCGACCGGGCCAGGTCGACGAGCCGGTTGTGGAACCGGGCCAGGGCCTGGTGCAGCTGGACGACGATGAGGTTCTCGTCGTTGCGCAGCTCCGGGATGACGGCTCGTCCTGCACCGTCGCGTGGCACGTCCAGGACGCCGTTGACGTTGGGCCTGAGCCAGAGCTTGTCGGGGTCCGCGGGGTCGTAGAACTGGGGTTCCTGCAGCGGCCCGAGCCCGTAGATCGAGTCGAGGTCGTAGCGCGGTGTCCGGAAGTTCACGCGCGCGTCCGGATCCACCTGCTGCAGCGCGAGGGGAGTGTTGTCGAAGGTGATGTCGTGGTCGATGAACTGGCCGATGAACGTGAACCCCGCGAAGAGCCTCGGGCTGGTGTTGAGGTTGTCGTCGTCCGGGATGGTCTGGTCCTCGACCATGGTCGATGGCGAGCCCCGTCAGCAGGTCGTCGCGCGGCGCGAACGCGGGCAGCTTCTTGAACATCGAGCCGAACCGACCCTCTGCCAGCCGGTCCTTGCTCGTCAGGAACATGCCACGGAGCGGCACACCGTGCAGACCCGACCCGGGCTGGGCAGCGGCGGCGTAGGAGGCCGCCGGTCTCCTGCCGGCGATCGCCCCCGCCGACACTCCCGCGACCCCGGCAAGGAACCCGCGACGTGGAAGACCTCGGCCCTGCCCGTGCTGCTGTGCCCTCTGGTCCTGAGTGCTCGTCCATGGCTGTCCCTCCAGGTCTTCCGGGTCAGTCGACGGTGAGGTTGCCGCTCGACAGCAGACCGGCCCGGGCTGTAGAACACCGTCGCCGGGTCGAGCTCGGAGGTGAGGGCGGTCGATCCCGAGAGCTTGATGGAGAAGAAGTCGCCCTTCGAGGGGCCACGGCTCACGTCGTTGTCCCTCACGATGACCTCGAACCGGCACAG
The DNA here is from genome assembly GCA_963758885.1 of uncultured Actinomycetota bacterium. Taxonomy (GTDB): domain Bacteria; phylum Actinomycetota; class Actinomycetes; order Propionibacteriales; family Nocardioidaceae; genus Nocardioides. The sequence continues at coordinate 81,356 of CAVWXS010000032.1, forward strand.
GGGCGTCGGTGGCCGTCTCCTTGGCCGGGCACGACGTGGGGAAACCGGCGGCGGCAGGCGAAGGCGCCCGGTAGGTGCCCAGGAAGATCAGCGTGGGTGCGGTCGGCGGTGGGTCCTGCCCGATGCAGATCTGGGACTCCAGCACCGGGTCGATCGTGTCCGACCGTCCCGTGGACGGTGAAGCCCGAGCCGAGGCGGACTGCGCAGGGCCCGTGCTCGGTGTAGGACAGCTGGATGCGCAGCCGACCCGCAGGCGGGTTCGTGCTGGTGCTCTTGGACGAACGCTCACAGCTGAAGCTGAAACCGAACGACGCCGACCCGGTGAAGACCGGGTAGGCCGGTGCGAGCTGCCCACCGCCACGGCCGGTGCACCCCGCCAGCACGGTGACCACGATGAGTGCTGCCCCTAGCATGCAGCCTCGACGCAGAAGAAGTTGTCGCATTCCCATGGGGTTCCCTCCCAACCCACGGGGCGCGTCGTCGACGACCTCGCGGCTCGCCTCCGCTCACGCCGTTCTGGACCGTCCCGTTACCCCCGCAGACGCCGATGAAACCCGGCGATCCCCTTGATCTGCAGGGTTTTCTCAAGATCAGCCGTTCGGCGTACCCGTGCTACGTCCCGAGGGCCATGCTCGAGACCGCCGGCGGCGGTTAGTTTCGTGGCCTCAAGCAAGTCATCACGACGCTCGGGGGGATCGAGATGTCAAGAACGCGCGCGAGCCTGCGAATGCTCGCAGTCACGACGCTCACTGCGACGGCTCTGACGGTGGTCATGGCGCCGACGAGCTCGGCCGGGCCGGGCGGTGGCTCGACGCCCCGTGCGGCAGGAAGCAGCGACTCCGACGAGCCCGGACGCGGGCGGAGCGGCCAGGATCTCGACGGCGACCCTCGTGCGGGCGACCGCGCTCTCGCAGCTGAGCCCGCCCGCACCGGACTCCTCCGGGATCGTCTACATGAGCGATGTCGACCGTCTCCTGGTCGTCGACTCGGAGGTCAACGAGATGCCGCTCTACCAGGGCGTCAACATGTGGCAGATCTCGCGAGCGGGAACGGCGCAGTTCGACACCGGCACCACGCTGGGCTTCTCGAAGGAGCCGACGGGCGTCGCCTACGACCCCGTGGGCAAACGGGTCTTCATCAGCGACGACGACAAGGAGCGCGTCTTCGTGCTGACCGCGGGACCCGACCTCCGCTTCGGGACCGCCGACGACGTCGTGACCTTCTTCTCCTCGTCGGCGTTCGGGAACCTCGACGTCGAGGACGTCACCTACGACACCTCCACCGGAGACCTGTTCGTGACGGAGGGCAACGCGCAGGAGATCTGGCGGGTGTCGCCCGGAGCGAACGGCAGCTTCGACGGGGTGGCTCCCACCGGCGACGACTCCGTGAGCCACTTCGACGTCGCGGCCTTCGGCAGCATCGACGTGGAGGGGATCGGCTACAGCCCGGTGCGCGACACCTTGTTCCTGGCCGACCGCAAGCTCAAGCAGATCGTGGAGGTCTCCAAGACCGGCGAGCTGATCCAGACGATCGACGTGACTGCCATCGGCATGCGCCAGCCTGCCGGCATCACGCTGGCCCCCGCCTCGAACAACCCCGCGCGGACGAGCATGTACGTCGTCACGCGCGGGCGGGACAACAACTCCCACCCGGAGGAGAACGACGGCACGATGTTCGAGCTGTCGGCTCCGGACCTCGGCCCGATCATCCAGGTCCCCAACAAGGCTCCGTCGGTGAGCGCCGGGCCGGACCGCGCCGTGAAGATGCCGACCTCGGCCGTGCTCGACGGGACCGTGACCGACGACGGCAAGCCCAAGCCGCCCGGGGCGACCACGGTGACCTGGAGCAAGGTCAGCGGACCCGGCGGCGTCGTCTTCGCCCACCCCAAGGACGCCGACACGACAGCGGCCTTCGACGCCGCCGGCACCTACGTGCTGCGCCTGACCGCGTCCGACTCGCAGCTCACCGTGAAGGACGAGGTGACGGTCGTCGTGACCGGAGAACCCCGCACCGGCGCTGGTCAGGTGCCAGGGCACGCCCGCGCGGGTCCAGATCGGCCCGAGCAGCGACGATGTGCTGCCCGGCACCAGAGCGGTCGACCTGATCCGCGGCGAGAAGGGGAACGACGTGCTCACCGGGCGTGGCGCCTCCGACTGCCTCGCCGGCGGTCCGGGCCGGGACGTCGTACGCGGCAACGGGGGTCGCGACGTGCTGACGGGCAACGGCGGGAGCGACCGGATGGACGGAGGGGGAGGTGCCGACCGGCTCAACCCCGGCGGGGGCAAGGACAAGGTCGACTCCGGCGGCGGTGACGACCGGGTCAACTCCGTCGACGGCAAGCGCGACACCATCGTGTGTGGTGCCGGAGCCGACCGAGTGGTCGCAGACCGCAAGGACAAGGTCGCTCGCAGCTGCGAGAAGGTCGTCCGCAGATCTACGAGGAGCTAGGCGGCGGCGAGCGCCTTGGGCACCGGCCTGTTCGCCTCCAGACGCGCGGCGGGAGTCGTCGTCGCGGTGACCGCCCTGCTGGGCGTCGGGCTGGTGGTTCTCGGGTTCAGGTCGGCCGGCTCGCCACCAGAGCCGAGCACGGTCGTCGACGCCGGAGAGCCGTCCTCACGCAGTAGTGCACCCGCCTGTTCCGGACGAGGCGAAGCCCTCACGGAGGCACCAGGGGGTCGAGGACCGCATCACCGGGCCCGTCCTGCCCCACGCCGACCCGGTGAGCGTGGCGATTCCTCGCCTGGCCATCGCCTCCCGGCTGGTGCAGCTCGGAGTCGACGACCTGGGAGCGATGGAGGTGCCGGACGAGCCCGCCGAAGCGGGCTGGTACCGCCTAGGCCCGCCGCCGGGGTCACTGGGACCGGCTGTCATCGCCGGCCACGTCACCTGGAACCAGGTTCCGGCCGTCTTCTTCCGCCTCTCGCAGGTGCGACCCGGCGACGTGGTGGAGGTGACGAGGGCTGACGGCCGACTGGCGCTCTTCGAGGTGACCCGGGTCCGTCTCTTCGACAAGACCGAGTTCCCGACACAAGCGGTCTTCGGCCCCGTGGACCACGCGGCGCTGCGGCTGATCACGTGCGGGGGCGAGTACGAGAGCTCCGCCCATCGCTACCTGGGCAACGTCGTGGTGTTCGCGCGGCTCTCGTCGTCGCGCGGGACGTGACAGGAGCGCAGGTACGTCGTCACACCACCAGGACCGTCAGGACTTGCGACATGACGCCGGTCTCGGGGTCGACGAGGCGCAGTCGGTACTGCCCGGCGCCCAGCTCCACGAACGCGCGGAACTCCCCGGACGGCTGGGTGAAGACCGGCAAGGGAAACCACGTCCAGCCGGCCGCTCGACGTATCTGCAGCCGCAGCCTCTCGGGGCCGTCGACCCCGACGTACGTGCCCGGGATCTGGATCGTCTCGAAGGGCTCACCGAAGTAGAACAGGTCGCTGGTGTCGATGCGCGGTTCCGACGCCGAGTCGGTAGCGGACGGGGTCGGGGTCGGCGAGGTCGATGCAGTGGTCGAGGCGCTGGTCGAAGGACTGGTCGAGCGCTGGTCGGGCTGGAGCGGGTGCCGGCCGTGTCGGTGACGGTGGACTCGGCGTCGCCCCCGGTCGGGGTCGACGAGTCGTTCGGATCCGTCCAGGAGCAGCGCCCCGAGCAGCACCAACCCGAAGAGCCCTACCAGTGACGCCACGAGCGTCTTCATGGCACGGGTGCCCGCGATCACTCTCGGGCGCGGGCGCGCCTGGTGAGCCAGAGGACGACCATGGACCCGGTGAGCAGCAGGGCTCCGAGCCCGGCAACAGGTACGTCCACCACCAGACGGTCTGCGTCACCGCCCCCGGTCTCCACGCCACCTTGGGGCGCCCGGGTCGCCATCGCGCCGGTGACCACGCCGCAGCTGGCGGGGTCCGTGGCCTCCTCCGGCACGTCGGGCACGCCGAGGTTCTCGGCGAACGTGGAGACTCCGGCCCCGTCGATGTCGTACTCCCCGTTGCCGTTCACGTCGATGCCGTGCTGGACGACGTGGACGTGCTCCAGCTGGTCGACCAGCCCGTCAGGGAGCTCGTCCGCAGAGAAGGTCCTGTCGTAGTCGAGACGGCCTTCTGAGTCGGCGACGGGCATCCGGTCGACGGCCAGGCCGCTCTCGGCCGATGCGTCGCCCTCGGTGGTCAGTGCCATGAAGACGTCGCCGTACTCGCCGGACGCCTCCTCGTTGGTCAGCAGGCCGTCACCGTCGAGGTCCGCTTCCATCGAGGGGCACATGTAGTGCCCTGTCCCGGTCGTCGCTCCGTGGATGTGCTGCGCGTGCGGCACGCCCGGAACGTGTCCCTCGGCGTGGATGACGACCCTCAGGCTCCCGTCGTCGGTGGCGGTCAAGGCGGCGGTGCCGGTGACGCCGCTGCCGTTGGACTCCTCGAGCTGGGCGGTCACCTTGGTGTCGGCGCCGGCGGGCGCCGCTCCCAGCACGAGGAAGCCCCCGACAAGGAACGCGAGCAACGAGCTTCGCTTCAACACGTGGACCCACTCCTTCGTTCAGAGTGCCCGGGACAACGGCCTTGGCTCGACAGTTTCGTGAGCAGGGCAAGAAACGTAGTCATCGATCTCCGGAGCCCGCCTCAACCAAATGGCGGAGGCGGCATCGGCCAAACAGCCGTTCCGATCCGCACCGCCCGCACTTAGGCAGGTCGTGTGGAGAGTTGTCGCCCCTATGCGCTCGTGGTCGCACTGACGTCGCGAGGACTCTGATGGCCCGACTGCGCCGTCCGAGCGCCTACCAAGCGCGCCCTGCGATGCTGCCGCCCGGGACGCACTTCCGGCAAGCCGTCGAGACTGTTCCGCCGACGGAGGACGGCGAGCCCGACGCCGCCCCGATCGCGACCGAACCAGAGCCCGGAGAGGTTCCCGAGGCCGGCAACACGGCTGTCGAGGAACCTGTCGAGGAGACCGAAGAAGCCCCTCCGACTGCGGATGACGCGGAGGGCTCCGTGGTCACCGAGCCGCCTGGGACGCCGGAGCCTGAGGCCCGGACCCGGAAGCGGAGCCGGAAGCGCAGCCGCAAGCGGGAGCCCGAGCCCGAACCAGAGCCTGTGGAAGTGGTCGCCGTCCAGGACGAGACGGTGGCACCGCCCGCGGCGGACGAACCCGACGTCATGGAACACCAGGAGCCGGTCGAGGAGCCGGTCGAGGAGCCGGTCGAGGAGGCCGCCGAAGCATCTCCGGCCGCGGATGACGCAGATGGCACTGTGGTCACCGAGCCGCCTGGGACGCCGGAGCCTGAAGCCCGGAGCCGGAAGCGGAGCCGCAAACGGGAGCCCAAGCCCGACCCGGAGCCTGTGGAAGCGGTCGCCGTCCAGGACGAGTCGGTGGACCTGCCGGCGACGGACGAACCTGACGACGCGGCGCAGCCGGAACTCCTCGAGGAGCCGGTCGCGGAGCTGGTCGACGAGCATGAGGGGCCCCGAGCCTGGGCCCATGGAAGCGGTCGCGGTCCAAGACGATTCGGTAGACCTGCCGGCGGCGGACGAACCCGACGACGCGGAGTTCCGGGAGCCGATCGAGGAACCGGTCGAGGAGCCATCCGAGGAGAGCCGCAAAGCCCCTCTGACTGCGGATGACGCGGATGACGCGGAAGGCACCGCGGCCACAGAGCCGCCGGGGAAGCCCAAGCCAGGACCCCTGAGCCGGAAGCGGAGCCCGAAGCGGAGCCGAAACCGGAGCCGAAACCGGAGCCTGAGCCACAGCTGGAGCCCGGGCCCGAACCGGAGCCGGAGCCGGAGCCTGCGGAAGCCGTCGCCGTCCTGGACCATCCGGTGGAGCTGCCCGCGACGGACGAACCGGACGACCCCGAAGGCCAGGAGCCCGTCGAGGAGCGCCGGTCGACGGAGGCCGGTCGAGGAGCCGGTCGAGGAGCCGGTCGAGGAGCCGCGATCGAGGAGCCCGTCGATCCGCGCTTCGCCCAGGTGGCTCGGCCGTCAGGGCCACCCGTCTTCCCTGGTACGGGCGGCGAGGTCCCGTACCCGGGGGGGAAGCCGACGCAGACGAGGGACCCAGAGGCACGTCCGGCCGTCCGGACCCGGCGCAGCGTGCCGGTCCTCACCGGCCTCGTGCTCGTGCTGGTCGTGACGGCGTTCGTGACCACTCGACTCCTGGGGGGTGGAGACAACCCCGAACCTGACGCCGCTCCACCTGACTCGCGGGCACTGCAGCCCCAGAGCGCGCCCATCGAGGTGCCTGGAGACGGCACCCACAGCGAGATCACGGTGCTGCCCACGGGCGACCTGGCCGTGCGGCAGCTGATCCAGAGCACCACCCCGTTGTCCGGCCTCAGCCTCTCCGTGCCGACCGACCCGTTCCTCGACGAAGGGCCGCAGGTCTCCGACCTCCACGTCGTGGCGGACGGGGTCGCTGTCGACGTTCCCCGATCCCTCGGCTCGACTCCGGTCTCGTTCTCCGTGGCGGGAGCGCAGACCATCGACCTCATGTACCGGCTCTCAGGGGTTCTCGTTCGCTCGACCTCACGGCCGAAGCGAGCCCTGGCGCGGGCGATCTGGCTGGACGCCGACTACGAGCCGCGAGGAGGATCCACCACGGTCAGCTTCAAGGGAGCGACGCTGCTGGACCTCGTCTGCACCAACCGGTCTGGCGGGGGGGCCGCCGTGCCGTGCGGACAGCGTGCCGAGAGTGGTGACTGGGAGGTTCGAGAACCGTATCTCCTGGTCGAGAGCCGGGTGATGGCCCTGATCGAGCTGTCCCCGCCCACGTCCGGTTGACGCCGCCCGATCGAGAGGTCTGCACGAGAGTCCCCCGCCCGTCATCTCCTGGACACCTGGGGTTAGCCCTTGGCAATCGCCCTCTCTTGCATTTAAGTTGGTAACACGGTCCGCTAACCGGGGGGTTTCTCAGCGTGAGCTGAGAGTGGGGCTTGGTGACCCCTCGGGCCGTAATTGCGTGGCTTCGGGGGGATCCGCGTTGAAGACTGAACGCGCTTATTCGACGGACGAAACTCGTTTCGAGACCGGCTCTGGTCTCGACGACCTGTCCATACGGGAGTTTCGTCACGACCTACGTCAGCCGCTGGCGACGGTCGGTCTTCTTGTCGACACGGTGATGTCGACCAGGGACCTGCCGCCGGAGGCGCTCGACATGCTCGGCCGCATCCGGCAGCAGACCGACTGGATGTTCGAGCTGCTCCGCAGCACTGAGGCAGATCAACCCGAGATATCGGTCGTCGACCTGGCCGATGCAGTCGAAGGGCCCTGCCTGGCGACGCCGTCGGGGGTGCCGTACGACGTCACCTTCGTCAAGGTGGACGGGACCGGCGTCCTCGTGGATCCCGTCGGGCTGAAACGGACGGCGTGGAACCTCATGGACAACGCCAGACGAGCGGTGGCCCACGGCGGCAGCGTCGAGGTGTGCGTACGCAGGCACCATCACGATGCCGTGCTGGAGGTGGCCGACAGCGGTCCCGGTTTCGGCGGGCTGCCGACGCAGCACGGGCATGGCCTGGTCGGCGTCCGGCGGTTCGCCAAGCGCTTCGGCGGAGACATCTGCGTCGGAGCATCGTCCCTCGGGGGCGCACTGGTGACGCTCCGGCTACCCCTCGCCCTCGGTCACGCTGCGGGCTACGGCCAGCTAGCATGCGCATCGTCGTCTGCGACGACCATCGTCTGCTTCTCGAGGCGCTGGCCCACGCACTTGCCACCCAAGGTTTCACGGTCGAGGCAGCCACCTCCCACCCCGCGGAGGCGGTGGCGGCCGTCAAGCTCTACGACCCCGACCTGTTGTTGATCGACCTCTCGTTCCCCGATGGGAACGGGCTCGACGCAGCGCGGGAGGTCATTGCCCAGCATCCCCGCACGCGCGTCGTGGTCCTCACCGGATCCGACGACGCGGCGGCTGCGCTCGAAGCTGCCCGGATCGGGGTGGCCGGCTTCATCCGCAAGGACCAGCGCCTGTCCGCGATCGTGGCCGCGCTCGGACGGGCGGCGTCCGGGGAGTCCTGGATGGACGCCTCACTCGCCAGGCGACTGCGCTCGGCCCAGTCGCCCGGGCCCGCTCCGCGGAGCCCGGTCGACGCGCTGACCCGGCAGGAGCGCGCCGTCCTGGGAATGCTGCAGGAAGGCCTGAGCACAGCCGAGATCGTCGAGGAGATGGGGATCGGCAACAGCACCGTCCGCAGCCACATCCAGGCCATCTTGACCAAGCTCGGTGTGCACTCGCGCCTTCAGGCTGTGGCGATGTTGAGTCATGACCAGCCGGCAGAGCCGCGCCGAAGCAGCGGCTGATGGACATGCACGGCGCGACTGCGCCGGTGAAGATCGCGTTGCTGCATCCGCAAGGAGCCTGGGTCGAGGCCCTGGAGTGCCTCCTGCAGGACAGATGCGATGTCGACGTGGTGATCGCGCACACCAGTCCCGACTGGGTCCGCGGGGCCCTCGAGCATGGCGTCGACGTGCTGGTCCTGGGGGTGTCCGAGGAGGGCGGGTTCGGACCGTCCGACATCGAGCGGCTCCGGGCTGACCGAGTCGGCCTCGGGGTGGTCGTCGTCTGCGACTCCGCCGACAGCGAGCTCTTCGTCGCTGCCTTCCGGGCGGGTGCGCGTGCATGGCTGGAGCCCTCCGCCAGGATCGACGAGCTCGTCAGGGCGATCCATGGAGTCTTCCGTGGCGAGACGTGCGTGCCCCCAGCGCTGCTGACGGTTCTCCTCGACACACTGCTGACCAGCGAGCGCACGAAGCAGCAGGCCCAGGACGCGCTCTCGGTCCTCTCGACCCGGGAGCGGCAGATCCTCGAATGCCTGGCGCAGGGCATGACCCGAAAGCAGATCGCTGAGTGCTTCACGCTGTCTCCCCACACCGTGCGCACGCACATCAACCACGTGCTGACCAAGCTGGGCGTGCACACCACCCTGTCCGCTGTCTCGATCGCCCGCAAAGCCCTGCTCGAGAGACCTCTGCCGGTCCAGGCGTAGCCGGGCTCACGCCGCGGCGTCTCGCCCATCTGGCGTAGTTGAAGTCATCACGATGCCCGATCCGCCCGGACGCCCGCCTTCCTAGATTGCGAGAGCGGGCAACGAGCTCGGCACTGATCGCGAGGGAGGCGGCCGATGGGAGCCGAGCTCATGCTCTTCAGCCGCGCGGTCGTCACGCCCGACCAGGTCGCGGTCCCCGACGCGGACGACTTCTGATGCCACGGGCAGGTCTCCCCATGACGAGAACTCGGGTAGGAGCCGGAAGCTCGGAGGTCCGGCCGTTGCAGGCCTTCCTCGCAGACAGGCACGTGGACGTCATCGACGTGGCACGGGGGGCAGCTCCGGGGACCCGACGCCTGGTCGTGGGCGACAAGCGCACCGGCCGCGCGACCCACGTGGTATCCGTCGCGGTCGCTCCCGATGCCGGCGCACGGGTCGAGGCCGAGGCGCGTCACCTCGAGGAGCTCCGGCTGCTCGTGCGGCCGGCCCTCACGATGTCGCTGCCGTCGGTCGTGTCACGTGTCGAGGTGAGCGGGCGGCCCGGCCTGGTGTTGTCGGCCGTTCCGGGAGTGGGTCCGCGTGGCGCGCGCTCGCCCGCGGCGTTGACGGATGAGGCCACTCGCGTGCGCGCGTGGCTGACCATGATCTGGTCGGACACGGCGAGAGAGCCGGCTCCCGTCGACTTCGGGAGCCAGGCCTACGACGTGCTGCTGGCCCGGTTCGCCGGTTCGCGCCGGGCGGCGGCCACGCTCGGTGCCCTACAACGTTCGCGTGTTGCCCTGGCCGACATGCAGACCGCACGGGTGGCGAGCCACGGGTGCCTGTGCCCTCGCCACGTCCGGGTGGGTGACGGTGGCGCGGTCGGCGCCGACGACTGGGGGAGGGCAGCCTTCGACGCCGACCCGCTGAGGGACCTCGGCAGCTGGGTGGTCCGAGCGGCTGGGGACGGCATCGAAGGCGTCTTCGCGGGACGGACCGGATACGCCCGTTCGCTGCGGGACTTCGTGGCGAGCGGCCTGGCCTTCTGGGGCATCTCCTCGCGCCTGTGGCGCGACGTGCTGGTGCTGGCGCTCGCGGAGGCTGCGGTCGAGGGACTCGAGGAGCAGGACGCCACGGCGATGGATCGGCTGAGCGCCGTCAGCCACCGCCTCACACCCACCACGACGACGAAAGGACGGACCCGTCAATGAAGGCGATCGTGACCGGAGCAGCCGGCTTCATCGGTTCACACCTGTGCGCCAGCCTGCTGGACCAGGGCGACGAGGTGGTCGGCATCGACTGCTTCACCGACTACTACAGTCCGCGTCGCAAGGAGGCGAACGTAGCGCCGCTGCTGGACCGCCGAGGCTTCGTCCTCCACCGGCTCGACCTGGTGTCAGCACCGCTGGACCCCCTCCTGGAGTCCGTCGACGTGATCTACCACCTGGCCGGCCAACCGGGTGTCAGGGCGTCGTGGGGCCAGGAGTTCGTGCCGTACGTCAAGCGCAACATCCTGGCGACCCAGCGCCTGCTCGAGGCGGCCCGGGAGGCGTCCCTGTGGAAGGTGGTCTACGCGTCCAGCTCGTCGGTCTACGGCAACGCGGAGTGCTACCCGACGGTGGAGACGCTGCGGCCGCAACCGGTGTCGCCGTACGGCGTGACGAAGCTCGCCGCGGAACACCTCTGCGAGGTGTATCGCGAGGAAGGGCTGCCCACCGTGTCGCTGCGCTTCTTCACCGTCTACGGCCCGCGGCAGCGCCCGGACATGGCCTTCTCGCGGCTGGTCGACTGCGCGCTCAGCGGGGAGCCGTTCCTGCTCTACGGGGACGGCGAGCAGAGTCGTGACTTCACCTACGTGGCCGACGTCGTCAACGCCGTTCGCCTGGCGGCGCTGTCGCCGTGGACCGGTGTCGCGAACATCGGCGGCGGCAGCCGGACCACGATGAACAGGGTCATCGACCTGGTCTCGCGGTTGGCACGGCCCGTGGACGTGGTGCGGCTGCCCGTGCAGCGCGGCGACGTGCGGCACACGGCGGCCGACACGACCGTGGCCCGCGAAGCCTTCGGGTACGCGCCCACCGTGCACGTCGAGGAGGGCCTGGCGAGGATGGTGGAGGCCGCCTCCGACCGCGTCCTCGAGGAGGTCTGACCCGATGCCGGAGCGCTCGCTGTGGCCGCCCGTGCCGCGCCGCAGAGTCCCTCTGCACCGGCTGCCGAGGCAACCGGAGCTCAGCAAGGTGAAGGTCCTGCACGTGATCACGAGGTTCATCGCGGGCTCGGGCGGCAACACCCTCGCGTCGGCCGCGGGCATGGATCCCGACCGCTACGAGGTGTGGGTGGCGGCCGTGCCCGGCGGACCGCTCTGGGCCGAGGCTCGGGCGGCAGGGGTGCGGACGGTGGAGATCCCGCACATGAAGGAGACCATCGCCCCCTGGCACGACCTGCGAGCGTGCCTGCAGCTCGTCCGGTTGATCCGCCGGGAGCGGTTCGCGGTGGTGCACACCCACTGCTCCAAGGCAGGGCTGATCGGCAGGGTCGCGGGTCGCCTGGCCGGAGCTCCGGTGGTGGTCCACACGTTCCACATCCTGGCGGCCCACGACGGCCTGTCCCCGCTGCGCCGACGGGCGTACCTGTTCCTCGAGCGGCGCGTGCGGTCCTACGCCCACCGCTACGTGGCGGTGGCGCCACGCCTGGCGCGCGAGGCGGTCGAGCAGCGCATCGCGCCGCCGGGCCGAGTGGTCGTGGTCCCGTCGGCGGTCGACCTGGAGTCGATCCCCGTGCAGGCCGATCGCGGGACCAGGGCGGACCTCGGGATCGGCGACCAGTGCGGAGGTCGTGGGGACGGTCGGCCGGATCGTGGCCCAGAAGGCGCCGATCGACTTCGTCCGGATGTGCGCCCGCGTCATGCGTGTCCGCCCGGACGTCGTCTTCGTCATGGTCGGGGACACGACGCTGGAGTCGAGTGGTCTCGAGGAGGAGACACGCCTCGAGGCCGATCGGCTCGGGGTGCGCATCCTGTTCACCGGCTTCCGTGCGGACGCTCCGCGCGTGGCCGCGACCTTCGACGTCTACGTCGTGCCATCGCGCTACGAGGGCCTCGGGCGGGCGTTGACGGAGGCAATGGCCTCGGGGCGGCCCGTCGTGGCCAGCGCCGTGAACGGCGTACCCGACCTGGTCGAGCCCGGCGTCACCGGCCTTCTGACCGAAGCCGGCGACGTCGAGGCGATGGCGGACTCGGTCCTGTGGCTGCTGGACCACCCCGAGGAGGCCGCGATGATGGGGAGCAGGCGCGCGACCGCGTCCATTCCCACTTCGCCACCGCGACGATGTGCCGGGCCTCGACGAGCTGTACACCGAGATCCTCGGACTCCCGGCCCCGCCCGGCGAGCGGACGCCGCGGACGCCGGGGTCGAGGCGCCGATGGACCTGGTCCGCCGTACGGCGTAGTCGGAATACGTCGCACTGACGAGTGGACCGCGATGGGCGCCCTAGATTCGGAGCAGTGAACCGCGTGGGGGACCGGCATGCTGGAGACCGACCAGGTCGTCGCGTCAGGATCGTTGGGGTACCCAGCGGACCGAACTTCGACGGACCTGCAACATGATCCGGCCGGGGGGCTGTCGGTCCTCCACGTGGTCGTCAAGGCCGGGCCCACCAACAGCCAGTACAACGAGCACTGCCTTCCCGTGATGCGGGAGCGCCGGGTCACGGTGTGCTCCCTCTTCCCGGCGGAGATCGAGCCGCCTCCTGAGATCGTGCTCGTCCAGGGCAGCGGCTCCGTGCGGGGCTGCTTCCGGGCTCTTCGCGAGGCCCTGGCGCGGTCGACGTACGACGCGGTGCACGTGCACGCCGCCGGTAGCGGCGTCCTCGCGTTGGCGGTCTACCTGACCTCGCGTCGGTCGCGACGAGACCTGGTGTTCACCCTGCACACCTCGTGGCCGAACGTCCGGCTGCGCAACCGCTTGCTCCTCTTCGTGGTCGCCGGTCTGTTCCCCGTGTTCGTCGCGTGCGGCAAGGCGTCGGCGGACTCCCTGCCTCGCTCGCTCAAGCGGCTCGTCCGACGGCTCGAGGTGATCCCCAACGGGGTGGACGTCGAGCGGATCGACCGTGTCCTGGAGGGGGCGACGGTTCCGGCGCCGCCGACCGGGCGAGCCGGTCTCGTCGTCTCGGTCGGCCGGCTGATCGGGATCAAGGACCCGGCCACGGTGGTGGCCGCCTTCAGGCGCGCGGCGCGACCGGACGACCAGCTCGTCATGGTGGGGGACGGCGAGCTCCGCGAGAGCCTCGAGCTCGACGTGCGCATGTTCCCGGGCGTGGGAGGCATCTTCTTCACCGGTCTGGTCCCGCGCGACGAGGTCCACGAGACCTTGCACTGCGCCGACGTGTTCGTCTCGGCCTCGACGGTCGAGGGGCTCCCGGTGGCCGTGCTGGAGGCGATGGTGTGCCGGTGCCTGGTCGTGCTCTCCGACATCCCCGCGCACCGCGAGATCGCGAGCCGTACGCCGTTCGTCCAGCTCGTCGCGCCGGGCGACGTGGCGGGGTTCTCCCGCGCGATCAGGCGCATCGCCGACATGCGACCTGCCGCGAGGCTGCGGGCCGGGGAGGAGCTGCGCAGCTGCGCGGTCCGGCACTACAGCGTGCGCAGGATGAGCGTGGCCTACGGCCAGTTGTACGCTCGCTCGCTCCCGAGAGGACCGCGCGCGGCCCGGCACGGCCGGCCGTGGCGAGCCCGACGGTGCGCAAGTCGCCTACGCCGGTACGTGCGCACTGCTCGGCGCCGGGGCGGCGTTCGGCTACGCCCGGTTGCACCCCCCGAGCTTCGAGGCCGGTGTCACCCTCTCTGTCGGCGACTCCTCGGAGCTGCTGACCGAGGAAGTCCTGGGGGACAGGATCGGTAGTGCCGCTGACATCGCGAACCTGGTCGATCGTCAGCCCGTGCTCCAACCTGTCGCAGAGAGGCTGGGCGTGGACAACTGGCGGTCGCTTCGTGGACGGGTCGAGACCACCACCGACAGCGAGGATCCCCTGCTGGTCCATGTCACTGCTTCGGCCGGCTCAGCCGGCCGAGCCGAGCAGCTCGTCACCGCGGTCGCCGACGAGCTGGTCTCCATGACAGGTGAGGGAGCCGGTGCCGAGCTCGACCAGGCGTTCGCTGAGCACGAGCTGGCCCGCATCCCGTTGGAGATCGCGGCCGCCCAGGAGGAACTCGCGAGCCTGTCCTGTGTCGGCGGCCGGACAGGACGCCGGTGACGTCGTAGCGCGCGACCGCCAGGAATCTCGCCTCCGGGCGTTGCTGTCCGCCTTGCACACGGGAGAGAAGAGCATCCTCGAGTGGCGTTCGGAGGCCGGTCAGATCCGGGGCCTGGTCGTCGCGGACCAGACAGCCGGCAGGGAAGCACCACCGCTTCCGGAACCGCAGGTTCTGGCGGTGGCCGGGGCGGCCGCAGGCGCCTGTCTGTGGCTGGCGGGGTGGCTGCTGCTCCGCCGTGAAACCGAGGGAGGACCGTGATGACCGCCTCGGTGCTGCCTGCAGCCCCCGGTTCGGTGCCGGCCGGGTCCCCGACAACCTCAGCGGGTGACCAGTTGCGCCTGGTCCTGTATCTCCGAGACGAGCTCCGCGCCAAGGCCGTCCGTTACTGCCACTGGAAGAGCAACGACATGCTCGCTCGATCGATGAGCGGCGAGAACGACCTCGACCTGCTGGTGCACCGCGACGACGCCCGCAGGTTCCTGGCCGTCCTGTCGCGCCTGGGTTTCACCCGAGCCCTCGCGCCCGGTGGACGGGAACACCCCGGCGTGGAGCACTTCTACGGTCTTGACCGCCACTCCGGCCGGCTCGTGCACGTGCACGCCCACTTCCAGCTGGTCCTCGGTGACGACACGACGAAGAACTACCGGCTCCCGCTCGAGACCGCCTACCTCTGCTCCGTGCGGCACGACGAGGTCCTGCCCGTGCCGGCCCCGGAGTTCGAGCTGGCCCTGTTCGTCGTCCGCATGATGCTGAAGCACGCCACGTGGGACGCCGTGGCCATGGGGATAGGCAACCTGTCGGAGGGCGAGCGACGCGAGCTCGCGTGGCTGCGCGAACGCGCCGGGGAGGAGCAGACCCGTGTCGTGGTAGCCGAGCACCTCGCCGGCATCGGCGTCGAGCTCTGGGAACGCTGCCTCACGTCGTTGACCGACGGCACCCCACCCTGGCGCCGGGTCGCGCTGGGAGGCGAGCTGCTGTCAGCGCTCTCACCGCACGGTCGCCGGTCGCGACCTGCCGACGCGGCGATGCGGGTCCTACGGCGCGGGCACTGGGCCTCGGTCCGCTACGTCCTTCGCCGTCCCACCCGGAAACGCTTCGAGAGGACGGGCCTCACCGTCGCGGTGGTTGGCGGAGACGGTTCGGGCAAGACCACGGCGGTGGAGGGAGTCGCCAGCTGGCTCGGGTCAACCTTCGACGTACGCCGCACCCACCTGGGAAAGCCGCGTCCGTCGCTGTTGACGCTCGCGGTCAAGGGACCGATGTACGTCGCGCGGGCAGCCGGCGTGCTGCCCAGCACCCGGCGCTCCGTGGACCCCCGAACGGCGACGCCGGATGACGTGCCAGGAGCGGCGTGGGCGCTGTGGCACCTGTTGACGGCCCGCGACCGGCTGCGCGAGTACCAGGCGCTGCGCAGGTTCGCCGACGCGGGCGGAGTGGTCATCTCCGACCGGTGGCCCCTGCCGCAGCTGCACCTCATGGACGGGTCACGCGTGAGCTGGGTCCTTCAGGGGTCCGGCCCTCGGTCACGAGTGGTGCGCCGGCTGGCGGAGGCGGAGCGTCGCATCTACGCCCAAATCGGCCTGCCCGACGTCCTGGTCGTCTTGCGGATCGACCCCGAGATCGCGGTCTCGCGCCGGCCCGAGGACGACGCCGACTACGTCCGGGCGCGCAACGGCGAGGTGTTCGAGACCGACTGGTCCACGACCCCGGCGGTCGTCCTCGACGCGACCTGCCGACCGGAGCAGGTGCTCGCTGGCATCCGTGCCGCCATCTGGGAGCGGCTCTGAACCTCGTCGTGGAGTTCACCGGTCTGCCTGGCTCCGGCAAGACGACCCTGGCTACCCACACGCAGAACGCGCTGGTTGCACGCGGGATGCCCTGCACGGTCGCAGATGCCCGCATGTCAGCGGCCGTCACGCGCGCGGGTGAGAGTCGCGCGACGGGTTGCCTGGGCCGCCACCGAGCTCGGACGGCACCCGGGCCGGGGCATCGAGGCCGTGCGCGGGGTTCGAGCGAGCCTCCCTGTCTCCGTGCGCGACGGTGTCGCGGGGACCGTCCAGTGGCTCGCGATCCAGCGGGTCCTCACTCGGGCCGCGCTCGGACGGCGGCGTCCAGCTGTTGGAGGAGGGTCCGACGCAGACCCTGTGGACGCTCGCGCTGCGCTCCGCGCAGTGGCGGACCGCAGGGGTGCTGCCGGTCCTTCCCAGTGGCTCGCGTCCCGACCTCCTCATCCACGTCGAAGCCCCGGTGGAGATGCTCTCCGCTCGGCTGGGCTCCCGGCGTTCGGTCCACAGCCGGACTCAGCGACTCCCTGAGCATGAGCGCAGGGCCGAGCTCGAACGCGGTCGTGAGCTGCTGGACCAGCTTCTCGCCAGACCTGGACCCGACCGTGTCGTCGTGGTCAACGACGGCCGACGGCGCCCGGCCGAGGTTGGTCGGAGCCTGGCGGAGTGGGTGCTCCGGGCCGTCTAGGTGTTCGGGGGTAACCGGCGGCCCGGAGCACGTGATGGGGTGGCGGGTAGGGCGGTTGTCTAGGGCTGCCACTCGATGTGCAGGACCGGGGCGAAGGTGCCGTTGAAGGCTTCAGCTGTACGGCGCCCGCTGCCGGCGACCTGGATGGCCACGGCGTTGCCCGGGGCCCAGCCGGGTCGGCCGACCACCGCTCCGACGAGGGCGGAGATGTCGGGAGTCTGCTGCGCCGGGCCCCGTGCGCCGGCGGTGCTCCACGCAGGCGGGCTCCACGCGACCGACGCCGAGGTCAACGAGCGGTTCAGGTTGCCGTTGGTCCCGAGGTAGGTGGGGGCGTTGTCCGTCGCCTCGGCGCGCAGGGTGAGCGTGGCGACGTCGGTGCTGACCTCGTCGGTCTGGAACTGGATCCAGGCGCGTGTGATCGTCGCGCCGACGGGGATCTGCAGGTTGTTGAAGCGGAGCCCGACCCGCTGGACCTTCGTACCGTCGGTGACCAGCTCCAGGTCAGTGCTGGTCAGGTCGACCGAGCCCGCCGGGCCCTGCTCGGCGTCGTCCGAGCTGCTCGCAACCGCGACGTCGATCGTGGTGACGCCGCCACTGCTGACCGGACGAACGGTCACGGTGACCGTGTCGCTGGCGGTGAGGGCCGAGTCGGTGGCACTCAGCTGGAGGACGTAGGTGCCGTCGATGCTGAAGGTCGCGGTGGTGTCGACGGCGGCGGGATTGCCGAAGGTGACGGTGCCAGGGCCGCTGACCTTCGACCACGTGGCCGTCGTGGCGCCGGGTGGGTTGGGCAGGCCGTCGTCGGTGACGGTGCCGTTCAGACTGGCCGACGGCCGGCAGGGTCACCGTCAGGTCCGGGCCACGCGTCGACCGCCGGTGCCTGCGTTGGTCGGGGGCGTGCCGCCGGTGGTGTACTCGACGTGGAGCAGCGGCGCGAAGGTCCCTTCGAACGCCTCGGCGGTACGCCGGCCGCTGCCGGTGACCTGCACCGCCAGGGCGTTGCCCCGGACCCACCCGGGCCTGCCGACGACGGCCTGGACGAGCGTGGAGAGGTCAGGGGTCTGCTGGGCGGCGGTCCTGGCGCCGGCGGTGCTCCACGCCGGCGGGCTCCACGCCACCGACGCGGAGGTCAGCGGCCGGTTGCTGAGGTTGCTGTTCGTGCCCGGGTACGTAGGCGCGTTGTCGACGGCCTCGGAGCGCAGGGTCAAGGCTGCGGCGTCGGTGCTGACCTCGTCGGTCTGGAACTGGATCCAGGCCCGCGATGACCGTCGCGCCGGCCGGTACCTGCAGGTTGGCGGAAGCGGAGACCGACCCGTTGGACCTTGGTGCCGTCGGTGACCAGCTCCAGGTCGGAGCTGGTCAGGTCGACCCCGCCTGAGGGGCCCTGCTCGGCGTCGTCGGATCCGCTGGCGACCGAGGTCTCCACCGTGGTCAGCGTGCCGCTGTCGGCCGGACGCACGGTCACGGTGACCTCGTCGGTCCCGGTGGCCTGGCCGTCGGAGGCCGTCAGGCGGAGCACGTAGGTGCCGGCCGCGGAGAAGGAGGCAGTGGTGTCCACAGCGCCCGGATTGCCGAAGGACACGTCCCCGAAGCCGCTCACCTTCGACCAGGTCACGGTCGTGGCTCCTGGCGGGTTCGGCAGGCCGTCGTCGGAGACGTTCCCGTCGAGGCTCGCCGACCCCGGCAGGGTCACCGTCTGGTCGGTTCCCGCTGAGGCCAGGGGCGGCTGGTTCGTGCCGGGCCCCACCGGCGGGAGGTTCGCCGCGAGCTCGTGGAGCTGGCCGTCGTTCTCGTCGGGGTGGTTGTCGTTGTCGACACCGCGGTCGACGATGTAGTAGTTCCGGGCGCCGGGGTTGGCCGAGCCCGGGGCGATCGCGATGTCGGCTGCGTTGCGCATGCCGGCGGCGGTCGTGTCGATGGTGTTGAGCAGCGCTCCGCTGCGGTCGAGCTCGTAGTTCATGTGGGAGACGTCGTCGCCGACGACCAGGGTGTCGCGGGCGGAGTCGTAGGCAATGCCTTCGGGATCCCCGGCGCCGTAGACGCCCACGTCGAAGTTGCTGCGCAGGTCGTCCGTCGTCCCGAACCTGCCGTCGGGGCCGGGTCGATAGCGGTAGACCTGGGCGTTGACGCCGTCCGCGGTCCAGATCGAGCCCGTGACCGGGTCCCAGGTCACGCCCTCGGGATCGCCGTTGCCCCAGGCGGCCGTGTCGAAGTGGGTGACTGCGTCGTCGCTGCTGCCATACCTGGTGTCCGGCCCTGGGGAGACCTGGTACATCTCTCGGCTGCTGTCGTCGCTGACCAGCAGCTGACGGGTGGCCGGTATGTAGCCGACACCGGTCGGCTCGTTGGACCAGGGCTGGGAGACCCCGTTGCGGGTCTGCGTCCCTGCCCTGGTGGTCTCGAAGAGGTTGACCCCGGCGAAGATCGACATCTCCTCGACCTCGCCGTCGCTGATGACGAACCGGTCGAGGTCCGGCAGGTAGCCGATGCCGGACGGGTCCGGGCTCGGGGGGGAGTACGCAGAGGTCGGCACCGAACGCACGAGCGTCGCCGCCACCGCTGCTGCTGCAGCGGCGGGAGGCGTGGCAGCCAAGGAGATCTCGACGAGCCGTCCCGACGTCCGGCCGCTGCCCGCGTCGGTCAGGTAGAGGCTCTTGGTCGGACCGGTGGTCGGTTGCGTCGGCCGACGGCGCGATGGCCAGGCCCGTGACGACCTTTGCCCTCACACGGCGCAGGTCGAAGCGCCGCACGACCCTGCCGTCGCGGCCGAAGCCGACGAGCATCCGGGTGTCGCGGTCGTAGGTGAACAGCACGTTGCGCCCGGGCCAGCTGGTCAGCCCGACGAGGTCGTGTCCGGCCAGACCCCGCATGTCCGTGCGCACGTCGCGACCGTGCGCCCCACGGCGGACCAAGGCAGAACCGTCGAGGACCACCAGCCTGCCCTGAGCGTCGTACGTGGCACCGTTCACGTCCGCCACGGACATGCGCAGTGACGACCGGTGGCCGACCGGCCAGGCACGGCGCAGCGCTCGTCGCGGCGTAGGTCACGAGGTCGGATCCGGCCAGGTATGACATCGCTCCGCCGTTGCCGACTGCCAGCGTGCTTCGTTGCCGGTGCGCGCGTCACCCGGGAGACGCCCACGGCTCGCCCCTCGGGCCTCACCTGCAGCACGCGGCGGCCCTCAGCGACGAGCAGGGCGCCCAGCCGAGGGCTCCACGCGAGCCCGGACGGCCGCTCGACCCCGAACATCGGCTGTCGGCGTCTCCCGGATGACCCGCACCAGGACGGGCAGCGTTCGGCGCGGCCGACGGCGTGGGGCTCGACGCTGCTGGCGTGGACGGGAGCAAGCACAGGAGAGGGGTCGCGAGAGTGACCGCGACAAGCTCAGGTCGGATCCTCATCCGAGCGCCTCCGATGGATGTCAAATGGTCAAGGGTCTGGGATCTGGGGGTCTGCACGCATGGTGGTTCAGATCCGGGGTAGCCGCATCCGCCGAACTGCGTACTCGATTCAGCGGCTGGAGCGTGAGACAGGGTCCCACGGCCGGTGGCGCGTAGCCGGCGGTTCATGCCCCTTGCCGCCGCACGACCTGACCCACGGTCTTGGCCAGGATCTTCATGTCGAGCCAGAGCGACCAGTTCTCGATGTAGTAGTTGTCGAAGCGCGCCCGCTCCTCGATCGAGGTGTCACCCCGGAGGCCGTGCGCCTGAGCCCAGCCGGTGAGCCCGGCGGGCACCCGGTGCCGGGCGGGATAGCCGCGGAACTGCACGGAGAACAGTTCGACGAAGTGCTGCCGCTCGGGGCGTGGCCCCACCAGGCTCATGTCCCCGCGTAGCACGTTCCACAGCTGCGGCAGCTCGTCGACCGAGCTGCGCCTGAGGAAGCGTCCGACCGGCCCGAGCCGGCAGTCCTGACTGACGTTCCAGGTCGTCTGGGACTCCTGCTCGTCGACCGGCCGCAACGACCGGAACTTCAGCAGCTCGAAGTCACGACCGTCCAGGCCCACCCGCCGCTGACGGAAGATCACGCCGGGCCCGACCTCCAGCCGCACGGCTAGGGCGGCGGTCAACAGGACCGGCGCCAGCAGTACCAGGGCAGACAACGACACGACGACGTCGAACGCCCTCTTGACGTGCCAGGAGAGGCGGCGTGGCCCGTGGCGACGGATCCACACCAGCGGCACTCCCCGCACGTCCTCGACGCCGTGGCGCGCCGAGTGGAGCTCGTAGAGCCTGGGGACCACGGCGACGTCGACGTCGAGACGGTCGACCGTGCGCAGGCCGTCGACCAGGTCCGCCTCGCCGCGTCCGCCGTAGGCGACGATCAAGCGGCTCACACGTTGCTCGCGGATCACCGGGATCAGGCGGTCGTAGCCCCCCAGGACGGGAACGGGAAGGCGCCCTGGACGCGAGGTCCGAGGCTCCGAGTCGAGGAAGCCGACAGGCTCCAGACCGTAGCTCGGGTGGTTCTGGAGCGACGACGCCAAGAGGGTGCCCACGTTGCCGGAGCCGAGGATCAGGGTCCTGTGCCGCTCGGTCACCCGGTGACGCCTGCGCCTCGCCGTGGAGTAGACACCTGCGCGGAAGGCAGCCAGCACGATCACCAGCACGACCGCCTGCTCCACGAGAGCCCGCCCGGGCACCGCGACGCCGGCGAGGTCGCTGGCCGCGATGCCGGCGGCGTACCCGACGACGACGACCGCCCCCAGGTAGGGGAGGTCGTCGATGACCGACAGGTTCAACCGGACGCTGCTGTACTTCCCTGCCGACGCGAACACCGCCAGCATCGCCCCGAGCACGACCAGCGCCACCGCGGGCGCTGTCGGGGAGATGACCCACGAGACGGCCAGCGCGGCGCAGTCCGCGGCTGCCAGCGGGAGACCGAGCCGCCGGGGTGACCGGCGCGCTCGCGCCCTCTTGGTGGTCCGATCGACCGGTGCTTCGGGCTGGGTCAGGTCGACCCGGCCCACCAGAGTCACGGCGGGCGTCGTGTCACCGATTCGGATGCTGGTCAATTTCCCCCCTCGCGACCCAAGGCGACCTGGTGGGGGTGGTCCCGTCGAGGGAGCACCTCCTCCTCGCACAGGAAAGCGTCAGCGCCGGACTTGGGCATCGGTCATAAGGCGTAGACGCCATCCGGCAGAAGGCGGGAGCCGGGCACCAGCGGGCCGTGGCAGGGTGCGACGACGGACGACCAAGGGGGCCTGAGCGTGCGGATCACCGTCGTGGGGTGCGGCTACCTCGGCGCGACCCACGCCGCGTGCATGGCCGAGCTCGGCTTCGAGGTGCTGGGTCTCGACGTGGACGAGGCGAAGGTCGCCACGTTGAACGAGGGCCGGACGCCGTTCTTCGAGCCCGGGCTGGAGCCCATGCTGCGCAAGCACGTCGAGACCGGGCGGCTGCGCTTCACCACCTCCTACGACGAGGTGGCGGCGTTCGGTGACGTCGCACTTCCTCTGCGTCTCGACACCGCAACGTCACGGTGACTACGCGGCGGACCTCTCGCACCTGGAGGCGGCCGTCAGCCGCCTCGGTCCCTTGCTCGAGCGCCCCTGCGTGGTCATCGGCAAGTCGACCGTCCCGGTCGGGACGGCCGCCGGCGTCGCCCAGCGGCTGGTCGACCTCGCGCCCGCCGGCGTCGAGGTCCACCTGGCCTGGAATCCCGAGTTCCTCCGGGAGGGCCTCGCCATCGACGACACGCTTCGTCCCGGGCCGGCTGGTGTTCGGTGTGGCGGACACCGATGGACGCGGTCGCGCCGAGGAGGTGCTCCGTGAGGTCTACGCCGAGACGATCGCCGCCGGCACACCGGTCGTGGTCACCGACCTGGCCACCGCCGAGCTGACCAAGGTCGCGGCCAACGCCTTCTTGGCCACCAAGATCTCCTTCATCAACGCCATGTCGGAGGTCTGCGAGGCCTCGGGTGCCGACGTGACGATGCTCGCCGACGGCATCGGACACGACCCACGGATCGGGCGCGGCTTCCTCAACGCCGGCCTGGGGTTCGGCGGCGGCTGCTTGCCCAAGGACATCAGGGCCTTCATCGCCCGTGCCGGGGAGCTCGGCGCCGGTCAGGCGCTCACCTTCCTGCGCGAGGTGGACGCCATCAACCAGCGGCGTCGTCAACGCGTGGTCGACCTCGCGGCCGAGCTGCTGAACCGACCCTGGCCCGGGGCCCGGGTGGCCGTGCTGGGGGCGGCCTTCAAGCCGAACTCCGACGACATCAGGGACTCGCCGGCGCTGAACGTGGCCGGACGCCTGCACCTGTTCGGCGCGCACGTGACCGTCCACGACCCGCAGGCGATGGACAACGCGCGCCGGGACTGGCCGACCCTGTCGTACGCCGACAGCGTCAGCGAGGCGTGCCACGACGCCAGCCTCACGCTGGTGCTGACCGAGTGGCCGCAGTTCCGCGAGATGGACCCGGCTTCCCTGGACGGCGTCGTCGCCGATCGTCGCGTCGTCGACGGCCGCAACTGCCTGGACCCGGTGCAGTGGCGAGCGGCGGGCTGGACCTACCGGGGGATGGGCCGCCCCTGAGCGGCGGACGCACCGCGCGTCGCGTCCGTCGAACGTCTGGCTCCGAACCTGCTCACGTAGCGCACGCCGTCCAGCGCCTCGATCCCGCCGTCGGCTGTGTAGGTGTGCGTGCGGACCACACCCGGTAGCCAGCCCGGCTCGACCGACCCCACGGGCGTCTCCTCGTAGTCGTCGGGCGTCAGGACGTCGATCCTGTTCAGGACGATGCGGCGACCGTAGGCGCCCGCTCCGTCCTGGGCAGGACGGATCAGCGAGCCGTCGATCTGCCAGGACCCGTCCTGCGGGTCGCGCCCTTCTGACGTCGGAGACGACCGGGTTGCGCGGATGCGGTCGCCAGGGGCCGTGGAGGTCCGGTGCGAAGAAGAGGCAGAGCTCGTCGGACGGCCTGGCGCCGGGGGCAGCCACGGCCACGAACAACCAGTAGTGGCCGTCGTGCCGCAGCAGCGTCGGGTCCCAGGCCCGCACGTCGGCCACGAGGATCTCGCAGGGCTCCCACCGCCATGGGAACTCCTGCGCGCGCAACAGCTCGATGGCGCCGGTACCAGCGGTCTCGGGGAGCATGTACCAGCTGCCCTCGTCCTCGAAGACGAACGGGATAGGACAGGTGCGTCTTGCGCTCCAGGACCGCTCGGCCGGGCCCAGCTGGACGCCGTCCGGGTCGAGCGTCAGCACCGAGATCCGGGCGGGCCCGCCGTCGAGCGGACCATCCTCGACGAACACGTAGGCGCCGCCATCTGGTCGGGCGACCACGAAGGGGTCGGCGTAGAACCGGCCGGGTGGGGCGGCCAGCGCCCGGAAGCCGGTCGTGTCGAAACCGTGCCCGCCGGGCGCCGGCCTCGCTCCCCGTCCGGACCGCCACGAACCAGCTCGGGCGTCGGCCGATCCTGCTGAGCTGCCTCTCGGAGCCCGCGCTGCACCATCGTGCGGAGCACCGACGCCGACGAGGAGGGACCGCCTGCCTGCGTCGCCGGGACCGGGGCCGAGGGCTCGTCGGCGACGGCGGCGGCCGCTGCGGGCGGCCGCCAGCGCCCGCGCCGGGAACTCGGCCGCCTTCCACGCCGCCTCGTTGAGGGCGCGGGCCGGCGAGAGACGGGTCCACGCCGCCCACCGAGCGGTACAGCACGCGGACGCTGCTGAGCCGGGTCGTCCGTGTCGAGCTCGGCGACGAGCTCGCAGGTGCCCACGCCCGAACCCGACAGGTACTCCGGCTCGAAGGCGCCGGCGCCCAGCCGACGCCGCTCGCGCCCGAACCGCAGGGACCAGACCCCGAGCGGCGGATGACCTCCTTCGCCGGGTGCGAGTCCGTCCGCCGTCAGGTCGAGCACGACGTCCGCGCCGGCACCGAGCCCGGCCGGCGGCGTCGACGAGGTCGACGAGGTCGCCGTGGGAGAGCCGGAGGTCGATCGGAGCCAGCGCATCGAGCGTCGGCCGGTACACCGCCCGCTGGACGATGTCGGTCAGCGCGAGCCATGCCGCCCCTCCGACGAGGGTGCCGGGCCGACGACCGGACCTGCACGCACAGGCTGACCGTGGACGTCTCGGACGACCCGGTCGATGGCGCGCGCGGCGGCGGCGGGCACCACGAGGTCGTCGACGGCGGCGACGACGCGGAGCGGAGCCGTCACTGGCGGACGATGGCGACGTCGTCGACGTAGAGGTCGGTGCCTGCAGGCGCGCCGGAGACGTAGACCTGGAGGTCGAGGTGCGAGGAACCGGGTGCTTGAGGACTCAGCGAGACCGACACCTGCTGCCACGTGGACGTCAGGGTCACCACGCTGGCGGCACTGCGGACCAGGGTGGCTCCCGTGTACTCACGGACCCGTATGGAGGCCTTCCCGGTGCCCGTGTCCGAGCGGACCCACGCGGTGGCCGTGTAGGTCCCCGCAGCCGTGGTCGCCACCCAGTTGGGGTTGGCGTCGTTGAGCGTCAGGTTGCTCGCGGTCGCGTTGCCGTTGGTGAGCCGCGCGGCGTACGCGCCGGAGTGCCCGCCGGCCACCCGCTCGAGCGTGACGCCGGCGGTGCCGTTGTTGTTCCAGCCCGTGGTGCCCTCCTCGAAACCCGGGTTGCCGACGAGGTTCGGGTCGGGCGCGGGTCCGCTCACGCTGAAGACGAAGACGGCGTGCGCGAGCGGGTCGCCGTCGGGGCGGAAGTCGTAGCCGTCGGAGACCCACAACCTGTCGTCGAAGACCTCGACCGCGCGGGCGTCCATCACGCCGAACGCCGACAGGTCGAAGGTCCAGCCTGCTACCAGCTTCTTGGTGGCCCAGTCGACCCTGCTCACCTTGGTCAGCGCGTGCGACACGTAGAGGTCCGCTCCACTGGGTGAGAACTGCAGGCCGGTGATCCGGGCCAGGTTGGGCACCCGGAAGGCGGCGCCCAGGGTGTTGGTGGCGTAGTCGTAGGAGCGCAGGTCGGGACCCTCACCGAGGTACAGGTTGCCGTCGGCCGGGCTCCAGGCCGCTCCGGTGAACTCGGTGCCTGCCGGCAGCGACTGCCAGGAGTCGAGCTGGAAGCTGCCTCCCGCGTCACGTCGTAGGCGGTAAGACCGTCGGGAGCACGGACTCGGTGCAGCAGCTGCCCGAGAAGACGTACAAGGTGTCGTTCGCGCCGTCGTAGGCGAGGGACTCCAGGTCGCGGTCGCGCCAGTACCCGGCCGCCTCCCCGCCGCCGAACCGAGGGGTGGCGGTGAAGCCGGCGTCCTTGATCGTCCGCTTGAGGGCGCCCGTGGACGGGGTTGACCTCGTAGATCTTGCGGCCGTTGTCGTCCGCGAGCCAGAGCGAGCGGTCCCTGGCCGACGTACGCCGAGCCCTCGTGGTCCTTGACCGACACGGTCGAACCGGCGAACGGCTCGGTGGTCAGCGTGCGCTCGAGGTTCACCTGCGGGTTCGGGGTGTCCGGGAACGCGGCGTCCGCTGCGGGGCCGGCCCCGACCGCGACCGTCGAGACCAGACCAGCCGCGATGGCGACCGTCGCCAGCCGTCGGCGTCCTCCAGAGCTTCATCCGCATTCCTCCTGTGCGTGCACGCAGGCATCGACGACCCGACCGGTCGTCACGAGCAGTACAACGCTGTGCTCGGCCGCTGCGCCTCCTGCAGCAGGGGTAGCGGCGGTACGCCGGTCGCCCCTCACTCGCGTGACGGGGCAGCCACCGGTCGCGCTCGCTTCCGAGGCGCGGGGATCGTCCGGTCCAGGCTCTCGCGGCAAGGTCCCGCAGACCACCATCAGCCCGAACATCAGCCAGGTCAGCTTGCGGTACTCCCAGTTGTGCAGCAGGGCCGTGAAGGTCCATGCGACGAGGATGGTGAGCCACAGCTCGCGGAGCGCCCGGGGCGCCGCCAGGACGAGCGCGCGCCGCGACCCACATGATCAGCAGGAAGAGCGCCAGCCCCACCACACCGATCTCGGCGAGCAGCGCGAGGACGAAGTTGTGCCCGACCTTGTTGACCGTCGGTCGCGGCGGTCCTGAACGCCCCGGCGCCGATCCCCACCCACGGGCTGTCTCCGATGATGCGGAACGCCTCTGCCCACACGTCCTGCCGCTGGTTGAGGTTGCCGTTGCTCACGTTGTGCCCGGTGTCGCACGAGCCGTTGGACCGCACCCGGGGGCAGCAGGGGGAGCGCGGCGACGGCCATGGCGCCGAGGCCGACGAAGGTCACCACGGCGAGGCCCGGGCGGCTGCGGCCGAGCAGGCGACGCGGCGTACCAGAAGGCGGGCAGCAGCGACCACCACGGCCGCCCGGGAGCCGGTGCTCATGACCGCGACGAAGCCCAACGGCAGGTAGGTGCCGGCGAGGAGCGCGACCTGCCGGCGGTAGCGTCCCGGCCAGGTCGCCAGCAGGTAGCAGGCGACCGGCAGCCCGAGCGCCAAGATGGTGCCGGCGTCGTTGGGGTTGAAGTCGCCCACGCGTCACGCGTCCGCGCACCTCGGAAGCGCCGTGGGCGACGTATCCGCCGATCATCATCGACGGCTGCCGCGTAGCAACCGAGCAGGTAGGCGAGCGAGGACCTGCCGGACCGCCGTGCCGGTGCGGACGGTGTCCCACACGACCAGGAGCAGCACGAAGAGCTGCGCGTAGGTCTTGCACCCGGGTCTGGGTCGCGTCAGCTGTCGATGGTCCACAACAGGCTGCTGGCGTTCCACACCACGAAGAGCAGCGCGACCAGGTGCAGGGTGTGGGGGGCGCGTAGCCCACCGCGTGCCAGCACCGCGATGCCCCAGGCGACCCCGGTGGCAAGGCCGAGAAGCTTGGTGACGCTGCCGGAGCCCGGGACCGAGTACACGTTCTCCAGCGGGACGCTGGCCACCAGGAGCACCAGCAGCCGATAGGTGAAACGCATCATGGCCCCGCCTCGAGCCGCCTTCTGGTCCGGCTCGGGTACCGCGCGAGCGAGAGGTACGGGCATCATCGCCCCACCACGCGCACAGCCCTGAGGCGCAGCCGCCGGCGCTGGTCGGCGTCCAGCCCGGCGGCGTAGGCGACCGCGACGGCCAGCACCGCGGTCAGCGACCCGAGGACCACCAGCGGGACCCACGAGGGTTGAGCCGGTGTGGTCGCGCAGCTCCACCGCGCCCGCGAACATGGCCGCGGAGACCACGGCGGGACGCCAGACCGCTCCCAGGCGCAGCGCCGTGCGCATCCGCAGCAGCCGGGCGATCAGCACGGGGTAGGCGATGCTGAGCGGGGCCCGACCGAGGATCAGCGCCGCGACGATGCCCGGGATGCCCAGCTCCGCCACCCCGACCAGGAGGACGCCGAGCGCCCACCACCAGCGCGGCCGACATCAGGCCCAGCAGCACCTTGGCCCGCACCTGCAGCGTCACGTCGATGACGTTCGAGTCGACGCGGATGAGCACGAACTGCAGCACCATCACGCAGATCAGCACGGTCGCGGTCGGACCCGCGTCGTAGCGGCTGCCGACCCACAGCCGGATGAAGTCAGGCAGCCAGACGATGACGGTCGCGCCCGCCGCGGCCGCGAGCAGCCAGCAGAGCACCAGCGTCTCCGCCCGCACGCGGGCGGCGCGCTCGAGCTCGCCCGCGCCGACGATGCCGCCCAGCCCCGGCATGGTCGCGGAGATCACCAGGAAGACCACGTCGCTCACCGCGTGCGGCACGAGCGAGGTGATGCTGTACGTCGCCACCAGCGCCGTGCCCGCCAGGGCGCCGAGGATGATGAAGTCCGCGCCCTTCATGACCTGCATGACGAGGTTCCACAGCAGGAACCACCAGCTCAGCGCGACGAACCCGCGGATCGCACCGCGGGCGGGTCGGGCGATGCCCCACCACGAGACCTGGCGGCGCACGATGTGCAGGAAGGTGACGCCGGACAGGAGGCTACTGACGATCGTCGCCGCGGCTAGCCCGACCAGGCCCCAGCCCGCCCAGAGCGTCAGCGCGGCGACGGCGGCGCCGACGAAGAGGATCGCCGTGGAGAGGCCGAGCTTCCGGTAGCCCAGGTTCTCGCCCAGGAGCACCGACTGCGGGAGGTTCGCCAGCCCCATCAGCGCCAGGTTGGCCACCAGCAGGCCGGCGGCCGCCCGGACCACCCAGGCCTCGTCGCCGCTCGCGTGGACGAGAGCCGGAGACACCCACGCCAGCCCAAGGCCCAGCACCAGGACGAGCGGGAGGAACAACGCCCACACAGCCACCGCGGTGCCGACCTGCTGGCGCTTGCGCTCCACGTCGCTCGACGACTGCCCGTGCGCGACCACCCACTTGAGGGCCTCTCCGGGGCGTCCCCCGGCGGGCGTGGCGTGGCCCACCAGCTTCTGCAGCACCTGCCAGGTGCCGAAGCCGCCGGCGCCGAGGTAGCGGAGCACCAGCGGGGCCAGCACGAGCTGGATGGCGATGCGCGCCGCGTAGTCGACCATCGTCGGCGAGTGCGTTCAGCGATGCCCGTCGACTGAGCCGGGGCGGCTCGGCGGCGAGCTGCGGGCTCGGCGCGGCTCATCCGGAGCTCCGGGCCGGCTCGTCGCGGATCGCGGCGAGGACGAGCTCGGCCAGCTGCCTGGGCCGACGGGCGGACGTGTCGACCTCGACGACGCGCGAGCCCGCCGCGGCCACCGCGTCGAGCGCCGTCCGGTAGGACGTTCGGTAGCGGGCCAGGAACTCCGTCGCCTCGTCCTGGCTCGCGCCGCGGACCCGGTGCTGCCCTCGGCCGCGCCTCGATCCTGCGCAGCAGCACGTCGTCGGGTGCGTCGAGGTACACCACCACGTCCAGCAACCGGCCCCAGTCCCGTGCCAGGCCCGTCCACCACCTGTCGAAGGTCCGCGAGCCCACCATCGGCGGCCCGAACGCGGACAGGCTCGCCAACCGGAAGACGGGGCCGTGGTCGAGCAGGAGCATCGTCTCGGAACCGTGGTGCTCGAGCACGGGACGCCGCCAGGCGCCCAGATAGGCGAGGGTCGCGCAGCTCGTCGCGGGTCCACCAGCGGCCCGGAGCGAGCGCGCGAGCGGTCGCCAAGCGAGGTGTCGCCGGCCAGGATCGCGGCAGCCAGCCGGGGGGCGCCGACCTGCACCCCGACAGTGGTGGTCGCCGGTCGCGACGCCTGGAGCTCGCGCACCAGTGTCGTCTTGCCGGCACCGGCCGGCCCGGCGAGCTCGACGACGACGCGGCTCACAGCCGGTCCCACACCGCCGCTCGGATGTCGGCCATCACGGCGGCGGCAGGCTGTCCAGCGTCGACGACCACGACCTGCTCCTCCCAGGTGGCCTCCCACACCTCCGTGGAGCGCCGGCGGACGTAGTCGGAGGCCTCGTCGGTCTTGCGCCGCACCGCCACCTCGGGGTCGACGCGCAGCACGACCAGCACGTCAGGCCGTGCGAACACCGAGTACTGGCGGGCCTCGTGGGCGATGAGCCACTTGGCCAGGCGGCCCTGGCCGGGCCGGTCGCGGAAGGCCTGCGTTCGCGGTCCGTCCATCGACCGGAGCTGGGCGAGGGGAAAGCGGTCGCAGACGACCACCCCGCCCTCTGCGGCCACCCGTCGGGCGCGGGTGTAGGCGCGGCGGCGGTTGCGCGCCGTACACACGTGCCACAGGAGCCAGCCCGCTGAGGGGTCGGCGGGAGGCACCGTGGGCGCGGCCAGGTCGGGGAACAGACCGGCGCGGCGGCCCACCGAGAGCGCGATCTTGACCGCCACGGTCGCCGGCGACTTGGGCGGACCGCCCGAGGTGGACGCGCTCCACCGCGAAGGGACCGGAGAGCCAGCGGGCCGTCGCCTCGACGGCCGTGCTCTTCCCGGCGCCGTCGCCCCCCGCGATCGCGACGACCGCACCCCCGCCGACCAGGCGCTTGCCGGCCGGCCCGCGCGCGAGGTGACGGTCGACCCGCCAGGTGACCCGACGCGTCACGCGCAGGGCAGTGTCCTTTGTCCGAGGCCTGCGGGCACACGACTCCAGCGCCCGGACCAGCCGGTCCGCTGCCCGCATCCGCTCGAAGCGGGAGCAGCCGCTCTCGATCGCGCGACGACACGCCGGCCACACCTCGACGAGGAAAGGAAGGTTGGTCGCGACGAAGGCGTCGGCGCGCTCCCAGTCGGTACGGCGCCGCAGCCACTCCAGCTCCCTCTTCTCGCTGGCGGAGAGCGTCCCGCGCCGCTGGAGCTGGGCGTCCCAGGTCGAGTGCTTGAGCACCATGCGCAGCACCAGCACGGCGAGCTCGTGCTCGGGGGCCGGCACGGGCAGCAGGCCGTCCTGGGAGCGCGAGGCGAGGTACGCCGCCTCGACCGGCAACCAGAAGTTCTTGGTCGTGTCGTCGCCCGAGGACGAGCCGGAAGTGCGCGTGCACGTGGACGAGACGTCCGGAGGGCCGGTCGAGCCCGTAGTAGTGGCTCACCGCCGGGACCTCGCGGGCGGGCGGGGCAGCCGGGCCTCCTTGAAGCCCAGGTGGGCCAGCACCTCCAGGAAGCGGGCCTG
The DNA here is from genome assembly GCA_963758885.1 of uncultured Actinomycetota bacterium. Classification (GTDB taxonomy): domain Bacteria; phylum Actinomycetota; class Actinomycetes; order Propionibacteriales; family Nocardioidaceae; genus Nocardioides. Next base: position 112,483 of record CAVWXS010000032.1, read on the forward strand.
GTCGGCCGCGCCACGAGCAGGTCGAGGTCGTTGTCGCCGGACAACGACCTGTCCAGCGCCTCGTTGCTCTTCCAGTGGCAGTAGGTGACCGTCGCGTCGGCCAACGCGACGCACAGGGCGTCGACGAGCTCCAGGGTCTCCGGCCGTGCGACGTCGCTGCCTTGGTCGGGGCCGGTGCGCTCAGCGGTGGTGGTCATTTCTCGTTCGTCCCGTTCACCCGCTCGCTCGGACGCTCGCGCCGCGGCTGCACGCGAGGCTCGTCGTCCGGCGGGGCGCGGTGCGTGGGAGCCGGCGGTTCGGTACGCTGGCGCGTCGGGCGGACGACCAGGTTCACCGTCGGCGCCGGCGCGGCCGGGACCGGCCCGGTGCTTCCGGCGACGACCGTTCCGCGGCGCGACGTCGCCTGTCCAGCAGCCACACCGCACGAGGATGCCGAGCGACCGCGCCCGCCGCTGCGCCGACCGAGGGCGCCGCCGTGCTCGGCGACCGACGCGGCCGGCGTGCGGTGACGCTGGCGACGTCGTCGAGCACCGCGAGGCCGCCGGCGTCCGAGTCGGGCTCCAGCGACACCAGCTCGACGTAGGTCTGGCGTGCGTCGTTGAGGTACTGCTGCTTGAGGTCGATCGATGCGCTCGATGCTGGTGGCCGCGTCGGGCTCGCCGGTGGTCTGGGCGAGCGTGCGCCTGCATCTCGTCGATCTCTGCCTCGGTCTCCTGGATCGTGGTCTCCAGCGCGTCTGCCTGCGCGCCCACGAACGCTGGCGCGGTGGCTCCGGTGGGCGCCGGGACTGAGCGAGACGAGCTCGTCCACGATGGCGACGGCGATCGTGCGTGCCTCTTCCTCGCTGTCGCCCTCGACGGTGACGGTCACCACGCGGGGGTTCTGGTCCGGGACCATCGCGCTCACCGAGTTGCGCAGCTCGTCGAGCGGACATCGACAGCCCCAGCCGCTCTCGCACCGGGCACGAGGACGGTCTCGCGACGGGCCAGGTCGGCGTAGAACGTGGCCAGGCTCTCGCTCGCGCGGAGCGTCGTGCTCCGCGTCACGGTGCTGTCCAGTGGCCCGACGAGGACGGTTCCCTGCGACCGGTAGACGGGGTTGAGGTTCGTGGACGCGTAACACGCCGAGCACCGCACCGACGAGCGCGAGGGCGACCGGCAGCCACCAACGGCGCAGCGTGCTGCTGGCGATGACCCGCCAGTCGAGCATGTCGCTCATGAACCCCCTCGACACGCACCCGGGGCAGGCCGAGGTCCCGACCTCGGCCAGCCTAGGAAGGGGTTCGGCCCGGGACCTGCGCCTCGGTGCGTACGCGCCGTACGTCGAACGGACGATCGAGGCGGCCCCGTGGGCGGAGACAATCGACGGGCGACGAAAGGCCAACCCGTGGCGCGCTTCCGCGGTCGTGGCGGCGCTGCCTGGCGGTCCTCACGCTCGTGGCGCTCTGTGCGCCGACCCGTGGCGACCGCACGAGACCACCGCGTCGTCGCCGGCTCCCACGTGCCCCGCGGTCTCGCTGACCCGCGTCGGGCAGCGGCACTCGGCCGTCGAGGCCACCAACAACCGGGGCACCTGGGACCTGCGCCGGGCCGTCTGGGACGAGAACACCCCGACCGCAGGTCGAGTACCCGGTCAGGTCGGACGCGTGGACCAAGGGGTGCGTGATCGGGGGCACCGTCTACGGCAACATCCCCCGCCACGCGACCCGTGAGCAGTGGTACGACGGCGACGGCGGCGTCGCATCCGCTGGGCGGCGACGCCTTCCGGCAGACGCTGACCGACACCCCGGGCAACTTCGTGCTGATCAAGGACGCCTACGTCGAGGACTTCGAGGACGCCTACGACACCAACAGCGGCGGCTGGAGTCACACGACCTACCTGGTCCACGTCCACGCGAGGTACATCCGAGACGACTGCCTCGAGATCGAGGACGTGCCGCACCGCGTGGTGATCAGGGACAGCTTCTTCGACGGCTGCTTCACCGCCTTCGCCCAGCGCCCGTCGGGCGGGCACTCCGCGCGCAACGGCGACGGGCGCGCACTCCTTCACCGTCGAGTCGTCCCTCGTGCACGTCCGAGCCCGCAGCGGCTGGGCCCGGGCTACTGCAGACGACGAGCAGGTGGAGCAGGGGCGCTGCACGCCGACCAAGGAGCCGGACGTGTGGCTCGGGGCCTACGGGATCTGGAAGTGGAGTGACGACGCCGCGAGCGAGGTCATCGTGCGCGACACGATCTTCCGGCTGGACATCCGTCGTACTCGTCGTGCTCCAGCCAGGAGTGGCCGGCGGGCACCTACGAGGACGTCACGTTGGTGTGGACGGGGCTCGGAAGTACCGGTCCGCGGGCGACTGCCACAACAGACTACCGAAGGGCGTCGGCTCACCACGGACCTCGGCGTGTGGCGGGCCGCCAAGGGGGCGTGGCTCGGCCAGTGACGAGGGCCAGTGACGAGGGGCCAGTGACGAGGGCCAGTGACGAGGCGAGACTGGACCCCCCGCTCACCACGGGGTCCGGGAGAGTGGGGGGTCGAACCGTCCGGAAGCGCGGTGGCTGAGGTGCGCGGCCACTTCCTAGGCTACGACGCGGTTTTCGGGGAACATGGTGGGGGGCGGCTCCCAGTCGGTGGAGCGGACCGGGCCGGGAGCCGCCCGCGAACAGCGACCAGCCTCGTCCTGGGTGCCTCGTGCTGGGTGAGGCCTGTCAGACGCGTGCGGTAGCCGTCGACGAGGCGGTAGAGCGCCGACAACCTGAGGCTCGGTGGTTGAGGTGTGAGGGCCTCCGGGCCCGAGCCTCGAAACCACCTCCCGACGGGTGGTTTCGAGGCTCGTCGCTGGCGCTCCTCGCACCTCAACCACCGAACGCGTTCGCGGGGTTTCGTGACAGCGCCATGGAGCCCTGCGGGCGCGCCGTCGTGCCGGGCCACCCCGGACCAGTTCCCGGCACCCCCCGCGGCCCGCACACGGGCCACGGTGGCCCGGAACGTCGGGTCGACAGGCTCCGGGAGTTGGGCCACCCCGGCCCGGTACGGGCGGGCCAACGACCTCTCACCGGGTCGCTGACTGCGCCCGACCACCACGGTGGTGTGCCCATCGTGTGCCGCTACCGGTGGACCGTGCACAGCGACGAGCGCGCCTCGTGGGAACAGGCCTTCTCGACCGACGACGGCAGCACCTGGGAGGTCAACTGGGTGATGGAGGAGACCCGGGTGGGGTGAGCCCGGATCGGTCGTCTCGGTGCGTGCCAGACTGGCGCCATGCGCACGCACGACCGTGACCGGGCCCTCGACCTGCGCGAGGCGATCCATCGCACGGGCTACTACCCCGACGTGGTCGCCGACGGTGTCGCCGGTGCCGTGGCGGGCGAGGACGTCGTGTCCTTCTACGTCCACCACGAGCCCACGTTCGACCGCGACGAGATCCGGCGCCACCTGACCGTCGTGGTGCTCACGCCCACCCGCCTGATCGTGGCCCACACCGACGAGCACGCCGCCGACGACCTGATCCCCGAGGCCTACACCTCGACCTCGACCGAGGCGATCGCGCTGTCCACGGTGCGCTCGGTGGTCGTCACCCGGATGGTCACCAACCCGTCCTCGGGCCCGGCTCCCGCGGCCGAGGCCGTGGTGACCATCGGCTGGGGCGGGGTCAGCCGGATCGACCTCGAGCCGGCCGGCTGCCAGGACCCCGACTGCGAGGCCGACCACGGCTACACCGGCGTGCTGGCCTCCGACGACTTCTCGATCCGGGCGTCGGCCACCGCCGACGGCACCGACGCCGTCGCCTCGCTGCTGGCGTTCGCCGAGTCGCTCTCGGCCCGCACCCAGGGCGCGTGACCGACAGCGGTTTCGTCGAGCCGGCGTACGGGTCCCGCTCGCTGGTCGACGTCGTGCCCGCCGTCGGGGCGGCGATCGGGGTCAAGCACCGCTCGGGCGAGATCCAGCCGAGCGGTCTCGTCCTGCCGTCAGCCCCGGCGTACGTCGTGTTCCTCGTCGACGGTCTCGGCGCCCGGCTGCTGCAGCGTCACGCCGAGGCCGCGCCGTACCTCTCCTCGCTGCTCTCGACCCAGGAGCCCGGCACGGCCGGTGTCCCCTCCACCACCGCGACCAGCCTGAGCTCGCTGGGCACGGCACTGCCGCCGGGGGCGCACGGCCTGGTCGGCTTCACCTCGCGGATCCCCGGCACCGACCGCCTCCTCGATGCCCTGAGGTGGGACAAGAAAGTCGACCCCAAGGAGTGGCAGCCGCACGCCACGGCGTTCACCGGCCTGCGGCTCAACGGGGCTGCGGTCACGGTGATCAACAAACGCGAGTTCCGCAACAGCGGGCTGACGATCGCCGCGCACCGGGGTGCCGACTTCGTGGGTGCCGACCGGGTGGGGGAGCGGATCGCGGCCGCGGTCGTCGCGTCGGCCGATCGGCCCAGCCTGACCTATCTCTACGACGGCGACCTCGACTGGACCGGGCACCGCTACGGCGTCGCGTCGGCCCAGTGGCTCCAACAGCTGGTGATGGTCGACGCCGAGGCCGAGCAGCTGCGCGAGTCGCTGCCGGCCGACGTGCGCCTGCTCGTCGTCGCCGACCACGGCATGGTCGACTCCCCGCCCTCGTCTCGCATCGACGTCGACCGTGAGCTGGTGCTGCGCGACGGGTTGGCGCTGATGGGTGGCGAGGCGCGGTTCCGTCACCTGTACTGCCGCAACGGAGCCGTGCCCGACGTCGCGGCGACCTGGCGCTCGGTCCTCGGCGACCGGGCCGACGTACTCACCCGAGAGGAGGCGATTGCCCGCGGGCTGGTTCGGGCCGGTCGAGCCGCTCGTGCTGCCCCGCCTCGGGGACGTGGTCGTCGCCAGCCGCCGCGACCACGCGGTGGTCTCGAGCGCCGACTTCGCCTACGAGGCCACGCTCATCGGTCTGCACGGCTCGTTGAGTCCCGACGAGATGCTGATCCCGATGCTGGTCGACTGAGGAGTCCCGAGACGACTGCGGCGTTAACCGGTGGTCGCGCGTTCTCGGACGCGAGGACACTCGAAAGAGTCTCTCGGGACAGCCGAACCTGGAGGTCCAGATGCGCACATCGTTGCTCGCCGTCACGGTCGGAGCCGCCACGCTCCTCGCGCCGTTCGCCACCGTCACCGCCGCCCAGGCGGCGCAGGGAGAGCCGGTGAGGATCGTGGCTCACACCTCGTTCGAGTCAGAGGTGAGCGACTTCGAGTCGTCCCTCGCGGACTGCGACAGCGGCACGGTGGTCAACGGGACGACGTTGAAGCCAGCTTCACTCCGTGGGGCGGGGTCTTCATCGGCAGCAAGGAGTTCACCTGCACCGGTGACGTGTCCGGGTTCACCCTGCGGCTGAAGGCGCGCTTCGGCGGTGACGGCTCGACCGGCAGCTGGACCGTCGTGGACGGGTGGGGTGCCTTCGAGGGTCTGAAGGGTTCGGGCTCGGTGGTCGGCACTCCGGTTAGCGACGTCGTGATCGACGACGTCTTCACCGGGTCGTTCCGCTGATCGCTCCCCTCGTCTCTGACCGCCGCGGGTGCCGCACCGGCCTGAGGTCGTGCGTACGATGACTCCCGTGCCGACAGAGCCGCTCCTGAGTCGTTGCGTTCGACTGCCGAGCAGCCGTTGAAACGATCGATGGACCCAGGCGTCGGTGACGAGGAAGGTCTGTTCGAGCGGCCCCCGCTCGTGCCGGACAGCCGACAGGACCGCGGGCGGCAGGTAGACCCGAAGCTGTTCGACGACCGGCCGCACACCCAGCTGCGCCTGCTCCCCACGTTGAAGGCCACTCGGGAGCTGGTCGAGGCACTGCGTCCGGGGGACACAAGGTCGTGCTCACCAGTGGGTCGTTCGACCTCCTCCACGTCGGTCACGCGATGTACCTCGAGCAGGCGCGCCGCTTCGGAGACTTCTTGGTCGTGGGCATGGACAGCGACCAGAAGATCCGGGCGCGCAAAGGACCACAGAGGCCTTACGTCGACCAGGCCGTGCGCGCGAAGTTCCTGACCTACCAGCGCGGCGTCGGGGCCGTCTACATCAAGGAGCCCGAAGGACCGGCGCTGGACGCTGATCCACAACCTGCGGCCCGCCGTGCTGGTCGCCACCGTGGGGACCTACACCCACGCCGAGGTCGTCGAGATCGAGAGGCAGTTCAAGTGCCGGGTGGTCATCCTCGACCGGATGACTCCCACGAGCTCCAACGAACGCGCCACGGCTCTGAGCCGGGTGAGCCACTGGGCCAGCAGCTGACCCTCTTTGATCCTGAGCCCGTGAAGCCCACCACCGCACTTCTTGTACCTCCCGGTCCTCCACGCCGGGTACGCCGCCTTCCTCTGCGATCCGGAGCCCGCGTTGGACCGCGTTTACGTGCTCGGGCACTCCTTCGAGGAGGAGTTCCCGGTGCTGCGCAAGGAGATCCGGGCCCTGGAGCCGGAGACGGCAGCGGCGCTCGTGCGCACGCTGCTTCCGAGCGCGGAGGTCAGCGTGGTGCAGCCGACGGGTCTCGACGTGGTGTTCGCGGCACCGGCTGCTGGTGCCCGACGAGGCGCTGATGCGGGAGCTGGTGGAGCAGCGGGCACCGGCCGACGCGAGAACTCGTGGTGTGGCGCCGTACCTTCCTGCGGTGGGACCGGGAGTGGAGCAAGCCCCAGGCGGTGGAGTCGCCGATGACGGAGGCGCCCGATGGTGGGCGGGAAGCGATGAGGGCGGCCCGGCTGGAGGCCGGCCAGAGCTCGGACTGGTGGCGGCAGGTGGGCGCCGTCCTCCGGCTGCAGGACGGTCGGGAGCTCACCGGCCACAACCATCACCACCCGAGCGACTACACGCCGTACGTCGACGGAGACCCGCGCAACGACTACTCGCGAGGGGTCAGGGCGGACCTGTCCACGGCTGCGCACGCCGAGGCGTCCGTCCTCGCTGCCGCGGCGCGCGCGGGCGCGAGCACCGAAGGCTCCACCATGTTCGTGACGACCTTCCCGTGCCCTGCCTGCGCGCGCCTGATCGCGATGAGCGGCGTCGCCGACTGCTATTTCGAGGCCGACTACGCCGACCTCGCCGGCGAGCAGGTCCTGCGGTCCGCCGGCGTCGCCCTGCACCGGGTGGCCTGGGGCGACTGACCTGTCAGTCGTCGCCCGGCCCGAAGCGCATGCGCACCTTCGACCCCGGCAGCGGCTCGAAGAGATGCACGTGCAGGTGAGCGATGCTGGCCGCCGTCATCGTCGGGTCGCCGTTGCGGATCCCGACGCCGTAGTCGCAGAGCCCGTCGCGCTCGACCACGAGGTCGAGGGTCTCGAAGAAGCCCGCCCGGGCAGCGGGCGAGAGCTCGTGCATGGCGCGCACGTGCTCGGCCGGGACCAGCAGCTGATGGGTCTTCGTCCCGACGTAGGGGTAGCGGTTGGCCACGACGGACCAGTGGGTGCCGACGTACGACACCGACTGCAGCGGGTCGTCCAGCAGCACCGGCCGGCAGAACAGACAGACCCCGCGGTCCTCCAGCGACTCCATGTAGGCGAGCTGCTCGTCGTCGCGGGCTGCGTGGAAGTTGTACAGCGACATGCTGGCCCTCAGACGGCGACGGGGATTCTGAGCCCCGGGTTGGGGTCGTACGCGCTGAGCTCGAAGTGCTCGGCCCGGAAGTCATGGATGTCGGTGACCGACCTGCCCTCGTCGGTGAGCCGGATGTAGCCGAGCGGCTTGGTCGGCCGCTCCAGCAGGACGCGGACCTTCTCGACCTGGTTCTCGTAGATGTGGGCGTCGGAGATGGTGTGGTAGTAGACGGCGGCCCGGAACCCGGTCAGCGACTCCAGCATGAGCATCAGCGCGGAGTACTGGATCATGTTCGACGGTACGCCGATAGGGACGTCGCCCGATCTCTGGAACAGGTGCAGGTGCAGCCTGTCGTTGAGCACCCGCACGTGAACCCATCCGTGGCACGGCGCGATGGTGGCCTGAGGGGTGCGCCCCTCCGCCCGGGACAACAGGCCGGGTATCCAGGGGCTGACGAAGTGGGTGCGGATGTGGCGATGCTCGACCAGCTGGGGGACGAGCGCGCCGAACTGGTCGAACGACGTCCCGTCGCCGTTCGGGAAGTCGTGGAAGGCGCCGCCGTACGACGCCGGGCCCAGGTCGCCGGCCTCGAGGCCGCGGCGTCCGCTCTTCTCCTCCGTCGCCCAGGCATCCCACCAGTCGCAGCCGAACGAGCTCAGCTCCTCGGTGGTCCTGGCGCCGTTGATGAAGGCGCACAGCTCGCCGACCGCCTTGCGCCAGAAGGCCGAGACGTCGCGTTCGGTGATGACGGGGAACCCGGCGGCCAGGTCGAAGCGCATCGTCTGCTGCATCAGGGTCTGAGCCTGCGGCCCTTGCCGGGTCTCGGACAGCTCGCCAAGGTCCAGGATGCGCTGCAACATGTCGCGGTACTGGGTGTCCACGGCAGGCGTCGACGTCTCGGGAGGGGTCACTTGGCTACCTCTATCAGGTCGAGTATCCGGGCGCCGAGTGGCTCGCCCAGCTCGTCGCAGATGGCGAGCAGCTCGGCCAGGCTCGGGTTGAACGTCTGCAGGTCGCGGTCGCTCCACGGTGCGGAACCCCCGGAGTCCGGAGCGATGCTGTGGACCACCCGACGGCGCTCGGCGGGCCGGCCCGCGAGCCTCCTGGCCAGCGCGTCGGCGATCAGCCGGAGCTCGTCGTCGCGGGCCGAGCGCAGCGAGGGCTCGATGTCGGCTCGCAACGCTGTCGAGGACGTCGGTCAGCGGCTCGGGGATGTCCTCGGGCTCGTCGTAGCGGACGACGGCGGTCAGACCCGGGTGAGCCGGTCAGCATGCGGCTCAGCGGCATGTCCCGATGCGCGACCAGCACGACCGGGACCACCCGTGGCCTGAGCGATCGTGACCTCCTGCCCGACGCCGAAGCTGGGGCGGTCGGCGATGCAGACCAGCACGTCGGACTGGCTGATGCGGGCCCTGTCAGTCGCGTAGACCTCGGCGGTGGGCACGTCGGGATGCTGGTCCGGAGACGTCGAGTCGCGCGGGTCGTAGACCGCGAAGCCGGCGGCCTCGCAGGCAGCGCCGGCGTGGTCGGCCGCCTGGCCGATGGCCGCCAGCTCGGACTCCGAGAGTCCCGTCATGGGAGTGGCCAGGTACGCACGAGCGTGCTCGGGGACCGACGGTTCCATCACGTGCCGCCGAACGGCAGAGCCGTGTCGTGGTTGAGAAGGTGTGCCGCTCGACGCGCGGTCATCCCTCGGCGGTGGTGCTGCCGGCACACCACCTCGTAGGCGACGGTGGGCACGGGCTGGTCGGGGTCGTCGATGACGTCGCCCACCATCAGCACGTCGCCCTCGGTCACCATCTCCCCGTCGATGGTCCGGATGTTGTGGGTGGCCAGGCGCCCGCACCAGCACAAGGCCCTGACCTGGAGGTTCTCGACGGTGTCGGCCAGCGCCACCAGCCGAGCACTGCCCTCGAACAGCTCGGTCCTGAAGTCGGTGAGGATGCCGAAGGTGAACACGTCGATCTGGAGGTCGTCGACGATCCTGGCCAGCTGCTCGACCTGGTCGACCGACAGGAACTGGGCCTCGTCGCAGATCAGGTAGTCGATCCTGCCGCCGTGGGTGAGGGTGTCGACGACGTAGCGCCAGAAGTTGAAGTCGGGCTCCACCTCGATGGCGTCGTGCTGCAGGCCCAGGCGGCTGGAGAGGATCGACTCGCCCGCCCGGTCATGAGTGGTGAAGATGCGGCCGACCCGGCCGCGCGCGGCGTGGTTGTGGTTGGTCTGGAGCGCCAGGGTGCTCTTGCCGGAGTCCATCGTGCCGGTGAAGAACTGGAGCTCAGCCACGGGTCGTGATCCTGTCACACCGCCTCGCAGGCCAGGATGCTCCTATGACGTCCCCCCTCGTCTCCGCTCGCGACCTGGCGGCCCTGCTGGCCCACGGTCCGGGCCCGGTGACCGTCCTTGACATCCGCTACCAGACCGGCCTGGCCGACGGCAGGGCGGCGTACGAGTCCGGGCACGTCCCGGGCGCGGTGTACGTCGACGTGGACGACGACCTCGCCGCGCCGCCCGCGAGGCCGGGGGAGCCGGGCGGGCGTCACCCGCTGCCGGCGACGGCGGACTTCGAGACGGCGATGCGGCGGGCGGGTGTGCGCGGCGACCGCCCGGTCGTGGTGTACGACGACTGGGGCGGCCGCGCTGCCGCGCGTGCGTGGTGGCTGCTGCGCTACCACGGGCATGCCGATGTGCGGGTCCTCGACGGCGGCTGGTCCGCGTGGCTGGCCGCCGGCGGTGCGCGTGAGGAGGGCCTGGTCACCCCGGAGCCCGGCGACTTCACCGCCGACCCCGGTCACCTGCCCGTCGTCGAGCCCGAGGACGTGCTGGCCGTGGAGGTTCTCGTCGACGCCCGGGCGCCCGAGCGGTACGCCGGCGAGCACGAGCCGATCGACCCCGTCGCCGGACACGTGCCCGGCGCGGTCAACGTGCCGACGGCCGAGAACCTCGGCACCGATGGCCGGTTCAAGAGCCCCGACGACCTGCGCCGCACCTACGCGGCGGTGGGCGCCGTCCCCGGCGCCGACGTCGCGGCGTACTGCGGCTCCGGGGTGACGGCGTGCCACAACCTGCTGGCGCTGGCCGTCGCACGGGTTCCGGCGGCGCTCTACGCCGGGTCGTGGAGCGACTGGGTCAGCGATCCGGCGCGTCCGGTGGCCGGTTCACCTGGCTGACCAGCTTGCGTGGCGCCAACCGGCAGTAGCTGTCGGTGACCAGCTCGCGCACCTCGTCCCAGTCGATGTCGTCGTCGAGGACGACGCCACCCACGTCGTGTCCCCAGCGGGCCTTGAAGTAGCGCGGCCCGGACCGGACGATCGCCTCGAGCTCCTCGGGCTCGGCGCGGAACGTGAGCACGACATGAGGCCCGTCGCTGCCGACCGCCTCGGAGTAGGCGCGCGGACGGCCGGGCTCGACCGCCAGCACGTGGGCGAAGGTGCGCCCGCGCACCCGCCACCGCTCGCCGACCCACGCCTCCTCCTGGTAGGCGTCGGGCAGCGCCAACGCCATCGAGGCCAGGCGAGCGACCCACGGCTCCGGGACCAGCATGTCGCTGGTCGTCCTGCCACCCACGGACCCGACGCTAGCCCCGACCACCGACAGGGGAGCGGCGACAGGGGCGCCGACTGGGTCAGTCGTGCTTGCCGCCGCCGAACATGATCTCGTCCCAGCTCGGCACGGAGGCTCGTCCCTTGCGCTTGGCCGGCCGGCCGGCCGGCTCGTCGTCACGGAGATCTGGCGCGTCCGGAGACGGCTCCTCGTCGTCGACCCGCGGCAGCTCGGAGGTCCGGGTCTGCGGCTCGGGATCGTCGAGGTAGGCCTCGACCGGCGCCTCGGCGCCCAACGCGTCTGACAGGGCGGCCGGTTCGTCGGGAACGTCGCGGTTCGTCGGAGACCAGGTCGATGGCGTCCTCACCGAGCGGCAGCTCGTCGGCGGGTACGGCGGCGAGTCGGCGCCGGCGGGCGCCGGCCAGGTCGTCCTGGCCCGAGCCGTGGCCGGCCGAGCGCTGCGGGGCCGGGCCGGCGACCGTGTCGCCGATCAGCCAGCGGGCGTCGTCGTCGTCGGCCGAGACGTAGTTGCCGGGGCCGTCGAAGGTGAACGCCGCCTGCCCCTCGCGTGCCTCGGCCCGGAACACGGCCGTCAGCGTCCAGCGGCCGTCCTCGCGGCGCCAGGCGTCCCAGGCGACGGCGTCGGGGTCGACGTTCTGGGCGCGGAGGTGCCCGGCAACCGCGTCGCCGAGGGTGCGGCTGCCGGTCGGCGCGCCCCCGGACGGGGCCGGACGCCGGATCGAGGCCCGCTGGGCGCGCTGGGTGACGTGCTCTCGCTCGGCGAGCACGGGCGCGGCGTACGGCATGATCTTCTCGACCGCCGTCTGGGCCGCGGCCGCCACGCTCTCGGGGGTCTCGCCGGCGCGAATGCGGGCCTGGATGTCACGGGGTCGCAGGACGCTGTCCATCTTGATCTCCAACTGGCCGAGGCGGGCCCTAGCGTGACTGTCGCCGCGCAGGACGGCCCTGAGTTTGGGCTCGATGTCGAGGGTGAACTCGACTCCGGCATCGGACACGAGCAGCAGGCGCTTCCCGTCCTCGCTGAGACCCGCGAGGGTGAGGTGCACCATCTGCTCGTCGTTCTCCTTCCGCCCCGGACCAGCCTCCCTGGTCGGGGGCTGTCGGGCCGGGCTCCGGTCTGCTCCGATGACTGCTTCGATGAGGCGGAGCCTACGCCTGAGAGACCCCCCACCAGCCCTAACCTGTCCGGGTGTCGTCCACAACCCTGCTGGTCGTCGTCGACCTCGTCGGCATCTTCGTGTTCGCGATCTCCGGCGCGTTGGTCGCCGTCCGCCGCGACCTCGACCTCTTCGGGGCGCTGGTGCTCGCCGGCACCACGGGTCTCGGAGGCGGCTTCCTGCGTGACGTCCTCATCGGCGCCACCCCACCCGCGGCGCTGGCCGACTGGCGCTACCTCATCGTCCCGGTGGCGGCGGGGCTGCTCACCTTCGCCTTCCACCCGGTGGTCGGCCGGGTCGAGCGGATGGTCGTCGTCTTCGACGCCTTCGGCATCGCCCTGTTCTGCGTCACCGGCGCACTCAAGGCGCTCGAGTACGGCCTCGAGCCGGTGCCCGCCGCCCTGATGGGCTTGGTCACCGCGATCGGCGGCGGCATCGCCCGGGACCTGCTGGCCGGCCGCGTTCCCGAGGTCTTCCGCGGCGAGCTGTACGCCTCGCCCGCCCTGGCGGGAGCGGCCGTCGTGGTCGTCCTCGACCAGCTCGGACTGCCGACGATCATCGTGGCGGTCGCGGGTGCGGGCGTGTGCCTGGTGTGGCGGCTGCTCGCCCTGCGCCTGCACTGGCGGGCGCCGATGCCGACGGGTCCTGCCAACGTGTAGCCGGGTTCCGCTGGTCGAGGAGGGCCGCAGCCCGTCACGAGACCCCGTGCGGACGGCTGATCCGGTTGCGGGCTTCGTCGACAGGCGCTAGCGCGCCTTCCTCAACCAGCGAGCGATCGAGGGCGCGGCAGGGTCTGGGCGGCCAGGGCGGCGATCACGCCGGCCCCCGCGGAGACGAGGTACGCCGGTGCGGAGCCGGCAGCGTCGACCACCACGCCGCTGAGGGCCGCGCCAGGGGCCAGCCCGGCGGCCAGGCCGGTGTGGATGAAGGCCATCCCCTCGGTCAGCCGCGCCGACGGCACCGACTGCTCCACCAGGGACATGGTGGCGATCAGCGACGGCGCGATCGCGAAGCCGGCCACGAACAGCACCGCCGCCATCAGCCAGACCGCGTCGATCAGGCCGAGGGGAGCCATGCTGGCGGCGAGCGCGGCGGTGCCGACCTTGAGCCGGGCCGACGGGCCCCTCGTCCAGTGGATCGCTCCGGTGATCACGCCGGCGAGCAGACTGCCGAGCGCCCAGAAGGCCAGCAGGACGCCGGTCATGCCCGGGACGCCGTGCTCCTCGGCGAACGCCACCGTCGTCACCTCGGCCGCCCCGAACAACGAGCCGAGCGCGAGCGCGACCACAGCCAGCGGGAGGACGGTCCGCCACGGCATCCGCGGGCCCCGCGGCTGCCCGTCGACGACCGCAGCTCGAGGGTGTCCGGGTGGCTCGGTGGCGCGCTGGGCCGACAGGTACAGCGTGCCTCGTACGCCGGCCAGGATGGCGGCCGCGAGGCCGGCCACGGGGTCCCAGGCCGTGGCCAGCGCGGTGACCAGGATCGGGCCGGTGATGAACACGGCCTCGTCGACCACCGACTCCAGGGCGTAGGCCGTCTGCACCTGCCGTGGCACGTCGAGCACGTGCGACCACCGCGCGCGCACGCAGGTCCCGACCGGCGGCAGCATGGCGCCCGCGACGACCGCGAACCCGAACGCCGTCCAGCTCGGCCACTCGCCGTGCACCGACGCGATGAGCAGGGCCAACGCCACGCCCCAGGTCAGGATCAACGCGGGCAGGAGCCTGCTCTGCCCCAGCTGGTCGAGGTACCTGCCCTGGAGGATCGCAGCGCCGGCGTTCGCGATGGTCGTCGCCCCGGCAACGGCCCCGGCATAGCCGTAGGAGCCGGTCACGTCCACGACCAGCAGCACGATGCCGAGCCCTTGCATGGAGATGGGCAGGCGGCCCACGAGGCCGGTGGCGCTGAACCGCAGCGCGCCCGGCACGGCCAGGATCCGGCGGTAGGCGGTGAGCATCGAGCCAGACAGTAGGGCCCGCGTCCCTACGATGGACGCATGGTCCCCGACGTCAGCCCGTACGACGCCCTGCTGCTGGTGTCGTTCGGAGGGCCGGAGGGCCCCGACGACGTCATCCCCTTCCTCGAGAACGTCACCCGCGGTCGCAGCATCCCGCGCGAGCGGCTCGAGGAGGTCGGCGAGCACTACCACCTCTTCGGCGGCCGGTCGCCGATCAACGACCAGAACCGCGCCCTGCTGGCCGCGATCAGGGAGGACCTCACCGGTGCCGGCCTCGACCTCCCGGTCTACTGGGGCAACCGCAACTGGGACCCCTACCTCGCCGAGGCGGTGACCCAGATGCGCGACGACGGGGTGAGGCGCGCCGCGAGCTTCTTGACCTCCGCCTACTCGTCGTACTCCTCGTGCCGCCAGTACCGCGAGAACCTCGCCGCGGCCGCCGCGGCCGTCCCGGGCGCGCCGCGGCTCGACAGGCTGCGGGCCTACTTCAACCATCCGCGCTTCGTCGAGCCGGTCGTCGACGCCACGCTGGCCGCTCTCGCCGAGCTGCCCGACGACGTCCGCAACGGCGCCCATCTCATCTTCGTCACCCACTCCATCCCGGTCGACATGAACGAGCGCAGCGGTCCGTGGGGCCGTGCCTACCTCGGCCAGCACCGCTCCGCAGCCACCGTCGTGGCCGAGCGGGTCCGCCAGGAGGTCGCTCGCAAGCACCCGTCTCGGCTGGTGTTCTGCTCGCGGTCCGGGCCGCCGCAGGTGCCGTGGCTGGAGCCCGACGTCAACGACTACCTCGAGGAGCTCGCCAAGGACGGCGCCAGCGCAGCGGTGGTCGTGCCCATCGGCTTCGTCTCCGACCACATGGAGGTCCTCTACGACCTCGACACCGAGGCGAGGGCCACCGCCGACCGGCTGTCCTTCCCGGTGAGCCGGGCCGCGACGCCGGGCCTCGACCCGCGCTTCGTCGGCCTGCCGCGCGAGCTGCTGGTCGAGCGAGCGGCGACCGAGCGTGGCGAGGAGGTGCCGCGGGTCGCCGTCGGTGGCCTGATGGCGGCTCCCGACCTGTGCGCGGCCGGCTGCTGCCCCAACCCCCGCGGGGAGCAGCCGGTGATCGGGGGACCGCAGTCGCCCCCGAGACTGGTGCCATGAGACTGGTCACGTGACAGGTCACCTGACTGGCGCCCCACGCCTGCTGGCCGAGCCGGCCGAGCTGCGTGACCTCGCGCTCGAGGCCGCCCGCGCCGCGGCAGCCCACATCCGTGAGCGGCGTACCCATGGGGTGCGGGTCGCCGACACCAAGTCGAGCGACGTCGACGTGGTCACCCAGCCCGACCGTGAGAGCGAGGCGCTCATCCGGCGGCTGGTGCTCGAGCGGCGTCCCGGCGACGCGTTCCTGGGCGAGGAGACGGGTGCCGCGGCCGGGTCCTCGGGCGTGCGCTGGGTCGTCGACCCCATCGACGGCACCGTCAACTACCTCTACGGCCTGCCGGAGTACTCCGTCTCGATCGCCGTCGAGGCGGGCGACGAGGTGGTCGCGGGCGTCGTCGTGAACGCCGCCACCGGGGTCGAGTACGTCGCCACGGAGGGCGACGCCCGCCGCGACGGAGAGCCTCTGGGTGTCCGAGGTCCGGCGCCCCTCCACCAGCGCCTGGTGATCACGGGCTTCGGCTACGACGCCGACAAGCGCGCCGTCCAGGCGGCGGCCGTCGCGCGGCTGCTGCCCCGCGTGCGCGACATCCGCCGGCTCGGATCGTGCGCCCTGGACCTGTGCCACCTCGCCGAGGGGAGCGCCGACGCCTACGTCGAGGAGGGCGTGAACCTGTGGGACTACGCCGCCGGGGCGTTCATCGCTGCCCAGGCCGGCGCCCGCTGGGAGCTGCATCCCGGGGCCTACGGCACCCCCGCCCTGGTGGCCGCACCCGCCCACGGTTACGACGAGTTCCTGGACGCCGTCCGGGTCGCCGGGTTCCTCGCATCCGGTGCGTCGCTTGAGAACGGAACGACCACCCCGTAGACAGGGGGCCCGGACCCCCGCGTGAGGCGAGGAATACCTGGGTACCTCACGGCGTTCGGACCCCGTTCGTGAGACGCATGCGATACCGGATACCGCGATCAGTGGTCGATGGTGCACAATCTGGCGCGCCGCAGAGCCGCGGACCCAGTCCAGCAATTGGCCGCACCCCCCCAGGGCACACAGGAGTAGCGAGAAGAGATGGCAACCGACTACGACGCACCTCGCAAGAGCGAGGAGGACCAGTCAGAGGAGAGCATCGAGGAGCTCAAGGCTCGCCGGCACGACAAGAACTCCGGCAAGGTCGACGAGGACGAGGCCGAGGCGGCCGAGTCGTTCGAGCTCCCCGGTGCCGACCTGTCCCACGAAGAGCTGGCGGTCGAGGTGATGCCGCGCCAGGACGACGAGTTCACGTGCATGAGCTGCTTCCTGGTCCACCACCGCAGCCAGCTGGCCGACGAGAAGAGGCTGATCTGCCGCGACTGCGCGGCATA
Organism: uncultured Actinomycetota bacterium; assembly: GCA_963758885.1. Lineage (GTDB taxonomy): Bacteria > Actinomycetota > Actinomycetes > Propionibacteriales > Nocardioidaceae > Nocardioides. Next base: position 129,202 of record CAVWXS010000032.1, read on the forward strand.
GATCACCACCACTGACCACCAGAGAACGCCACCGCGGCCCGTCGGGCTGCGGTGGCGTTCGCGTTCGCGGTGCTCAGGCGGTGGTGGCGTCGACCTCGTCGCCGTGCTGCAGCTGCGGGGGCAGCTCACCCACGGAGCGCTTGTAGTAGCTGGCGGCCTTGCGCTGGGCCAGCATCCGGGCCAGGCCGACGATGGTGCCGCTGATGGCGGCCCACAGCACGGCCTCCCAGACGTCGACGTCAGGGTCGGCGGGGTTCTCGGGAGGGTTCTTGCCCGTAGCCGCACGCCAGGACGTGTTGAGCGTCTTCTTCGCCACCGCCGCGGCGACCAGCGCGGAGATCAGCGAGAACGCCGTCCAGAACTTCGAACCACCGGATGCCATGGCGCCAACCCTAGTGCCGCGCCGCGAGCGGCCGCCTCACCCCGGCAGCGGGGTTGGGGCCGGATCGAGGGGGCGCACGTTGAGCGCCTCGGCGAGGGCGTCGGGGTGGCGCGAGCCGACCAGCCAGTACGGCGTCGGGTCCGCGGGGTCGGTCACCGGGACGCGGACCGCGCGCTTGAGGTAGGGGCGGATCACCAGGAACGCCCGCGCGTCGGCGCCGGGTCCCATCGCCAGACGCGTCGCGTCGGGGTCGAGGGCCTCGGCCGGCGCCGAGGTGCTGGAGCGGGATGTGGGCCCGCGCAGCCCGGAACTCGCCGTCGCCGACCATCAGCCGGGCCGACCCGTAGGACACCAGGGTGAGGACGAGGAGCAGCCCCAGCACGCCGGTGATCACCCACGGCAGCGCACCGGGGATCGCGACCACGAACGCGAGCCAGAAGGTCGCCAGCAGCATCACCCCCTGCACCCACCACCGCAGCGGGACGGCCAGCCGTTCGGCGTACGTGGGCTGGGACGTCGGCTGGGACGTCGGCTGGGGCACAGCGCAAGGGTAGGGTCCGGGCCGTGCCCGACCCCGAGCAGCCTGTCGAGGCACCGCCGACCTGCCCGTCGAGGTTGCCGTGCTCCGGCTCGACCCGGAGCTCCCGCTGCCGGCGTACGCACACCCGGGCGACGCGGGCGCCGACCTCGTCACCGCCGTCGACGTCACCCTGGCGCCGGGGGAGCGGGCCCTGGTGCCGACGGGCATCGCGGTGGCGCTTCCCGAGGGTTACGTCGCGTTCGTCCAGCCGCGGTCCGGCCTCGCTGCCCGGCACGGGCTCTCGATCGTGAACACGCCCGGCACCATCGACGCGGGCTACCGCGGCGAGATCAGCGTGCTGCTGGTCAACCACGACCCCCACCAGCCGGTCGAGCTGCGGCGCGGCGACCGCGTCGCCCAGCTGGTGGTGCAACGGTTCGAGACCGCCCGCTTCGTCGCGGTCGACGAACTGCCCGGATCGTCGCGAGGCGCCGGGGGATACGGTTCTACCGGGGGTTTCGGCCCCCGAGAGACCGACAGCTCGGAAGGACGCCCGTGAAGTTCCGCCGCAAGGCAACCGACAGCATCGACGACCCGGTCGAGGGTGATCTCGACCAGGCGGACGCCGACACGGAAGAGGAGCTCGACGACTCGTCCGGCGCGGCCGGTGGAGGCCCGTTCGACGCCGAGGAGCTCGACGACACCGAGGGCCGTGTCGACCTCGGCGCGCTGGTCCTGCTGCCCGTGCCCGGCACCGAGCTCCAGCTGCAGGTCGACGAGGCCTCGGGCAGCGTCCAGTCGGTGATGTTCGCCGGGCCCGACGGCGCGCTCGAGCTGCGGGTCTTCGCGGCCCCGCGCCACGGTGACCTCTGGAGCGAGGTACGCCCCCAGATCGCCGCCGACCTGGATCGCCGCGGGGGCACCGCCACCGAGCGCGAGGGCCGGTTCGGGACCGAGCTGGTCTGCCAGATGCCGATCACGCGGCCCGACGGCAAGTCGGCGATGCAGCCCTCCAGGGTGATCGGCATCAACGGCACCCGCTGGCTGTTGCGCGCCACCCTGCTCGGCAAGCCCGCGGTCGAGCCGGAGGCGGGCGCCGACTTCGAGCAGGCGCTGACCACCGTGGCCGTCCGGCGCGGCGACCACGCCATGCCGGTCGGTGACCCGCTGGCGCTGACCCTGCCGCCGGACGCCCGCCGGACCGGGGGGTGAGCGGTGTCCAAGCTCAGGCGCACCTTGAGCCGGTGGGCCAACAGCGACGACCAGCACGCCCGTGAGCTGCGCCAGACCGTGAAGGAGTCCGGACTGGTCGCGATCGACGACGCGCCCGACCGCACTCGCGTCAGGCTCAGCGGCACGCTGCGCACCGTGACGCTCCGGCCGCGTGGCGGCGTGCCCGCCCTCGAGGCGGAGCTCTTCGACGGCTCCGGCGCGATCACCCTGGTCTGGCTCGGACGCCGACAGATCACCGGCATCGGCCCCGGCCGCCAGCTGGAGGTCGAGGGCCGGATCGGCGTCCAGGACGGCGTGCGCGTCATGTACAACCCCCGCTACGAGCTGCGCGCCCGATGAGCGAGCAGCAGACCGTCGAGTCGGTCGAGGCCGTCGTACGCCGCCAGCTGGCGACCGCCCTCGGCGGACGGCGGGGCATGGTCGAGGCGGCCGTGCCGACGCTCCTGTTCACCATCACCTGGCTGACCCAGCGCAACCTGTCGCTGGCCCTGATGGTCAGCGTGGGCGCCGCGCTGGTGCTGCTCGTCGTCCGGCTCGTCCAGCGCTCGACGCCCCAGTTCGTGCTCAACGCGCTGTTCGGCATCGGGATCGGGTGGGTCTTCGTGCGGATCGCCGCCAGCCGGGGCGGTGACGAGGACGCCCAGGCGCTGGCCTACTTCCTCCCCGGGATCCTCTACAACGGCGGCTACGCGCTCCTGTTCGCCTTCACCTGCATGATCGGCTGGCCCGTGGTCGGCTTCATGGTGGGCAGCGTCACCGGCGACCCCACCGCGTGGCACGCGGACAAGCAGGTGGTCCGGCTGTGCACCCGGCTGACCTGGCTGCTGGCACTGCCGTGCGCGGTCCGCGTGCTGGTGCAGGCGCCGGTGTGGCTGGCCGGCAACTCCGGCACCATCGAGGCCGACACCGCGATCGCGGCGCTCGGCGTGCTCAAGATCGCTCTGGGCTGGCCCCTGCAGCTCGCGGCGCTCGCAGCGATGGTCTGGCTGCTCGGCCGCAACAACACGCCGGTCTCCACGGCGCCCGACACGTCACCAGCCTGACTGCTCCTAGGCAGCGGGGGTGTGGCTGACCAGGCCGACGGTGTTGCCCTCGGAGTCGGTGATGAACGCCATCCACTCGTCGGTGCCGGCCGGCCCCAGGGCGCCGTCCTCGTGGCTGAAGATGACGTGGGGCTCCGACTCGACGCTCACCCCGCGCTCGACGCAGCGCTCCACGGTCTGCCGCACGTCGTCGACCCGCAGGTAGACCAAGGCGGACGGCGCGACCCGGTCGAGCAGCAGCCGGGTGGCGCCGACCTGGAAGAACAGCAGCCCGGGCGGGTCGAAGAGGCCGGTCGGCTCCGCCTCGAGCAGCCAGGAGTAGAACTCGCGAGCGCGGTCGAGGTCGACCGCGCGCTGCGCCACCTGGAACACGTCCATGGCGACTCCTTCGATAGCAACGCTAATGATTGATAGGGATGCTAACGTTTTGGGGTGGTGGGCAGCAAGGGTGCCGATGACGAGGAACGGGCCGCGGCTCGTGACCTCAACTCCGGAGCCATCCACCTGCTGCGCGCGATGGGACGCATCGACGCCGAGGCCGGGCTGACACCGGCGCGGCTGAGCGCCCTGTCGGTGCTCGTCTTCGGTGGGCCGCTCCCTCTCGGCCGGCTCGCCCGCATCGAGGGGGTGACCAGCCCGACCATGTCCCGGCTCGTCGACGCACTGGAGGGGGCGGGCCTGGCGGTCCGCGAGGAGCACCCCGACAGCGACCGGATGGTGCTGGTGAGCCCGACCGACGAGGGTCGCGACCTGATGTTGCGGGCCGCCGAGCGCCGGGCCGACGTCATCGTGGCGGCCCTGCGGGGTCTCGCCGGCCGAGGAACGGCGGGTGCTTCGCGAGGCAGCCCCGCTCCTGAGGCTGCTGGCCGCCGGTGTCGGCCGTCAGAGCGCCGACCTCACTCCTCAGGCTCCGAGTACGCGTAGACCTGCTCGCCCTCGATGAACACCCGCAGCGCACGCTGCATCACGTCGAGCGGGTCGCCCGACCAGACCACGAGGTCGCCGAGCTTGCCGGCCTCGAGCGTCCCGAGCCGGTCGTCGAGACCGAGGACCTTGGCCGGGTTGATGGTGATGGCGCGCAGCGCTGTCTCGCGGTCGAGGCCATCCCTGACGGCCAGCGTGGCCTGGAGCACGAGGTGGCCGATCGGGCAGACCGGGTGGTCGGTGATGATCGAGATCTCGACGCCGGCCTTGGCGAGCAGGCCGGGGTTGACGGTGGAGCGGTTGCGCACCTCGACCTTGGTGCGGCTGACGATCAGCGGCCCGATCAGGACCGGGATCCCCTTCGCGGCGATCAGGTCGGCGATCAGGTGGGCCTCCGTGCCGTGGTCGATGACCAGCTCGTAGCCGAACTCGTCGGCGATCCGCATCGCGGTCGCGATGTCGTCGGCCCGGTGGGAGTGCTGGCGCCAGGGGATCTCGCGGTCGAGCACCATCGCCAGCGCCTCGAGCTTGAGGTCGCGGGCGTCGAAAGGCTTCTTCTCCTTCTTGGCCGCCGCCACCTTGGCCTGGTAGTTCTGCGCGGCCACGAAGCTCTCGCGCAGCACCGCGGCGGTGCCGAGCCGGGTCGACGGCGTCTTCTTCAGGTCGCCGTACACGCGCTTGGGGTTCTCGCCCAGCGCCGACTTCAGGCCGGCGGGGGAGCGCAGCACCATCTCGTCGACCGTGCGGCCGTGGGTGTGCACCGCGACGCAGTGGCCGCCGATCACGTTGCCGGAGCCGGGGTTGACGCAGACCGTCGTGATGCCGCCGACCAGGGCGTCGGTGAAGCCCAGGTCGCCGGGGTAGATCGCGTCGAGCGCGCGTACCTGCGCGGTCACCGGGTCGGTCATCTCGTTGGTGTCCTGGCCCGACCAACCCTCGCCCTCGTTCCAGACCCCGACGTGGGTGTGAGCGTCGATGAACCCCGGCAGCACCCACCCGCCCTCGGCGTCGACGACCTCGGCCTTCCTCGGGGGCTTGGCCCTGGGGCCGACGGCGCTGATCCGCCCGTCGGTGACGACGACCGTGCCGTCGTACGGGTCGCCCTCGACGGGCACGACATGGGCGTTGGTGATCGCGATGCTCCGGGAGGCAGCCACGAGCTCACTGTAGGACGCTGGCGCACTGCGCAATTCTCTGACTAGAGTCAGAGAATGACGGTCAGATGCAACGACCGACGTCGATCGCAGACACGACGAATCGGTGGTCCGCCGGTTCAACCGCACCTACACCCAGCGCATCGGGGCTCTCGACGAGTCGTTCCTCGGGACGGGCCGTCCGCTCGGGCCCTCGCGGCTGCTGTTCGAGATCGGCGACGCGGGTGCAACCGTGCGTGAGCTGCGCGACCGCCTGGGCCTCGACTCCGGGTACCTGAGCCGGCTGCTGCGCTCGCTCGAGACCGACGGCCTGGTCGTCGTGCGGCCCGACCCCGACGACCGCCGGAGACGTCGGGTGACCCTGACCCGCCGTGGCCGCACGGCGTGGCGCCGGCTCGACGAAAGGTCGGAGGACCTGGCGCGAGACCTGGTCGCGCCGCTCAGCTCACGTCAGCGTCAGCGGCTGACCGAGGCGCTGGCCACCGCCGACCTGCTCGTCCGGGCGGCGACCGTGCGGTTCGACGAGACCGCCCCGACCGACCCGCGCGCCGTGGCCGCGATGGCGGCGTACTTCGCCGAGATCGGCGAGCGGTTCGGCTTCGAGCCCGGCGACGCGTGGCAGCAGGACGCCGAGTCGATGGTGTCGCCCGACGGCTTCTTCGTCGTCGCCGTGAGCGACGGCGAGCCCGTCGCGTGTGGGGGAGTGCAGCGGCTGCCGGACGGTGCGGCCGAGATCAAGCGGATGTGGGTCCATGACGGCTGGCGCGGCGCGGGGCTGGGCTCCCGGCTGCTGCGCCATCTCGAGGGCCTGTCCCGCGAGCGCGGGTACGCCGTCGTCCGGCTGGACACCAACGACACCCTCCTCGAGGCGATCGCGATGTACGAGCGAGCGGGCTACCACCCGATCGAGCGCTACAACGACAACCCGTGGGCGCGGTGCTGGTTCGAGAAGGAGCTCTGAGCGCAACCTCAGCCGCCGTGGGCGCTCGGCGCCAGCATCCGTCTCGAGTGCGTCCTCGACCTCGGCGCCTGCGACGAAGAGCAGCTCGTCGCCGGACTCGACCGGCTGGTCGGCGTCAGGGGTGTAGACCTGCCCGTCGCGCAGGATGGTGACGAGCGCGCAGTTCTCGGGGAACGGGATCAGCCCGGCGGGCTTGCCGACGTACGGCGAGTCGGAGGGCAGGGTGAGCTCGACCAGGTTGGCGTTGCCCTGGCGGAAGGTGAACAGGCGGACCAGGTCGCCGACCGTGACGGCCTCCTCGACCAGGGCCGACATGATGCGCGGCGTCGAGACGCTGACGTCGACGCCCCACGCCTCGGTGAAGAGCCACTCGTTGTTGGGGTGGTTGACCCGGCCCACGGTGCGGGGCACCCCGAACTCGGTCTTGGCCAGCAGAGCGGTGACCAGGTTGGCCTTGTCGTCACCGGTGGCGGCGATGACGACGTCGCACTGGTCGAGCCGGGCCTCCTCGAGCGAGGACATCTCGCACGAGTCGGCGAGCAGCCACTCCGCCTCGGGGACCCGGTCGGGCTTGATGGACACGGGGTCCTTGTCGATCAGCAGCACCTGGTGACCGTTGGTGATCAGCTCCTGGGCGACCGAGCGGCCGACGGCCCCGGCCCCGGCGATGGCGACGCGCATCTTCTCAGTGCTCCTCGGGTCCCTTGGTGATCACCGCGAAGACCTCGGCGGCCTCGGCCTCGCGCATCACCAGGTGGAGCAGGTCGCCCTCCTGGATCACCGACTCGCGGGTCGGCAGGATCCCCTCGCCGAGCCGGTCGATCCAGGCGATCCGGCTGTTGGACTGGACCTGGAAGTCGTAGGTCTTGTGGCCGATCCACACGTCGGGCACGGGCACCTGGTCCACGCGGATGCTGCCGGACGGGTCACGGAAGTCGGGCTCGGCGCCGGCCGGCAGGATCCGCCGCAGCACCTGGTCGGCGGTCCACTTCACGGTGGCGACCGTGGTGATCCCGAGTCGTTGGTAGACCTCGGCGCGGCCGGGGTCGTAGATCCGCGCCACGACCTGCTGGATGCCGAAGGTCTCGCGCGCGACACGCGCGGCGATGATGTTGGAGTTGTCGCCGCTCGAGACGGCCGCGAACGCCTCGGCGCGGCGGATGCCGGCCTTCTCCAGCACGATCTGCTCGAAGCCGTAGCCGGTGACCTTGTCGCCGTTGAAGGCGGGACCGAGGCGACGGAACGCGTCGGGGTCGCTGTCGATGATCGAGACGGTGTGGTTGCGGTCCTCGAGACTGCGCGCCAAGGTCGACCCGACGCGGCCGCATCCCATGATCACCACATGCACGGTTGAACCGTATCCTGTTGGCTCGTGGGTGTCGGAGACGTCGCCAAGCGGGTCCTGCTCGGCCGGAAGCTCCGAAGCTCCCAGCTGGGCGAGACGCTGTTGCCCAAGCGCATCGCTCTCCCGGTCTTCGCCAGCGACGCCCTCTCGTCGGTCGCCTACGCCCCCGACGAGATCTTCATCATGCTGTCCCTCGCCGGCGCGTCGGCGTACGTCTGGTCGTGGAAGATCGGCATCGCCGTCTGCCTGGTGATGGCGGTCGTGGTGGCGTCCTACCGGCAGAACGTGCACGCCTATCCCTCGGGGGGCGGCGACTACGAGGTGGCCACGGTCAACCTCGGGGCGGCCGCCGGCACGACGGTCGCCAGCGCGCTGCTCGTCGACTACGTCCTCACCGTGGCGGTGTCGATCTCGTCGGGTGCGCAGTACGCCGCCTCCGCGGTCGGCGCCCTCAGCGGCCATGAGGCGACGTTCGCGACCGTCCTCGTCATCCTGCTCGCGGCCATGAACCTGCGCGGCATCCGCGAGTCCGGGACCTTCTTCGCACTCCCGACCTACGCGTTCATGGTCGCCATCCTCGGCATGTGCGCCTACGGGATGATCCAGCTGCTCGCGGGCGACCTGCCCGAAGTCGAGAGCGCCGACCTGGACATCGAGCCCGCGCCGGGCCTGGAGGGATCCCTGACGACGTTCGCGCTGATGTTCCTGCTTGCCCGCGCGTTCTCGTCCGGCTGTGCCGCGCTGACCGGCGTCGAGGCGATCTCCAACGGGGTGCCCGCGTTCAGGCGCCCGAAGAGCAAGAACGCCGCCACCACGCTGCTGATGCTGGGCGCGATCGCCATCACGATGATGCTCAGCGTGATCGCTCTCGCGAACGAGATGGGGATCAAGTACGTCGATCCGCACGACCTCGACCGGCTCACCCTCGACGGACAGCCGCTGCCCGCCGACTACGACCAGCACACCGTGATCGCGCAGATCGCCAAAGCGGTGTTCATCGACTTCCCGCCCGGCTTCTACTTCGTCGTCACCGTCACCGGCGTCATCTTGGTGCTGGCGGCCAACACGGCGTTCAACGGCTTCCCGGTCCTGGGCTCGATCCTGGCCCAGGACGGCTATGCGCCCCGAGCGCTGGGCTCGCGCGGCGACCGGCTGGCCTACAGCAACGGCATCGTCTTCCTGGCCCTGATGGCGATCATCCTGATCCAGGTCTTCGACGCCGAGGTCACCCGGCTGATCCAGCTCTACATCGTCGGCGTCTTCGTCTCGTTCAACCTGAGCCAGCTCGGCATGATCCGGCACTGGACCCGGTTGCTGAAGGACGAGCGGGATCCCGCGGAGCGCCGCCGGATGATGCGCTCGCGGGTCATCAACGCCGTCGGGCTCTCCTTCACGGCCGTGGTCCTCGTCATCGTGCTGATCACCAAGTTCTTCGCCGGCGCCTGGATCGCGATCCTGGCGATGATCATCTTCTTCGTGATCATGCGCTCGATCCGGCGCCACTACGACAACGTCGAGCTGGAGCTGGCGGCCGAGGAGGAGGACAAGGTGATGCCCACCCGGGTGCACGCCATCGTCCTGGTCTCCAAGCTGCACAAGCCGACGTTGCGGGCGTTGGCCTTCGCCAAGGCGACCCGGCCCAACGTGCTCGAAGGCGTCTACGTCGCCGCCGACGCCGACGTCGACCGACCGGCTGCTGCAGGAGTGGGACGAGCGCAACCTGGGCGTGCCGCTCAAGGTGCTCTTCTCGCCCTACCGCGAGGTCGTCAAGCCGATCGTCGACTACGCCACCCAGATCCGGAAGGCCAACCCGCGCGGGGTGGTGGCGGTCTACATCCCGGAGTACGTCGTGGGCCGCTGGTGGGAGCAGTTCCTCCACAACCAGACCGCGCTGCGGCTCAAGGGCCGGCTGCTCTTCTCTCCGGGCGTGATGGTGATCTCGGTGCCCTACCAGCTGCGCTCGAGCGAGCTGGCCCGCGGGCGCGAGGAGCGAGAGTCCACGCGGGTCCGCGCGGGCGACCTGAGGCGCGGCCGCGTCGAGAGCGACCGCACCTCCTCGGACCGTCAGATCCAGCGGTAGGAGCCGGCTACGCCGGCTGAAGGTCCGCGGACGCGACGGGAGCGTCGCCGTGCGGCGAAGCGGTGCCCGGCTTCGACGAGGCCGAAACCGACCACGAAGATCGCCAGCGCGACCAGGCCGTAGGACAGCGGGAACTCGCTGGGCTCGAAGGCCGGACTGGAGCTGGTTCCGGAGAACGCGTCGAGGATCAGGTAGAGGGTCTGGAAGGTGAAGGCCCACAGGTACGCCACGGCGTACGTCGTGTTGGCGGCGAGGCGCGAGCGCATGAGGTAGCCGAGCGCGAACGCGGACAAGATGGTGACGACGGCGATCATCGCGGGCCTCAGTCCGTGACCGGGACGGCGCGGCGCACGCCTGCGGAGAACATCAGGACCAGGGCCGTGACGGTGAGCACGACCGAGAACGCGACCAGGGCCTTGATGAAGGCCGGCACGTCGACGAAGAAGGCGGGCAGGGCCGTGATCACGTTGATGACGAGCGCCCCGGCAGCCACCCGGAGGGCGGCGCGGTTGCCCCGCCACGCCATCACCGTGGCCACGAGACCGATGACGCCCAGGACGCTGCCGAGCACGAGGATCGCGTACGGCGGCCCGGTCTCGCCGTCGGGCGTCGGTGAGAAGGCGCTCGGGATGTTGCTCAGGTTGATCAGCCCGGACAGGACCAGGCCGATCCTCTGACGGGTCGAGGTGACTGACATGCGGGTCTCCTTGGTGGGACGGTGCGGTGTCACCACGATGGGCCGGGCACTCTTCCCCACGCCCCGGCATTGTCACCCGCCGGGTTTCCCTTGTCAGGTGCAGCTCCGGGAAGAACTTCCCGGGCGCGGAAGGGAGCCGCGCCGCCATCATGGGGGCGTGACGATCCGTGTCGTGATCGCCGACGACCACCCGGTCGTCCGCGGTGGCCTGCGAGCCCTGCTGTCGACCATCGACGGCATCGAGGTCGTGGGGGAGGCCGAGGACGGTGAGGGCGCGGTCCGCGAGGTCCAGCTGTCGCGGCCCGATGTGCTGCTCGTCGACATCCGGATGCCGGTGCTCGACGGTGTCGGCGCGACCCGGCGCGTGCGCGAGGCCGCGCCGGAGACGGCGGTGCTGGTGCTCACGATGTACGACGACGACGCCACGGTGTTCACCGCCATGCAGGCCGGGGCGCGCGGCTACCTCCTCAAGGGCGCCGACCAGGACGAGATCGTCGGCGCCATCCGAGCGGTGGCCGCAGGACAGGCGATCTTCGGGCCCGGCATCGCCTCGCGCGTGCTCGGCTACTTCGCCTCGCCGCCGGTCGCGGATGCGCCGGCGGACGAGCCGTTCCCGGAGCTGACGGCCCGCGAGCGCGACATCCTGACGCTGCTGGCCGACGGCCGGCGCACGGCCGACATCGCGGCCGAGCTGTTCCTGTCGCCCAAGACGGTGAGCAACAACCTGACCACGATCTTCGCCAAGCTCGAGGTCGCCGACCGGGGCGCCGCCATCATCCGCGCCCGCGAGCACGGTCTCGGCGGATCGCGGTAGCCGATGGTCGACGGTGTCCTGGCCGTAGGGCTCACGCTCGCCGCCCTGTCGTTCGTGGGGAGCGGGGTGGCTCTCGTCCTCGTGCGCCGGGCCTGGCTGACCGGCGCGCTGCTGTTGGCCACCGGGCTGCTCGTGCTCGGCGGCCTGGTGGCCGACGCAGCCGGGCACGAAGGCGCCGCGGCGCTGGCGCTCACGGCGGCCGGCATGGTGACCGCGCCGCTCGCGCTGGCGGCGTACCCGGCGCCACGGCGAGGTGCGGTCGACGTCGCGGCGTACGTCGTGCTGCTCGCACTCGGCCTGTGCTCCCTGGTCTGGCAGCACCCCGACGTGGCGGGTGTCCTCGGCCTGACCACGGCGATGGTGCTGGTGGCGCACACGTGGTGGCGGATGGAGACCGCGGACGCGCCGGAGCGCCGGGCCCTGGTCTGGATGTCGGTCACTGTCGTCGCGACTGGTCTCGTGCTCGGCATCGCCAGCTTCGCGACCGAGGGCGGCCAGATCGCGCCGATGCTCGGCGTGCTCGCGGTGGTCGGGCCGGCGCTGTACGTCGGCGTGGCGCTGCCCGACATCGTCGACGTGCGTGGCGTGGTGGTACGGGTGGTGGTGCTCGGCGTCGCGGTCGTCACCTACATCTCGGTGTTCGCCGGCGTTGCGGCCGTGCTGGAGATGGTGGGCGGCGAGGTGCCGGCGGTGGGCGTGCTGGCGGTCGTGGGTGTGCTCGTTGCCGTGGGGTTCGGCCCGCTGCAGGTGATGCTGCGCGGGGTCGTGGACGAGCTGTTGTTCGGACGCCGGCCCGACCCGCTCGGCGCGGCCAGCCGGGTCGCGGGGCAGGTCGGCGACGACCCTGTCGTCGCGCTGCGCGTGATCAGGGAGGCGCTGGTCCTGCCGTACGCCGCCGTGCGCGAGGACGGCCGCGAGCTGGCGGTGTCCGGGACCCCCGACACGCACACCCGCGCCTTTCCCCTCGAGGGCTCGGACGCGGAGCTGGTCGTGGGACTGCGGCCCGGAGATCTCTCCTTCTCGCGGGACGACGAGCACGTGCTCCGGCTCGTGGCGCCGCTGCTCGCGCAGACGATGCGGGCCCAGGCCCTCGCCGCGGACCTGCAGGAGTCGCGCGAGGCGACGATCACGGCTCTGGAGGAGGAGCGTCGGCGCCTGCGGCGCGACCTCCACGACGGGCTCGGCCCGCGGCTCTCGGGCATCGCGTTCACCTCCGACGCCGCGCGCAACCTGGTGCGCACGGACCCCGAGGCGGCAGACGCGCTGCTCAAGCAGCTCCGCGCCGACACCACCACCGCGATCGAGGACATCCGCCGGCTGGTCTACGCGATGCGGCCGCCCGCGCTCGACGAGCTCGGCCTGGTGCGCGCGCTGCGCCAGCAGGCGACCGGACTGCGCACGCGTGACGGTCGGCCGCTGACCGTGCGGCTCGACGTACCAGCAGAGCTGCCGCCGCTGACCGCGGCGGTCGAGGTGGCGGCGTACCGGATCGTGTCGGAGGCCCTGGCCAACGTGGCCCGGCACTCCTCGGGGACGATGGCGACCGTGACCATGCGCGTGGAGCCCGCGGGACTGACCCTCGAGGTCGCCGACGACGGCGACCCGGCAGGTCCCTGGCGGGCCGGGGTCGGCACGGCGTCGATGCGCGAGCGCGCAGCCGAGCTGGGCGGGAGCCTGGCGTCCGGGTCCACCGAGCGCGGTGGCCGGGTGTCCGCCGTGCTGCCGCTGGGGTCCGGCGGATGACCCGCAGGCCGCGGGGGCGGGTGGCGCGGGGCGCCTCGCACGTGGGGGAGCGGCATCCGGCGCAGGTCGGCCCGGTCGCCCATGGCGGTCACTGCGTGGCGCGGTTGGCGGACGGGCGGGTGGTGTTCGTGCGCCACGCGGTCCCCGGCGAGGAGGTCGTCCTGGAGGTGACCGAGGGAACCGACGGAGACCGCTTCTGGCGCGCCGACGCCGTCGAGGTGGTGGCACCATCGCCCGACCGGGTGGCGGCGCCGTGCCCCGTGGCCGGACCGGGCCTGTGCGGCGGCTGCGACTTCCAGCACGTGTCGCTGGCCCGGCAGCGCTCGCTCAAGGCCGAGGTGGTCGCCGAGCAGCTGCGGCGGCTGGCCGGGCTCGACGTACCGGTCCTGGTGGAGGCGGTGCCCGGTGACGACGACGGGCTTCGCTGGCGCACCCGCGCCCGCTTCGCCCACCTCCCCGACGGACGCCCGGCGATGCGCAAGCACCGCTCCCACGAGCTGGTGCCGGTCGACGACTGCCTGATCGCGGCGCCCGGTGCCGAGTCGCCGTCTCCGGTCGAGACCGTCTCTGCCGCCGGGTCGACCCACGACTTCGCGGTCGCGGGGGACGGCTTCTGGCAGGTGCACCCGGGTGCCCCGCGCGTGCTCGTGGAGACCGTGCTCGACCTCCTCGACCCTCAGCCGGGGGAGCGGGTGCTCGACCTCTACGCCGGCGTCGGGCTGTTCGCCGCCTTCCTCGCCGACCTGGTCGGCCCCGGGCGCGTCGTCGCAGTCGAAGGTCACCCCGGCGCCGCCCGGGACGCCGCGGCGAACCTGCCCCACGGCGTCCGGGTGCTGCGGGGCGACGTCGGTCGCGTGCTCGCATCGGCGCTGGACGAGCCGTTCGACCTGGTCGTCCTCGACCCGCCGCGGGAGGGCGCACGTCGCAAGGTCGTCACCCAGGTCGCCGACCGCTCCCCGCGCGCGGTCGCGTACGTCGCCTGCGACCCCGCCGCCCTGGCGCGCGACGTGGCGACCTTCGCGGAGCTCGGCTACTCGTTGGCGGCGCTCCGGGCCTTCGACCTGTTCCCGATGACGCACCACGTCGAGTGCGTCGCGCTGCTGGAAGAAACCGGCTCTGACCTCCGACGGAGCGAATCACGATAGTGGCGCCGACCTCCGCGAACCCGCCATAGGGCGCGCTCTGGGCGCACTATGCGCTTCGAGCACGAGGATGACTCGAAACGCGTCGGCGAGGACAGCTCAGGGACCTTGCCCAGAGGATTCCGGTTCAAATCATGGTCCCCCGTCGCTCGCCCTGGTCCACTGGTGTTGGTCGTGGACGGGGGAGGATGCCGGGCATCTAGGTTCGCTTGACGTACCTATGCGGGACGGGGCAGCGGACGTGTCTTGCGGGACGGCGCGACGTTCCTCAAGTCCGTGACCTGGGTGGTCGCCGGCAGGGGTTCCTCTTACGGGAACCGCCCGGAGCCGATGAGCGGTCGGCGGAAATGTCAAGGTGGTGACCATCTCGCTCCGCTCATGCAGAGTCAATGGTGTGGAACACGCGGACGCCGAGATGAAGGCCCACTACGACCAAGGCAACGAGCGCGACCGGCTCGCAGCCCCCAAGGGGGTCTTGGAGTTCGTGCGTACCCAGGAGATCGTCCTGCGACGGTTGCCAGCGGCACCCGCAGTCGTAGCGGACATCGGAGGCGGACCGGGCCGCTACGCCGTATGGCTCGCCGAACTGGGTTACGAGGTAGAGCACCGCGACGTGATGGATCTTCACGTGGAGCAACTACAGATGTCGGGCCACCCGCTGGTCCGCACCGCTGTCGGCGACGCCCGGAGCCTGGACCTGCCTGACTCTTCGGTCGATGCCGTCCTCCTCCTGGGACCCATGTATCACCTGCGCGAACGGGCCGATCGGATCAGGACTCTTCGCGAAGCCCGCCGCGTCGTCCGCGATCGCGGACCCATCTTCATCGCCACCATCTCGCGGTGGGCCGCCCGCCTTGACGGGGTCCTGCAACAGCGTCTGTATGAGCACGTTCCAGACGTCCTGTCGCTTCTTCCCGAGTCCGAACGCACCGGGAACCTCCCGCCAGTCGTGCCCGGCGGCTTCCTGGGCTACACCCATCGGCCAGATGATCTGGTAGACGAAATCGCCGAGTCAGGCCTACAACTTGACGACCTCGTCGGTGTCGAAGGCTTGCCGCTCTCCAGCGACGACATGGCGAAGCGCTTCGACGACCCCACGTCCTGGAACGTTGTACTCGATGCCGCACGCGCCATCGAACGCGTGCCCGAACTACTCGGGCTCAGCCCACACATGCTTGCCACGGCTACCTCCGCCGACTGAACGGCGAGCGCGCGCTCATGCCGCTGAGTGTGCGCTCATGCCGATGAGCGGTCGAGCCGTCGCCGGGGTCCGGTTGCTTGGTGCCTACTCAGGCAATGGACCCCGGCACAAGCAGAACGGATGCCCAGCAGGATCTGCGTACACCTGGAACACTTCGCCGTCCGTCGCCGGGTCGTTGGCGGTCTTGAGCAGCGTCGCGCCGAGGGACATCGCCCTGACGTGCGCTTCCGCCAAGTCGTCAATCCACACGTCCAGATGGATCTGCTGCTGCTGTTGACCTTGCGGCCACGCCGGAGCGACGTGATTGGGCGCGAGTTGGATTCCCAGACGCCACTCACCGTCCACGATGACGCTGTGCCATTCGTCCTCGGCGTCAACGATGCCGTCGAGCATCCCGGCCCAGAAGGCACTCTCTGCATGCAGGTCGGGAGCATCGAGAACATGAATCAGTCTCATCACGCGCATGACACAGATGCTGCCGAACGAGACCTCTCGATGGAAGGATTAACCGCTCGTCAACACCCTGATCTGCCGCGTACCGCGCAGTCCTGCCGTGGCCGCAGTGCCGTGCGTACTCCTCGATCACGTGAACTAGCGAGCGACTACTGACCCGACGCGGCCGTCGATGCTCTCCCGCAGCAGATCCGCGCAGGGGGACTTGCCCGGCGTGCACAGCCTCCACATCGAGGTCGGCCGCGTCAGCGACGAAGTCGTCGGCGAACCGGACCTCGTCTCGCCATGCCCGCCATGCCTCATCGACCACCGCACGGTCCGGCAACGCTCCGTTCCAGTCACCGTCACGGTCCTCGTCGGTGCGGTACAACCTGGGGGCATCCTGACCAGCCATGATTCGCCGGAACCAGGAGCGTTCCACGTCCGCCATGTGGCGGATCAGACCGAGCAGCGACATGGTGGAGGGCGGGACCGAGCGTCGCGCGAGTTGGTCGGGGTCCAACCCCGAACACTTCATCTCCAGCGTCAGCCGATAGCGGCGGAGAAACTCGATCAGCGTTGATCGCTCGCCGACCGGGTCGGTGTCCGTCTCACGCTGGTCGTCGTCGGGGTCCACCCACATGTCGGCGTAAACCGTTGCCGCCGTCCAACGAGTCGGTACCTGCGCTTCGGGCACCACCCCTGCATTGTCAACCGCTCACAGGCGATGGCAAACCGATTTACCGAGGGGCCAGCCGTCCCCGAACGCACTAATTCGCTGTGCGCGCTGTCTCGACGGGTCGATGACCTAGCTGGTGAGTAGGCGAGCGAATCCGGCGTGGAGCTCGTGCACGCGAACCGAACCGCTGCCCAGCAGCTCGGCCTTTTGCCGCAGACGGTCAACAAGGGGGTCGTCCGGATGGCCGTACACGTCGATCGCCAGCATGTTGATGAACTCACCGATCGGCGGGAACTTGGGCCCGGCCACCTTCATGTGGAATTCGAGCGATGCCGAGTCGGGATTGATGTGCAGAACGGTCATTCGGGCCCCGTCATCGCTGAAGTACACGTTGTATGCGACCAGCCGTGGTTCGTTGGCTTCCACGAACTCCGTCAAGTCGTCCATTGCAGCCTTGAGCTCATTCAACCGTCCATCCCGAACCTCGGACGTATCTACATACACGATGGGCTGTGACATGCCGGCGAGAGTCTCCACGTGCACATGGTGTCGCCTCGGGCGACGGCAACGCACGCTTCTGCCGCTGACAGCGCGCTCATGGCCGATGAGCGCGCATCTGCCAGGCGTTTTGTAGCCAGGCTTCGGGGCTGTAGAGCGAGAACAGCCTGCTGGCCTCAGGGCGTCATACTGTTTGCATCCGAGCACGTAGAGGGCGCTCATGGGCATCAGGCGCTACCTGAACTTCGACCTGCTCCTCGAGCAAGTGGGAGAAGGCCGTTACCGGGCACGCGTCACCGAGTTCCCGCTGGACGGGACACCGCGCGTGCAATTCCAGCTGCCCTTCGACGCTCAGACGCTGGAGATCCTGCTCCTCAAGCTCGACCCGGGGCGCTCGGGCACTCGTCGGGTGGGGGCGACCAGCCACCAGCAGGCCGCCATGGATTTCGGCGGCCCGCTGTTCGAGGCGGTGTTCACAGGCGAAGTCGCCCTGGCCTGGCAACGCAGCCTCGACAAGGTGCGCGCCGTTGACGCCGAAGGACTGAGACTCCGGCTCCTCCTCGACGATGCGCCGGCCATCGCGGGTCTCCCCTGGGAGCTGCTGTACGACGCGCGCACGAACAGTTTCATCGCCCAGTCCGAGCGCACACCGGTTGTCCGCTTCCTCGACCTGCCACACGCACCGCGCCCCATCGCCGTCGACGGACCCCTGCGGGTGCTCGTCGTGATCTCCTCCCCCATCGACCTGGTCGAGCTCGACGTCGAGGCCGAGTGGCGACGTATCCGCGATGCGCTCGAGCCACAGGTGAAGGCCGGGCTGGTCGCCGTCGACAGACTGTCGAGCGCCACGGTCCCGAGCCTCGGAGCCTGGCTGCGCCGGCATCAGACCCATGTGGTGCACTTCGTGGGGCATGGCGACTTCGACGATCGATTGCGCGAGGGCGTCTTGTACTTCCAGGACGAGCACGGCCGAGGGGCCCAAGTGACGTCGTCTCTTCTCGGGCCCTACCTGCGCGACCACGATGCCTTGCGAATGGTGGTGCTGAACGCCTGCCGGTCCGCGAGGTCCGACGGCTTCGATCCATTCGGTGGGATGGCGCAGGGGCTGGTCCAGCAGGACGCTACGGCCGTCGTGGCGATGCAGTTCCCGATCAGCGACCGCGCCGCGGTGCGCTTCACCGGCGAGTTCTACGGCGCGCTGGTCGACGGACTGCCGGTCGACCAGGCGGTCAGCAGCGCCCGGAAGTCGCTGATGGCGGAGTACAGCGACGAATGGTCCACGCCCGTGCTCTACATGCGCTCACCCGACGGCAACATCTTCGAGAACCTGCAAGCCCCGGAGAGCACGGATCCTCCGGCTGCGCTCACCGCGACCGTCCATCCGACACCGCCGACGCTTCCCGCGGCCACGGCGGCACTCGGCGCTTCGCCCGTCGCACCGCCCTCGGGCGCACCATCGCCGAATCCAGCAACGCCGAACCCGTCGCCGCCTATGGCGGCCGGCACCGGCGCGGATCTTCCCAGCCCATCTGCTGAGCCCACCGACGCACCGACGGAGCGGCCGGGTGCGCGTCGATGGCTGGCCGGTCGCCGGGGAGCTGCTCTGGCCGCAATCGCGGTCGTGCTACTGGTCGTGGGCTTCCTTGCCTGGCGCCAGCAGACGGAAGCTGGTCACTCAACCACCATCCCGTCGTCATTCGACGGCGTGTGGATAGGTACCGGATCGGACAGTTACGGCTCACAGGCGGAGTTCACAGCCAGGCTCGGCCAGGGTCTGAGCATCGGCCGACTTGGCGGCCCTTCGAGCTGCCACCAAGGTCCGCTCAACGTGCGCGACGCGACCGACAACAAGCTGACGACGCGATTCGACCCGGATGGGTCGGAGGGCTGCACCAACTGGACGGTCGTGTTCACCCATGACGGCGAGGACCTCCTCATGAAAGTCGACCCGGACAGCACTGAGAACAATCAGGCGGACTTCGAGATCAGGCTCAGCCCGTCACCCTGAGGATTCCTGGCAGCGTTGGCGGGCCGTGATCGACAATGGCCTCCTTCGTGCGAGGCGGCGCTGCGTGGGTGACTGAGCTGGGCGAGCCATTCGCGGCCCCGGGTCCGTTGCCACGCAAGCTTGAGGGCGCGCAACGCCCGCAGCGCGTCAAACCGCGAGTCGGATGCCCTGCAACGCACTCATGCTTGTTATGCCGCGATCCGCGCGGTCGCTGTGCCGCCAGAGGATCGCGAACCGGCACCCGCGGTACGGACGAACTGCGCCAGCGCGGCCGGGCCAGCTGGGCGATGAAGGACAATCACTCCCATGGTCGGACTTCGTCTCTCCACCACCGGTGGTGGCGAGGAGACGAGGCGGCGGCACCCGCTCATTCTGGACGCACCGACGGGTGTGTGGTTGCCGTGTTTCCCGCAGCACGAGGCGCGTCGACACGGTGGGGGGTGGCGCTATCGGGGCTCCTAGCGTCCGGCTTAGACGAGCCCCCCAGGAGGCACCATGACGCGACATATCGGCCTGGTCGCGGCCGCAGCGACGATCGCGCTCCTCGGCGCCGGCTGCTCCGACGCGGCGTCCGGCGACCCTGCGGCGCACGGGGAGGACCCGTCCCCGCGGGCGGACTCTAGCAGCCCGGCTCCGGTCTCGGGGGGGCCGAAAGGGTCAGCCTGCCAGTGGCTGAGAGCGCCCAGGTCGACGGGCTCGTCACCGTCGACGGTCACGACCTCTCCGTGCACTGCACTGGAGCCGGGCACCCGACGGTGATCGCCCTGCACGGGTGGATCGACCAGCCTGCGTCAGCTCGTCCAGTACTACGGGCCCTTGGTGAACGAGATCTCGCCGGACTACTGGGTCTGCAGCCACGACCATGCCATGTGGGCGACAGCGAGAAGGTCGAGGGGACCCAGACGCCGGAGATTGCCACGGCGAGAGCCCTCGCGGCATAGTGAGCAGCAGGGCCGGAGAAGCGAGAGAACACATGAACGAGATCGTGAAGCCGTTCGACACATACCGCGCGCATTACGGGACGACGAATCCCGAAGGCCGTGATATCACGCGAATCGAGTTCTATTTCGGCGAGTTCAGGGTCGGGCGAATCTTATCCGGTAAGGCGGATCGGACCGGGCTCTTTCGTCAGCTTGATCAACGATGAGATTGAGCTCTATTTCGACTCGAAGAGATTGGCGAATGCCCTAGCCATTCTGCAGGGCGAGACGAAATTTGGCGCTTTACTTTGTGCCTGACGAGGAGAATCCCGATCAGGAACAGGGTAGAAGAGGGCGGAATCTCCCACCGATGATCAGGACGGGCGGCACCGTAGTAGACGCGCGCCACACAGCCGCGGCGAAAGTGCTTGTACCCAGGGGCAGCGTGCAGTGGTTGTTGACCAAGTGGTCCGGCCGGTCGGGGGATTGCGTTACGGCGATTGGCGCGGTCACGGGACGCACCGATCCGGTCGCAGACAAGCTTCCGCAGCCGGTTCCGCTTGCGGTGACCAACCCTCCGGCGGCCGAGCCATAGCCTCGGCGCCCTAGATGGTTGCGGAAACGGTTCGCCCTCGCGCCAGAGCTTCCACTCGCCCTCGTTGATGCTCATCTGGTAGATGCGGCAAATGCCGCGCTCGTCGGAGTGAAGTCGGATGTAGGTGTTGTTCGCCGCGTCGCAGCCCATGATGGAGATGCCGTCCGGAGCTTCTGGCATGTCGACCGTGGAGCGCTCGACCAGGTGGACGCCGGAGTCGTGCCACTCGGTACAGGCGCGCGTCACCCGGCCAAGGAGGTCCTTCCGGCGGGCTGGCTTCTAGGGTCCACTCACCGACGAGCGGTTCAAGCCTCCTCACGGCGTCCTCGGCTGTTGGCTGATCCATGCGTCCTCCGAACCGATGTGAGAACTGTGACAGAGGGCCTGTGGGCGCGCGTCACTGGCTGAAGAAGCTCATTAGCAGTGGGGCCATGACGTCTGGGTTGACCACGTGGTCCTGCCCGTCGAGGCTCCTGCGTTCCGCATGCGGCAGCGCCTCTGCGGCCGCGTCCGCGATCCGGTCGAAGTAGTCCGACGGCAGTCCGGCGAAGTAGGGGGATGTGATCGTGCCCTCGGTGAGAACCAGGATCGGCTGGGTGATCGTCCCGAGGCGGTCCGTCGGGAGCACGTAGCGACTCTGGAAGAGGGGGTCGTGGACGAGCGTCGACGCGAGACCTACCGAGGGTGCCCAGAGGGCCGTCCCCTTCCCGGCGGCGATGTCCGCGTCGGTGCCACCGGTCATCCGCATGAACAGTTCGAGGACCTCCTCGTTCTGGCCAGCATCGTGAGCAGCCTGGGTGTCCACGAGGTACCGCTCGATCCGCGGGCGAACGTCGTCACCGGTCGCGTATGGCAGGTCCCAGACGACGATCTTGTCGATGGCCGAGCCTGCCGCGGCGGCTTCCAGCGCCAGCGCGCCCCCCGAGGATGCACCATACAGGTGTGCCGAGCCACCGGCCGCGGCGATCAGCGCGTCCAGGTCCTCGACCTCCCGCTCCACGGCGTACGGTGGGGTGTCGCCGCTGGGTGCGCGGCCGCGGCGGGCATAGTTGTAGACGGTGAAGTGCTCGGCGAGCAGCACGGCCAACGGGGCGTTCTCGCCGCCGTCGTCGAGCACGCCGCCCACCAGGATGACCGCGGGTCCGGTGCCCTGGCGGTCGTAGGCGATGGAGGTGCCGTCTGCCGAGGTCACCCAGAATGTCATCTCGCTCATCTCTTCATTCCTTTCCCTGCACGGGGGTCAACGCCGGGGCCCGTCGCCGTGCCGTGTGTAGCCGATGACGGTGCCGACGGCGGAGGTCACAGTGTTCAGACTCCTAATTTAGGAGCATGAACACCTATTGTCAAGTACACTCGGGTGCATGAGCAAGAAAAGGCTGTTCGACGACCCCTGCGGCATCGCGCGAGCGCTGAACGCGGTCGGCGAGCGGTGGGCGTTGCTCGTCGTGCGGGAGCTGGTCTTCGGCCCGAAGCGCTACTCCGACCTGCACCGCGGGCTGCCGCAGATGAGCCAGAACGTCCTCGCGCAGCGGTTGCGCGAGCTCGAAGCCGACGGCCTGGTGCGGCGAAGGCGCCTGGGACCGCCTGCGTCCGCCGCCGTGTATGAACTCACCGAGCGCGGGCAGGAACTGGAGCCCGTGCTCCGCGCGCTCGCCCACTGGGGCAGCCGCGCACCGCTGCCTGAGGACGGCGCGGCGGAACTGAGCGTCGACGCGCTGCTGTTCGCCCTGCGCGCCACCTTCGATCCGGCACTGGCGGGTGAGCTGTCGCTGCGCTGCCAGCTGGACGTCGCGGGCGACCGGTTCCGCATCACCGTTGCGGGCGGGCGCCTCGAGTTGGACCGCGGTGAGCACGCCGAACCCGATGCGTGGCTGACCGTGCCGGAGGCGGCGACATTGCGCGATCTGGTGTTCGCCGGTGCGGCGCTGCACGACGCCGTCGAGCGGGCAGACACCGAGGTGGCGGGCGATACCGCGCGGCTCGCCGCACTGCTGCGCTGCTTTCCCGCAGCAGTGCGGTATCCGGCGCCACAGGACCCCGGGCCGCCGGATCCCGTGTAGCCGGATCCCGTGTCGCCGGGCCCCGTTTCACCTGGCCCCGGGTCACCGAACGCCGAACTCCCGGGTCCCGCCGTCAGCGCAGGAAGTCGTCGGGGGTGAGCGGCAGTCCGCGGACCCCGGACACCGGTGGCGAGGTTACGCCCGCCGACAGTTCAGACTCCGCGGGCTCGCGGAACTCATCGCCGAGACGACGACGCACCACTTGGATAAGCGACCCGCAAGCCCAACGCCTGGCGCTGGTCCACGACCCGGCATGATCGACTTGTTGCAGTAGCCCATCCCCTTACGGGAAGGTTCGCGCACGCGACCTGGGACCCGCGCCGTTCGCCGCCAACGCTCCCGAACGCGGGCGAAAACCCGCAAGAGGCGGCGGGCCTTCCTGACGCCCTTGCCCGGCCGTTCAGGATCGCGGAAATCGACAGCGGCCGACGTCCGCAACCCAGTTCAGAACGCTAGTCATTTACTGATCGAAAACCTCATCAGACACCGGCCAACGGGGGGCACCTGCCCGCACATCCCCGCACGGCTCACGGCCAGACTTGTGGCAGGTCGGAGCCGATCCTCGCAAGTGAAAACAGACACCGCCCGCCTGCCTGCTCAACGTCAAGGGGCCGCAGA
>CAVWXS010000033.1:0-136895 GCA_963758885.1 uncultured Actinomycetota bacterium
GGAAGCGCTCTCACAAATCATGGCGCCTTCGCAAGCTCAGGCGCGTGTCCGAGCGCGCGCGTGCGGGGCGTCTTCCCTCCTCGCTGGCTCGCTGCGCTCGCCTCGCTCGTCAGTCCAGACGCCCCGGCGCGCTCGGACGCTTCCGTTGGTCTGCTTCGCGCTCAACTGCTCTTCCTGGCGCGGGAGGCCATCTTGGCGCGCTCGTTCTGGTCGAGGACCAGCTTGCGGATCCGGACGCTCTGCGGGGTGACCTCGACGCACTCGTCCTCGCGGCAGAACTCCAGGCACTGCTCGAGGCTGAGCCTGCGCGGCGGC
Organism: uncultured Actinomycetota bacterium; assembly: GCA_963758885.1. Taxonomy (GTDB): domain Bacteria; phylum Actinomycetota; class Actinomycetes; order Propionibacteriales; family Nocardioidaceae; genus Nocardioides. The sequence goes on from CAVWXS010000033.1 coordinate 316, forward strand.
ACGAGCTTCTCGAAGTTGTCGGAGGTGGAGGAGCGGATGTTGGTCTGCTGCTTCTCCTTGGTGATGTTGACGTCCATGTCGTCGGCGCGGGAGTTCTCGCCGACGATCATCCCCTCGTAGACCTCGGTGGTCGGCTCCACGAAGAGGATCCCGCGCTCCTGCAGGTTGGTCATCGCGTACGCCGTCGCGGCGCCGGAGCGGTCGGCGACCAGCGAGCCGGAGGCGCGGGAGCGGATCTCGCCGGTCCAGGGCTCGTAGCCCTCGGAGATGTGGTGGGCGATGCCCGGTGCCGCGGGTGTCGGTCAGGAACTCGGTGCGGAAGCCGATCAGGCCACGCGCCGGGACCAGGAACTCCATCCGCACCCAGCCCGTGCCGTGGTTGGTCATCTGCTCCATCCGGCCCTTGCGAGCGGCGAGCAGCTCGGTGATCGTGCCGAGGTACTCCTCCGGCGCGTCGATCGTCAGCCGCTCCATCGGCTCGTGGACCTTGCCGTCGATCTCCTTGGTCACCACCTGCGGCTTGCCCACCGTCAGCTCGAAGCCCTCACGTCGCATCTGCTCCACGAGGATGGCCAGCGCCAGCTCGCCGCGGCCCTGCACCTCCCAGGTGTCCGGACGCTCGGTCGCCAGCACGTTGAGCGAGACGTTGCCGACGAGCTCTGCGTCGAGGCGGTCCTTGACCATCCGCGCCGTGACCTTGGAGCCCTTGAGCCGACCGACGAGCGGTGAGGTGTTGGTGCCGATGGTCATCGAGATCGCCGGCTCGTCGACATGGATCAGCGGCAGCGCGACGGGGTTGTCGGCGTCGGCGAGCGTCTCACCGATGGTGATGTCGGGGAAGCCGGCCACCGCGACGATGTCGCCGGGACCGGCCGACTCACCGGGCTTGCGCTCGAGGCCCTCCGTGACGAGGAGCTCGGTCACCCGCACGTTCTTCTGGGAGCCGTCGCGCTTCATCCAGGCCACGGTCTGGCCCTTCTTGAGCTCGCCCTGGTGGATCCGCAGCAGGGCGAGCCGGCCGAGGAACGGCGAGGCGTCGAGGTTGGTGACGTGGGCCTGCAGCGGCGCCCCTTCGTCGTACGTCGGCGCGGGGATGGTCTCCACGATCGTGCGGAACAGCGGCTCGAGGTCGGGCGAGTCGGGCATCCCGCCGTTGTCGGGCACCTCGAGCGACGCGCGGCCGGCCTTCGCCGACGCGTAGACGACCGGGAAGTCGAGCGCCTCCTGGCTGTGGTGGTCATCGAGCAGGTCGATGAAGAGCTCGTAGGTCTCGTCGACCACCTCGGCGATGCGAGCGTCGCCGCGGTCGACCTTGTTGACCACGAGCACGACCGGCATGTCGGCGTTGAGCGCCTTGCGCAGCACGAAGCGGGTCTGGGGAAGCGGACCCTCGGAGGCGTCGACGAGCAGCACGATGCCGTCGACCATCGACAGCCCGCGCTCGACCTCGCCACCGAAGTCGGCGTGGCCGGGGGTGTCGATGATGTTGATCGTCATGCCCTCGGGGAAGGACGGGCCGGTGTAGTGCACGGCGGTGTTCTTGGCGAGGATCGTGATGCCCTTCTCGCGCTCGAGGTCGCCGGAGTCCATCACCCGGTCGACGACGCTCTCGGCCTGGTGTGCCGTGAAGGCTCCGGCCTGACGCAGCATCGCGTCGACGAGCGTGGTCTTGCCGTGGTCGACGTGGGCGACGATCGCGACGTTCCTGAGGTCGCGGCGCAGAGCACGAGACCGGTATGTCTTCGACGGCAGTCTGGTCACGTGACGTCTGGGCGGCCGGGGAGGTCTCAGGCATGCGAAGCGAGCACCTTTACAGGGACGTGGAGGGGGCGGAGGCGAAACCCGCAGAGTCTACGGGCCGGTATGGTCCACCGCCGCATCGTGCTTTACCGCCCCCGGGCCCCTGGCTAATCTCGTCATGCGCTCACCGGGGGGCTGTCTCGCGGCGGTGAGCGCATGTGCGTCCGCACACGTACGTCGAATCTGGGGGGATCTCGATGGGGGGCAACGCCTGCCTGCGTACGCCCCTGTCCACAGGTCCTCGCGGACCGGCGGCGGGGCGGCTACGGTGACGCGCGCGTCCTCGCAGCCTCCCGCGGTGCTGCTCGACGTCCTCGGCCGCCGCGTCCGGGTCGAGGCGGGGGGCCATCCGTCCGCGGCCCAGGTCGACGCCCTCTGGTCGCGCTGCCGCTCGTCCGACGCCGCGCCCGGCGACGAGACGGTGATCACGCTGCCGCGGTCCGACCGTCCACTGGCTCCCGAGGCCGGCCTGCGCCTCGCCGACCAGATCCGCGAGCTGGCCCTCGCCGGTGCCGCCGACCGGCTCACCGTGCTGCGCGCCGCGGCGGTGGCGACACCTGACGGTGCGGTGGTTGCCCTGTTCTCCAGCGACGCCGACACCCGGATCGGCGCGGTGGCCGAGCTGAGCCGTCGCGGCTTCGGCTACGTCACCGACGAGCTGCTGGCCACCGACGACTCCTTCGACGTGGTGGCGTTCCCCGAGCCGCTGCGCTTCGCGCCGGACGAGCAGACGGATCCCGAGTCCTCGACCCTGGCCGGGCCCGACGCCCTCGGGATGCGGTCCTGCCCTGCCGGGCCCCTGCACCTCGCCGCCGCCGTGCTGCTCGAGCACGATGCCGCACACCTCGGCACACCCGAGCTGACGCGCGTGCGCCGGAACGACGACGTACGCCGCCTCGAGGGCGCCCTGGTGTCCGCGCCGGCGGCCTGGGCGACCAGCGTCCTGCCCGACCTGATCGACGAGGTCGACGGGCTGTGGGTCCTGAGGTACGGCGACATCCACGCTGCGGCCCCGGTCCTGGCCGAGCTCGTGGTCAGGCGCACCCGGAAGTCCGCCGGGCCGGACCAGCTCTACGTCGCGGTCGGCATCGGCGACAGCGACGACCGGCCGACCGCTGTCAGCGGGCACCACCTGGCCCTCGACGGGCTGCGGCGCGTGGTGTGGATGGCCGCCGCGGGCGGCGCCTCCATCGAGGACCTGCACGCCGCCGCCAACCGCGAGCTCGCCGGCAAGACGCCGATCTCCGTGCAGCTCGTCGTGGCGGCGGTCCGGGACCTGATGGCGCTGCGCCTGCTGACGCCTCAGGAGGGACTCGCCCGCGGCATCAACGTGCGCGATCTCGTCGACGGGGAGCCCGCCGGCCGGCCCTGACCGAGCTCGCCACTTGGCGTTGTCGGTCCCGACGGGTAGGCAGGTCCCATGACCTGCTCCTTCATCCCCCCGTACCTCCTCGAGCAGATCGCCCGTTCCGACGCCACGGGCGCCGCCGCTCGGGCGACCGCGACCCTGACGGTCGACGCCCAGCTACGCGACCTCCGGGCCACGACCACGCCTGCGTCGCGCCCGACGGCGACGGCGACCGTGCCCGGTGCCGCGGCGACCGTCCCCGACTGGACCGTCCACACCGCCGGCAACACCACGACCCTGCCCGGCACACCCGTGCGCGGGTCCGGCGACGCGGCTTCGGGCGACATCGCCGTCGACGAGGCCGCCGACGGCATCGACGGCGCGCTGCGGCTCTTCGCCGAGGTGTTCGACCGGTCCTCCTACGACGACGCGGGCGCCCCCGTCTCGGTCACGGTCCACTACGGCCGCGACTACGACAACGCCTTCTGGGACGGCACCCAGCTGGTCTTCGGCGACGGGGACGGCGAGATCTTCGACCGGTTCACCAAGCCTGTCGACGTCCTCGGCCACGAGCTCAGCCACGCCGTCACCGAGCACTCCGCCGGGCTGCGCTACCAGGGCCAGTCCGGCGCCCTCAACGAGTCGGTCAGCGACGTGTTCGGCAGCTGCCTCAAGCAGTGGCTGCTCGGCCAGACCGTCGACCAGGCCGACTGGCTGATCGGCGCCGGTCTCTTCATGCCGGGAGTCAGCGCGCGCGGGCTGCGCGACATGGCCCATCCCGGCACCGCCTACGACGACCCCCAGCTCGGCAAGGATCCCCAGGGCGCGTCGATGGACGACTACATCGAGACCACCGACGACAACGGCGGTGTCCACCTCAACTCCGGCATCCCCAACCGCGCCTTCCACCTGGCCGCCACCGCCATCGGCGGCCACGCGTGGGAGGGCGCCGGAGCCATCTGGTACGCCGCCATCACCGGCGCGCAGGTAGGCCCCGACACCGACTTCGCCGGCTTCGCGGCCGCGACCGTCGCCGCCGCCGGCGACCGTGAGCAGGGCTGGGCCGACGCCGTCCGTCAGGCGTGGGAGACCGTCGGTGTCACGCCCGACGACGGCTCCACCACCGCGCCGACCACCGCCGAGCCCGCCAGTGACGAGTCCCTCGTCGTCGTGCGGCGTACCGGTGGCTTCGCCGGCCGCACCACCGAGGGTGCGGTCGACCTCACCTCCCACGACGCCCGCGTTCCCGAGGTGCGCTCGCTCGTCGACCGCATCGACCTGGCCCACGTGCCCGGGGGCAACCCCCACCCCGACATGTTCGTCTACGACTTCAACCTCTGCGGTCGCTGTGCGCAGGTGCCCGAGCAGCACCTCACCCCCGACCTCTCCCGCCTCGCCGTCATCGTGCTGGAGGCCGGCAACCCGGTCCGGTGACCACCCTCAGGGGATCATCACCCGGCGGGTCATGTGGCCGTTGTTCTCCCAGAAGGTTCGCTTGCTGGTGAGGTAGGGATCCGTCGGCGTGGGCTGGACGTTCCCGTCCGTGTCGTAGGCACGGGACGTGATCGTGTGCTCGCCGCTAGCGGGGGCTCCCCAGCTCAGCTTCCAGAGCTTCCACGCGGCCTGGTCCCGATGCCCCGAGCCCATGCTGCGCGACGGGTTGCGAACGAGCTTCGTCGCTCGCCAGGGGCCGTCGTCGATCCGGACCTCCACCTTGGCGATCGGCGCTCCCCAGGCCGCGCCCAGCACGGTGTACTCGTCACCTCGGCGGGTGACCCTCGCCGGCGCGGACTTGAGGCGTTCATGAGTGACGGAGGTGAACGTCCAGCGCGTCTTGCCGCCGCGGTTCTCCTCGCGGATGCTGACGTAGTCGCGCGCCATGAACTTGCCCTGGAACCGGCTGCCGGTGATCTCGATCCGGGTGAGCCACTTGACGTTGGCCACGCCGTACCAGTCGGGTGCGATGAGGCGGACGGGAGCCCCGTGGTCCCGGGGTAGTGCGACGCCGTTCATCTCGTAGCAGAGCAGGTTGGACGAGCTCATGGCGTCCTGGAGCGACATGCTGCGGGCGAACCGTTCGGTGATGGTCAGGTCGAGACCGCCCGTGTCGTCCGGAACACCCTGTCCCGTCTGACCCGCACTGAACACCCCCGAGTTGTCGCGGATCGTCACCTCGCCCTTGTCGGCACCCCAGAAGACCACCTCGATGCCCTCGTCGAGGGGCCGCGCGCTCTTGAGCACCTCTGCCAACGACGCGCCGGCCCACCGGGCGTTGCCGACAAGCCCGATCTGGTTCGGCGTGGCGTCGCCGTTGCCGGAACACTCCAGCGCGAACGTGACGACTCGACGCGGCAGGGCATGGAGGTCCGCCAGCGACAGGGTTTTCGGGCGTGCGACGAGCCCGTTGACGCGTAGGCGCCAGTCGGTCCGCGAGAGCTGGGGCACGTCGTAGTGCTTGACCGTGAAGAACTTCTCGTTGGGCGTCAGGTACTCGATGTCCTCCCAGACCAGCGGGTGCGCCAGGTTGTTGACGAGGAACGGTGGCACCGGCGGGACCAGGTCCAGCCACGGGACGACGACCCCCTCGTCGACTTGTGGGAACGCCTGCGCGGGACCCGCGACGGTCAGCACCGTCAGCCCGGACACCGCTGTGGCCGCTCCTCCCTTCAGGACGGTCCGGCGGGGTATGTCCAAGTTCTCTACGGCTGTGCGCGTTCGGGGCATGGCTGGACGCTCGCTGTCTTTCTCGGTAGTGGTCCTCCTCGAGTCTCGCCGCGTCCGGCCGCGTTTGGGGATTCGCCTTTCCGCGAATCTCGCCTACCTGTCGGTGAGCGCGCCGTGGTCGGCCACGGCCGCTACTGCCGCCGTCCGGTTGGTCACTCCGAGCTTCCTGTAGACGTGCTCCAAGTGCTTGCGCACGGTGGCCACGGTCACGCACAGCCGGGCGGCGACCTCCTGGTTGGATGCGCCCGCGGCGACCAGCTCCAGCACCCGGCGCTCGGCGTCCGACAAGCAAGGTGGGGAAGGCGACCGGGGCTGGGTGAGCACGATGCGGTGAAGCGCCGGTTGGAGCATCGCCAGCATTGCCACGTCCCGTTCGGAGAACATGGACTGCGTGCGCCGCAGACACAGCTGGACCACATGGTGGCTTCCGGCGAGGGAGAAGCCGACGCGAAGTCCGTCCGCGACTCCGCCGGCCTGGTTGAACAGGGCGTCGGCGTCGTCAGGTGGCAAGGCCGAGGCGTGTTGCAGCGCAGTGCGGACAGGGCCGACACAGACCCGGAATCCATGATGGGCGTCGGCGTGCCCGGGAAGCGCCATTCCGTGGACCAGGTAGCCGGCCGAGTCGACCTCGGCGACACCGATGGCGTCGCACGGGATCAGCCGATACAGCGCCGTGAGGACCGCTCGCGGAAGCGGTAACCCGTCAGGATCGGACCCTGCCGAGAACAGCTGACGAATGCTCGCCTGATCGGTCTCACGAAGGCTGATCACGGCCATGGCCATCTTCTCCCGGGCCTGGGATGCAGATGTCGATCGGCCCGCCGGACCCTCAGAAAGAGACGCTGATGTAGCCCAGCAAACGCCTGACCCGCGCGATGCGCAAGAGTCGGATCCCGGGGCCGCTGAACACCGATTCGTCTGCGGTCCCCAGCGAGGAAAACCGCAGTGATCCGCAGACGAATCGGTGTCAGGCCAATGCCCGGTCGAGGGCGGCGTTGACGTGCAGCGTCGTGCAGGGGAGACCGGGCAGCTCGACGTCGGCCTGCGAGACCAGCAGCTCGATCTCGGTGCAGCCGAGCAGGATCGCGCGGGCGCCGGCGTCCCAGAGCTCCTCGGTCAGCGCGACGACGCGGCGGCGAGTGGCGTCGACGACCCGGCCGTGCACGAGCTCGTCGTAGATCGCGGAGTTGAGCCAGTCGTGGTGCTCGGCGGCGGGCATGATCACCGAGACCCCGTGGCGGCCGAGTCGCTCGGCGAAGAACTCGTCCTCCATCGCCACCTTGGTGCCGATCAGGCCGACGGTCGTGGCGTCCTGCTCGAGGCAGGCCGACGCGACGACGTCGCCGAGGTGCAGCAGCGGGATGCCGACCGCGGCCTCGACCTGGTCGGCGACCTTGTGGAACGTCGTGGTGCACAGCAGCAGGAAGTCCGCGCCGGCGCGCTCGACGCCGCGACCCGCCTCGGCGAGCAGCTCGCCGATCTGGTCCCAGCGCTCGCCCTCCTCGAGGTCGGTCAGCTCGGCGAAGTCGACCGTGCTCAGCACGAGCCGCGGCGACGACAGCCCGCCCAGCCGTTGCTGCACCCCGAGGTTGAGGTCGCGGTAGTAGACCGCACTGCTCTCCCAGCTCATGCCGCCGACGAGCCCGATGGTCTGCACGAGGGCAGTCTGCCCGATGTGGCGGGTCAGGTGACGCGATGCACCTTGTGCTGGGCGGCCTGGGCGACCGGGCCGCACCACGATCTCGTCGATGTCGACGTGGCTGGGCCGGGTGGCGACCCAGCCCACGACGTCGGCGATGTCGTCGGCCGTGAGGGGCTCGGGTACGCCGGCGTAGACGGCCGCGGCCTTCTCGGTGTCGCCGCGGAAGCGGTTGACGGAGAACTCGTCGGTGCGCACCATCCCCGGCGCCACCTCCGTCACCCGGATCGGCTCGCCGCTCAGCTCGAGCCGGAGCGTGCCGGTCAGGGCCTTGAGCGCGTGCTTGGCGGCGGTGTAGACGCCGCCGCCCTCGTAGACGACCCGGCCGGCCGTCGACCCCATGTTCACGATCAGCCCGTCGCCACTGGCGCGCAGCGCCGGGCAGCAGCGCCTGGGTGACTCGCAGGGTGCCGAGCACGTTGACGTCGTACGTGCGCGCCCAGTCCTCGGGGTCGCCCTCCTCGACCGTGTCGGCGCCGAACGCACCGCCCGCGTTGTTGACCAGCACGTGCAGCACGCGGGCCGACCCGCTCGGCGAGCGCGGCGACGGAGTCGGCGTCGGTGACGTCGCACGCGGTCGCCACGCCACCGATCTCGGCCGCGAGGGCCTCGATCCGGTCCGTACGTCGGGCGGCGCAGTGCACGTGGAAACCTTCCGCCGCGAGCCGGCGCGCGGTGGCCGCGCCGATCCCGCTGCTGGCTCCGGTGACGAGGGCCCGGCGAATGTCTGGGCGCCCCTCGGTGAGTTCTGCCATGGCGCGATTGTGCCGGTCGCTCTCCCGGGCAGACTGGCCGGTCTGCACGGGGGGAACCGAGCTCGGAAGGAGCCTTCAACGTGCCCATGGCCGTGACGCGGGCCGCCCAGGTGGTCGGTCTCCTCGGTGGCGTGGCCTGGGTGGCCGCGTGGTTCATCTGGGACGGTGGTGACGACCCCGTCGAGCTCGGCCTGTTCTGGCTGGGGGCGGTCCTGGTCACCTTGTTCCTCCTCGAGCTCGGCACCCTGCTGGTCAAGCGGGGGCTGCTGGCGCTGCGGTTGTTCGTGGCGTGCGCGTTGCCGCTGCTGTTCTGGATGGTGGTCGCCTTCGCGGCCACCTCGGCCTCCGACGACGGTGTCGTGTGGGGGCTGGCGGGGGCGCTGGTGGCGGTGTTCGCGGTCGTCCAGCTCGCCCGGCCAACCCCACAGCGCGCCACCCTCTGACACCGAAATCCGCGTCCAGCGGGAATCAGTCCTCGAACTCGGTGGTTGGGCTCTCTGGAGGAGTCCGCCGACCGGAAGGCACGCCCGTGGGAGCTATCGATCGTGTGGCGATGATCAGCCTGCACACCTCCCCGCTCGACCAGCCCGGCATCGGTGACGCCGGCGGCATGAACGTCTACGTGATGGAGCTGTCCAAGCGGCTCGCCGCAGCAGGGCATCGAGGTCGACATCTTCACCCGCGCCACCTCCTCGGCCCTCCCGACGGTGGTCGAGGCGGCGCCGGGAGTGCTGGTCCGAAACATCCACGCCGGGCCGTTCGAGGGCCTGACCAAGGCCGAGCTGCCCGGGCAGATGTGCGTGTTCGCGCGCGAGGTGCTGCGCACCGAGGCCTCACAGCCGCTCGGCCACTACTCCGCCCTGCACTCCCACTACTGGCTCTCCGGCCAGGTCGGGGCGCTGGCCCGCGACCGCTGGGGCGTGCCGCTCGTGCACTCGATGCACACCATGGCCAAGGTCAAGAACGACGCGCTCGCCGAGGGCGACACCCCCGAGCCCGCCGCCCGGATCATCGGTGAGGAGCAGGTGGTCGAGGCCGCCGACATACTGATCGCCAACACCGACACCGAGGCCAAGCAGCTGATCAACCTGTACGACGCCTGTGCCTCCCGCGTCGAGGTGATCCACCCGGGTGTCGACCTCGAGGTGTTCCGGCCCCGCGACCGGGCCGAGACCCGCCGGCGGCTCGACCTGCCGACCGACGCGTCGGTGCTGATGTTTGCCGGCCGGATCCAGCCGCTGAAGGCACCCGACGTGCTGCTGCGGGCGGTCGCGGTGCTCCTCGAGCGCGACGCCCGAGCTCCGCTCGCGCCTGGTGGTCCCGATCGTCGGTGGCCCGTCGGGCTCCGGGCCTCGACCACCCCGAGTCGCTGGCCCAGCTGGCTTCGACGCTCGGCCTCGACGACGTCGTGCGGTTCGTGCCGCCGGTCGCGCAGGCCGAGCTGGCGCAGTGGTACGCCGCGGCCGACCTGGTCGCCGTACCGTCCTACAACGAGTCGTTCGGCCTGGTCGCCGTCGAGGCCCAGGCCTCGGGCACCCCCGTCGTGGCCGCCGCCGTCGGGGGCCTGACGACGGTCGTCGACGACGGCCGCAGCGGGCTCCTGGTCGACTCCCACCGGCCCGCCGACTGGGCCGACGCGCTCGCCTCGCTGGTCAACGACCCGGCGCTGCGCGAGCGGCTGGCACGAGGCGCGGTTCGCCAGGCCGCGCAGTTCTCCTGGGACCTCACCGCCGAGAAGACCCTCGAGACCTACGACCGCGCCCGGTCGTACATGCGAGAGGCCGTTGCCTAACCTGGCCCCTGTGTCCACCGCCGATGTCAGCTCCACGATCAGGGCTCACCTGAGCGAGCACGGCATCGAGTTCACCGAACCCGGCGACGGAGTGTTCAGCTTCGCGCTGCCGGGCGAACGCAAGCTCCAGACCGCCGTGCGCCTCGACGTCGGGCCCCACGCCCTCGGCTGCCATGCGTTCGTCTGCCGGGCCCCCGACGAGAACCACGAGGCGGTCTACCGCTGGCTGTTGCAGCGGAACCTGAGGATGTACGCCGTGTCGTTCGCGGTCGACCGCCTCGGCGACATCTACCTCGACGCCAGGCTGCCGCTGTCGTCGGCGACCCCCGACGAGCTCGACCGGCTGCTCGGGTCGGTGCTGACCTACGCCGACGAGTCGTTCAACACGATCCTCGAGCTGGGGTTCGCTTCCTCGATCCGCAAGGAGTGGGAGTGGCGCCACCTGCGCGGCGAGTCGACGGCCAACCTCGAGGCGTTCCGCGGCTGGCTCGAGACCGGCGCCGATCCGCCCGCCGCCGGGTCAGTCGGCGACGAGGACGGCGATGAGCGCGAGGGCGGCCGGTAGCGCCTGCACGAGCAGGATCCGGCGGCTGACCGTCGCCGCGCCGTACGCGCCGGCCACGATCACGCACAGCAGGAAGAACACCAGGACGTCGGTCTTGTCGGCCACCAGACCCCAGACCAGGCCGGCGACCAGGAAGCCGTTGTAGAGGCCCTGGTTGGCCGCGAGGGTCTTCGACGCCTCGGCGAACTCGGCGTCCGTGCCGAACGCCGCCCGCCCCTGCGGCTTGGTCCACAAGAACATCTCGAGCACGACGATGTAGAGGTGGATCAGGGCCACGAGGGCGACCAGCACATTCGCAACGACGCTCACGTAGCGCAGCATCGCACTTCATCCATGTCGACGCGTCGCGGTCTCCTGCGGCTCCGGCACGGCGGCCTTCGGCTTGGGCTTGCGCCGGGCGACGGCGACGCCGAGCAGCGCGAGCGCCCCGCCGGCGTACGCGATGGTGGGCGGCGTCTCGCCCAGGAACACCAGCCCCATCACGATCGTGATCGGCGGGACGAGGTAGGTCGTCACGCCGAGGCTCGAGGCGCTCATGTGGCGCAGGGCGTAGGCGTAGGTGGTGAACGCGATCGCCGTGGGGAAGACGCCCGAGGTAGAGGACCCAGAGGATCGAGGACGTCGGCGCCGCGCGGGTGTCGTCGACCAGCTGGCCGGCGAACGGTAGGCACGCGATCGCGCCGACGGTGCACGCCAGCCAGACGATGTGGAGCGCCGGCAAGCGGGCCACGAGCGGCTTCTGGAGGATCACGCTGATGGAGTAGACGGCCGCCGCGACCAGGCACAGCACCACTCCGAGGATGTCGCGGCTGCCGCCGGAGCCGCTGTCGGCCGTGCCGATCAGGACCACGCCGGAGAACGCCAGCGCCAGTCCGATCGTGAGGTACGTCGTGAACTTCTCGCTCAGGAACAGAGTCGCCAGCACCGCGATCAGGATCGGCGAGACCTGCAGCAGCATGGACGCCGTACCGGCGTCGACGTGCTGCTCGCCCTCGTTGAGGGCGACGTTGTAGATGCCGAACCACAGCACGCCGATCGCCACGATCGAGAGCCACTCCCGCCCCGTCGGTCGCGGCATCCGGGACTGGGTGAGGACGACCGCCCCCAGGGTCGCCGCGCCCACGAGCAGGCGCCCGAGCGACAGCGACCCGGGCTCGAAGTCCTTGCCGAGGTGGCGGATCGCCACGAACGCCGACGCCCACAGCACCAGCGTCACCGACACGGCGGCGATCGGGAGCCAGGTCTTGGCGGGGGTTGCGTTCACCTCTCGAGCCTAGGGACGACCACCGACACCGGACACGCGGTTATCGGACGACGTACGGTGATTTCGCGCCGTACTTGTCAGGCTCGTTCCTGCCGCTATGTCGGCGGTTGCAACCGCCAGACGTCTGCGGGATACCCGGATACCGGGTATTCCGATCCCAGCATCACAGGTCCAGCTTGTAGCCCAGCCCGCGCACGGTGACGAGGTACTTCGGCTCGCCGGGGTCGGGCTCGAGCTTGGCGCGCAGGCGCTTGACGTGGACGTCGAGGGTCTTGGTGTCGCCGACGTAGTCGGAGCCCCAGACCCGGTCGATGAGCTGGCCGCGGGTGAGGACGCGGCCGGGGTTGCGGAGGAACATCTCGAGCAGCTCGAACTCCTTGAGCGGCAGTCGCTGCTCGCTGCCGCCGACGGTCACCACGTGGCGCTCGACGTCCATCCGCACCGGCCCGGCCTCCAGGGTGGACGGCGCGAGGTCGGGCTCCTGGCCGCGGCGCAGCACCGCGCGGATGCGGGCGACCAGCTCGCGCGGGGAGTAGGGCTTGGTGACGTAGTCGTCGGCGCCGAGCTCGAGGCCGACCACCTTGTCGATCTCGTCGTCCTTGGCGCTGACCATGATCACCGGGACGTTGGAGGTCTGGCGGATCTGGCGGCACACCTCGGTGCCGGGCAGTCCGGGAAGCATCAGGTCGAGCAGCACGATGTCGGCGCCGTGGCGGTCGAACTCCGCCAGGGCGTCGGGGCCGGTCGCGGCGATCGCGACGTCGTACCCCTCCTTGCGGAGCATGTAGGCGAGGGCATCGGAGTAGCTCTCCTCGTCCTCGACGACGAGAACACGGGTCATGCCCCACACCTCATGTTTGGGCCTCTCATGTCATTGCTTCCTGGTGGGCGCGCGGCAGGGTGAGGGTGAACGTGGAGCCCTGGCCCTCGACGGACCACACGCGGATCTCGCCGCCGTGGGTCGCCGCGACGTGCTTGACGATGGACAGCCCGAGACCGGTGCCGCCGGTGGACCGGTGGCGCGCCGGGTCGACGCGGTAGAAACGCTCGAAGATGCGGTCGAGCTCGCCGCTGGGGATGCCGATGCCCTGGTCGACGACCGAGATCTCGACCATCTGGTCGTCGGTCCCCGTACTTGGCTTGGTCGAGACGAGCACCGTCGAGTGGTCGCCGGAGTAGGCGACCGCGTTGGCGACCAGGTTGGCGACGGCGGCACGCACCTGCTCCTCGTTGCCGAAGACCTTCAGCCCGTGGACTCCGCCGGTGACGATCTTGATGTCGCGGTCGTTGGCATCGATCGCGGAGGCGTCGACCGCCCCTGCGAGCACGTCGTCCACCGCGACCAGGACAGGCGCGTCGAGCGGGTCGTCGTCCTGGAGACGCGACAGCTCGATGATCTGCTGCACCAGCCGGGACAGGCGGTCGGACTCGGTCAGCATCCGGCCGGCGAAACGGCGTACGGCGACCGGGTCGTCGGCCGCCTCGCACGCGGCTTCGGCGAGCAGCCTGATCGCGCCCACCGGCGTCTTGAGCTCGTGGGAGACGTTCGCCACGAAGTCGCGCCGCACCTTCTCGACCCGGCGCTCGCGCGTGCGGTCCTCGACCAGCGCGAGCACCAGCGTGGAGGAGAGCGGCGCGATGCGGACCGTGACGTGGCGCGGGTTCGTGCCCTGTCGCGCCATCAGCAGCTCGGTCTCCTGGATCTGACCGTCACGGCGGACCTGCGCGACCAGCTCGGCGAGCTCGCGCGACATCAGGCTGGTGCCCGACACCAGGCCCATGGCGTACGCCGGCGCGCTGGCCTTCAGCACCGTGTCGTCAGCCCCGACCAGGACCGCGCTGCTGCGCAGGACCGACAGCACGGAGGCGACGCCGTCGGGCACGACCGGCACCTCGACGTCGGGAAGCATCTGCTGGCGCTCGCTGACGTGCCACGCGAGAACTCCACCACCCGCCACGAGCGCTCCCATGAGCGCCGCGAGAAAGGCTTGCGTGGTCGCGTCCACGACACGATCGTACGCAGGGGTTCACCTGCTACCCGCTTCGTCGCACGGTCTCTCGACGACTGTTCACCGCGCGTTCACCGCTTGACGCCAACTGGTCACCGAGCGCCCGTACGGTCCGGGGCATGCGTGAGGCCTACCACGACCAGCTCGACTCCGTCTTCAGCGACCTCGCCGTCGTGTGCGGCAACGTCCAGCAAGCAGTACGACTCGCCACCCAGGCCCTGTTGACCGGTGACGCCGAGAAGGCCGAGGACGTCATCAGCGCCGACTCCCAGATCGACGAGGCGACCGAGCGGGTCGAGGACAAGTGCTTCTCGCTGCTGTCGCTCCAGCAGCCCGTCGCCGGCGACCTGCGGATCATCGTCTCGGCACTGCGGATGGTCAGCGAGCTGGAGCGGATGGGCGACCTCTCGGTGCACGTCGCCAAGATCGCCCGCCTGCGGGTGCCGGCCATCGCGGTGCCCGACGAGGTCCGCCCGACGGTGTCGCGGATGGCCGAGGTCGCCGAGGACATGGTCGCCCGCGTCGCGCAGATCATCACCGAGCGAGACGTCGAGGCCGCCATCGTGCTCAGCCGCGACGACGACGAGATGGACCACCTGCGACGCACCAGCTTCGGGCAGCTGCTCTCCGACGACTGGGCCCACGGGGTCGAGGCCGCCGTCGACATCGCCCTGCTCGGCCGCTACTACGAGCGGATCGCCGACCACGCCGTCTCGGTCGGCAACCGGGTGGTGTTCGTGGTCACCGGCCAGTTCCCGGTGCCTACGGACGTCTGAGACCTTCGTCGCTGGTTGAGGAAGCCGCGCTAGCGCCTCGAAACCACGAAGGTCGCTGCCCGCTCACTGGGTCTCGAGGGCCTCGTCGCTGCGCTCCTCGGCCACCTCGACCGCCGAGTGGTCACCGGCCCTGGTTGGCGACAGCGGCGGCAGCGGCGGCGGCCGCGTCGGGGTCGAGGTACTCGCCGCCCTTGACGGTCGGCTGCAGGTCGTCGTCGAGGCGGTAGAGCAGCGGCATGCCCGTCGGGATGTTGAGACCGACGATGTCGTCGTCGCTGATCTGGTCGAGGTGCTTGACCACGGCGCGGAGGCTGTTGCCGTGGGCTGCGACGAGCACGCGCTGCCCCGCGCGCAGGTCGGCGACGATGTCGGACTCCCAGTAGGGGAGCATCCGGGCGATGACGTCCTTGAGGCACTCGGTGCGCGGCATCTCCTCGCCCAGGCCCTCGTAGCGCGGGTCGCCGACCTGGGAGAACTCGGCGTCGTCGTCGATCTCCGGCGGGGGCACGTCGAAGGAGCGGCGCCACAGCATGAACTGCTCCTCGCCGAACTCCTCCATCGTCTGCTTCTTGTCCTTGCCCTGGAGGCCGCCGTAGTGGCGTTCGTTGAGCCGCCACGAGCGGCGTACGGGGATCCAGTGCCGGTCGGCCGCGTCGAGCGCCAGGTTGGCGGTCGTGATCGCGCGGCGCAGCAGGGAGGTGTGGACGACGTCGGGCAGCAGGTCGGCCTCGCGGATCTGCTCGCCGCCGCGCACGGCCTCCTGGCGGCCCTTGTCGGACAGGTCGACGTCGACCCAGCCGGTGAACAGGTTCTTGGCGTTCCAGGTGCTCTCGCCGTGGCGGAGCAGGACGAGCTCGTAGGTCATCGCGCGCTACTCGGCGGACGGTGCGGCCGACGGTGACGGGACGCCCGTGCCGTTGTCGAGGCCGGTGTACATCGTCGTCGGCGGTCACGACAGGGACGTCCATGTCAGCCGTCTCGCCGTTGTCGAAGCCGACGGACAGCTCGATGAACTCGCCGGCCTTGAACTCGCCGGTGACCTTGATGCCCTGCTCGTCGGTGGCGAGGTTCACGTGACCATGGGGCGCAACCTCGATCGGGGAGAACGACGCGACCTGCACCGTGGAGTTGGCACCGAAGCCCAGCGACTCGAAGCTGATGGCCTCGTCGGGCGAGTTGTTGGCCAGGGTCGCGATGAAGGTGCCGGAACCGTCCTCGCTCGAGACGATCAACGCGTTGAGGACGTCGACCACGCCGTCCTGGTAGTTGGTGCCGTTGACGATGGTGTTCTCCTTGTCGGTGGCGTAGTTGAAGCCACACGCGGAGACGCCAGGGACGGCGAGGATGAGCGCGCCGATCAAGAGGGCGAGCCGGGGTCTGGGGGAGCGGCGCGAGAGCCGACGGTCCATGGGTCACAGGCCTTCGTGGTCGACGGGGTTGCGAGCCACAGCCTAGCGTCGAAGGACCGCCCTACTTCCAGGTGCTCCGGCAGGTCTACTGGCGCAGCCCGACCGTGGCCAGCGCGACGACCAGCGACACAGCCAGGAACACCGTCACGGCCACCGTGATCCACAGCAGCCGAGGAGCACCCGTCCGCAGTGCCACCCTCAGAGGGAGGTGACGCATTCCGTCGGCGTTGTCCTCCACGAGGTCCGGAAGGGCCAGCAGGAAGTGGACGGCGATGCCGAGCAGCGCTGCGATCGCGGTGACGAGCACGGTCGGCGGCTCGCCCTCGGCCTGGCCGCCCCACCCGCCGTACGACAGGTACGCCGGCAGCAGGCCGAACGACGCCGCCCACGGCAGCCACGAGAACGCGGACCGGCGCAGGACGAGGTTGCCGGCCAGCGCGACCGCAACGGACAGCAGGTACGCGCAGCCGGCGGTGACGCCGTTGCCGAGCGCGAGCGGGACCAGGAGCAGGACCCCGCAGGCGAGCGCGAACCACACGGTGCCCGGGTCGAGGGCCCCGGACGCCAGGGGCTTGCCGGGCCGGTCGTGGGCCGCGTCTCGCTCGCGGTCGACCAGGTCGTTGTGCCAGCCCACGACGGCCTGCCCGACGAGCACGGTGGCCACGACGAGCCCCGCCTCGCGCACCGGGCGGCCCGTGGCCAAGGCTGCGCCGCCGAGCACCAGTGCGGTGACCAAGGCGTGCAGAGGATGGGCCGAGCGCACCAGCTGCACCGACCCCACGACCGGCCTCGCCGCCAGCTCGGACATGTCGGCCAGTATCGACCAGGCGGCGGTGGGTGAGGGTCAGTTCGGCCCGAGCGGCACATGGATGCGGGCTTTGTCAAGCCCGGAAAAGGCCTCTGACCTGGGCAAACGTGTCGGTCGCTCATTTGCTGACGTGTTAGACTGGTCACCTGGAAAGGGGTACAGAACATATGACCTTCACCGTCGGCGAAACGGTTGTCTACCCGAATCACGGGGCCGCAGTAATTGAAGATATCGAGATGCGCACGATCAAGGGGGAGGACCGCCAGTACCTCGTCCTTCGGATCGTCGCCCAACAGGACCTCGTGGTCCGAGTCCCCGCGATGAACCTCGACCTGGTCGGGGTTCGTGACGTGGTCGACAAGGAGGGCCTGGACCGAGTCTTCGACGTCCTGCGTGCCGCTCACGTCGAGGAGCCCACCAACTGGTCGCGTCGCTACAAGGCCAACCTCGAGAAGCTCCACAGTGGCGATGTCATGAAGGTGGCCGAGGTCGTCCGCGACCTCTGGCGCCGCGAGCGTGACCGTGGCCTCTCCGCTGGCGAGAAGCGGATGCTGGCCAAGGCGCGCCAGATCCTCGTCTCCGAGCTGGCCCTGGCCGAGCACACCAACGAGGACAAGGCCGAGGCCATCCTCGACGAGGTGCTCGCGTCCTGATCCACTGCCACAGGCCCCGTCCGGCTCACGCCGGGCGGGGCCTGTGGTGTTTTCCCGGGAGTTCGCGATGAGCCACCCCGACGACGAGGTGATCGCGCTCGGGCGGGTCCTCGACGAGGGCCGCGGGTCGATGCCGTTCGCGCTCGTCCACGGCGAGGCCCTGGTGACCACGGCCACCTGGGGGTTGTCGGAGGCCGGAGTGCTGCCGGTCGACGCGCGTACGGCGGCCGCCGGCCTCGTCGACGCAGACCTGCCGCTCGTGCTCCACGACTGCCTGTGCCCCATGACGCCGCCGGCCTTCATCGCCGACTGCGTACGTCGCGCGGTCGACGAGGACGTCGTCGTCGTCGGCGTGCACCCGGTGACGGACACCCTCAAGACGCTCGACGGCGCGAGGCTCGGCGCCACGGTCGACCGCGACGCCCTGGTGCGCGTCGTCTCGCCGCTGGTGGTCCCGGCCGCCGTGGTCGCGAGCACCCCGGACCTCGCTGATCCGGCCGGCGACCTGGCTACCTGGGTCGAGCGGTTGCGGGGCGAGGGCCCCGTCGTCCTCGTCGAGGCCCCACCGGAGGCGATGCGGGTGAGCGGGCCTGACGACGTGCGCATCCTCGAGGCGCTCACCCAGCCGTCGTGACCAGCCGCTCTGCGAGCTGGAGGTCGTGCGGGAAGGTGATCTTGAGGTTGGCCGGGCTCGAGGGCACCGCGGCGATCGTGAGATCGGCGTAGCGCTCGACGCACGATGCCGTGTCGGTTCCGGTGAAGCCGTCAGCCTCGGCCGCCCGGTAGGCCGCGAGCAGGTCAGCGGCCCGGAACGTCTGCGGTGTCTGTACGCCGACCAGTGCGTCCCCTCTCGGGGCACCGTCGCGGCGGATCACCGCGTCGACGGGCACGACCGGGATCGCGCCGCCGTGCTGACGGGCCGCGGCCAGGGTGCGCCCGAACAGGTCGGCGTCCGCCAGCGGACGAGCCGCGTCGTGCACGGCGACGACGGCGAGCCCACCGTCGTCGATGTCGGCCGCGAGCACCCGGAGCGCCTGCCACTCCGAGGCGTGCCGGGTCTCGCCGCCAGGGACCAGCAGCACCTCACCGTCGCCGAGGTGAGGGGCCAGCGCCTCGGCCATCGCCTCCCGCTCGCCGGGTCGGTGCACGACGACCACGCGGCGTACGTCGGGCAGGTCCAGCGCGGTGCGGACCGACCAGGCCACCACGGGCACCCCCAGCAGGGGCAGGAGGATCTTGTTGACCTCGGCGCCGACCCGGGTACCGGAACCGGCGGCGACCACCACCACGGCGGCGTCGGGCTCGGTCACGCGGGTGAGCCTAGCCAGCACGCTCGTTGGTTGAGGTGCGAGGACGTCGCTCAGCGCGTCGTAACACTGACGCAACCACCGATCGGTCGCTGCACGTGACTCGTCCGTAACATGCCGAAAACATGTCCGACCTAACGTCCCGACATGAGCCCGACGGAGGAGTGGCTACCGGTCTGCCGGGTCGCCGAGCTCGAGGTCGAGCGCGGTGCCAGCGCCCTGGTCCACGGTCAGGCGATGGCGATCTTCCGCACGGTGGACGACACCGTCTTCGCGCTGGGTAACCACGACCCCTTCGACCGCACCTCGCTGCTGTCGAAAGGCATCGTCGGCAGCCGCGACGGCGTCCCGTTCGTCGGCTCGCCTCGGCACCGGCACGCCTTCGACCTTCGCACCGGGCACTGTCTGGAAGACGAGCACGTCTCGGTGCCGGCCTACGAGGTTCGCGTGGTCGAGGGCGTGGTGCTCGTGGGTCGTCGCCGCGAAGTCCACGCCGCTGGTTGAGGAGGGCCGTCAGGCCCGTCTCGAAACCCGGTGACCGGCAGGACGGCCTCTGACGAGCGGAGCGGTTAGAGGCCCGAGGGGAGCCGGACCTCCATGATGTCGTCGCCGCCGAAGACGCCGTCCTGCCAGACCAGGCGGTCGCCGGAGATCGAGGGGAAGCCCTGCTGGCCGCGCTCCTCCAGCGGGCTGTAGATCTTGTTGGTGGCGAAGGAGTAGAGGTACAGGTCGGTGTCGGGCATCCGGCCGCCGATGGCCTCGCTGACACCGCCCGGCAGGCTGTCGACGGCCACCGGGAACACGGCGTACTCGGCGTTCGCGGCCGCGCCGAACGGGAAGGCGAAGTCGCTGAGGTGGGTCGAGGTGCCGTCGGTACCGAAGGCGTCTGCGGACTGGTTGCCGTCGATGGCGACGACGTGGTCGCCGTAGGCCGCCAACGAGAGCACGCCGCCCGACATCGCACCGACCTGGGCCACCTCGTTGGTGCCGGGCCTCCAGATGCCGACCCGGCCGTCGTCGGTGCCGAAGCCGACGGTGCCGCCGCCCGCGGCCATCGCCGTGATCGACGCGGAGCCGACGCCGTTGATCTTGACCCGGCTCACCTTCCCCTTGGCGTCGACGTAGCTCATCGTGCTGTTCTCGCCCGTCCACCAGGCCGCACCGTCCTCGGAGCCGCCCAGGCCGGCCATGAACGTGGAGAGCTGGAGGTTCTCGAGCTTCGTGGTCTTGTTCCCTCTCCCGTGGAGCACCACGGCCTCGCCGCTGTTGGTCAGCTCCATGGTGACCAGTGAGTCGCCCGCCCAAGCGATGTCGTAGGTCATCGGGTTGGACGAGAGACCGTTGCTCACCGACGGGGTGCCGGGGCCGCCGACCGGGTTGATCCAGGCGGTGTTCTTGCCCGAGACGACCGGGCTGACCTCGGACTGCGGCTTGTTGGTGACGATGTCGCCTGCGATCGGTCCCGGGTCGTAGCAGCCCGCGCACAGGTCGTCCTGGTCGAAGGTCTCCCTGGCTACGCGGATGATCGTCGCCGCCGCCCCGGCCTTGGCAGCGGTGTCCTTCAAGGCGGTGGCAGCATCGAGCATGGAGGAGTTCGGACCGAGCTGGTGGGTCAGCGTGTAGTACACGATCAGGTCGAAGTCACGGACCAGCTGGGACTGGTAGGCCGGCTTGTTGTCGATCTTGGCCAGCTGGGTGCGGATCGTCCACAGCGCGTTGTTCCAGATCGCGGAGTTGAGGTGGACGCCGCCGTTGTCGGTGATCCGGCCGACGGCGACGGTCCAGCGGAACGGCGGGTCGATGACGTTGAGGTAGTCGGACATGGTGTTGCCGTTGAGCAGGTAGCGAGTCGCCAGCGCGCCCGAGGGGTTGGCGGCACACAGCGACTGCGGGCCGGTGACCTCCGCACAGCCGTCCTCGCCGAGGGTGGCCGTGTCGCGTTGGTAGAACTTGTCGCCGATGACGTTGCCGAAGTAGTCGGAGAACGACTCGTTGAGCGCGCCCGACTGGCCGGTGTAGTTGAGCCCTGCGGTCGAGCTGGTGACGCCGTGGGTGACCTCGTGTCCGGTCACGTCGAGGGTGACCAGCTCCATGGCGCCGTTCGGGCCCTCGCAGGGGTTGCCGTAGACCATCTGCGCCAGGCCGGAGCTGAAGAAGGCGTTGCAGTAGTCGCCGTCACTGAAGTTGACCGTCGAGACCATCGACGCGCCCTTGCCGTCCCAGGAGTTGCGGCCGATGCCGGCGTAGTAGTCGTAGACGATCCGGCTGACCTTCTGGGCGCCGATCGCGTCCGGGTCGCTGATCTCGGTCGAGCTCTGCGTGTAGGGGCGGCCCGGCAGGGTGGAGTTGCTGCTCGACCCGTCGGCGCTGAAGGTGTAGATGCCGCCCCTGCCGCTGGCCGCGTTGTAGCTGGGCGTCGTGGTGTCGATGAGGGACACGCCTTGGTTGTCGCGCAGCCCCTTGGCGGTGACCCGTCCGATGTACGGCGCGTTGCCCGTCACGTCGACCGGCTGGCCCTTCGGGGCCTCGAGGCTCGCGAGCACCATCTGGGTGAGGCGGCGCGACACGTTCGGTGAGGCCTTCGACAGCAGCTTGCTGAAGACGCTGGGCGCGGCGAGCTCGGCCGTGGTGGGCCGCACCTCGAGCAGATCGGCGCTCACCGCGTCGAGGTAGTAGAGCCCGTCGCTGAGCTGGATCCCGGCCTCGGACTGGCCGGCTGCAAAGACGTTGACCTCCCACGCCAGCTTGCCCGTATCGCGCGGCAGCACCACCAGACGCGGCCGGCCCTTGACCTGCCCCTGGGTGAGGCGGATCGCCTCGCGCCGGGCGAGACGTGGCGTGATCCGCGGGTCGGTGGACAGGTCGAGACCGGGGAAGACCCGGCCGCGGACGACGTTGAGGCGGGTCTGCTCGTCGTCGCCGCCGACCGTCATCACCAGGCCGCCGTCGAGCACGGGTACGCCGGCGACCACCTGCTGCGCCCGCAGCACCAGGCTGTCGCTGGCGTCGGTCTCGCCGTCGGTGGGCACGACCACCGCATCGGCGGGGACGCCGAAGAGGTCCTCGGCGTACTCGTCGAGGAACGCGGTCGCGGTCGCGGTGGCGTCATCATCGATGTCTGCGCCCTCGGGTGCGTAGCGGCCGCCGGTCAGCTCGCCGAGGTAGCCGGTCACGTCGTCCTGCCGGCCGACCCAGCCCGACCCGGTGGCGCGGCGCAGCTGGTTGATCGCGCGCTGGAGGCTCGCCAGCCGGCTGGAGACGTCGGTGTCGGGGTGGGTGCTGGCGTAGGTCGCCGACGCGATCAGCGTCGTCGGGCCCGGGTCGTCGCCGCCGATCGAGCGGTTGTCGTCGCACGCCGTCATCCCCAGCACCAGGGCGACGACAGCGGGAACGGCCAGAAGTCGACGCGCACGGCTCATGATCGGAGATTCTGACCTACCGGGGCGTCCGAGGCCTGCTGTTTCGGTCATGCGATTCTTCACGTCGCTGCCCCTGTCCCGCCCCATAGTCTCCTGGCCAGGGAAATGGCTCGAAAGGCCTACCGTCGCGCCTGCGCGACAAATAACCTGCACCCTGCATGGCGAGCCCAGCATGACGCCCGACCGAGTGACCCGACCGAGCGAGACGACCCGACGGAGAGGTATCCACCGTGCCCTGTCCTACCTGCTCCACCGAGAGCCCGGAGGTAGCGCTCTACTGCTACCGCTGCGGGACCTCTCTGCGTGGCAGCGCATCCACGAGAGCCGGCTCGTATGCCGTGCAGTCGTCGGAGGGCGTGAACCAGTTCGCGCTGATCTCGACGATCATGCCGCACACCAACCGCCAGACGGCCGACAACTACCGCTGGGCGATGATCGCCAGCGCCGTCCTGATCATCGGGGCCACGGGTCTGGGCCTGCTGCCGATCGCGGTGGCCGCTGCGGCGTTCCTGATCCCGATCGTCTACCTCGTCTACATCTACGACGTGAACATGTGGGAGGACGCTCCCGTCCCGGTGGTGGCGGGGCTGTTCCTCGGGACCGGTGTGCTCGCGGTGCTGGTAACCCTCTTCTTCTTCCGCTGGGTCTTCGACGACCAGTTCAACACCTTCGCGGCCGGCTCCCGCCTCGGCATCGACTCGCTGTCGATCCCGGCGCTGCTGCTTGTTCGCGGTCGTGCTGCCGATCGTGGCCATGGTCGTCATGAACATCGGTCCCGTCTTCCTGGCGACCCGGCCGCAGTTCGACGACATGATCGACGGGTTGACCTTCGGCATCGCGGCCGGCACGGCGTACGCCGCCTTCGAGACGATCGTCCTGTACTCCTCGGTCTTCACCTCCGCTGACTTCCGCACCACCGACGGCCTGGCCTCGTGGGCGGTCGTCGTGGTGAACCTGATGGTGGTCAAGTCGCTCATCTACGGCACCGCGACGGGCATCGCCGTCGCGGCGTTCTCCGGCAAGGGGGAGGGCTACGACGGGTTCAAGACCTCCTACTTCATGAGCTTCGGGCTCGCGGTCGCCGCCAACGTCGGCTACTGGCTCGGTGTCCGGCTCCTCTCCTACGTGCCGTTCGGCCAGGCCCTCGGTCTGCTGTGGGGCTTCGTCATCCTCGCCGTGCTCGTCGTGCGGATCCGCGTGATGATGCAGGCCGCGCTCCTCGAGGCGGCCGTCGAGGACGCCGTCCGAACCGACGGGCTGCGCTCCAAGCGGTCGACGGTCGACGAGAGCTTCTGCCCGGAGTGCGAGAACCTCCTGCTCGACAACTCCAACTTCTGCATGGTGTGCGGCACGTCCGTGCGCTCCACCAGCCACCAGGCGCGCCGCAGCATGGGCGCTCCCTCCGGTGCCCAGTCGGGAGGTGTCGCATGACGGAGCAGCCTCCCCAGCAGCCTCAGCATGCCGCCGGTCAACCGCCGGTCGACCCTGCGGCGCCGGCCGCTGCCCAGCCCGCCGTCCCGGCGGCCCCGGCTCCGGCGGCGACCCAGCCGGTGCCGGCCCAGCCGGCGTACGCCCCGGCCCAGCCGGCGTACGCTCCCGCGGCTCCGGCGACCCAGCCGGGCTACGGCTACCCGCAAGGTGGCGCCCCGGTGCCGCCAACCGGTTCGGACGGTCCCGGTGGCAACTTCAAGTCGAGCCGCGGCAAGACCATCGGCCTGATCGTGGCCGGCGTGGTCGCGGTCGGGGCGCTCGGTGGCCTCGGTGCGCTCCTGTTCGGCGGCGACGACGAGCTCCCGAACACGTCCACGGGCGGCACCGTCGACCCGGGCGAGGAGATCACGCCGGACGGCGGGATCCTCAGCCCGAGCCCGATCGGCACGGCCGCTCCCCAGCCCAGTGATCAGCCGACGGACGGTTCCGAGCCCACGGAGGAACCGTCGCCGACGGAGGAGCCGTCGCCCGTCACGCCCACCGAGGGCCCCGCGCCCACGCTCGACCCGGAGACCGGCGGTGACGTGGTCA
Source organism: uncultured Actinomycetota bacterium (assembly GCA_963758885.1). Classification (GTDB taxonomy): domain Bacteria; phylum Actinomycetota; class Actinomycetes; order Propionibacteriales; family Nocardioidaceae; genus Nocardioides. The sequence continues at coordinate 24,666 of CAVWXS010000033.1, forward strand.
CCATCGGCAACGGCGTGCAGGTGCCGGTGCTCCCCGGCTGGCAGGTCGTCGGAACGGGCGACGCCGATGTGTTGCTCGGCGACGGTGAGAACAGCTTCGTGTACGCCGTGACCGGCACCGTCGACCCGTCGTCCGACGCGGCTTCGGTGATCGCGGCCTCGGTCGGCGACATCCTGCCGAAGAACACCTACACGCAGTTCCGCCAGACCGACATCACGCCGTTGCAGGCCTTCGGGTCGGTCGTGTCGATGGCGGGCATGCAGTACCAGGCGACCTGGACCGACCAGCAGGCGTCGGTCCCGCTCCAGGGCCTGCTGATCTGCGCGGTCCGGCAGGACGGCACTGCGGTGATCATCACCGCCGAGCACGCCCCGCCGGAGGAGTTCCAGCAGAGCGCCGAGTCGTGGGCCCCCGTGGTCAACGGCATCCTCGGCCTGTTCGGCGCCGCCTGAGGGTCGCCGACCACCGCCGTCAGTGACGGAAAGCACGTCCGAACCCGGTCGACATCATGCTTTCCGTCACTGACGGCGTACGACGAGGGCGGTGGCGATGGCGGCCACGCCCTCGCCGCGACCGGTGAGGCCGAGGCCGTCGGTGGTCGTGGCGGAGACGGTCACCGGAGCCCCGGCAGCGGCGCCGAGGGCGGCCTCGGCCTCGGCGCGGCGGGGACCGAGCCGGGGGTGGTTGCCGATCACCTGGACCGCGACGTTGCCGATCGCGAAACCCGCGGCGCGCACGCGGGCGGCGGTCTCCTCCAGCAGGGCGACTCCGGCGGCGCCGGCCCACGCGGGGTCGGCCGTGCCGAACTGGCTGCCGAGGTCGCCGAGGCCGGCGGCGGAGAGCAGTGCGTCACACGCAGCGTGCGCGGCGACGTCGCCGTCGGAGTGACCCTCGAGGCCGCGGTCCTCGTCCGGCCAGGCCAGGCCGGCGAGGTGCATCGGGACGCCCGGCGCGAGGCGATGGACGTCGACGCCCACGCCGACGCGGGGCAGTGGCGCGTCGTCGCCGCCATCGGGCCGTAAGGCATCCGTCACAGGCAGATCATGCCCGGCCGACCGTGTCTGGGCGACAATCGAGGGGTGAGGACATCCCGGCACGCCTGGTGGCTGGCCGGCGTCGTCGCCGGCGCGGCCGGCCTCGCCACCAGCTACTTCGTGGCGATGGTGATGACGATCCGCGAGTCGCCCGTCGTCGCGGTCGCCGAGATGGTCATCCGTCTCACGCCCGGTCCGGTCGTCGAGCGGGCCATCAGCATCCTCGGCACCAACGACAAGCCCTTCCTGGTCGTCGTGCTCCTCGTCGTGCTCACCCTGCTGTTCGCCTGGGCCGGGCGGCTCGCCCGCCGGTCGTGGTGGCAGCCGGTGGCGTTGTTGGCGGCGATCGCCATCCTGGCCGGCTTCGCGGTCTCGGACCAAAGGGGCGCTCGGGCCACGGACCTGTTGCCGGTCATCGTGGGCTTCGTGACCTGGGTCCTGTGCCTGTCCATCCTCACCGAGAGCCTGCGCAGTGACGATCGCAAGGCCGAGCGCCGGGCCGAGGCGGCCGGGGCCGCCGACCAGGACGACGTAGGGGGATCGCCCCGGCGCGGCTTCCTTCTCGGCGCCGGGCTGATGGTGCTCGCCTCGGTCGGGGTGACTGTCCTGGGTGGGGTGCTGGGCCGCGGTCGGCGCCAGGTGGAGGAGTCGCGGCGGCTGTTGCGGCTGCCCGGTGTCAGCCGGCCCGATCCGCCTGCCGGAGTGTCGGTCGGCGTCGACGGCATCGCGCCGTGGCGGACGCCGAACGAGGACTTCTACCTGGTCCACACGGCGTTGATCCCGCCGGCGATCGAGCCGAAGAACTGGCGGCTGCGCATCCACGGCAAGGTCGAGCGCGAGCTGGTGCTCACCTACGACGACCTGATGGCGCGCCAGTTCACCGAGGAGTGGGTCACCCTCAACTGCGTGTCCAACACCGTGGGCGGGAACCTGATCGGCAACGCGTGGTGGAGCGGGGTCCGCGTCGCCGACCTCCTGAAGGAGGTGGGCGTCCTCGACGGCGCCGATGCCGTGCTCCAGACCTCCGACGACGGCTGGACCTGCGGCACACCGCTGGCGGCGCTGACCGACGGCCGCAACGCGATGCTGACCGTCGCCATGAACGGCGATCCGCTCCCGATCGAGCACGGTTTCCCCGTACGCACGCTGGTGCCCGGGCTCTACGGCTACGTGTCGGCCTGCAAGTGGGTGGTCGACTGGGAGGTGACCACCTTCGAGGACATCTCGGCGTACTGGACCCAGCGCGGCTGGGCGGAGCTCGGGCCGGTGAAGATGGCCTCGCGGATCGACGTACCTTCCAACGGCGACGACCTGAGCGCCGGGTCCGTGCGCATCGGCGGCGTCGCGTGGCGGCAGAACATCGGAATCAGGGGCGTGGAGGTCTCGCTCGACGGCGGGGGATGGCAGTCGGTCGAGCTCGGAGACGCCGACACCATCGACAGCTGGGTGCAGTGGGCGACCACGCTGGAGGTGGACGAGGGCGAGCACTCGCTGAGGGTCCGCGCCATCGACAACGACGGCGAGGTGCAGACCGGCGTCGTGGCCGACGTGCTCCCCGATGGTGCCTCGGGCTGGCACGAGGTGGGCTTCAAGGCGACCTGACGGCGCAGGACGTCATACGTAGTCGAGCCATCGATGGCTCGATCGTATGACGTCCCGGGCTACCAGTTGGCCTGGGCCGGCGCTGGCGGCAGCGGGTGGGCGTCGTCGTGGATGACGTAGACGATGCCGCCGGACTTGGGAAGCCAGGCGTTCTCGAACTCCGCGCGGTCGTAGACGCGTCGTACGCCGCCGGCGGTCTTGGCGGCGGGGTCGTTGACGACCGGGTCGCCGTCGGCGGTGAAGCCCGCGATCACCAGCAGGTGACCGCTGGACGACGAGACCGGCGCGCCGGTGAGCTCGCCCGCCCCCCACGAGACCGAGGCCACCAGCGGGATGCCGGCGGCGATGAACGTCTCGGCCTCGCGCAGCGACCGCAGCCGGGTGACGAACGCGTGGCCGGCGAGCGGGGCGGCGTACGCGGTGTTGAACGGCCAGTTGCCGGTGCCTTCGTAGGCCGCGTCGTAGGTCTTGCGCGCCGCGTAGTCGACCCACGGGGCCGGGTGGCCGGCGGGCACGAACCGGTAGAGGTACGGCTTCGGCAGCGCGCCGTAGTAGGCGAGCACCATGGACGTCGAGGTCGGCGAGCACCACGCCTCGCCGCCGCCACCCCACTGCGGGAAGTGGCCGGAGTGGGCCATCTGCGAGTACGACGGCACGTCGAGCTCGACGCCGACGTCGGGGCCCGGCGTGGAGACCGCGACCGACGCGACGTGCGGCAGCCGGCTGGTCATCACGCCGACCGACGACACGGTCGGACCCCTGGTGCCAGCCTTGCGGTAGAGCGAGAGTCGTAGCTGCGAGGAGACCAGGCCGCCGCTCCCGTTGACCTTCCAGGTGTCGACGTCGACCGAGGCGAGGTCGTCGGACTGCGGCGTCTGCGTCGTCCGGCGCACGTGCTTGTCGCCGGCAGCCCAGCGGCCGAGCAGGTCCCAGCTGGAGGTGACGCCCTTGCTGTTGCGGCCGCGCACCTCGACCTCGACGAAGCTGTCGCCCGGCGTGCTCGCCGACCACGATGAGACCGCCTCGGTGAAGGCGAACGAGGACATCGACCAGGGCGCCGTCCAGCGCGCTCGCTCGTAGGTGCGGCCGCCGAGCTCGGTCTTCCCCGTCGGCGTGCCGAACCCGATGCCCTCGACGGTGACGACCGTGCCGCGGTGGCTGCCCGCCGACAAGGCCGGGCCGTCGTACCGCGTGAACGCGATGTCACGGGACTCACCGGTTCGGGACGCCGTAGCCACGGGCGCGAGGTTACCGACCGGCAGGAGCAGGGCGGTCGCCAGCACGCACGCGGAAGCAAGCCGGACCATCGCACGACCATAGACTTGGCGAGTGACACTCCGGCTCTACGACACCGCGACCCGCGAAGTCCGTGACTTCGTGCCCCTCGAGGAGGGCAAGGCAGGCATCTACGTCTGCGGGTTGACGGTCCAGTCGGAGCCCCACGTCGGTCACGTGCGGTCGGCGGTCAACTTCGACGTGCTGCGTCGGTGGCTGGCCCGCCAGGGCTACGACGTGACGTTCATCCGCAACGTCACCGACATCGACGACAAGATCCTCACCAAGGCCGCCGAGCAGGGCCGGCCGTGGTTCAACCTCGCCTACGACATGCACCGCGAGCTCGACAAGGCGCTGGCGGCGATCAACGTGCTCCCGCCGACCTACGAGCCCGGCGCCACCGGCCACATCCCCGAGATGGTCGAGCTGATCACGACGCTGATCGCCAAGGGTCACGCCTACCCGGCGGAGGACGGCTCCGGCGACGTCTACTTCGACGTGCGCTCGTGGCCGGCGTACGGCGAGCTGACCAACCAGGGCCTCGACGACATGGCGCCGGCCGAGGACGCCGACCCTCGCGGCAAGCGCGATCCGCGCGACTTCGCGCTGTGGAAGGGCTGGAAGAAGGAGTCCGAGCCCGAGACCGCGGCGTGGCCGAGCCCGTGGGGACCCGGCCGGCCGGGCTGGCACATCGAGTGCTCGGCGATGGCTGGGAAGTACCTCGGCAAGGCCTTCGACATCCATGGCGGCGGCGTCGACCTGCGCTTCCCCCACCACGAGAACGAGCAGGCCCAGTCCCGCGCGGCCGGCCACCCGTTCGCGTCGTACTGGCTGCACAACGCCTGGATCACCACCGCCGGCGAGAAGATGAGCAAGTCGCTCGGCAACTCGCTGCTGATCCCGTCGGTGTTGGAGCGAGTGCGCGGCATCGAGCTGCGGTTCTACATCGTGGCGGCCCACTACCGCTCCCACGTCGAGTTCTCCTTCGAGGCCCTCGACGAGGCTGCTGCGGGGTTCAGGCGGATCGAGAACTTCCTCGACCGCGCGGCCGCGATCGGCATCGGCCACGACGAGCGGCCGACCACGACAAGCCGGGAGGGTGCGCCCGCCGAGGTGTCACTGCCGGACGACTTCGTGGCCGCTCTCGACGACGACCTCGGTACGCCGGCCGCGGTCGCGGTCCTCTACGACACCGTCCGCGCCGGCAACAAGCTGCTCGCCGACGGCCCGTCGGCCGAGCTGACGACGGCCGTGCGGCAGGTCGTCATGATGCTCGACGTGCTCGGGCTCGACCCGCTTGACCCGGCCTGGCCCACCGCCGGCGGCGGCCACGACGAGCGGCTGACCGACGCCGTCGACGCGCTGGTGCAGGGTCTGCTGACCCAGCGCGCCGAGGCCCGTGCCGCGAAGGACTGGGCTCGTGCCGACACGATCCGTGACCAGATCAAGGCTGCCGGGATCGAGGTCGAGGACACCCCGGCCGGTCCCGTGTGGACCTTGGGAGAGAAGCTCAGTCCGAGATGCTCGCTCGCTCGCTCCTCAACCACCGAAAAGGAGCACTTCGTGCCGGGTAATTCAGCGCGCCGAGGCGCGATCCGCAAGACCGCCAAGAAGCCGGCCGCCGGCTCAGGGGGGCGCGTCAAGCGCGGTCTCGAGGGCAAGGGGCCGACGCCCAAGGCCAAGGACCGCCCCAACCACAAGGTCTACAAGCAACGGGCCAAGGCCGAGAAGGCCGCCGCGGCCCGACCTCGCCGCCGGTCCACGGGCTCTGAGGCCGAGTGGATCGCCGGCCGCAACCCGGTCGTGGAGGCCTTGCGTGCCGGCGTACCCGTCAACACCGTCTACGTCGCCGAGGGCGCCGAGCGCGACGGACGGCTGCGCGAGACGTTCCGGCTCGCCAGCGAGCGCGGCATCGGCCTGCTGGAGGTCAGCAAGGTCGAGCTCGACCGGCTGACGCAGGGCGCGGTCCACCAGGGTCTCGCGGCCAAGATCCCGGCCTACGAGTACGCCCACCCCAACGACCTCCTCGACCGTGCGGCCGAGGCCGGCGAGCCCCCGTTGATCGTGGCGCTCGACTCGGTCACCGACCCGCGCAACCTGGGTGCGGTCGTGCGCAGCGCCGCCGGCTTCGGCGCGCATGGCGTCCTGGTCCCCGAGCGACGCGCGGCCGGGATGACCGCCTCGGCGTGGAAGACCAGCGCCGGCGCGGCCGCCCGCATCCCGGTCGCCCAGGCGGTCAACCTGGTGCGGCAGCTGAAGAGCTACCAGGAGGCCGGCTGCATGGTCGTCGGACTCGCTGCCGACGGCGACGTCAGCCTGCCCGACCTCGACCTCGGCGACGGTCCGCTCGTGCTCGTCGTCGGCTCCGAGGACGCCGGCCTCTCGCGGCTGGTCACCGAGACCTGCGACCAGCTCGTCTCGATCCCGATGGCCGGCCAGCTCGAGTCCCTCAACGCCGGCGTCGCCGCGAGCGTGGCGTTGTACGCCGTGTCGCGAGCCCGCCGTACGCGCCTAGTCGCTGGTTGAGGAAGGCGCGCAGCGCCTGTCACGCAAAGCCCGTGACCATCGGCGGTATCGCAGTCACCGGGTTTCGTGACGGTTGCTGCGCAACCTCCGCGAGCGGTGGGCTGCGCCTGCCTAGGCTGAACGGATGCACGCGAGGAGGCCGGTCGTCCCGCGTCTCTCGCTGCCGAAGGTCAAGAGACCGGGGCCTCGACAGTACGTCGGCGCGGCCGCGGCCCTGACCGTCTGGCTCCTCGTCACACTCGCCGTCGGACTGACGATCTTCCTCAACAGCAGCACGGACGCTGGTGCTGGCGACCCACGACGCCGAGCTGCAGCCGTCGCTCGACGGCTACGTCGTGCTGCACACCGGACCGGTGCTGCCCGACGTACGCCAGCCCTCCGGCGGGCGCATCGGCGTCGACATCACCCTCGGCAAGACCGACGCGACCTCGGTCGACGAGCTGCTCCAGCGCTACGCCTACATCGCCAGCCAGCCCGAGGGACAGATCAGCAAGGTACGTGACGCGCTCGGCGACATGGTCGCTTCGGCCGCGTTGCGCGGTGCGCTGGTCGGGCTGGTCCCGCTGGGGGTCTGGTGGCTGGTCGGCAGACGGCGGCGCGACGAGCTGTGGCGCCACGCCCGCAAGCTCCGGCTCCTGGAGGTGGCGCTGGTGCTCGCGCTCGGGGCGGTGCTGTGGTGGGAGCCGTGGGGAGGCGACGAGGCGACGGTCGTCGAGGGTCAGGACTGGACGTCGCTGGCGGCGTTCCTCGGCCCCGACGTGCCGCTGCCCGACGAGGTGGCCGACGTCCAGGTACTGGGTGACGTGACGACCGAGCAGACGCGGCGGCTCATCGAGAGCGCGATCTCGACCTACGACCAGAGCAAGACGTTCTACACGGCGGCCGCCGATGCGGCCGCGGAGCTGGACCTGCGCGTCCCGTCGGCCGACGAGACCGTGGTGCTGCTGATCTCCGACCGCCACGACAACATCGGGATGGACAAGGTGGCCCGGGCGGTGGGCGACGCGGGCGGTGCGACGGTCGTCATCGACGCCGGCGACGACACGTCTGTCGGCCGCACCTGGGAGGCGTTCAGCCTCGACTCGGTGACCTCGGCCTTCGAGGACTACGACCGCTTCGGCGTCGCCGGCAACCATGACCACGGCACCTTCGTGCGCAGCTACCTCGACGAGCACGGCTGGACCATGCTCGACGGCAAGACGCTCCTGGGGCCAGGCGGCATCCGGCTGCTCGGCGTCGACGATCCGCGTTCGAGCGGCCTCGGCAACTGGCGCGACGAGACGGGCCTGTCGTTCGCCGAGGTGGGCGACCGGCTCGCCGACGTCGCCTGCGAGGCCGAGGACCTGGGCCGGCGGGTTGCCACGATCGTCGTGCACGACGCCAACCTCGGCGCCGCGGCCCTCGAACGTGGCTGCGCCGACCTCGTCGTCGGCGGCCACACCCACGTCCAGGACGGACCGACCCGGGTCGTGGGCGAGAACGGCGCCACCGGCTACACCTACACGACCGGTACGACGGGCGGCGCGGCATACGCCTTCGCCCTCGGCAGCAAGCCCCGCCGCCCCGCCGGGATCTCGCTGGTCACCTACCGCGAGGGCCGCCCGGTGGGGGTCCAGGCAGTGACCCTGCAGACCACCGGGGTCTTCGAGGTCGGCGACTTCGTCTCACTGTCCCCGGTCGAGCCGCCTGCCGAGCCGCCTGTCGGTGGTTGAGGTGCGAGGCCGGCCGCGGCCGAGCCTCGAAACCACCGCTCGTCGACCCTCGGAGGTTTCGAGGCTCGTCGCTGGCGCTCCTCGCACCTCAACCACCGAGGGAAGCGGGGATCGTTGGGAGACCTAGTATCGACAGATGCCCACCACCGTCGACCGCCTGCTGCCGACCGAGGAGGCGGAGGCCCTCCTCGAGCTGACCCGCGAGCTGGCGACCAAGGAGCTGGCCCCGCAGGTCCACGACGCTGAGGAGAAGGGCGAGTTCCCGGCGGCGGCGTACGCGCTGCTGGGGAAGTCGGGGCTGATGAGCCTGCCGTTCGACGAAGAGGTCGGTGGCGGCGCCCAGCCCTACGAGGTCTACCTCCAGGTCGTCGAGGAGATCGCGGCCGTGTGGCCCAGCGTGGCCGTTGGCATGAGCGTGCACACGCTGACCGCCTCGGTGGTCGCGGCCAATGCGAGCGAGGAGCAGCGTGCGACCTGGCTGCCGCGGATGCTCGGCGGCGAGTGGCTCGGCGCCTACTGCCTCTCCGAGCCGCAGGCCGGCTCTGACGTCAGCGCGATCAAGACCAAGGCCACGCTCGACGGTGACGCGTACGTCGTCTCCGGCACCAAGCAGTGGATCAGCAACGGCTCGTGCGCCGACTACTACATCCTCTTCGCCCGCACCGGCGACCACCCGACCCGCGGCCTCAGCGCGTTCATCGTCCCCGCGGACACGCCGGGCATGAGCTTCGGTGCGCCGGAGAAGAAGATGGGGCTGGCCTGCGACGTCACCACACAGGTGCTCTTCGACGGGACGCGGATCCCGGTCGACCACCGCATCGGTGAGGAGGGCGATGGCATGAAGGTGGCGCTCTCGGCCCTCGACTCCGGCCGGCTCGGCATCGCTGCCGTCGGCACCGGCATCGCCCAGGGCGCGATGGCCCACGCGGTGGCCTATGCCCGCGAGCGCAAGCAGTTCGGCAAGGCGATCGGGGAGTTCCAGGGACTGCAGTTCATGCTCGCGGAGCTCGGGGCGGAGGTCGAGCGCTCCCGCGCGACGTACCTCCACGCGGCTCGCCTCAAGGACGCCGGCCGTCGCTTCTCCCGCCAGGCCAGCATCGCCAAGCTGACCGCCACCGACGCCGCGATGCGGGTCAGCACCGACGCCGTGCAGGTGCTCGGCGGCAACGGCTACACCCGCGACTACCCCGTCGAGCGCTACTTCCGCGACGCCAAGGTGACCCAGATCTTCGAGGGCACCAACCAGATCCAGCGGATGGTGATCGGGCGCGACCTCCTCAAGTAGCCGGCCCGACCCATCCGATCGGCCGTCGCCTACGAATCCTTGTTGCGAATGACTTGCAACAACGACCCGTTCGTCTCTAGTGTCGAGAACGAGCGATTAATCGGGAGGACTCAGCCATGCACGTGCCTGACGGCTTCTTGGACGCGCCGACCTCCGTGGCGACCGGTGTCGTGGCGGCGGTCGGGATCGGCCTCGCCCTGCGTGGCGCCCGCCGCGAGCTCGACGACCGCACGGCTCCGCTCGCCGGCCTGGTCGCGACGTTCGTCTTCGCCACCCAGATGCTGAACTTCCCCGTGGGAGCAGGCACCAGCGGTCATCTCCTGGGCGGCGCGCTGGCCGCGGTGCTGGTGGGGCCGGCGACCGCCCTGCTGTGCATGAGCGTCGTCTTCCTCGTCCAGAGCCTGCTGTTCGCCGACGGCGGCATCACCGCGCTCGGCACCAACATCTTCCTGATGGGCATCGTCACCGTCCTGGTCGGCTGGGCGGTGTTCCGCGCCGTCCAGCTCGTCCTGCCCAAGCGCGTCGCGTCGGTGGCCCCGGCCGCCGCCGCTGGTGCCCTGGTCTCGGTCCCGGTGGCTGCGCTCTTCTTCGTGGGCCTCTACGCCGTCGGCGGCACGGTCGACATTCCGCTGGCCAGCCTGACCGCCGCGATGCTCGGCGTGCACACCCTGATCGGGATCGGGGAGGCCGTGATCACGTTCCTGGCCGTCGGGAGCATCGCCGCGGTCCGGCCTGACCTCGTGTACGGCGCGCGGCGGGTGCTGGCGGCCCGCTCGCTGGAGCTGCGGACGGCGGCGCGATGAGGGGCCGGATCTCCACGCGGCTGGTCGTCGTGGCCGGCGTACTCGTGGCCCTGTTGCTGGCCGGCGTCGCGAGCTTCTACGCCTCAGGCGAACCCGACGGCCTCACCAAGGTCTCCGAGGACCAGGGCTTCGCGCAGAGCGAGAAGGACGCACCAGACCGGCGACGGCCCTCTCGCGGGGTACGAGACCAAGGGCGTCGCCGATGGCCGCTTGTCCGGTGGCCTCGCCGGGGTGGTCGGCTCGCTCGTCGTGCTCACGATCGCCGGGGGCGGCGCGCTCGTCGTCCGCCGCCGTCGTACCTGCCGCGGAGAGTCTGACGCGTGGGCGCCCCGCACGGCCACAAGCTGCACTTCCACGGCCATTCCTGGCTGCACCGGCTGCCAGCCCACGTCAAGCTCGTGGCGCTGGTCGCCTTCATGCTGACCGTGGTCGCCACACCCCGGGAGTGGTACCTGGTCTTCGCCGTCTACCTCCTCCTGCTGCTCGCGCTCGTCGCCGTCTCGCACGTGCCGCCGTCCTACCTCGCCAAGCGGATGGTCGTCGAGATCCCGTTCGTGGTCTTCGCCCTCGTGCTGCCCTTCGTGGCGACCGGACCTCAGATCGAGGTGCTCGGCCTGTCGGTCTCCGAGCAGGGCCTCCTCGGCGCCTGGGGCCTGCTCGTCAAGGGCACGCTCGGCGTGCTGGCCAGCCTCCTGCTGGCCGCGACCACCGAGCCGCGTGCGCTCCTGGCCGGGCTCGAACGGCTGCGCGTGCCGGCTCAGCTCGTGCAGATCATGGGCTTCATGATCCGCTACCTCGACGTGGTGACCGACGAGCTGTGGCGGATGCACGTGGCCCGCGAGTCACGCGGCTTCCGCGGCCGCGACCCCCGCCAGTGGCCGGTGGTCGCCAAGTCGGCGGGCGTGTTGTTCATCCGCTCCTACGAGCGCGGCGAGCGCGTGCACCTCGCGATGCTGTCGCGGGGGTACGACGGCAGCCTGCCCCAGAGAAGTGACCAGAGAAGTGACCAGAGAAGTGACCGGAGGAGCGACCGGTGAGCTTCCCCGTCCTCGACCTCCATGGTGTCGCCTACGCCTATCCCGACGGCCACCAGGCGCTGCACGGAGTCGACCTCCACGTCCACCAGGGAGAGCGGGTCGCGCTGCTCGGACCCAACGGCGCCGGCAAGACCACGCTGGTGCTCCACCTCAACGGCATCCTGATGCCCGGCCTCGGCAGCGTCACCATCTCCGGGCTGCCGGTCGCCAAGGACAACCTCCTGGAGATCCGACGGCGGGTCGGCATCGTCTTCCAGGACCCCGACGACCAGCTGTTCATGGGCTCGGTCCGCGACGACGTGGCGTTCGGGCCGATGAACCTCGGCCTGCGTGGCGCCGAGCTCGACCGGCGCGTGTCGGAGGCTCTCGAGGCCGTCGGCATGGCGGCGTACGCCGACCGCCCGCCGCACCACCTCTCCTACGGCCAGCGCCGACGCGTCGCCGTGGCGACCGTGCTCGCGATGAAGCCGGAGATCCTGGTGCTCGACGAGCCGTCGTCCAACCTCGACCCGGCCTCGCGCCGCGAGCTGGCCGAGATCCTGAAGTCCCTCGACGTCACCGTGCTCCTGGTCACCCACGACCTGCCGTACGCGCTCGAGCTGTGCCCGCGATCGGTGATCCTCTCCGGCGGAGTCGTGGTCGCTGACGGCGCGACCCCGGACATCCTGGCCGACCAGGAGCTGATGGCCGCCCACCGTCTCGAGCTCCCCTTCGGCTTCGCAGTTCGTTGAGTTGGCCGAAATGGCGCGTTGAGTTGGCTCGTATGGCCGAAGTTGCGACCAATCGGGCCAACTCAACCAGCCATACGGGCCAACTCAACGCGCCATTTCAGCCAACTCAACTGTCCTCGGGGGCGGCGCCGGCGGCGGGGGTGACGAGCTCGTCGGGCTTGTGCTTGAGGACGTTGTCGATGTAGTCGCGGGCGGTCTCGAAGATGGAGACCTCGCGGCCGGCGCGCTCCGAGAGGTACCAACGGTGCACCAGCACCTCGTGGTAGACCTCGGCCGGCTCCAGCTTGCCGCGCGCCTCTGGTGGGATCATCGCCATGATCGGCTCGAAGATCTCGTTCAGCCAGCGGCCGGCGACGAAGGCGCGCGACTCGCGGCCGAGGTCGAAGTGGGCGGTGTAGGCCGCGATGTCGTTGAGCAGCCGGCGCGCCTGCGGTTCTTCGACGTGCAGGCCGGTGAGCGCCTGCAGCTCGCGCTGGTGGTGGCCGAGCTCGACGACCTTCGGCTGGATCCGTACGCGCTCACCGTCGAAGTCGGTGACGATGTCGAGCTCGTCGACGTCGAAGCCGAGGTCGTTGAGCCGCTCGATCCGGCTCTGGATCCGCCACATCTCGTCGAGGGTGAACTCCTCCTCGCTCGTCAGCTCGTTCCACAGCGCGTGGTAGCGCTGCTCGATCAGCTCGGCGACGTCCCAGACGTCGAAGTCGGGGTTGAGGGAGTTGCTGGCCTGCAGGTCGAGCAGCTCGGCGAAGACGTTCTCGCAGCCGACCCGGACGTCGTACTCGCGCATCGGCGCCGACAGGCTGTCGCGGATCTCGCCCGTCTCGGCGTCCACGAGGTACGCCGAGAAGCCGCCGGCCGCGCGCCGGAACAGCACGTTCGACAGCGACACGTCGCCCCAGTAGAAGCCGCCCAGATGCAAGCGGACGAGCAGCACGACCAGCGCGTCGATGAGCGAGGGCAGGTTGTCGGCCGACAGGCCGTGCTGGAACAGGCTGCGGTAGGGAAGGGAGAAGGCGAGGTGCTCGGTGAGCAGGGCGGAGGGCAGCTCTTCGCCGTCGGCGTCGACGCGGCCGGTCACGACGCCCTGAGGGACGACGGCAGGGAGCGGGATGCGCTGGAGGTCGCGCAGCAGGCGGTACTCGCGGAACGCCATGTCCGCGACCGTCTCCTTGACCGCGTAGGTGCGGTCGCCCAGGCGGACGATTCGCACGACGTGCCGCGACAGGCCGCGGGGGAGCGGGACGACGTGCTCGGTCCACTCGTCCAGGGGCAGGTGCCAGGGCAGGGTCACGATCGCGGGGTCGGGCCGGCTCGCGACGATGCGCAGACTGCGCGCAGGCGCCCGTTCCGAGGCTGGGGGCACCGCCATGCCCGCCAGGCTAGTGGTGGCGCCTCGCTAGGGTCGACGCTCGTGCGCTTCCGACCAGGGACCGAGATCACCCGCCGTGAGGTCTTGCACGGGCGGCTCTGGCTGTCCCACCCGGTGACCGTGGTGGCCGACGACGGCGACGTGCTGGCCGTGCTGCTCGAGCCCGGTTCGGCGTTCACCTTCCACGAGCACCCCTTCGGTGCGCACCCCTGGCGCCGGTACGCGGCGTGGGGTGCGACGACGGTGCTCCAGCTGCACCGCGAGGGCGACGCCTACTCGGTCTGGAAGTTGTTCGACGCGGACGGCTTCCGCCACTGGTACGTGAACTTCGAAGCGCCCATCGTCCGGCGCGACGACGCCTTCGACACCGACGACCACGGACTGGACCTCATCGTCCACCCCGACGGCCGGCGCGAGTGGAAGGACGTCGAGGACCTTTCCGAGCTGGTGACATCGGGCCGGATGACGGGCGAGGAGGTCGTCGGCGTACTTCACGCCGCCGCCGCGGTCATCGGCCAGCTGGACGCGAACGAGGGCCCCTGGTGGGCCGTATGGACAGACTGGCACCCTCCGTCCGGGTGATGTTGCGGCGATCCTCCAACGTTTGACCTCCGGCTCCCCTACATTCCGGCCATGACCACTGATCTCCGCGCGCCCTCGACCGGTCCTGGTCGGCGCACGGTGGGTGAGGAGGTCTCGGGCCTGATCCGGCGCCGCGAGTACGCCGATGCGGAGGCTGTGCTACTCGACCGGCTGACCGAGCACCCCGGGCCCGTCGCCACCGCGTGCCGCGGACTGACGTCCGACTGGGTCGAGATCGTGGACTGGGAGACGGTCGCCGCCGCCCTGGGGCGCGCCAGCGCGCAACGGCAGGGGGTCACGGCCATCGGCCTGGACCTGTCGAACTTCAGCGACGCCGACGGCTTCGAGTGGTGGGACAAGGAGCCGGTCGTCGAGTACGCGTTGTACGACGACAGCTACTTCCCGTTCTCCACCGCCACGCGCCGGCAGGTGCAGCAGGCGGCAGCGGAACACCCGGCCCCGTGGACCGGCCACCGGCTGGCTGGGCCGCACGGGACGATGGGCGTCCGCGGCCTGCGTTCCCTGAACGGCGCCCTGCTGCGTAACGAGGCGGGGCGTCCGTGGGACTTCGGCCCGGATGGTCGGTCGTACGACGACGACGTCGCGATGCTGCTGGGTGGCTGGTGGCTGGTGCTGCAGTTCCACCAGGCCATCGCGCGCGACTGGCCCGAAGTCGGTCCGGTTCTCGGCGTGCCCGTGCTGGTGGGTCAGCACGGCACCGGACCCTGGCAGGTCTCGGTGTTCACGCCGACGGACGCCGCTGCGCCCGACCCCGACGATCGGCACCGAGCCTAGAGCGCAGGGCCTGCTAGGGCCGGAGCCTGACGGCCCCCGGGCCCTGCTCGGCAAGCACGTCGCCCGGGTTGACCAGCGTGCAGGTGCGCAGGCTCAGGCAGCCGCAGCCGATGCAGCCGTCGAGACGGTCGCGCAACAGCTCGATGCGACGGATCTGCTCGTCGAGCCTCGGACGCCACGAACGGCTCAGCCTGGCCCAGTCGGCCTTGGTGGGCGTACGTCCCTGGGGGAGGGTGTCCAGCGCCTCGGACACCTCCTCCAGCGTGAGCCCGACGCGCTGCGCCGTCCGGATGAAGGCGACCCGGCGCAGCGTCGCCTTGGCGTACCGGCGCTGGTTGCCCGTCGTACGACGTGAGCCGATCAGCCCGCGCTCCTCGTAGAACCGCAGGGCCGAGGTCGCCACCCCGGACCGCTCGGACAGTTCCCCGATCGTCAGCTCCGACATGCGCCCACCATTGCTCAACTTCAAGCCAACTTCAAGTGCGGCGGTCCGGCCACGAAGCTGCCTGCGCGATCTGTCTACGATGTTGACCGCCGCACGACGTGCGGCGTCGCCGCGTTAGCTCAGTGGTAGAGCATCCGCCTTGTAAGCGGACGGTCGTCAGTTCAATCCTGACACGCGGCTCAGCGGACGCGCTCGACCTCGAACTGCATCCGCGGCTCGGCGTAGTACTGCTGCGACTCGACCAGCTGCAGCTCGCGCTCGCCGGACTCGTGGGTGGTGCGGAGCAGGTCCCAGACGCTGGAGGTGGTCCGGGCCAGCGCGTCGGCGGCGTCGCCGGTACTCCGGTAGTGACCGGTGAACAGTGCGGCGGTCACGTCGCCGGACCCGTTGGCCTTGAGCGGCAGTCGAGGGGTGGCGACCAACCAGGCGCCGTCGGCTGTCACCGCGAGCATCTCAAGGGTGTCGGGCTCGGCGTCGGGTCGCTCGACGCTGGTGACCAGCACGCTCGACGGGCCCATCGCCCGCGCCGCATCGGCGGAGTGGAGTGTGCTCTCCAGGTCGGTGGGCTCGGTGCCCGTCAGGTAGCCGAGCTCGAACTGGTTGGGGGTGATCAGGTCGGCCTGCGGTACCACCCGCTCGCGGAGCAGCACCGGGATCGCCGGGTGCACGAAGCAGCCCGACTTGGCGTTGCCCATCACGGGGTCGCACGTGTACGTCGCCGCCGGGTTGGCCTGCTTGACGCGCGCCACCGCGTCGAGGATGACGTCCCCGATGTCGTCGCCGCCCTGGTAGCCCGACAGCACCGCGTCGACCTGTCCGAGGACGCCGCGTTCCTCGATGCCGGTGATCACCTCACGAACGTCGTCGGCAGCCAGCAGCGGGCCGCGCCACGCGCCGTACCCGGTGTGGTTGGAGAAGTGCACCGTGTAGACCGGCCACACCTCGTGACCCAGCCGCTGGAGCGGGAAGACCGCGGCCGAGTTGCCGACGTGGCCGTAGGCGACGGAGGACTGGATCGAGAGGATCTTCACCTCGTCATCCTGGCACCGCGCATGGTGGTTTCGAGGCTCGGGCCTGGCGGCCCTCACACCTCAACCACCGAGAAACGATCGGTGGTTGAGGTGCGAGGAGCGCCAGCGACGAGCCTCGAAGCCACCTCCTCGTAAGGTCGGGATCGTGACGGACATGACCTACCGCCGGCTCGGCGACTCGGACCTGACCGTGAGTGTGGTCGGCATCGGTACCAACGCCTTCTCGCGCCGGGTGGACCAGGACGGCGTCGACGAGATCGTGGCAGCGGCGCGCGAGGTCGGCGTCACCTTCATCGACACCGCAGACGCCTACGGCGTGACTTACGGCGCGAGCGAGGAGATGATCGGCGAGGCGCTCCAGGGGCAGCGCGACGAGTTCGTCGTCGCGACCAAGTTCGGCGGCGGGCAGGTGGCGCGCGAGCGTGGTCCGGGCGGGTCACGGCACTACGTCGTCGAGGCGGTCGAGGGCAGCCTGCGTCGGCTGCGCACGGACCACATCGACCTCTACCAGTACCACTTCCCCGACGGCGTCACGCCGATCGAGGAGACGCTCTCGGCGCTCACCGACCTCGTCCGCGCCGGGAAGGTCCGCTACGTCGGCTGCTCGAACCTCGGCGCCTGGCAGGTCGCCGACGCGGACTGGACGGCGCGTACGGGCGGCCACGAGCGGTTCGTCTCGGCCCAGAACCGCTACTCCCTGCTCGACCGGCGGGTCGAGGACGAGCTGGTGCCGGCGTGCGAGGCGTTCGGGCTCGGCCTGCTGCCGTACTTTCCGCTGGCCTACGGGCTGCTCACCGGCAAGTACCAGCGGGGCGCACCAGCGCCCGAGGGCTCCCGCGCGGCACTCGACGCAGGCCGGGCGCAGTGGCTGGAGGCCGCCGACTGGGACCGGATCGAGGCCTTGGCGGCGTACGCCGAGAAGCGCGACGTCGACCTGCTCGACGTGGCCATCGCCGGCCTCGCCGCCCAGCCGGCGGTGGGGTCCGTGATCTGCGGCGTGACCGGGGGCGACCAGGTGCGCTCGAACGCCGCCGCGCTGCGGTGGCAGCCGTCGGCCGCCGACCTCGCGGAGCTGGACGTGGTGACGGGGGAGGAGTCGTGACCTTCGACGTGCGGCCGCTGGACGAGTCGACCTGGCCGGCGTTCGCGGCGCTGGTGGAGGCCAACGGCGGCATCTTCGGCGGCTGCTGGTGCGTCGGCATGCACCCCGAGGGTTTCGATCCCCGTGGGGCTGAGGGGAACCGGGAGCGCAAGTTGGCGTTGGTGCGGGCGGACGCGACACACGCCGCGTTGGTCTTCGACGGCGAGGAGTGCGTGGGCTGGGCGCAGTTCGGGCCGCCGTCGGAGGTGGCCCGGATCAAGAACCGCCCGGCCGCCGAGAAGGACCACGCGTTGCCGGACTGGCGGATCGGCTGCTGCTACGCGGGCAAGGGGCACCGGCGCCAAGGCGTCAACAGCGCCGCGATCGCGGGGGCCCTGGACCTGATCCGCGAGCTGGGTGGCGGCACCGTCGAGGGGTACCCCGAGGACGCCGCCGACGTGGCCGCAGGCTTTCTGTACCACGGTGCGCTGTCGACGTACGACAAGCTCGGCTTCACCCGCGACCGCAAGGTCGGCAAGCACCGCTGGGTGGTGACCAAGCGGGTGCGCGGAAGACGCGCATAGGAGCCTAGGCGACCTGCAGCGAGCGCTTCGACAGGCCCATCCAGAACCCGTCGATCACCTGGATGCCGGGCTCCTCGGGGTCGGTCGCGGCGCCGAGCGTGACGAACAGCGGCGTGTAGTGCTCGACGGTCGGGTGGGAGTAGGGCATCCCCGGGGCCTCGGCCCGATAGTTGGCGAGTGCGTCGACGTCGCCGCGGGCCATCGCCTCGGCGGCCCAGGCGTCGAAGTCCTTGGACCAGCCGGGGGCGGGCGCCTCGATGCGGAACTCCTGGAGGAACGGCAGCCCGTGGGTGAGGAAGCCGGAGCCGATGATCAGCACGCCCTCGTCGCGCAGCGGACGGAGCCGCTTGCCGAGCTCGAGCAGCCGGGTCGGGTCGGACGTCGGCAGCGACATCTGCAGCACCGGGATGTCGCCGTCGGGGTACATGATCTTCAGCGGCACCCAGGCGCCGTGGTCGAGGCCGCGGCTCGTGTGCTGGTGCACCGGCTCGCTGGCCGGCATCATCGCGGCCACGCGTTGGGCCAGCGCCGTGGCGTCGGGAGTCTCGTAGGTCATCTGGTAGTACCTCGGCGCGAAACCGCCGAAGTCGTAGACCAGCGGAGCGCCGTTCGCGCTGAGCATGACCGGCGCCGACTCCCAGTGGGCACTGACGATCAGGATCGCCTTCGGCCTCGGCAGGTCCTGGGCCCAGGCGGCCAGCTGGCCCGACCACGTGGGGTCGTCGAGGAGCGGCGGGGCGCCGTGCCCGATGTACAGCGCGGGCATCCGGGTCTCGGTCATGTCACCCATAGTAGTTCAACATTCAACTTTCGGTAGTCCGTGTGAGGGTCCCCGACCGCAGTCCGGGACCAGTCGAGCGCGTACCGCCCTGCTCCTCGAGGAGGCGGTTGACGCGGGAGAAGGGGCGGGAGCCGAAGAACCCCTTGTGGGCCGAGAGTGGGCAGGGGTGGACCGACGCGACCCAAGGGACGGGGCCGAGCTGGGCCTTCAGGGTCTGGGCGTTGGCACCCCACAGGATCGCCGCGAGGGGGCCCGCCACGCCGGGCGAGCGCGTCGATCGCGCAGGAGGTGACCTCCTCCCAGCCGCGGCCGCGGTGACTGTTGGCGTCGCCGGGACGGACGGTGAGCACCCGGTTGAGCAGCATCACGCCGCGGTCGGCCCACGCCGTGAGGTCGCCGTGGGCAGGCATGGTCAGCCCGAGGTCGGTGCCGAGCTCGGGTAGATGTTGCGCAGGCTCCCCGGCAGCGGGCGGACATGCGCGTCGACCGCGAAGCTCAGGCCGATCGGGTGGCCGGGGGTCGGGTACGGGTCCTGCCCGACGATCAGCACCCGCACGTCGGCCAGCGGCCGCTGGAAGGCGCGCAGGATGTGGTCGCCCGCCGGCAGGTACGGCCGCCCGGCTGCGATCTCGGCCCTCAGGAACTGCCCCATCGCCGCGATCCGCTCGTCCACCGGCGCGAGGGCCTCGGCCCAGTCGGATGCGACCAGCCCCTTGTCCACGAGTCCTGCCAGGGCGCCAGCCATGCCGCGGACCTTAGCGGGGCGTCGTACGGTCGGCACATGCCCCGACCGAAGCGCGCCACGGTGCAGCTGGTGCACGACCTGGCGCTGTCGATGCCGGGCGTGACGGTCGAGCAGGCGGGCAAGAACCCCGTCTACCAGGTCGGGCGGCGCAGCTTCGTGTTCTTCCGCAACCCCCGGCCCGACGCGTTCGACCCCGACACAGGGGAGCGGTACGACGACGTGATCGTGTTCTGGGTCGCCGACGACGCCGACAAGCGGGCGTTGGTCGAGGACGAGTCGACCCCGTTCTTCACCACGCCGCACTTCGACGGGCACCCCTCGGTGCTGTTGCGTGGCAGCCGGGTCGGCGAGCTGACCGCCGACGAGCTGACCGAGGTCGTGTACGACGCGTGGCTGGCGCGGGCGGGCAAGCGTGCGAGGGCGGCCTGGCTCGCCGAGCGAGGGCTGACGGCTGAACTGCGGAGTCGCTCCTGCCTCATTGCGTGCAGGCAACCCCCTCGAACGTCCGGGATACCCGCTCGAGCGGGTATCGCGTCGACCCCTTGCTCCGACCGAGACAGCGGGGGTCGGCACCGACCGGCTCGGTCACCCCGGGAGGCTATCGACACGGGGACGGGCGGGGGCTAGACACAGGCCATGGGGACGCGATCCAAGCTGGCCAAGGCAGCCGGAGCGGCGGTCGCCGCGACGGCCGTCGTGGCGGCGCGGGACATCACGCAGAAGCGTCACGCGATCTTGCGGACCTTCCCGGTGATCGGGCATCTGCGCTTCTTCCTGGAACGCTTCGGTCCCGAGCTGCGGCAGTACATCGTCACCTCGAACGACGAGGAGCGGCCCTTCAGCCGTGACCAGCGCCGCTGGATCTACGCGTCCGCCAAGCTCGAGAACAGCTACTTCGGGTTCGGCACCGACAACGACGTCGAGCACGCCAACGGCTACCCGATCCTCAAGCACCGCACCTTCAAGGGCGAGGGCGCGCCGACCGCGCGTCACGCAGGTGACGAGGTGTTCCTGCCGTCGGCCAAGGTGCTCGGCGGACCTCGGGGGCGGCGGCACGCCTTCCGGCCCGCCAGCGTCGTCAACATCTCCGGGATGAGCTTCGGCTCCCTGTCGAAGAACGCGATCGAGGCGCTCAACCGCGGCGCCGCGATGGCGGGCTGCCTGCACGACACCGGGGAGGGCGCGCTCTCGCCGTACCACCGCAAGGGCGGTGACCTGGTCTTCCAGATCGGGACGTCGTACTTCGGGTGCCGCGACGAGCGCGGCGCCTTCGACCTCGCGCGGCTCAAGGACCTGTGCGCCGGCGCGCCCGTCAAGGCGATCGAGATCAAGCTGTCGCAAGGCGCCAAGCCCGGCCTGGGCGGCATGCTGCCCGGGGCGAAGGTCACCGAGGAGATCGCCCAGATCCGCGGCATCCAGCCGGGCGTCGACTGCGCCTCCCCCAGCCGCCACACGGCGTTCCACGACGTCGACTCGATGCTCGACTTCGTCGAGCAGGTCGCCGACGAGACCGGACTTCCGGTGGGCATCAAGTCGGCCGTCGGGTCGATGGGCGTGTGGGACGACCTGGTCGCGGCGATGAGCAGTCGCGAGCGGGGCGTCGACTTCGTCAACATCGACGGCGGCGAGGGTGGCACGGGCGCCGCGCCGCTGATCTTCGCCGACGCCGTGGCGTTCCCGTTCCGCATCGCGTTCGCCCTGGTCTACGCGAAGTTCGCGGCCGCCGGCCTGACCGACGAGGTCACCTTCATGGGTGCCGGCAAGCTCGGAGTCCCCGAGAACGCCGTCGTCGCCTTCGCCCTCGGCGTCGACATGGTCAACGTCGGACGCGAGGCGATGATGTCGATCGGCTGCATCCAGGCCCAGAAGTGCCACACCGACCACTGCCCGACCGGCGTCGCCACCCAGAACCCGTGGCTGGTCCGCGGCCTGGACCCCGAGCTCAAGTCGGTGCGGGCGGCCAACTACATCAAGTCGATGCGGCGCGACCTCTGGAAGGTCTCCGAGGCGATGGGCGTGGTGCACCCCGGCCTGCTGACGCCCGACGACGTGGACATCCTCGACGGCCTGAGCTCGCACCGCCCCCTGGGGGAGGTCTACGGGTACGACGCCTCGTGGGCGCGGCTGGGCCCGCACCTGGTCGAGGAGATCACCGCCCTGATGGCCACGGAGGACCGCCCCGAGCACTCACCCACGAGGGACGACACGAACCTGGCCACGGCGCCGATGCCCACGAGAGCGGCCGCCTGCCCAGCATGTAGCCGGCCGCTGGTCGAGGAGGTTGCGCAGCGACCGTCTCGAAACCCCGGCAACTGGTGAGGTCACCTGGTTTCGAGACGGGCCTTGACGGCCCTCCTCAACCGCGGGTGTTCCCCGGGTCAGTCTCATGACCACCGACCGACCCGGCACCCCGGTCGGCAGAGGGTGGGCACAACCATGCCGACCGGGGTGTACCCCGCCAACGACGCAGGTGGGGGGGGGTTACTGGTCGTACGGGCGTTCCATCCAGCGGGCGGGATCGGCCAACGGCGTGAAGCCGTACTGCTCGTAGAGACCGTGCGCGTCGGCGGTGGCCAGCATCGCCCGGCGGACGCCGTACTGGCCCATGCAGCCGGTCGGCCTCGGCCATCAGCAGCTTGCCGACGCCGAGGCCGCGCGCGACCGGGCTCGACGTACACGTCGCACACCCAGGCGAAGGTCGAGCGGTCGGTGACGATGCGCAGGAAGCCGACCTGCACGGGACCGTCAGGGCCGTCGTCGTAGGCGCCGACGTTGACCGAGTGGCGCAGGCTGACCTCGACGGTCTCGCGCGAGCGGCCCAGCGCCCAGTAGGCGTCCTCGGAGAGCCAGCGATGGATCCGGTCGACGTCGAGAAGAGCATCGTCGGTGGAGACGCTGACCCCCATGTCGTCGGTCAGCTCTTGTCGGCGGGCAGCAGCTGCTTGCCGTGGGCCGGGCGCACCTCGTCCATGGCCTCGAGGAACGAGCGCGCCCAGGCCGTGATGTCGGCCGCCTTGATGGTCCTTCGCATCGCGCGCATCCGCTTGCTGAGCTCACGGTCGTCGGCTCGGTAGGCCTCGAGCATGGCGCTCTTGACGCCGTTGAGGTCGTAGGGGTTGACCAGCCAGGCCTGTCGCAGCTCGTACGCCGCGCCGGCGAACTCCGAGAGGACCAGGGCGCCGCCCTCGTCGTAGCGGCACGCGACGTACTCCTTCGCGACGAGGTTCATGCCGTCGCGGTAGGGCGTCACGACCATGATGTCGGCCGCCCGGTAGAGCGCGGCCATCTCCTCGCGCGGGTAGGACGAGTGGAGGTAGGAGATCGCCGGCCTGCCGATGCGGCCGTAGTCGCCGTTGATGCGTCCGACGAGCCGGTCGAGGTCGTCGCGCAGCATGCGGTACTGCTCGACCCGCTCGCGCGAGGGCGTCGCCACCTGGACGAAGACGGCGTCCTCGACGTCGAGCTCACCGTCGGCCACCAGCTCGCCGAACGCGCGCAGCCTGGCGTGGATCCCCTTGGTGTAGTCGAGCCGGTCGACGCCGAGCAGCAGCTTGCGGGGGTTCCCGAGCGCGTCGCGGATCTCCTTCGCGCGAGCAGCCACCTCGGGCTTGCGGGCGAGCTCCTCGAAGTTGTCGACGTCGATCGAGATCGGGAACGCCGCCGCACGCACGGTTCGCTCGTTGGGGAGGTAGACCAGGTCGCGGTGGGTCTTGTGACCCACGCGCTGGCGGACCAGACGCACGAAGTTCTGGGCGCCGCCGGGCAGCTGGAAGCCGACGAGGTCGGCACCGAGCAGGCCCTCGAGGATCTGCCGCCGCCACGGCAGCTGCTGGAACAGCTCGGCGGGCGGGAAGGGGATGTGGAGGAAGAACCCGATGTGGACGTCGGGCCGCAGCTCGCGCAGCATCTGGGGCACGAGCTGGAGCTGGTAGTCGTGGACCCAGACCGTGGCGTGCTTCGCGGCCCGTGCGGCGGCGTGCTCGGCGAACCGGCGGTTGACCGCGACGTAGGCCTCCCACCAGTCGCGGTGGAACTCCGGCTTGGCCACCACGTCGTGGTAGAGCGGCCACAAGGTGGCGTTGGAGAACCCTTCGTAGAAGCCCTCGATCTCCTCGGCCGTCAGCGAGATCGGGTCGAGCTGCATGCCGTCGTACTCGAAGGGCTCCAGGCCGGTCTCGGTGCCTCCTGGCCAGCCGATCCACACGCCGTCGTTGCCGCGCATGACTGGTTCGACCGCCGTCACCAGCCCGCCGGGGGAGACTCGCCACTCCGGCTCGCCGTCAGGCCCGGTGACGCGGTCGACCGGAAGTCGGTTGGCGACGATCACGAGGTCGGGCGGGCACTTTGTCCACCCTAGGCGCTGCTCGGAGGGCGCCGGTCTGCGGGTGAGAAATTTCGGGGGATGAGCCACTTCACCGCAAAAGGTGCTTCTCATACACCGTCTGACGAGGGTAAGAATAGGGCCCGCTTCGCTCGGTGCTCTAGCTCGGGGAGAACGTTCTACGGGGGCGAGGTCACGCATGTCCAGAAGAGTCGAGAATCAGGGAGCATCGTTGATGAAGAAATCCGTACGCAGCCTCGCGCTGCTGTCCACCGCCGCACTGGCCCTCGGCTTGGGGATCACTGGCGGTGCAAGTGCCGCGCCCGCCCAGGTCGGCGAGCCGGAGATCCTGGCCAAGGATCTCGCCGGTCCGCTCAGCACCGCGGTCGCCGCGGACGGCACGGCCTACGTGACCGCCAACAACGGCGGCGCGCTCTACAAGGTCGCGCCCGGGGCCGACCCCGAGGTCATCTACGAGGCGAAGGGTGAGGTCGCTGGCGTCTCCGTCGACGGAGACCACGTCGTCTTCGCCCAAACCAGCGACAAGCAGCTCGTGAAGCACATCGTCGGTGGCGGCCAGGCCCGCACCCTCGCCAACGTCGGGGCCTACGAGCGCAACAAGAACCCCGACAAGAAGACCACCTACGGCTTCATGGGCATCAGCAAGACCTGCGCGACCAAGGTGCCCAAGGACATCGGCCCGGCGCAGTACACCGGCATCGTCGAGTCGCACCCGTACTCCACCGAGATCGTCGGCGACACCGTCTACCTCGGTGACGCCGCCGGCAACGACATCCTCTCGATCGCGGCCGACGGCACGATCAAGACGGTTGCCGTCCTGCCCGGTACCAAGGTGAAGGTGACCAAGGCCGCGGCCGCGGGACTCGGCCTGCCCAGCTGTGTCGTGGGGCTGAAGTACAAGTTCGAGTCCGTGCCGACCGACGTCGAGATGGGACCCGACGGCTGGCTGTACGTCTCCAGCCTGCCCGGTGGCCCGGAGGACGGCAGCCTCGGCGCCCAGGGTCGCGTCTACAAGGTGAACCCCGACAGCGGCAAGGTCGTGGAGGTCGCTCGCGGCTTCATCAGCACGGTCAACGTCGCGGTCGCCGACAACGGTGACGTCTACGTCTCCCAGCTGTTCGCCGGATCGATCGTGCGGATCCCTGCCGGCACCAGCAAGGTGAAGCCGTTCGCCGAGGTGAACATGCCGGCTGGCCTGGAGTGGACCGCCGACGGTCTCTACGCGACCATCGACGCGCTCAAGGGGAACAAGAACCCCAAGGGCAAGCTCGCCTTCATCCCGTTCTCGTAACGGGACGCATCACCCCTGTTGGTCAGCAGCGTCAGACGCGTAGCTGACCCCGATCTGCCGGCGGACGTCGTCCATCTGGCGGATCAGGGTCAGCGTCTGGGCGTGAGGGACCAGTGGACTCTCGAGGCGGCCCGCGTGCAGGCACTCCTGCACGTGGGCCGCTTCGTTGCCCAGGCCCGTGCCGATCACGGGCTCGAGGCCGTCGATCCGCTCGGGCTCGCCGCCCGCCGGGTTCCAGATCGCGTACGGCGGGGCGTGGAAGTCGCGCGGTACGTCGATGCGGCCCTCGGACGTCGCGATGGTCGCCGTCCGCGGAGAGGTCGAGGTCATCGAGGCCGTCAGTGCCGAGACCGCGTCGCCGTGCCGTCCGGCGAGGGCCACGTCGAGGTCGACGCCCTGGTCGCTGAGGGTCGCCGAGCCGACGAGGGTGTCGGCCGGCCCGAGCATCAGGTGGGCGAAGGTCAGCGGGTAGATGCCCATGTCGAGGAGCGCGCCACCGCCGAGCTCGGGGTTGAACATCCGGCTCGTCGGCGGCTGCTCGACGACGAAGCCGAGGTCGGCGTGCACCTGTTTGGGCGCCCCGAAGCGCCCGTCCTGGATCCCGTCGCGGACCGCACGGATGACCGGGTGGCACGCCATCCACATGGCCTCCATCAGGAAGCGACCGGCCTTGGTCGCCGCTTCGACCACCGCTTCGGCCTCCGCGAGGTTGAGCGTGAGCGGCTTCTCGCAGAGCACGTGCTTGCCGGCGTCGAACGCCGCCCGGGCGTTCTCGAGATGGAAGGCGTGCGGGGTGGCGATGTAGATGACGTCGACCTCGGGATCGGCCACCAGCGCCTCGTACGACGCGTGCGCCCTCACTGATGACCGGGCGCCGTACTCCTGCGCGAACGCATCCGCCGACTCCTGTGACCGCGACCCCACTGCGGCGATCTCGGCGCCCGGCACCTCGCGGAGGTTGTCGGCGAAGCTGTGGGCGATGCGGCCGGTCGCGAGGATGCCCCAACGGGTCGAGTCACTCATGGGAGCCGACTTAGGGGCCGGAACTGCGCTTCGCTGGTCGAGGAGGGCGCGTCAGCGCCTGTCACGAGTCCGGCGACGAGATCGACGGACAGCTACCGGGGCCTCGTGACGGTTGCTGCGGGCAACCTCCTCGACGAGCGGGGGCCTGCCATAGCGTCGCTGCTGAGACTCGCCCGCCCGACGCGCCGGGACCGAATGACATCCGTGTGATTCATCGCCTACAGTGGTCCGCATGGATGCCGCCAGCCACCTTCCCGGCCGTCTGCCCGGCCCCGAGACGGGCGAGCAGCCGGGTCTGAGCGAGCGTGACCGCGAGATCCTCGAGTTCGAGCGCCAGTGGTGGAAGTACGCCGGCGCCAAGGAGACCGCCGTCCGCGAGCAGTTCGACATGTCGGCGACCCGCTACTACCAGGTGCTCAACGCCCTCATCGACCGTCCCGAGGCGCTGGCCGCCGACCCGCTGCTGGTGCGCCGCCTACGGCGCCTGCGCGCCGCCCGGCAACGGCAGCGCTCGGCCCGTCGTCTCGGCTTCGAGGTCTGAGCCCCCATGAGGCCGCCTTCCCCGTCCCGGCCCCTTCGCGCCCCTGATCAGCGCGCCCGCAGCGAGCGGGGGGTCGTGTTCCCCTCGCCGGTCGTCGTCCTGAGCGTGGTCGCGGTCGCCATGGCGGCGTTCGCGTTCGTCGCGACACGCGGGCAGGAGCCCACGGAGCGCGAGGTGACGCCGGCAGCCGCGACCCCGTCGCCGACGTCGACCCCGACGCCGTCGATGCCGACCGCCAAGCCCAAGAACGCCAAGCCCCCGATCGACAAGGGCAAGGTCTACGTCGAGGTCTACAACAACTCCGGAGTGACCGGTCTGGCCGGCCGCGTCGCCGCGACCGCCACCCAGGCGGGCTGGAAGGTCGTCGGCTCCGACAACTGGTACGGCACCATCCCGGCGTCGACGGTCTACTACCCGCCCAGGCTGGCGCGAGCCGCCCGCGCGCTGGCCCTCGACCTCGGCATCCGCCGTTCGGCCCCGGCCGTCGACCCGATGAAGCTCGACCGGCTCACCGTCATCCTCACCTCCGACCACTCCTGACCGCTTTCGCGCCACCCGCGTGGTTCGTGCCAGGGTGGAGGCGTGGAGTTCACCTCGCCCGAGGGTGAGCGGCGGTACGCCGACCTGGTCACCCACGCGACCGACGTCGTCGTCGGCCTCGACTTCGACGGCACCCTCGCACCGATCGTCGACGACCCCGAGTCCGCGCACATCCACCCCGACGCCCCGCAGGTACTCACCGACCTCGCCGGCGCCGTCCGCGCGGTCGCGGTGGTCACCGGCCGGCCAGCACGTCAGGCGCTGGCCCTCGGTGGGCTCGACGAGGTCGGCGACGCCATCGGCGGGACCGGCCGCGAGCTCTACCTGTTCGGGCAGTACGGCAACGAGCGGTGGTCCTCGACCAACCGCCGGGTGATCAGCCCGCGCCCGCCGGCCGGACTGGCGACATTCGAGCGCGAGCTGCCGCGGGTGCTGCGGGGCGCCGACGCGGCCGACGCCTTCGTGGAGGACAAGGGGCTGGCGGTCGCCGTCCACACCCGTCGCCTCGGTGACCCCGACGCGGCCTTCGACCGCCTGGTGAAGCCGATCGGCGAGCTCGCCGAACGGCACGGCCTGACCGTCGAGCCCGGCCGGCAGGTGCTCGAGGTCCGTTCGCACGGCATGCACAAGGGCCTGGTCGTCGAGTACCTGATGGAGCACCTCGAGGCCGGCGGCTTCCTGTTCGCCGGCGACGACCTCGGCGACCTGGAAGCCTTCGAGGCCGTCCTCGACCTCCGTCGACGCGGCCTGCCCACCCTCCTGGTCTGCTCCGCCTCCCGCGAGCAGCACACCCTGCGCGAGATGTCCGACGTGGTCGTCGACGGCCCCGCCGGCGTCCTCGACTTCATGCGCAAGCTCACCTCCGACGCCTCCACCGCTGGTTGAGGAAGGCGCGCTAGCGCCTGTCTGTTACGAAGGTCCCTGCGCGGTCAGCTGGCCTGGGTCAGGGTGACGTCGTAGCCGAGGCGTTCGAGTTGAGCGATGGCGCGGCGTCGGGTGCGGTCGGGGTAGCGGCGCTCGTAGTAGTCGGCCCCTGGGTCGTTGTAGAGCTCGCCGGTGCGGGCCATGTGCCAGATCGCGACCAGCATGTCGTGCTGGATAGCGACCAGCGCTCGCTTGCCTCCGCGTCGAGCCTTGAGCCGGCGATAGCGGGCGGAGTAGTAGGTGTCCTTGGTCTGGATTGTTGCCAGTGCGGCGATCCCCAGGGCGCCCTTGAGGTGGGCGTTGCCGTGTCGGGTGTTGGTGGACTTGACCTTGCCGGCGGACTCGTTGATCCCGGGACAGACCCCAGCCCAGGACGCCAGCCTTGCGGCGGTAGCGAACCGGGTCATGTCCGCACCTGTCTCGGCGGTGATCACATCGGCGACCGAGGTGCTGATCCCGGGCATGGTGCAGATCAGTTCCCGGAACCCGCGAAACGGCTCTATCACCACCTCGATCCGTGCGGTCAGCTCGGCGATGACCTCGTCGTGCTTGTCGATCAGGTCGAAGTGGGCGCGCACCAGGAACCCGTGGTGATCGGTGAAGTGCCCTGTCAGGGCCTGGACCAGCGCACCGGTCTTGCCGCGCATCGACCAGTGCGCCAACCCGGCCAGTGTGTGCGGGTCGCGTTCCCCCGCGGCCAACGCCAGCAGCATCCGCCGCGCTGAGACACCGCTGAGGTCGCTGACCACCACCGACAACTTGATCCCGGCACCTTCGAGCAGTTTCTCCAGCCGCATCACCTCCCGGGACCGTTCGCGTGTCACCGCGGTCCGGGTGCGGGTCAGGTCGCGCAGGTCCCGGATCGGCGGCGGCGGGACGAACGAAGCTCGCACCAGGCCGTGGGCGCCGAGCTGGGCCAGCCAGGTGGCGTCGTTGACGTCGCTCTTGCGGCCCGGGACGTTCCTGACGTGCCGGGCGTTGACCAGCATCACCTCACACCCGGGCAGGTCCTCAAGCAGGTAGTAGTAGGGCTTCCAGTAGTCACTGGTGGCTTCCATCACCACGCACGTGACCCGCTCGGCGACCAGACGCTCGCGCAACGCCAGGATCTGGCTGGTCATCGACCCCCAGGTCGTGACCACCTCGCTGACCCGATCGGCCTTATGCCGCCCGCCAGGACCTGGGGTACGCACGCACACCTTGGCGTACTTCTTCCCGATGTCGATGCCCGCGCACCGAGGATGCAGCTCTTCCATCACGGCCTCCCTCACCGCACCGAATCTCGGCTAGTCCGCAGACCGCGGACCAGGTCGACGGCCACGGGGAGAACTGACAGATCAGGAGTCTGTTACGCGTGCTCGCCGGCAACAATCCACGGTTCCCGTGGGGTCCTCCGCCACCATGCTCGAAAACGGGCTCAAAGCACCAGAGACACTCGGGGTCGACCGTGACCGCCACCCCCACACCCTGAACCCCGACACCACCTCACCGCAACGCCCCGACCTTCCACACCCACGGAGCGGCCGACGGCCGCTCGGTTGCTCGAAACCCGGTGACGGAGGAACTGACCTGTCCCGGGGTTTCGAGACGGTTGCTGCGCAACCTCCTCAACCAGCGGGGACGAGCCATCCAGATGCTGGATGCGGTGTGCACATGCTGAGACGACGGCGGTACGTTGGGAACTGCTCATCGAGAGGGACTGAGGGAACGGCCCTGTGACGTCCCGGCAACCGTCTGCTGCGCCTCCCGCCACCCGAAACCAGGAAGCGGTCGCAGGAACGGTGCCAAATCCGGCCCGCGGCGAGAGCCGTCGTGGGGAAGATGAGGGAGGTCATCCATGAGCGCAGTCGTCACCGAGAAGAAGAAGACGATCCGCGACGGCGCCTTCGGCCATGCCCGCGCCCTGGTGTGCCGCGAGTGCGGCCACGAGGTCGAGCTGGGGCCGTCGTACGCCTGTCCGGAGTGCTTCGGGCCGCTCGAGGTCGGGTACGACGACCTGGCCCGCGGCCGCGTCACCCGCGCCCAGATCGAGGCGGGGCCGCCCAACATCTGGCGCTACAAGGCGCTGCTGCCCGTCCCCGACGACATCGAGACCAGCCCCAACACCGAGCCTGGCTTCACCCGGCTGCTGCGCGCCCACAACCTCGGCCGCGCCCTCGGCATCGACACCCTCTGGGTCAAGGACGACTCCACCAACCCGACCAACTCCTTCAAGGACCGGGTCGTGGCCTGTGCCCTGAGTGCTGCACGTGAGCTCGGTGCCACGACGTTCGCGTGTCCCAGCACCGGCAACCTCGCCAACGCCGTGGCAGCCGCCGGAGCCCGCGCCGGCATCAAGACCGTGGTGTTCATCCCGGCCGACCTCGAGAAGCCCAAGCAGGTCAACTCCGCGGTCTACACCGACTCCTTGGTCGCGGTGAACGGCACCTACGACGACGTCAACCGCCTGGCGTCCGAGATCGCCGGTGAGGAGGAGGGCTGGGCGTTCGTCAACGTCAACGTGCGGCCGTTCTACGCCGAGGGCTCCAAGACGTTGGGCTTCGAGATCGCCGAGCAGCTCGGCTGGCGGCTGCCCGACCAGGTCGTCATCCCGGTGGCGTCCGGTTCCCAGCTGACCAAGGTCGACAAGGCGTTCCAGGAGCTGATCTCGCTCGGCCTCGTCGAGGACAGGCCCTACCGGATCTTCGGCGCTCAGGCGACCGGGTGCTCGCCGGTCTCGGCCGCGTTCAAGGACGGCACCGACGCCATCCGCCCGGTCAAGCCCGACACCATCGCCAAGAGCCTGGCCATCGGCAACCCGGCCGACGGCATCTACGTCCTCGACATCTGTCACCGCACAGGCGGAGCCGTCGAGGACATCTCCGACGACGAGGTGCGCGAGGGCATCCTGCTGCTCGCCCGCAACGAGGGCATCTTCACCGAGACCGCCGGTGGCACCACCGTCGGCGTGCTGAAGAAGCTCGTCGAGACCGGCCAGCTCGACCCGAGCCTGGAGACGGTCGTGATCAACACCGGCATGGGGCTGAAGACGCTGGACGCCGTCGCCGACAGCGTCGGCGCCGCGGCGACCATCGACCCGTCGTACGCCGCGTTCGCGGCAACCGGAATCGGTACGAGAGACTAGAAGACCACCCACCATCGAGGAGTGAGCCACTGATGAGCGTGTCCGTCCGGATCCCCACCATCTTGCGCACCTACACCGGCGGTGAGTCGGAGGTGAGCGCGGACGGCGCCGACCTGGCAGCCGTGCTCGACGACCTCGATGCCACGTACTCGGGGATCAAGGGGCGCATCCTCGACGAGGCCGGCCAGCTGCGGCGCTTCGTCAACGTCTACGTCGGCAACGACGACGTGCGCTTCCTCGACAACCTCAAGACCCCGACGCCCGACGGCACCCAGATCTCGGTGATCCCGGCGGTCGCCGGCGGCTGCTGACGAACCACCGCTGGTGGAGGAGGTCGCGCTAGCGACCGTCTCGAACCCGGCGACGGGCACGCCGAACGGTTGCGGGGTCTCGAGACAGGACTTCGTCCTTCCTCGACCAGCGGTGGTCCCCCGCCCCCCGCAGAACCGCTTACCGGGCGCGGGCTGTCCCGAGTCACGCGCCCGGCAGGCGGGGTCGGTGGCGGTTGCGCTCAGAGTCCCCTGACCATCAACTTATAATGTCGAGTGATTTACTAGAGTAAACCACGGACGAGACCAGCAGGGGGTATCCGCGCCGTCAGCCGGCCTCCACGCGGACCAGCGCCGCGTTTCCGCGTCCGTCGACCTTCACCACGGCGACCATCGAGCCGCCGGCAATGTCTTCCTCCATGGCGGCGGCCTCGTCCTGCGGGAGGAACAGGCTCTCGATGCCGCAGTGGAGGCTGAAGTCCCGGTCGGCGCAGGTGAGGTACGGCATCGCCGACGGTCGCTCTCGGGAGTACTCACTCGCCTTCCAGACCTCACCGTCCTGCACCAGCGTGACGTAGAGAGTGCCGCGGTCGTCTGCGTCGCTCACGTCGGGCGCCTGGCCCAGGTCCGGGTAGTCGAGGTCGACGTACGCGCCCCGGAACGGGTCGATCGGGTCGACGGGTTGGACCCTCAGCCGGTACTCGTCGCCGGTGAGCCGGGCGGACAGGCGCGGCGCCACGGCGACGCCGACGAGAGCGAGCTGGACCAGGGCGACCGCCCCGACCTTCAGGAGCACGGACCTCATCGGACGGTTCCTTTCTCGTCGTTGCCGGCATCGGCCGCATCGATCACGTCGTCGGCCAGGCTGCGGGCGAGCTGGCGGCGGGCCCGGTCGGCCAGCCAGCCGGTGCCGACGAAGACCAGGCCGAGCAGCACGAACAGCCACGCGCCCTGCACGATCGCGGCGAAGACCGCGAACGCCTGGAACGTCGTGAACACCACCAGGGCGGCCGTGGCGATGAAGGTCAGCCGCTTGCTGTCGCGCAGCACGCCCAGCACGGCGAACCAGGCGGCCGCGCCGACGTACGCGATCACCCCGAGGGCGGCGTGCGCCCAGCCCGCCGCTCCGACCTGGTCGTCCACGTCGAAGTCGGACCCGACCTCCCACAGCACCAGGAGCACGCCGACCATGCCGATGACCACTGCCATCGCGGGCTCGAGCCGGGCGTTGTCGGTGGCCAGCGCCGCGGCGGCGACGACGACGAGCCCGGCCGCGACCAGGACCACGACCAGCATCGCCGAGGCGGTGAAGTCGTCGGTCGTCACGTAGGGGAGCGCGGCGGTGAACAACGCGCCGAGGGAGAGCAGCGCCCCGACCTCGCGCCAGGCGGCGGAGAAGCCCTTGAACGAGGCGCCAAGCCGGGTTGCGTGAAGAGCGGCGATGGACGCGGCCATGGCAGCCGCGGCGAAGAGGACGAGCAGCACGGTCAGCGCGTCCGGCGACTCCCACGTGGTCTGCCAGACCAGCCAGGAGGCGCCGGCGACCAGGCCGACGACGAGCGGGCCGGTGGCGCGGACGACGTACGCGTGGACCAGGGCGCCGAGCCCCCACCAGGCCAGCAGCTGCGGCTCGTACGCCGGCACCTGCAGGCTTTGAGCGGCCTGGAAGACCACGGCGCCGTAGGTGAGGGCCGCGAGGATGCGCACCGCCCCGACGACCGGAGAGGGGATGGTGCCGCCATGCTCGCGGCGACCAGCCAGCAGCTCGCCGCCCGCCAGGAACGCGAGCCAGAACGCCGCCACCACGAAGAAGCGGGTCAGCGGCGGGAGCTGGTCGAGGTTGCTGGCGACCAGCCAGATGATGCCGACGCCGACGAAGGCGGCACCGAGGGTGAGCAGGAGCGAGGAGAGCTCGAACCGGCGCGTCGGGTGGTACGACGCGAGGATGGCGTTGGCGGCCCGGTCGTCGACGAGGCCGGCGGAGCGCCACTGGGGCAGCTCGGCAGCCAGCCAGTCGAGCTGGGCGGGGGTGGCCGGCCGGGTCCGGGCGGAGAGCGGAGGTGCGGGCGCAGCGGTCATGCTCCGAATGATCGACCTGCGGGAGGTCGTTGCGCGTGCGTAGCCGTACTCAGGCGCGTCAGTGGTCCAGATCGCTGGTTGTGGAGGGCCGTCAGGGGAGCAGCCGCCGCAGGTGGGCTCGCTCCGCCTCGTTGCCGCACAGCTCGACGGCGCGGGCCAGCTCGGCGCGGCCCTCTTCGACCCGGCCGGCCCGGAGCAGCAGCTGCCCGCGGGCACCGGGCAGCCGGTGCCCGGCCAGCTCCAGGCCTTCGAGCAGCGCGAGCCCGGCGTGGGGTCCGTCGGCCTCCGCGACGGCGACCGCGCGGTTGAGCCGGACGACCGGGGAGCCGGTGAGGTCCTCCAGATGTCGGTAATGGTGGGCGATGCGCGACCAGTCGGTGCCCTCGGCGCTCGGGGCGACGGCGTGCTCGGCGGCGATCAGCGCCTGGAGGAGGTACGGCGTCCCCGGTGCGTGCACCCACGGCGTGAGGAGGGCGAGGGCCTCGGCGATCTCCTCGGCGTGCCAGCGCGTGCGGTCCTGGTCGGGCAGCAGCACCAGTCCACCGTCATCGACCCGCGCGTCGCGCCTGGAGTGCTGGAGCAGCATCAGGGCGAGGAGCGAGTCGAGCTCCACCGAGCTCGACCCCTCGGGCGCGACGTCGCGCAGCACCCGCGCCAGCCGGATCGCCTCGGCGGCCTCGGCCGGGCGGAGCACGTCGGGACCGGAGCCGGGGGCGTACCCGGCGGTGAAGGCGAGGTAGGCGACGTCGGCGGCGAGCGCCAGGCGGTCGTCGAGGGCGCTGCCGGCCGGCAGGTCGAAGCTCTCGGCGGCCAGCCGCTTGCGCGCCCGCGTCAGCCGCGCGGCCATCGTGGGCGTGGGCACCAGGAACAGCCGGGCGATGTCCTCGGTGGCCACGCCCATCACCATCCGCAGCGACAGCGCCGCCGCGGACTCCGGCGTGAGCGCCGGGTGCGCGCACAGCAGGACGAGCCGCAGCCGCTCGTCGTACGCCAGACCAGGTGCCTGCTCACCGGCGTCGGCCATCACGCGCTGGGCCTCCTCGGTGAGCTCGGCCTCGACGGCGAGCACGGGCAGCTTCTTGGCAGCGACCGCCTCGGCACGGAGGCGGTCGAGGATGCGGCGCCGGGCGGCGGTCAGCAGCCAGGCGGCCGGGTTGGCCGGCGTGCCGTCGGTCGGCCAGGTACGGGCGGCGGCCTCGAAGGCGTCGCCAAGGCCGTCCTCGGCCAGGTCGAGGCGCCGGTAGCGGGCGACGAGCAGGGCCAGCAGGCGGCCCCACTCGTCGCGCCAGGCGTCCTCGACCGTGGTCACCCGATCGCGACCCGCATCGCTTGCCGGGTCACTCGCCCATGTCGATGACGGGCCGCACCTCGACGCTGTACGCCTCGGGGAGCAGCCGCGCTGCCGCGATCGCGGTGTCGAGGTCGGGCAGGTCGACCAACCAGAAGCCGCCCAGCTGCTCGACCGTCTCGGCGAACGGGCCGTCGGTGACCGGCCGGTCAGGCCCGGGCCGGACCGTGCGGGCCATCTCGGGGCGGTCCAGCGCCTCGCCTGCCAGGACCGAGCCGCGCTCCTCGACCTCCTTGGTGAAGGCGGTGAACCGGTCGAAGACCTCCTGCTGCTCGCCGTCCGACAGCGCGTTCCAGCGGTTCCAGCTGTCCTCCTCGGCCATCAGCACCAGGAACTTCATGAGGAGGTGCCTCCGCCCTTGCACTCGCGGACCTCGATGACGCCCTCGCCCTTGCCGAGCACCTTGCAGACCTCGAGCAGGTCGTCGAGGTCGCTGGTGTCGATGACGTAGAAGCCGGTCAGCTGCTCCACGCTCTCGGCGTACGGCCCGTCGGTGACGCTCTGGCGCCCGTCGGAGTCGGTGCGCAGCACCTTGGCCTCGCGGGAGTGGGCGAGCTCGGCGCCGCCGGTGACGCGGTGGCCGCGCTCCTCCAGCAGCTTGGCGAACTCCTTGTGCTGGAGATAGGTCGCCTGGCGGCGCTCCTCGGGCGCGGCCTCCCACTCGGCCTCGTCACCCGGCAGCAGCACGACGTACTCGGTCATTTCTCTCCTCCTGGTCGTCTGGAGTCTGTCACCGCGATGACGGGCGAGGGGCATGGGAATCGACACGGTTTGCCTGCGGCCGCGATTTCCGCCCTGCGGCGGGGCTTTGGTGTCCAGTGGTCACCGGCGGCTGCACGGGGTTTCAGGCCAGCACCCGCCCGCACCTGACGACGTGCGGGATCTGGCGGCGCAGCGCCCTCCGCCGTGCAGCCGGGGGCGAGGTGGAGGCAAGCCCGCCGCAGGCGAAAAATGCGGCCGTAGGCGTTTGCACTCGACGGGTGCGAGTGCTAAACATGGCGCTGGCACTCTCGTCGCGAGAGTGACAACAATCCGGACCGGTGAGCTGAGGTCCAGGGCGCCGGCGAGCAGGGTTCGCCGGGACAGCCGGGGCCGTCCGTCGCGGGCAGCGAGCCGGCCACCAGACGCTGAAGGAATCGCACGCATGGCTAAGCTGATTGCTTTCGACGAGGAGGCCCGGCGCGGTCTCGAGCGTGGCATGAACACGCTCGCCGACGCCGTCAAGGTCACCCTCGGCCCCAAGGGCCGCAACGTCGTGCTCGAGAAGAAGTGGGGCGCGCCCACCATCACCAACGATGGTGTGAGCATCGCCAAGGAGATCGAGCTGGAGGACCCCTTCGAGAAGATCGGGGCCGAGCTCGTCAAGGAGGTCGCGAAGAAGACCGACGACGTCGCCGGAGACGGTACGACGACCGCGACCGTCCTCGCCCAGGCCATGGTCCGCGAGGGCCTGCGCAACGTGGCCGCGGGTGCGAACCCGATGGGCATCAAGCGTGGCATCGAGAAGGCCGTCGAGGCCGTCTCCGAGGCGCTGACCGCCGCGTCCAAGGACGTCGAGACCAAGGAGCAGATCGCCTCGGTGGCGGCCATCTCCGCGGGCGGCGACCAGAGCGTCGGCGACATCATCGCCGAGGCGATGGACAAGGTCGGCAAGGAGGGCGTGATCACGGTCGAGGAGTCGAACACCTTCGGCATCGACCTCGAGCTCACCGAGGGCATGCGGTTCGACAAGGGCTACATCTCGGCCTACTTCGTGACCGACCCCGAGCGCATGGAGACCGTGCTCGACGACCCCTACATCCTCGTCGCCAACCAGAAGATCAGCTCGGTCAAGGACCTGCTGCCGCTGCTGGAGAAGGTCATGCAGGCCGGCAAGCCGCTGCTGATCATCGCCGAGGACACCGACGGCGAGGCGCTGTCGACCCTGGTCGTCAACAAGATCCGCGGCACCTTCAAGTCCGTCGCCGTCAAGGCCCCGGGCTTCGGTGACCGCCGCAAGGCCATG
This sequence comes from uncultured Actinomycetota bacterium, assembly GCA_963758885.1. Taxonomy (GTDB): domain Bacteria; phylum Actinomycetota; class Actinomycetes; order Propionibacteriales; family Nocardioidaceae; genus Nocardioides. The sequence continues at coordinate 61,570 of CAVWXS010000033.1, forward strand.
CTGCAGGACATCGCGATCCTGACCGGTGGCCAGGTCGTCAGCGAGGAGGTCGGCCTCAAGCTCGAGTCGACCGGCATCGAGCTGCTCGGGTCGGCCCGCAAGGTCGTCATCACCAAGGACGAGACCACCATCGTCGAGGGTGCCGGCGACGCCGACCAGATCGCCGGCCGGGTCAACCAGATCCGCGCCGAGATCGAGAAGTCGGACTCCGACTACGACCGCGAGAAGCTGCAGGAGCGCCTGGCCAAGCTGGCCGGCGGTGTTGCGGTGATCAAGGTCGGCGCGGCCACCGAGGTCGAGCTCAAGGAGCGCAAGCACCGCATCGAGGACGCCGTCCGCGCCGCCAAGGCGTCGGTCGAGGAGGGCATCGTCGCCGGCGGCGGCGTGGCTCTCATCCAGGCCGGCAACACGGCGTTCGAGAAGCTCGACCTCGACGACGACGAGGCCACTGGTGCCGCCATCGTCAAGGTCGCGCTGGCTGCCCCGATCCGCCAGATCGCCATCAACGCCGGCCTCGAGGGCGGCGTCGTGGCGGAGAAGGTCGCCGGTCTCCCGATCGGTCACGGTCTCAACGCCGCGACCGGCGAGTACGGCGACATGCTGGCGGCCGGCATCCCCGACCCCACCAAGGTCGTGCGCTCGGCGCTCCAGAACGCCGCGTCGATCGCCGCGCTGTTCCTGACCACCGAGGCCGTCGTCGCGGACAAGCCTGAGAAGGCTCCCGCGATGCCCGGCGGTGGCGACGGCGGCATGGGCGGCATGGACTTCTGATCCGCCCAGCTGTCTGACTGCTTCACACGAGGCCCCCGCTCTGGCGGGGGCCTCGTGCCATTTCGCCGAGTCGGCGCAGATCGCCCCAGAAACGTCGCCGAGTCGGCGCAAACAGTCCTCCCCAACGGGGCGATCTGCGCCGACTCGGCGTTGTCAGGCCCGGTACAGCAGCCAGGCGTCCTTCATTCGCTGGCTTTGGCCGGCGGTGAACTCCGTGAGGCACGGGTCGTCCGAGTAGTCCATGTAGTTGTGGATCGGGTCGAGGCCGGCGGCGGGGCAGGTGTCCCGGCCGGTCTGGCAACCGAACGCGGCGGACTTCTCGGCGGGCGTATCGGCGACGAAGTCACCGTTCTTGTTGCACTGGCCGAAGAACGTGTGCTCGAGGTTCAGCCAGTGGCCGGCCTCGTGGACGAGCGTGTCGCCCTGGTCGTCCAGGCCGGCGTACTCGCTCGAGGCGCCGGGCACGGTCTTCCAGTCGATCACGATGCCGTCGAGGTAGGCCTGGGCGGTATTGGTGATCTCGGGCAGGTAGGCGTAGCCGAGGTAGCCGCCGCCGCTGGTCGTGTAGACGTTCATGGTGTTGTCGCCGCCGGTCTTGAGCGCCGTCTTCATGGCGTGCTCGGCGCCGGCTCCCTTCGAGGCGTACCACGTCGCGTTGTTCGTCCGGTTGACACCGGCGAAGGACGAACGAGAAGCCCGTGTTCGCGCCGCCGTAGAAGCCGCTGTAGGCCATGTTCATCTGGGTGACCTGGGCCTGGAGCTGGGTATCGGTGAGGTTGCCGGTCGTGCCGCTGGTGATGACGTGGAAGAAGATCGGCACGCTGACGGTCAGCGCTGCGGGCGCCTGGCCCTTGGCCGACGCCGGCATGTCGTGGACGACCTGGCCGGTGTCCTTCTCGCGGATCGTTGCCGCGGCTGTCCGGGAAGCCTCCCCGGGCGGCTGACGCCGCCACCGTCGGGGCCGCAGGCCCAGGCGGGCAGAGCCTCCTTGGCCATCGCGAGCCCCGGCAGCGCGAGTTGCGCGGCGAGCAGCGCGAGGCCGGCGAGCGGGACCAAGGTGCGACGGACGCGGGCCATCTGGCTCCCCCAATCAAGGGCGACCGATCCTCCAGTCCCGTCGGTCGCGGCTGGCCGGACTCTACTCCGCGGACCGCGAGGGTGCTTTGCGCCGACTCGGCGTCGTCGGGGAGGCCATGTGCGCCGACTCGGCGTGTGACAGCCTGCGGGCGTGGGTCCGGGGGCGCTGGCGCTGGTGTTGACCGCCGCCGTGCTGCACGCGTTGTGGAACCTCGCGGCGAAGGGCGTCACCGAGGACCGGCTGCTGTTCATCTGGCTCTACGCCACGCTGAGCGTGGCGATCTGGGTGCCGATCGCGGTGGTCTGGGTGCTCGTGACCGGCGACCGGCCGCAGTGGGTGTGGGTCGGCGCCGCGGCCCTGAGTGCCGCGATGCACATCGCCTACCAGCTGGCGCTCCAGCGCGGGTACGCCGAGGGCGAGCTCAACCTGGTCTATCCGGTGGCCCGCGGGACCGGTCCGCTGCTCACGTTCGTGATCGCGGCGACGGTGCTCGACGAGCGGCCGGGCGTGGTGGCCGGCATCGGAGTGCTCCTGGTCGTCGCCGGAGTCCTGCTCATCTCGTGGTCCCCCGGGGCGGGCCACGGCAACCCCTGGCCGGGCGTCCTCTGGGGGGTGCTGACCGGCGTGACCATCGCGGCGTACACGGTCTGGGACAGCCACGCGGTCACCGACCTCGACGTGTCGCCCGTGCCGTACTTCGTGCTCGGACTCATGTGCCAGGTGCCGGTGCTGACGCTGATGGCCCGGCGCCGGATCCCGGAGGTGAAGCGGGCCTGGCCGGCGCTCGCCCGCCCCGCGCTGGCGGTCGCACTGCTCTCGCCGGTCGCCTACATCCTGGTGCTGCGCGCGATGCAGGAGGCGCCGGTCGCCCTGGTCGCCGCTGCCCGCGAGAGCAGCATCGTCGTCGGGGCGTTGCTCGGCTGGCTCGTCCTCGGCGAGGACCGCGGCGCCCATCGACTCGCGGGCTCGGTCGTCGTCGCGGCCGGGATCGCCGCGATCGTCGTCGGCTGAGGGTCAGCGCCGACTCCTCGCTCAGGGTCTCGAGACGCGTCACTCGTCCCTCGCAGCTCGGTCCGAGCCGACGCTCCGTCGACCTGGCGCCTGATCGCGGTCCTCGCGAGACTCGGACCGCGCGGCGCTCAAAAGGCGTTGATGGCCGCAGGTGCGCGCTCGGCGCGAGACAACGCGGCGACGACGGCGGACTGGCCATGGCGGCGGACGGCGAGACGGGTCAGCAGGCCGAGCACCGGACCCAGCACCTCGTTCGGCAGCTCGGGAGCGGTGATGCCGACGGAGGCGGCGACGTCGTCGGAGTGGACGGTGATCTCCATCATCCGCATCACCAGGAAGTCGTCGCGGCGCAGCGCCCAGCCCTGCCACGGGACCAGGACGGGTCGATCGGGCGAGGTGTCGGCCAGGAGCACGCCCAGCCGGTCGCGGGCCTGGACCACCCTGGCGAGCAGTGCTTCGGGTCCGGCCTCGGCGTTGGCGTCGCCGCCGGAGCGGATGTCGACGCTCTGCTCGTCGTCGACGGCCGCCCCGATCCAGGTGACCCGCTCGTAGTGCTCGTCGAGGGCGATCGGTGTGAGCTCGCTCGGCTCTGCCTCGATCAGGTTGACGCCCGCGAACGCCTGGCCGGCCAGATGTCCCGCCAGGCCGCCGACGCTCCACTCGGCCAGCGCGCTGGGCTGCTCCCACGCGTCGGCGACCTCGGGGCGGGCGAGCAGGTCGGCGACGGAGTCGACGGCGGTGAGGAAGGCATCGGCGACGGCGCTCATGCGGACGAGTCTGGCACCGCGCACCGACACCACCGGGCTCGGAAAGAACCGGAGCCGTGCCGGACATGTGACACCGTGAGGAGCGTGGTCGGGGACGCGCGGAAGGAGCGGTTCGAAGCAGTCGCGCGCGCGATCCTCGAGCCCCTACGCCGCTACCTGGCCCGGCGTACCGACCCCGCGACCGCCGACGACGTGCTCGCCGAGACGCTCCTGGTCTGCTGGCGGCGGCTCGACGACCTGCCCGACGACCCACTGCCCTGGTCCTACGGCGTGGCGCGCAACTGCCTGGCCAACGCCGAGCGAGGCGTACGTCGCCAGCAGCGGCTCGCGTCCAAGATCGCGGTCGTCGACCCGCCGGCCGAAAGCGTCCAGGGCCCGGGCGAGAGCGGAGGCCGCGACCTCACCCACGACCTCGACCGCGCGTTGGCGGCGCTGCGCGACGAGGACGCCGAGCTGCTCCGCCTATGGGCGTGGGAGCAGCTGACGCCCGCCGAGATCGCCGAGGTCCTGGGCATCACGCCCAACGCGGCGAGCATCAGGCTGCACCGGGCGCGGGAGAAGCTCAGGGAGGAGCTGCGAAAGACCGGCGAGGCGGCCGGACATGAGGAGACGACGAGAGGAGGCGGACATGACCGATGACGAGATGCTCGACCTGCTGCGGTCGCGCGACCCCGCCACCTCCCTGCCACCCGCGGATCCCGCGCAGGTGGACCGACTCCTGGAGGACGCGATGAGCCACGACGTCGACACCCGTGACACCAACGGTCCCGAGGCCGACCCACGCCGGCGTACCCCACTCACCTGGCTCGTCGCTGCGGCGGCTGTGCTGGTGATCGCCGGCGTGGGCGCTTTCGCCGTGTTCGGAGGCGACGACGAGCCGACGGCGGCCCCACCGGACGAGACGGCGGCGACGGTGCTGGAGCTCTCCGCGCAGCCGCCGTCCGCGGCCAAGTGCGCCATGGTGAGCGCCGAGCTGCTGGCCATGCAGGCGACCGCTTTCGACGGCACGGTCACCTCGATGACCGACGGCTTGGTCACCCTCGAGGTCGGCCACTGGTACCGCGGCGGCGACACCGACCTGGTCACGGTCCAGGCGCCGCCCGCCGAGATGCAGGCGCTCATCCAGGCCGTCGACTTCCAGGCCGGGCAGCGCTACCTGGTGGCCGCGAACGACGGCTTCGTCACCGCCTGCGCGATGAGTGCCCCCTACAGCGACGAGCTCGCCGCCCTCTACGCGGAGGCCTACGGCGCCTAACCTGGCGCGGTGATCGTCGACGGACTGCTCCTCGCGGCCGGCGCCGGTACCCGGATGGGCCGGCCCAAGGCACTGGTGGTCGGCGACGACGGGACGCCGTGGTTGAACACGACGATCGCTCGTCTGCAGGAGGGCGGCTGCCGCCGGGTGACCGTCGTCCTTGGTGCCGCCGCCGAGGAGGCCGCCGTCCTGCTGGGCGGCCCCGTCCCGCGGACGTCAACGTCGTCGTCGCCCCCGACTGGGCCGAGGGGATGGGCGCGTCGCTGCGTTCGGGCCTCGCCGCGACCGACACGCGGGCCGACGCCGTCCTCGTCACGCTCGTCGACCTGCCCGACGTCACCGCCGAGGTCGTACGTCGCGTGGTCGCCGCCGCCACCGGACCCGGCGACCTTGCGCGCGCGACGTACGACGGGACGCCCGGCCACCCTGTCCTGATCGGCCGTGACCACTGGGACGGCGTCCGCGCGACGGCCTCCGGTGACAAAGGTGCGCGCGACTACCTCGCCGCCCACGACGTCATCGCGGTCGAGTGCGGTGACCTGGCTACCGGCCGGGACGTCGACACACCAGCACGAACCGACGCTGGGTGAAGACCAGGTCGTCCGGGGTCAGCCGCAGCAGCACGTCGGCGTATCGGTCGACCGAGAAGTCCTCGGGCACCTGCCACGGCACGATGCGCGCGTAGGAGACGAACGCCCGACGTCCGGAAAGCGCATCGCGCCGACGCACTCATCGGCGCGTTCCACCTGGAAGCCGGCCGCCTCGGCCTCGGCGCGCAGGTGCACTAGCGAGATGTGCGGATACGCCGTGGAGCCGCCGAAGAGCCGGTGGCTCTCCTCGAAGTCCCGGCCGTCGACCTGTTGGGTGAGAAAGACGCCGTCGGGCCTCAGGACGCGGAAGACCTCGCTCGCGACGTAGGACTCGTGCCGGTCGAGCACAACGGTCGAAACGCTCGTCGTCGAAGGGCATCCGCTCGTCTGTCTCGGCGTCGTAGGCCACGACCTCGATCCCGCGCGGGGCAAGCGCCTCAGTAGCGACCGGGAGGTTCGGCGGCCAGCCCTCGGTCGCGACCGTGTCCGCCGGCAGCGCATCGACAAGTGTCAGCAGCATCTCGCCCCCGCCCGTGCCGAGGTCGAGCGCCGATGCCGCGCCGGTCAGGGCGTCCCGCGCCAGGGCGTCGTACGACCACGGCGGCTCGCCGTCGACGACCGCGTCGATCGCGGAGAAGTCCCAGCCGCTGGTGGCCTCGGCGTGGCGCTCGCGCCAGTACGCCAGACGGTCCTCGGGGTCCATGCCGCGATCGTGCCAGGGTGGTCCCGTGGCCTGGACCATCGAGGAGCCGACCGTCGACGACGCCGACGAGCTCGGCCGCGTCCACGTGGAGATCTGGCGGGAGGCCTACGCCGGGCTGATGTCGCCCGACTACCTTGCCGGGCTCGACGCCGTGGCGTTCGCGGAGAAGTGGCGGTCGCGACTGGCCGACCCGTTGCCCGGCATCGTGCGTCTCGCCGTCCGCGACGACGAGGGCATCGTGGGCTTCTCGACCGCAGGGCCACCGCGGATCGACGAAGCACCGGCCGACCTGGAGCTGTACGCGATCAACCTCCTGGCCCGCGCCCATGGCACCGGACTCGGCGGCGAGCTGCTCGACGCCACCATCGGCGACCGGGCGGCGTACTTCTGGGTGATCGAGGGCAACGAGCGGGCGATGGCGTTCTACCGGCGCCGCGGCTTCACGCGACGACGGCGGTCGCGACATCGACGAGGAGAGCGGAGCGACGGAGATCCGGATGGTGCGGCGCGTCTGACCTGCCTGGGATCGGCCACTCCGTCGGCTTCCTGACAGACGTCGGCCGCCGGGCACTGCGAGTGTCCTGCCATGAACAAGATCTTCCGAGTCATCGTGTCGGCACTCCTGTCGCTGGCGGCGGCCCTGACGGCTGCCGTGGCGCTGTCCGCTCCCGCCCAGGCGATGACGGTCGCTCCGAACACCAACACCAACACCAGCATGCAGGTGGTGTCGGTGACGCTGAGACGACACCGACATCGCGAAGGTCGCGGTCAGCTGGTACTGGGCCGAGGCGTTGTGCGCCGACACCTCGGACGCCGTCGTCACCACGTCGTCGTCGTGGTTCGACTGGAACGCTCCCACGCCGAACGGGCAGGTCGGTGTGCAGCGCTGCGCGTGGGACCTGTTCGACTGCGTGACAGGCTGGGCGGCCGGTCCGTGACCTTCGCCAACTACGCCGGCCCGATGGGCTGGTCGTACTGGAAGGACACCTGCAGCGTCAGTGATCTCGATCGCGCCAACCGTTCGCCAACTGACCGGCCAGTAGCCTGGAGGACATGGAACCGGAGTCCGCCTCCGACGTCGCGGCCCGCCTGGCCACGACGGGCTACCTGTGCGACGCCGACCTGGCGACCGTCACGTTCCTGGCCCTGCGGATGCAGCGGCCGTTGCTGCTCGAGGGCGAGCCCGGAACCGGCAAGACCGCGCTGGCCGAGGCGATCGCCGAGTCGCTGGAGCTGCCGCTCGTGCGGCTGCAGTGCTACGAGGGCATCGACGCCAGCCAGGCGCTCTACGACTGGGACTTCCCGCGCCAGATCCTGCACCTGCGCGCGGTCGAGGCCGTCGCCGGCGGCGCCTCGGAGAGCACGGTCGAGGAGGCCGAGAAGAGCCTGTACGACGAGCGCTTCCTGCTCGCGCGACCGGTGCTGGCCGCCCTCCAGCAGAGCCCGGCGGTGCTGCTGGTCGACGAGGTCGACCGCGCCGACGACGAGTTCGAGGCGTTCCTGCTGGAGGTGCTGTCGACCTACCAGGTGTCGATCCCCGAGCTCGGCACCGTCAAGGCCGCGACCCCGCCCGTCGTCGTGCTCACCTCCAACCGCACCCGCGAGCTGCACGACGCCCTCAAGCGGCGCTGCCTCTACCACTGGATCGACCACCCGGGCCTGGCTCGCGAGGTCGAGATCGTCCGCTCCCGGGCGCCCGAGGTGTCGGCCGAGCTGGCCCGCCAGGTGGTCGAGGTCGTGCAGCAGCTGCGCGCCCGCGACGACCTGGCCAAGCCACCCGGCGTCGCCGAGACGCTCGACTGGGCCCGGGCGATCAACCACCTCGGCACTGCCGAGCTCGACCTGGCCACCGCGGCCGCGACGCTCGGGGCGCTGGTGAAGTACCGCGAGGACGGCGAGAAGGTCAGGCACGCCCTGGACCAGATGCTGCGCACATGAACGCAACGGCGGTCCGAGGAGGAGACGAGATCCTGCTGGCGTTCACCCGCGCGCTGCGCGCGGCCGGAGTCGCCGTGACGCACGACCGTGCGCAGGGGTTCCTCGCCGCGGCAGCACTGCTCGGCGTCGGTGACCAGCGCGCCACCTGGGTCGCCGGTCGTTCGACGCTGTGCGCGGGCCCCGACGACCTGGCGAGGTACGACGCCGTGTTCGAGGCGTTCTTCAACGCCCGCGACGGTCTGCCCCGGACGCGGCCGGTCATGCCGATGGCTGCCGCGCCCTCGCAGCTGCCCGACACCGATGCCCTCGGCGAGGGCGACACCGACGAGGACATCGAGACGGTCTACGCCAGCGCCAGCGAGACCGAGGTGCTGCGCCACCGGGACGTGGCCTCGTTGTCGGTTTCGGAGAAGCGCCGGCTCGCCGCGATGTTCGCGACGATCCGCCCACGCCCGCCGATGCGACGTACCGCTCGTCATCAGTCCTGGCACCGCGGCCAGGTCGACGCCCACCGCACGCTGCGCACCAGCCTGCGGCGGATGGGCGAGCCGGCTCAGATCAGCTGGCGCCGGCGCGGCATCAAACCGCGCCGCGTGGTGTTGCTGGTGGACGTGTCGGGATCGATGACTTCATACGCCGACGCGCTGCTGCGGCTCGCGCACCGGCTCACGGTCGCGCTGCGGGCGCAGGGCGGCGTCGTCGAGACGTTCACCGTCGGCACCCGGCTGACCCACCTGACCCGCGCGATGCGGCTTCGCGACCCCGAACGTGCGCTGGTCGCGGCCGGCGAGACCGTCCCGGACTGGTCGGGCGGCACGCGCCTCGGCGAGACGCTGCGGATCTTCGTCGACCGGTGGGGCCAACGCGGGATGGCTCGTGGGTCGGTGGTGGTGGTCTTCAGCGACGGGTGGGAGCGCGGTGACCCCGCTCTGCTGGCCGAGCAGATGCAGCGCCTTCACCGCGTCGCACACCGCGTCGTGTGGGTGAATCCCCATCGGGGCAAGGCCGGGTACGAGGCCGTGCAGCAGGGAGTGCTCGCCGTACTGCCCCACGTGGACGAGTTCGTCGCCGGCCACTCGCTGGCGGCGTACGCCGAGGTGGCGGAGGTGGTGTCCCGTGCGTGAGGTGCTTCGCGAGCTGATGGCCTGGTGGGAGAAGGGCGAGACGGTCGGCGTCGGCACCGTCGTGGCGACGTTCCAGTCCGCCCCGCGGCCCCCAGGCGCCTCGATGCTCGTCGGGCCCGACGAGTCCGTCGTCGGCTCCGTGTCGGGCGGCTGCGTCGAGGGTGCGGTCTACGAGCTCGGGCAGTCCGTGGCCTCGTCGGGGACACCGGTCCTGCAGCGGTACGGCATCAGCGACGACGACGCCTTCGCCGTCGGCCTCACCTGTGGCGGCATCCTCGACGTCTACGTCGAGAAGGTCAGCCAGGAGACCTTCCCCGAGCTCGGCGAGCTCGCCGCCGACATCGAGGCCGGCCGCCCCGTCGCCCTGGCCACCATCATCGAGCACCCCGACCCCGACAAGCTCGGCCGCCGCCTGGTTGTCCGCCCTGACGGGATAGTCCCTGACGAATTGCTTGTCTCCGGCGGCTCCCGACCAGTCCAAACGACAGGGACTATCCCTCGGGTCGGAGCGGATGGACGACGCGGTTCACGACGACGCGATCGGGCTGCTGGCGAGCGGGCACAACGCGACGCTCACGTACGGGCCCGACGGGGAGCGGCGGGGGGAGGGGATGCGGGTGTTCGTGTGGGCGTTCGCGCCCAAGCCGCGGATGCTGGTCTTCGGCGCGATCGACTTCGCCGCGGCGGTCGCGCGGATGGGTGCCTTCCTCGGCTACCACGTCACCGTCTGCGACGCCCGCCCGGTGTTCGCCACCACGAGCCGGTTCCCCGAGGCCGACGAGGTCGTGGTCGACTGGCCGCACCGCTACCTCCAGGGAGAGCAGGACGCCGGCCGCATCGACGGCCGCACCGTGATCACCGTGCTGACCCACGACCCCAAGTTCGACGTCCCGCTGCTCGAGGTGGCGTTGCGCCTGCCGAGCGTCGCGTACGTCGGCGCGATGGGCTCGCGGCGTACTCACGACGACCGTCTGGCCCGGCTCGAGGAAGCAGGCGTCACCGACGACGAGCTCGCCCGGCTGTCGAGCCCGATCGGCCTCGATCTCGGCGCGCGCACGCCCGAGGAGACCGCGATCAGCATCGCCGCCGAGATCGTGGCCCTCCAGTGGGGTGGCAGCGGAGACCGTCTGGCCACGCGCGACGGCCGCATCCACCACTAGGGCGTGGCTCCGGCATCGGCGTGGTCGCGGCCGGCGTCCGGCTCGGGATGGAGTGGGCCGACTACGACCGCGCGATGCGCGACCGCTGAGCTATCGCTGAGCTGACCTCAGCGAGGGGCGAGCAGGCGGGGACCCTCGGCAGTCCATTCGGCCACGTGGGCCGTGGCCAGCGCGAGGCTCATGTAGATCAGGCTCCAGATCATCGCCAGGCCGCCACCGAACAGGGCGAGGTCGACGACGCTCCCGCTCGTGTGGGTGACGAACAACCACACCAGCCCCACGTCGACCAGCGCCGCCGCACCCAGCAGGAGGCGCGCCTTCGAGCGCGCAGCGACTGCACCCAAGGCCTCGAAGACGGCGCGAACCGCGAACCATCCGGCCAGCAGCCACGTCGCCGTGGCGACGGAGATGCCGGGCACCACGACGACCAGCACCCCGACCGCGATCGCGATGCCGCCCATGACGAGCATGACGGGCCGGGCCTCCGCGCGACGGGACGTGCCCGACGGCGGGTAGCCCTGACGGACGGTGGCGGCGCCGTCGAGGAGCGCCCACAGACCCCAGATCACGGCCAACGACGTCGCGGAGATGCCCTCCTGGTTCGACGTGATGACGCCGACGAGGAAAGCGATGCCCCCACGAGTCAGCATCATTGAACGGCCAAGGCTGAGGGCATGCAGATCCATGAGGATCTCCTGGTGTCTTCCGGACCGGGTCCGGATGACGGGGCCTAGGTCTTCGACTGTACGCCTGCAGCCCTCCCGCTGCCCCGATCCAGCGGCTAGTTTGGCGACGGGGGAGCGTTGAGGAGGACGCCGGGATGCACGTCGACGACACCGGCCTGCTCGAGCGACGCCTTGCCGCGGTCCGGGCGTGGACGGCGTTCGTGGAGCACGGCGACGGCGCACACGACTTGGTGCGCCCCGAGATCCTCACGTCGTGGGAGCGATCGGGCGCCTCCATCACCACCGACGTGAGCCAAGCCCCGCTGGCCAACGAGGCCGACACCCGGGCGTTCTGGATGGGTTCGCCGTTGCAGATCGCCGTCTCGCGCGTCGAGGACGAGCTGCGCCGCACTGCCGAGGACGGCGACCTCGTGCTCGCCGTGACCGACGCCGACACTCGCATCCTCTGGACGTACGGCGGGCGGGTGATGCGCCGCAAGGCCGAGTCGGTGAACTTCGTGGCCGGCGGCCGCTGGGACGACGAAAGCGTCGGCACCAACGCCCTCGACCTGGCCAACCGGACGGCCCGGCCGTCGATGGTCTTCTCGGCCGAGCACTACGCCTCGATCGTCCACAACTGGGTGTGCTGGGCCGCGCCCGTGAACGATCCCGTGACCGGACGCCAGCTGGGCGTGATCGACCTGTCGACGACCTGGGACCGCACCCACCCGATCGGCCTGGCGACCGCACGGGTGATGGCGCGGCTGATCGAACAGGCGATGCCGGGCTCCCACGAGCACCCCGGCCTCCCGTCGGTCGAGGCGTCGCCCGACGTCGCCGGTCTGACGCTGAGGCTGCTCGGGACCGCCGAGGCCCACCTCGACGGCCAGCGGCTGCTGCTCAACCGGCGGCAGACCGAGATCCTCGCGCTGCTCGCGATGAACCCCGACGGCGTCTCGCTCGAGCGCCTCCACGCCCTGGTCTACGGCGACCACGGCGCCACCTTGTCGACGCTCAAGGCCGAGGTCTCCCACCTGCGTTCGGCGCTGCACGGTCAGCTCACCTCCCGCCCCTACCGTCTGACGATGCCGGTGACCTCTGACGTCGACACCGTGCTCGCGGCGGTCGGCCGCGGCGACGTCCCGGCGGCCCTCGCGGCGTACGGCGGCGACCTGCTGCCCGGCACGAACTCGCCCGCCCTGGCCGAGATGGGCGACTACGTCGCGGTGGCCGTCCGCGAGGCGCTGCTCGCTGACCCCCAGCCCGATGCCGTCATCCGCTACACCGGCCTCGCGCCGCACGACTCCGAGGTGGTGGAGGCCTGCCTCGCCCGCCTCGGCGACCTTCCTCACCCCGCCAAGCCGCTGCTCAAGGGCCGCCTGGCCGTCGCAGGAGCCTGAGTGTCGCCGCTGGTCGAGGACGAGGCGCGCAGCGACAGTCACGAGACCCCATGCAGTGTTCCTGGCGGTCCTCGCACCGGACTTCGTCCCTCCTCGACTCAACGTCAGATCTTTGCAAAGAAATGTTTGCAAACATCTCTTTGCAGTCGTAGGGTGCGGGCATGGAGCTTTCCTCGGTCACCCCGGACCCTTCGGGGCTGCGCGCGCTCAGCCACCCGACGCGGCTGAAGATGCTCGGGATGTTGCGGTCGGACGGGCCGGCAACGGCGACGACGCTGGCGGCCCGACTGGGCCTCAACACCGGGCAGACGTCCTACCACCTGCGCCAGCTGGCCCAGCACGGGTTCGTGGTCGACGACCTCGAGCGCGGCAACGGGCGCGACCGCTGGTGGAAGGCCGCCCACCAGTCGACGATGACCTCGGGCGAGCCGGCCGACCCGGCCGACCGCGAGGCCTTCGACGCCTACGTGCAGGCGGTCGCGGTGATGTACACCCACAATCTCCAGGCAGCCATCGAGGAACGCCCGCTGCTCCCGAAGGAGTGGCGCGACGCCTCCACTGTCAGCGACTACCACGTGCAGGTCACCGCCCAGCACGCCGAGGCGCTGACCACCAAGATGCACGAGATCTTCATGGAGCTGCGTGAGGACGCCGACGACGACCCTGACGCCGCCGAGTTCGTCTTCCAGTTCCAGGCCTTCCCGCGCCCGGGCTACCTCGGCGGGGAGCCAGGGGGAGAGACAGCATGATGACCGCCACCGGCCGCCGTACGCCGCTGATCGGGTTCCTCGTCGCCGACGCGATCTCGCTCTGCGGCACCCGGGTCTCGATGATCGCGATCCCGTGGCTCGTGCTGACCACGACCGGCTCGGCCGCCCAGACCGGCCTGGTCGCCTTCGCCGAGCTGCTGCCTCTGGTCGTCGTGCAGGCGCTGGCGGGCCCCGTGATCGACCGCCTGGGTGCGCGTCGCGTTGCGATCACCTGCGACCTGCTGAGCATGGTCGTCGTGGGGATGATCCCCTTGCTGCACCTCGCCGGGGCGCTGAGCTTCCCGGCGCTGCTGGCGCTGGTCGCGGTGGCCGGTGGCATGCGAGGGGCCAGCGACGGCGCCAAGCACGCCTTCGTCCCGGCCCTGAGCGCCCACGCGGCGGTCCCCCTCGAGCGCACGACGGGGCTGGCCTCCGCGGTGGAGCGGACCGCCAGCTTCGGCGGCGCGGCCCTGGCGGGTTTCCTCGTCGCACTGGTCGGGCCGGTCAACGCCCTGGTCGTCGACGCCGCCTCCTTCGGCGTCTGCGCGGCGGTGTTCGCGTGGTCCACCGCTTCCATGCGTGCCAAGCCGCTCGACGAGCGGCCGGCCGGCACGACGTACGTGCAGGAGCTTCGCGAGGGCTGGGACTTCCTGCGTCGTGACCGCGTACTGGTGGCGATGACGGCGATGATCGCCGTCACCAACCTGCTCGACCTGGCCTACAGCGGCGTGCTGCTGCCGGTGTGGGTCAAGGACGGCGGCTACGGCGCCGGCGTGCTGGGTGCGATCTTCGCGACCTGGGCTGCGGCGTCGGCCGTGGGGTCTTTCGTCGCGGCGTGGGCCGCCGAGCGGATGCCGCGTTTCCAGGTCTACCTGTGGGCCTTCCTGATCACCGGGCTGCCGAGGTTCGTGGTGCTGGCGCTCGGCGCGCCGTTGTGGCTGGTGCTGGCCACGTGCGTGCTCGGTGGCTTTGCGTCCGGCTTCCTCAACCCGATCATCGGAGCGGTGATCTACGAGCGGGTGCCGGACGTCGTGATGGGGCGGGTGACCACTCTCAGCAACGCGCTGTGCTGGTCGCTGATGCCGCTCGGCGGCCTCCTCGGCGGCGTGCTCGCCGACTCGCTGGGGATCTCGGCCGCGTTGCTCATCGTCGGCTTCGCCTACCTCGCCGCCACCATGGCGCCGCTCGCGATCCCGTCGTTCCGGCAGTTCGACAAGCCGAAGGCCGTCGCCCGCGCCTCGCAGAGCATGCAGGTGCGGACCTCGAGCTCGACCGGGTCTCGAGCGGCGCTGACGCGCTCACCCAACCAGCGGCCGACTGACCCCCGGGCGTCGACCAACGAGGAACCAACCTCCGGTCCTAACGTGGGCGGCATGACCAGGATCAGCATGAGAGTCGACCAGGAGAACGTCTCGGACGACGTGGAGCCCCGGATGCTGCTGGTGCAGTACCTGCGCGAGAAGCTCGGCAAGACCGGCACCGTCATCGGTTGCGACACCAGCAACTGCGGCGCCTGCACGGTGCACCTCAACGGCCGCTCGGTGAAGTCGTGCAACGTACTCGCCGTCCAAGCCGACGGGGCCACCGTCGACACCATCGAGCGGCTGGCGTCCGACGACGGGACCCTGCACCCGGTGCAGGAAGCCTTCCGCGAGTGCCACGGACTCCAGTGCGGCTTCTGCACCCCGGGGATGATCATGCAGGCCGTCGACCTCCTCAACGAGAACCCGAACCCGACCGAGGAGGAGGTGCGGCTCGGCCTCGAGGGCAACCTGTGCCGCTGCACCGGCTACCAGAACATCGTGAAGTCGGTGCTGTACGCCGCGCAGACGATGGGCCAGCTCCAGCAGGGCGCCGCCAGCAAGGAAGGGGCGAACGCATGACCGCCGTCGACGAAGCCCCGGCCGCTGTCAGCCCCGAGATCGGCCCGGAAATCGGTCGGGACCGCCGCCGCAAGGAGGACCAGCGCCTGATCACCGGCCGCACCCGTTGGACCGACAACCTGTCCTTGCCCGGCATGCTCCACATGGCGATCGTCCGCAGCCCCTTCGCCCATGCGCGGATCAAGAGCGTCCACCTGGACGAGGCCGACCGCGCGATCAACATCTACGACGTCTTCGACGGCAAGAAGCTCCAGGACTCGATGGGCGTGATGATCAACGCCTGGCCGATCACGGCCGACCAGAAGGCGCCGACGCACCCGCCGATGGCGATCGACCGGGTGACCTTCGCGGGCGAAGCGGTCGCCGTCGTGGTCGCCCGCAGTGCCGCCGAAGCGCGCGACGCCGCAGAGCTGGTCGACATCGAGTACGAAGAGCTGCCCGCGGTCCTCGACATCAAGGAAGCGTTGAAGGACGAGGTCCTCGCGCACCCCGATCTCGGCACCAACAAGAGCGCGTTCTGGCAGCTCGACAGCGCTGCCGCCGGCACCGGAGGCAGCGTCGACGAAGCCATCGAGAAGGCGCGCCGGGACGGCATCGTGATCGAGCGCGAGCTGATCCAGCAGCGGTTGATCCCGTCGTTCATGGAGCCCCGCTCGGTGCTGGTCGACCCGACGGGCGAGCAGATCACGATGTGGACCTCGACGCAGATCCCCCACATCGTCAAGTTCGCGCTGGCCGCCACCACCGGTGTGTCGGAGTCGAAGATCCGCGTGATCGCCCCTGACGTGGGCGGCGGGTTCGGCGGCAAGCTGGCGGTCACGCCCGAGGAGTGGATCACGTTCGCGGTCGCGCGGTGGATCGGCAAGCCGATCAAGTACACCGAGACGCGCAGCGAGAGCCTGCAGAGCGGCCACCACGGCCGGGCCCAGGTCCAGACGATCACGCTGGCCGCCGAGAAGGACGGCACGGTCACCGGCCTGAAGGTCCACCTGGACGCCGACCTCGGCTCGTACGTCGCCCTGCTGGGCGGCGGCACACCCGTGCTGGGCGCCTTCATGTTCAACGGGATCTACAAGTTCCCCGCCTACCAGTTCAACTGCCAGACCGTCTTCACCAACCGCACCTGGACCGACGCCTACCGCGGCGCCGGCCGTCCCGAGGCGACGTTCGCGATCGAGCGGGTGATGGACGACCTGGCCGCGCACCTCGGCGTGGACCCGCTCGAGATCCGCGAGAAGAACTGGATCAAGAACGACGAGTTCCCGTTCGACACGGTCGCCGGCCTCCAGTACGACACCGGCAACTACGAGGCCGCCACGGCGAAGGCCAAGGAGGTGTTCGGGTACGACGCCCTCAGGGCCGAGCAGAAGGAGCGCCGCGAGCGCGGTGACAAGGTCCAGCTGGGCATCGGCGTCTCGACGTACACCGAGATGTGCGGCCTGGCGCCCAGCCGGATCCTCGGCCAGCTGTCGTACGGCGCCGGCGGCTGGGAGCACGCCGAGATCCGGATGCTCGCGACCGGCAAGGTCGAGGTGGTCATCGGGGTGAGCCCGCACGGGCAGGGCCACGAGACGGCGTTCAGCCAGATCGTGGCCGACCGGCTCGGCGTGCCGTTCGAGGACGTCGAGGTGCTGCACGGCGACACCCAGGTCGCCGCCCGGGGCCTGGACACCTACGGCTCCCGGTCGCTCGTGCTGGGCGGCGAGGCGGTCGTCAGGGCCGCCGACAAGGTGGTCGCGAAGGCCAAGGTCGCCGCGGCGCACCTGATGGAGGCCAACGTCGACGACGTCCGGTTCGACAACGGCCGTTTCACCGTTGCCGGCACCGACCAGGGCATGGGCATCGCGGAGGTCGCGCTGGCGACGTTCACCTCGCACCACTTCCCGGCGGGCTTCGAGAACAACCTCGACTCGGAGGCGACCTTCGACGCGGTGACGTTCAGCTTCCCGCACGGCACCCACCTGTGCGCGATGGAGGTCGACACCGAGACCGGCGGGGTCAAGATCCGCAAGTACGTCTGCGTCGACGACATCGGCACCGTGATCAACCCGCTGATCGCCAACGGGCAGGTCCACGGCGGCGTGACCCAGGGGATCGCCCAGGCGTTGTGGGAGGAGGCGGTGTACGACGACGCAGGCACGCTCGTGAGCGGGTCCTTCGTCGACTACCTGCTGCCCACCGCCGTCGACGTCATCGACTACGAGGTGTCCCACACGCCCAACCCGTCGACGACGAACTCGCTCGGCACCAAGGGCGTCGGCGAGACCGGCACCATCGCGTCGACGCCGGCGGTCGTCAACGCCGTCGTGGACGCCGTACGACACCTCGGGGTGACCGACATCGTGATGCCGCTGACTCCGGAGCGGGTCTGGACCGCCCTGCAGGGGGACCCGGGTGGCGCCGAGACCGTCGAGGCTGCTGAGCCGCACTTCGAGGGGCAGGAGGACAACCGATGATCCCCGCACAGTTCGACTACCTGTCGCCCGGCTCCGTCGACGAGGTCATCCAGGCGCTGGCGCACTTCGGCGACGACGCGAAGATCATCGCGGGTGGGCAGAGCCTGCTGCCCGTGCTGCGGATGCGGCTCAACGCGCCCCAGGTCGTCGTCGACCTCGGGAAGATCGACTCGCTGCGCGGGATCCGCGACGACGGCGACGCCATCGTCATCGGGGCGATGACCACGCACCACGACGTGATGCACGACGCCCTCGTCCGCGAGCACGCGCTGCTGGTCACCAAGGCGGCGACCGAGGTGGCTGACGCGCAGGTCCGGCACCGCGGCACCTTCGGTGGCGCTCTCGCACACGCCGATCCGGCCGGCGACCTCGGCGCGCCGGCGCTCGCCCTCGGCGCGGAGTTCGTCATCGCGGGCCCCGGTGGGACACGCACGGTCGGGGCCGACGACTTCTTCGTCGGCCTGTTCGAGACCGCGATCGGCGAGGACGAGATCCTCACCGAGGTCCGCATCCCCAAGCACACCGGCTGGGGCGCGCACTACGAGAAGTTCGTGCGGGTCGCCCACCAGTGGCCGATCGTCGCCGTCGCGGCGACCGTGCGGGTCGACGGCGACGCCATCGGGGAGGCCCGCATCGGGTTGACCAACATGGGCTCCACGCCGCTGCGGGCGCGAGCGGTCGAGGAGGCGTTGCGTTCGGTCGATCATCCGGGCGCCATCGAGGAAGCCGCGCAGCTGGCGGCGGAGGGTACGAACCCGCCCAGCGACCTCAACGGCAACAGCGACTACCGGAAGCACCTGGCGCGGGTGCTGACGGGTCGAGCGGTCATCGCGGCGACGGGAGGCTAGAAAGGACTCCATGGAGCTCACCCACCGGTTCACCGTGCCCGTCCCGATCGAGGAGGCCTGGGCACACTTCAACGACATCTCGTCGGTCGCCGAGTGCTTCCCCGGCGCGACCGTCACGTCGGCGGACGACGACAGCTTCGCCGGGTCGGTCAAGGTCAAGCTCGGCCCGATCGCGCTGGTCTACAACGGGTCGGGCTCCTTCACCGAGAAGGACGACACGGCGTACCGGTTCGTGGTCGACGCCAAGGGCAAGGACAAGCGCGGGAACGGTACGGCGGGCGCCGTGGTCAGCATGGCCATGCGCGAGGCGGGTTCCTCGACCGACGTCGAGGTGGTCACCGACCTGGCGATCACGGGCAAGCCGGCCCAGTTCGGGCGGGGCGTGATGCAGGACGTCTCCGACAAGCTGCTCGGGCAGTTCGTGGCCTGCCTGGAGCAGCGCTTCGCGACAGCAGCGCCGGCCGACGCCGACGAGGCGCCACCCGCACCCACGTCCGACGAGCTGGTCGAGACCCCGACCCCACGCTGACCGACGAGACCGCTCCGGCGGCGGTCGAGGCCCCACCCCCGCCCCGGCCGCCGCCGCAGCCCCGCCCCTGGCTCCTACTCCGACGAGCGCCAAGAAGGACGACGCCCTCGACCTCGGCTCGGCCGTGCTCCCGGTCCTGGCCAGGACCTACTGGAAGCACGCCGTCGCCGTGCTGGTCGTGGTCGTCCTGGTCATCTGGCTGATCGCGGCCCTCTGACCCCGGCGGACGTCATACGAAGTGGTCGCCATGGCGACCACTTCGTATGACGTCCCGGGCCTCGGGGTCGACGCCCAAAGCGGAGCGGCCGCCGTCGACGGGGATGACGGCCCCGGTGACGTACGACGTGGCGTCCGATAGCAGCAGCGCGACCACGTCGGCGACTTCGGCCGGGCGCCCGGGACGGCCGAGGGGGTGAAGCCGCGCCAGCTCGGCAGCGACCTCGGGACGGTCGGCCAACAACGCGTCGGAGCGAGCGGTCGCGATCGAGCCGAGAGCAACGGCGTTGCATCGGATCCCTGCCCGGGCGTAGTCGACAGCCACGGCCCGCGTCAGTCCCTCGATCGCGGCCTTGGCCGTGGCATAGGCGAGTGCTCCGGGAACGGCGCGTCGTGCCTGATGCGACGAAACATTGACCACCGCGCCTTCGGTGCCCGCGGCGAGGAACCTGCGTACGGCGACCGCGCAGCCGGTCACCGCCAGGCGGAGGTTCAGCAGCACCAGCTGCGCGACGTCCTCGCTCCGTGCCGCGTGCAGGTCGAGGTCGCTGAAGACCGCGGCGTTGTTGACCCACCCGCGCAGCGGCGCGACGTCTACCGCGGCCTCCGCGGCCTCGTCGGCGAGAGCCTCGTCGCCGGCGTCGCCCACGACGGCTGTCACCCGATCGTGCTCCTGGATCCACGCGAGACCGGAGGCATCCGGATCAAGGATCACGACGTGTCCGTCCCTGGCGAGCCGTTGGGCGACCGCTCGCCCCACTCCGTGCGCTCCGCCAGTGACGACGTACGAGGCACCTTCAGTCACCGTCATGAGAGCAGCCTAGGAAGGGTGTCTGGACCAGCCGGGGCGCGGCGGCGGGTGTGAGGGCAGCCTCGCCTTAGGCTGCGCCACATGAAGCGCGTCGTGGGGGTGGTGGTGTGGCTCGTCGTCCTGGTGGGGACGATGCTCTGGCCGGCCGTCACCTACGACTGGTCGCTCGCGTCCACGGCGTACGAAGAGACCACGATCCGCAACTACGACGCCGACTTCACCATCGACGAGGACGGCGACCTCCACGGCGTCGAGACGCTCACCATCAACTTCCCCGGATGACGGCAAGCACGGCATCTTCCGCTTCTTCGACGAGGCCGACCAGAGCCAGACCAACGCCCGCCGGGTCCCGCACGACATCTCGGTGACGCGCGACGGGTCGCCGGAGCCGTTCGAGATCCTCGACGAGGAGAACGGCCGGATCACCAACGTCAAGATCGGCGCGGCCGACGTGTTCATCGGTGCGGGTGACCACACCTACGTCATCGAGTACACCATCGACGGCGTGCTCGAGGAGGGCACGACCGGCGAGGAGACCCAGTTCTACTGGAACCTGATCCCGGGTGGCTGGCTCCAGTCGATCGACGTCGCCCACCTCACCGTGAACCTGCCCGTCGCGGCCCGGGGCGTGCAGTGTGCCCGAGGGGCCGGCCAGACCGGCGGCTGTACGGCGCAGGGCGACGGCACCGAGACCCTGACGGTCGACGTCGAGTCGCTGTCGCCCAACACTCCCGTGACCGTGAAGGCCGGCCTCGACATGCCGACGCCCGAGCGCGGCACCACCGTGCCGTGGCACGCGCGGTTCGACCCGGTGCTCGGCCGCAGCCCGGCCAAGCTCGCCATCGTGCTCGTGCTGGCCCTGCTGGCCGGGTGCCTTCGGCGCGTGGCAGGCCCGCAAGGTGAAGGAGAAGACGCCGCCATACCCGCTTCAGTACGGGCCGCCGGACGGCGTCGGGCCAGCCCAGGCCGCCTACATCCTGACCGAGCGCACCGAGAAGAAGGACTTCGTCGCCTCGATCATGGAGGCGGCGGCGAAGGGCGCGGTCACCCTCGACCGGCCGAGCGACAAGTCGTGGACGGTCACCGACACCCAGGGCCCGCAGGGCTGGGCCGGGCTCGACTCCGTCACGCAGCGGGTGGCCCGGCTGACGGGCGGACCCGGGCTGGCGTTCACGGCCTCGGAGAAGGACGTCGACGCCGGGACAGAAGCTCAAGGGCGAGCTGTCCGGGTTCGAGTCGGCGACCCGCGCCTGGGGCAAGGAGGCCGGGATGATGCAGAGCGCCGGGCTCGGCTGCCTCGGCGGGCTCTTCGTCATCGGCGGCGGCATCCTGGCGCTCGCGATCGCCATCTTCAACCTGTTCGACATGAGCGTCATCGCGCTGATCCCGGGCGCGCTGGCAGCCGGTGCCGCCCCCGTCCTCGCTTCCGGCGCCAGCACCAAGCGCACCGCCAAGGGCCGCGACCTCTGGTCACGTGTCGGCGGCTTCAAGCGGGTGCTGTCGACGCCCTCGAGCCAGAACCGCTTCGACTTCTCCGGCCGCCAGGAGCTCTACACCGCCTACATCCCGTGGGCGGTCGCCTTCGACTGCGCCGACGAGTGGGCGGCCAAGTTCCGCGCAGAGACCGGCCAGGAGCCGCCCGTGCCGGCGTACTTCCCCGGCTACACCGGCGCCCACACGGGCAACTACACCGACCAGATGGTCAACAGCTTCTCCTCGACGGTCGACAGCGCGATCTCGTCGTACCAGGCGACCCAGAGCTCCTCGTCCAGCGGTGGCGGCGGCGGTGGCGGGTTCTCCGGCGGCGGCGGTGGCGGCGGCGGGGGAGGTGGCTCCTGGTGAGCCCGTACCTCAGAATGTGCCCGACTCAACAGCCAGGCTGGTCCTTTAGTTAGGGGAGATCGTCCATGACCGGACTCATCATCGGTGGCGTCATCGTCCTCGCCCTCATCGCCTTCGGCGTCATGGGCTTCAACAAGCTCCGCACCCACGACGTGGCCGCGGAGGAGGCGCTCGGCGGCATCGACGTCCAGCTCACCCGCCGCGCGGACCTGATCCCCAACCTGGTCGACACGGTCAAGGGGTACGCCGCCCACGAGCGCGAGGTGTTCGAGGAGATCACCAGGGCGCGTTCGCAGGTCCAGGCGGCCGCCGCGGGCAACGACGTTCCTGCCAAGGCCGCCGCGGACGCCGCGATGCAGGGCGCCCTGGTGCGCCTGAACGCCGTCGCCGAGGCCTACCCGGACCTCAAGGCCAACACCAACTTCCTCGACCTGCAGAAGCAGCTCGCCGAGACCGAGAACCAGATCTCCTTCGCCCGCCAGTACTACAACGACGCGGTCGCCAAGCTCAACACCCTCGTCAAGACCATCCCGTGGATGTTCTTCACCGGCATCGCGGGCGTGCACGCGCGTGAGTTCTACGAGGCCCCCGCCGGCTCGACCGAGGTGCCCCGCGTCGAGTTCTGACGCCGATGTCGCTGGTTGAGGAGCCGGCGCGCTGAGCGTCGCAGGAGGTCCTCGGCACCTGGTGCCGGCGACTCCAAACCGACTCGATGACGCTCGAGGGGACGGCTGTGTCGGTGCACCTCAGGCGGCGAGCGGACGGCGTACGCGGCGGGAGACGAACCAGCCCCAGATGGCGGCGAGCGGGAACATCACCAGGGAGTAGACCGCGGCGGGGACCGAGATCGTCACCGACTCCAGCACCTCGACGGCGATGAAGATCGCCAGCGTGCCGTTGTGCACGCCGATCTCCATCGAGCAGGCGATGGCCTGGCCCTCGACGACGCCGACGGCCTTGGGGACGACGTACCCGACGACCAGGCTGATCGCGCAGAAGGCCGCGGCGATCAGGCCGACGTCGGCGAGGTAGCCACCGACGTTCTCGCGCTCGTCGATGAGGATGCCGAGCACGAGTACGGCGAGCACGACGGCCGACAGCGCGCGGACGGGGCGGTCCATGCGGGCGGCGAAGCCGGCGTTGCGGTTGCGCACCAGCATCCCGATCGCGACCGGCACCAGGATGATCGCGAAGACCTTGACCACCTCGCCGAACGGCACCGAGACGTCGTCGCCGCGGTCGTAGTAGGCGATCGCGATGCCCGTGACGATCGGCAGGGTGACGACCGAGATCACGGAGTTCACCGCGGTCAGGGTGATGTTGAGCGCGACATCCCCGCGGAAGAGATGGCTGAAGAGGTTGGCGGTCGTCCCGCCCGGCGAGGCGGCCAGCAGCATCATGCCGATGCCGAGCAGGGCGGGGAGGTCGGCGAGGACCACGAGCCCGAAGCAGATCAGCGGCAGCAGCACCAGCTGGCAGCCGAGGGCGACGGCGACCGCCTTGGGGCGCTGGGCGACGCGGCGGAAGTCCGCGCCGGTGAGGCCGAGCCCGAGCCCGAACATGACGATCGCCAGGGCGATCGGAAGACCGACGGTGGTGAGGGCCGACTCCATGGCCGGACACTAGCCGTCCGGGGCGAACTCGCGCCGGATCCGTTCGAGGTCTGCGCGCAGCTGGGTGAGCCGCCGCTGGCCGATGGCGCGTGCGACGCGGGCCTCGATGTCCGGGACGAGGGCCCGGGCAAGTCTGACCACCTCCCGCCCCCGGTCGGTGAGCAGCACCAGCTTGGCCCTGCGGTCGTGGGGAGCGGGGACTCTGGACACGTAGTCGTGCCGTTCGAGGTGTGCCACCAGCTCAGCCATCGCCTGCTTGGTCATCTGGGCCCGCTCGGCCAGCGTGCTGACAGTGGTGCCCTCCTGGTCGAGGTACTGGAACACCGCGCCGTGCGCGGCTCTGACCTCCTGGTGCCCGTGCTGGGTCAGGTGCGGCACCACCTGTCCGTTGAGCGCGACGAACGCCTCGCGCAGCTGGACGACGACGTTTGCTCGCCGGCTGGCACCAGCAGCGGACGGGATCGGGGTTGACATTCGACAAGCCACCTGTCTAAATGAGAGATATGGACATGCTACCTGTCGAAACCCTTCGCGTCGGCACCGAGGTGATGACGCTCCTGTCGACAGCCGCGGAGACCCGCGGCGACCTGTTCGCCGTGGAGGTCCGGATGCCTCCCGGAGGTGGCCCGCCGGTCATGCACCGCCACGCGCACAGCGAGGTCTACCGAGTGCTGTCGGGCGAGTTCACCTTCTACACCGGCGAGGCCGGCGGCACCTCCCGCCGCGTCGCCAGGGCCGGCGAGACCGTCACCCTGGCGGGCAGCACGCCGCACACGATCCGCAACGAGTCGGACGTCGACGCCGTCGCGTTCTGCGTGCACGCACCCGGAGGGCCGATGGAGGGTTTCACCCGTGCTGCCGCGTCACTGGCGGCTGCGGGAGCACCGTCCATGGACGACGTGCTCGCGGTCGCCGAGCAGCACGGCATCGAGCTGCTCGGCCCGGTCCCCGTCGCCTGAACGACAACTCGGCGGTCAGGCGCCACCCAGGGGGTTGAGCCCCTTCACGTCGCCGTCGAAGGCGTGGAGCAGCAGGTCGGTCATCTCGAAGATGTTGCCGCGGCCGAAGTCGGGGACGAAGTTCTTGCTGCGCACGATCGAGAACTGGCTGCCCTGCATGGCCCGGTGGAAGGTCTCCGCGACGATGCGCGCCCCGACGCCGGCGAGGACGCCGTCGTTCAGCTCGGCCTCGCGCAGGATGTAGAACCAGAGCGGCGCCTTGTCAGCAAGAGCGTCCTTCTGGCTCGCAGTCAGGCCGTTGACCGCCGCGCCGCCGTTGCCGTCGAGCAGCTGCTGCTTGGTCAGCGGCGTCACGGGCACGCCCCGGTTGTTGAGCTTCTGGGCCATCTGCGGGCCGGTGGCCAGCTTGACCATCTTGGCCCGGGTGAGGTTGCGGAAGGCCAGGTTGGCGCGCGGGTCGTTGAACGGGATGTTGACCGGGCCGTTGAAGGTGCCGGGCGGGAGGTTTCGCAGTGGGTCGGTCAGCAGCGTGTCGATCCGTTTGGCCTGGTTGACGTTGCCGACTCCGCCGGGCGGCGCGAGCTCCGCGTGGCCGCCTGCGGTGAAGTCGAACATCCGCCGCCAGTCGGCGAGCCAGTTGCTGAGCAGTCTCAGCTCGCCGCCGAGGCTTCCGCCGACCCCGGAGAAGTCGAACATGTAGAACAGCGATCCGGCCGTGCCGGGGAAGCGGCGGTTCCAGTTGTAGGAGTCGCGGATCATGCTGTGACCGAGCCGGAACGCCGCGACCGAGAACTCCAGCGGCATCGTCGGTACGTCGGTGGGCTCGGCGTCCGGCTCGACGAGCTTGCGGCCGTTGTCGAACACGTCGTCGAGGACGGCGGGGTCGACGATCCGCGGCAGGTAGTCGTGGCGCAGCATCCACTGGTAGTGCAACGTGACCTGCTTGCGGGCCTTGCGGAACCGCTGCGCCCGCGGGCGTGGAGGCCGGCAGGTCGTCGACGACCTTGTTGTGGAAGCGGATCATCGCCAGGTGGGTCTGGGCGACGATCAGGTTCTCGTCGTTGCGCGGGTCGGGGATCAGCGCCGTGCGCTCGCCGTTGACCCGAGGCAGGTCATGGGCCTTCTTGGAGGCGTCGGAGCCGATCTTGATGGTGTTGCCCGTCTTGAGGTGCAGCCCGTCGGCCTCGTAGAACTTGGCCGATCCCGGGTTGCCCGGCCCGGTGCCGTAGAGGGAGTCCAGGTCGAGCCGCGGCGAGCGGCCCTGCACCAGCTCGGCCGGCGTGACGTCCTCGCCGAGCGCGACGTCGGTGCGGTCGAAGGTGAGGTCGTGGTCGACGAACTGCCCGACGTAGGTGTAGCCGGCGGGTACGTCGCCCTCGCCGCCACCGCCCTGGACCATCGCCACGGACAGCTTCTTGATCAGCGCCGGACCGAGTGGTTCGCCCTTCGGGCCGCAGCGGGAGAACCTGAACGGCGGCGCCTCGGCAGCCGCGAGCGCTCGGGTTGCCGGGGCGCTCGGGTCCTCCGACTCGTTGACCGGGTCGGGAACGTTGCCGTGCCGCCCTCCGAGCTGGGTGCCGACGAGACCCTCGCCGACGACGAAGAACGACTCTTGACCGTGGTGTGCGGGCATGCTCGACGCTAACCCGAAAGTAAAGAGATGCCGCATAGTCCTTTCGGGCTATTCGCACCTCGCTGCACCGATCGTCTGCGGTGCTGCGGAGGGAAATCCGCAGCGATCCGCAGACGAATCGGTGTTCGGTTGCTGCTAGCAGCCGGCCGGGACGTCGAACGACTCGGTGACGATGGCCCCCTTGCCCTTCGCGAGGCCATCGGCGCCGACGCCGACGCCGTACTCGGCGAACGCGTCCCAGACCATGCAGGAGCGCTCGTCGTTGCCCGACGCGGCCAGACCGGCGAGGATGCCGTCGCGCATGTCCTCGTAGGCCGGCTCCCTCGGCGTGTAGTTCATGCCGTCGACCAGGTCGGCGAGCAGCACGCTCTTGTCGATGCCGGCTGCCTGGTAGTGCTGCAGGAGCCGCCAGCCGATCGCGCCGTACACCTCACCGTCCATGTGCACGCCCGCCGTACCGTCGACGTCGCCGTAGGTGCGGTTGTAGTTGTCGTACGGCAGGGAGCGGATCCCGAACGGGTCGCTGGAGGAGTACTCGGCCACGCGGTCGTCCTCGTTGGCGATCAGCGCCAGTACGTCGCTCATGCCCTCGCCGATGGCGCCGGCGAGAGGCCCGCTCATCTTGCCGATCATCCGCCAGGTCAGGCCGTGACCGTACTCGTGCCACACGATGTCGGAGTCGACGTCGCCGTCCCGCATGCAGCGGCTGCACGTCGGTTGAGCCTGATCGTGGTGCTGGTAGCCCGCGGCTGCCTTGATCGCTGCCCCGTCGGTCTGGGAGACCATGACGCCGGGGATCGTGACGCTGGCGTCGCGCCGCCCATGGTGAACGGCGCGCTGCCGTTGTTGTTGGCCACGATGATGCCCACGCCACCGGCGGCCTGGACGTTCTTGGCCTTGACGGTGAAGTCGCAGGTGCCGCGGTCGGCGACCACGATCTTGCCGGTGTAGGCGCCCACGAGCGGCCGCGCAAGCGTCGGCCCGGAGCGGTGCCGTAGACCGCCACGGCCAGCACCCCGGTCACGCCGGTCGTGGTGAGCTGGGCGCCCCACGCGGCACCCTGGGCCAGGTAGGTGACGTCGCCGCCGCTGGTGTGACGACGACCTGGTGCGTGCCGAGCCCGGTCCACAGGTACATCTGCATCCGCGGGTTCACGCCGTCGGGCGGGGTGGCGAAGTTGGCGTTGTCGATGCCGCCGCCGTCCTGCGCCTCGGCGTTCACCGAGTCGCTCTTGCCCTGCTTCGTGCTGAAGTTGTTCTCCTGGAAGTTGCCGGCGGCCTCGACGAAGCCCGCGTCGTACAGCGTGTCGTGGATGACGTTGTTGAGGTAGAAGAGGTTCTGGACCGCCACCTCGCGGTTGTCAGCTGTCGTCGGCGGCTGGGCCAGGTTCGCTGCCGTCAGGAAGCTGCCGTTGCTGATCGGGTCGCCGCCGGGGTCCGGCTTGTTGTCCGAGACGGCGTCCAGGTAGGCGTGAGCGTTGTTGCCGCTGATGTTGGTCGAGGTGTGGAGCCCGGGGAACAACCAGCCGATCGGCGACTGGGTGTTGCCTGCTCCCGGTCCCTGGACGACGGTCTGCGGGGTCTTGTCAGGGTCCTCGGTGAACACGTTGTACTGGTCGTTCGCGGTGCGCAGCTCGTGGGAGACCACGCGGCCCCTGCCGCTGACCAGCGACGAGTACAGCTTGTTGCTGCGCGCGTCCCAGGTGGTCACCTCGTAGCCGACCTTGAACCCGCCGGCCCTGGTCGGTACGGCGACCCGCTCGACGCTGGGCCGCACCAGAGAAGTAGCGTCCCTTGGCGAACGTGGTCGTCGTGCCCTTGCGACCGGTCTGGCGGATGCCGATCGTGCGGGCGGGGTAGAGGTCCTTGACGGTGGCCCGCAGTGCCGCTGCGGCGCTCTTGCTGGCGGGCCGGATGGTCTTGCTGACCGGGCTGGTGTACTTCACGAGGTGGACCAGCTGGCCCCTGGTGTTGAACGCGGCCTTGGCCTCGGCGCCGTACACGCGGAGTCCGGAGACCCGCTGCTCGTAGCGCTGGTGGGTCACGCCGCGGTAGGTCCAGGCCGCGCCGGCAGGCCTGAGCGAGCGCAGTGTCCTCGCGTTCGCGCCCTTGGTGCGCAGGAAGTGCTTGACCGTGGAGAGGTCGGACTTGCCCGCGTGGGCCGACAGCGCTCGTCCGCTGTCTTGGAGCACGTGCCTGTTGTCGCTGGACGCGGGAGCCGCGGCCTGACCGGGTGCGGCCTGGATGGTGGCCGCGACGAGTGCGGCGGTGGCCAGCGTGGCGATCAGCCCGCCTGCCATGGATGCCCGCCGTCGAGAGGTGTGCCTGTGATGCATCTTTCCTCCGAGGTGAGTGGTGTGTGCGCCCGGGTAGCAGGCGCATCCGCTCAACGTACGACGCTTGACTTGCGATGGAAAGGCGCTGCCCCAGGCCGATCTCGTAGGTTGCTGGCGTGGGCGACGAGCTGGTGGTGCACGAGTACGGCGAGCCTGGCGCGCCGCCGATGGTGCTGCTGCACGGGCTGACCGAGGCCGGCACGACCTGGCCCGACGCCGTCGCGCACTGGGGCGCCGGCTGGCGGATGCTGGCGGTCGACCTGAGGGGCCACGGAGAGTCGCCGCGGTTCCGCGACGACCAGCTGGCCGACACCGCTGCGGTGGTCCTGGACGACGTGCTCCGCGTGCTCGACGGCGTACCCGGCCGGGTCGCGCTGGTCGGCCACTCCTACGGGGCGTTGTTCGCCCTCAAGGCCGCGCTGGCGCGGCCCGAGCGCGTCCGGGGCGTGGTGCTCGAGGACCCCGCCCGTCCCGTCGACCTGCATCCTCCGCAGGAGGAGTTCGTCCGGCACAACGAGGCCTTCCTCGACGCCATGCGCACCCCGGAGCCGGAGATCCGTCGGACGCGGGCCGAGACCGCGTGGAGCGAGGCCGAGATCGCCGCCTGGGCGGCCTGCAAGACCCAGGTCGACCGGCGCCTGATCCACCACCTCGATCTCGGCCGGGTGAGGTGGCGCGACCTGATCGGGTCGGTCGAGCGGCCGACGCTGCTGGTGGTGCCCCGCGGCGACGGTGGCGGCGTCCGCACCGCCAACCCGGCCGTGACCATCGCGCGCATCCCCGGGGTCGGGCACTGCATCCGCCGCGACGACCCCGCGGCGTACTTCGGGGTGGTCGACCCGTTCCTGGCGCGGACTGGAACGCCTAGACCCTGGTCCGTAGCTCGCGGGCTTCGGACACTTTCCGGCACCAGGTGCCGGAAAGCGTCCGCTGCTAGCCCTGACAGGCCGACGCCGCGCGATCGTCAGAACACGTTGAGCGGGCGGAACTGCACGGAGATGCGCGGCCCGGCGTGGGCGACCTTGGGGACGGCGTGCTCCCAGGTGCGCTGGCAGGAGCCACCCATCACGACCAGGTCGCCGTGGCCCATCTCGAAGGAGATCGAGTCGCCGCCGCCGCGGGGGCGCAGCGCGAGCCGGCGAGGGTCGCCGAAGGAGACGATGGCGACCATCGTGTCGGTGTGCTTGCCGCGGCCGATGGTGTCGCCGTGCCAGGCCACGGAGTCGCGGCCGTCGCGGTAGAAGCAGCAGCCGGCCGTCACGAACGGCTCGCCGAGCTCGGGCAGGTAGTGCGCGGACAGCGCCTCGCGAGCGGTGGTGAGGAGCGGGTGGGGGAGCTCCTCGTCGACGACGTAGGTGTGGATCAGCCGCGGCACGTCGACGATGCGGTCGTACATCGGCCGCCGCTCGGCCCGCCACGGCACGTCGGCCACGAGTCGCTCGAGGACGTCGTCGGCGCCGACCACGAAGTTGCGGAGGACGTCGACCCACGCGCCGCGGGTCAAGGTGGTGCGCTCGGCGCCGCCGAGCGGCCGCACGCCCCCTCCCTCTGGCGGCGCGGTCGCGACGGCCCCGACGAAGAGGCTGCTCTGAAAGTCCATGCCAACACTGTACGCCGAGATCGAACAAATGTTCGATACCACTAGCCCGTTCGTGTCATGGACGCGGGCCGAGGTTGGTGCGAGCGTGTCCAGGAGCGGAGGGGGCCGCTTGGGGGAGGCGCGCCCGTGGACGTCATGTTGAAGCCGCCGTTCGGCGGCTGCCTGATGTTGCTGCTCGCGGTCATCACGCTGGGCGCCTACCCGTTGCTGCGGCGGATGATGGAGCGTCCCTTCATCGCCCGGATGGACGACTACGGCTTCGAGACCCGGGCCGGCAAGCGCGTCGAGTGGCGCGAGGTCACCCGGATCGAGCACCGCATCGGGGAGGTGAAAGGCGCGAAGCTGTCCGACGAGTACCTCGTCCGGTCGGCGCAGGGCCGCAGCTCGCTGCCCGTCTGGCGGGCCACCAACGGCACCGAAGCCCTCGACTACCTGATCCAGCGCGCGCCCCAGTCGCGCGTGGGTGACGGAGCTCGACCCGGTCGCGATCGGTGGTTTCGAGGCTCGTCGCTGGCGCTCCTCGCACCTCAACCAGCGATCGGTCAGGGTCATGTCGGGGTGTATCCCGGTGGCGGGTACTTGGGGAGCATTGCCAGGCTGGGCTCCATGAACCCACCCCACGAAGCCGCTCGCCTCCCCGCTTCGCTCCTCCGGCTCACGCCTTCGCGAGGACCCCGGGATGAGCAACGCAGCGGCGCGCGTGGTCGGGCTGACCAAGACCTACGGCACGGGCGAGGCGCGCATCGTCGCCCTCGACGACGTGACCCTCGACCTCGAGGCCGGCGAGTTCACGGCCGTGATGGGTCCGAGCGGGTCCGGCAAGTCGACCCTGATGCACTGCTGCGCGGCGCTCGACACCGCTGACGAGGGCTCGGTGTTCATCGGCGACCAGGACCTCACCAAGCTCAAGGACAAGGCGCTGACGCGCCTGCGCCGCGACCAGATCGGCTTCGTCTTCCAGTCCTACAACCTGGTCCCGACCCTCACCGCGCAGGAGAACATCCTGCTCCCGCTGGCGATCGCCGGCCGCAAGCCCGACGCCGAGTGGTACGACGAGGTCATCGCGACGGTCGGGCTCGGCGACCGGCTCACCCACAAGCCCAACGAGCTCTCCGGCGGCCAGCAGCAGCGGGTCGCGGTGGCCCGCGCACTGGTCAGCCGGCCCACGATCGTCTTCGCCGACGAGCCGACCGGCAACCTCGACTCCCGGTCGGGTGCGGAGGTGCTCGAGCTGCTCCGCTCCAGCGTCAGCGACCACGGCCAGACGGTCGTGATGGTCACCCACGACCCGGTCGCCGCGTCGTACACCGACCGCGTCGTGTTCCTCGCCGACGGCCGGATCGTCGACGAGGTGCGCAGCCCCGACCGCGAGCAGGTGCTCGAGATCATGGCCCGGATGACCGCGGCCACCGAAGGCGTCTGAGGTACGCCGATGCTCAAGGCCACTCTCAAGAGCCTGCTCGGGCGCAAGCTGCGCCTGCTGATGAGCACGTTCGCGATCGTGCTCGGCGTCGCGTTCGTGGGCGGCTCGCTGATCTTCTCCGACACGCTGGACCGCAGCTTCACGGCGCTGTTCGCCTCGACCGTCGGCGACGTCGTCGTCCGCCCGGCCGACGGCAACACCAACGGCGCCCCGTCGTCCGTGGCGATCCCCGCCTCGGTGGTCGACGACCTGGAGAGCGTGCAGGGAGCGGCCCGGGTCGACGGCAACGTCACGGCGTTCGGCGTCTACGTCGTCGACAAGGACAACAAGGTCGTCGGTGGCCAGGGTCCGCCGGCGATCGGCGGGCAGCTACTCCGACGCTCCCGCCGGTCACGGTCTGCCGGGTCTCGCGCTGACCGCGGGCCGGGCGCCGAACGGCCCCGACGAGGTCGTCTTCGACGCCAAGACCGCCCAGCGGTCGGGCTACTTCATCGGCCAGCAGGTGCACATCGTCACCGCCTCCGACCAGGCGCTGCTGACGCCGAAGCTGGTCGGCATCCTCGACTTCCCCGAGGGCGGCTCGCTCAACGGCGCGACCTTCGCCGCCTTCGACACACCGACGGCGCAGGACCTCTTCCTCGAGGGCAAGGACGCCTTCACCGACATCTGGGTGACGGCTGACGACGGCGTCAGCCAAGCGGAGCTGCGGGACGCCGTGTCCGAGCGGCTGCCGGACGACGTCGAGGCCGTCACCGGCGACACGGCCGCCGACGAGGCGGCCACCGACCTGCTGGAGGCGATCAGCTTCCTGCGCACCTTCCTGCTGATCTTCGCCGGCATCTCGCTGGTGGTCGGCGCGTTCCTGATCGTCAACACGTTCTCGATCCTGGTCGCGCAACGCAGCCGCGAGCTGGCGCTCCTCCGGGCGCTGGGCGCCTCGAAGAGGCAGGTCACCCGGTCGGTGCTGTTCGAGGCGTTCCTGGTCGGTGTCGTCGGGTCGACGCTCGGCCTCGGCCTGGGCGTGCTGCTCGCGATGGGCATCCGGGCGCTGTTCGCCAACTTCGGGCTCGACCTGACCGGGCAGTCGCTGATCTTCGGCGCCCCGCACCGTGCTCGCCTGCTACGTCGTCGGCGTGCTCGTCACCATGGCGGCCGCGTGGCTGCCGGCCCGCCGCACCGCCCGGATCGCGCCGGTCCAGGCGTTGCGTGACGACATCGCGCTGCCCGAGACCTCGATCCACCGGCGGCTGCTGGTGGGCACCGTGGCCATCGTCGTCGGAGCGGCCGCCATGGGAGCGGGGCTCTTCGCCGACGTGCCGCGCGGCGGCTGGGTGCTCGGCCTCGGGATCCTCGTCGTACTGCTCGGCGTGACGGCGGTCAGCCCGGTCATCAGCCGGCCGTTCCTGGCAGCCGCCCAGGCGGTGTTCCGGCGTCTCTTCGGCACCGTCGGCAACCTGGCCGGCCAGAACTCCCTGCGCAACCCGCGTCGTACGACGGCGACCGCGTCCGCGCTGATGATCGGCCTCGCGCTGGCCGGCACGATGGCGATCCTGGGCGACTCGGCGAAGGCCAGCGTCGACCAGGCGGTCGAGGAGAACTTCGTCGGCGACTACATCGTCAGCAGCGTCTTCGGCGAGCCGTTCTCACCGAGCATCGCCGGCGAGATGGCGAAGGTCGACGGGATCGACCGCGTCGTCCGCCAGCGCTGGGGCCAGGCCGAGCGCGACGGCGACTTCTTCGGCATCGCCGGCATCGACCCGGGCGACGCGTCGTTCCTGGGCATCGAGCTGGTGAGCGGGACCTTCGCCGACTTCACCGACGGCTCGATGCTCGTCGACGAGGGCTGGGCCGAGGACGAGCACCTCTCGGTCGGCGACACCTACACCCTGGAGAAGACGCCGAAGGGCAAGCTCGAGCTGCGGGTCGCCGGCATCTACGCCGAGAACCCGGTGATCTTCTTCCCGACCGTCACCACCCTGCAGACCCTCAAGGACCAGGGCTACCCCGGCTCGGACAACGCGCTGATCCTCGACGCCGAGGGCGACACGCTGGGCCTGCAGAACCGGCTGGACGAGGTGGTCGCGGACCTGCCCATCGTCACCGTCAAGGACCAGGCGGCGTTCGCCGACGAGCAGCGGGCGCCGATCGACCAGCTGGTGCTGATGATCTTCGCCCTCCTCGGGCTGGCGCTGGTGATCGCGGTCCTGGGCATCGTCAACACCCTCGCCCTCTCGGTGATCGAGAGAACCCGCGAGGTCGGGCTGCTGCGCGCGATCGGTCTGAGCCGCGGGCAGCTGCGGGTGATGATCACGCTCGAGTCGGTGGTGATCGCCGTCCTCGGGGCCGTGCTGGGCGTCGTCCTGGGCATCTGTTTCGGGATCGCGATGATGTACGCCGTGCGCGACGAGGGGCTCGAGGTGATCAGCCTGCCGTGGGGCCAGCTGGGCATTTTCCTGGCTGCGTCGGTGGTCGTCGGCGTGCTCGCGGCGGTGTTCCCGGCACGCCGGGCGGGCCGTCTCGACGTGCTCCGCGCCATCGCGACCGAATGACCACGGAAATAGCCCAAGTGGGCCATGTCTTCATGAAGTTGTGACGCGGGACCCCCCACCGCCCTATCGTTCGTGCTTGTGGAACAACTGCTCCACGCCGCGGGAAGCGGCGCCCTGAAGCACGTACAAGTGCGCGAGTACGTGCGCGCCCTCGTGCGTGACGCCGAACCTGGCGCCCCCGCACCCTCCGAGCGCGAGCTCGTCCAGCAGTTCGGCGTGGCGCGGATGACCGTCCGTCAGGCCATGGACGCGCTGGTCACCGAGGGCCTGCTGGAGCGCATCCCCGGACGCGGCACCTTCGTCGCCCGCCCCCGCCGCGGCGTCGGCCGGCTGACCAGCTTCTCCGAGGACATGTCCCGCGTCGGCCACACCGGCCGAGAACCAGACGATGCACGCCCGCCTCGGCCAGGCCGGCCCCGGCGTGGCCCGCGCCCTCGGCATCACCGCAGGCGACGCGGTCATCCACTGGAAGCGGCTGCGCTGCTCCGACGGCGAGGTGATCGCCATCGAGGACGCCTACCTCAACGAGATCCTGCTGCCCGGCTTCCTGCAGGCTCCGCTGCCCGGCAGCCTGTACGACGAGCTCGGCGCGCGCGGCCTGCGCCCCACCTGGGCCGAGGACACCGTCACCGCCGACATCGCCACTCCCGACGAGGCAGACCTGCTCGGCGTACCCGCCGGTTCGGCCGTGCTCCGCCAGACCCGCCGGGCTCTCGCCGGCGACGCCGTCGTCGAGGTCTCGCGCTCCTGCTACCGCGCCGACAAGTACACGTTGCGCGTCCAGCTGGGCAACGAAAACTGATCGTCGCCATTCGCGCTGGTTGAGGTGTGAGGGCGCGCCAGCGCCCGAGCCTCGAAACCACCGTCGTGGACCGCTCGGCGGTTTCGAGGCTCGTCGCTGGCGCTCCGTCGCACCTCAACCACCGACGGAGCGGCTACAGCTTGCCGAGGGGGGCGACGGCCTCGCCGGCCACTTCGCAGACCCACATGGGGTCGGGGCCGCCGAGGTCGGGCTGGATGTAGAGCGAGTGCTCCGGCCCCTCGCACTGGACGCACACCGGCCAGCGCCCGAAGGTCTCGAAGAGGGCGTCCTGCACGTCCTGGGCGACCAGGCCCGCGACGTACTGCTCGCCCTCCGGCCACTGCTCGGCCCACCAGGTGCGCTGCGACATGGCGTCCTCGAGCGCCGAGACCGCCTCGGGGGTGGCGCAGCGGCGGGTCTCGAGGTCCGCCAGCACGAGCGCCCGGGCCGTGAAGATCAGCGAGGCGTCCACCTGTCCGATTCTGCCTCGCGCCTCCTGATCGTCAGATGTGTCAGGAGGACGACTGACCCGACGTCGACCTGCGGGCAGTGCTCCTGCCCACGCCCAGCAGGAACCCGAGACCCGACTCCAGCAAGGACAGTCCAGACCTGATCGCTCGCCGCACCATCGCCACCCTGATCACCGCCGCCGCTGCCACGACCGGCCTCTCGCCCCCAGCCGCGTGCTCCTACAGTGAGCACATGGCTGGGGGCGCGCCGCTGCTCGAGGTGGTCGTGTCCCATCCGCGCGACGTACCGGGCGCCGCGGAGGGCGGAGCCGACCGGCTGCACGTAGCGGCGCCGGGCCCGACCTGCGCGCTGTCGCCCGAGCCGAGCCTGGTCTCGGCGATGAGCCGGGAGGCCGACGTCCCGATGTTCGTGCTGCTGCGGCTCAACGACTCCTGGACGACGACCGGCGGCGAGCTCGAGCGGCTGGTCGGGCTGGCCGAGGACTACCTCGCGTGCGGCGCGACAGGGCGTGTCGTTCGGGTTCCTCGACGCCGACCTCGAGGTCGACGTCGAGACGTGCACGGCCCTGGCCGACAGGTTGCCCGAGGTGCCGTGGACGTTCACCCGAGCCGTCGACTCCAGCCTCGACCCACGCCGTTCGTGGCGGCGCCTGCTCACCCTGCCGCGGCTGGTGCACGTGCGGTCGGCCGGGTCGCCGCGCGGCATGGAGGTGGGCTACGACGACCTGCTCGCCACCGCCGAGTCCGACCCGTCGATCGCCGCCAAGCTGATGCCCGGCGGCGGTCTGGCCGCCGAGCACGTGCCGTGGCTGGTGCGCCAGGGCGTGCGCGCCTTCCACGTCGGCAAGCAGGTGCGGCCGGGCGGATCCGCGAAGGCGTACGTCGACGCCGGCTACGTGCGCTCGTGGCGGACCCTGCTCGACGACGCGATGGAGCGCTTGTGAGGGTGGGCCTGTGATCGTCATCGACCCGCCCGCCGTGCCCCGCTACGGCCGGATGTGGTCGCACCTGGCCAGCGACACGTCGTACGACGAGCTGCACGTCTTCGCCCAGGGTCTCGGCATCCCGGCCCGCGGCTTCGACCGCGACCACTACGACGTGCCCTCGGAGTACTACGACGCGGCGGTCGCCGCCGGAGCCGTGCCGGTCTCCTCGCGGGACCTCGTCGTGATGCTGGTGCGGGCCGGGCTGCGCCGGCGCAAGAACGCACGGCCGACCGCCACGACCGAGGAGGACTGATGCGCGGACGCGACAACAAGGACGCTTCGACCGACCGGTGGTCGCGCAAGGACTGGTGGGGCGTGAACGTGGAGGCGCCGGATCCGGCTGCCTTGCTGCGGTTCTGGTCGGAGATCCTCGGGGTGCCGATCTACGACATCGACGACAACGGGGGCTCCCTCGACTTCGGCGAGGGTGTCGGCTCCTTCACGGTGCAGAGGGCCGAGGTCTACGAACCGCCCGTGTGGCCGCCCGAGCCGGGCAAGCAGGGCATGCAGATGCACATCGAGGTCGAGGTCAGCGACCTCGCCGCGGCCGTCGAGCACGCCATCGAGCTCGGGGCGAGGCCGGCGGAGCACCAGCCGCAGGAAGACGTCCGGGTCATGCTCGACCCGGCCGGTCACCCGTTCTGCCTCTACAGCTGACCGCGCCAACCCGCTGGTTGAGGAGGGCCGCCAGGCCCGTCACGAAACCCCCGGAGGTTTCGTGACAGGCGCTAGCGCGCCTTCCTCAACCAGCGAGGATCGCGAGCTCCGCCTCGACGTTGGCGCGGGCGCGGACCTCCCAGTGCTCGCGGGCGTGGGCGGTGTGGAACAGCGACCTCTTGGCGAGCAGGTCACCGAGAACAGCGGCGCGACCGGCGCGGAACAGGTCGTCGGGGACGTCGGCGTACTCGCGGCGCACGTCGGCGACGTACTCCGCGTAACGTTCCGGCGCCGCGGCCAGGATCGCCAGGTCGGCGTCGGAGAGCACGCAGCCGTTGGCGTCGTCCTCGGCCGGCTGGTGGCGCTCGGTGAGCCGCACCAGCCGGGCCACCTCGTCGGCACCCGGCCGGCCGGCCAGCGCGCGAAGGGCCCACTGCGCCGAGCGTTCCTCGGCGTCGGCCCGGCCGTCGTACACCGCGTCGTGGAACCACGCGGCCAGCGTCACGGCCTCGTGGTCGAAGACCTCGCCCGCACCGCGGAGCTCGTCGACGCGGTCGAGCACCTCGGCCAGGTGTCGGGTGTCGTGGTAGCCGCGGTCGGTCGCGTACGCCGCGAGCAGCTCGTCGCGGACGTCCGTCAGGTCGCCGAGTGGCCACCGCGGCCCCAGGTCGATCACCACGCGGCGGTCCTGCTGTCGACGATCCGGTAGCCGAGCGGCGTCATCGAGATCGGGATCATCTTGAAGCTGGCGATGCCGAGCGGGATGCCGATGATCGTGATGCACAGCGCGATCCCGGTGAGCAGGTGCCCGATCGCCAGCCACAGCCCGGCGAACACGAACCAGATCACGTTGCCGATCACCGACGGGACGCCCGCCGTCGGCTTGCGCTCCATGGTGCGACCGAAGGGCCAGAGTGCGTAGTTGGCGATGCGGAACGACGCGATGCCGAACGGGATCGTGATGATCAGGACGCAGCAGATGATCCCGGCGATGACGTAGCCGATCGCCATCCAGAACCCGCACAGCACCAGCCACAAGATGTTCAGGATCACGCGCACGTGGCCATCGTGGCAGGCGCCGGGTCACCACCAGCCCTGGCGGCGCGCCCAGACGAGCAGCATCGAGCTGATGGTCACCATCACGACCAGGAGGACCGACCAGCTGGACCCACTGCGTGGACTCGTTGACGATCACGTTC
This sequence comes from uncultured Actinomycetota bacterium, assembly GCA_963758885.1. Classification (GTDB taxonomy): domain Bacteria; phylum Actinomycetota; class Actinomycetes; order Propionibacteriales; family Nocardioidaceae; genus Nocardioides. The sequence goes on from CAVWXS010000033.1 coordinate 99,592, forward strand.
ATGCCGAAGACCGAAGCGAGCGCCGTGACCGGCAGGGTCACGGCGGCGATGACGGCCAGCCGCTCCATGGCCACCGTCATCTTGGTGTGCACCTTGGTCTGGTAGAGCTCGATCACGCCGAACAGGAACTGCGACTCACCGTCGGCCAGCGAGCGGACCCGGTCGAACTGGTCGGCCACGTCGCGGGCGTAGGCGCCGTCGACGTCGTCGGCCATCCGGTTGATGCCGGCCAGCCGCATCCAGACGTCGTGGCACTGCGCCGCCATCGTGCGGGTGGTGATCAGCTCGTGGCGGATCAGGAACATCGTCTCGAGCAGCACCTCCGGGTCGGTCAGCTTGGACGACATCACGTCGTTCTCCAGCCCGGGGAGCTTCATCGAGACCTCGCCGATCGCGCCCCGCTGCCGGCGCGCGATCGCCGAGGTGACGGCGTACGACAGCTCGGCCGGCGTCTTGGGGTGGAACCGCCCGCTCTCGAGCCGCGCGAGCACGGCCGGCGGTCTCGACCAGGGCGACCGAGACGTCGAGGGTCGGGTTGATGGGGCCGTGCACGGTGACCAGGAAGTGGTGGCCGATGATCTGGTCGAGCTCGAGCAGGTGCACGTGGCCGGCCCGGCCGAGGTACGGGGACTGCGAGGTGATGAAGACGTGGTCCTCGTAGGCGTGCACGGTCGGGACGTAGTTGCGCTGGCGGCAGCCTTCGATGACCATCGGGTGGCACCCCAGGCCGGACAGCAGCGACTCGGCCTCGTCGTCCCACGCGGGTACGTCGATCCAGTAGAAGCCGTCGTCGTGGGAGAACAGCTCGACGACGTCGTCCGGGTCGCAGCGGCGTACGCCTTGCCCGTCGACGCGTGCCCGTCGACGAAGCGGACCTCCACGGGCTCAGCGTGGCCCCCGCCGGTCGAGCTTGTCGAGACCCTCGGAGGCTTCAGGCCTGGCCGTAGTTGAGGTGCACCACGCCGTTGTCGTAGACGTCGTGCGCCTTGAGCGCGAGCTTGTGCTGCTCGCCGTCGGCCCAGAAGCGCTCGCCCTCGCCGAGCGCGATCGGGTAGACGAACAGATGCAGGTCGTCGACCAGCCCCTCGGCGAGCAGGCCGCGGACCAGCTGCCCGCTGCCGGAGATGTAGATGACGCCGTCGCGCTCCTCCTTGAGGCGGCGGATCGCGTCGGCGTCGTAGGCGCCCAGGCGGGTGGTGTTGTTCCACTCCTCGGCCGGCTCGTTGGCCCCGACCACGAACTTCTCGGTCTGGTTGAAGAAGTCCGCTCCCGGGTCGTCCTCGACCGTGCGGTCGCGCCAGGCGGGCGCGAACATCTCGTGGGTACGGCGGCCGAGCAGGATGGTGGTGGAGGCTTCGGTGATCGCGGCGAGGGTCTCGCCCATCTTCGGGTCGAAGCCGAACTCGAAGGTCCAGGTGGGTGACTCGAAGACTCCGTCGGCGGAGATGAACTCGTGCACGGCGATGGTGGCGGTCATGTCGGTGTCCTTTCGGTCTTGGCTGACGTGCTTCGACCCTGCCACGAACGGGAGCCGCCGGATCCGACAGGTGCCGGCGAAGTTCTCGAGTCAGGCGTACGGATCGGTGATCTCGCGCAGCCGCACCAGCTGCTTCTCGAGCTGGGCGATGCCGCGGTCGCCCAGGTGCTCGCCCCAGCGTGCGAAGACCTGGGCCTCGACCTCGCGCGCCAGGGCCTGGGCCTGTCGTCCGCGGTCAGCCAGCCGCACCAGGCGGGCACGCGCGTCCGTGGGGTCGGGCACCCGCTCGACGTACCCGAGCGCCACCAGCTGGTCGACCAGGACGCTGGCCGTCTGCTTGGTGACCTGGGCGCTCTCGGCCAGCTCGGTGATGCGGCTGCCTCCGTCGGCGACGCGTGCCGTGAGGCGGGCCTGGGCCAGGGTGGCGTCGAAGCCGGCCGTGCGCAGGTTGGCGACGACCTCTTGCTCCATAGCCCGGAAGGCGACGAACATCAAGACGGCGATGTTGGGGGTCACTGCGTTGCCACTCCTTGACAGATCGTCAGTGCAACTGACTATTCTGACATTGGTCAGTAAGACTGACTATTGCACGGGAAGGGTCGGTCGTGGACAAGGACGCGAGCTGGCGGGTCATCGACGAGCACCGGGTGGTCGTGTCCGACCTGCTGGCCGGCCTCACGGACGGGGCGTGGACGACACCGTCGCTGTGTGAGGGCTGGACGGTGCGCGACGTGGGCGCCCACCTGAGCATGGCCGCGACGTCGTCGATCGGCGAGGTGTGGCCGTGGGTGCTCCGGTCACGGGGAAGCTTCGACCGGATGATCCGCGACTCCGCGATCGACCGCGCTGGCCGCCCGACGGCGCAGATCGTCGAGGACCTGCGTGGCGTCGTGGGGTCGCGCCGGCTGGCGCCCGGCACCCTGTGGCGCGACCCACTGCTGGACGTCATCGTGCACGCCCACGACATCGCACGTCCGCTGGGGATCTCCGTCCGGGTCGGACCCGGAGGCGGCCCGCACGGCCGCCGACTGGGCCTGGGCGCGCGTCTTCCCGTTCTTCCCCGGACGCCGGCTCCGTGGCCTGCGACTGGTGGCCGACGACATCGGCTGGTCGCGCGGACACGGGCTCGAGCTGCGGGGCCCGGTCGAGTCGCTGTTGCTCGTGTCGACGGGACGGCCCGCGGGGCTCTCGGAGCTGGAGGGGCCGGGCCTGGCGGTGGCGCGAGAACGGTTTCGGCTGACGAGCGCCTGATCTGCCTACCCTCGCGGCATGCCCCTCGCGCCCGCCCACCCGGCTGCTGTGCTGCCCCTCCGGAGGTTCGGGCTGCCGATGAGCGCACTGGTCGTCGGGGCCGTGGCGCCGGACCTGCCGGTCTACCTGCCGGTCGGGGCCAGCTACGCGACGACGCACAGCTGGCCGGGGCTTCCCGTGGTCGTGTTCTTCGGCATGGTCCTCCTGTGGCTGTGGTTCGCCGTGGTGCGGGATGCCCTCGTGGACCTGACGCCGGTCCTGAGGCACCGGGTGCCGGCGCATGCGCGTCTCGAACGACGCGCCTGGCTGCTGGCTCCGATCGCCGTCGCGATCGGCGCGGCGACTCACGTCCTGTGGGACTCGGTCACCCACGACTACGGGTTCGTCGTTCACCACCTGACATTCCTCAGCGAGGAGTACGGCCCCCTACCGCTGTACCGCTGGGCGCAGCACACCTCGACCGTCGTCGGGAGCATCGTGGTGGCCGCCTACGGCTGGCTCGCCCTGCGTGGCCGGCCCCTTGCGCCGCGATCAGCGGCCGTACGCCGTCCCGCACTGTGGTGGGCGGCGGTCGCGGCGTCGGCGCTCATCGCAGGGACGGTGCTACGGGATGTCGAGGCTGCCATCGGAGCGACCCTGGTCGCGAGCGTCGGCCTCGCGATCGTCTGGCGGATCACGACACGTCACGAGCGAGTCGGCTGACGGCCTGGGCGACCTTCGGGCCGAACATCACCGGGTCGTTGTGGTCCGCCCCGTTGATCACCACGCGCTCGATCAGCGAAGGGGCGGCATCAGCCACGGACTCGCTGAGCGCCGACGGCACGATCGGTGTCGTGGTCGGCGTAGATCACCGTCAGAGGCACCTTGCTCGAGGACAGGAAGCTCACGACCGGGAACCGGTCGCGCAGCAGCAACCGAACCGGCAGGAACGGGTAGTGGTGTGCGCCGACATCGGCGAGCTCGGTGTACGGCGACCGCAGCACCATCCCCGCCGGAGGGTGCCGTGCCTGAAGCGCTGCGACCACCCCCGTCCCGAGCGACTCCCCGAAGTAGATGGTGCGCTCGGGCGGAAACCCGAGCCCCGCCAGGGCCTCGGTAGCCGCGACAGCATCGGCAAGCAGCCCCTCCTCGCTCGGGCTGCCCGGGTTGCCGCCGTACCCGCGGTAGTCCATGAGCAGCACGGCAAGCCCGCGCTCGCTGAGCTCGCGGGCCAGGCCCACCCGACCCGCGCGGTTGCCGCCGTTTCCGGGCGCGACGAGCACGGCCATCGACGTGCCTGGAGGAGGACCGTTCGCCGGGACGAACCAGGCGCCGAGCTCGAGCCCGTCCTCGGTGCGCAGCGTGACGTCGCGGGCACCCGGGATGACCTCACCGGCCGGCGGGACCTCGGCGGCATCGGGCAGGTAGATCAGCTGCCGCTGCACCGCCCAGAGGATCCCCATCACCGTCCCGACGACCAGGAGGAGAGCCACCAGTCCGCGCAGGAGGCGCCGAAGAGGACCCGGCTCGGTCATCCCTCATGCTGGACATCGCTCGACCGTGACGCAAGCGGCGGGGAGCCCAGCTCGTCCGGGAGCGGCTGCGCGTGTGCGATGACGAGGGAGGTGACCGCACGGGTCAGGCAGACGTAGAGACGGCGCAGGCCGGTCACGCGGTCGGGCTCGGCGGCGACGATGGCGGCAGGCTCGAGGAGGACCACGTGGTCGAACTCCAGGCCCTTGGCCAGCGACGCGGGAACCAGGTCGAGGTGCTGGTCGAACTCGGTCTCGATCTCGTCGGGGGCGCGGGCGACGTCCTGCCCGACGATGCCGAAGCGGATGCCCGCGGCGTCGAGGTCCGTGCCGATCGACTGCAGCATGGTGTCGGGAGCAATCAGCCCGATCGACCCTTCGCGGGCGATCGCGGAGGCTACGACGTCGACGACGTCGGAGAGCGGCACCACCTCGAGCTCGCCGCGCGAGCGACGCACGGACGTCGGCGGCTCGAGGCCGGGCGCGATCACGGGCAGCAGGCGGGCGGCGTACTCGATGACCTCGCCGGGCACGCGGAAGCCGCGGGTCAGCTGCTCGACGTGGGCGTCGGGCTTCCCGAGGTGGGCGAGGGCCTCGGCCCACGAGCGGGTGGCCCAGGGCGTGGTGGCCTGGGCAAGGTCGCCGAGCACGGTCAGCGACCCCGTCGAGGAACGGCGGGCCAGAGCCCGCAACATCATGGGGGACAGGTCCTGCGCCTCGTCGGCCACGATGTGGCCGACCGAGCCGGTGCGCTCGACGAGATCGGCCGCCTCGTCGACGAGGATCGCCTCGGCGAGCGTCCACGGCGTCGACGCGGGGCTCTTGGGCGGCTTGGCCCACAGCAGCGAGGCCTGCTCGTCGGACGACAGCAGCCCCGAGGCCGCAGAGGCCAGGAACGACGCGTCCGACAGCAACCGCCACACGAGCCGGGCCGGATCGACGGCCGGCCACAGCGCTGCGGCGTAGTCCTTGACCGGCTTGCTGCGGGCGACGGCGTTCTGCACCCGGTCGTCGGGGGAGTCGCCCGCGAGCTCCATCCGCACCAGGATCCGGTGGGCCAGCGCCTGCGGCACCATCGCGCGCGCGGCGCCGTAGCGCACTCCGCGGTGGCGCAGCGAGGTGACGACCTCTTCGACCTCGTACGTCGCCACCCGCCACCGCCGCGCGCCGCGCGGCACCACGAGCCCGTCGGTGGGCATGCTCACGTGGGACCACAGCGCGCGCGACAAGACCTCGCCGAGGCGTGCGTCGCCCTTGAGCGTGGCGACGGACGCGGGCTCGTCGCCGCGGATCGACCACTTCGGGTTGATCTCGCGCAGCGACCTCTCGGCCAGCTCGGCGATCGTCGACTGCGTCGCGTCGACCTCGCCGAGCGCCGGAAGCACGTCGCGGATGTAGCGCAGGAAGCTGGCGTTGGGGCCTACGACCATGACGCCCTGGCGGGTCAGCTGATCGCGGTGGGCGAAGAGCAGGTACGCCGCCCGATGCAGGCCGACCGCCGTCTTGCCGGTGCCAGGAGCGCCCTGCACGCAGATCGACTGCGACAGGTCGGAGCGGACGATCACGTCCTGCTCGGGCTGGATGGTGGCGACGATGTCGCGCATCGGCCCGACCCGCGGCCGCTCGATCTCCTGCTCGAGGATGGCGGAGTAGTCGGAGTCGCCGGGCCGGGTGCCGAGGGTGAGATCCTCGTCCTCGAACGACGTCAGCGTCCCGTGCTGGAACCCGAACCGACGCCGCAGCTCGACGCTCATCGGGTCCGCGCGGGTAGCCCGGTAGAACGGCAGGCTCACCGGTGCCCGCCAGTCGATGACCATCGGCTCGCCCTGCTCGTCGCTCACGTGGCGGCGCCCGATGTGGAAGCTTCCCCCGGAAATGGCTGAGCCGTCGGCGTAGTCGAGGCGGCCGAAGAACAACGGCACTGTCGGGTCGTCGGCCAGCTGCTTCATCCGGAGCGCGAACGTGGAGGCGAGGTACTCACGGCTCACCCAGTCGCCTCCAGCGGAGGCGTCCATGGCGGCCGTGCGCTCACGCATCCGGCGCAGCTGGGCTCGGGACTCGGTCAGGTGGTGTTGCTCGGATTCGAGGTCGTTGGGCAAGCGAGAACCTCCTGAAGTCGGTGGTTGAGGTGCGAGCTTGCGAGCCTCGAAACCACCGCGGGCGAGAGGAACGGGAGCCGGTGGACACTACGCGCGCCCGGGGCCGCGTGTCACCCGGTTAACGGCGACTTCGTACTCAAACGGGCACAACTCGGTGTGAGTGCGCACGTCAGGCGGCGCAACGGTGGCGGCAGCAAGGTTGTGCCCGTTTGGTTACGAGGGCGACCGCGCGTACCAGGACAGCGCTCACGTAGTCGGGGTGAAACATCACGTCCTCCCAGGCGAAGCGGAGCACGAGCCAGCCGCCGACGACCGATCGCGTTGAAGCGCTTCGCGTCTCGGCGAAGCGCCGAGCGGTCGCCGTGCCATCCGAAGGACTCGGCCTCGACCACGAGAGCGAGGTCGACGTCGACGAGGTCGGGCCGGAAGCTCGTCCCTGGCAGCCACGACCTGAGGTTCGACTTCAGCCCAGGCACTGTCGAGGCGATCGAACGCAGACACGACTCGAACGGGTTCGCTGCCTCTGCTCGAGCCTGCGCCGCAATGCGCCTGACCTTGGCGCTGCCCGGCCCCGTGACGGCCATCGCGACGCGACGAAGGTGTCGCCGGCGACACGCCGTTGCGCAGCGCGGAGTCGGCGACGGCGAGAGCCTCGTCGTCCGGCAGGGAGCGGAGGCAGTGCGTGAGAGTCAGCTCCACGCCTGTCGCGATGCCGTCGAAGATGTCGCCTGGCAGCAAGTTCGTGTAGTGCAGCTCTGCTTCTTGCCGCGCGTGGGCCGAGGTGTTGCGGTTCCGGGGTACGGCGACGTGGGGACGCTCGGGGACGAGCTTGACCGTCCCACCCGTGGTGGAGCGCCGCGCTCGCATGGCTCGAACACGCCGCCGAGCCGATGCGCGACCGCGGGTGCGCCGACGACCTGAGGGAGCGAGTACCTGCCGCGGGCGACCGCGACGATCTCACCGTGACGCAGCGCCTTGTCGACGCTTGCGCGCGATGTCTTGCCGATGAGCGCGGCGCGCGTCGCGAGCCCGCCCAGCTCGTTCAGCACCTCCCCGACCAGCACGACCCCAGCATGGCCAGGCTGGACAACGAGCGTCGGGCGTCATCCACAGGGCCGGGGGTCCTCGGGTCCAGCCAGCCCAGCAGCCGCTCGACGTCGCCGCGCAGGAACGGGTCGTCGACGAACTCAGCGACGCCGGCGTGTGCCCGGGCCCGCGCCTCGGGGTCGCGGGCGTTCAGCCAGCCGAGGACCTGGTAACGGCACGATGTGGTGCAGCTGCGCGACGGTCAGCCCGAAGTCCTCGGCGCGGGTCACGCGGCCCGGCCCACCGGCCGCCTCGTACGCCGCCACCAGCGCGTGCACGCGGTCGGCGCCGGTCCTGGCGAACTCGAAGAGCACCATCGCCAGCTCGCGGGTCGGGTCACCGGGCCCGGCGTTGTCGAAGTCGAAGACGCACGCCCCGCCGTCGGGCGTGCCTCGCAGGTTGTCGGCCCACAGGTCGAGGTGGCACCACTGGGCGCCGGCCATCGGCGTCAGCAGCTCCTCCATCGCGAGCAGGTCGGGGACCAGCGCCGCGAGCCGGGCCGCGAACGGCGCCCCCGCGCCCTTGGCCGCCTTGACCAGCGCGCGCCACTCCTTCTGCCCGACCGGGTCGGTGCCCCACCAGTGCGGCGGGTCGGTGGCGGGCACGTGCACCGCGTGCAGCCGCGCCAGGGCGTGCCCGACCAGAGCCGGGTCGAGCAGCGGGTCCGCGTCGTCGACGTCGACCCAGGTCTGCACCCGGATCGGGGTGCCGTCGATCTCGGCGAGGAAGCGGCCCTGGACGTCGGGCAGCGGCCGTGGGCACGGTACGCCCGCGTCGTGGCAGGCCGCCTGGAACTCCGCCGAGCGCTGGGCCTCCACGGCGTCGACGGCGTCGAACGACTCCTTGACCGCGAAGGTGCCCCGGGCGGTGACCACGCGTCGTACCTGACCCTGCTCACCCCGTGCCGCTTCGACCTCCGGCCGGGCGTCGGGGCCGAGGTCGAAGCGGTCCGCGACCTGGGCGGCCATCTGACGGTCCACGGGCCCATGGTGACGGTAGGTGCCGGGAGCCGGCGAGGTGGGGGGATGCCTCGCCGGGCTCACGACCAGGGGGGATATCTCAGAGGGGTTCGGTCAGGTACGCCTCGTAGTGGACGAACCGCAGCTCGCGGGCGACCTCGCTCAGCGACAGCACGAAGGCCGGTCCGCGTGGTGCACCTCGTAGCTGCCGGGCACCAGGTGGGCGTCGACAGGCCCGGTGAGCCGCACGCTGAAGGTGACCGAGCCTGCCCAGCACACCGGCGAGGAGAGGCACTCCAGCGTCAACGGCACGACTCCGTGACCGTCGAGGACGCTCGCGACCACGGTGACCTCGTCGCCCACGAGCGTGCGGAGGACGGCGTACGACGGAACCACGTGTCGGCGGATCGGCGTCATCGTCATGGCGGTCCTCCTCTCGTGGTTCCGGGCTTCTGCGGTCAGCACGAGTGTGTGGACCAGGGCCGGTCCGTGGCGTTCTGGCAGGTCAGATGGCCCGAACGGGCCATGCATGCTGGCCGATGGGCCGACGGATCGTCTGGACCGGTCTATGCCACGTGCTCGACGGGACGAGCGCGTGCACCTCGACCGGCACACCCTCGCGGCTGCGCCGCAGTCCCGGCACCAGCGAGAGCGTGACCAGCACCGAGGCCGTCGCCATCACCCCGATCGCGAGCGCTGCGGCCCGGGCGTCGGCGCCGAGCAGGGTGGCGACGGCACCGGCGAGCAACGCGCCGGCGCCCTGCATCGACGTCATGCCCAGGCCGTGCAGGCCGAGCACCTGGCCGCGGATGTCCGGGGCGGTGCGGGAGACCAGGCGCTCCTGCAGGGGCAGGCTGGCGCAGTAGCCGACCGAGGCGACCGCCGCGAGCGCGCAGGCGAGGGGCAGCGACGGCTCCAGCAGGAAGAACAGCCAGGGCACGGCCAGCAGGAGCCGGGCGGGCTCGACCAGGCGGTCGCGCCAGTGGGGCGGAACCACCCGGCCCATCAGCACGTCGCCGGCCAGCATCCCCACTGCCGTCGCCGCGAACAGGAAGCCGGCGCCGTCGCCGGCGAACGGCACGATCAGCGCCTCGCAGCCGACGACCAGGCCGTTGGGCACCCACAGCGCCAGGTAGACCGGGCGCAGGGTGGCGGAGCCGAGCAGCAGCCGGTTGACCGCCCGGCTGCGGCGGACGGCGGGACCGGTCGCGCGCGGCGGGTGGTCGCGGAGCCCAGCCGGACCAGGACCAGCGCCACCAGGCAGGCCGCCGCGGCGCCGAGGAACAGCTGGCTGGTGGTGAAGGTGAGCAGCAGCAGCCCGCCGAGGCCGAACCCGACGATCTGCATGACGCCGACGGCGATGTTGATCGTCGCGCGGGCGAAGACGAACGAGCCCTCGGGCACGACCTCGGAGACCAGCGCGATCATGCTGCCGCCGGTGGCGGACAGCAGGACCCACGGCACGACGAGCAGCACCAGCCGCGCGGTCATCGGCAGGTCGGGGATCGCCTGGACGGCGTCGCCCACGGCCATCACGCCGGCGGCGAGCATCATCGCGGTGCGTGGGCGCCACAGGTCGGCGAGCGAGAGCAGGAACCACGACGTCGCCAGCCGCACCAGCGGCCCGCCGAACATCACGAACGCGCTCAGCAGCGGCGAGCCGGTCTCGGCGTACGTCAGGGTGCCGAGGGCCAGGCTGCCCACCGAGCCGGCGCCGACGTTGAGCGAGGTCGTGGTGAACAGCACCCGGAACTCGCCGATCCCGAACAGCTCGCGGTAGGTGCGCACGGGTCGAGCCTGGACGGCGTGCGAGGCGGTCGCCATAATGTTTCGCGAGGAGACGAAACATCGTCCATCGCTGGTCGATGGTGGTTTCGAGGCTCGGGCCTGGCGGCCCTCGACACCTCAGACCACCGAGAGCTTCGGTGGTTGAGGTGCGAGGAGCGCCAGCGACGAGCCTCGAAACCACGGCAGAGGAGGGGAGATGGGGACCTGGCGGGTGCCGGCGGACGTGATGGCGAGCAGCAGGTTCGCGATCACGCCGATGGCCGAGGTGGTGGGTGCGCTGGGCGCGCTGACCCGGCCGCGCGCCCCGGACCAGCGGGCGTTCCGCGAGGCGCACGGGGCGGCGTTCGCGGACTGGGTGGCGAGCCGGCCGGGCGCGGCCGACCTGGTGGCTGCCAGCTTCCGCGACGCCCGGCCGGGCGTGGCGGGCTGGATGGCCGACTACCTCAGCATGCCGCCCGAGACCGAGGACGCGACCTTCGACGACGGCCTCGCGGTGCTGCGGCGGCTCAGCGACGACGACGTCCGCGCCGACCTGCGCGAGACCACCCAGGCGCCGCTGGCGCCGAGCCTGATGGCGCCGGGCGTGCGCGACGTCGTGGTCGACCTCGTGGTCTGGCTGTGGACCCACACCCTGCAGACCGACTGGGGCCGTCGCGAGCGGATCCTGCGCGCCGACATCGTGTCGCGCACCGCCCAGCTGGCCCGGCACGGCTGGGGCACGGTGCTGCGCGACCTGGGCCGCGACCGCGAGTGGGTCGGCGACGGGCAGCTGCGGATCAACCGCTACGACCTGCCGACGCGCACCCTGCCGGCGGGCAGCCGGCTGCTGTTCGTGCCGACGCACACCGACGGCAGCTGGGTCGGCTGGTACGCCGACCGCTACGCCGTCTACTACCCCGTGGCCGGCCGGCTGGCCCGGGTCGACGCGACCAGCAGCGCGGGGCTGGCCCGCTGGTCGGCGCGAACCGGGCCGAGGTGCTGATGCTGCTCGACGTCCCGCGCAGCACCTCCCAGGTCGCCACGCTCAGCGGCCAGGCGCTCGGGTCGGTCGGCGGGCACCTCAAGGTGCTGCTCGAGGCGGGCGTGGTGCTGCGGCGCCGGTCGGGCCGCGAGGTGCTCTACTGGCGGACGGCGCTCGGCGACGCGTTGGTGGCGGCGGGTGGCTGAGGCGGGGGCCGCAGCGCCCACCGGATCGTGCCGGTCGCCGCGCCGCCGAGGGCGCGCACCACCGTGCGCTCGCTGACCGGCAGCGACGGCAGCCGGAGCGGACGGCGCGTCCAGACGGGCATCAGCCCGATCGCGGCGGCCACCAGGGCGCCGTACGCCGGCCGGGCCGCCCAGGGCAGCGGCGGGTGCCAGACCAGGAACGAGACGGCCTCACGGGCGTGGTCGGTGGCCTCGAGCTCGGGACGGAAGTACTCGATCACGGCGGCCAGCTCGGCCTCGGTCGTCGGTGGGTCGACGACGCCGAGCTTGCGCGCGACGACGGCGGTCTGCGCGACGTAGTCGTCGCGGCCGGCCTGGTCGAGCGGCCGCTTGCCGTAGACCTGGTGGGCGGTGAGGAAGCTGTCGACCTCGGCGACGTGCACCCACAGCAGCAGGTGCGGGTCGGAGGCGGCGTACGGCGTCCCGTCGGGCAGCGTGCCGCTCACCCGGTCGTGGATCGTGCGGACCGCGTCGACGGCCTGCTGGGCGTGCTGGTCGGTGCCGAACGTGGTGACGGCGATGAACCGGCTGGTGCGCGCCAGCCGGCCCCACATGTCGCCGCGGTAGCCGGAGTGCTCGGCGACCGCCGTCATCGCCGCGGGGTGCATGGTCTGCAGCAGCACCGCCCGGATCCCGCCGACGAACATCGCGGCGTCGCCGTGGACGCGAGCGATCGGGCTGTCCTCGGGGAACCACCGCGGCCCCGGGGTGCCGTGGATCCGCTCGCGGTGCCGCGGGCCGTCGGGCCCGGCCACCCGGCGGAACAGCTCCGCGCCGAGCCGGTCCCGAACCTTGGCCACCGGCGTCATGGTTTCGAGCGTACGAGGCACCTGTCGGTGGTTGAGGTGCGAGGGCGGCCACGCGCCGAGCCTCGAAACCTCCGATCCGTCTCGGGGGTTTCGAGGCTCGTGGCGGCCCTCGCACCTCAACCACCGAGGGCAAGTCACGGAGGGCGACCCCTTGCGGGCCGCCCTCCGTGGGTTGGGCTTGTTACGGACGAGCCGTCACGGACGCTTCAAGATGGTCTTGAAGATCTGCGAGACCCCGTTGTCGGGTTGGTGATGGTCGTCTTGATCGACGCCGAGCGGCTTCCTAGGAGCTTCTTGGCCCGCTTGATCAGCTTGGCGGCCTTCTTCTCCAGCTTCCTGGGCCTTGGCGATCTGGCCCTGGGCGCGAAGCTCCTTGGCCTTCTTGAGCAGCTTCTTGGCCTTCGCCTTGAGCTTGGCCGGGCTTCTTGATGGCCGCCTTGATCGCCGCTGATGCCCTTGCGTTGGTCGTCTTCATGACGATCTTGCCGTTGGAGTTCGGCGCGATGGTCGTGGTCGCGGGCTGGGTCAACGCCGTGCGCGGCCAGCAGCGCCTCGATGCGCGACGCTGACGGTGCGGCCCGCGGTGGGGACGAACGACGCCACCGAGTTGACGGTGCAGGAGACCGGCCCGGAGGCAGGTCGCACGAGACCGGGAAGGTCAGCTGCGAGAAGTTCTTGGCCAGCTTGGCGGCTTGCCTGCAGTCGCCGTGACGCCGATGGTGCCCTCGGCCGGGTCGAGCGCCAGCGACTTGCACTTCTTGGGGTCGATCGTCTCGTAGCGGATGTTGTCGACGAACACGGCGCTGTCGTAGATCCTAGTCGCCCTGGTCGAACAACGTCAGGAACAGCGAGTTCGTCGCACCCGGGGTGACCGGGACGCGCGCGGTCAGCAGGGCGGTCGCGCCGTCGTACGTCGTGCCGAAGGCCGCGGCCTCGCTCGTAGCGGCAGGGGGCCGGACATCGTTGACGGAGATCATGTCGCCGGCGCCGGCCGCGAAGTTGCCAGGAGCGAAGATCGCGCCCGTGACCGGGTCGACGGTGATCGCCGGTCCAGTACCGAGCTGGGCGATGAACGCGTCGTTGTACTGCGAACCGACGAACTCCGGGAACTCGTCGGAGTAGAAGCGGAAGTCGAACGCCAGGCAGCTGGTCGTCGCGCCGCGAGGTCGAACCGGTAGATGTTCCAGTCGTAGACCGGCCGACCTCGACGGGCTGCCGGTCACGCCCCAGCTGTAGACCGGTGTTCGGCGCGACGTGTTGGCGTCGTCGGCGAACGCCGCGTTGCCGGTGGTGAGGACGCCGTAGGTGGGGCCCTCGGTCGGGAAGCCGCCGATGAAAGAGTCCGAGACCCCGGACGGGCAGTTGCTCGTCGTGGACACGCACGGTGGTAGCGTCACCGCCTGAGCGCTGCCCGTCACTCGATGCCGGGCCAGCCGATGGCGCTCCCGAGGCGTCGGCGAATGATCGTCGTTGGTCGTGAGTCGACAACGGCCTGAGCCGTTCCTGTCAACAGAAGGCTGAACCCCGCGAGCGCGGCGATCAGAATTGCCCGGGGCGCGGTTCGGCGTCCCCCGTGTGCGTTCATGACATCTCCCTGTGCATGGACGGTTGATCCCCGAGATGTCGGTAAGGAGGCCAACGTAGACCCGCCTGAGACACGGCGTCAGCGGGCGGTCTAGACCGTTGGTGCGGGAGTTGCCGGACGGGGTCAGGTGAGCAGGTCGTCGGCGTCGGTGATGCGGTAGGCGTAGCCCTGCTCGGCCAGGAACCGCTGGCGGTTCTGGGCGAAGTCGGCGTCGACGCTGTCGCGGGCCACGACGGCGTAGAAGCGGGCGGTGCGGCCGTCGGCCTTGGGGCGCAGCAGGCGTCCGAGGCGCTGCGCCTCCTCCTGCCGCGAGCCGAAGCTGCCCGAGACCTGGATCGCCACCGCGGCCTCGGGGAGGTCGATGGAGAAGTTGGCGACCTTGGAGACCACCAGCAGGTTGATCTCGCCGGTGCGGAAGGCCTCGAAGAGCCGCTGGCGCTCCTTGACCGGCGTCTCGCCCTTGATGACCGGCGCGTCGAGGTCGGCGGCCAGCTCGTCGAGCTGGTCGAGGTACTGGCCGATGACCAGCGTCGGCTCGCCCGCGTGCTTCTCGACCAGCTGCTCGGCGACGCGGGTCTTGGCCGGCGTGCAGGAGGCCAGCCGGTAGCGCTCCTCGGGCTCGGCGGTGGCGTAGGCCAGCCGCTCGGACTGGCTCATCGTGACCCGCACCTCGACGCAGTCGGCCGGCGCGATCCAGCCCTGCGACTCGATGTCCTTCCACGGCGCGTCGTAGCGCTTGGGGCCGATCAGGGAGAACACGTCGCCCTCGCGGCCGTCCTCGCGCACCAGCGTCGCGGTCAGGCCGAGCCGCCTGCGCGCCTGGAGGTTGGCGGTCATCCGGAAGACCGGCGCGGGCAGCAGGTGCACCTCGTCGTAGACGATCAGGCCCCAGTCGCGGGCGTCGAGCAGCTCGAGGTGGGAGTAGACGCCCTTCCGCTTGGTCGTCATCACCTGGTACGTCGCGATGGTGACGGGCCGGACCTCCTTGACCGACCCGCTGTACTCGCCGATCTCGTCGGCGGTCAGGCTCGTGCGTCGAGCAGCTCGTCCTTCCACTGCCGGGCGCTGACGGTGTTGGTGACCAGGATCAACGTGGTCGCCTTGGCCTCGGCCATCGCGGCTGCGCCGACCAAGGTCTTGCCGGCGCCGCACGGAAGCACGACGACCCCCGACCCGCCGTGCCAGAACGACTCGACCGCTTCGCGCTGGTAGGGGCGCAGCGTCCACGCCGTCTCGTCGAGCTCGATCGCGTGCGCCTCGCCGTCGACGTACCCGGCGAAGTCCTCGGCCGGCCAGCCGAGCTTGAGCAGCGCCTGCTTCAGGTTGCCGCGCTCGGAGGCATGGACCACGACGGTGTCGTCGTCGATGCGGTTGCCGAGCATCCCTTGGATCCGCTTGGCGCGAAGCACCTCCTCGAGCACGGGCCGGTCGGTCGAGACGAGGACGAGCCCGTGGACGGGGTGCTTCTCGAGACGAAGCCGGCCGTAGCGCGCCATCGTCTCCGCGACGTCGACGAGCAGGGCGTGCGGGACGGCGTAACGGCTGTAGGAGAGCAGGGTGTCGACCACCTGCTCGGCGTCGTGGCCGGCGGCCCTGGCGTTCCAGAGCCCGAGCGGAGTCAGGCGGTAGGTGTGGATGTGCTCCGGGCTCCGCTCGAGCTCCGCGAACGGCGCGATCGCCTTGCGGCACTCGACGGCCTGCTCGTGGTCGACCTCGAGCAACAGGGTCTTGTCGCTCTGCACGATCAGGGGGCCGTCGTTCACCGGGCGAGTTTACGGGGCGTAGCCGCTGGTCGAGGTGGAGGAGCGCCAGCGACGGCCTCGAGACCCGGTAGTTGGTCGTGGTGGTTTCGAGGTCGCTGGCGGCCCTCGCACCTCACCCCGATCATTGGGCTCGCTGCCGCGCCCGGTACGCCGCCACGTTGGCGCGCGAGGAGCAGCGGTCGGAGCAGTAGCGGCGGGAGTGGTTGGGGGAGGTGTCGACGTAGACGTTCGTGCACCGGTCGGCCGCGCAGACCCCGAGGCGGGTCGGGCCGAGGTCGCAGACGAGGGTGGCCAGGCCGAGCAGGGACTCGCCGACGAGCAGCTCGGCGACGCTGGCGGCCTTGGTGGCGACGTGGAGGTGGAGGTCGTCGGGGTCGTGGTCGGAGATCCGCGGGGTGATCGGGTGGCGCACCATGGCGTCGTTCAGCAGGGCGATGGTGGCCTGCACGTCACCGGTCTCGGCTGCGTCGAAGACCGGGCGCAGCTCGCGCTGGAACCGGCGCAGCGTCGTCACGTCGCGCTCGGTGACCTGCGGGTGCAGCCACTCGCGGCCCGGGAGGATCGCGACGAGGGCCTCGGGACCGGTCAGCTCGGCGTTGAGCAGCCGGGCCGAGCCCTCGGCGTACCCGACGAAGTCCACGGCCCGATCGTAGGCGCACCGATTCGTCTGCGGTTTGCTGCGGTTTTCTCCGCTCGGGGCTACAGACGAACAGGTGCGTTGCCAGCGAGGTCGCGGAGCTCGTCGACCCAGCCCTCGTCCTTGGGCCAGGTGGACATCACCAGCCAGGTGGCGCCGGCGTCGGAGTATTCCTGGGCGGGTACGCCGTCGGCCCACGGCACGACGAGATCCCAGCCGTCGCGAGGCGGGGGCCCGACCAGGGCCGCGAGCGCGTCGGGCTCGAGCCCGTCGCCGATCGGCACGTAGCCGTCCCAGCGGCGGGCGCGTTCGAGCGGCTTGCGGTTGGGCGTGACCCCGGCGATCCAGATCGGCACCCGGGGCCGTTGCACGGGCAGCGGGCGCACGGACGCGGTCACCTGGAAGTGCTCACCCTGGTGGTCGACCCGGCCGTCGACGAGCAGACCGCCGATCACGTCGAGGGCCTCGTCGAGCATCGCGGCGCGGGTGCGCGGGTCGGCCTCGTCGCCGAGCTCGGCGAAGTCGTGGGTGCGCGGCTCGCCGAGGCCGACGCCGAGCACGGCCCTCCCGCCCGAGAGGTGGTCGAGGGTGACCAGGTGCTTGGCCACGACCCACGGACGGCGGCGCGACAGCGGCGTGACCATGGTGCCGAGCCTGATCCGCTCGGTCTCCTGGGCGATCGCGCCGAGCAGCACCCACGGGTCGTGGATCTCCTGGACGTCGTCCCACCGCAGGTGGTCCCACAAGAAGAACCCGTCCCAGCCCGACGCCTCGGCCGCTCGTGCCAGGTCGACCACCGTCGCTGGGTCGGTGAACGGCGGGACGCTCAGCAGGTAGCGCATCCACCGACCGTAGTCAGGCCCGCCGACATCCGCCGCAGCCGGCGATCACCACCGCTCGACGAGGTGTGCGCGCCCGGGCGGCGGCTCGTAGGAGTCGGGCCAGTAGTCGGTGATCCGCTCGATGACCCCCTGTTCGGACACCTCGATCCAAGGCGCTCAACCATGATGCCCGAGTATCCGGCGCACCAGGTGCGCCAAACACTCGGGCATCATGCTGTGATCGGCAGCTCACCCGATCTTCGGGCCGACGTAGCCGCTGGTCGAGGAGGGCGGTCACGCCCGTCACGAGACCCCGGAACAGGACCGCTCACCTCGCCGGGTTTCGGGTCAGGCGCGAGCGCCTTCCTCAACCAGCTTGGCGACGGGCGTGACCGAGGTGATCCGGTGCACGGCGAAGGTGCGGATCTCCTCGCTGCGGTGGTCGAGGGCGGTCAGCCACCCGCCTTCGAGGCCGAGCGGGTCGATGATGCGTTCGGTGCTGGCGCCGTGGTTGTCGACGTAGGCGATGAGCACCGACGCCCGGGCGGCCACGGCCTGCCGCAGGGCCGTCATCGAGTCGCCGGGGGTCAGCGCCGGCTGGCCCGCCGGCCGCTCGGAGACCGCGCGGTCGCCGGCCCGGATCGCCGCGACGGTACGGGCGACCGAGGCCGACTCGCGTGCCGCGCGTTCCTGGCTGCCGCGCTCCCTGGGTGTGCGGGCGCGCATCGCGTCGCGGCGGGCGACGTGCAGCGAGCCGTCGGGCGCCTCGACCGCGGGGGCGGCGCCGAGCTCGCGAAGGCGGGGGAGCAGCACGTCGAGCGGTGCGGTGCTGACCAGGACGGTCGGAGCCAGCCGCCGCAGGCCCAGTGAGCCTGCCTGCGGGTGGAGGAGGAGCTCGGTGAGCGCCGCCTCGTCGTCGGCCCGGACGAAGGCCTCCGC
The DNA here is from genome assembly GCA_963758885.1 of uncultured Actinomycetota bacterium. GTDB lineage: Bacteria > Actinomycetota > Actinomycetes > Propionibacteriales > Nocardioidaceae > Nocardioides. The sequence continues at coordinate 117,523 of CAVWXS010000033.1, forward strand.
GTGGCCCACCCGGACGGTGCCGTAGGTGCGGGCGGTGTCGTCGATGAGATAGCTGAGCGGCTGCGGCACCGGGGTGCGCGAGACGCCCTCGACGAAGGCGTGCAGCTCGGCGGAGGTCCAACCGAGGTCGAGCGCGCGGCGTACGGATTGGGCGGTGAAGCGGTAGACCGTCGCCCCGCCACGCGACTCCACCTCGGCGGCCACCTGCAGCCGCCGGGCCAGGTCGGGCTCGAGAGGGCCTGGAGCGACCGCGGTCAGGTCGGCCTGCAGCAGCACGTGGTCGACGGACGCGGGCAGCAACGGCGCGAGCAATGCGGCCGCGTCCTCGCCGGCGAGCAGCGCCCGCGCGTACGCCGGCATCCCACCCAGGGCGACCAGGCCCAAGGCGGTCGCCTCGGCCAGCGCCCAGGCCACCTGCTCGGCGCGGGTGCGCGGTCGCCGCGGCCGCAACCACGTCAACCGTTCGACGAGCGAGGCGGGACCGGTGCCGGCCGCCAGTACCTGGCCGGGCGGCAGCGCCGCGACCTGCTCGAGGGTCATCCTGCGGGTCTCGGCTGCGAAGACGCTGGTGTTCTCGGGCGACAGCGCGGAGTGTGCCTTGCCTGCGGCGTCGCGCAGGCCGACCAGGCCCGGCAGTCGTGACGTGCCCAGCCAGGCCGTCGCCAGCACCGACCAGCGCTCAGCGGTCGGTCGACGGGTCCATGCGTCGAACTCGTCGGTCGGCGCGAAGACGGCGTTGCCGTCGTCGTCGAAGCGCGCGGCGACCAGCCTGGCCTCGGCCGCGACCTCGACGAGCAGCGCCGTCGTCGGTTCGTCCACGTGCAGGTGGACGGCCGCTGCCTTGAGCTCGCGCACGCCCAGGCCTCCCGCCCGGAGCTCGGCCGGCGGGTGGGAGCCCCAGTGGTCGAGGAGCAGCTCGAGGCGGCGCACGACCTCGAACGCCGCCCCCGCCGCGGTCCGCTCGACCACGGCGTCGGCCCGCTCGGCCGCCGCCAGCGTCGGGACCACGTCGACGCGCTCGCGCGTGGTGTGGCCACCGCGCAGCGCGACGCTGACCTCGCCGGGCACCGAGACCTGCCCGCCGGTGCGGGGGACGAGCAGCCGCCGGGCCAGCAGCTCCTCAGCGGGGGTGGCGGCGTCCTCGGGCAGCACCGTGTGACGGGCCGACCCTGCGGTCGCCTCGCCGCCGCTCTCGTCGACGTGCTCGAGCAGCGCCCGGGCCGGTGGACTGAGCTCGGCCAGCCGGGCCTCGACCTCCTCGCTGGCCGGCCGCTCGGCCGAGAACGGCCGCAGCCCGCCCAGTCCTGCGCTCTGGGCGGCGCCGCGACCGAGGTCGGCCACCCCGCCGACGGCTCGCAGGCCGCCCGGCGACTCCCACGCCAGGGCGAGGTCGACGAGGCGTTCGACGGCGGCCGCGACCGACGCGGGTGCGGCGTTGACCACCGCCACCAGATCGGCTTGGGTGGTTTGACCCGCGGCGACGAGGGCATCCACTACACAGAGCTCGGCCCTGGTCAGCAGGTCGAGCGCACGAGACACGGACGATCGGGCCGCCGCTCGCGAGGCGAGCTGGCCCGAGTCCTGAGGGGCAGGAGTGGCGAGATCGGGGCGGTCGCGGAGCAGCCGGGAGAGCCGGTCGTCCGGCCAGCCGCGGAGCTGGTCGGCCAAGGTCCGGCTGGGAGTCCGGTGGGCCGCCCCCGCCGGGGTCTGCGCCGTCGATCTGGCCATCGTCTCCACGCTACCGGTGGAGCGGCCACCGCTCCCGCTGGCCGGAGGAGGTCGATGACCCGCGTCGAGCTGCACTACGGCGCCGCCACCGACGTCGGGCAGGTCCGCGAGGTCAACGAGGACTCCTACCTCGCCGCGCCCCCGCTCTTCGTGGTCGCCGACGGCATGGGGGGTCACGACGGCGGCGACGTCGCCAGCCGCATCGTCGTCGAGGAGTTCGCCCGGCTGGCCGAGGAGGGATACGACCCGCGCCGGGGCTCCGAGGCCGTCGCCGAGACGCTGGCCGCGTGTCACGACCGGATCACCGCGTACGCCGAGGAGCAGTCGCGGCACACCGGTCGCGACTTCCAGGCCGGCACGACCGCCGTGGTGGCCCTCCTGGTCGAGGACGAGCAGGGCGACGGGACAGCTGGTGCGGCCCCCAAGTGGCTGCTGGCCAACGTCGGCGACTCCCGCGCCTACACGTACGTCGACGGTGACCTCGAGCAGGTCAGCGTCGACCACAGCCTGGTCCAGGAGCTCGTCGACGAGGGGACCATCAGCCAGGCGGAGATGGCGTTCCACCCGGCGCGTCACGTCGTCACCCGCGCCCTCGGCGGGCCCGAGCGGGTCGACGCCGACTACTTCCTGCTCCCGTTGCCCGACGCCGAGCGCCTGGTGCTCTGCTCCGACGGCATCACCGAGATGATCGACGACGACGCCGTGGCCGCCATCCTCGGCGAGGCGACCGACCCGCGCGACGCCGCCGACCGGCTGGTGGCCGAGGCGGTGCGAGCCGGTGGACGCGACAACGCCACGGCCGTCGTGGTCGATGTGATGGGATTGGAGACCGAGCGTGCCTACGACTCCGAGCGGCAGCGCGTGAGTCTCGAGCTGAAGTTGGGAGCCCTGCCGTGACCAGCCAGGAGCCCACGCCTGTCGATGGGCCGGCCGACGAGCCGGTGAGCCGGTCCTACCGGCCCGGCGACTGGTTCGGCATCTTCGGCTCCCAGGCCACCGTCGTGCTGCCCCCGTCCGAGAAGGCCCGCGTAGCGCGGATCTGGGCGCTGGTCGACGACGGCGCGGGTTTCGACGAGGTCCTCGACGCGCTGATCGCCGACGGGCTGCGCGAGCTGCCCGGGTTCGTCCTGGTGAGCGAGTCGGGCGCCGAGACCAAGGTGGTCATCCGCGGCGCCGCCCACGCCGAGTTCACCACCGACGACGGCATCGTGACGGTCGAGGGCTCCTCGGCGACCACGTGGGCCGAGCGGTCCCTGACCGGCGTGCGGGCGATGCGCGTCGACGTCGCCGACGGGGCCGGCGACGACCTGCTGATCCGCGACGGCCTGGTGCGGATCGCCCGCACCGACCGGCCGCCGTACGACGGTGGGCCGGCCGCAGCCCCCGACATCGAGGTGGTCGCGGCCGGTGACGCGGCTCCCGACGTCAACGTGATGGACGAGACCGCCCTGTACCCGGGCCCGGTCGCGCCGACGCCCGCACCCGAGCCGAGACCCGAACCCGCGCCCCCGCCGGTCGAGCCTGTCGAGACCCCCGTCGACACGAGCGACACCGGCGAGGCGACCGGCGACCCCCTCGGCGAACCGCCGGCGGCGGAGGCCGAGCACGACGGCCTGACCCGGGCCGGCAACTGGGACCTCGGCGACTTCGCGCGCAGCCAGCCCGGGATCCCCGGTCAGCCGCCGGCGCCGAGCGTGCTCTCCGCGCCCGTCGCGCGGTTGACGTTCTCCAGCGGCGAGGTGGTCGACGTCGACCGCGCGGTGGTCGTCGGCCGCGCGCCCGAGGCGCGCCGCTTCACCTCGACCGAACAGCCGCGGCTGGTCACGGTCCCGAGCCCCCACCAGGAGATCTCCTCGACCCACCTGGAGGTCCGGCCGGGCGCGGGCGCCGACCACGGGTCCGCGGTGGTCACCGACCTCGGCTCCACCAACGGCACGGTGCTCCAGCAGCCCGGCCTGCCGCCCGAGGACCTCCAGCCCGGCGTCGCCGTGCAGCTCATCCCCGGCGCGATCATCGACCTCGGTGACGGGGTGACCATCCAGGTCGGCCACGTCTGAGCCTGCCTGTGCCAGCCATGACCGAACAGCCCGCCCAGCCTCCCCGCGACCAGCTTCCCGGTGGCGGGGCTCGACCGCCGCTTCTACGCGTTCCTCATGGACCGCATGATCGCCTGGGGCGTGCTCGCGGCGGCCTGCTGGGCGGCGTACGAGCTCTTCTGGCGCGACGACCGGACCTGGCCCGGGGTGGCCCTGGTCGCCGGCGTGGTCGTGCTCGTCTGGCTGGTGTTCGCGGTCGCGCTGGGCGCGAGCGGCGCCACGCCGGGCAAGGCGGCGGTCGGCCTGCGGGCGGTACACCTCGGCACGGGTACGCCGATCGGCGTCGGCCGCGCGCTGCTGCGCGGGCTGGTGCTGGGGCTGGCCACCATCCCCACGTTCGGCATCGGTCTGGCCACCCTCGCGTGGACCGCGGTGATGGACCCCGGTCACCGCCGGCGCGGCTGGCACGACCACCTGGCCCGTTCGATCGTGGTCGACGTCCGGCCCGAACCCGCCGCTCCCGCCGAGACCGAGAGCGGACCCCGTCACGTCGTCAACCTGACGGCGATGCGGCTGGTACCCGCCGCGCCGGCGCCGCAACCACCCGCCGCTCCGCGCCGTACGCCGCCACCGCGCACACCCGCGGCGCCGACTCCAGCCGCCACCGACCGGCATGCAGTCGCCGCCCGTCGCGCCGGCGCCGGTGGTCCGCGAGCCCAACCGCACGGTGCGCAGGGCGCCGGTCGTGGTGCCGTCGGCGCCGGCCTCGGGCTGGGTCGTCGCGTTCGACACCGGCCAGCGCTTGGCCGTCGACGGGCTGGTGCTGGTCGGCAGGCGTCCCGAGGCGCGTCCGGGCGAGGCGGTGCGTCATCTCGTCGCGCTGCCGTCGCAGGACATGTCCCTGTCGAAGACCCATGCCCAGGTCGGCGTCGCCGGCGACGGAGTGCTCGTGGTGATGGACCGCGGCTCCACCAACGGCTCGGTGCTCGTCCGCCAGGGAGTGTCCCGTCCGCTGTCCGGCGGCAAGCCCGCAACGCTGCTCGAGGGTGACGTCGTGCGGTTCGGCGACCGCAGCATGGAGGTCTCCCGCCAGGCCTGACCGCGGCGTAGGTTCGCGAGCATGGAGTCCTACGCCGCCGGCGAGACCGAGCCTGCCCTTCTCGAGGAGACGATCGCGGACAGCTTCGACCGCACGGTGGGGGCGCATCCCGATCGCGAGGCACTCGTCGAGGTCGCCACCGGCCGGCGCTGGACCTACCGCGCGCTGAACCACGAGGTCGACCTGTTCGCCCGCGGGCTGATCGCCGGCGGGATCGTCAAGGGCGACCGGATCGGTGTCTGGGCGCCCAACTGCGCGGAGTGGACGATCGCGCAGTTCGCGACGGCGAAGGTCGGCGCGATCCTGGTCAACGTCAACCCCTCCTACCGCACCCACGAGTTCACCTACGCCGTCAACCAGTCGGGCCTGCGGCTGCTGGTCGCCGCGGAGAGCTTCAAGACCAGTGACTACCGCGCGATGGTCGAGGAGACGGCGGCCGAGTGCCCCGGCCTGGAGCGCGTGGTCTTCATCGGCACCAGCGACTGGGCGGACGTGGTCGCTGCGGGCGAGCAGGTCGACGCCGACGTGGTGAACGAGCGGATGCGGACCCTGCACCCCGACGACCCCATCAACATCCAGTACACGTCGGGGACGACCGGCTTTCCCAAGGGCGCCACCCTGTCGCACCGCAACATCCTCAACAACGGCTACCTGGTCACCGAGCTGATCGGCTTCACCGAGGCCGACCGGCTCTGCATCCCGGTGCCCTTCTACCACTGCTTCGGGATGGTGATGGGCAACCTCGGCTGCACCTCCCACGGCGCCACGATGGTGATCCCCGGCCCCGGCTTCGACCCGGAGGCCACGCTGCGCGCGATCGCGGAGGAGCGGTGCACCGGCGTCTACGGCGTGCCGACGATGTTCATCGCGATGCAGAACCACCCGACCTTCGCGGACCACGACCTCTCGTCGCTGCGCACCGGGATCATGGCCGGCTCGCTCTGCCCGGTCGAGGTGATGAAGCGCTGCATCTCCGAGATGCACATGGCGGAGGTCTCCATCGCCTACGGGATGACGGAGACCTCGCCGGTCTCCTGCCAGACCCGGGCCGACGACGACCTCGACCGCCGTACCTCGACCGTCGGCCGCGCCCACCCGCACGTCGAGATCAAGGTCGTCGACCCCGACACCGGCGAGACCGTCGAACGTGGCGAGACGGGCGAGTTCTGCACGCGCGGCTACTCGGTGATGCTGGGCTACTGGCAGATGACGCGGAGCGAAGAAGCCGGAGGCCATCGACGACGACGGCTGGATGCACACCGGCGACCTGGCCGTGATGCGCGAGGACGGCTACTGCAACATCGTCGGCCGCATCAAGGACATGGTCATCCGAGGCGGCGAGAACATCTACCCCGCCGAGATCGAGGAGTTCCTCTACCAGCACCCCGACATCGAGGACGTCCAGGTGATCGGGGTCCCCGACGAGAAGTACGGCGAGGAGCTCGCCGCCTGGGTCAAGCTGAAGGCCGGCGCCGAGCCGCTCGACGCGGACGCCGTGCGAGAGTTCGCGACCGGCAGGCTCGCCCACTACAAGATCCCGCGGTACGTGCTGGTCGTCGACGAGTTCCCGATGACGGTGACCGGCAAGATCCGCAAGGTGCAGATGCGCGAGGAGACCGCGCGGGGCTGACCTCATCGCTGGTTGAGGCTGTGAAGGTGCGTGGCACGCTCTTGGAGCCGCATCTGGCAGGCTCGGACGTGCGAACAGGACGGACTGGTGCTCGGCGGCGGCGGGGTCACCGGTATCGCCTGGGAGGTCGGCCTGCTGGCGGGGCTCCGCGACGGTGGCGCCGACGTCAGCGGAGCGGACCTGGTGATCGGTACGTCGGCGGGCTCGGCCGTGGGCGCCGTGCTGGCGACCGGTGAGGACCTCGACGACCTGTACGCCGAGCAGACCACGCCACCCGAGGACGAGACCGGGGCCGTGTTCGGGACCCGCGAGGCGGTCACCCTGCTCGGGCTGATGATGCTGCCGGGCAGCGGGCGCACCAAGCGCCGGCGGATCGGCCACGTCGCCCGCAAGGCCCACCCGGGCCCGGCCGACGAGCAGGTGGCGGTGTTCGCCGAACGTCTCCGGCGGCCCGATGGCTCTCTGCCCGGCTGGCCCGATCGCGAGCTCAAGATCACCGCTGTCCAGGCCGAGACCGGGTCGTTCACGGTCTTCGACCGCGAGGGCGAGGCCGACCTGGTGCACGCGGTCGCGGCGAGCTGCGCCGTACCTCTCGTGTGGCCGGCCGTCGAGATCGGCGAGCACCACTATGTCGACGGCGGCATGCGCTCGGCGGCGAACGCCGACCTGGCCAGCGGGTGCGACGTGGTGCTGGCCGTGGTGCCGTTGTGGCGCTCGTTCGGCAAGTACCACTCGTTGCCCGAGCAGCTGCGGCGCACCGGCGCACGTCGTACGGCCTGGATCAGCCCCGACCAGGACTCCCTCCAGGCGATCGGCAAGAACGTGCTCGACCCGGCCATGCGGGTCGGCGCCGCCAAGGCCGGCCGGGCCCAGGGACGCCGGATGGCCTCGCGAGGTCGGCGACGGCTGGCCCACCCCACCGATTCGTCTGCGCCCCTGAGCGAGAAAAGTTGAGGTAAACCGCAGACGAATCGGGGTTCAGCGGGCGATGACGACCGGGATCCGGACGCGGTTGCCGTTGGCGCCCAGCCAGGTGACCCAGCCGTCGTCGAGCGGCTGGGGGCCGGCGGCGCCCGGCACCGTGACGGTGAACGTCGCCGACTCGCCCGGCGCCAGGGCGATCGCGGCCGGGGTCACCGACACCTGGTGGCGCCGGAAGCCGGTGGCGGTCGAGGAGTAGTACATCGCGCGGGTGCCGACGTTGGTGACGGTGCGGGTGACGGTGCTCCCGGTGAGCCCTGCCGTGGAGCAGCACCGACGGGGTGTTGAGGGCCGTCGGCGTCGAGGTCGCCGTCGAGCCAGGCGCGGTAGTCACCGACCGGCACCGCGAAGACGAGGCCGGGGCGGTCGGCCGCCTGCGCGCGGGTGCGGCCGGCACCGAGCCGGAGCAGGGAGGGGTCGCCCGCGAGGTTGCCGGCGGACGTGGCCAGGGCCGAGCGCACCTCGGCGGCCGACCAGTCGTGCCGGCTGAGCAGCGCTGCGGCGATGCCGCTGGTGCGGGCGGCGGCGACGGACGTGCCGGAGCCGAGGTCCCAGCGCCGGCCGAGGCTGGACGGCGGGGTCGCCCCCAGCACGCCGGCGGCGATGGCGACGATGTCGGGCTTCACGAACGCGCCGGCCGGGTCGCCGGAGCTGGTCCACGCGACCAGGCGCTCGGGAGTGCGCAGCACGCCGTCGGGCCGGAGCGACACGCGGCGCCCGGGGTGGCTGCGCAGCCAGGCCCGCAGGATGCGGGCGTCGTCCTTGGTCAGGTGGACGGTCGGCAGCCGGTGGAAGTCGGCCGTCACCTGGCCGCGGCTGGTGTTGAGGAGCACCATGCCGGCGCCGTCGGCGCGGTGCACGGCCTCGGACTTGTCGACCCGGCCGATGCCGCCGCGTTCGCACACCACGATGCGTCCGGACACCCGGGCCGCGTCGAGGCTGCCCGGCAGGCAGCGGCGCGACTGCGCCGGCGTCGACCCGGCGGCGGTCGCCCGCGCGCCCAGCACCACGCGGGCGGGTCGGGTCTCGTCGCGCGCGGCCATGGCGCCGGTGAGCCGGAGGCCGGGCGCGACCACCGCGCCACGACGCGTGGCGCCGGTCGTGCCGCCGACGGAGGTGACCCACGGCGAGGCGTGGGCGGCGTACCCGTTCGTGCCGCGGTTGCCCGATGCGCCGACGACGACGATGTCGGCCTCGGCAGCGCCCAGCAACGCGCGCTCGAGGATGTCGATGCCGGCACGGCCGTCGGCGGTGGCATGCGGGGCCGTCGACGGAGACGTTCAGCACGTCGACCCGGTCGGCCACCGCCCGGTCGACGGCCGTGACGAGGTCGGCGGTCGAGCAGCCGTCGTCGCGCGGGTCGGGGGCGGTCCAGCAGGCCTTGTAGACGGCGAGCCGCGCCTGCGGCGCGGCGCCGGCGTAGGACCCGGCGCGCTGACCGGGGATGCGTACGTCGACACCGGCGTTGCCGGCGGCGATCGAGGCCATCAAGGTGCCGTGACCGTCGTCGTCGAGCGGGGAGAGTCGGGTGCTGCTGCGGACGCGGTCGGCGCCGAACCCGTCGACGAACCACTGCGCGCCGACGATCTTGCGGTCACACACCTCTGGCCCCCAGCCGGGCCCGGACGCGCAGTGCCCGCGGTAGTCGCGGGCCGCGCGGCCGAGACCGCGCACGTCGGCGAACAGGGGGCTGTCGGGCCACAGGCCGGAGTCGACCAGCCCGATCACGACGCCCGCGCCACCCTGAAGCGTCAGGTCGGCCGTCGCGAGGCCGGCGCTCGTCGGGGCCGTGGCCAGGCGGCGTACGGCGTCGCGCTCGACGGCGACCACCGCTGCCGAGGTGCCGAGCAGGCGGGCCTGCGCCGGGGTGAGCCGGACGGCGTAGCCGTTGAGGGCGGTGGTCCACCGGTAGACCGGCTCGCCGGCGCCGACCGCCGCCAAGGTGGCGTCCTGGTCGGCGCGGGCGGCCGCGCGAAACGCTGCCGCATCCAGCGGACCGTCGTTGCCGGAGGTCCCTGGCCCGGCGAGCGTGACGAGGTAGAGGTCGGTGGAGGCGGCGACGGTGTCGTCGACGGCGGACACGGCCGCGGGGGCAGCGAGCGTCATGGACGTCCCCACGAGGGCGCACCCCACCACCGTGCTGGCCAGCACGCGACGGAGGGGAGCGATCGAGGTCAAGCGTCCATTGTGGCAAAGGCCACCTACCGCGGCAGGCGATCGGGCGTCGTCCCCGCGCCGTCCCTACGATCGACGGCATGCTCGTCGTCGCCTTCGATCTCGACATGACGCTGGTCGACACCGCGCCGGGGGTGGCCAGCACCCTGACCGTCCTGGCCGAGGAGCTCGGCGTCGAGATCCCGGTCGACGACGTCGCGGCCCGCATCGGCCCTCCGTTGCACGTACTGCTCGAGCCCTACGTGCCGGCTGAGTCGATGGACACGCTCGTCGACCGGTTCCGCGAGCTGTACGTCGACCATGCGATCCACGCCACGACCGCCTTCGACGGCGCCGTCGAGTCCATCGCCGCCGTACGCCGCCACGGCGGCCGGGTGCTGGTGGTCACGGGCAAGTACGAGCCCAACGCCCGCCGCCACGTCGAGCACCTCGCCCTCGACGTCGACCACGTGACGGGCCTGGTGGTCGGAGCGGCCAAGGCCGAGGTGCTGGTCCGCGAGGGCGCCTCGATCCTGGTCGGCGACCACGTGCACGACGTCGAGGGTGCGCGGTCCGCCGGCATCACCAGCGTCTCGGTGCTCACCGGCGGGTGCTCCGAGGACGAGCTGGTCGAGGCCGGCACCGACGTGGTGCTGGCCGACCTGACGGTCTTCCCGGCCTGGCTCGACGCCCACCTGGCCTCCCTCGACCCCGTCACCCCCGGCGCGGCTGACCGGGGCTTACCGGATGGCGCCGTTCAGCGCGGGCCGCATAGGCTTCTCGACGCCCGCCCAGCGGCCCCCCAGCAAGAAGAGGACGTGACCGTGCCTACTGGCAAGGTGAAGTGGTACGACGCCGAGAAGGGTTTCGGTTTCCTGTCCCAGGAGGACGGGCCCGACGTCTACGTGCGCAGCGACGCGCTGCCCGATGGCACCACCGCGCTCAAGCCGGGCACCCGCGTCGAGTTCGGCATCGCCCAGGGCCGCCGCGGCGACCAGGCCCTCCAGGTCCGCATCCTCGACGCGCCGGTGTCGATCACCCGCAACCAGCGCCAGGCCCAGCGCAAGCGTCCCGACGAGATGGTGTCCATCGTCGAGGACCTCATCCGCCTCCTCGACGGTGTCGGGGAGGCCTACCGCCACGGCCGCCACCCCGACCGCAAGGCCGCCGCCCCCGTCGCCAAGCTGCTCCGCGCGCTGGCCGACGAGCTGGAGAGCTAGGACTGAGCGCCGCCCGGGCCTGAGCTTGCGAGGGCCGGGATCAGGCGCCAGGTCGAGGAGGGTCAGGCAGACCCGAGCTTGCGAGGGACTGCCTCACCCGTCTCGAAACCCGGTGACGTCTCAGGCGTGGGTGAGCTCGGGAACTGCGGCCAGGAGTCCGTCGTCCGCCGCTTGCGGTTCGGCGAGCTGACCAGCACCAGGACGACCCAGGCGACCAGCGTGACGCTGGCGACCGCGAGTCCGAGCGTCGGGGTTGAGCGGCAGCGCGATGCCCGACGAACCCGCCGATCACCCACGCCAGCTGGAGCGTGGTGTCGCTGCGGGCGAAGGCGCTGGTGCGCACCCGCTCGGGCACGTCGCGCTGGATCGTCGAGTCGAGCGAGAGCTTGGCCAGCGACTGCGCCAGGCCGGCGGTGAGGCCGAGCAGGGCGAGGGTGACCACGCCGTAGAAGAACGCGGCGAGCAGCACCATGGCCGCGTCGGCGAGCAGGGCGAGGACGACGGTCAGGCGCGGGGTTGAGGCTCTTCAGGATCGACGCCAGGGCGATGCCGATGGCGTTGCCGAGGCCGGCGGCGCCGATGACGATGCCGAGCAGCACCTCGGGCTGCCAGTCGCCGATCGGGTTCTCGCGCAGCAGGAACGCCATGAACATCGTCAGGAAGCCCGACAGCCAGCGCGGCCCGCAGTTGGCGCGCAGCGCGAACGCGACGGTGCCGGGGATGCGCATCCGCGGACGGCCCTTGCGCGACCTGGTCGAGCCGATCAGCACGGCCTGGTCCTCGCCGGCGTCGGAGTCGACCCGTGCGGGCAGCCGGATCGCCCAGATCGTGGCCAGCACGAACAGCACGAACGCGTAGCGCAGCGACCACTCCGCCCCGAAGGCGGACGCCAGCCCGGCGATCGGCGCCGAGATGGTCGCGCCGACCACGCCCGCCAGGGAGATGCGGCCGTTGGCCTTGACCAGGGTGAGGCTCTCCGGGAGCAGGCGGGGTACGGCGGCCGCGCGGGTGACGCCGTACGCCTTGGACGACACCAGGCAGCCGAGCGCGAGCGGGAACAGCCACGTCGACTCGGTCGTCACCGCGGTCGCCAGGCCCCAGACCAGGAAGGCGCGGATCGCCATCGTCGCGCCGATCGCCCAGCGGCGGCCGTGGCTGAACCGGTCGAGGAACGGGCCGAGCAGCGGCGCGACGATCGCGAACGGCAGCATCGTCAGGCCGAGGAACAGCGCCACCTGGCCGCGGGCCTCGCCGGTCGGGACCTGGAAGAACAGCGTGCCGGCCAGGGAGATCGCCACCGCCGCGTCGCCGGCGGTGTTGAAGGCGTGCATCTCGATCAGCCGCGACAGGCCCGACCGGTCGGCGCCCTCGGCGCTCGCCGCGCGCCGCGCCTGGCGCAGGGTGAAGCGGCTGAAGCGGCCGGTGCCCCGCCGGCCACGCCGACGACCGCCTGCCGGTGCCGCGCGCGCCCGTGCCCAGCGCCCGGCCGACCTTGCTGGCCTGCTCGCGGCGCGGCCCGGACTGCGGCCCGGATCCTGGCAGCGGGCCCGAGGTGGTCATGCGCCTATCCTGCCGCGCCGGCCCCGATGAGCCGCGCGGCCAACCGCCGACGGGTCGCCCGATCCGGCGGCCGATCTGACTCCGCGGGGCTTCATGGGTGATGATGTGCCGGTGACGACGACGGTGCGTGCCAAGCCGGACGCTGTGGCGATGGCCGCGGTCGACCCGGCCCGCACCGCTCTGCTCGAGGAGGTCGACCCCGCCGACGTCGGCGACCACCTCGGTGCCGTGGTCGAGGGCGAGCGCCTGGCCACCCACCTGTTCGCCTGCACCCGCCGCGGCTACGCCGGGTGGCGCTGGTCGGTGACCGTCGCGCGGGCGACCCGCCAGAAGACCGTGACGGTCTGCGAGGTCGCGCTGCTCCCTGGCGACGAGGCGATCGTCGCCCCGCAGTGGGTGCCCTACCGCGAGCGCATCAAGCCCGGTGACCTCTCGCCCGGCGACCTGCTGCCCGTGGCCGACGACGACCCGCGTCTGGTGCCGACGTACTCCTTCGGCGACGACCCGCTCGACGCCGACGAGAAGTCCCAGGTCCGCAGCGTCGCCTCCGAGCTGGGCCTCGGCCGGGTCCGCACCCTGTCGGTCGAGGGCCGCGAGCTCGCCGCCCAGCGGTGGTACGACGGCTCCGGCGGCCCCGAGTCTCCGCTCGCCCAGGCCGCCCCCGAGACCTGCCGCAGCTGCGGCTTCCTGGTCCGGATCGCCGGCTCGATGGCCGACTCCTTCGGGGTCTGCGCCAACGGTGATGCCAACGACGACGGCCGGGTGGTCTCCTTCGACCACGGCTGCGGCGCCCACTCCGAGGTGCGGCTGGCCCGCAAGCACGAACCCCCGCCGCTCCCCGAGCCCGTCCACGACACCCTCAACGACGACGAGATCGTGCGGCTTCTAGCGCCGACTTGTCAGGGGTTTCCTGCACCTGTTGAGCGCGTCGCGAGCCCCGACACGTCCGAGGACTACCCCGGTCGACCGGGAACTCGATCGCGGCCCTCAGTGCCGGTGGGGGCGGCCGGCGGCGCGGGCGGACTTGCGGCGGCGGCAGTACTCCAGGCCGAAGAGGCCGAGGCCGGAGCCGGCGAGGCAGGTCCACAGCCACCAGGTGCGGTCGGCGTCGGCGAGGGCACTCCAGAACGGCAGCAGCGCGAGGAAGGTCAGGAACCAGATCGCGAGCCCGACCTGGACCGTGCGGATGCCGTCGACGTCGAGAGGCTCGACGTCGGCCACGATGTAGGTGCGGTTGCCGATCTCGTGCTTGACCGGCTCGGGTGGCAGTTCCACAAGGGCACGCTAGCCCGAGACGACGGCGCGCGCGGCCACCGCACCCGGCTCCCTCAGGTGCGGTCGGCGCGCAGGCTCACGGTGCCGAGGTGAGCCGCCCTTCGATGGCCGCCGAGACCGGCGAGTTCGCCTCGATGTGCTCGATCAGGACGTCGAGGAGCAGCTCGCCGGGCAGCACCACGTCGGTCGCCTGCGTGAAGACGGTGTAGCCGTCGCCGCCGGTCAGCATGAAGTCGTTGGTGACGATCCGGACGGTGTCGGTCGGCCCGATCGGGATCTGGGGACCGCCGATGCCGTCGGGTGTCTTCCACATGCCCGTCACGACGGCGGTGGTGCCGTTGCACTGGTACGTCGCCCTGAGACCCGACACCGCCGGGAACCGTCCGGTGTTGACCAGGGAGTTGCACACCGGCGAGAAGCCGTTCGTGAACGCCGTCTTGAGCTGGTCACCCGTGAGCGTGATGAGTGCCGTGGCGTTGCCGAAGGGCAGCACCGCGAACGCCTCGCCCCAGGTGATCTCGCCGACCGCCTCGCCTCCCGAGGACGGCGGGCTCATCAGCAGGTCGTGCCGCAGGCCGCCGGAGTTGGTGTAGGCGGCGTCGACGCCGTGGGAGGCGGCGTACTTCGCGCGCATGACGTCGGCGACGAAGTTGCCCATCGCCGACTCGCTCAGCCGCGCCGGGTCGCGCTTGATGTCGCCCGACTGGCTCCCGATCACCAGGTTGCGCAGCGGCGCGGTGTCGTCGTTGGCCTTCTGGATGATCGCCTGGACGTCGGCCCGCGGCGCCACGCCGAGGTTCTTGGCGAGCCGGGTCGAGCCGCCCGCCCAGGCCACGTCGCCGCCCTTCACCAGCAGCTGGAGGACGGAGTACGACGCCCCGGCGTTGACGCCCTCGGTGATCAGGATGTGCCCGCGCATCAGGTTCGAGACGCGGTGGGTGTGGCCGACGACCATCGCGTCGACGGTCGTGCTCTGGAGCTCGTCGGCGATCCCGAGGATCGGTCCCTCCCACGGCGCACCGGCAGCGTTGCCGATCGGGTTCAGGCCGCGCGAGGTGCCCTCATGGATCACCACGACCTGGACCTTCACGCCCCGCTTGCGCAGCCGCTCGGACTCCGCCTTGATCCGCGGCCCCTCGTCGAGGAACGCCAGGCCTTCGGTCGCGCCCGCCTTGACGAGCTCCGGCGTGCTCTCCAGCTCGGCGCCGATCACGCCGACCTTGATGCCGTTGACGGTGAACACCTTCGACGGCGTCACCCACGGCGGCGTCTCACCGGTCTCCTCGTCGACGATGTTGGTCGCCAGGAACGGGAAGTTCGCCCGGGCCTGGTGGGCGAGCAGCCGCTCCAGGCCGTAGTCGAACTCGTGGTTGCCGTAGGACGTCGCGTCGAGACCCCAGGCGTTCTCGACGTCGATCGCCGGCCTGTCCTCCAGCAGCGCGGAGTTGGGCGGGGAGGCGCCGACGTTGTCGCCGCCCGCCAGGATCAGCTCCTGGCCGGGCAGTCCGGCGGCCTCCTCGTCGAACAACGTGCCGAGGAACGCCGCGCCGCCGACGGGCACCGCGCGCCCGTCGATCGTGGCGGTGGTCGGGTCGAGCTGACCGTGGAAGTCGTTGAGCCCGACGATGTTGACGCGGTCGTACCTCGCGCCGCCGTCGACCGCCTTGAGCAGCACCTTGCCCTGGCTGTGCTGGGGCGTCGGGATGCCGAGCATGAACGCCAGCGTCGGCGCCAGGTCGATCGACCTCGCCTTGATCGTGCCCTTGGCGACGCCCTTGCCGCCGGCGATGAACGTCGCCCGCATGTTGATGTCGTTGTCGAGGTCCTGCACGTCGGGCACGTAGCCGTGCTGCCCGAAGAACGCCGACAGCGCGATCAGCGTGCCGGGTGTCGCCGCGTCGAACTGGTACGGCGGGTAGGAGAACGCGACCACGTCACCGGTGCGCGTCGGGTGGGCCATGTCGGCCGTCGAGCCCGGCCCGTTGGGGATGTAGCGCGCCTCCGCCTTGGTGTAGGCGCGGTCGATGACCTTCCAGCCCTCGGGCTGGCCGTCGCCGGTCCAGTCGTTGGGGTCGGTCAGCGCCAGGAAGGCGGCCTTGATCTGGGCGACGGTCGCCGCCTCCTGGTTGGCCGGCACCTGGGTGACCGCCGGTGACGGCGGGATCGCGCCCGGCCAGGTTGAGGTAGATCTGCACGGCGCCGCCGGCGAAGCAGGCCTTGGCCTTGCCGATCGTCTCGCCCGTGGCCGGCCGGCAGTTGGAGGTCTGGGGTCCGTGGAGGGCGGCGTCTCCACTTCGACGTCGTCTGGGACGACCTGCGCCTCGCATGGCTCTACGTGAGGCTCGCTGGCGGAACGGCGCTGCGCGCGCGGCGGCTGCTCGGGAGGCGGCAGACAGGGCGGACGGGACCGTGGGGTCCGGCGATGAGGACGGACGTCGCGATCGAGACGGTGGTCCCCCACTCCGGCGCGATGCTCCTCGTCGGGCCCGTACTCGACCATCGGCCGGAGTTCACGCGCTGCCGCGTCGAGGTCGCGCGGAGCGCCTCTTCGCGCGCGCCGACGGCCGGGTGCCGGCCTGGGTCGCGCTCGAGTGGATGGCGCAGTGCGTGGCGGCGCACGGGGGCCTCGTCGTCCACGCGCTCGGGCTTCCCGTGCGTCCGGGGCTCTTCCTCGGGACGCGCGGCGTGCGCCTCCACGCCGACGACTTTGCGTCGGACGAAACGCTCGAGGTCTGCGCGCGCCATCTCCGCGGCGAGCTCGGCCTCGTCTCCTTCGCGTGCCGGCTGGAGCGGCCGGGGGAGACGGAGGCGCTGGCGAAGGCAACCTCAGCGTGTACGTCGTGGAGCGGATCGAGCAGCTTCTCGCTCACACCGGCGTCGAAGTAATGACGGAGCGGATGTCGCGGAGGCCGGTCCGCGCCGCGTGCTCGTCACGGGCGCGAGCCGGGGCATCGGCCGCGCGATCGCGCTGGAGCTCGCCGCGCGCGGCTTCGCGCTGGGCGTCAACTACCGCGCGGGCGCGGACGCCGCGGCCGAGGCGGCGAAGGCCGCGCGGGAGCGCGGGCGGAAGCGCGAAGCTCCTGCCTTCGACGTGGCCGACCGCGCGGCCAGCGCGGCGGCGCTGGCGGCGGACGTGGGGGAGGACGGGCCCTACTGGGGCGTGGTCTGAACGCCGGCGTCAACGCGGACGCCGCGTCCCCGCGCTCCGCCGAGGCCTGGGACCGCGTGCTGCGCACGAACCTGGACGGCTTCTTCCACGTGCTGCGACCGCTCCTGATGCCGCTCGTCCGCCTGCGCGACGGCGGGCGCATCGTCATGAGCTCGGTCGCCGGGCTCGCCGGCAACCGCGGGCAGGTGAACTACAGCGCGTCGAAGGCCGGCCTGATCGGCGCGACGAGGTCGCTGGCGCTGGAGCTCGCCAAGCGCGCCGATCACGGTCAACTGCGTGGCGCCGGGATTCATCGAGACGGAGATCCTCGCGGGCCTCGAGCGCGACGAGCTCGAGGGGCGGATCCCGCTGCGCCGCCTGGGTCGACCCGAGGAGGTCGCGAGCCTGGTGGCCTGGCTCTTCTCCGAGCGCGCGTCCTACGTCACCGGGCAGGTGTTCGCGATCGA
Organism: uncultured Actinomycetota bacterium; assembly: GCA_963758885.1. Lineage (GTDB taxonomy): Bacteria > Actinomycetota > Actinomycetes > Propionibacteriales > Nocardioidaceae > Nocardioides. The sequence goes on from CAVWXS010000033.1 coordinate 134,821, forward strand.
CGGCGGCATGCTTTGAACGCCATGCCCCAACCGCCTCCGCCGCGCGAGGACCCGCTCGCGCCGTGGAAATGACGTGGCGGAGCGTCCTCGGGTTCGCGCTCGTCGCGATCACACTGTTCGTCTACCCCTGGGCGATCGACGCGGCCCTCGCCCGCTTCGGCACGCGCCCGGTCGCGGCCGCGCTCCTGGCGCTCGCCCTCCTCGGCGGCGGGCTCCCCTTCGGTCCCGCGCGCATGCCGCGCGATGCGCTCCCGCGCGTGCCCGGGTTCCCCGCTGCGATCGCGGCGCTGCTGCTCGTCGCGCTCGTGACGGGCGACGTGCGCGCGCTCTTCCTCGTGCCTGCGGCGCTCCACCTCTGGCTGGCGCTGCTCTGCGCAGCGAGCCTGCGCGAGCCGCAGTCGCTGGTCGAGCGCGCCGCCCGCTTCCTCCAGCCGCGGGCGCCCGAGTTCATCCGCCCCTACTGCCGCAAGGTGACCGCGCTCTGGGCCGCGCTCTTCGCGGCGGACGCCGCGGCGATCGCGTGGCTCGTGTTCCAGGGGGGCCGGAGGCACGCCGCGCGTTCTCGGCCTGGGGCGTCTGGATGCCGATGGCGGCCGTGTCGGCCGTCGAGTACGTCGTGCGGAAGAGCTGGTTCCGCTACTACGCCGGGGGCCTCCTCGACCGGCTCTGGGCCGCGTGGCTCCCCGCCGAGAACACCGCGCGCGGCCGCCGCTCGCTCGCGTACATCCGGGAGGCGCGCGCCGCGATGCGCGCCGCGGGCTACGCGCACCCGAGCGAGCGGGGACGCCCGTGAGCCCGCCCCGGACGCCGCGTGGTCGTGACCGGCATGGCCGGGCTCTGCGCGCTCGGGAACGACTGGGCGAGCGTGCGCGACGGGCTCCGCGCCGGCCGCTCCGGGGTCGGCGCCTGCCCGAGCTCGCGGCGGTCGCAGGGCCTGCGGACGCAGCTCGGCGCGCCCGTCGGCCTTCGAGCGGCCGGCGGCCTGGCCGCGCAAGGCGGTGCGCTCGATGGGCCGCGTCGCGCAGCTCGCCGCGCGCGCGACCGAGCTCGCGCTCGAACAGGCGGGGCTCGCCGCCAGCCCGGAGCTCCGCGACGGCTCGACCGGCGTCGCCTACGGCTCGACGTCCGGGAGCCCGCCCGACCTCGTGCGCCTACGCCCGCGCGTTCGGCGTCGATCGCAGCGCGAAGGGCGTGACGCCGACCGAGTACCTGCGCGCATGAGCCACACCTGCGCCGCGAACCTCGCCGCGCTTCTTCGGCGTGCGCGGGCGCATCCTGCCGACGCACGAGCGCGTGCACGTCCGGCAGCCAGGCGATCGGCTACGGCTACGAGGCGATCCGCTTCGGCCGCGCGGAGCGCATGATCTGCGGCGGCGCCGAGGAGCTCCACCCGATCCAGGCCGCGGTGTTCGACCTCCTGTTCGCGGCCTCGACGCGCAACGACGAGCCCGGACGCGACGCCGCGGCCGTTCGACGCCGACCGCGACGGCCTCGTGGTCGGCGAGGGCGCGGCGACGCTCGTGCTCGAGGAGCGCGCGGCGGCGCGCGCGCGCGGCGCGCACATCCTCGCCGAGGTCGTCGGCTACGGCACGAACTGCGACGGCGGCCACCTGACCGCGCCCGACGTCGACGGCATGGAGGCGGTGATGCGGCTCGCGCTCGCCGACGCGGGCCTCGCCCCGGCGCGACTCGACTACGTGAACGCGCACGCGACCGCGACCGAGCTCGGCGACGTCGCCGAGAGCCAGGCGACGCGCCGCGTGTTCGGCGCGCGCGTCGCCGGTGAGCTCGCTGAAGGGCCACCTCGGCCACACGCTCGGCGCGTGCGGCGCGCTCGAGGCGTGGCTCACCGTCGCGATGCTGCGCGAGGGCTGGGCCGCGCCGACCCGCTGCCTCGAACGACGTCGGACCCGCGCTGCGCGCGGCTCGACTACGTGACGGGCGCGCCGCGCGGGCTCGCCGCCGAGCACGCGGTGAGCAACAACTTCGCGTTCGGCGGCGTCAACACGTCGCTCGTGTTCCGGCTGGGGTAGCCTCGCGCGCATGCCGCGCGAGATCGTGTCGACCCCGTCCGC
>CAVWXS010000034.1:0-120619 GCA_963758885.1 uncultured Actinomycetota bacterium
CGAGACAGGTCGGCGCCACTGAGGTTCGCGCCGCGCAGGTCTGCTCCGAGCAGGTCCGCGTCGGTCAGGTCGACGCCACGCAGGTCGGCACCGATGAGCAGCGCGCCGCGGAGGTCGGCGCCCCGGAGATCTTCTCCTCGCAGGTCCCCGCCGACGAGGTCGGTCCCGGCGGCCACGAGCGGGTCGTCGTACGGCGCCCTGGCGGCCTCGGCGACCGCGCGCAGGACTGGCGCGACGCGGGCACGCAGGGCCTCCACCTCCTCGGGCCGTGGCCTCACGACTGCCAGCCGCTCCGTCTCGGCGAGCAGGCCGGCGGCGTCGGCGCCGCACTCGAGAGCCTCGGTGAGGTACCACCCGATCTCGTGGACCTGCTCGACCTCGTGGAACGCCTCGACTCGTCCGGTCTGCGTCACGGCCTGTCCCGCCCCGAAGCAGTCGTAGGCCACGCAGCCGCGCATCCCGGAGTCGAGCAGTCGGTCGTGGATGCGGCACCCGTGGTCGGCGGCCAGGTGCCGGCATGGCTCGCCCGCCGGCTTGTCGAAGGCGAAGTCGGCCGACCTCACGAACGGCAACACCACACAGCACAACCCCACGCAGCGCGTGCAGTCGGCCGTCAGCTCCACGCCGCCAGGCTGTCACAGACCGACGGAGGCGACCCGGCCCAAGTCGCGCCCAAGTCCGCTACAAGACGACACCGGCAGGCTGCGTGTCATGACACCGACACCCACCGCGCGCCGCACTGCACCTCACCTCGGCCAGGCCGTCGGCGTGCTGCTCCTCACCGATCTGGCCGGCGGCCTGCTGGCCGTGGCCGCCGACGTGAACACCTGGTCCGACGCCTGGGGCGGGAAGGCCCTGCTCGCCGCCCCGCTGCCGATGATCGCGGTCCAGGTGCTGCTCACCTGGGTGGCGGTCCGCACCCAGGGTCGCGGCGCGGTCGCCGCCGCGGGTCTCCTCGCCACGGCGTGCCTGGTGAGCGTGGCGTCCGGGTTCTTCGACGGCGGTCTCGGCAACGACGCGCTCTCCCCCGGCCTCGCCGCGTTCCAGGTGCTCCTGCTGGCCATCACGGGCGCGGTCGGAGTGCTTGCCCTGCTCCGAGCGACCGAGGCCGCGCGACTCCGGGAGCCCGCCGCGACGACGAAGGCGTCGTCATGACCAGCCCGACCACACCACGCCCGCAGATCATGCTGCCGGGCCAGTCGTCCGTCGCGGAGGGCCCGCACGACCAGTCCGGCATGTACGTCATCCACCACGCCTTCCGCCGCGACCTCGCGGCGTTCGAGTCGGCCGTCCGGGCCACGCCGGTGGGTGACACGGCGACCTGGCGGTCCTTGGGCGAGCGGTGGCGGACCTTCGCGACCGTGCTGCACCACCACCACTCGGTCGAGGACGAGCACCTGTGGCCGAGGCTGCTGCAGAAGGCCGCGACCGCCGGCGACGAGGAGGGGACGGCGCTGCTGCATGCCATGGAGAGCGAGCACGACGGCATCGACCCCGCGCTGACCGCGTGCGCGCAAGGCTTCCGCGCGATGGCCGAGCACCCCTGCGACGACCACCGCAACGCCCTCGACGTGCACGTGACGTCAACCCGGTCGGCACTCCTGGAGCACCTGGCCCACGAGGAGACCGAGGCGCTGCCCCTGCTCCAGCGCAGCCTCACCGTCGAGGAGAACGCGGCGTTCGAGAAGCAGGCCCAGCGGGCCTACCCGCTCTCGATGCTGCCGTTCCTGCTCCCGTGGGTCTCAGCCGGCCTGCCTGCCGACGTCCGCCACCGGATCATGGAGGACGCCGGGCCGGCGTACGGCGTGCTGTTGCGGTTGTTCCGGGGCCGGTGGGAGCGCAGGGAGCGGAAGGCGTTCAGGTACGTGTGAGGACCACCGAGGACGAGCGGCGGTTCAGCCCGTGCACCCGGCGGTCACCCGGCACCCGACGTTGTCGTCCATCGGCAGGTACACCGTCTGGGTGCCGCCCGAGATGGTGTAGGTGATGACCACGTAGGTGTTGTCGGCCCGGAGCCGCTTGCAGGAGTCCGGGTAGAGCTGGTCGGCAGGAAACACCGGGAACCCGTCTTTGGCGACGCAGTCGATCTTGCCGTCGACGTCGCTCGGGAGGAAGTCGTTGTAGTACCCGGGCAGCAGGTCGCCTCCCGAGCCCGCGGGAGCGGTGTCGAACGGCGTCTTGGAGCTGCAGAGCTTCACCGGGTTGAGGGCGGTGGCGTTCGTGCCCACGGTGGTGTTCATCGCGATCGTGTGGACGAGCTGGTCCGCCGTCGTGTTGGTCGCCGGTGCGTGGTAGGTCGTGTAGACGTCGACCTTGGTCACCTTGATCTCCGCGGTGCCACAGTTGACGAAGTCGAAGCAGAGGCTCCACTTGCCGTTGGCTCCGCTGTAGACCGCTTCGGTCCACTTGGCCGTCAGGCACGACGTCGAGGCGGCGAAGGCCGGCGCGTTCACCGCGACCAGAGCCACCGGCGCCGCCCACACTGCCCCCCGGGCAACGGTGCGCCGACGAAGGCCACGAGTGGTGTCCACCGCGGCAGGCTCGCTGCGCGGTCGCTTGAGACTGTTCATGGATGTTTCCCCCCAACCCGCTCGAAAGGCGGGCCCCATTTGCGTGCGGATGCGCTGTTGCACACCGGGGCGAAAGACTAGGAGCAAGGGGCGCGATCTCCGCGCCAGATTCTGTGGCGTGGCCGGTTTGAGGACGGTCTGTTACCGCTCGGTCTAATCCGGTCGGAAGACTTCGGCACTCACCCACCGAATTGCTTGCCGGGGCCGACCGGAGGCTTCTACGTTTCGGCGACTCGTCCGGAAACCTCCCCGGACTCTGGCGAGCGCAAGGGAGCCCGGCGGTGGTGGTCCCCGGCTCGCCCCCCGCGAACCGTGGGAACCCCCACCGCCGGTCAGCCCCCCCAAAGGGGCGTCCTCAGGCCGCCTGCTGCAGGCGGTGCACCTCTCGGGTGAGCGACGCCTGGATGAGGCGTCGGTCGCGCGGGGTGCCTGTCACCATCTTGTACAGCTTCCCGAGCTGGTTGGGAAGGTTCTTGGGGGTGGTAGTAGCCAGCCAGCCGTTGGGCAGCGACAAGCGGACCACCTTGTGCCACGCGGAGTACACCTGCTGCGGCAGCGGGCGGGCGCAGTAGTTGAGGCCGTACTTCTCGAACAGTGCCTCGACCTTCGGCGCGATCTCGGAGTAGCGGTTGGACGGCAGGTCCGGGAACAGGTGGTGCTCGATCTGGTGGGAGAGGTTCCCGGACATGATGTGCATGAGCGCGGAGCCGGAGATGTTGGCCGAGCCGAGCATCTGGCGGATGTACCACTCACCGTGGGTCTCGCCCTCGATCGACTTCTTCTCGAAGGTCTCCACGCCCTCGGGGAAGTGACCACACATGATGATCGAGTGCGCCCAGACGTTGCGTACGACGTTGGCGGTGAAGTTGGCGGCAAGCGTGTGGAGGAACGACGGGCCGGACAGGATCGGGTGGACGACGTAGTCCTTCGTGGCCTGCTTGCGGATCTTGTCGACGACCTTCTTGGCCTGCTTCTTGAACTCCGGCGACTTGGTGCGGCCGGACTTCAGCGCGCCCCTCAGCTCGAGGTCGTAGGCAGCGATGCCGTACTCGAAGAACATCGCGTTGAAAGCGTTCCAGAGCGGCTGGAGGAGGTAGAAGGGAATCCACTTCTGGTCCTCGTCGACCCGCATGATGCCGTAGCCGAGGTCGTTGTCCTTGCCGACGACGTTGGTGAAGTTGTGGTGGAGCTCGTTGTGGGAGACCTTCCACTGCTCGGCCGGCGTCGCGTGGTCCCACTCCCAGGTCGTGGAGTGGATCTTGGGGTCGCGCATCCAGTCCCACTGGCCGTGGAGGATGTTGTGGCCGATCTCCATGTTGTCGAGGATCTTGGCCACCGAGAGGCCGGCGGTACCGACGAGCCAGGCGGGCGGGAAGATCGAGAACAGCAGCACGGCCCGGCTGCCCAGCTCGATGCTGCGCTGGGTCTTGATGACGGTCCGGATGTACTTGGCGTCACTCGCGCCGCGGCTGTCGATCACGCTCTGCCGGATCGCGTCGAGCTCGATGCCGAGCATCTCGATGTCTTCGGGCGTGAGGTGGGCGATCGGGTTGTCGGACTTCTTCTGGATCGTGGTCATGGGCTGCTCTTCTCCTTCAGGGGTGGTTCGGAGCTGTACGTCAGTGGTCGAGGTGGCAGTCGCCGGCGGCGGCGTGGATACAGGTCTGGATCTTGATGGCGGGGCCTTCACCCGGTACGGCGGTCGTGACGACGCCGTTGCGCAGGTCGCGCACGCTGCCCTCCTTGAGCGGCAGCACGCAGCCGTAGCAGATGCCCATCCGGCAGCCGCTCGGCATGAGTACGCCGGCAGCCTCGGACGCGTCGAGGATCGGGGTGTCCCCCGCAGCCTCGACGACGGTGTCGTTGCCGGCGAAGGTGACGGTGCCGCCCTCGCCGGGGTCGGCAATTCGGGTCGTGCGGAACTGTTCGGTGAACAGCGTGAGGCCGGCCTGCTCGTGATGCGCGGACAGGGCGTCGAGCAGACCCGACGGGCCGCAGCCGTACGTCGTGCGCGCACCGAGGTCGGGCACCAGCTCGGTCAGCCGGTCGAGGTCGAGCAGGCCGTGCTCGTCGTCGTACCTGGCGACGAGACGGATGGCGCCCGCCGCGTCGAGGGCCTCCAGGTCGCGGCGGAAGATCGAGTCGGGCCGACTGGGGGCGACGTGGAGCACGACGACGTCGTAGTTGGCGCTGCGCTCGGGGCGGAGCACGCCGGCATCGGTGGACGGGAAGAGGTTGCGGAGCATGCCGATGACCGGCGTGATGCCGGAGCCGGCAGTGATGAAGAGAAGCTTGCCGACCAGGTCGTCGGGGAGCACGAAGTCGCCCTGGGCCTGCTCGAGGTGGACCAGGGTGCCGGGCTTGCAGTCGTGCACGATGTGGTGGCTGACGAGGCCGTCGGGGACGGCCTTGACGGTGATCGAGATCAGCCCGTCGGGGCGCGGGCCGTGGGTCAGGGAGTAGGCCCGCCACTGGCGGACGCCGTCGACGTCGATGCCGATGCGCAGGTACTGGCCGGGCACGTGGCCGACCCAGTCGGCTCCGGGCTTGATCAGCAGCGTCGCGGCGTCGGGGGTCTCGGGGTGGACAGAGACGACCCGGCCGCGCAGCTCCGCGCCCTTGCGCAGCGGCGCGAAGAGGTCGAGGAAGTCGGCCGGCACCAAGGGGCTGCTGGCGGCCTGCGCCACGCGGCCCAGCTGGGAGCGCAGGGCGCGCCACGGGGTCGGAGAAGCGGCAGGAGTGGTCACGAGACCATCTTGACGGATAGAAGTGACAAAATCATGATCCTTGCGAGTGAATCGGCTGCCCGATATTGTGCGTGAAGAACAAAGGGAGACGCTATGGCCTCACGAACCCCACGCCGCACAGCGGGGCACGGTGTCCTCCTGTCCCCCGATGTGATCGCCGACATGCGCGCCCATCTGCCGGAGGTCGCCGATCGCACGGTCGCGGCGATCATCGACGAGGTCCCCAGCTATGAGGGCGCGCTCAGCGGCGGGATGGGCGAGATCATCGGAAACGCCGTCCAGCTGGCGCTGGGCGGATTCCTCTCGCTGGCCGGCGGGCGGCGCGGTGCCGACCCCGGCACGCCCACCGCCCCCGCCATGGAAGGCGCTTACCAGCTCGGTCGTGGCGAGGCACGCAACGGGCGCTCCACCGATGCGCTGCTGTCCGCCTACCGGATCGGGGCCAGGGTGGCCTGGCGCGAGATGTCGGCGCGCGCCGTCGCGGCCGGTATCCCGGCCGACCGGCTCGCGGGCTTCGCGGAGCTGGTGTTCGCCTACATCGACGAGCTGTCGGCCGCGAGCGTGGCCGGGCACACCGACGAGCTGGCCACGACCGGGCGGGTCCGAGAGCGGCTCCTCGAACGGCTGGCCGCCGACCTGCTCGACGGGGCACCGGCCGAGCACGTGCAGGAGGCGGCCGACCGGGCCGAGTGGACGCCACCGAGCACGCTGACCGCGGTGATCGTGCCGGAAGCGCAGGCCAGGTCGGTCCGCGGCGCGCTGCCCGGGGTGGTCCTCCAGGCCGTCGACCGGACCGCCATGCCCGACGACTCCACGCTGCTCCTCGTCCCCGAGGCCCACGGCCGCCGGCGGGCGGGCCTGCTCGCCACCCTCACCGCACGCGGTTGCATCGCCGGCCCGGCGCGGCCGTGGCTGCAGGTGCGGGCGTCGTACGACCGGGCGCTGCGGGCGCACGCCGACGGCCTCTCCGGCGACACCGAGGACCACCTCACCCGGCTGGTACTCACCGCCGACCCCGAGGCGCTCGCCGACCTGCGGGCCAAGGCCCTGGCGCCGATGGCCGACCTGCGCCCCGCCGTGGCCGAGAAGCTCGCCGACACCCTGCGGTCCTGGCTGCTCCACCACGGTCGCCGCGAGGACGTCGCCGCCGAGCTGTTCGTGCACCCCCAGACCGTCCGTTACCGGATGGGCCAGCTCCGCGAGCTGTTCGGCGACGGCCTCGACGACCCGGAGACGGTGCTGGAGCTGACGATCGCCCTGTCGGCGTAGGGGTGGTTTCGAGGCTCGTCGCTGACGCTCCTCGCACCTCAACCACCGATGCTTTCGGTGGTTGAGGTGTGAGGCCGTTCACGGCCGAGCCTCGAAACCACCCTGCCGGATCAACCAACGAATGCGGCCTCGTCGCCGTGGACGAGGCGGCCGGCGACCCAGGTGGCGGCGACGGGCATCGAGCGGAGGCGTGCGGCCTGGTCCTCGGGAGTACCGGAGGGGTCGAGCGGGTCGGCGTCGAGGAGCACCAGGTCGGCACGAGCCCCGGCGTGGACCGAACCCTGGCCGTCGACGGAGGCCGCCAGCGCCTCCTTCGGAGTGAGTGCCTGCTCGGGGTGCCAGGCAGGGCGCTCGTCGGCGGAGCGGTGCACGGCGGCGGCGATGGTCAGCCAGGGGTCGAGCGGCGAGACCGGCGCGTCGGAGCCCATCGCCAGCTCCACACCGTCGTCGACCATCCACCGCAAGGGAAAGCACCGTTCGGCGCGATCGGGCCAGATCAGCTCGGTGACGTCGCGGTCGTCGAGTAGGTGGGCAGGCTGCACGCTCGCCACGACCCCCAGCCTCGCCATCTCGGTGACGTCCTCCCGGGTCATCAGCTGGGCGTGCTCGATCGACCCGCGCGCCCCGGTCTGCGCGTACGCCGCCACCGCGTCGTGGCAGGCCGCGTCGCCGATGGCGTGCACGGCGGTGCGCAGCCCGTGCTCGGTCGCCCGCGCCATCAGCGCGCGCAGCTCCTCCGGCGTCTGGTTGGGCGCGCCGCTGCCCGACCCGTCGGCATACGGGTGCTCGCACCACGCCGTGCGCGTGTTGAGCGAACCGTCGCTGATGATCTTCAGCGACCCCATCGTGAGCAGGTCCTGCCCCTCGACCAGCGGGTCACCCGTCCGCAACCCCGCCGCCACAGCCGCGTCGAGCCCGTCGGGATAGACGCCTCGGCGGATTCGCATCAGGTCGACGCCCTGGGCCCATCGAGCGGGCCAGGCGTCCATGCCCTCGCCGTACTCGAGCTCGACAACCCCGACGACGCCGAGCTCTGCGGCTGCGGCCTGCATGCGCTGGTAAGCCTCTGGCGAAGCCTCGTCGCCGGCGATCTCGTGGATCCGCGCGTAGGCGGCGTACCACTCCGCCTCGAACAGCATCTCGTCACGACGACCCAAGCCGAGCAGGTCGAGGGCGCGGGTGTTCAGCCAGCCCTGGTGAGCGTCGCCGCTCACCAGCACGACCGGGACGTCGGCGGCGACCTCGTCGAGCATGGCCACGGTCGGCTGGCCCGGCCAGGTGACGGGACGGTGGCCGTAGCCGACGACGGGCTCGCCGGGCGCGGCGGCCAGCCGGCCCCTCAACCGTGACAGCGCCTCGTCGGAGGAGCGCGTGCCGGCCAGGTCGAGCCGGCCGGTGGTCGCGGTCCACATGGCCAGGTGGGTGTGCTTGTCCCACAGTCCCGGCATCAGCCAGCGCTCCCCGGCGTCGATCTCGGCGATCCCCGCCGGCCGGTCGAGGTCGCGGCCGACCTCGCGCACCACGCCGGCCTCGATGAGCAGGTCGACCGGCCCCACCCAGCCCGGACCGCTGTCCAGCTCGACGATCCGCGCGCCCCGCAGCAGGAACTCCATGCGCGCAATGTAGGGGTGATCGGGGCTTGTCCACAGGTCGGCGCAACGGCTTTGAGAGAGTCGTGCGGCTGAGAGTGAGCAAGAGCGCACGCTCAGGGGCACGACTCGGACATCACGTAGCCCAGGGGCCGATGCCGCCGACCTGCTCGACGGCGTACCGCACCACGAACCCCGGACTGCGCGGCGCGGGGAAGGTCACGTCCGGGCCGATGTAGGTCTTGGTGAGCCGGTCGAGCACGTCCCAGGCGTCGTCCGAGGGGACGACGGTCGCGCGCGCTCGTACGACGGCGTACGGCTGCAGGAAGGCGCCCTCCTCGGGCAGCCCGAGGAAGGAGAGCACCACGCGCGGGTCGCGCTCCATGTTGCGCACCTTCTGGTTGTGCGGGAGGTGCGCGGTGACCAGCTCGTCACCGTCCGCCCCGACCCAGACGACGGTCACCTGCGGGCTTCCGTCGGGGTTGAGCGTGCTGAGGTGGCAGAGCGGACCGGTCGCGACGAGGTCGCGCAGCTCGGAATTCATCTGCCCAGCCTGACACCGTCTCAGACGTGACGGCGCGACTGCACGATCCGGAACCGCGAGGCGACGAACGCGCCGTCGGTGAACGAGGCGTTGGCAGCGGGGTTGGCGCCGGTGCCGTGGAAGTCGGAGAACGACGCGGACTGGTTGACGAAGACGCCTCCGAGCAGGTTCTCGGAGAGAGCGACGCCCGCGTCGAGTGCCGCCTCCCGAACTTCGGCGACCACGTTGTCGGAGGTCGAGTAGACCGAGGCCGTCATCGCACCTTGGCGGCGCACGGTGTCCTGGAAGATCCGGATCGACTCATCGGTGCCGGACGTCGCGACCAGGTAGGCGACCGGGCCGAAGCACTCGTTCTCGTAGATCTCCGCGTCGGCGGACGTGAGGCCGATGAGCATCGGCGTACGGACCGTCGCGTCGGCGTACGACGGGTGGGTGACGACCCGGGACTCGACCAGCACCTCGCCCTGCGCCGCGGCGGCCTCGAGCCGCTCGAGGACGCCAACGTTGACCACGCCGCCGAGCAGCTCGACCGCACGCGCGTCGTCACCGAGCAGCTTGTCGAACGCTGCGGACAGGCCGGCGCCCACGTCGGCGACGGACTTGTGTCCCTCGTCGGTCTCGATCCCGTCGGCGGGCAGGTAGACATTCTGCGGCGCGGTACACATCTGGCCGGTGTAGAGCGCGAACGAGAACGCGAGGTTCTGGCACATCGCGGCGAAGGACGACGTCGAGTCGAGGATGACAGCGTTGACGCCTGCCTTCTCGGCGAACACCGTGGCCTGCCGGGCGTTGTCCTCCAGCCAGTCGCCGAAGGCGTTGCCGCCGGTGTAGTCGATCAGCCTGACCTCCGGCCGCACGGCCAGGGTCGCGGCCAGCTTCTCGTCGGGCCCCTCGGCGGCCAGGGTCACCAGGTGCGGGTCGAAGCCCGACTCCTCGAGCACCTGCTGGCAGACCTGGACGGTGATCGCCAGCGGCAGCACGGCCGACGGGTGTGGCTTGACGACCACCGGGTTGCCGCACACCAGCGACGCGAAGAGCCCCGGCCAGGAGTTCCACGTCGGGAACGTGTTGCACCCGATCACCAGCGCCAGCCCGCGCGGCACGACCGTGAACGTCTTCTGCATCAGCAACGGCTCGCCGCGAGTGGGCTTCTCCCACAGCGCCGTCGTCGGCGTGCGGGTCATCTCGGTCCAGGAGTAGGCGATCGCCTCCAGCGCACGGTCGAGCGCGTGCGCGCCGCCGGCCTGGAAGGCCATCACGAATGCCTGCCCGGTGGTGTGCTGCACCGCGTTGGCGAGCTCGAAGACCCGACGGTGCAGCCGGTCGAGGATCTCGAGACAGACGCCCGTGCGGCCCTCCGGCCGGGCGTCACGCCAGTTACGGACTCCCGCGAGCGACGCCTCGATCAACGGGTCGGCGTCCGTCGTGTGCGGGTAGGAGATCTCGAGGTCGAAACCGTACGGCGACCGCTCGGTCGCGACGTACCCCTGCGACCCGGGGGTGTCCAGCGGGAACGTCGAGCCCAGCCATGCCTCGAAGGCCGCCTTGCCATCGGCGGCGGCGGCCTCGCCGTAGATGCGCGGGGACGGCGACTCGTCGAAGGCCGAGTGGTACTCGCGCGTCGAGCACGCGCGGACCGCCTGGTCGAGGCGCTCGCGGTGCCGCTCCAGCAGGCTCGTGGGGTCGACGGGCTTGGAGGTCATGCCGCCACCCAACCCGGCGCCGTGCGGCCACACAAGTGGTGGCCTTCTACCCTGAGCCCGTGCGCGCGCGGGTTCTCGGGGTCTTGCTGCTGGCGACGCTGGTAGGCGTCGGCGGCGGGCTCGGCGTGGGCTACCTGCGCCAGCCACAGCCCGCTTCGGGTGGCACGGCGACGCCCGTGCCCGCGGTCTCGCCGAGCGTCCCGGTCGATCCGCCGGCGATCGTGGCGCCGTACGCGCCGGACATCGACTACCCAGCCGCTGACCCCAGGGCTGAGGTTCCAGCCGCTCACCATGGGCAACTCCGTCCAGACCTGGAGGGTGCCGGTGCCCAAAGGCTGGGCGGCGTTCAGCGTGCCGGCCGATGAGCCGGTGCCGAGGAAGCAGCGCGGCGAGTACGACGAGCTCAGGTTCCGGCCGCCGGACGAGGACGAGACCGGGGGCTACAGCCTGCGGGTGAAGACCATCAACAACCACGTGCCCGCGAGCGCGATGGTGGCGCAGCGACTGGCCGCGGTCCGCGAGGCGTATCCCGAGGTGGACGTCCTCGACCGGGCCACGGACTCGGTGAAGTTCACCTTCCGCGACGGTTCCAACCACCTCCGCTACAACTTCTTCCGGTACTTCACTGGGCGGCAGTCGTCCGAAGCGTCACTCGAGATGTCGGTCGCCGGCCGGCGCGCGGACGAAGTCGGGCTCGAGGCGCTGTTCGCCGCGTTCGCGAGCACGCTCGAGGAAGCCGAGTGAGGACCGGCTGTGAGCTCAATCGCTGACCAGCTCAGGACGTTCGTCGCCGAGAGCAGGTTCGGTTGGGGCGAACGGCGCTAGTGGCGACCGACCGGCGCATCCGGCTGAGCGCGGGCCGGGCGCAGAACTCGTCGACGAGTCCCACGCTGGAAGGCACGGGTCGGCTCGCTGCAGGGGCTTGACGCAAGCCCAATTTAATGTCACCTTTGGTGACATGAAAGATGCGTCGGTGACGAGCAACCGCCGCTACCAGATGACGGCTCGCGCGGAGGCAGCTCAGTCCACCGTCGACGGGATTCTGGACGTGGCGATCGAGCTCTTCACCGACAAGGTGTTCGAGGACGTCACGCTCGACGAGGTCGCCGAGCGGGCCGGGGTCACGAAGCGGACGGTGTTGCGGCGCTTCGCGTCCAAGGACCGGCTCTTCGTCAGCGCGATGGACCACGCGGTGGACGAGATGGTCCGCCAACGGGAATCAGCGCCGGTGGGGGACCTTCCCAGGGCGGTGGCCAACGTCGTCGAGCACTACGAGCGCTGGGGGAAGAACCGGCTACGACTGCTCAGCCAGGAGGAGCGCATCGAGCTCGTTGCGGAGCATGTCCGCGGCGGGCGCGCCTACCACCGGGCCTGGGTCGAGCAGACCTTCGCGCCCCAGCTGGCCGGACACCGGGGCCCGGCACGCAAACGGCGGGTGGCCGCTCTGGTGGCCATCACCGATGTGTACACCTGGAAGCTGCTTCGACTCGATCTCGGCCTCAGCCGGATCGAGACCGAGCGGACGCTGGTCGAGATGTTCGGCTAGCAGAGAGGAGACCCGGCAATGGCCAGGTTTCTCGCTTACACCTCGCCCGCTCGCGGGCACCTCTACCCGATCACACCGACCCTTCTGGAGCTGGCCCGTCGCGGCCACGACGTACACGTGCGCACGCTGTCGTCAGAGCTGGACGCACTCGCGGCAAGCGGCGTCCGCGCAGCCGCCATCGATCCGATGATCGAGGCGATCGAGCTCGACGACTGGCAGAGCGCGGACCCGGTCGAGGGGATCGCGCAGATCTTCGGCGCCTTCGCCATGCGTTCGGTTCACGAGGTCGCAGACCTGCAGCAGGCGATCGTCGATGTCGGGCCGGACTGCCTGCTCGTCGATATCACCACGACAGGAGCGGCCGCCGCCGCCGAGGCCTCAGGTCTGCCGTGGGCCCGCTGGATCCCGTTCCTGGCGCACGCATCGTTCGACGCGGCACCCTCGTCTTCGATCGACTTCCTCCCCTACTCGCTCCTGCCGAGCGGGCTGGACGTGGTCAACGAAGCCCGAGCCGCCGTCGGCCTCCCGCCGCTCACTTCGCCGGACGCCGGCTGGTGCGCGGGGGTGGAGCTCTACCTGACGGCGGAGCCGTTCGAGCTGTCCGGGTTGAGCTATCCCGAGTCGTTCCGGCTGGTCGGGCCGGGAGTCTGGGAGCCGGCATCGGTTCCGGTTCCCTGGCTGGACGAGGTGGAAGAACCCCTCGTCCTGGTGACGGCATCAAGCGAGAGGCAAGGAGACGACGGACTGATCCGGACGGCCATCGAGGCCCTCGGCGGCTCCGAGCTCGCGGTGGCGATCTCCAGTGCGGCCCATGACCCCGGTCAGTTCACGGCTCCCAGCAACGTCAGGATCGAGCGCTGGCTGCCGCACCTGCCGATCGTGCGACGTGCTGCCGCCGTGATCTGCCACGGCGGGATGGGCATCACCCAGAAGGCCCTGGCCGCGGGCGCCCCGGTGTGCGTCGTGCCGTTCGGGCGCGACCAGTTCGAGGTGGCCAAGCTCGTCGGCCGGTCCGGCTGCGGAACCGTGGTGATGCCGGATCAGCTGAACTCCGCCAACCTCGCCTCGGCGGTAAGCGAAGCGATGGCCATGCGCGCGGGTGCCGAGCGCGTCGCTGACGGCTTCCGCAGTGCCGGTGGCCCGGCCGCGGCAGCGGACGCTGTTCAAGAGCTCGTTGGTGCGAGCCTCACGACCTGAGGTCTCCGGCGGCAGCGACCCCGGGGGATCGCCGACGAATCGGTCAGCACCTCGCGTACCAACCCTCCACCGCGTCCGGCGTACGCGGCAGCTGGTCGACGGTCCAGGAGCATCCGCAGGGCTTTGCTCGCGTGTCCATCGGAACGGCACCAGTGGCCGTCGCTGCCGGGATCGCGCAGGCGACGAACGCGACGAGGAACACGGCGATGGCGGTGGTCCCGACTCGGTGGGTGGTCGTCGCTTCCATGGTGTTCTCCTTCGTTGGCGACTTGTTGGGGCGTCACGTGGGCAGGCAGAAGCACACGTCCCACGCCGGATGGCATGCGAGTGGCCGGAGGGGGCCGCAGTAGTCCGGTCCCGGGACTACTGCGGCCCGGGGCCGGGGACGACCAGGAGCCGGTCGTCGCCGACCCAGGCGAACCGGTCTGCGCCCGCCAGCGTCTCGGACCGTCCGCTGGCGAGATCGAGCAGGTGCAGGACACCGCTCGTCGAGGTAGGCGATGCGGGTGCCGTCCGGTGAGGCGGCGGTGCCGTCCTCGGCCTCGTACTCCACCAGGACCTCCGGCTCGCCACCTGGGGCCGCGGCGACGAGGGTGTCGGGCGAGTCGTCACCCGACCCATCGCGGAAGAAGGCGATGCGGCCGTCGGCGAGGTACTGGGGAGCGTCCGCGTTCTCGAACAGCCGGGTGGGTTCGCCGCCGGCGACCGGCACCTCCCAGACGTCCCAGGCGGTGTCCAGCTTCGGGGTGCGCGCGATCGAGTAGACGACGCGCTCGCCGTCGGGGCTGAAGTCCGCCTCCACCGGCCAGAACATCGGCAGGCTCAGGTCGAGATCGGTCAGCCGGGTCCGATCGCCGGTGGCGAGGTCGTGGAGGTAGAGGTTGCCGACGTCTGCGACACCGCCCTGACGCGCCTGGTAGACCAGCGTCGTACCGTCCGGCGACCAGTCGGGGAAGTAGGCATTGAGGCCGGACGGGGGGTTCAGGGTGCGCTGGTCCGTGCCGTCTGCGTTGGCAAGGAAGAGCTGGTCGTCGGAGAAGCAGCGCCCTGGCCCGATCAGGCAGGTGCCGTAGACCACGCGATCGCCCGCAGGTGAGAAGGCCACGTCGACTGAGGTGTCGATGATGGCCGCGGTCTCCGGCGGGGCAGCGGTCTGTTCTCCGTCGGCGAGATCGAGGTAGTACGCCGCGCCGGCGGCAGCGTCCGGCGACGGGGACCGGTCGTCGGCCGGTGCGATGCCCCGGCGTTCGTCGCCACGGTTCGACCAGACCAGCAGGGCGACCAGGACGACGGCACAGGCCACAAGGGCCACCAGCACCGGCCGGCGCCGTGGCGAAGTGGGTCCCAGCTCGCGGGCCAGTCGCTCGGTCGCTTCCCGGGTGTCGATGTCCATGGCGTCTGCCTCCTGCAGCAGCAACGTACGAAGGGTGCGGCCGAGCTCGTCGTGATCGCTCATCGGACCTCCCCCAATGCTTGGGCCATCGCGGACATCCCCCGTGCGGCATGGGTCTTGACCGATCCGGGACTGATCCCGAGAGCATCGGCGATCTCGGACTCCGACAGGTTGGCGAAGTAGCGAAGAACCAGCACCTGTCGTTGCCGGTTCGGCAACGTGCGCAGCAGCGCCATCACCGTTGCGCGGGTCGAGCCGGCGGTGGCCACGTCGGGATCGACGGGCAGCCCGGACGGAGGTACGGCGGTCACGGCCTGGTGCAGCCGCACTACCCGGCGCCGCCGCAGCTGGCTGCGAGCGCCGTTGAGCACGCACGAACGTACGTAGCGGTAGGCGTCGTGCGGGTCCCTGATCGCCGACCAGCGCCGGTGGAGCGCCACGAAGGCATCCATGACGACGTCCTCGGCGGTCTCCGCGTCGTCGACCAGGAAGCGCGCGAGACGTACCAGCTGCGGGTAGTGCATCTGGAACAGCTCGGTGACGGCAGCCGTGCGGTCCGCGGAGAGCTCGCCCATGGCTGCCTCGGCTGGCGTGTGCTCACGCGGACGACGCCTCATCGGCTCTCCCGGGGAGTCCACGCCCACGGGCTCGGGCGTCGAGCGGATACGCATACTGGTAGTGACGCACCGGCCTGGTGGCCGGTGGACATTGATTCTCCTCTGATTCGTCTGAGCCCGGGCACGGGAGAAGTCGCAGCGATCCGCAGACGAATCGGTGTTCAGAGGCCGTGGGTGACGACCGAGTCGAGGACGTCGACGGCCGTGCTGCGGCTGTCGGCGCGCACCTGCACCCACAGCAGGCGGTTGGCGGCGACCTGGACGACGCGCTCGACGGTCACGAAGGGGCAGTCGGTGTAGTAGACGGTCTTGGACCGGTCGCCGTTGCGGTCGTCGTCGATGGTGCCCTCGACGGAGCCGCACTCGGGGTGGCCGGGGACGCTCGTGGGCAGCTTCGTGCCGGGCAGCACGCCGACGAAGACGCCTTCGCCACCGTCGGTCTCCCAGTCGGAGGACGAGCCGACCGACAGAGCGGGGTACGTCGTGTCTGAGTCCGGGGGCTGCCAGCCGTCGGTGGCGGTGGTGGTGTCCCAGTCGTCGGGCACCGTCACGGTGAGCGTGCTGCGCGAGTCGGAGAGCGTGGTGGTGCCGTCGAGGCCCTGCCACGCGGCGTACCCGACGGCACCTCCCGCGACCAGCAGCACCACTGCGGCGAGGGCGGTGAGCACACGCCGCCGGCGCCGGTCGGGAGGCGGAGTGGGTGCGGGCAGCGGCGGCTGCGCGGTGAGGGGCGACGGCCGCGCGCCCGGCTGCGTGCGTTGCGGATCGATCGCGAGCACCCGCGGCTTGCCGGCCGGGCCGGGGCCGCTGGTACCCGCGGCGTCGGCGAGTGCCGCGGTGAAGGCAGCCACCGTCGGCCAGCGTGCGTCGCGGTCGGACGCGAGCGCACGCCGTACGACGGCCTCGACCGTGGCCGGGACCGGCCAGTCCGGCGTCGACATCGGCTGGGGCTCACCGGGACTCGCCGCCGCCGCGAGGGTGGCGTGCGCATGGGGCGGACGCCCGGTGAGGAGCAGGTAGGTGAGGGCGGCCAGGGAGTACTGGTCGGCGCGGGCGTCGATGCGCTCACCCTGGGCCTGCTCGGGCGCGACGAAGGTCGGCGTCCCCGCGATCATGGTCAACCGCGAGGACATGTCGACCGTCTTGCCGAGACCGAGGTCGCCGACCATGGCGCGGACCTCGATGGTCTGGCCCCGGTCATCAGCAGGGCCCTCCACCGTGCGGAACAGCACGTTGGCCGGCTTGATGTCACGGTGCACGACTCCCTGCTGGTGCAGGGCGGTCAGGCCGAGCCCGATCTGACGGACGACCTCGAGCGCCTCGTCGCGCGGCAGGCCCCCGGTCTCGAGCCGGTCGGCGAGCGTGCCCTGGTCGGCGTACCCCATCACGAGGTACGGCCGGCCGTCGTCGAGCTCGCCGGCGTCGTAGACGGGGACGACGTGGGGCGAGTCGACCTTGCGCAGGAACCGCCCCTCGTCGACGAACCGTTGCTTCACGTGGTGGTCGTCGGTCCAGTTGTCGGCGAGCACCTTGATGGCAACCGGGGAGTCGAGGCTCTCGTCGTATCCGAGCCACACCGTGGCGAACCCGCCCGAGCCGATCCGACGCCGCACGGCGTAGCGACCGATCCGGGTGGGTAGGGACACCAGGGCATTATCTTTCCGGAACACTTGGTAACAGACTTCGGGGAGGCACGCGGCGTGGAGCCGGACGAGATCGACGACCTGGCCCGACGGGCCAAGGCCGGCGACCGCGATGCGCTGGAGGCGCTGCTGACAGCCGTGCGGCCGCGCACGCTGTCGATCTGCCGGGGCGTGCTGCCCTACAGCTCCGACGCCGAGGACGCCTGCCAGGACGCCTTGCTGAACGTCGCCACCAAGATCGCCGGCTGGGGCGAGAACGGCCGGTTCACCACGTGGCTGCACGTGGTGGCCGTCAACTCGGCCCGGTCGACGTACCGCCGGCTGCGCAACCAGGCCGTCGCCAGCGACGTGCTGCCACTGGAGAAGCCCGACCCGCGGACCACCAGCGTGATCGCCGGCACCCGTCTCGACCTCCTCGACGCGCTCGAGACGCTCGAGCAGGACCACCCGCAGTACGTCGAGCCGCTGCTGCTGCGCGACGTCTACGGCCTTTCCTACGACGACATCGCCCAGCAGGTCGGGGCTCCGCTGGGCACCGTGAAGGCGCAGATCCACCACGGGCGCAAGCTCGTCCGACCGATGTTGCGGGGTGCCGAGTGAGACGTCAGCGTTGGGCCGCGGCACTGGCTGCGGGCACACTCGTCACCGGCCTGGCCGCGTGCAGCGGTGACGCCTCCTCGACCGCGACTCCAGACGTGGCCGGATCGAGCTCCCCGGCAGCGCCTCCACGTCCGAGGAAGGGGCCAGCGACGAGCTCGACGCCGCGGTCAGCGAGCCCGTGGAGGACAGCGTCTACCCCGACGTCGGCGACCCGTCGGTCGACGCGCTCCACTACGACCTCGACGTCACCTGGGACCCCGACTCACGCACGCTCACCGGGGCCGAGGAGCTGACCTTCCGCTCCACCGGCGACGCCGACCACGTCCAGCTCGACCTGATCCCTCAGCTCGAGGTGTCGGCGGTCGAGGTCGACGGTGCGGGCGCCGAGTTCGAGCACACGGGCAAGGACCTGGTGATCGACGGCGACTTCCTCGAGGACAGCCAGTACGCCGTCTCCGTCGCCTACTCCGGGACTCCCGAGCCGGTCGCGGCGCCGACGACCCGCCGCGACTTCAACACGACGGGCTTCACGATCGCCAGTGACGGCTCGGCGTGGACGATGCAGGAGCCGTTCGGCGCCTACACCTGGTACGCCGTCAACGACCAGCCGTCCGACAAGGCGTTCTACGACTTCACCCTGCGCGCGCCCGCGCCGATGGTCGGCGTGGCCAACGGCGAGCTGGTGAGTCACGAGAGGTTGAACGGCACGTCGACCACGAGCTGGCACCTCGACAGCAGGACCTCGTCGTACCTCGTCACCGTCGCCTTCGGCGACTACAAGGTCACCGAGGACGAGTCGTCCAGCGGCGTCCCGATCAGCTACTGGGTCCCGACCTCGTCGCGGCAGTACCTCGACGAGCTCCGCTACACCCCGGAGGCCCTCGAGTGGGTCGAGGGCAAGCTCGGCCCCTACCCCTGGTCATCGCTCGGCGTCCTGCTCGTCGACTCGCAGAGCGGGATGGAGACCCAGACGATGATCACACTGGGAGCCACTCCCTACGCCACCAGCAAGGCGGTGCTCGTCCACGAGATCGTCCACCAGTGGTACGGCGACCAGGTCACGCCGTCCGACTGGAGCGACCTCTGGATGAACGAGGGCATGGCCATGTACCTCCAGTTCGTGTGGCAGGCCGAGGACACCGGCGCGCCCCTCGACCAGATCCTCCAGCAGATCGCGCCCACCGAGCGCGAGTCCCGCAAGGTCAACGGGCCACCGGCCGCCTACGACCCGAAGACCTTCGGCGAGATCCAGGTGTACTACGGCCCCGCCCTGATGTGGGACGAGATCCGCCGGCGGGTGGGCGAGGACAAGTTCTGGGCGATGGTGCGCGCCTGGCCCGCGGTCGATCCCGACGGCAGCAGCAACCGCGACGACTACCTCGCCTGGATCGAGGAGCAGACCGGCGCTGAGCTGTCCGACCTGTTCGACGGCTGGCTGCTCGCCAAGCGCTCGCCGAAGTTCTCGTAAGGGTGGTTTCGAGGCTCGTCGCTGGCGCTCCTCGCACCTCAACCACCGAGTCGCTTCGGTGGTTGAGGTGTGAGGGCCGCCAGCGCCCGAGCCTCGAAACCACCACGCCCGAAGTCCGCTCAGAGCGGAATCGCTTGCCCCTGAGGTAGGCGACGGGGTCGGGTAGCGGCATGCGGATCCTGGTGCTCGGCGGCAGCGTGTTCCTCTCCAAGGCGGTGGCGGCGGATGCCGTCGGCCGCGGGCACGACGTCACGTGCGTGACGCGCGGGCGGTCGGGCGAGGTACCGGACGGCGCGCGGCACGTCGTGTGGGACCGGGCGGACGACGTACCGACTGAGCTTGCCGCCGAAGACTTCGAGGCGGTCGTCGACGTCTCGCGGATCCCGTCGCACGTGCGCAAGGCCGTCGCAGCCTGGCCGGGTGCGCACTGGGTGTTCGTGTCGACGATCAACGTGTACGCCGACAACGAGACGCCCGACCCCGGCACCGACGGCCCGCTCGTCGAGGCGATCGACGAGGACCGCGACCTCCGCGAGGACCCCGAGGCCTACGGCCCGATGAAGGTCTCCTGCGAGAACGCCGTGATCGAAGGCGCCACTCGGTCGATGGTGGTGAGGCCTGGGCTGATCGTCGGCCCCGGCGACCCGACCGGCCGGTACGGCTACTGGCCGGAGAGGTTGGCCGATGGCGGCCGGGTGCTCGCGCCGGCCGACCCGGAGGACCGCGTGCAGTTCATCGACGTCCGCGACCTGGCCGAGTGGATCGTGCGCAGCGTCGAGGACGGCACGACCGGCGTCTACGACGGCATCGGACCGGCCACGTCTGCCGGCGACGTCCTCGCGCAGACGGCCGCGGGCGTGGGCGCGACGCCGGAGCTGGTGTGGACGGGCCAGGACTTCCTCAGCGAGCAGAAGGTCGAGCCGTGGATGGGGCCGGAGGCGTTGCCGCTGTGGCTGCCCCGGCCGGAGTACGACGGGATGATCACCCATCGCTTCGACCTCTCCGCCGACGCGGGCCTGACGGTGCGGCCGTTCGCGGACACCGCGCGTGACACGCTGGCCTGGATGCGCGACAACCCGGACGCCCCGCGCACCGGCATGTCGCGGGAACGTGAGGCCGAGGTGCTCGACCGCTTCCGCTGGTCGAGGAAGGCGCGCTAGCGCCTGTCACGAAACCCGGTGACAGGCACGCAGGCCCGTACCGGGGTCTCGTGACGGTCGCTGCGCGACCTCCTCGACCAGCGAGCTCCGCATAGGCTCCGCGCATGGCTGAGCCCCAGCGCCTCTCTGCAGCCGAGCTCATCGACCTGGTCCTCGACGAGCACTCGTGGACGTCGTGGGACACCGCCCCCGACCGCTCCGGCGTCTCCGAGGAGTACGCCGCCGAGCTCGCCGCCGCGCAGGACCGCAGCGGCGCCGACGAGTCGGTCCTGACCGGCGAGGGGTTGATGCGCGGACGCCGGGTGGCGGTGCTGATGGGCGAGTTCGCGTTCCTCGCGGGCTCGATCGGGCGCGCCTCGGCCGACCGGCTGGTGGCCGCGATCGAGCGCGCGACCCGAGAGGGCCTGCCGCTGCTGGCCGGCCCGGTGTCGGGAGGTACGCGGATGCAGGAGGGCACGCCGGCGTTCGTGCAGATGGTGCGGATCTCCCAAGCGGTCGCGGCGCACCGCGCGGCCGGGCTGCCGTACCTCGTCTACCTCCGCCACCCGACCACCGGCGGGGTGATGGCCTCGTGGGGCTCGCTCGGCCACGTGACGGTCGCCGAGCCCGGCGCGCTGGTCGGCTTCCTCGGGCCGCGCGTCTACGAGGCGCTCTACGGCAGGCCGTTCCCCGAGGGTGTGCAGACGGCCGAGAACCTCTTCGCCCGCGGCATCATCGACGGCGTCGTCGCGCCGGAGGACGTGCAGGACCTGCTCGGCCGGGCACTCGACATCCTGATGGCACCGCGCGTCGGCGTCGCCCCCGTGCCCCTGCCGCCGGAAGAGCCGGTGCCCGACGTCGACACCTGGGACGCCGTGACGCGGTCGCGGCGGCCGGACCGGCCCGGCGTACGACGGCTTGCTGAGGTACGCCGCCTCCGACACGATCCCGCTCAACGGCACCGGCCAGGGCGAGGCCGATCCCGGGCTGCTGATCGCGCTGGTGCGGTTCGGCGAGGTGCCGTGCGTGTTCCTCGGCCAGGACCGCCGCGGCCAGACGCCGGACCGGCCGATGGGTCCCGAGGCGTTGCGCGAGGCGCGGCGCGGGATGCACCTGGCCGAGGAGCTCGGCCTGCCGCTGGTCACGGTCATCGACACCCAGGGCGCCGCGCTGTCGGCCGACGCCGAGAACGGCGGGCTGGCCGGCGAGATCGCCCGCTGCCTGTTCGACCTCGTCTCGCTCAGGGCGCCGACGTTGTGCCTGATGCTCGGCGAGGGCTCCGGCGGCGGCGCACTCGCGCTGCTGCCGGCCGACCGCGTGGTCGCGGCCCAGCACGCCTGGCTGTCGCCACTGCCGCCGGAGGGTGCGTCGGCGATCGTGCACCGCGACACCGACCACGCCCCCGAGATGGCCCGCGCCCAGCAGGTCCGCGCCCTGGACCTCTACGAGCTCGGCATCGTCGACCGCGTGGTGGCCGAGCTGCCCGACGCCGCCGACGAGCCCGAGGCCTTCTGCCTGCGGGTGGGCGCCATGCTCCAGCACGAGCTCTCCGAGCTGCTCGCCCGCGGCCCCTCGACCCGGCCGAGTCGCGCGGCGCGGTACGTGTGAGGGGTCTGGGTAGTCCGAGTGCGTTTGGGTCGTGGATCCGACTCCCGGAGGACCCATTCACACCGGACGTATCCCGGCGCGGTGTCGGATGGGCGCGCTCAGAACAGCAGGGCCGCTGCCGGGTCCTCCATGATCGCGGCGACGTCGGCCAGGAACCGCGAGCCCTTCTCGCCGTCGACGTGACGGTGGTCGAAGGACAGCGCGAGCGTGGTCACCTGGCGCACGACGATCTCGTCGCCGGCCGACTAGTGGCGACCCACGGCATCTTGCGCACGGCGCCGAAGGCCAGGATCGCGGACTCGCCAGGGTTGATGATGGGCGTGCCGGCGTCGATCCCGAAGACGCCCACGTTGGTGATCGTGAACGTGCCGCCACTCATGTCGGCCGGCTGGGTCTTGCCCTCGCGGGCGGTGGCGGTGAGCCCGTTGAGCGCCGCCGCGAGGTCGAGCAGCGAGAGGTCCTGGGCGTCCTTGACGTTGGGCACGACCAGGCCGCGGGAAGTGGCCGCCGCGATGCCGAGGTTCACGTAGCTCTTGAAGACGACCTCCTGCGCCGGCTCGTCCCACCAGGAGTTGATCTCGGGCGTACGCCGCGCTGCCAGCACGACGGCCCGCGCCAGCACGAGCAGTGGCGACACCTTCACGTCGCGGAACTCGCGGCGGCTCTTGAGCCGCTCGACGAACTCCATCGTCCGGGTCACGTCGACGGTGACCCACTCGGTCACGTGCGGCGCCGAGAAGGCCGACCCGACCATCGCCTGCCCCATCATCTTGCGCACGCCCTTGATGGGCTCGCGCCGCTCGCGCTCGCCGCTCCCGCTGGTTGAGGAGGGCGCGCTAGCGCCCGTCTCGAAACCGAGGGAGCTCGAAGCGGCCTGGACGTCCTCGCGCG
Source organism: uncultured Actinomycetota bacterium (assembly GCA_963758885.1). Classification (GTDB taxonomy): domain Bacteria; phylum Actinomycetota; class Actinomycetes; order Propionibacteriales; family Nocardioidaceae; genus Nocardioides. Next base: position 22,525 of record CAVWXS010000034.1, read on the forward strand.
TGACGACGCCGCCCTCACCGGAGCCGGCCAACGAGGTGATGTCGACGCCGAGGTCCTTGGCCAGCTTGCGGACCGGAGGCTTGGCGAGCGTGCGGACGTCGCCGTCGGAGGCGGCCGGGCGACTCCGGGGCGTGAGCCGGAACCGCGGGCTCGTCGGCCTCGACGACCGGCGGTGCTCTCCAGCTCGCCCGGCGTGAACGACGCCTGGAGCTGGTCGTGGGTGGACTGCTCGGCGGCTGCCGCGGCCGGCGAGGAAGCCCGGCGCGGGCGGCGCAGGGAGGCGCGCTCGGCCTTGTTGCGGCCGACCAGGCTCTCGCCTTCTCCCCCACCGCTGGCGGCGGGGTTCGACAGGTCGATCTCTGCGGGGGCCTCGGGTGCGGCGGCAGGCGTCTCGGCCGGTGCCGAGGCAGCGTCGCCGATCGCGATGATCGGCGTGCCGACGTCGACGGTCTCGCCCTCGGCTGACGAGCAGGGCGGTGACCGTGCCGGCGTACGGCGACGGCAGCTCCACCAGCGACTTGGCGGTCTCGATCTCGACCACGATGTCGTTGATCGCGATGACGTCGCCGACCTTCACCTTCCAGGTGACGATCTCGGCCTCGGTCAGGCCCTCGCCGACGTCGGGCAGCTTGTACTCAGGCATCAGGGTCCTCGGCGACTAGAGGGTGGGCTCTGGGCGGGTCAAAAGGAAAGAGCGCGGTCGACGGCGTCGAGCACCCGGTCGAGGTCCGGGAGCCACTCCTCCTCGATCCGCGAGGGCGGGTACGGCGTGTCGAAGCCACAGACTCGCAGCACCGGCGACTCGAGGGAGTAGAAGCACTCCTCGGTGATCCGGGCGGCGATCTCGGAGCCCATGCCGAGGTTGGCGTGGGCCTCGTGCACGACGACCGCGTGGCCGGTGCGGCGTACGGAGTCGTAGACCGGCGCCATGTCGAGCGGGCTCAGCGTGCGCAGGTCGATCACCTCGAGCGAACGGCCCTCGCCGGACGCGGCCTCGGCGGCCTTGAGAGCGGTCTTGACCGTCGGGCCGTAGGCCAGCAGCGTCGCGTCGGTGCCGCGACGCACCACCCGCGAGGCGAACAGCGGGTCGGGCGTGGTCGACCTCGTCGAGGTCGGCCTTGTCGGCGTGGTACTGGCGCTTGGGCTCGAGGAAGATCACCGGGTCGTCACACGCGATGGCCTGCTGGATCATCCAGTAGCCGTCGATCGGGTTGGAGCAGGCGACGACCTTGAGGCCCGGTGTGTGCGCGAACTGCGCCTCCGGCGACTCGCTGTGGTGCTCGACCGCGCCGATGCCGCCGCCGAAGGGGATCCGGATGACCATCGGCATCGCGGAGCGGCCCTGCGATCGAAAGCGCATCTTGGCGACCTGGCAGACGATCTGGTCGTAGGCCGGGTAGACGAAGCCGTCGAACTGGATCTCCACGACCGGCCGGTAGCCGCGCAGGGCCAGGCCGACCGCCGTACCGACGATGCCGGACTCGGCCAGCGGCGAGTCGATGACACGGTCCTCGCCGAAGTCCTTCTGCAGGCCGTCGGTGATCCGGAAGACGCCGCCGAGCTTGCCGACGTCCTCGCCCATGATGAGGACCTTGGGGTCGTCCTCCATGGCCTTGCGCAGGCCCATGTTGAGGCCCTTGGCGAGAGTGATCTTCGTCATTTCAGTGGGCCCCTTCGAACGAGTCGAGGTACGCCGCGTAGCCGTCACGCTGCTCCTCGAGCTCGGGCGTCATCTCGGCGTAGACGTGGTCGAAGATGCTCAGCGGCGACGGGTCCGCGAGCTCCTGCACGCCCGCGCGGAGCCGGGCGCCGAGGTCGTCGGCCTCGGCCGCGAGCGCGTCGAAGAAGTCCTGGTCGGCCAGGCCGTTGCGCCGGAGATAGGTCTTGGTGCGCTCGATCGGGCACTTGAGCCGCCAGCGCTCCACGTCGTCGGAGAGGCGGTAGCGCGTCGGGTCGTCGGTCGTGGTGTGGGCACCCATCCGGTAGGTGTAGGCCTCCACGAACGTCGGGCCCTGGCCGTCGCGAGCACGCTGGAGCGCGGCCTGGGTGACGGCGTACGTCGCGAGCACGTCGTTGCCGTCGACGCGGACGCCGGGGAAGCCGAAGCCGAGAGCCCTTTGGTAGAGCGGGATCCGGGTCTGGCGCTCGATCGGCTCGGAGATGGCCCACTGGTTGTTCTGGCAGAAGAACACGACCGGGGCGTTGTAGGACGCGGCGAAGATGAACGCCTCGTTGACGTCGCCCTGGGACGACGCGCCGTCGCCGAAGTGGGCGATCACCGCGGCGTCGCGGTCGGGGTCGCCCGTGCCGACGACGCCGTCGCGCTGCATGCCCATGGCGTAGCCGGTGGCGTGCAGCGTCTGGGCGCCGATGACGATCGTGTAGAGGTGGAAGTTGTACTTGGCCGGGTCCCACGAGCCCTGGTCGACGCCGCGGTAGAGACCGAGCAGCTCGAGCGGGTCGACGCCCTTGCACCAGGCGACGCCGTGCTCGCGGTAGGTCGGGAAGACGTAGTCCTGCGGGCGCAGCGCGCGGCCGGCGCCGATCTGGGCGGCCTCCTGGCCGAGCAGCTGGGCCCAGATGCCGAGCTCGCCGTGGCGCTGCAGCGCGGTGGCCTCGGTGTCGATGCGGCGGGTGAGCACCATGTCGCGGTAGAAGCCGCGGATCATCTCGGCCTCCTCCTCGGCCGACATGCCGTCGCCGAAGGAGAAGTCGGGGTGCTCGACGCGCTCGCCCTCGGGCGTCAGCAGCTGGACGAGCTCGGGGCCGCCGTCTTGCTGGGAAGGCCCGAAGACCTCCGCCAGATCGGGGCCGAAACCTGCATGGGTCACGAACGACTCCTCACTCTTGCCGGGTGCTGCGGGGTCTCCGCTGACCGAACGACTGTGGGCTGATCGACTGCACTGGGGCCTGGCCCAGCTTGTGACCGGCACCACACCCGCGTACCCCCTAAGTTACCGGGGCGGCGTACCCGCGAGCGAATCCGGTTGGGCCTGCGAGTAACCGCCCCGGGCCGACTGCACCAGGGTGACGAGCTCCGCGGAGACCTCGTCGAGCGGCTCCAGGGAGCGCTCGGCCCGACTCACCGCCACCGCGCCCTCCAGCGAGGCGATGATCATCCGCGCCAGGCCGGGGGCGCGCTCGGCGGGGACGCCGTCGGCGACCAGCCCCTCGACCATCAGGTCCTGCCACGAGGCGAAGATCGCCCGGGCGGTGTCGGTCAGGTCGGGATCGTCGCCGGTGGCCACGGCCAGCACGGGGCAGCCCGTGCGGAAGTCGGTGTCGACGAGCAGCTCGCGCCAGACCCGGGCGAACGCGGCCAGGGCTGCCTCGATGCCCTCGGCACGCGCCTTGTCCACGAGGCGGCTGACCTTGCGCCCGATCGAGGAGACGGCCTCCTCGGCGAGCTGGGCCTTGCCGCCGGGGAAGTGGTGGTACGTCGACCCGAGCGGTACGCCGGCCTCCTTGGCGAGGTCGCGCAGGCTCATCGCCCCCACCCCGCGGGTGCCGATCGCGACGGCAGCGCCGGCGATCATCTTGCGGCGGGTGTCGCTTCTCGTGTCCGGGGTCACGAGACCAGAGTATTGCAGTTCTAAGACGACTGTCATAGTCTCCTGCCATGCTCTATGACGACCGTCATACCGACGTCCACCGGGTCCCGACCACCATCACCGCCGACGACGGCCGCGAGCTGGCCGCGACCTGGTTCGAGCCGAGCGGCTCCGCCGCCCACGAGGTCGTGGGCGCCGTCCTGCTGGCTCCCGCGATGGCCACGCCGGCGGCGTACTACGCGGCGTTCGCGACCTGGCTCGCCGCCAACGGCTTCCGCACCCTGACCTTCGACCTGCGTGGCACGGAGAGCGTCGCCGCGATGAAGTCCGAGAAGGCCGATGTGCTGCGGTGGTTCGGCGACATGGCCGACGCCCTCGACACTGTGCTTGATTCTGGCGTCGACGCGCCCGACGGCCTGCCGGTGACGTACGTCGGCCACAGCCTCGGCGGCCAGGCCGTCCCGTTCGTCGACCACTCCCGCGTGGACCGGATCGTCACCGTCGCCTCCGGCACCGGCTACTGGCGGCTCAACGCCCCGGCCATCCGCTGGCGCGCGCCGCTGTTGTGGCTCGGCATCGCGCCGCTCGCCACTCGCGTCGCTGGCTACTACCCCGGCCGCAGCCTGCGGATCCTCGACAACGTGCCCGCCGGCGTGATGCGGCAGTGGGGTCGCTGGTGCCTGCACGCGGACTACCTCGGCGTCGACGTCCCGAACGCGGCCGAGCGCTTCGCCTCGGTCACCACGCCGATGACGGTGCTCTCGTTCACCGACGACGAGCTGATGAGCCGGGCCAGCATCGCCGACCTCCACGACCGCTTCGTCAACGCCGACCAGGTCCACCAGCGCTACTCCCCCGCCCAGCTCGAGGTCCCCAAGATGGGCCACCACGGCTTCTTCCGCGCCCGCCACGCCGAGCTCTGGGACGAGCTCGTCCTCCCCTACCTCGCAATCGGTGGTTGAGGTGCGAGGCCGTCCACGGCCGAGCCTCGAAACCACCCCGCTGGATGGTGGTTTCGAGGCTCGTCGCTGGCGCTCCTCGCACCTCAACCACCGAAGGCTCACGCGTGGAGGTCGCCGAGGTCCTCGTGGGAGCGGTGGGAGACCGGCTCGACCTGGAAGGTCGCGTGGCGGACGCCGAAGTGGGTGGCGACGCACTCGCAGAGGCGGTCGAGGATGCCGCCGACACCGTGCTCGGCGAGCGCCTCGTCGGTCACCGTGACGTGGGCCGAGAGGCTGGGGATGCCGCTGGTGATGGTCCAGGCGTGCAGGTCGTGCACCTCGACGACGCCGGGCATCGCGGCGACGTGACGGCGTACTGCGTCGAGGTCGAGGCCGGCTGGTGCGATCTCCAGCAGCACCGACGACGACTCCTTCAGCAGCGACCACGACCGCGGCAGGATCAGGGCCGCGATCAGCAACGAGGCCACGGCGTCGGCCTGCACCCAGCCGGTGACCGCGATCACGACGCCCGCCGCGAGAGCCAGGGCCGAGCCGACCAGGTCGGCGGTCACCTCGAGCGCCGCGCCCCGCAGGTTGAGCGAGCCGGTGTCGGAGCTGCGCAGGACCACCAGCGACACGGCGTTCGCCAGCAGGCCGACCGCCGCGAACGCGATCAGCAGTCCCGCATCGACCTCCACGTCCCCCGGTGAGCGCAGCCGGTTGACCCCGGCCCACGCGAGGTAGCCGCACACCACGAGCAGCACGATCGCGTTGGCCATCGCGGCGAGGATCTCGGCACGGTGGTAGCCGAACGTCGAGCGTGGACCGCCGGGCCGCGCGGCGACGTACGACGCCCCGAGCGCGAGCACGACGGCGGCGGCATCCGTGGCGAGATGGCCGGCATCGGCGAGCAGCGCCAGGGACGAGGCGAGGTAGGCGCCGACCAGCTCGACCACGAGCACGACCGCGGTGATGGCCAGCACGAGACGCAGCCGTCGTCGGTCGGCGGCGCGCCCGGCTGCATGCCCGTGCCCGTGACCTGCGCCCACACTTGTCAGACTAGAGCGCATGTCCCGAACCGACCGTCGCCTCTCCGGGAAGCCGACGCAGGCCTGGTCCGTGGCCGCTGTCGCCATTCTCGGATCGCTCGCGCTCCTGCTCCCGCTCACCATGTCCACCGGCTCGAACGCCGGCTCGTTGGCCAGCGCACAGCGCGTCGACATCCCCGCGCCCCTGCTCTACCACCGCAGCTTCGCCGACCCCACGGTCGTCGAGTCGCGGGTCGGCCTGGTCGGCGCCGCCACGGCACTGAACCTGAACATCAGCCGTTCGCCGGCCGACGTCGGGCCGTGGAACGTCGTCAACACCCCCGCACTGACCCGGAGGCCCGGCTGGGCGACCTCCGCCGAGATCTGGGCGCCCGACATCCAGCGCGCACCGGGCGGCTGGCTGATGTACTACGCCGCCGGCATCGCCGGCGCCGATCCCAACTCGCGCTGCATCGGGGTCGCGGTGTCGAAGCAGGCCTTCGGCCCCTACACCCCCGTCGGCAACGCACCCCTTGTCTGCCCGGTGGTGCCAGGAGTCCCGCGTGCTGCCGACAACCCGCCGACCAAGGTGCTCGGCAAGCGCGTCCAGACCCGGGGCGTGATCGACCCCTCGGCGTTCACGGGCAACAACGGTCAGCGGTTCCTGGTCTACCGCACGCTGGGCCAGCCGTCGTCGATCCGCCTGGTCAAGCTGTCGCAGCGCGGGCGGCGGATCCAGGCGGGCCAGATGAGCATGCTCCTCACCAACTACGAGGGGATCGAGGAGAACCCGGTGATCATCCGCCACGACGACAAGTGGGTGATGTTCACGTCCGTCGGCTGGTTCGGACGCTGCGGCTACCGCACCTACTGGCGCCGGTCTCCCGACTTCCGCGACTGGTCCCGCGCCGAGCCGAAGCTCCTCCTGTCGACGGCCAACGCCTTGTGCGGCCCCGGTGGGGCAGACGTGCTGCCACGCCGCGACGGCCGTACGCAGATCTACTTCCACGCGTGGACCTGCTACCGCGGGCCCTACCCGTGCCCACCCGACTGGAACAAGGACCGGCCGCAGAAACGCCACGGCGTCCGGGCCCTGTACGGCGCCAACCTGAGGTGGACTCCCGCCGGCCGGCCCGTCGTGGAGAGCTGGATCGGGTCGGTGCTCCCGCCACCGCCACCCCCGACTCCGTCGCCGACACCGACGCCGACACCGACACCCACCCCGAGCCCCACCGTCACCGGCTCGCCGACCGTGAGCCCGTCGACCCCGACCGACTCACCGACCGTCACCGACACCGCGACCGCTACCGACACCGGCTCGCCGACGCCGTAGGGGCACGGGTCTGCCTTCGTCTCACTGTTTCGTGACAGGCGCAGAGCGCTTTCCTCAACCAGCGGAGAGGTGCTCCCGTCCGTGCGGGGTGCGCCAGACGGCCGGGTCGGGTCCCTTCGGGACGATCTGGGTCGGGTTGATGTCGTCCTGCACGCAGTAGTAGTGCGCCTTGATCTGGGCGAAGTCGGTGTTGTCGCCGAAGCCCGCGGTCTGGAAGAGGTCGCGCGCGTAGGCCCACAGGGCCGGCATCTCGGTCAGCTTGTTGCGGTTGCACTTGAAGTGGCTGTGGTAGACCGCGTCGAAGCGAGCCAGCGTGGTGAACAGCCGGACGTCGGCCTCGGTGATCGCCTCGCCCATCAGGAAGCGACGCGTCGCGAGACGCTCCTCCAGCCAGTCGAGGGCGCGGAAGAGGGCGTCGTACGCACGTTCGTAGGAGTCCTGCGAGCCCGCGAAGCCGCACTTGTAGACGCCGTCGTTGACGTCCTCGTAGATCCGGTCCATGACGGTCTGCATCTCGTCGCGGACGGCGTCCGGCCACAGGTCGGGCGCATCGTCGCGATGGTGGTCCGACCACTCGAAGAACAGGTCGTGGGTGATCATCGGGAAGTCGTTGGTGACGACCGCGCCGGTGCGGAGGTCGACCATCGCCGGGACCGTGATGCCCTTGTCGTAACCGGCGAAACGACGTTCGTAGGCCTCTCGCAGGAAGTGGATGCCGAGCACCGGATCCTCCCCTCCCCTGTCGAGGTCGAAGGTCCACGACCGGTCGTCGTGCACCGGGGCGGCCAGGCCCATCGAGATGACGTCCTCGAGGCCCAGGAGGCTGCGCACGATGATCGCCCGGGTCGCCCACGGGCAGGCCTTGGCGGCGAGCAGGCGATAGCGGCCCGGCTCGACCGGCCACCTACTCGGCCGCCCGTCACGCTCGTCGCGGGTGATCCGGTCGGAGATGTAGTCGGTGTCGCGCTCGAACGATTCCTCGGCGACGTACGCCGCTGCCTGCGGGGTCATCGCACCTCCCGAGATGCTGGCTGGTGGGGTCAGCCTCCCTGTACCCATTTCTCGACGAGGCGCACCAGCCGGTCGTTGGCCTCGGGCTCGGCGATCGTGACCCGCGCGCCCTCTCCGACGAACGGTCTGACCACGATGCCGACCTCGTCGGCCGCGGCCGCGAACTCGGCGGTCCGCTCGCCGAGGTCGAACCACACGAAGTTGCCTTGCGGCTCAGGCACCGGCCAACCGGCGGCGGCCAGCCCGGCGACCACCCGGTCGCGCTCGGCGACCAGCGCGTCGACCCGCTCGAGGAGCTCCGGCTCGCGCTCGAGTGACGCGAGCGCTGCGGCCTGCGCGACGCCGGAGACGCCGAAGGGCAAGGAGACCGCCCGCAGCGCGCCTGTCAGTGGCTCCGGCCCGACGGCGTACCCGACGCGGAACCCGGCCAGCCCGTAGGCCTTGGAGAAGGTCCGGGTGAGCAGCACGTTGTCGTGGCGACGGTAGGTCGCGACTCCGTCGACGGCGTCGGCCATCCGCACGAACTCGACGTACGCCTCGTCGACGACCACCAGCACCTGCGGCGGGATCTTGGCGAGGAAGGCGTCGAGCTCGGCCTGCGAGACGGCCGGCCCCGTGGGGTTGTTGGGTGTGCAGACCAGGACGACGCGGGTGCGGTCGGTGACGGCGTCGGCCATCGCGTCGAGATCGTGGCGGCCGTCGGCGGTGACGGGTACGCGGACCATCCGCGCCGCCGCGGCCGTGACCGCGATGGGGTAGGCCTCGAAGCTGCGCCACGCGAACACGACCTCGTCGTCGGGGTCGCAGAAGGCCTGCACCAGCTGGTAGATCAGCGCCACAGAGCCGGTGGCCAGGGCCAGGTGCTCGGTGGGTACGCGCAGCTTGGCCGACAACGCGTCGTAGAGCGCGACGTTGCCCATGTCGGGGTAGCGGTTCATGGTCTGCACGGCCGCCGTCGCGGCGTCGACCACCCCGGGCAGCGGTGGGTAGGGGTTCTCGTTGGACGACAGCTTGTAGGTCGTCAGGTCCGCGCGCGGCGCCGGCGGCTTGCCCGCGACGTACGGCGGGATCTTGGCGATCGCGGGGCGCGGCTGCGGGGACGTCATGCCCCGCAGGCTAACGACCCACGTCGTCCCTCCAGTCGATCGGAGGTTTCGAGGCTCGCAAGCTCGCACCTCAACCACCGATCGGTGGTTGAGGTGCGAGGAGCGCTAGCGACGAGCCTCGAAACCGCCCTCACGGACGTCGGTGGCGCCAGGGTTGGAACAGCAGCATCAGGACGAGGCCGATGGCCACACCGACGACGGCACCGGAGACGTTGTCGACGACGTCGGTCAGGTCGCAGGCCCGGTCGATGCGGGCGAGCTCGAGCTGGGTGAGCTCGATGAGGACGGAGTACGCCGCGAGGCCTGCGAGACCGAGCGGCACCAGCACCCAACCGATCCGCCAGCGGCTCGCGCCCAGGACCAGCAACGCGCCAGCGGGGATGAACAGCACGGTGTTGAGCATCCGCTGACCCCCGGCGAAGACCCAGAACCCCTCGGGCGCCGGGCCGCCGATGTCGGTGGAGCACGACGTGGAGCGCCCCTCCGCCGGCACGATCCCGACGTCGGGGTCGGTCGGAAGCAGGGTGACCAGCGCGATCACGACGAGCGTCCACAGGAAACCGGCGATCGCCCAGGCCGTCACCGACCCAAGCCGTGGCCTCGTCGCCAGGGCAAGGACCGCGAAGAACACTCCGGAAAGCCCGGCCCCGAGCAGCATGGCGTCGATGCCGCCCGTCGGTGCCATGCGGCGAGGCTACTGACGGGCTTGGTGACCCGGGCGGCCGCAAGAGGTTCGAACCTGCGACCGCCCGGGGGATCAGGGGAGGACGACCTCGCCGGAGGTCAGCATCGGTAGGTCGCGGCCGAGGCGGACGTCGATGGGGTTGGTCAGGCAGCGGATCGAGCCGCCGCCGAGGTGGAACTGGGAGACGTCGACGACCACGACGGAGAAGCCCCACTCCTCGAGCTGCGCCCGGACCCGGCTGGGGCACGCGGGCATCAGCACGGTGCGCCCGATCACGATGGAGTTGGCGGCGAAGGTGGTGAGCGCCTCCTCCTCGTTGATCACCAGCGGCTCGGGCACCAGCGCCAGGAGCGCCGCGGCCGACTCGTCGTCGAACGCCGCGGGGCAGACGATCGCACGGCGGTCGTCGAGCGGGCAGAAGGCGAGGTCGAGGTGGTACATGCCGGGGTGGGTGATACGCAGGCCACGGACGCGGACGCCGAGCTCGGTGGCGAGCGCCTTGAGGCCGAGCTCGTCGGTGCGGGGGCCGTAGCCGACCACCAGACCGTCGCCCCACGCGAAGGCGTCGCCGGCCTCGAGGTAGGCACCCACGCCCTCACGGCCGACGTAGGAGACCGAGAAACCGCGGCCGGCGAAGAACGCGGCGGCGGTGGAGGTCTCCATGCGGCGCTCGGCGTAGCGCATGTGGGACATCACGACGTGACCTGCCGAGGGGGAGACGAGCGGGCCCTCGGGGCGCTCGGCGACGAAGCCGAGGTTCATCGCGTAGACCATGTCGGGCGCGTCGGCCCGCTGCTCGACGACCTCGACCTGACCGCCGGCGGCCCGGATCGCGTCGACCAGGGCGTCCCACTGGCGGCGGGTCAGAGCCGGATCGGGCTGCTGGGTGAGATCCATGAAGGGGTTGATCTGGTAGTCGACCCGGAAATGTTCGGGACGAACCATCACGTAGCGACGACCCCACAGCAGCTCCACCGGACACCTCCACACGAATTGTCTGACAATCTGACAAGCCAGAGTGTGCCACAGGGATGTGGCGACTGCCGAAAGTTGTCAGACACTTGGTGTCATGACGTCTGACACCGCGGGGGAGGCCCCGTTCGGCTCGCTCGTCACCGTGGGTCTGGAACAGACCTCGACGGTCGACCGTGTGGTCGAGGAGCTGCGGCGGGCGGTCTTCGAGGGAGAGCTCGAGTCCGGCACGCCGCTGCGCGAGGTGGCGCTCGCCGAGTCGCTCGGCGTCTCCCGGCCCACCGTCCGCGAGGCCCTGACCGTCCTGGTCGCCGACGGTCTCGCCACCCGCGAGCCGCACCGAGGCGTCTCGGTCGCCACTCCCGACCCGGAGTCGATCGGCGACGTCTCCCGCGCGCGGGGAGTGCTCGAGCTGGCCGGCGTCCAGCACTGGTCGAAGGCCGACGAGGTCGACCGCGAGGCCGTGCGCATCGCTCTGAAGGAGTACGGCGCCGCGGTCGGCCGCGAGGCGACGTACGAGGAGCTCAACCGGCGGCACCTCGCCATCCATCTCTCGCTGGTCGGCCTGACCGGCTCCCAGCGACTGGTGGCGATGGCCGAACAGCTGACCGCCGAGCTGCGGCTGGCGCTGGCCCAGGTCGACCGGGTCCGCCGCAACGCCTCGGACCAGGCCGACTCCCACCAGCACCTGCTCGACCTGCTAGAGACGGGCGACGTCGACGAGGCCGTGGCCGAGCTCGAGCGCCACCTCGCCGGCGCCGAGAGCGCCATCCTCGAGCGCCTGGGGCTCGAGCCCGGCCAGTAGCCGGTCAGTAGGCTCCCCCCGTGCGTGTCATGCGGTTCGTCACCTGGCTGGTCACCAACGCCATCGCGTTGGCCGTGGCCGCCTGGCTCTTCGAGGGGATCCGGTTCACCGGCCCTTCCAGTGGTTGGGCGGAGGTCGAGGAGAAGCTGCTGCCGCTGCTGATCGTGGCGCTGATCCTCGGCGTCGTCACCGCGATCGTGAAGCCCGTCCTGACACTGCTCTCGCTGCCCCTGGTGGTCATCACGATCGGTCTGTTCCTGGTCGTCATCAACGCGTTCATGCTCCAGCTCACCTCGTGGCTGGCCGGCAAGCTCGACATCGGGTTCCACGTCGACGGCTTCATCACCGCAGTGGGCGGCGCGATCGTGATCACGATCGTCACCTGGGGCATCAACTACGCGCTCGACCGGTGACGCCCGTGCTCCCGCCTCCCCACGAGGCCGGTCACTACCGGGTCGCCCTGGTCTGTCTCGGCAACATCTGCCGCTCACCGATGGCGCACGTCGTACTCGAGTCGCGGCTCGACGACGCCGGACTCGCCGACCGGGTCCAGGTCGAGAGCAGCGGGACCGGCGGCTGGCACGTCGGCAACCCGATGGACCGCCGGGCCGCGGCCACGTTGACTGCCGCGGGGTACGACGCCACCCGCCACCGCGCTCGTCAGTACGACGCGGGGTCGGCCGGCCGGTTCGACCTGGTGCTGGCCATGGATTCGGACAACCTGGACGACCTCGGTGGCGTCTCCACACGCGTGAGGCTCTTCCGCGACTTCGATCCGGTGGGAACCGGTGGCGACGTACCGGACCCGTACTACGGTGGGGACGCCGGATTCGAGGAGGTGCTGACCATGGTCGAGCGCACCTCAGCCTCCCTCGCCGACCTGATCGCCGACGTGATCGCCGACGCCATCGAAGACACCTCCGAGGCGGTCCGATGACGCGACAGCCGCTGGTCGCCAGGCACGCCGAAGAGCTCCTGGGCTCCGCTGTCGTCGCGACCGCTCCGGTCAACGGCGGCGACGTGTGCGTGGCTACCAAGCTGCGCCTCTCCGACGGCACCACGGCGTTGATGAAGACCCTCAACAACGCACCGCCGCAGTTCTTCGCCAGCGAGGCCGCGGGGCTGGGGTGGCTTCGCGACGCCGGCGGGGTGGGCGTGCCCGACGTGCTGGCGTCCGACGACGGCTGCCTGATCATCCGCTGGGTCGAGCCCGGCCGGCCTTCGGCCGACGCGGCGTCCGGCTTCGGTCGCGCGCTAGCCGCTACCCACCAGGCCGGCGCCACGTCGTACGGCGCCGACAGCGACGGCTTCGTCGCGCGGCTGCCGATGCTGAACAAGCCCGCCCCGACGTGGGCCGAGTTCTTCGCGCAGCGCCGGGTGCTGCCGTACCTCAAGCTGGCCAGTGACAGCGGCCGCATCTCCGCCGACGACGCGCAGCGCGTCGAGAGCGTCGTCGCCAATCTGGCCGGGCTGGTGCCCGAGGAGACGCCGGCCCGGCTCCACGGCGACCTCTGGAACGGCAACGTCCTGTGGGGCACCGAGCAGCGCGTCTGGGTGATCGACCCGGCCGCCCACGGCGGCCACCGTGAGACCGACCTGGCGATGCTGGCGCTGTTCGGGCTGCCGCACCTGCCGCGCGTCCTCGACGCGTACGCCGAGGCCTCACCGCTCGCCGACGGTTGGCAGGAGCGCGCCGGTGTCCACCAGCTGTTCCCGCTGCTGGTCCACGCCTGCCTGTTCGGCGGGGGCTACGGCGCCCGCGCCGGTGCGACCGCCGCCCGCTACCTCTAGACCCCCGCCGAGTCGGCGCCAATCGCCCTCACAAACGCTCCGAGTCGGCGCAAGTTGCCCTGCTTTGGGGTTCGAGTCGGCGCCAGTCGCCCTGGCACGGTCGAGCATCGACCCTGCCAAGGCGCGGGCAGGCGACGACTTGCGCCGACTCGGCGTCACCTCGGGGGCGACTTGCGCCGACTCGGCGTCATCCCGGGGGCGACTTGCGCCGACTCGGCATCCTCAGGCGAGGTTCAGGGACGACTGGCAGCATGGCCCCCATGACTCCGACCGGTACGGGCACGAAGCCGCGCGTGCTGGTCGTGGACGACGACAAGGCCGTCCGCGAGTCGCTGCGGCGGTCGCTGGAGTTCAACGGCTACGACGTCTCGCTGGCCACCGACGGCGCCGAGGCGCTGGCCGGCATCGGCGCGACCGATCCGGACGTCGTGATCATGGACGTGATGATGCCCCGGCTCGACGGCATCGAGACCACGCGAGCACTGCGCACCGCCAAGAACGACGTGCCGATCCTGGTGCTCACCGCCCGCGACGCCGTCGGCGACCGAGTCGAGGGGCTCGACGCGGGGGCCGACGACTACCTCACCAAGCCGTTCGCGCTCCAGGAGCTGCTGGCCCGGCTGCGCGCCCTGTTGCGCCGGGTCGTCCCGGCCGAGGGCGACGACGCCGAGATGCTCTCTTTCGCCGACCTCACCATGGAGCCCGCCACCCGCGAGGTCCGGCGCGCCGGCCGCGAGATCCCGCTCACCCGCACGGAGTTCACGCTGCTCGAGATGTTCCTGCGCCGACCGCGACGGGTGCTCGAGCGCTCGTTCATCCTCGAGGAGGTCTGGGGCTACGACTTCCCGACGACGGCCAACTCGCTCGAGGTGTACGTCGGCTACCTCCGCCGCAAGACCGAGGCCGAGGGCGAGCCCCGGCTGCTCCACACCGTGCGCGGCGTCGGCTACGTGCTCAAGGAGTCCTAGGTCCCATGGTCGAGCCGTGAACGGAACGGTCTGGCCGCAGTCCGGCTGGCACTACCGGCGGTCCCTGGCCAGCCGGGTGATCCTGCTGACCACGATGGCCGTCGGCCTGGCCGTGGCCCTCGTCGCGCTGGCGGTGTTCCTCACCGTCCGAATGCAGATGCAGGCCTCCCTCGATGAGTCGCTGCTCAACCGCACCAAGAAGGCGGCTGCCAACGCACCCGCCCTCAGCGAGCTGATCGCGAACCAGATCCCGGCCTTCGCGACGGGGGCCGCCGACGTCCGCATCATCTACGTGTCAAAGGACCGGCAGGCCTTCTCCTTGGACGAGACGACCGACATCCAGCTGGGCCAGCCCGAGTACGACGTGGCTACCGGCGCTCGCAAGGAGAGCATCCGCACTATCAGGGTGGGGGGCGAGCACTACCGGGTCGCTGCCGCGCCCATCAACGACAGGTACGCCCTGGTCCTCGTCCAGTCGCTGGACTCCCAGGAGACCGTGCTCAAGCGGCTCGGCGCGGTCATGTTGCTGTTCGGCCTGGCCGGCGTCGTGGGCGCGGCGGCTGCCGGCTGGGGCGTGGCCCGCAACGGCCTGCGGCCGGTGCGTCGCCTGACGGAGGCCGTCGAGGAGATCGCCCGCACCGAGGACCTGGCGCCGCTCCCTGTCGAAGGGGACGACGAGATCGCGCGGCTCGCGACGGCGTTCAACGGGATGCTGGCCGCCGTCGCGGCCTCGCGCGACCGGCAGCGGCGGCTGGTCGCCGACGCGGGGCACGAGCTGCGCACGCCGCTCACCTCGCTGCGCACCAACCTCGACCTGCTCACCCAGGCCGACGAGACCGGCGGGCTGCCGCCGGAGCAGAAGGCCGAGCTGCTCGCCGACGTACGCGCACAGCTGGAGGAGCTGTCCACGCTGGTCGGCGACCTCGTCGAGCTGGCCCGCGACGAACCACCAGCAGCCAACGTGGTCGAGAGCTTCGACCTCGCCGAGGTGGTCGACCGGGCCGCCGCGCGGGTGCGGCTACGCGCGCCCCGCAGCGAGTTCGACGTGGCCACGCTGCCCTGGTGGGTGGTCGGCGAGTCGGGCGCCGTCGAGCGGGCGGTCACCAACCTGCTCGACAACGCGGCCAAGTGGGGGCCGGCTGACGGCACCATCACGGTCCGGCTGGCCAACGGCATGTTGACCGTCGACGACCAGGGCCCGGGCATCGACCCGGCCGACCTGCCGCACGTCTTCGAGCGCTTCTACCGATCGCGTGAGTCGCGCTCGATGCCCGGGTCGGGGCTGGGCCTGGCCATCGTGCACCAGATCGTCGAGCGGCACTCCGGCGCCGTCACCGCGGGGGACGCCCCCGGCGGCGGCACCCGGATGTCGATGTGGCTGCCGGGCAACCCGGTACCCGTGACCATCCCGCGTGCGCCGGTCCACCAGCCCCTGGTGCCGCAGGGCCCCGAGCCCGAGGCCCGCCGCGTTGAACCCGGGTCCGTGACGAGCGATCCTTGACACACACCCGCGCGGGTGGAGATCGCCCGCTGCGCCTGACCTAGCGTCAAATCCAGTCGGCGGCGTCGTCCCCCACAGACGGCGCCGTCGGCGTCCGCGGTGTTCCATCCACGCGCGGGGCACGATGGCGGGGTGCGCCTCCTCGCCGTGGTCCTGGTCGCCAGCATCCTGGCCGCCTGCTCGGGCGAGGAGTCACCCAACGTCGAGCCCCCGTCTCCGGAGACATCGTCCGCGGCGCCGGACGACGACCTCGCGGCGCACACGCCGACCGACCTCCGCCACCCATGCCAGGCGGTGCCTGCCAGCACCGTCGGCCGGTTGCTCGGGGAGAAGGTGACGGCCCACCAGGTGACGAGCAAGCTCGCGGCGCGCACGCTCACCTGCAGCTACGTGCCGATCGAGCAGCAGCGGGACGCACCGTTCCTGGAGGTCCAGTCGACGCCGGACCCGACCCCCCTCGACGCATGGGTCGGCCTCTACATCGGTGTCGACCGACTGCAGCACCACCCCGTCGAGATCGACGGCGCCGACGACGCCGAAGTCATCCTGCAGCCCGACGACGACCTGGTGACGGTGTTCGTCAAGCAGGGCTTCGTCACGCACTCGGTGATCCTCGGCGTCGACGACCTCGGGCCTGGCGAGATGGTCGCCGTCAGGCTGGCGCGCCTGGTGGTGTCGGGGAACCGCTGAGGGCGGACAAGAGACGTTCGGCCTTCCAGCGGGACTCGGCGTACTCCTCCGCCACGTCGGAGCGCACGGTGATGCCGCCGCCGGTGCCCAATCGATAGGTACGCCGGTACGACCCGTCGCCGTCGGTCATCAGCGAGCGGATCACCACCCCGAGGTCGGCGCGGCCGTCACCGGCGAGCCAGCCGAACGCCCCGGCGTACACGCCTCGTGGGGTGTCCTCGATCTCGTCGATGACCTGCATCGTGCGCAGCTTGGGGGCGCCGGTCATCGACCCGGCGGGGAAGAGCGCCCGCAGCGCCGCCACGGTCGACACCCCCTCGGCAAGCCGTCCGCGCACCGTCGAGACCAGCTGGTGGACGCTCGGGTAGGACTCGACGTCCATCAGCACCGGCACCTCGACGGACCCGGGCTCGCACACCATCGAGAGGTCGTTGCGCAGCAGGTCGACGATCATCAGGTTCTCGCTGCGGAACCTCGGGTCGCTCGCCAGTCGGTCGCGTGCCGCGTCGTCCTCGGCGGCGGTCCTGCCACGAGGCGTGGTGCCCTTGATCGGCTTGGTCTCCAGGATCCTGTCGGAGGTCACCAGGGCGTAGCGCTCGGGCGAGGAGCTCAGCAGCCATGCCCGGTGTCCGGGCACGTCGTGCTGCAGGAACCCGGCGTACGGCGCCGGGTTGAGGGCGCGCAGCCGGAGGTAGGCGTCGAGGGGGACCAGGTCGCTGGGCGTGTCCACCCGGTAGGTGAGGTTGACCTCGTAGGAGTTGCCCGCATGCAGGTGCTCCTGGACGCGCCCGAACGCCTCGGCGTACTCCCGGGGTGTGGGCGGGACGTCATACGAATCGAGGTGTAGAAGGCTCGATTCGTATGACGTCCCGAGCGGTCCGTGGTCGAAGAAGCGGACGTTGCGGCAGCGCATCCAGACGGCGTCGGGGAGGTCGGGGTCCGGACGGGCTGCGAACAGCTCGGGCCGGGCGGCGTAGCCGAAGTAGCCGAACCACTGGTCTTCGGGGGAACCTGCGGCGAGCTCGGCCTCGAGCACCTCGAACACGTCCGAGCCCACCACCTCGACGCGGCCTGCGGCATGACGGCGTACCTCGCGCACGGCGGCGTGGAAGGTCAAGGAGACGTCGTCGTCGTCGAGCCAGCCGACCATCGAACGCCGCCCCGACCACTCGCGGGCGCCCCCGCCGTCGAGCCAGAAGCAGCGTGGATGTCTCGCCGCGATGTCGGCGAAGAAGGGGATGACGTCATCCATGCGCCAGGCCCAGGAAGTTGGCGACGAGCAGCGCGCCGTGCTCGCTGAGGATCGACTCGGGATGGAACTGCACGCCCTCCAGCGGGAGCGAGCGGTGCCGCACCCCCATCACCGTGCCGTCGTCGCCGCGTGCGGTCACGACCAGGGTGTCGGGCACCGACAGCGCCGCCAGCGAGTGGTAGCGCACCGCCTTGAACTCTTGCGGCACCCCGGCAAACACGCCGCACCCGTCGTGCGTCACCAGCGTCACGTCGCCGTGTGCGGGGGCGACGCGGTCGACCACGCCGCCGTACGTCGCGACCAGCCCCTGCATGCCCAGGCACACCCCCAGCACCGGGACCGACCCGTCGAGCAGCACCTCTCGCCCGACCGCGAAGTCGCCCTTGTCGGTGGGCGTCCCCGGGCCGGGCGAGAGGACGACGTGTGAGAAGCCGAGCAGGTACGCCGCGGACGAGTCGTCGTGCTGGACGACGGTCGGCAGCACGCCGGTCACCGAGGCGAGCAGGTGCACGAGGTTCCACGTGTAGGAGTCGTGGTGGTCGACCACGACCACGTCGGGCACGGGCACCGGCTCAACCTAGCGGTGCCTCTCGGGTCAAGGCCGCGCACTCGGGCGTCACCGGGTCGCCCCCCTGGAGCTGATGGCAGGCGTCGAACTCATGCAGCTTGGCCATCAGGGTGGCGACCTCCGATGCGTAGGCCCGGTCGTCGAACTGGTTGATCCGCTCCGACGACTGCACGTCGTAGTCGTAGAACTCGTAGGCGTGGTCGGCGTGGCCCCACCGCCGGTCGAGGTCGTTGCGGACCAACAGGGCGGTGCGACTGCGGACGGCAACGTAGGACGGGATGGCGTTGAGACCACCTCCGGTGTACGGCCGGTCGGGGTCTTTCCCGGGCTGGGTCCTGGCGAAGGTGTGCTCGAAGAACACGTAGTCGTGGAGCTGCGCCGCGGGGTCGCGCAGCGTCGGCACGATCGAAACGCCTGAGCGGAAGGACGGCGAGTCGATGCCGGCGAGCTCCTCGAAGGTGGACGCCCAGTCCACGTTGGAGATCAGCGCGCTCCGGCTGCCCGGAACGACGTCGGGACCGACGACGAGGACCGGCACGTTGACATCGGTGTCGTAGGCGGTCCCCTTGCCCCGCTTGAGCCCGAGCTGGCCGAGGTGGAAGCCGTTGTCGGAGGTCAGCACGACGTAGGTGTTGTCGTTCACCAGGTCGAGGATCCGCATCATCATGCGGTCGATCGACTGGGCCATCCGGGCGCGGTCGCGCAGGTTCGTCTCCGCCTCAGCGATACCGAGGTCGTGCGGCACGGCGTTCCACTGTGCGGCGCGGCTGCCGTCGGCATAGCTGGGCCGGTTGTCGTAGCGGAGGTCGCCGTACCCCGGAAGGTCCGCCACCGTCAGGTCGAGGCAGTCCACCAGGCCGCAGTTGCCGTGCGGCCGACCCGGTCCGGGCCGGTCGCGGAACGCCGGCGGGAACAGCGTGTCGTCGTACGGCGTGTTGTCGTTGATGCGGCTGTGGGGGCCGTACGGCGCCACCTCGATGAAGTACGGCTGGTCGTCGTGGCGGTGGCTGCGCAGGAAGTCCAGCGCGTGGTCGGCGATCACCTCGCCGGCGTATGCCTGGTCCCGCACGCGCGCCGGCGCGGAGGCCGGCGGAGCGGGGACCTCGACCAGCTGGTTGACGCCGTGCTCGTCCGGGATGCTGGCGTGGAACTTCCACTGGTCGTAGGCCGTGCCGAAGATCGCCCGGAAGTCCGACCATCCCCGCGGGACGGGCGGGACCTGGTGACCGTGCATCGCCTCGTAGCCGTTGAGGTACTTGCCGACGTAGCCGGTCGTGTAGCCCGACTCCTGGAGCCGGAGGGCGAAGGTGCGGCCCTCCCCGCCGTTCTCGGCGAACGCGCGCCACCCGCCCATCGGCCCGCGAGCGTTGGGCAGGTTGGGGCTGTTGGTGAAAACCCCGGTCTGGTGGGGGTACTGGCCCGTGAAGGTCGCGGCCCGCGACACGCAGCACAAGGAGTCGACGACGTAGGCGTTGTCGTACGACGCACCGTGGCGCGCCATGTAGCGAACGCTACGCATCGTGGGCAGCAGGTCCTTGGAGAAGTCGTCCATCAGCACGAGGACGATGTTGGGCTGGCGATGCCCAGCCGCAGGATGCCCGACGGCCTGAACCACGCCGACGTCAGGAACCACACCTGAGGACAGGTCGTGGTCATCGGGCAGGTCGCGAGCCACTCGCACCCCGGACGTGCAGGCGGCAGCGAGCAGCGCGATGACGACGACCGCCAATGCCAGGCGGAGGTTGTGCTTGGACATGTGCCGACTCCCTTCGGTCGCTCGTGGCCGTGGGGGCCAGGGACCGAAAGAGTCGGGGCGGGGAGAGGCGTCGTTCTATCGCGCGGGGGACACAGTCACCGCTTCGGTGGATGCCAAGCGGGAACCCGATGTCAGGGACTGACAGGGCGCTGACACAGGCTGCGATCCCCGAAGACGGGAACAGGAGTCCCACTCGTCGAGCTTCGCCATCAGGGTCGCGACCTCGGCGGCGTGCGCGGGGTCGGCGTACTGATTCGTCTTCTCCCAGCGCTCGCGCGTGAGGTCGTAGAACTCATAGGCGTAGCGGTGCCTGTTCCACCCCCGGTCGAGGTCGTTGCGGACCAGCAGCGCGGTGCGGCTGCGTACGGCGACGTAGGACGGGATCACGTTCAAGCCGCCGCCGGTGAAGGCGCGGTCGGGGTCGGCACCCGGCCGGCTCCTCGAGCTGGTGTGCTCGAAGAACACGTAGTCCTGCAAGGCGATCGAGGGATCGGCGAACGTCGGCACCAGCGAGATCCCGGACCGGTACGCCGGCGACTCGAGGCCCGCAAGGTCCTCGAACGTCGGCGCCAGGTCGATGTTGCTGACGGTCGCCTCGCGAGCCCCGGGCACCACGCCGGGGCCCACGACCAGCAGGGGCACGTGGGTGTCGGTGTCATAGGCGGTGCCCTTGCCGCGCAGCAGTCCCAGCTGTCCGAGGTGGAAGCCGTTGTCGGAGGTCAGCACCACGTACGTGTCGTCTGGCACCGTCCGCAGGATCCGCAGCACCAGCCGGTCGATCGACTGCGCCATCCGCGCCCGGTCGCGCAGGTTGGTCTGCGCCTGGGACTTCGTGAGGGTCAGTGGGTGGGCGTTCCACTGCGAGGCCTGGCGCCCGTCCACACGGGCCGGCCGGTTGTCGCCACGCCGGTCGCCGAACCCGGGCAGGTCCTTCACCGTCAGGTCGCGGCAGTCGACGAGGCCGCAGTCGCCACGCTTCCGGGAGCCGCCCGGCTGGTCGCGGAACGCGGCAGGGAACAACGACTCGCCGGCGTACGCCGGCCGATCGTCGACGCGGCCGTGCGGGGCGTACGGCGCGACCTGGAGGAAGAACGGCCGCGGGTCCCCTCGTCGCTGGCGCAGGAACTTCATCGCCAGGCTGCCGATCACCGTGCCGGCGTACGCACGGTCCCGCGTCTTCCGCGACGCGCTCGGCGGCGGGGCCGGCCAGCTGCGCAGCACCGTGGTGCCCTTGCTCGTGGTGCGAGTGCCTTGGAAGTCCCACCCGTCGTACGCCGTGCCGAAGATGGCGCGGAAGTCGGACCACCCTGGCGGGACCTGCGGCAGCAGCTGACGACGCGACCGCACCTCGTAGCCGTTGAGGTACTTGCCGATGTAGCCCGTCACGTAGCCCGACTCCTGCAGCCCCACCGCGAAGGTGCGCGGCTGGTTGCCGTGGGTGGCGAAGGCGCGCCAGCCCCCGAGGGGTCCGTGACGGTTGGGCAGGTTGCTGGTGTTGGTGAGGACGCCGGTCTGGTGGGGGTACTGGCCGGTGAACGTGGCGCTGCGCGAGACGCAGCACAGCGAGTCGACGACGAACGCGTTGTCGTACGACGCCCCGCGGCGCGCCATCATGCGCGCGCTGCGCATCGTGGGCAGCAGGTCGAGGGAGAAGTCGTCCATCAGGACGAAGACGATGTTGGGCCGCCGGGGCGGTGACGTCCGATCGGGGACGGCCGCCACCACCCGCCGGTCGGGCTGGTCGAGACCTTCTGCGGCCTTCACCGGCGTGCCGCAGGCGGCAGCCACCAGCGCGGTGACCGCGACCGCGATCGCTGCGATCGGTACCCGACGCATCAACCGCCCCCCGTCGTCCTGCGGTCTCCCGAGACGAATGCCCACGTCAATTCTGACGGCAGACCCAAGGTCGCGGGCCATTCTGGGCACCCGATCTAGCCCACCCTCTCGGGGGTTGCCACGATCCCGGCTTCCCGGCACCCTAGGGGGAAGTCTTCGCACCCCCCCGGCCGGTTGGTTCTCCACCGGCTGACTGGACAAGGGGGTTGTCATGAAAGTTGTCTTGAGCCTGGCGGCGTGCGCCGCTCTCACGCTGGCTCCGAGCGCCGTGGCGGTCAGCGCCACTGGGCCGGCACCAGCAGCACCAGCGGCGCGGTCGGCGTCGGCCGCGGCGGCTGGACATGTCGCGATCGTGCAGGCGGTGCCGGGTGCGAGCGTCGACGTGGCCATCGACGGCGAGAACGTCGAGTCCGGAGTGGCCGCGGGCGAGGTGCTGGGGCCCTACCCGCTGTCCCCGGGAAGTCACCAGGTCGACTTCACCGGCTCGGACGGCCTCGAGCAGGTCGCCACGCTCGAGGTCGATGCGGGATCCAACCAGGACCTGGTGCTGCACCTGCCCGCATCGGTGGGCGGCGCCGCTGTGGTGACGTCGTACTCGACCCCGGAGGAGCCCATCGGTCCCGACAAGGCGCGCGTGCTCGTCGCCCACACCGCGACGGTCGCACCTGCGGACGTCAAGGTCGACGGCAAGGTGGTCTTCGCCAACATCGCCAACGGAGAGTTCGCCACGGCCGACGTGCCGGCCGGCGAGCACGTCGTCGCGCTGTTGCCGACGGGTCAGGACACCGACCCGATCCTCGGGCCGCTGACCGTCACGCTCGAGCCACAGACCGTCACGATGGTCTACGCCATGGGCAACCCCGACGACGACTCGATGAGCCTGGTCGCGCACTCGGCGCAGCTGGCCGCCGACGGCAGCGTGGTGCCGTCGATGATCGGCACCGGGTCGGCGGGTCTGGCCGCCGACGTACGGGTGACCCCCTTTGGGGGCCCGCCCTCCTGAGGGCGGCGGCGAGAGCATGGGCGGCAAGCGGGTACGACGGCGCGCACGGCACCGGACGGCCCCGATCCTCTCCGCCGTCGTGCTGGTCGCCGCTGGGTTGACGTGGACGGCTACCTCCCTCGACCGCGGTGACGAGCCGGACATCGGCGCCCGCGACGAGTCCGGGCGCTCGTCCGCGCCGACGACGAAGCCGACCGGGGGCCTGTCTGCGACCTCGCCCTCGCCCCTGGCGACGGCCGGGCCGGCAACACCCGCGCAGCGCAAGGGGACGACGCCGGAGGCGCCCCGGGAAATCCGACTGTCGAGTGGTGAGGAGCTGCCGGTGCGGTCGGTGTCGACGCGTCCGGACGGGTTGCTGGACGTGCCCGACGACGTGCGCACCGCTGGCTGGTGGCGCGGCGGCTCGCGGCTCGGCGACCCCTTCGGCGCGACGTTGATCGCCGCGCACATCGACTCGCAGACCCAGGGCCTCGGTCCGTACGTCGAGCTGCTTCGCGCGGAGCGGGACGACGAGATCAGGGTGCGTTCGGCGCACCTGGTGCAGCACTTCAGGGTCACCTCGCTGCGGCTGGTACCCCGCAGCTCCCTGGCGGGCGTGACGGACATCTTCTCGGCGTCGGGGCGCCGTCGGCTCGTGATGGTCACCTGTGCCGGACCGTTCGACCCCGACCGCGGCGGCTACCAGAACCTCGCGATCGTGACGGCCCGACCCACGAGCGCTCCCCGACCGAGGTCATCCTCGTGAGAGTCAGAGCGCGGCCCAGCTCCCGGCAGCCGTACCCCCTCCGGATGCCGCCAAGCACGTACTGGAGGCCGCCGGAGCCGGCGGAGGAGGTGATCGGGTACGCCCTGGCAGCGGGCGCCGACCTCGATGAGGACCCCGAGGCACTCGACGAGAAGCCTGAGGTGACCTCGCCCGAGTGGGTGGCGTGGGTCGAGCAAGAGCTCGTGCTGTCGCGCGCCGAGGCCGCGGTGGCCACCGCTCCAGAGAGTGGGGCCGACCGTGAGGCGCCTGAACCGCGCGTGCCGCCGGCCCCGTCGAAGAAGCAGGTCCCTCTCTGGCAGCGCGCACAGGAGCTGGAGGCCGCGCTCGACGCACGCGGATGGCAGCGCATGCGGGAGCTGGAGGCCGAGCTCGACGTACGGCGTCGGCGTACGGCGCGCACCCGGCGCCTGGTCGCAGTCGCTGCCGTGGTCGTCCTCGCACTAGGGGCTGGCGCGTGGTGGTGGAGCAGGGGTGGCGACGGCACTGACGACACCGATGCTCAGCGGGCCACGACCGCCGCGGCCAACGTCGTCGAAGCCCCGGCCCCGCCGGTGGAGCTGCTTCCAGGCACCGGGCACACGGAGGTGCGGGTCCTGGACTCCGGTGAGCTGGCGGTCCAGCAGTGGGTCCGTGGGTCCCGGCCCCTGTCCGGCCTGGACCTGTCGCCTCCGGCTTTCGAGGCGACGCCGGGGGACGTGCGCGTGATCGGCCTCCGCGTGGTGGCCGGGGCGACGCGGGTGCGGACGCCGGACAGCCTGACCGAGCCGACCGTGCTCACCTTCGATCCGGCGCCATGGGTCTACCTGAGGTACCGGATCGCCGGAGCCCTGGAGCGGTCGGGCAGCGACGGCAGAGCCCTGGCCTGGGCGACGTCGTTGAACGTCGGCTACGACGGGGCCACGGGTGATGGCGACACCATCGCGTTCCGCAACGCCACCTTGCTGTCACTGGCGTGCACGCCGCTGCGAGGCGACGGGGTCCCGCTCCCCTGCGGCGCTGAGGCCGGGGCGAGCGGGTGGCGGGTCGTGCCGCCGCCCGCTGTGGGCGACGTACAGGTGATGGCCCAGCTCGACCTGCTGTCCCCAGGTTGAGCGACGACTCACCGCACCAGGTCGCGGACCAGGTCGTGGATCAGGTCGTAGCCGTGCTGGGTGAGGATCGACTCGGCGTGGAACTGGATGCCGCGGTAGTGGGGGCCGCGGACCAGGTGGATGTCACCGGACTCGGGATCCGCCTCGACCTCGACGCCGACGGGCAGGTCGCGTCCGCCGGTGCGGCCCACGAAGGTGTTGTAGAAGCCGACGCGCTCGGTTCGGCCGTCGATCGACACGGGGGACTGGGTGCCCTGGAAGACGATGTCCTTGAAGCCGAGCTCGAGACCGAGCCGGTGGCAGAGCGCCTGGTGGCCGAGGCAGACGGCAAGGAACGGCTGCTGGCGCTCCAGCAGCCGGTCGACGACTCCGCGCATGACGGCCATCTTCGGGTCGTTCTCGTCGCGCGGGTCGCCGGGGCCGGGCCCGACGATCACGAGGTCGGCGGCGTCGAGGACCGCGTCGTGCGTCGCGGCGTCGTACTCGTCGTGGCGGATCACGCTGCTGGTCAGGCCGAGTACGCCGAGCACGTGGCGCAGCATGTTGACGAAGTCGTCCTCGCCGTCGAGCACGACCACGTGCTTGCCGCGCAGCCGCGGGTCGGGCGGGGTGCCGGCCTGGTCGGTCAGCCAGAAGCTGGACAGTCTGTGGTTTCGCGAGTTCAGGGCAAGCAGCACGTCCTCGTCGTTGACCAGCTCGGCGACGTTGACGCTCGGCACCGGTGCGGGAGGTACGAGTCCGAAGGCACTCAGGATGCCGCCGGCCTTGGCGTGGGTCTCGGCGACCTCGTGGGTCGCGTCGGAGTCGCGCACGAGCGTCGCGCCGGCCGTGACCGTGAGCCTTCCGTCGAGGTCGACGTCCGCGGTACGGATCACGATCGGGCTGTCGACGACCGGCTCGCCGTCGGCGTCGCGGCCGAGGATCGCCAGCGCGGCGCCGTAGTAGCCGCGGCCCTCGGCCTCGTACTGCTTGATCAGGCGGCAGGCGTTCTCGACCGGCGAGCCGGTGACCGTGGCGGCGTACATGGTGTCGCGCAGGACCTCGCGCGGGTCGCGGGTGGTACGACCGGCGAGGAGGTACTCGGTGTGGATCAGGTGGCTCATCGGCTTGAGGAAGGGGCCGAGCACCTGGCCACCCTCGGTGCAGATGTCGCACATCATCTTGAGCTCTTCGTCGACCACCATGAAGAGCTCGTAGATCTCCTTCTCGTCCTGGAGGAAGTCGAGGAGGCGGGGCTTGAGGTCTCCTTCGCCCCGCATGCGGAAGGTGCCGCTGATGGGGTTCATCCGCACGTCGCCGCCGTGGACGGTGACGTGTCGTTCGGGGCTGGCACCGATGAGGTAGCGGTCGCCGGTGAAGAAGACGAAGGTCCAGTAGGCGCCGCGCTCGCGCTCGAGCAGCCGCTTGAAGACCGCGAGCGCCTTGTCGGCGCCCCAGTCGGCGACGGTGGCGCGGTAGTGGCGGCCGATCACCAGGTTGGCGCCCTCGCCCTGGCCGATCTCGTCGGCGATCACGGCCTCGACGAGCTTGGCGTACTCGTCGTCGTCGGTCTCGAAGCCGCCGCGGTCGGCGAAGGTCACCTCGCTGTCGTCGATCGCGCTCGACCACCTCGGCGACGGTGAACTCGCGCTCGCTCTCGACGTCGACGACGACGAGCGGTGTGCCGTCGTCGTGGGCCTCGAAGCCGCGCTCACGCACCTGGCGGAACGGGATCGCCAAGAGCCGGTCGGCGATGTGGCTGTCCTCGGGGACGCCTTGCTCGAGCTCGACGTCCATCAGCGACTCGACGACCCGCCGCGCACCTCCGACCAGCCCCACCGTGTCGCGGTCCCCCGCCCGCGTCGACCTGCGGATGATCGCCCACGCCTCATGCTCCCGCAGCGCCTCGATGGCTTCGCGTGCCCTCGTGGCCTGCCCCTCCGACATGCGCGAAACCCTACTTCCGCCCGTCGGCCCGGAGAGAGTTGTCCAGCGCCCTGGCTGGGTAGTCCGGTGTGTTTGGGTCGCGAAGCGTCGCGAATTGGCACCCAAACGCACCGGACTACCCCGACGAGCCCAGCGCCCTCTTCCTGTCCACAAGGACCTCCGGGACGCCATCGGTCCACAGGGACCGAGCAGCCGGGATTGGGCGTGGTGCACGCGGCGCACGTTCTGGGACATGAGCCACCGATGGAATCCCAACTGCAGACGGCCACCTGGACTCGTCGCTCCCGTCAGGGTCGACCCGGCGGGCGTGACCGGGCCGACACGAGGTCAGGCAAGAGGGCGGTATTGGCGGCAGACTTCGTCGGGCATGTACGTCCCGACCGAGGTCGACGACGGGGTCGTCGAGCAGCGCATCCTCGAGCAGTCGGCCCGGATCCGGTCCTACGGCGCGGTGACGGCTTGGGCATCGCTGCGGTGGCAGGGCGCGACGTTCTTCGACGGGACGTGCGACGGCGGCGCTGCGCGACTGCCGGTCCCACTGATCTCGCACACGAAGCTGAACCCCGACCGACGGTTCACCATGACCCAAGACCAGCTGGCCATGCACGGAGTGGACCCTGGTGGACGGCGTTCCCGTCACCACCGTCCAGCGAGCGCTGTTCGACGAGGTACGTCGCATCGATGGCGTGCGAGAGAAGGCCAACGCCATCGCGATGGCCGCGGCGGCACGCCTGATCTCGACGCGACTGTTCGAGCAGTACGTCGCCCACCGCGGCCCGTGGACCGGCATCCAGGGCGCCCGCGACGCCGTACGCCTGGCAGTGGACGACTGCCGCTCGCCGCAGGAGTTCCGGATGTTGATGGTCTGGCTCCTGGACGCGGAGCTTTCGATGCCCCTGCTCAACCGGGAGGTGTTCGACCTCGACGGGCGCTTGATCGGCATCCCCGATCTCTTCGACGAGGAGGCCGGGCTCGTCGGCGAGTACCAGGGCGAGGACCACAAGGATGGGCCACATCACCGGCGCGACGTCGAGCGCGAGGAGAAGTTCCGAGACCACGGGCTGGAGTTCTTCGAGGTCGTCGGCGGTGACCTCTCGCATCGTCAGCTGGTCGTCGAGCGGATGTGGAACGCCCGCCGGCGTGCCAAGTTCCTTCCCCCGGAGTCACGCGCCTGGACCCTCGAGCCCCCACCCTGGCGACCACGACAGGAGACGGTCCACGAGTACCTCGTCCGTACCGGCCGCGCCGACCAACTCTGGCGCAGCTGATTCCTCGGGGTAGTCCGGTGTAAATGGGTCGCCACACACCGGGTACGCCAGCCCAAATACACCGGACTACCGCAAGATGCGGTCAGGAGATGACGGTGAGGAGCTGGGTGGCGCGGGTGAAGACGACGTAGAGGGTGGCGGTGCCGGTGGCGGACTCGTCCTCGATCTCCTGGGGGCGGACGACGACGATGGCGTCGAACTCCAGGCCCTTGGTGTCGAGGCCGGTGAGGACGACGATCCGGTCGTCGCCGGAGGGGGTGACCGAGGAGTCGATGGCGGCTCGGGCACCGGGGGCGTCGGCGGCACGCTCGGGCCAGGAGGCCAACCACGCGTTGACGTCGGAACGGCGCGCGACGGGTACGACGACCCCGACGGTGCCCTCGACCCGTCCGGCGACGTCGGCGACGGCCGCGCGGGTGGCGGCCTCGAGGTCGCTCGCCCCGGTGACCTCGTGTGGCGCGACACCGGTGCGGCGTACGGCGGCGGGCAGGTCGGCGTCGAGGCCGACGCGCTGGGCGTACGCCGCGGCGTAGGCGTAGATCTCGGCGGAGTTGCGGTAGTTGGTCGACAGGTGGAACTCGTGGAGCTCCTTGCCCTCGAGAGCCGCAGCGCGCGCGAGAGCGGCCTCGGCCGGCACCGGCCACGACGACTGCGCGGGGTCGCCGACGATCGTCCACGAGGCGGTCCGGCCCCGGCGGCCGACCATCCGCCACTGCATCGGCGTGAGGTCCTGGGCCTCGTCGACGAGCACGTGGGCGAACGGGTCGTCCTCGACGCTGTTGGTCGGCGGGGTCCACCGGCGACCGCCGGACCCGTACTCGCGCTCGACCGCCGAGGTCAGCTCCTGGACGTCACCGCCGAGGAAGTCGTCGAGCTCGTGGTCGTCCTCGGCTCGCGTCGGCACGTCGCCCAGCGCGTAGCGCAGCTCGTCGAGCAACGGCACGTCCTCGACCGAGTGGGTGGACTGGCCAGCGGGTTGGTCGGCCCACGACTTGGAGAGCAGTCGCTGGTCCTCCTCCGAGAGCACCCCCTCGGCGACGCGCGCCAGGAAGTCGGGGTCGCGCAGCCAGGCCAGCACGGTCGGCGCATCGAGCGGGGGCCACCACTCGACCACGAAGTCGACGAACGACTGGTTGGACAGCATCTCGTCGTTGAAGGCCTCGCGGCCGCGCTCGCGCCCGCGCTCGCCGCGCACCTGGCGCCACATCACGTCGAGCAGCGAGGAGGCGACGCGCGGGATCTGACGGTTGCGACGACCCTGGCCCATCAGCTGGCGGCGCAGCTGGCCGAGGCGGCCGGCGTCGAGCAGGATCACGTCGTCGCGCCAGAAGATGCGGTAGTCGCGCGGCGAACCGGGAGCCTGCTGGCGCGACGTACGCCGCATCAGCTCGGCCATCCGGGCCGAGCCCTTCACCGCGGCGACGGCCGGCTCGTCGTGGCGGGTCGCGCGGATGCCGTCGACGACCTCGCCGAGCGAGCGCAGCGCGACGGCAGTCTCGCCGAGCGAGGGCAGCACCCGCTCGATGTAGCGCATGAAGACCCCGCTGGGTCCGACGACCAGGACGCCGCCGGACTCGTAACGACGGCGGTCGGTGTAGAGGAGGTACGCCGCGCGGTGCAGCGCCACGACGGTCTTGCCGGTCCCGGGGCCGCCGGAGATCGACGTGACGCCCTTGGACGGAGCCCGGATCGCCTGGTCCTGCTCGGCCTGGATCGTGGCGACGATCGAGTGCATGGAGCGGTCGCGGGCGCGGGAGAGCTGCGCCATCAGCGCGCCCTCACCGACGATCGGCAGGTCGCTCCCGGCCTCGGCGTCGAGCAGCTCGTCCTCGACACTGACGACCTTGGGTCCGGCACTGCGCAGCACGCGGCGGCGCACGACGTTCTTGGGGTCGGCGGCGGTCGCCTGGTAGAACACCGCGGCCGCGGGCGCGCGCCAGTCGATCAGCAGGGAGTCGTGGTCGTCGTCGCGCAGGCCGATCCGGCCGACGTAGCGCGGGTCGGCGTCGAGCTCGGCCCGCAGGTCGAGACGCCCGAACACCAGGCCCTCGTGGGCGGCGTCGAGCTGCGCCATCCGCTTGGCGGCCTGGAAGACCATCGCGTCGCGCTCGACGAGACCGCCCTCGTGGCCCAGACGGCCTCGGTCGTGACCTTCGCGGGCCAGTTGCTGCAGCGGCCTTCGCCGACTTGTCCAGCTGGACGTACACCCGGTCGACGAACGCCTGCTCCCCCGCGATCTCACTCGCGAGCAGCTCCTCCGACAAACCTGACCCCTCACCCGTGCGTCCCCGCGTCCACCCCCCGGACCGCGGGCAGACAAGTCCTCAACTTTAGTCGTTGAAGGGGTCGGAAACCCTATTTCTTGCGGTTCAGGAAAGCGGACATCGCCGTGCGGGCCTCGTCCGAGGCGAACAGCCGGGCGCTGAGCACCGCCATCTCCTCGCCGTGGGCGTCGATACGGGCGACCAGGTCTCGGTTGAGGATGGCCTTGGACTCGCGCAGTCCCTGCGGTGCTCCGGTGGCCAGCTGCGCGCACACCTCGGCCATCCGCGCGTCGAGCGACGATGGCCGGCACGGCCTCGGTGACCAGGCCGTACGCCGCGGCGTCGACGCCGGTGAACACCTCGCCGCCCAAGGTGGTCAGGGCGGCGGCCCGCGGGTTCATGCGGGCATGGACCGTCAGCGAGATGATCGCCGCGGCCAGGCCGAGCTTCACCTCCGTCAGGGCGAAGGTGGCCTCATCGAGCGCGATGACGATGTCTGAGGCGGCCACGATCCCGATCCCGCCTGCCCGGACCGGCCCGTGCACGCGGGTGACGACGGGTTTGGACATGGTGGCGATGAGGCGCTGGAGCGCGACGATCCGGCGCGCACCGACCTCCATGCCCTCGCTCGCGGCCTCGGCCAGGTCGGCGCCCGAGCAGAACACCGGTCCCGCGGCGGTGATCGCCACCACGCGGACCTCGGGATCGGCCTCTGCCGCCTCGAGCGCGGCGATCAGCTCGGCGACGAGCTGCCGGCTCAAGGCGTTGCGGTTGTGCTGGCTGTCGAGGGTGATGGTCGCCCGGGGTCCCTCGACGACGTAGCGGACCAGAGCGGTGTCGTCGGCCTGCGTCATGGCGAGCATCCTCGCAAACCCGCAGGCCCGCGGGTCGTTCAGTCCTCGGGCGCCAGCCGGCGCAGCACTCGCTGCAGCTTGGCGAGCCCGCCGGCACCCAGCTCGGCGAGCAGCTCCGCCTCGATGTCGAGGATGGTGTCGTAGGCGGCCTGCAGCGCGTCGTAGCCGCAGGTCGGTGAGCATGATGAGCTTGGCCCGCCGGTCGGCAGGGTCGGCCACCCGCTCGACGTACCCCAGGCCCGCGAGGTCGTCGACGAGCTCCCCCATGGCCTGCGGCGTCATGGCCGCGCGATCGGCGAGGTGGGTCAGCCGACTGCCGTTCCGGTCGATGTTGACGAACACCGCCGAGTGGGCGGCCCGGATCGGGTGGCCCGCGGCGATGACACCCTCGCGGATCCGCTCGTTGAGCAGCTTGTGCGCCCGGCCGAGCAGGTAGGTGGTGTTGACCTCGGGCTCGCGCAGCCGGCGGCCGCTGCCTGTTGACATTTGCTCAGGTTTCCTTAATATTTGTTCAAGTTACCTGAACAACAGGATACCTGAGGAGATTGCCATGACTACCACCACTACGCTACCGACTGCAGCCGCGCCGACGAGGTTCGTCGCCACCTCGAGGTCGTCGGCGTCGACGTCGACGCCGAGCACGAGATCTACCACGAGGACGCCGTGCTCGAGTTCCCCCAGTCACGCGAGCGCTTCGAGGGCCTGGCGACCTTCCGCGAGTGGCGAGCGCAGTACCCGGGCAAGGTCACGCTCCGCCCGACCAGGATCGTCGGAGACGGCGACGTGTGGGTCGGCTTCGCCGAGATCAGCTACGACGGAGGCCCGTGGCGACCCGCCGTGGCCGTGCTGGAGTACCGGGGAGACCTCGTCGCGCGCGAGACCATCTACGTCACCGAGCACTTCGAGCCGCCGGCGTGGCGGGAGCGCTGGCGGGCCCGCTGATCCCATCCGCGAGGGGCCGCCCTCCGAACAGCACGTATGAGGGATCGGCTGACCTACGCGGCGTACGGCGTCCTCGCGACGCTGCTGGGCGTCGCGGCGGGCCACCTCGTGGCGTCGCTCACCGACCCGGCGTCCTCGCCCGTGCTCGCGGTCGGCTCGACCGTCATCGACCTGACGCCGACGCCGGTCAAGGAGTGGGCGGTCGCGCGGTTCGGCACCAAGGACAAGCCGATCCTGATCGGCTCGGTGTTCGCGGGCGTCCTGGTGCTGTCGGCCGTCGCGGGCGTCCTCGCTCGTCGTCGCTTCCTGCTGGGCGGCGGCCTTCTCGTCGCCCTGGTCGCGCTCGCCGGGGCCGCCGCCCTGTCGCGGCCGGCCGCCGGTATCGCTGACGTCCTGCCCGCGGTTGCGGCGGGCGTGGTCGGGGTCGCCGCGCTCTGGTGGCTGGTTCGGCTCGACGGGTCTCGTGACGGTCGTGACCGACCTCCTCGACCAACGGACGAGCCGGCCAGCCGGCGCGGCGTCCTGGTGGGCGCCGGGGTGATGGCCGCGGCCGCGGTGGCCATGGGCGCCGCCGGCCGCCAGATCGCCCGGGCCCGCGGCGTGATCAAGGACCTCACCCTCCCGGCTGCGGCCGACCCGGCGCCGGCGTTCCCGGAAGGCATCGAGGGCAAGGTGCCCGGGGTCGCGCCGTTCCGCACGCCCAACGCGGACTTCTACCGGATCGACACCCGCCTCACCCTGCCGGTGATCGACGTCGACACCTGGACCCTCACCATCGACGGCGACGTCGCGGAAGAGATCACGTTCACCTTCGACGACCTTCTCGGCATGCCGCTGATCGAGCGCGACATCACTCTCACCTGCGTCTCCAACGACATCGGAGGCCCGTACGTCAGCGGCACCCGCTTCACCGGCGTGCGGCTGACCGACCTGCTCGACCGGGCGAAGGTCGGCAGCACCGCCGACCAGATCCTCTCGACCGACGTCGACGGCATGACGATCTCGACGCCGCTCGACCTGGCCACCGACGGGCGCGACGCGATGATCGCGATCGCGATGGACGGCGAGGCGTTGCCGCGCGACCACGGCTATCCCGCGCGGATGGTGGTGCCGGGCCTCTACGGCTACGTCAGCGCCTGCAAGTGGATCACCCGCATGACGCTGACGACGTACGCCGAGAAGACGGCGTACTGGACCGACCGCGGCTGGGCCACCGACGCCCCGATCAAGCTGATGAGCCGCATCGACACCCCGAAACCGCTGGCGAACGTGAAGGCCGGCAAGACGTTCATCGGCGGCGTCGCCTGGCACCAGCACCGCGGCCTGAAGGGCGTGCAGGTACGCATCGACGGCGACGACTGGCGGGACGCGACCCTCGGCCCCGACGCCGGCAACGACTACTGGCGGCAGTGGTACGTCGAGTGGGACGCGGGCAGCTCAGGGTCCGGCCAGCACACCCTTGCCGTCAGGGCGATCTCCACGGACGGCGAGGTGCAGTCCTCCGCCCGGATGACGCCCTTCCCCGACGGCGCCACCGGCGTCCAGTCGATCGTCGTCAACGTCGCCTGATCCGCCATCGGTGGTTGAGGAGGGCCGTCAAGGCCCGTCTCGAAACCTCCGGGGTTTCGAGACAGGCGCTAGCGCGCCTTCGTACAGCGGGGCGCTGCCTCGCACCTCAACCACCGGGAGAAGCAGGTCCAGTCCAGCAAATCCGCCGGAGCCCCGGCAGCGAACCACTTCCAACACGTCGGGCCACACGTTGTCGATCACCCAGCTCCACCAACCGGAAGGCACCACCATGAACACCACCCGCACTCGGACCCGGGTCGCCAAGACCGGACTGGCCGCGCTGGCACTGACGATGTCCTTCGGGCTCGCGGCCTGCGGCTCCGACGACAGCTCGACTCCCGCCGCCGCCACCGACGAGACCTCGTCGACGCCCATGGAGGAGTCCTCGCCCACCGAGATGGAGACCACGGAGGCCGCGATGGCTGCCGCCGACCAGGTCTTCGGCCCGGCCTGCGACCAGGTCCCCGCCGACGGCGACGGCTCGTTCGACGGCATGTCCACCGCGCCGGTCGCCTCGGCCGCCAGCGCCAACCCGCTGCTGTCGACCCTCGTCACCGCGGTCACCAAGGCCGGTCTCGTCGACACCCTCAACTCGGCTGACGGCATCACGGTCTTCGCGCCGGTCAACGACGCCTTCGCCGCGATCCCGCCGAAGACCCTCAAGGCCGTCCTCGAGGACAAGGCGACCCTGACCAAGATCCTCACCCACCACGTGGTCGCGGGCCAGCTGAGCCCCGACCAGCTCGCGGGCGAGCACGAGACCCTCGCCGGTGACATGCTCACGGTGAAGGGATCGGGCGAGGACTTCCAGATCGGCGCCGAGAACGCGATGGTCCTGTGCGGCAACGTGCCCACCGCCAACGCGACGGTCTACATCATCGACACGGTGCTGATGCCGTCCTGAACCAGGTGGTTCGAAGCTCGCACTCACCAGGTGACCGCCCGGGGGGTTTCCCCGGGCGGTCCTCGACGGAAGGATCGAGCAGGTGGAGCCAACGCCACGCCACCTCGAGCCGGTCGGTGGCCAGCGACCGGAGAGGCGGCGGCACCCGACCTCGCCGGGCTGATGCGCCGCAGCGCCCGCGGCGACGAGGCGGCGTTCGCACGAGCTGTACGACGCCACCTCGGCGCGGGTCTACGGCCTCGCGGTCCGCGTGGTGCGCGATCCCGCCCAGGCACAGGAGGTCACGCAGGAGGCCTACCTCGACGTCTGGCGGACCGCGGCTCGCTTCGACTCCACCAAGGGCAGCGCGATGTCGTGGCTGATGACGATCGTGCACCGCAAGGCGGTCGACCGGGTGCGGTCGGCGGAGTCGGCCAGCCGCCGCGACGCGGCGTACCACGACGCCAGCCGCACGATCGACCACGACTCCACCGCCGACGCCGCCGAGGCGTCGTTCGAGGCCCGGCGGGTGCGCACCGCACTGTCGGGGCTCACCGAGGTCCAGCGCGAGGCCATCACCTTGGCCTACTTCGGCGGTTACACACATACCCAGGTGGCCACGATGCTCGACCTCCCGGTCGGCACGGCCAAGACCCGGATCCGCGACGGACTGATCCGGTTGAGAGACGCACTAGGAGTAGGGGGTGAGCGGCATGAGTGACATCCACGCGTTGTCGGGCGCTTATGCCGTGGACGCGCTCGACGAGCTCGAGCGGGTCGGCTTCGAGCGACACCTGGCCGGCTGCGCCACGTGCCAGGCCGAGGTCGCCAGCCTGCGTGAGGCGACGGCCGCGATGGCCGACGACGCGGCGCTCGCGCCGCCACCCGAGCTGCGCGCCAGTGTGCTCGAGGAGATCACCCGCGTCCGCCCGCTGCCGCCCGTCGTCGTGGGCAGCCACCGGGCCGACGGCGACGCTGACGAGGACCGTGACGCGAACGGGGGTCCCGTCATCCGGCGCAGGTGGTTTCCCGCGTTGGTGGCGGCGGTCGTCCTCGCCCTCGTCGGAGTCGGCGCGGCCGTCTGGCAGCCGTGGCAGGACGACACGTCCACGACGGTGACGGCCGCCGACCGCGTGCTCGCCGACCCGGACGCGCAGCGGGTCACCCAGGAGCTGGACAACGGCGCCACGGCGACCGTCGTGCGCTCGCCCAAGGAGCACCGCGCGGTGCTGGTGACCGAGAACATGCCGCCACCACCGGAGGGCAAGGTCTACCAGCTGTGGCTGCAGACGCCGTCGGCCGACATGGTGTCGGCGGGGCTGATGCCCGCGAACGGCACCACCGCGCTGCTGGAGGGTGACGCCGATGACGCGATCGGCGTCGGCGTGAGCCTCGAACCGGACGGCGGGTCCGAGCAACCGACGGAGGTCGTCGCACTCTTCGACCTCCAGGACACCTGAGGATGGGGTCGGGACGACGCGTCGCGGTCATCGGCTCCGGCGTCGCGGGACTGACGGCTGCCTACGTCGCGCGGAGAGATGGCGCGCACGTGACGCTCTACGAGGCCGACGACCGGCTGGGCGGCCACGCCGACACCCACCTGGTCGACGGCCCCGACGGGCCGCTGGCCATCGACACCGGCTTCATCGTGCACAACGAGCGGACCTACCCGACGCTGCTGCGGATGTTCGCCGAGCTCGGGGTCGCCACGCAGGACTCCGAGATGTCGATGTCGACCCGCGACGACGGCACCGGCCTGGAGTGGGCGGGCGCGCTCGGCGTGGCCGGGCTGTTCCCGACCTGGCGCAACCTCGGCCGGCCGTCGTACCTGCGGATGCTCGGCGAGATCCCTCGCTTCCACCGGGCCGCCCGTGCCCTGCTGGCCGAGGCCGGCGACGACACGACGCTGCGAGCCTTCCTCGACGCGCACGGCTTCACGGCGTACTTCGCCCGGCACTTCATGGAGCCCGTCGTCGCGGCCGTCTGGTCGTGCGACCCGGCGGTCGCGCTGGACTACCCGGCGCGCTACCTCTTCAGCTTCCTCGACCACCACGGCATGCTCGGCGTCTTCGGATCGCCGCCGTGGAAGACGGTGGTCGGTGGGTCGCGTTCGTACGTCGACCGCGTCGGCGCGCTGCTCGACGACGTCCGCCTGGGCACCAAGGTCACGTCGGTCTTCGAGACTCCGGGGCCATCGGGCGGCGTCGAGGTCGTGGACGGCAACGGCCACGCCGCGAGGTACGACGCCGTCGTGATCGCCACTCATCCCGACCAGGCGCTGTCGCTGCTGGCGGACCCGACGCCCGCCCAGCGCGAGGTCCTCTCGGCGCTGCCCTACTCCACCAACCCGGCTCTGCTGCACACCGACGAGTCGGTGCTGCCCCGCGCGCGCCGCGCGCGGGCGTCATGGAACTTCCGACGCGTCGCAGACGACCGCGGCCGCGTCACCGTCACCTACGACCTGACCCGGCTGATGCGGCTGCCGACCGAGACCAGCTACCTGGTCACCCTCGGCGGCGAGGACCTCGTCGACCCCGCCACCGTGATCGCGCGCCGCGAGTACGCCCACCCGCTCTACACCCCGGAGTCGGTCGCGGCGCAGGCCCGCCTGGCCGAGTGCGACACCGACCGCATCGCCTTCGCCGGCGCCTACCACGGCTGGGGATTCCACGAGGACGGCGCACGTTCGGGGCTGGCGGCGGCCGAGCGGCTGGGCTTCCGCGTGGTTGACCGCTCACCGGTCGAGACGGTTTCGAGGCTCGCAGGCTCGCACCTCGACCACCGATCGGAGCTGTCGGTGGTCGAGCGCTGCGAGCGAGCGCCGAGCGACGAGCCTCGAAACCACCGCCCGGTGACCGGCGGCCGCCGTCTACCGGACCACCATCACCCACACCCGCCGCAAGCCGTGGAAGCGGACCTTCACGCACCGCTCGTACACCTGGCTGGTCGACCTCGACGACCTGCCCGACCACGGGAGCCTGGCGCGGTTCGAGGCACGCGACCACCTCGGCTGGCCGCACGCGACCCTCCGCGGCAACGTGTCGGCGTACCTGGCCCGGCACGGCATCGACCTGACCACGCCCGCCGGGCGGGGCCGCATCCTGATGGCCGCGCACCCTCGCGCGTTCGGGCACTGCTTCAACCCGATCAGCGTCTTCTGGTGCTTCGACGGTGACGGGCGACCCGCGGCCACGATCGTGGAGGTGCACAACACCTACGGCGACCGCCACGCCTACCTCGTCCACCCCGACGAGCAAGGTCGCGCCCGGACCCCCAAGCAGATGTACGTCTCGCCGTTCCACGGCGTGGACGGCACCTACGAGCTCGCCGTTCCCACTCCGGGCGACCGGCTCGCCGTGGCCGTCACGCTCCACACCGACGAGGGCGCCACCTTCAGCGCGTCGCTCGCCGGCGACCGGATCGCCGGCGCCGGTCTGGGTGTGGCGCTCCGCACGGCGCCCGCAGGCATCCGAGGGGCCCTCCTGATCCGAATGCATGGTGTGTGGCTCTGGGCGCGCCGGTTGCGCGTCCAGCCAAGACCCGACCACCACCAGCCAGGAGTGTCATGACCATCGACTCGACAGCCGACTCGACCACTCGGACCAGAGCGACCTGGCCGGGGCTCGACGCGACCCCGACCGGACTGCGCGCCGCGGTGTCGGCCGTGGTGGCTCGCCGCCTGTTCGTCAGCGCGATGAGCCGCCTACCCGTCAGCGTCGTCGTGCTCGCCCCCGACGACCGCCGCCGCGTGCTGGGTCAGGGTGGCCCGGTCATGACCGTCCGTCGTCCCGACGAGTTCTTCGCCCGCCTGGGCCGAGACGGCCTGATCGGCTTCGGCGAGGCCTACCTGACCGGAGCGTGGGACGCCGAGGACCTGGCCGGCTTCCTCACCGTGCTCGCCGCCGACCTCCCGACGCTGATCCCGGCGTCGCTGCAGAAGGCCCGCGCACTCGTGGTGGCCCGCCCGCCCCACACCCAGCGCGGCACCGCGACCAACAGCCGCGACAACATCGCCCACCACTACGACCTGTCCAACGAGCTCTTCGCCACCTTCCTCGACCCGACCCTGAGCTACTCCTCGGCGCTCTTCGACACCCCGGTGAGGGAGTACGGCGAGCACCTGGTGGCGATCCCGCCCGGCGGCGAGGCCGCGACCGAGCCGCTCGCGGAGGCCCAGGGCCGCAAGTTCGACCGCCTGCTCGACCGGACCGGCGTAGGCGACGGCACCCGGCTGCTCGAGATCGGCACCGGCTGGGGCGAGCTGGCCATCCGGGCCGCCCGCCGCGGAGCGCAGGTCCGCACCGTCACGCTCTCCGCCGAGCAGCTCGAGCTGGCCCGCCGCCGGGTCGCCGAGGCCGGGGTCGCCGATCGGGTGCAGGTGGACCTGCTGGACTACCGGGCGATCCAGGACCGGGCGGCGTACGACGCCGTCGTGTCCGTGGAGATGATCGAAGCCGTCGGCCACGACTTCTGGCCCGAGTACTTCCAGACCCTCGACCGGCTGCTCGCCCCCGGTGGCCGGGTCGGGCTCCAGGCGATCGTGATGCCCCACGACCGGATGCTCGCCACCCGCAACACCTACACGTGGATCAACAAGTACATCTTCCCGGGCGGCTTCCTGCCGTCCGTCGCGGCTGTCGAGCAGGTCACCCGCGACCACACCACGCTGAGGGTCACCGAGCGACTGTCGTTCGGGAGCCACTACGCCGAGACGCTGCGCCGTTGGAACGACGCCTTCGCGGCGGCGTACGAGCGGGTGCGCGAGCTCGGTTTCGACGAGACCTTCGCGCGGATGTGGCACTTCTACCTCGAGTACTCGCGGGCCGGCTTCGCCTCCGGCTACCTCGACGTCGAGCAGATCGTGCTCGAGAGGCGACCGTGACGTCGGTGAGTTCGTGGTGAGATCAGGCGTGCCCCCCCATTTGCTGGCCGAGCTCGTCGTCGTCAGCGGGTTGGTCCTGGTCGTCGTCGCGGTCGCCATGGTCATCACCGCCCTGGTGGCCCGTCGGCTCAACCGGGTCTCGGTCGTCGACGTCGCCTGGGGGCTGGCGTTCGTCGCGGCCGCCGTCGTGTGCGCGCTCGTCGGGCCGCCGCTGACCGACGCAGACGCGTGGCGCTCCTGGCTGCTGGTGATCCTGGTCGCGGTGTGGGGCGGACGGCTCGCCTGGCACATCCTCAAGCGCTCGCGTGGGCACGGCGACGACCCGCGCTACCTGAAGCTGCTCGGCGGCGAGGTGAACGACGGACACTTCGGCGACGCCGTGCGCAAGGTGTTCGTGATCCAGGGACTGGCCGTCTGGCTGGTGTCGCTTCCGTTGCAGGCCGCCGCCGTGACGGACGTCCGGTGGCCGTGGCTGGTGTGGGCCGGCGTGGTCCTCTCGGTGATCGGTCTGGTCATCGAGTCGGTCGGCGACGCCCAGCTCGCGGCGTACCGTGCCCAGCCGCGCGAGCAACGGCCCGAGGTGCTCGACACCGGGCTGTGGCGCTACACGCGCCATCCCAACTACTTCGGCGACGCCTGCGTGTGGTGGGGCATCTGGCTGGCCGGCGCCCTCGCGTCGGGTCTGCTCCCGGCGATGGCCACGGTCGTAGCGCCGTTCGCGATGACCTACTTCCTGGCGTACGCGACGGGCGCGCGGCTGCTGGAGCAGACGATGATGGAGCGGCCCGGCTACCGCGCGTACGCCGCGCGGACCTCGATGTTCGTGCCCTGGGCGCCTCGTCGCTGATGTGCGCTCGAGCCTTGACGTCGTTCCTGGACGTTTGGCGACGTTGCAACCCCCCCTAGCTTGTTACGTCGGTCGAGCCACTTGTTCGATCGCAGTGTGGATGTTGTCGGCCTCGACCTCGTTGAGGTCTCCGCGCGTGGTGCATCCATGACTGTCGTGAGGCCTTCGAGTTCCTCTTCTTCGAGCGGAGTGCGCCGGGGGTTCGGGACACCACCCCTCCTGGCCACTGGGAGGCACCCAGGTCAGGTGCACGCGCGAGTGGCCAGGACGACCGCAGCGTCCTACGCGGACGATCACGACGACGAAGATTGCGGCTGGCATGTCGTCGACCTCGTTCCACAGAGCCGGAGAGGTCAGGTAGAGGTCGGTCATCATCTTCACTGGCGCTTCGAGCTTGGACCGTTCGAGCGCCTGGTCCTGCCAGCGCCATGGTGTGCGCGAGGCGGCTGACACGTTGGAGCGCGCGGCGCCGCGCCTGCGTCGGCGAACGATGTCGTCAAGCGGACGGCGTGGCACGAGTGCGTAGACGACGTCGCACTCGAGAGATAGCCACAACGTGCGGGGTACCCGCTCGAGCGGGTATCCCGACCCCGCGTCCTGGCTACTGTCGAAGGATGGCTCACGTCGACATCCCCACGGACACCGTGCTCCTGCCCGGCGGCGGCAAGTTCCCGCTGGTCGGCTTCGGCACCTGGCAGCTGCACGGCGAGGAGTGCTACGCCGCCACCCTGGCCGCGCTGCAGGCGGGCTACCGGCACGTGGACACCGCGACGATGTACCGCAACGAGGCCGAGGTCGGCCGCGCGCTGCGCGACAGCGGGGTGCCGCGCGAGGAGGTCTTCGTGACCACGAAGTACAACCCGCGCTCGGGGCGGCCCGAGCTCGACGTACTCGCCGAGAGCCTCGACGCGTTGGGGCTGTCGTACGTCGACCTCTGGCTCGTCCACGCCCCTGACGACTCGCGCAACGAGACGATCTGGAAGAGCTTCGTGTCGGCGCAGTCCGACGGTGACGCCCGCGACATCGGCGTCAGCAACTTCTCGATCCGGCAGGTCGACCGCGTCTCCGAGTCGGTCGGCGTCAAGCCAGCCGCCAACCAGATCGAGTGGCGGCCCTCGTTGTACGACGCCTCGCTCGTCGCCGAGCACGCCTCACGCGGCGTGGTGCTCGAGGGCTACAGCGCCCTGCGCGGCGGTTCGCTCAACGATCCCGTCGTCCGCCGCGTCGCCGAGGAGGTCGACCGCTCTCCCGCCCAGGTGCTGGTTCGCTGGCACGTCCAGCACGGGTTCGTCGTCATCCCGCGATCCTCGAAGCCCGAACGGGTCCGCGCCAACGCCGACGTCGGCGGGTTCTCGCTGTCGGACGGGCAGATGGCGGCGCTGGACGCCTTGGGCCGCGGCTGAGGTCTCGACCAGTGGTTGACTCGGGGCATGGACGCGGTCACGGCCGCCTTCGAGGCGGTCCCGCGCGAGGGGTTCCTGCCGAAGCGCGAACGGCGGCGGGCAGGGTACGACGGCCCGTTGCCGATCGGCGAGGGACAGACCAACTCCCAGCCGCGCACGGTCGCCAACATGCTGCGGCTTCTCGAGGTCGCTCCCGGGCAGCAGGTGCTCGACGTCGGGTCGGGCTCGGGGTGGACGACCGCACTGCTCGCACATCTGGTCGGTCCGGAGGGTCGGGTGGTCGGCGTCGAGCTCGAGCCGTCGCTCGTCGAGTTCGGCACGGCCAACCTCGGCGCGACCAGCCAGCCCTGGGCGCGGATCGTCCAGGCCACCCCGGGCGTGCTCGGGGTGCCGGACCACGCGCCGTACGACCGGATCCTGGTGTCCGCCGAGCCGAGCAGCCTGCCGCAGCAGCTCGTCGACCAGCTGGGCGACGGTGGTCGCCTGGTGATCCCGGTCCGCGGCACGATGACCCTCGTGACCCGCGACGGCGACGAGACCAGACAGACCCACCACGGCTTCTACCGGTTCGTGCCCCTTCGATGAGCCTGCGGTGACGAGCCGTGATGTCGGCGCGTTCCGGGTGCATGCCCTGGTGGACGTGGCCGGCCCGATCGACACCACGCTGCACGAGGCGTTCCCCGACGCCACCGAGGAGCAGTGGGCGGCGGCCCGCACGCTCGACACGGCGACCTTCGGAGCGGAAGACGCTTGGGTGCTGCCGTTCCGTGCCTTCGTCGTGGTCGCGCCCGACGACCACGTCACGATCGTCGACCTCGGAGTCGGCACGGCGGCCAGCCCCGCCGCCTCGTGGGCGCCGGGGCCCGGCCGGCTCCCGGAGGGCCTGGCCGCGCTCGGCATCACGCCCCCGGACGTAGGCACCGTCGTGCTCACGCATCTCCACGAGGACCATGTCGGCTGGGTGCTGGGCCGCGACGGGATCCCGTTGTTCTCCCACGCCGAGCACGTGATCCAGACGACTGAGGTCGCGGCGGTGGCGGGCGATCGAGCCATCGTCGAGGCGACCATCGACCCCTTGCGGATCGCGGGCCTGCTTCGCGAGGTCGACGGGCCCTACGCGCTCCGGCCTGGCATCGACGTCGAGCCGACCCCCGGCCACACGCCCGGTCATCAGTCGGTCTGGCTGTCCTCCGGTGGCGACGCGCTGCTGCTCACGGGCGACGTTCTGGTGCACGCCCTTCAGCTGTTGTTTCCCGACGTCGCCTACGCCGCCGAGGACGACCCGGTCGTCGCCGCCGCTACGCGGGTGCGCGTCTTCGCGGAGGCACGCCGCCGCGGTGTGGCCGTCGCGACGGCACACCTGACCGAGGCCTTCGTCTCGCTGCCGTGAGGTTTGCCGGTGTGTCAGGTGGACGACAGAAGACGGGCGCCGGCCTTCGTAGCCTCCTCCTCATGCACTTCGCGCCCCGCTCCATCGCCCGTTCTGCCGCCGTGGCCACCGCCAGTGCCGCGCTGATGACCGCCGGCACTGGTCGGCTACGCGGCCTCGCCCGCGTCGGCGTACCAGGGCGTCGTCACGGCCTGGACGCCCGGCACGTACACCTGGACGGTGCCCGCCGGTGTCACGCAGATCTCCGTCAAGGCGTACGGCGCCC
Organism: uncultured Actinomycetota bacterium; assembly: GCA_963758885.1. Taxonomy (GTDB): domain Bacteria; phylum Actinomycetota; class Actinomycetes; order Propionibacteriales; family Nocardioidaceae; genus Nocardioides. The sequence goes on from CAVWXS010000034.1 coordinate 65,672, forward strand.
AGGGCGGCGGCGTGGCCGAGTTCGGTCAGGGCGTTGGCGGGCACGGCGCCGAGGTGAGGGCGATCGTCCCGGTCACGCCGGGCCAGGTGATCACTTACGTCGTCGGCGCCCAGCCGGTCAACCCGAACCCCCGCGCAGGTGGGTACGGCGGCGGCGGCGCCGGCGCGGACGCGTTCTTCGGCCGTGGTGCCGGCGGCGGCGGCGCGTCGTACGTCTCCGTGGGCTCGAGCCCGCTGGTCGTCGCGGGCGGTGGAGGCGGTGCCGCGGACAACGGCGTGAACGGTGGCGACAGCGGCCAGATGGGCGGCAGCCTGGCCGGCCTCGACGTGGCGAACGGCCGGGGCGGCCTGCCCGGCATCCCGCCCGGTGCCATGAACACCCCAGGCGGCGACGCCGCCGGCCTGGGTGCGGACTGCCGCTACCGCGAGGATGGCGTCGACGGGGAGCCGGGTGCGTCGTTCCAGGGCGGTGCCGGCGGAGGACGTGCAGACACCTACGAGAACTACGGCGGCGGCGGTGGTGGCGGCGGCTACTACGGCGGCGCAGGCGGTGGCGGCGGCGCGTACTGCGCCTTCTGGGAGGCAGAGCACGCCGCGGCCGGCGGCGGCGGAGGCGGCAGCAGCTACGTGAGGTCCGGCGCCACCCAGGTCACGCACACCGACGGCTACCAGTCCGGCAACGGCGCGGTCGTCATCCAGTACTGAGGGTCCCGACCACCGATTCGTGCTTGCGGATCGCTGCGACTCTCCGTCGCTGGTGATCGCAGACGACATCGGCGATCTCGGCGTCCTCAGTACGACTTGGGCAGGCCGAGGGAGTGCATGGCCACGAAGTTGAGGATCATCTCGCGGCTGACGGGCGCGATGCGGCCGGCACGGGTGGCCACCAGCAGGCCGGCCATGCCGTACTCCTGGGTGATCCCGTTGCCGCCATGGGTCTGCACCGCGCGGTCGGCGGCGTCGCAGGCGGCCTCGGCGGCGGCGTACTTGGCCATGTTGGCAGCCTCGCCCGCGCCCAGGTCGTCGCCGGCGTCGTAGAGCGCGGCGGCCTTCTGCGTCATCAGCCGGGCCAGCTCGACCTCGATGTGCGACTGGGCCAGCGGGTGGGCAATGGCCTGGTGCGAGCCGATCGGCGCCTGGAAGACCATCCGCTCCTTGGCGTACGCCGTCGCCTTCTCGATCGCGAACCGCGCCAGGCCCGTGGAGAACGACGCCGCCATGATCCGCTCGGGGTTGAGGCCGGCGAACAGCTGCACCAGCCCGGCGTCCTCGTCGCCGACCAGCGCGTCGGACGGCAGCCGGACGTCGTCGATGAACACCTGGAACTGAAGTTCCGGGCTGACGATCTCCATCGGGATCTTGGTGTACTCGAAGCCCTCCGCGTCGGTCGGCACCACGAAGAGGCAGGGCTTCAGCTTCCCGGTCTCTGCGCGTCCTCGGTGCGCGCGACGACCAGCACGTTGTCGGCCTCGTCGACGCCGGAGATGTAGACCTTGCGCCCGGTCAGCACCCACTCGTCGCCGTCGCGGCGGGCGGTGGTGGTGATGTTGTGGGAGTTGGTGCCGGCGTCGGGCTCGGTGATCGCGAAGGCCATCGTGCCGGTGCCGTCCGCGATGCCCGGGCAGCCAGCGCCGCTTCTGCTCCTCGCGTGCCGTAGCGGGAGATCACCGTGCCGCAGATCGCCGGGCTGACCACCATCATCAGCAACGGGCAGCCCTGCGCGGCGAGCTCCTCGCAGGACCGCCGCGACGTCGCCGATGCCGCCGCCTCCGCCGCCGTACTCCTCGGGGATGTTGATGCCGAGGTAGCCGTTCTTGCCCATCTCCAACCACAGGTCGGTGGTCTTGCCGCCGCTGCGGGCCTTGTCGGTGAAGTACGTGCGGCCGTACTTCGACGCCAGCTTCGCCACCTGCTTGCGCAGCTCCTGGCGCTCCTCGGACTCGGTGAAGGTGTTCACTGCTGTCTCCCTTGGTGGTGGTTTCGAGGCTCGCAAGCTCGCACCTCAACCACCGAGTGGATCCACGACGGCGAGCACGTCGCCCGCCGCTACCTGTTGGCCTGCTCGTACGTCGATCACGGTGACCACGCCGTCGTACGGCGCGGCCACGGTGTGCTGCATCTTCATCGCCTCGAGCACCAGCACCGCCTGCCCGGCCGCGACCTCTGCGCCCTTCTCGACGAGCACGCTGACCACGGTGCCGGGCATCGGCGCCAGCAGGCTGCCGCTCGCCACCGCATCGGCAGGGTCGGTGAACCGGGGCTTCCTCGTCAGGCGGGTGTGGCCGGTCGGTCCGTCGACGTCGACCTGTCGCCGCTGACGGTGACGTCGTACGTCGTGCGCACGCCGTCGCTCTCCAGCGTCACGCTCCAGTGGTTTCGAGGCTCGCAGGCTCGCACCTCAACCACCGAGTGGTCGCCCTCGAGGACGTAGCCGTCGCGACCCCGCCACCACTCGACGACCGTGCCGTCCTCGAACTCCGTGCGCTGGGCCTGGCTCGGCACGTTGCGCCAGCCGACCGGGACTCCTTGCTGGACGGTGCGTTCGGCGCCGGCCTGCTCGGCCAGCGCGATCGCCGCCGCCACGGCCATCCCGCTGGTTGAGGAGGGGCGAAGTCCCGTCACGAAACCCCGGGAGCAGGAATTGCCGTCGACACCTCGCCGGCGAGGAACGCCTCCGACCGAAGCACCTGGACCAGCAGGTCGCGGTTGGTGACGACGCCGTGGATGCGGGCCCGGGCGAGGGTGTCGGCGAGCTTGCGGGCGGCGGCCTCGCGGGTCTGGGCGTGGCAGACCACCTTGGCCAGCATCGCGTCGTAGAACGTGGAGACGGTCGAGCCCGACTCGTAGCCGGCGTCGACACGAATCCCTTCACCCGTTGGGATCTCGAAGCGGGTGAGCACGCCCGACTGCGGCTGGTAGTCGGCAGCCGGGTCCTCTGCGTACAGGCGGACCTCGATCGCGTGACCGGTCGGCCGACCCGGAGGTGCGGCCTCACCTAGCTGCATCGCCACCAGGTCGACGCCCCACACCAGCTCGGTGACCGGATGCTCGACCTGGAGGCGGGTGTTCATCTCCAGGAACCAGAAGCGGCTGGGGTCCCTGGCGTCCACCAGAAACTCGACGGTGCCCGCCCCGCGGTAGTCGATCGCTTCTGCCGCCTTCTGGGCCGCCGCGTACATCGCGTCGCGGGTGTCCGCGGGCAGGTGCGGTGCGGGCGCCTCCTCCACCAACTTCTGGTGTCGACGCTGGATCGAGCAGTCCCGCTCCCCCAGGACGGTGCTTCCGAAGACCTGGACCTCGATGTGGCGGCTGCGCTCGACGTACGGCTCGATGAAGACCGTGCCGTCGCCGAACGCCGACAGCGCCTCGGCCTCGGCGGCCGCGACGTCGGACGCAAGGTCGGCGAGGCGGCGTACGACGCGCATGCCGCGGCCGCCGCCACCCGCCGACGCCTTCACCAGCAACGGAAGGTCGTCCTCAGTGGGCGAGGCGGGCGCCTCGAGGACAGGAACCCCGGCCTCGTGCATGATCCGCTTGGCCTCGATCTTCGAGCCCATCGCCTCGATCGACTCCGGGGTGGGGCCGATCCACGTCAGGCCGGCATCGAGGACGGCGCGGGCGAACTCCGCGTTCTCCGAGAGGAAGCCGTAGCCGGGGTGGACGGCGTCTGCGCCGGAACGACGCGCGGCGTCGACGAGCAGGTCGATCCGGAGGTACGTGTCGGCCGGAGCGCTCCCGGGTAGCCGCACGGCGTGGTCGGCCTCGCGGACGTAAGGCAGACCGGCGTCAGCGTCGGAGTGCACCGCGACGGTCTCGATGCCGAGGCGACGGCAGGTCCGGAACACCCGAGACGCGATCTCGGCGCCGGTTGGCGACGAGGGCACGCGCGACCTGCCTGTCACGCCACCGTCTCGACGCGCGCTCGTTCGCACTCGCTGCTCGCTTGATCACGTGCGGAACACCCCGTAACCGTCGGCACCGCGGATCGGCGCGTTCTCGATGACCGACAGGCAGATGGCCAGCACGGTCCGGGTGTCGCGTGGGTCGATCACGCCGTCGTCGTAGAGCATCCCGGACAGGAAGAACGGCAGGCTCTGCTCCTCGACCGATCTGCTCGACGAAGGCGCGCATGCCGGCGTCGCCCTCCTCGTCGTACTCCTGGCCGCGCGCCTCCGTGGCCGCCCGCGCGACGATCGAGAGCACGCCGGCGAGCTGGGCCGGTCCCATCACCGCCGACTTCGCGGACGGCCAGCTGAACAGGAAGCGGGGGTCGAAGGCGCGGCCGTTCATGCCGTAGTTCCCGGCGCCGTACGACGCCCCCATGATCACGCTCAGGTGCGGGACCTTGGAGTTGCTGACCGCGTTGATCATCTGCGCGCCGTGCTTGATGATCCCGCCCTGCTCGTACTCCGCGCCGACCATGTAGCCGGTCGTGTTGTGCAGGAAGAGCAGCGGCACGTCGATCTGGTTGGCCAGCTGGATGAACTGTGTCGCCTTCTGCGCCTCCTCGCTGAACAGCACGCCCTGCGCGTTGGCGAGGATGCCGATCGGCCGGCCGTGCAGCCTGGCCCAGCCGGTGACCAACGACGTGCCGTAGAGCGGCTTGAACTCGTCGAACGGACGACCGTTGCCCGGGCCGGTGCCGTCGCAGACGCGCACGATCACGCCGCGTGGGTCGAAGGGTTCCTTGAGGTCGGCGGGGATCAGGTCGAGGAGACCGTCGGGGTCCGCGTCGGGCTCGGCGAAGGTGGTTTCGAGGCTCGTCGCTGGCGCTCCTCGCACCTCAACCCCCGATCGGTGGTTCAGGCCGATCGGTCGGTCGAGGTCTCGTGACGGTGGCTGAGTGCAGCCGTCCACGGCCGAGCCTCGAAACCACCTTTCCGCCAGTTCAACCTCGCCACGATCCGCCGGCCGATGCGGATCGCGTCGTGCTCGTCCTGGGCGAGGTAGTCGGCCAGCCCCGACACCCGGGCGTGCATCTCGGCGCCGCCGAGGGACTCGTCGTCGGACTCCTCGCCGGTCGCCATCTTCACCAGCGGCGGGCCGCCGAGGAACACCTTGGCCTGCTGCTTGACCATCACGGTGTAGTCGCTCATGCCCGGCACGTAGGCGCCGCCTGCGGTGGAGTTGCCGAACACCAGCGCGATCGTGGGCTGCCGTCGCGCGCTGGCGCGCGTCAGGTCGCGGAACAGCTTGCCGCCCGGGATGAAGATCTCCTTCTGCGTGGGCAGATCCGCACCGCCGGACTCGACCAGCGAGACCGTCGGGAGGTTGTTCTCCTCGGCGATCTGGGCGGCCCGGAAGGCCTTCTTCACCGTCCACGGGTTGCTCGCACCGCCCTTGACCGTGGGGTCGTTGGCGGTGATCAGGCACTCGACGCCCTCCACCACCCCGATCCCGGTGACCAGGCTCGCGCCGACGTGGAAGTCCGAGCCCCACCCCGCCAGGGGCGACAGCTCCAGGAACGCCGACCCCTCGTCGACGAGCAGCTCGATCCGCTCGCGGGGCAGCAGCTTCCCGCGCGCGTGGTGGCGGTCGACGTACTTCTCGCCACCGCCGGCCACCGCCTTGGCGACCTCTGCCTCGAGCTCGGCGATCTTCAGGAGCATCGCGCTTCGCCGGTCGAGCTTGTCGAGATCACTCATCTCAGTAGATGTGCAGCTTCGCGAGAAGCCCGTCGGTGTCGTCGACCATCTGGAGCAGGTCCTTGTTGTGCTTGATCATCTGGCTGCGCATGTAGACCCGGAGCCACTGCTGGTACATGAACGTCTCGTACCTCTCGAAGACCAGCGACATCGGCAGCTTCCGGTTGGCGAGGTGGCCGGCGAGGAAGAACGCGCACTCGAAGCCCGAGCGAGATCGACTGGAAGTACGGCGACCCGATCGCCGAGTCGCCCAGCAGGAACACGGGCGTCCGGGCGAGCGGGTGGTCGAGGCCCGACTCGCTCCAGCGCCGGGTCGTGTTGTGCCACGCGTGGTAGACGTCGAGCGGGATGCGGGTGATCTCCAGGTCGCCGACGAGCTCGCCGTTCGTCTCCGTCTTGATCCGGTTGATGAACCCGTCCATCGAGGTGGCGACTGCTGGGAAGTGCTCGCGCAGCCAGTCACCGTCGAAGCGCGGCGGCATCGCCTCGAACTCCTCCTTGCTGATGCTCACGATGCCGGTCACGTGGGTGATGCCGTTGTCGTAGCAGGTGCGGTGCACGGCGGGGATGAACTTGTAGCCGGTGCTCTCGAGGTTCTTGTAGTACTTGCAGTACTCGTTGCACTCGTAGTGCTGCCCGTAGAGGAAGGTGATCACGAGCGAGTACTCGAGATGGAAGATCTGGGTGTTGCGCCCGCGGAACGTCGAGGTCGGCGCCGGGGAGCAGCAGGTCGCGCATGATGGCCCGGGTGCCGGTGCAGTCGACGAGCATGTCGCCCGGCTCCAGCATCTCCAGCGCCTCGTCGCGGTCGACCGTGCGCGAGACCCGCTCGACGGTCCCGGTGGCGCGGGACTCGATCAGCTCGCTCAGCCGGTTCTCGACGACGTTGAGCTGGACGAACCCGCGCGACCACTCCTCCAGGAGCGCGCGCAGGTCGGGCGCGACCGTACGCCGGTAGGCGAGCCGCGTCTGGAGCTCGACCGGGTCGTAGAGCGCCTCCACGTCCTGGCCGTCGACCGGGTCCTCCTTGTAGCTCTCGACCGAGTCGGCCACGAGGTACTTGGCCAGCGAGACCATCCGGGTCCGGGTGTACTCGGAGCGGCGTTCGTAGAGGCAGACCTCCTGCCCGACGCCCTGGAGCAGGGCGGTCAGGAAGAGTCCGACCGGTCCCGCCCCGACGATGTGGACCCGCCCTGGTGGCCGCAGCGAGGCGGCCTGCTCCGTCATGTCCGGAAGCGTAACCACGGCGGTCACGACGAGTACCCCAACAGCACGCCCGGAATCTCCACGTGCCGCGACCGCGCCCACTCGCCCAACCCCTTGGCCTGCGGGTCGAACCGCGTCGAAGCAGCCACGCCTTGGCCCAACAACCCGTGGACCACGACGTTGACCCCACCGAGGTTGGGGAGCGCGTGCACCTCGACGTCGAGGTCGCGGGTCTCGGGAAGCAGGCCCCGCACGAAGTCGGGGGTGACGACGGAGAGCAGCCAGGCGACCCGGGCGTCGTACGACGGCGACCCGTCGTGCGCGACCCACAGCCCGAGGTTGGCGTCGCCGCCCTTGTCCCCGGACCGGGCGTGCACGAAGGTGCCGAGCGGCACGCGTTCCCCGCTGCCGCCGCTGGTTGAGGAAGGCGCGCTAGCAGCCTGTCACGAAACCCCGCAACGGGTCCGCGGCCAGGTCACCGGGTTTCGAGACAGGCGCTAGCGCGCCTCTCCTCAACCAGCGAGATCGATCCCGTCGGCGTGGTGCACGGTCTGCGTGACCTGGGAGCGGTCGACGTACTCGGCCCGGTAGACCCCGAACGGCGCGCCGTGGCCGGGCGGCGCGGTCATGGTGAACCCCGGGTAGGACGCCAAGGCCAGCTCCACGGCCGCGGCCGAGAAGGCGCGGCCCACGGCCTCCGCCGACGCATCCTGGACCGTGCAGCGCAGCAGGGTCGACGCGCCCTCCTCGGTGTCGGCGTCCGGAACCGGAAGAGTGCCGAGCGACCACGTGACCGACGAAGCCGTCAACGACGGTGACAGCTGCGAACGCACCCACGCCGCCTTGTCCTCGACGTCGAGCCCGGTGAGCACGAACTCGACCGAGTTGCGGTAGCCGCCCAGCTCGTTGACGCAGACCTTGAGTCGCTCCGGCGGGGCCGACCCGCGCACGCCGGTGACGCGGACGCGGTCGGAGCCCACCTCCGCAAGGCGGATCGAGGTCAGGTCGGTCGTCACGTCCGGCCCGAGGTACTGGGTGCCCTGCACCTCGTAGAGCAGCTGAGCCGTGACCGTGTCGACGGTGACCGAGCCACCCGTGCCGACGTGCTTGGTGATCACCGACGACCCGTCGGCCGCCACCTCCGCAACCGGGAACGCCAGCGGCCGGGACCGTTCGATGCCGGCGAAGCCCGAGAAGTTGCCACCAGTCGCCTGGCAGCCGCACTCGATGACGTGCCCGGCGACGACGGCGCCGGCCAGGGCGTCGTACGCCGTCGGCCCCCAGCCGTGCCACCAGACGGCCGGCCCGACCACGAGGGAAGCGTCGGTGACCCGGCCGGTCACCACGACGTCGGCACCGCCTGCGAGTGCTGCGGCGATGCCGAACCCGCCGAGGTAGGCGTTGGCGGTGAGAGCATTCTCGAAGGCAAGCGAGCGCACGTCGTCGCCGTCGACGTACGCGATGGCGGGCGACAGGCCAAGCCCCGTGGCCACCTCGCCGATCCGGTCTGCGAGGCCCGCGGGATTGAGGCCGCCGGCGTTGGAGACGATCCTCACGCCCTTCTCGAGCGCCAGGCCGAGGCAGTCCTCGAGCTGCTTGACGAAGGTCCGCGCATAGCCCAGCGACGGGTCCTTGAGCTGGTCGCGGCCGAGGATCAGCATCGTCAGCTCCGCGAGGTAGTCGCCGGTGAGGACGTCGAGCGGCCCACCGTCGAGCATCTCGCGCATCGCGGAGAGCCGGTCGCCGTAGAAGCCGGAGCAGTTCCCGATCCGCACCACGTCAGCCACCGGCCGGCCGCCCCTCACCCGACGGACCCGCGAAGCACTGCGCGATGTCGAGCCACCGGTCGGCTCCGGGACCAGTGGCGACGAGGGCGGTGTCGCCGCGGTGGATGCGCTGGGTGACGAGCAGGCAGAAGTCGTACGCCGGCCCGCTCACCGTCTCGGCAGCGTCCTCCGGTCCCCAGGTCCAGAGCTCGCCGGACGGCGCCGTCAGCTCCACGCGGGGCTCGGTGTCGGGGGCCGTCTCGCCACGCACGGCAAAGGCGAAGCGACGCGTGCGCACACCCAGGTGGGCCACGTGCCTCACGCGGTCGCTGACCTCGGGCTCGACGCCGAGCGCCGCGTAGACGTCGAGCGAGTGGGCCCAGGTCTCCATGAAGCGTGCGGTGGCCATCGAGGTCGCCGACATGGGCGGGCCGTACCACGGCATCCGCTGGCCCTCGGGGTACGCGCGCAGCACGTCAGCCAACCGGGACCGACCGGCGCGCCACCGGTGCAGCAACGCCGAGGGCTCGACCGCACCACCGGCCAGAGCGTGCTTGTCGACGGCATGCTCGGGGTCGGCCAGTGCCTCCAGCACCAGCGCGTCCCACGCCTCCTTGTCGGTGGCCGCCGCCGTCGCGGCCTCGTCGGTCCAGGCGAGATGGGCGACCTGGGTCGCGACGTCCCAGCCGTCGGCAGGGGTCGGCAGCCGCCACGAGTCCTCGGGCAGCGGAGCCACCACCGCCTCCAGCCGGTCGCCCTCGGCGGCCAGGTCGGCGAGCACGGACTCCAGGAGTTCGTTCATGCGAGCGCTGAGTCGAGGGTGGTTGCCCAGCGGTCGAGGATGCGCTTGCGGCGCCGGGCGTCGTCGGTGATGGTGTCGGCCAGCCCGAGGCCCCGCACCAGGTCGAGGGTCGCCTGCACCAGCTCGCGCACACCCGCGCGCGACTCGTCGGCGCCCAGCAGCTCGACGGTCATCCGGTGGGTCTGCCGGCCCACGCGGTGCTCGAGGGGGACGACGGCGTCGCGCAGCGCCTCGTCGGTGCGAGCAGCCACCCAGAGCTCCAGCGCCGCCGTGAAGACCGGGGAGGTGAAGTGGTCGGCCAGCAGCTCGAGCACGGCGCGGGTACGGCGCGCCCCCCGCGGCAGCCGGCGCTCGGCCGCCGCCGCGAGCTCGGCGCCACGCACCTCGGTGAGGTGGGCGACGGCCGCGACCACGAGGTCGTTCTTGGTCGGGAAGTGGTGAAGCTGCGCGCCGCGCGACACGCCCGCCCGTTCGCTGACCAACGTCGTGGACGTGCCGGCGAAGCCGCGCTCCACCAACAGCTCGACCGTCGCCTCCATCAGCCGCGCGCGCATCGCGCGGGTGCGCTCCTCCTGCGGGACGCGGACGGCGGACGCGGGCACCTCGCCATGGTGGCGGCGTACGAACAAACAGTCAAGCCTGCTTGTTTCGAGCGTCAGTCGAGCCGCGGGCCCCGTGTAGCTGTCCCAGGCGACGTCCGGGTGGTATAGCCCGTCGGGGCGATTGGGCGCGGAATGACGGGCGTGACTGTTGCCCTCTGTTTAACTTCTCCTCGGCGACGGGGGTCGCTCTTTACCCGGCTGTGGGGGGAACGAAGAAAGAGATCCACCCATGCTCCTCGGGAAGACCCCCTGTCGCCGCCAGCGTTGGCAGTCGCCGCCGCAGCGGCTCGACACGGCGTACCCCGCTGGTGCCCGCGGCGCGGGCAACCTCATCGCACTGAGCAGACCCGACTGCTCGGTGCCCGTGCTGCGCCAGTAGCCCCGGGTCCGTTCCCCCCGACGCCCCCCACCCGGGGCTACTGGTGCTGTATCCATCGGCGAGCGGACCTCGGCTTTCGCTCGCCGCAGGCTCGCCCGCCGAAGGGCGAGTCAGCGGTACGTCAGCAGATCGCCCGGCAGGTGAGCGTGCTCGTTGAACGACACCAACGTCCGGCCGCGGCGGCCGAGGACGACCTTGGTGACGGAGGCGTTGACGACCACGGGCGCGATCCGCCGGTACGCCGCGGGCGACTCGAGCAGGTGCGCGACGACCACGGAGACCGGGCCGGCGGAGGTGACCACGACGGTCGTGCCGTCGCCGAACGCCTCGAACCCCGCGAGGACCCGGTCGCGGAACGCGGCCCACGGCTCGGAGTAGTCGCGGTCGTGGTCGCCGGACAGCCACCGGGCGGTGGCCTTCTCGAACCAGGCCTGGAACTGCCTCTCGTCCGGCTCGCCGTCGAACTCGGGCGGATGGGCGTCGAGCACCCCCTGATGGTCCATCTCGTCCCACCGCTCGTCGACGGACGGCGTCACGGCCCAGCCTGCTGCCTCGACCAGCTGCTCGGCTGTCTCACGCTGACGTCGCATCGCGCCGTGCACCACCGCCTCGACCGGTACGCCGGCCAGGCAGACCCCCAGCGCCGCCGCCTGCCGCTCGCCCAGGGGCGAGAGCACGTCATAGTCGGCCGCGCCCCACGACGCCTGCCCGTGGCGGACCAGCAGGATCTGACCCACGCGCTCAGACCTCGAGGATCCGGCGGCAGCGTTGCTCGAGGTAGGCGACCGCCGGTCCGAAGACGGCGTAGGCCTCGTTGTGGGTCTGCCCCTGGACGTAGCGGTACCAGATCTGTTGCGCGATCACCGCGAGGCGGAAGATCCCGAACACCTCGTAGAAGCGCCACTGCTCGGGCGTCACGGAGAGGCTCGTGCGGGAGGCGTAGTGCTCGACGATCTCCCACCGGGTCCACATGCCCGGCTCGCCCGACGGCTGCCGTCGGAACTGCTGGAAGAACTCGTCGTCGCCCGTCTCGACCCAGTAGGCCAGCGCCCCACCGAGGTCCATCAGCGGATCGCCGATGGTGGCCATCTCCCAGTCGAGGACCCCCGTGACCTCCAGCCGGTCCGGCGACAGGACGAGGTTGTCGAAGCGGTAGTCGTTGTGGATCAGGCACTGGCCGACGTCGTCGGGCTGGTGAGCGTCGAGCCAGGCGGTGACCGGCGACCAGTCGCCCAGGTCGTCGGTCGCGGCCCTCGCCAGCCGGTCGGTCCAGCCGGCGACCTGGCGGGCGACGTAGCCCTCACCGCGGTTGAGAGCCGCTAGCGCCGGGATCGCTGTGACGTCGACGGCGTGGAGATCGACGAGCACGTCCCAGGCCCGCTCGCACAAGGTCGACACCTGGTCGGGCGTGGCCTCGAACCCCAGGCGCCGCCTGGGGATCGTGCCCTCGAGCCGCTCCATGACATAGAACTCCGAACCGATCACCGACTCGTCACGGCACATGCCGACCATGGTCGCGACGTAGGGGAAGACCGGGGCGATAGCCGCCTGGATATCGTGCTCGCGGCCCATGTCGTGGGCGCTCCTGGCCTTGGCACCCGCGGGCGGCCGGCGCAGGACCAGGTCGTGTCCGGGATAGGACAGCAGGAAGGTCAGGTTCGATGCGCCGCCGGGGAACTGGCGGACCTCGGGCGCGCCGACCAGGTCGTACGCCGGCGCGTGCTTGCGCAGCCAGGCGTCGACCGCCCCGACGTCGAAGGCATCCTCGTCGCGGACAGGGCGGCTCTCGTCGCGGGAGTTCACACGTCCTCGCCCGCGAGCCGGTGCAGCTTGGCGGCCTGGGCGCGCATCATCAGCTCATAGTTCATGCGATCGGTCTGCTTCATCTTCCAGGCGCTCTGCGCGGCGACGTCGGGGACGATCAGCTCGTGGCCGGCGTCGACACCGGCGATGACCGACGCCGCGATGTCGTGGGCGGTCAGCGGCGAGGACGCGACGAGGTGTGCCATCACGCCGGCCAGGGTGGTGTCGGCTCCCTGGAGGGAGTCCATCAGGTTGGTGCGGAAGTACGACGGGCAGACGACGCTCGCGCGGACGCCGTACGCCGCCAGCTCGTGGCCGGTCGTCTCGGTGAGCGCGACGACGGCCGCCTTGACCGCGTTGTACGACGCCATGCCGGCGGGGTGCACGAGCCCGGCGAGCGAGGCGACGTTGACGATGTGCCCGGAGCGCTGTCGCTTGAACAGGGGGACGAACGTGCGGGTGCCGCGGACGACGCCGAACAGGTTGATCTCGGTGATCCAGCGCCACTCGTCGAGGGTGGCCACGTCGAGACGACCGCCGCCCGCGACCCCGGCGTTGTTGACGAGGATGTCGAGCCCGCCCCAGCGGGTCTGGACCTCCTCGAAGGCAGTCGCCCAGTCCTCGTCGTTCGTGATGTCGAGAGTGAGGTCCACGTCATGGCCGGCGAGGTCCGTCGCGAGCACGTCGTCGCCGCGCAGCCGCCAGGCCCGCGTCAGGGCCGCGCCGAGACCTGAGGCAGCGCCGGTGACGAGAATCCTCATGCGTACTTGCCCAGCTCGAGGCGGGCGACCATGCCGCGATGTACCTCGTCCGGGCCGTCGGCGAGCCGCAACGTGCGGGCGTTGACGAACGCCATCGCCAGGGGGAAGTCGTCGGACATCCCTGCACCGCCGTGCACCTGGATGGCGAAGTCGATGACCTGCTGGGCGACGTTCGGGACGACCACCTTGATCTGGCTCACCTCCGACAGGGCGTTCAGCGGTCCGCCCTGGTCGAGCTTCCACGCGGCGTTCAGAACGAGCAGGCGGGCCTGGTCGATGGCGATCCGGGCGTCGGCGATCCGCTCGCGGTTGCCGCCGAGGTCGACCAGCCGCTTCCCGAACGCCGTACGACTCGTGCCGCGCTTGATCGCGAGCTCGAGCGCCAGCTCGGAGAGTCCGATCAGCCGCATGCAGTGGTGGACGCGGCCGGGGCCCAGCCGGCCCTGGGCGATCGCGAAGCCCTGTCCCGGACCGGAGATGACGTTGGCCAGGGGTACGCGGACGTCGGTGAACGACACCTCGCCGTGGCCGATCGGCTCGTCCTGGTAACCCATCGTCGACAGCAGCCGCTCGACCCGCACGCCCTGGGTGTCGCGAGGTACGAGCACCATCGAGTGGCGCTGGTGCCGGTCGGCTTCCTGGTCGGTCACGCCCATGAACACGAAGACCTTGCAGTCCGGGTGGCCGACGCCCGTGGTCCACCACTTGTGTCCGTTGACGACCACCTCGTCCCCGTCGACCACGCAGGTGGCCTCCATGTTGGTGGCGTCGGACGACGCGACCCCCGGCTCGGTCATCGCGAACGCCGACCGGATGCGGCCCTCGAGCAACGGCTCGAGCCACTCCTTGCGCTGTTCCTCGGAGCCGTAGCGCAGCAGCACCTCCATGTTCCCGGTGTCCGGCGCGTTGCAGTTGAGGACGATCGGCGCGATGGCCGACCGCCCTGTCAGCTCGGCGATGGGCGCGTAGTCGACGTTCGAGAGCCCCTCGCCACCGTCGGTGCCGAACCGCGCGGCGTACTCGCCGGCGTGCTCCTTCGGGAGGAAGAGGTTCCAGAGCCCTCGGGCCCGGGCCTTGGCCTTGAGGTCCTCGATGACCGGGAGCGGGGTCCACTGGGTGCCGGTCTCGCGGGCGGCGGCCAGGTCGCGGTGGTACTGGGCCTCGACCGGTTCGATCTCCTCCGCCATGAAGGCCCGCACCCGCTCGGTCAGCTCGGCGGCTCGGGGGGACGGCGAGAAGTCCATGCGGGACAGGTTAGTGCGGAGGCAACTTGTCACCCTGTGAGATCCGTCAGGTGGGTGAAGGAGGACGGATGCCCAACCGAACGACCAGACGACTGAACGATCGCGAGCGGGACTCGGAGTTCGAGGAGTTCGTGGTTGCCCAGCGAGGGCCGCTCGTGCGGATGGCCAGGTTGCTCACGGCAGGCGACGACGCGTTCGCCGAGGACCTCGTGCAGACCACGTTGACCCGCCTGTACGTCGCGTGGCCGCGGGTGCGCCGGGCGGGCAACCCGGTCGGCTACGCGAGGACCAGCCTGACCCACGCGTTCGTCGACGAGCGCCGACGGCCATACCGCCGGGAGTCGCCGACCGACGTCGTGCCGGACACCGCGTCGTACGACGACCACGCGGGTGGCGGGGACACTGCCGTCCTTGCCGCACTGGCCGCACTGCCTCCACGTCAGCGTGCCGTCGTCGTGCTCCGGCACTGGCTCGACCTGGACGTCGCCGAGACGGCACGGCTGCTGTCGTGCTCGACCGGCACCGTGAAGTCCCAGAACGCCAAGGCCCTCGACCACCTGCGTACCGCGCTCGAACCCACCACGACCAGAAGGAACTGACATGGACCAGCTGACCACCCTGCTCGACCGGGCCGCGGGCCCTGCACCGCACGCCGATGCCGCGAACGACCTCGCCCGGGGCCGCCGCGCACTCGCCCGGAGCCGCCGACGCCGCGGAGCCGTCGCGGTCCTCGGCGTCGCCGCCGCTGGTGTCCTCGGCGTCGGCGTCGTGACCAACCTCCAGGGGTCGCCCGTGGCAACCGTCGTCGCCGGTCCAGCCCCCTCAGCCGACCTGGAGTCCTCGGATCCCGTCACGGCCGGGCACTTCACGTTCTCGGCACCTCCCGATGGCTGGTCGGTGCAGGCCGCCCACCCCTTCGGCGTCGTCTTTGCGCCTCTCGCCGGCGGAGTCGACGACGACCCGGACAGCTACGTCGGCAAGCTCGTGTTCTACCTGGAGAACAACAAGCAGCGCGGGGAGCACACGACGTACGAGGGCCGCGACTTCTGGGTGCGCCACAACAGCGGCGAGGCGCCAGACGTCGACGAGAGTCTTTCGGTCGAGGACCCGTCCAATCCCTCCGGCGTTCAGGCGCCGAGCTCGTCCGAGAGCCTTGGTGCGTACACCATGATCAGCACGCCTATCCCCGGACGCGACGGTGGCAGTCTCACCGTGCAGTATCCCGACAGCACCGGCCTGACGCAGGAGCAGATGGTGGAGTTCCTGGCTAGCGTCGAGGTGGCACCCGGCGCCGAGCTGTCTTACGGCTGAGCCGACTTGGCTGGCCCAGGTCGAGCGGCGGGGGCACACGCTTCCGGCGCGAGGTTTGGCGTCGTTCCTGCCCCTTTGTCGTCGTTGCAACCCCCCGAACGTCCGGGATACCCGCTCGAGCGGGTATCCCGCCCGGTCTACGCCGCCACCGTCATCACGACCCGGGCGCGTTCGGCGGGGTTCTCCCACATCCGGGCGGCGCGGAGCAGGCGGAAGCCGGACCAGGCCACGAACGGCACCGTCACCAGCACCGACCAGCGCCAGTCCGGGACCCGCGCGAGCATGGAGAAGGCCAGACCGGTGAACGTCGTGGACAGAGCGAGCCGGGTCGAGTAGCCGACCATCACCATGGGCGGTGCGGGCGTCGCGCGGGCGGAGCGCATGTCGACGGGGTACGGCCGCTGCCACGACCAGCGCATGCCGGCCGCGACGACCTGGAGGGTGACGACCAGGACCAGGCACGCGATGGCGGCCAGCTCGTGAGCCTGGGGCGCGCCGGCGCGTAGCGCCGCGAGCACGATGGTCATCGCCGTCGCGACGAGCAGGAACTCGCACAGCACCAGCACCCGCGCCGCGAAGACCTGCGAGGGACGCGCCGGCAGGCTCTCGCGCCACAGCAGGCCGCGCCCGTCGAGGCACCAGCCGTTGACGCCGAAGAGGAGCACCCCGCCCGACGCCACCAGGCCGGGCAGGATCGACATCGACTGCCACGACATGTTGCCGACGATCGCGACGAGACCGGGACCGACGCCCAGCACGGTGATGCCACGACGCATCGGGACCGAACGCCAGATCGAGCCCCGGTCCAGGCGCATCAACATGCCGATCACCGTGCCCGCCGTACGGCGGGCGGCGTACTGGCCGCTCTCGACGCGGGCCTCGTCGAGTGGCGGCCGGCGCGCTGCCAGGTGAGCGGGCACGGCGCCGATCACGACCGCGAGGACGATCGACACGGCCAGCAGCACGGCGACGGTGACCCAGTCGGCCCCGAAGCCCCGCGTCGCGCGGGCGACGACCGCAACCGTAGGCAGGCGGTCGAGGAAGTCGGTGAGGGTGCCGCGCACCTGCATCACGGCGGCCGCCGTGGCGAAGGCGAGCACCATGGCACGCACCACCCAGCGGCCGTGTCGCCGGCGCCGGATGGCCTCCATCGTCCACGCCACGATCTGCGCCACGGAGGTCGCGGCCGCCACCCAGAGCAGGATGATGATCTGGGCCGGGGCAACGTCGGCGACGGGCAGCGCGTAGGCGGCCGAACCGAGCATGGCCCAGGTCTGGAGCAGCCACGCGATGTTGAGCGGCGCCATCAGCAGCGCGCCCAGGTGGTCGGTGGTGGGGCTGACCGGGAAGGCGACGCCCTGGTCGCGGTTGAGGAGCTCGCGGCCACCGCCCGAGGCGACCGACGAGACGACGGTGAGCAGCAGGAACCCCGCAAAGATGGTCGGCAGTAGCAGCACCACGTCGCGGGCCTTGCCGTCGAGGTCGCGGGCCCCGGGCAGCAGCATCGGCAGCGTGCAGACGGCCAGGGTGATCGCCGCCAGGATCCCGGACGTGAGAGGGAGCGCGCGCCGGCGTCGTACCGTGCCCGCCCGGAAACGCACGAGGTGTCCGACGTCGACGACGGCCCGCCGCGCGGCGGCGACCCGGTTCGTACGCCGCCTGGTGGCGCTGGTCGTACCCGCCGAGCCTGCGCCCGCGTCAGTCGAGGAGAGCCCGGTAGGCACGGGCCCCCTCCTCCCCCGCCATCTCGGCGGAGCCGACGGTCGCGACCCGCGAGCCGCCGCGCAGCACCAGCACGTCGCTGCAGGCCTGGATGGCCAGCTCGCGCAGGTGGGTGGAGACCAGGATGCAGGCCCCGCGCGCGCGGGCGTCGGCGATGACCTCCATGGTCGCCTCGACCCCGATCGGGTCCACACCGTCGAAGGGCTCGTCGAGCAGCAGCAGCTTGGGCTCGTGGAGCGAGGCCAGCACGACGCTGAGGCGGCGGCCCATGCCGTGGCTGAACCCGCCGGTGATCCGATGAGCGACGCCGCCGAGCTCGAAGCGTTCGAGCAGGTCGCGGGCGCGGTCCTCCCAGTCGGCGAGCCGGCGGAGGCGCGCGGACAGCTGCAGGTGCTCCCACGGCGTCGCGCGCGGGACGAGGCCGCCGACGTCAGGGCAGTAGCCGCTGAGCTGCTTGATCTCGAGGGTGTGCTTGCGCAGATCGAGGCCATCGACGAAGACCGACCCGGCGGTCGGCGGCACCAGTCCCGCCAGCACCCGCATGGTCGTGGACTTGCCGGCACCGTTGCGTCCCAGCAGCGCGGTGGCCTGGCCGGCGTACGCCTGGACGTCGATGCCGGCGACCGCCTCCACCTCGCCGAAGCGCACATGGAGACCGCGGATGTCGATGACGGGCTGGGTCACTCGGAGAATTCTGCCTGTCCGATCCGGATCGGTCAGTGGTTTGGGCAAGCCCGATCAGGGGCTTGGTCGGTGTCCTCGGGACGGCTCAGTGGGGCAGCGGGTACGCAACCCCGTCCATCGCGGCGGTCGGGGTGATGCCCATCGCCTTGAGGATCGTCGGCATGACGTCGACCGAGCGAACGGGATTCTTGATGTCCTTGCTGCCCAGCCCGGCGCCGGCGAAGACGATCGGGATCTGCTGGGTGGCCCGTTGGATGCCGCCGTGGTCGCCGGCGACGGAGTACGTCGTGTCGTCGGGCAGCGTGGCGATCAGGTCGGGCCCGTAGTCCGCCGCCTGGGTGTCGACCAGCTCCTGGGCGTGCTGCTCGAACCACTTGCGCTCGGCCTTGGTCGTCATCAGGTCCCAGCGGACCGGGGAGACCAGGGTGAAGTGGTCGCCGTCGCGCCGCCACACGGCGGTGACGTCGGGCATGTCCTCCATGATCCCTGCGGCTTCGGCGACCTTCTCGGCCGACTGGTCCAGCAGCCACACGTTGATGGAGGAGTCGCTGTAGGACAGCCCGAGGTTGTCGGTGTCGACCAGCGGCTGGAGGGCCGGCTGGGGCTTGTTGTAGTTGGCCGCGTCGTTCTCGACGTCGCCGAAGTACCAGTTGAAGAAGCCGTAGTTGAGCGCCGGGTCGTAGGTGCCGTGGAAGTGCCCGGGGGCCGCGGCCACCGAGCCGTGGTCGGCGGTGAGCACGACGAGGGTGTTGTCGAGGTCCCCGCTCTCCTCGAGAGCGTCCATGATCCGCCCGACCTGGGCGTCGGCGGTCGCGGTCGCGAAGTCCATGTGGGTCATCGGGACGCCACCGGGATCCTGCGCTTCCGGATCGTTGACGCCGCCCCACATGTGCGCCGCCTTGTCGACACCCGGGAGGCTGACGAACAGGCCGCTCCAGCCCGGGTCGTTCTCCATGATCTCGAGGGTCGCGTCGGTCGCCCAGAGGTCGCCGCCCTCGTGACCAGGCTCGTCACCGACCACGTAGCGGTCGTCGTCCGCCGGGTAGAGGCTGGCCGGCTCCTTGAAGGTGTCGTAGATCTTGTTGCGCTCGACGTAGTAGCGGCTGCCGCACGTGCCGGTGATGTACGACGGCACGTTGACGCCGGTGGGTCCGCGCAGGCTGCCGTAGATCAAACCGGGCACGGGCTCCGCAGGCGGCACAGGCGGCGGACACGTCACGCTGCCGAAGGTGATGATCGAGGTCGACCCGCGACCGCCGAACCCGTAGGCGGCGTAGGCCTTCGGGCTGATCGTGTAGACCGAGCCGGTGTCGTTGAGGTAGTCGGCCAGCTTGGGGTAGTCGTAGTGGTCCTGCAGCGCGAAGATCGGGTCCCTGCCGAAGTTGCTGGTGATGTAGAGCTCCTCGCCCACGTTGGGGCCCTTGGTCGTGGTGTCGTTCGGCAGGACCTCCTCGACGTCGCGGTAGCCCTCGTTCGTCCAGCCCATGTGCTTGGGCAGCAGGCCTGAGGTGAGCACATTGTGCGTCACGACGGTCACCGACCCGGTGTGCCCGAGGTAGCCCTTCGGGGTGTCGACGTAGTCGTCCATCAGGGCCTGCACGTTGTCCATGTCGTACTTGTCGACGATCTCCTTGCTCAGCGCGTCGACGAGGATGATGACGACCTTGGTCGGCTTCGCCGGGGGCTTCGCCTGGGCGGCACCCCCCGACTGGAGCCCGGCTGCGGCGAGCGCGATCGCGGCGCCGGCCGTGAGGATCGAGATCAGCGGACGAGGACGACGTGCCATGGCGGGTTCCCTCCCCGGCGCGGCTCCCCGCCGCGACCGTTCCCGGCAACGTATGCCCGCAGCCCCCGCACGGGGAAGCCCCCTGCGGCAAAGCCTGGTCCGAGCAACACCCAGGACGTCATACGAAGTGGTCGCCCGAGCGACCACTTCGTATGACGTTGTTCAGCCCGAGTGCGTCAGCAGGGCACCACCGCGTCCACGACGAACCCGCGGTCGACCACACCCGGGTCGGAGACGAGCTGCACCGAACCTGTCGAGGTCGGGATGCACGGTGACGTCGCACCCTTGCGGTAGAGCCCGGTGTACGTCGCCAGCACGTTGCCGTCGGCGTCCTTCACGTAGACGTAGTCGAAGTCCTCTTCGGTGTCGAGCACCGAGAAGTGGAAGGCGAAGCCGCCCGTCCCGTTGTCGTAGGTCCACGTGCAGTCGCCGTTGTTTCCGTAGCCGTTGGGCGTGCCGAACGGCAGCGACGCGGTGTCGTCACTCACGCACGGCGGCGGCGGCTCGACGCCACCGGTGCAGCCGGTGTGCACGCCGACGGCGTCCCAGGCGAGGCCGATGGCGGTCTCCTCACCGAGTCCACGAGCTGTCGCCGCGGCGACCGTGGCGTTGCGGGCGTCGCAGATGTTCGCCCACGCGTTCAGGCTGGTGAACCCGTCGTAGAAGATCTGCTCGCTCTCGGCCAGGCCGGTGGCCGGGACGGTCACGCCGCAGTCCTCGGTGTGGGTCGGGCCCGTGCGCCACTGACCGGCGGTGCAGCCGGCGTTCTGGCCGCCGTTCACGGCCAGGTAGTAGGCGTGGTTCGGGATGCCGCTGTTGGTGTGCACCCCGCCGCCGTCAGCAGTGCCCGTGTAGAGGTCGACCATGTGGTCGGGGTCGCCGTCCTGGCCCGGGTCGGCCATGTTGCGGAAGCCCGGCGTCGGGTCGCCCTTGGTGAACACGGTGTCCTCGCTGACCAGCCAGTCCGGCGTCCCCGGGTCGCGCGCGTCGCCCCAGAACTCCATCGAGTTGCCCATCATGTCGCTGAACGACTCGTTGAGGGCGCCCGACTGGTTCTGGTAGATCAGGCCCGAGGTGAACTCGGTGACGCCGTGGGTGAGCTCGTGTCCGACCACGTCGAGGCTGCCGGCCAGCGACAGGCAGGTACGGCCGTCGCCGTCGCCGTACGACATCCACTCGCCGTTCCAGCTGGCGTTGCACAGTCGCGTCGAGTAGTGGACCCGGCTCTTGATGACGATGCCGTTGCCGTCGATGCTGTTGCGGCCGAAGACCGTGCCGTAGTAGTCGTCGACCACGTCGGCGTAGTAGTGGGCGTCCACGCCGGCGGGCTGGCCGGGCGAGGTGGTGCCCGCAAGGTTCCAGACGTCGTCGGCATCGGTCATCAGGACCGCGGTGCCGGTTCGGTTCTGGTTGTCGTAGGTCTTCTTGCGACCGTCGGCCGAGACGAGCTCGTAGCGACCCGTCGTGGTGTTCAGCGTCGAGTCGACCGTCTTGGTGTCGCCCTTGACACCGGTGCCCGTGCCGTGGGCCAGCGCGTCGAACGCCTTGACGATCTGGCCGCTCTGCGCGTCGACCCAGCGCACCGGGCGCTGGTCGCCGCGGATCGACTCGACCGCGAAGAACGCCCGGCCGGTGCGCGGGTCGATCTGGTACGCCGAGGACCAGTGGCCGCGGTCGCCGATCTGCCTCTGGACGACGCCGCGTGCCTTCGAACCGGTCAGGACCTTGTCGTTGACGGCACGCAGGCCGTCGACATGGGCGCCGATCACCGTCTGCGCGACGCCGGACGCCGAGCGGATGACGGTCACCTGGGCACCGGCGACGGCTGCGCCGTCGACGTACTGCTGGTAGCGGGTCTGCGTGCGCCCGCCGGGCAGCTTCAGGGAATGCAGCGCCTTGACGTCGGCCGGCAGCTGGTACGCCGCGGCGTCGGTGCCCGAGAGTGCGAAGGATCCCGACGGCGAGACCGCCTTGGGGGTGGTGGCGGCCGAGCTGCCGCTGACGGCGATCGCCGCCCCGGAGCAGGCCAGGCCGAGCGCAAGCGCGGCCATGAGTGGACGTGACTTCATGGGTCCGAGAACTCCCTCCGAGATTTGACGGCTGCCGGGTGGTGGCGCCGCCCCGGGGACCCTAGGCGCTCACGGCGCTCGTGGCCACCCCCATCCCTAGGAGGAGGACGTTGTGGGTCGGCGTCAGGCGGGGAAGCCCTCACCCTTCTCGGCCAGGTCCCGCAGGTAGGCCGTCGGCCGGAACCGCTCGCCGTACGACGCGGTGAGCTCGTCGGCACGGGCGACGAACGCCTTCAGCCCGATCTCGCCGGAGGCAGACTCGTAGCCCGTCATGAACTGTGCGGCGCCGCCGGTGTTGGGCGGGAAGCCGATGCCCATGATCGAGCCGATGTTGGCCGCCGCGGCCGAGGTGATCACGCCTTCCTCGAAGCACTTGGCCGTCTCGAGCGCCTCGGCGAAGAGCATCCGGTCCTTGACGTCCTGGAACGGGACCGCGTCGGCATGGTGCGGGAACTCCCCGGTGAGGCCGGGCCAGATGCGGGAGCGCGCGCCGTTCTCGTCGTAGTCGTAGAACCCGGCGCCCTTGAGCCGCGACGGGCGTTCGAGCCCGACCATCCGCTTCACCACGGCGGCCCCTGGGTGCTCGGCGTACGCGATCCCGTCGCGTTGCGCGGCGTCGGCGGTCGCCTTGCCGATCTTGAGCATCAGCTCCATGTTCAGCTCGTCGGAGAGCTGAAGGGGTCCGACGGGGTACCCCGACTGGGTCGCGGCGCGCTCCAGCGAGACCGGGTGCACGCCCTCGGCGAGCATCGCCAAGCCTTCGTTGACCATGAAACCGATGACCCGCGAGGTGTAGAAACCGCGGCTGTCGTTGACGACGATCGGCGTCTTGCGGATCTGTTGGACGACGTCGTAGGCCTTGGCCAGCGCCTCGTCGGAGGTTTCCTCGCCCTTGATGATCTCGACGAGCGGCATCTTGTCGACAGGGCTGAAGAAGTGCAGCCCGATGAAGTCGGCGGGCCGGTCGACTCCTGTGGCCAGCTCGGTGATCGGCAGCGTCGAGGTGTTGGAGCACAGCAGCGCATCAGCGTTGACGTACGGCGCCACCTCGGCGAAGACCTGGTGCTTGAGGCTCGGGTCCTCGAAGACCGCCTCGATCACCAGGTCGCAGCCCTGGAGATCGGCGGCGTCTGCGGTGGGCGTGATCCGGGCGAGCAGCTCGGCCTTCTTGTCCTGGGTGGACCTGCCTCGCGAGATCGCCTTGTCGAGCAGCTTCTCGCTGTAGCCCTTGCCGCGCTCCGCCGACTCGAGCGCGACGTCCTTGAGCACGACGTCCATGCCCGCGCGAGCGCAGGAGTAGGCGATGCCGGCACCCATCATGCCGGCGCCGAGGACGGCAACCTTCGTGGCCCTGAAGGTCTCGAAGCCCGCCGGGCGGAACTTGCCCGCGTTGATCGCTTGGAGGTCGAACCAGAAGGCCTGGATCATGTTCTTGGCGTTCTGCCCGACCATCAGGCTGGTGATGTAGCGCGACTCGATGCGCAGCGCGGTGTCGATGTCGACCATCGCGCCCTCGACGGCGGCCGACAGGATCGCCCGCTGCGCGGGGTAGTTCGCGCCCTTGGTCTGCTGGCGTAGCAGGGCGGGGAAGGCCGGCAGGAACGCCGCCAGGGCAGGCGACTTGGGCGTGCCGCCGGGCATCTTGTAGCCGGGGCGGTCCCACGGGCTCTGCGCGGCTTCGGCGTCATCGCGATGCTCGAGGATCCAGTTCTTGGCGGCCGGCACCAGCTCCTCGCGCGTGGCGACCAGCTCGTGCACCAGCTGCCTCTTCAGCGCATCGGCCGGTTTGAACCGCGTGCCCTGCAGCAGCACGTCCATCAGTCCGCTCTGGAGGCCGAGCATCCGGGTCACGCGGGTGACGCCGCCGCCGCCGGGCAGCAGCCCGAGCGAGGCCTCGGGCAGGCCGACCTCGGCCTTCGGGTCGTCGAGCAGGATGCGGTGCTGGCAGGCGAGCGTGATCTCGTAGCCGCCGCCGAGTGCAGCGCCGTTGATAGCGGCGACGACGGGCTTGGGCAGCTTCTCCAGGCGGCGCAGGTCGGACTTCATGGCCTCCACCTCGGCGAAGATCCGAGGTGCCTGCTCGGGCCGGGCCTGCACCATCACCGAGAGGTTGCCGCCCGCGAAGAACGTCTTCTTGGCGCTGGTCACGACGACGCCCGTGAGACTGTCGGGGTCGGCGGCCAGCTCGTCGTACAGGCGGTCGACGGCGGCGCGCATGGACCGCTGGTAGATCTCGTTCATCGTGTTGGCACTCGCGGTCGGGTCGTCGAGCGTCAGGGTGACGATGCCGTCGGCGTCCTTGTCGTAGCGGACGGCGGTCTGGGTCTCGGTGGTCATGGCTTGTCCTGTACGTCGGAGTGGTCGCTGCTGCTTGTTCGCTCACGGGTCTCGACACGCGCGGGCGTGGCTTCGCAGGCTCAGCCACGCGCGCTGCTCGACCACCATCGTTGCGACGGAGGTGGAGGCTCGGCTGAGCTCGTTCCTCGCTCAGACGACCTCCACAACGGTCGCGACGCCCATGCCCCCGCCGACGCAGAGCGTGGCGAGGCCGCGACGCAGGTCACGGCGGCGCAGCTCGTCGATCAGGGTGCCGAGGATCATCGCGCCGGTGGCGCCGAGCGGGTGGCCCATGGCGATGGCGCCGCCGTTGACGTTGGTGACCTCGTGGGTGATGCCCATGTCCTTCATGAACCGCAGCGCCACGGCGGCGAAGGCCTCGTTCATCTCCCAGAGGTCGATGTCGCTGACGTCCAGTCCGGCCTTGGCGAGAGCCTTACGCGCGGCCGGGGCGGGACCGGTCAGCATGATCGTCGGGTCGGCCCCCGAGACGGCGACGGACACGATCCGGGCACGGGGGGTCAGGCCCAGCTGGGCCCCGACGTCCTCCGAACCGATGGCCATGATGGCGGCGCCGTCGACGATGCCGGAGGAGTTGCCGGCATGGTGGACGTGGTCGATCCGCTCGACCCAGTGGTACTTCTCCAGCGCCACGTCGTCGAAGCCGGCGTCGCGGCCCATGTCGGCGAACGACGGCTTGAGGCCGGCCAGCCCTTCGACACTCGTGTCGGGTCTTACCAGCTCGTCGTGGTCGAGCACGACGACGCCGTTCAGGTCCTTCACCGGGGCCACCGACTCGGCGAAGTAGCCGTTGGCCCAGGCCTTGGCGGCCCGGTGGTGCGACTCGGCGGCGTACGCGTCGACGTCGGCGCGCGACCAGCCCTCGAGCGTGGCGATCAGGTCTGCACCGATGCCCTGCGGTACGAAGCCGGTGCGCAGCGCGGTGGCGGGATCGGCGGCCCACGCGCCGCCGTCGGAGCCCATCGGCACCCGGCTCATCGACTCGACGCCGCCGGCGAGGATGAGGTCCTCGAAGCCGGAGCGCACTCGGGCAGCCGCCTGGTTGACGGCCTCGAGGCCGCTCGCGCAGAAGCGGTTGAGCTGGACACCGGCCACCGTCTCGGGGAACCCCGATGCCAGGGCCGCGGTCTTGGCGATGTCGCCGCCCTGCTCACCGACCGGGGTGACGACGCCGAGCACGATGTCGTCGACGCGTTCCGGGTCGAGACCGGGGTTGCGCGCCTTGACCTCGTCGAGAACTCCGACGACGAGGTCGATCGGCTTCACCTCATGGAGGGCACCGACCGCCTTGCCCTTGCCACGCGGCGTCCTCACGTGGTCGTACACGAATGCTTCGGCCGCTGCGGTCCTCATGAGAGCGATTGTGACACTCTTACTGTCATGGTGGTCAACGACGAAGGTGTGGAGGGCATCACACTGCCCCCCGATTGGCTCAGCCTGGCCGAGCTCACCGAGCGCGTCGGGATGAGTGTGCGCAACGTGCGCTTCTACACCTCACGTGGACTCGTGCCACCCCCGATCCGCCGCGGACGCTCGGGCTTCTACTCGGCCGACCACGTGGCCCGGCTCGAGCTCGTGCAGGACCTGCAGAGCCACGGCTTCACGCTGGCGGCGATCGAGAAGTACGTCGCGGGCATCCCCGCCAGCGCCACCCCCGCGGACATCGCGCTCCACCGCACGATGCTGGCGCCGTGGCAGGCCGAGCCGCCCGTACAGCTGACACGCGCGCAGCTGGACCGGCGCGCCGGGCGTGCGCTCAGCGCCGACGACCTCGCGGTGCTGACCACCCTCGGCGTCGTCGCGCCGGCCGGCCGCGGTCGCTACCGGGTGGCTGTCGCCCACCTCTCGGTCGGGCTCGGCCTGCTCGACCACGGCTTTCCACCCGAGGCCGCGAAGGCGGCCGCCGAGGTGTACGCCGCCCACGGGCGCGCGATCGCAGAGGAGCTCTACGCCGTGTTCAAGAAGCTCGTCTGGCCGGCGTACAAGGAGTCCGGCGCGCCGCCCGACGCGCTGCGGGAGGTGGTCGAGCGGCTCAAGCCGCTGTCGGTCGCCTCGCTCGTGACGGCCTACGAGGTGGCCATGGACGACACCAAGCGCGAGGGCATCGCCCGGCGCACCGAAATCGAACGGGTCGTGTGCCTGAGCGTGCGATCCAGCGCACCCTCAGCCACACGACCCTCTGATTGCCTACTTCTTGAAGGCGTCCTTGACGTCGTCAGCGGCGTCCTTGACGTGCTCGCCGGCCTGCTTGACGTTCGCCTCGGACTGGTCGGCCTGGCCCTCGGCCTCGAGACGCTCGTTGTCGGTGGCGTCTCCGACCTGTTCCTTGACCTTGCCTTTGGCCTCTTCGGCCTTGTTGCCGATCTTGTCGTCGAGTCCCATGAGGACCTCCTCGGTCTGGGTGTCGGTCACTTCACCGTCCCAGTACCCCGGATGAGGCGCCCCACCCCCCTGGGCGAGCCGGCGTCTCCGCCGAGCCGCGCGTAATGTCCCCGCGAGTTGCGCCATCCGCACCGTCGAGTTGCGTCTTCTGCGCCCGCTCTCAGGACATCCGGCGCAACTCGCGCGGACATCCGGCGCAACTCGCGCGGACATCTGGCGCAACTCGCGCTTGGGTCAGTGCGGGCCGAACCCGTAGCCGTAGGGGTAGGGGTAGTCGGGTCGCTCGTTGTCCCACTCGGTGCTGCCGCGGTCGAGGTCGTCCTGGACACCTTGTAGTGCCTGCTGCGCGTCGCCGTCGGTGTCCTCGACGAAGCCGGCGCCGACGGCGAGCAGCCGCCCAGCCTCGACCAGCTCCTTGCCCGAGCCGGTGGTCACGGCGTCGAACTCACCGAGCACCTCCGACCACTTCGGGTAGGGGCCGTCGGGACTGAGGCCGATGTAGTTGGTGCGGTTCCAGATCGCCGGCTTGTCGGCCGCCTGCGCGTCCTCGGCGGCATGTCCCATGTAGGCGGCGATGCCTGGGACGAGCTGGTAGCCGATCTTCCGCAGGAACTCCGGGTGGACGGTGAGCCTCGGCGCTCCAGCCAGGTCGGTGTCGATCCCCTTGGTCGGGTGGATGTGGAACTGGCTGCCGGCGTTGTCGTACATGTAGTCCCGCAGGCCCGACAGGGTCGAGTAGGCGAGCTCCCACTCCTGGTCGAAGACGCGCTGCTCGAGCTTGCCGATGATCTCGACCAGGCTGTTGTAGACCTCGTCCGGGGTGTAGCCGCTGAGCTCGACGGACGAGTCGCCCGGCGTGTCCTCGGGCATCAGCTCGTCGACCAGGTTGAGGGCGGCCGACCCGGTGGCCAGCACCGGCTTGACGGGCGCGGGCACGAACGTGGCGAGAAGGTCGACGAAGGCCTTCACGACCTTGAGGTCGATCGAGTCACCACCTGCTCCGCCGGGCCGGAAGCTGTCGGCGGCCTTGTCGGCGATCGCCATGATGTCCTTCTGGGCGCCCTCCCAGACCTTCTGCTCACCGAGCAGCACCACACCGAGCACGATCGCGGCCTGGGCCTGGTTGCCCATGATGGCGCGAATACGGTCGGGCCCGTAGCCCTGGCGGAACGCGTAGATCAACAGGCCCTCGTCCGCACCCGACGTACCGCCGCCGATGAAGGAGTCCATGGTGCCCAGGGCGGTCTCGAGCTCGACGTCGGCGTACGTCGTGTCGAACTCGTCCTCGGGACTGCTGCCGCCGTCCTCGGTCGGGAGTGGCGTGAGCGCGGTGACCGCGGCCCGGATGCTCCCGATGGGTCCGGAGAAGTCACCCGGCTCCGGGATGCTCTCCCAGCCCTTGAACGCGTTCTCGATGCGGTCGATCCACGGCTCGTAGATGTCGGTCCACGGGTCGACCTCGTAGATGTAGTAGCTCTGACCTACCTCGTTGGTCTCGTCGCCGACCACCTTCGCACCCGGGGGCGCCCCGGCCGACATGCCGAGCAGCGGAGGGAACCACTTGAGCCGGACCGTGCCGGTCGGCCCGTCCACCGGCGGGAGCTTGCCCTCCCAGCTGGCACCGTAGAAGCCGCTCTCGGCGTCGCCGTCCCACCGGGTCGGCTCGTCGTACATGACCCACTTGATCGCCGAGTGGGCGATCTTCTTCTTCAGGTCCTCGAGGGCGCCGGGGCTGTAGTCGGTCACGAAGGACCGTCTTCCCCGATGTGGGGCGGATCAAACCGCTTGCGGGGTTTCGAGGCTCGTCCCTTCGAGGCGCGCAAGCTACGACCTCGGAAGGCGCTCGCTCCTCGCACCTCAACCGCCGAATGGCGGGAGCACTCGTCGCAGGAACTGACGGGTGCGCTCCTCGCGGGGGTTCTCGAAGATCTCGGCGGGCGGGCCCTGCTCGAGAATGGCGCCGTCATGGAGGAAGCAGACCTTGGTGGCGACGTCGCGCGCGAAGGCCATCTCGTGGGTCGCCAGCACCATCGTGGTGCCGTCGAGCGCCAGCCGTCGGATGATCTCCAGCACCTCGCCGGTGAGCTCGGGGTCGAGGGCGGCGGTCACCTCGTCGAGCAGCAGCAGGGCAGGGTCGGTCGCCATCGCGCGGGCCATCGCGACCCGTTGCTGCTGGCCGCCCGAGAGCCGGTCGGGGTGCTCGTGGGCCTTCTCCGCGAGCCCGAACGACGCCAGCAGCTCGTTCGCCCTCGCCTCGGCCGCCGACCGCTCGACGCCGTGCACCTTGCGCGGCGCCAGGGTCAGGTTGTCGAGCACCGACAGGTGGGGGAACAGGTTGTAGGACTGGAAGACCACGCCCATCCGACGTCGTACGGCGCGGGCGTCGACCCGCGGGTCGGAGATGTCTCGGCCCTCGAAGTAGATCGCGCCGTCGTCGATGTCCTCGAGCAGGTCGAGGCAGCGCAGCAGGGTGGACTTCCCCGATCCCGACGACCCGATCAGGCAGACGACGTCGTGCGGCTCGACGACCAGGTCGATGTCGCGCAGCACGACCTTGTCGCCGTAGGCCTTGCGGAGGTTCTCGGTGCGCAGCACGGGCAACGTCTCGGGCGTCATCGGGCACCCGCCCGTTCCCGGCGCATCATCCGGCGACCCATCCAGTCGGTGAACCGCGCCAAGGGGATCGTCAGCGCCACGAACAGCACGGCGACCACGACGATCGAGGTGTAGTTGAAGTTGTACGCCGCGTAGTCCTGGGCGGCGAACAACGCCTCGAAGACGAAGATCGCCGACAGCAGCGCGGTGTCCTTCTGCAGCGAGATGAAGTCGTTGAGGAGGGGCGGGACCACCCGGCGGGTGGCCTGCGGGAGCACGACGTAGCGCATCGCCTGCCCGTGGGAGAGCCCGAGCGCGTCGGCGCTGGCGACCTGCGAGGGGTGGATCGAGTCGATGCCCGACCGGAAGACCTCTGCGACGTAGGCGCCGTACGAGAGCACCAGCGCGAACAGGCCCAGCCAGAAGGTGTCGTTGGTGATCCCCTGGAGCTGCAGGGCAGGGATCCCGAAGCCGGCCAGGATCACCACCAGCAGCGTGGGCACCCCCCGGAACAGGTCGGTGTAGAAGACGGCCAGCAACCGGAGCGGGAACAGCGCCGCCGCCGTCGTGGAGCGGACCACCGCGACCAGTGCGCCGAGCACCAGGATCAGCGGCTCGGCGATGAGGAAGAGCAGCACGTTCAGGCCGAAGCCCTTGATGACGGCGGGGAACGACGCCTTCGCGTCGTCCCACGAGAAGAAGGTCTCCCGCACCCGCGGCCAGCCGGGCGACGTGGTCACGACGAACGCCAGCAGACCGAGCACCACGACCGTGGCGACGGTCGCGACGGTCGCCGATCGCCGCCCGAGCCGGCGGCGAACGGCGTCGCGCTCGACCTGCCGGGCGCTGGGGGTCCAGCTCTCGTCTTGTCCCGCCATCCGCTAGGGAGTCAGCTCCGGGACGTCGACCACGTCGCTGAGCCAGCGCGACTCGATCGAGTCGAGCGTGCCGTCGTCGCGGAGCATCGTGAGCGCCTGGTTGACGCAGTCGACCAGCGGCGAGCCCTTCTCGAACAGCATCCCGAACTCCTCCTGCTCACCGGTCTCGGGCTGGAACTGCCCGACGATGGTGCCCTTCGGGATCTCCACCGCGGTGATGTAGAAGGCCGTCGGCAGGTCGGCCAGGATCGCGTCGACCTGGTCGTTGAGCAGCGCCTGCTTGGCGGCGCTGGTGTCCTTGAAGACGATCGGGTCGGAGTCGGGCTGGATCACGTCGCGAATCGCGGTCAGCGAGGTGGTGCCGGTCTGGGCGCCGAGCCGCAGGCCCTTCAACTCCGCGACGCTGGTGACGCCCTCGCCCTCGGAGCCCTTGAGCACGATCACCGCCTGCGCGGCCTGGTAGTAGCCGTCGGAGAAGTCGACGACCTCGGCCCGCTCGGGGGTGATCGAGATCTGGTTGATGTCGAAGTCGAAGCGACCCTGCTTTCCGGGTGCGTACGACGAGTTGAACGGCACCTTGGTCCACTGCACCTGGTCGCCGGTGAAGCCGAGCTTCTCCGCGACGGCGTACGCCACGGCGGACTCGAAGCCCTCGCCGTTGGTGGGGTCGTTCTTGCTGAACCACGGGTCGTACGCCGGAGAGTCCGTGCCGATCGTCAGCGTGCCGGGGCTCCTGACGGCCTCGGCCGCACATGCAGCCGGGTCGGCCTCGGCCGACTCGGAGGTCGACTCCGTCGGGGTCGGGTCGTCGGCACCGGTGGCCGTGCTGCTGTCGACGGGCGCGCAGCCGAGGGCGAGGAACAGAACGGGGGCCATCCCGAGGGCCAGCAGATGACGCCGAATTCGCATGCGCGAATAGTAGACCCGCGTTGCTGACTTTCCAGTCAGTGGCCGCCGACGCTGGTCGAGGAGGTCGCGCAGCGACCGTCACGAGGCCCGGTGAGCGTCGCCGACGGCTCGCGGGGTCTCGTGACGGGCCTGACGGCCCTCCTCGACCAGCGGTCAGTGATGCGCGTGATCTCGTGCACCACCGCGTGGCCCTTGCCGCGGCCGATCATCCAGCGGTTGACCGGCACGGTGACCACGAAGGCGACCGCGAGTGCTGCGGCCAGCGACCACCAGAACAGCGCGCTCGACAGCGTCGCCTCCATCGCGCCGGGCAGCAGCACCAGGAAGGCGTTGTCGACGATCTCCATGACGGTGATCGAGACGGTGTCGGCGGCGAGCGCGGTGCGCACGGCCGCGCCGACACCGAGGCCCGGCGCGACGCACGGAGGTGAAGGTGAGCAGGTAGCCGAAGAAGAAGGCCAGCACGATCGCCAGCGCCAGGCTCGGCACCGTCGACCAGCCCCACCAGGTCGCCAGGACCATGCCGAGCACCTCGCCGATGGCACAGCCGGTGAGGCAGTGCAGGGTCGCGGCGATCGCCGTGCGCCAGGAGCTGTCCATGCGCGGCACCATATACCCCCTAGGGGTATCTTGCAAGTGAGGTCGGCAGCACCCATGCTTGCAACTCGTTGCATAGGCTGGCACCCTCGCCCCCATGGCCCTCGAGCACGCCCTTCTCGTCGCCCTCGACGAGCAGCCCGCGTCCGGGCTCGACCTGGCCAGGCGCTTCGAGCGGTCGATCGGCTTCTTCTGGCACGCCACCCACCAGCAGATCTACCGCGTGCTCGCGCGGATGGAGGCGGACGGCTGGGTCACCCGCACCGACGTCGCCCAGAGCGGCCGGCCCGACAAGAAGGTGTACGCCGTCACGCCGGCGGGCGCCGACGTGCTGGCCGGCTGGCTCGCCGAGCCGACGGCCATGGAGCCGCTGCGCAGCGAGCTGGCGGTGAAGATGCGGGGCGCGGCCGCGGGCGACCGGGCGGCCGTGCTGGACGTCGTACGCGGCAACCTCGCCGACCACCAGTCGCGGCTCACGCACTACGAGCAGCTGGCCAAGCGCGACTATCCCGAGCCGGAGCGGCTGGCCGGGCGCGACCTCGACCACTACCTGGTGCTGCTGGGCGGCGTACGACTCGAGCGGTTCTGGATCGACTGGCTGACCGACTACCTACGAGCGCACGAAGGAAAGTGATGTCCCCATATCCCCGCTTGCTCGAGCCGATCACCCTCGGCGGCCTGACGTTGCGCAACCGTGTGGTGATGGGGTCGATGCACACCGGCCTCGAGGACAAGCCGTGGGACCTGCCCAAGCTCACGGCGTACGCCGCCGAGCGCGCCCGCGGGGGCGTCGGGCTGATCATCACCGGCGGCTACGCACCCACCAAGCGCGGCTGGCTCAAGCCCTTCGCGGCCGAGATGACCACGCGGCTGCAGGCGATGCGGCACCGTGACCTCACCGACGCGGTGCACGCCGAGGGTGGCGCGATCGCGATGCAGGTGCTGCACGCCGGGCGCTACGCCTACCACCCGTTCAGCGTCAGCGCCTCGGCGAAGAAGTCGCCGATCACGCCCTTCCGCCCGAGTGCGCTGTCGACCAAGGGCGTCGACCAGACGGCGACCGCCTTCGCCCGCTCGGTGGCGCTGGCCCGCAAGGCGGGCTACGACGGCGTCGAGATCATGGGCTCGGAGGGGTACCTGATCAACCAGTTCCTCGCGGTCCGCACCAACGACCGCACCGACGAGTGGGGCGGTACCGCCGAGAAGCGGATGCGCTTCGCGGTCGAGGTCGTCCGCCGCTCGCGCGAGCTGGTGCCCGAGGGCTTCCCGATCGTCTACCGGATCTCGCTGCTCGACCTGGTCGAGGACGGCCAGACCTGGGACGAGGTGGTCGAGCTGGCCCACCGGCTCGAGGACGCCGGCGTCACGGTCCTGAACACCGGCATCGGTTGGCACGAGGCGCGGGTGCCGACGATCATCACCCAGGTCCCGCCCGGCGCGTGGCGCTCGCTGACCGCGCGGCTCAAGGCCGAGGTGTCGGTGCCGGTGTGCGCGTCCAACCGCATCAACGGCCCCGACATGGCCGAGGAGATCCTCGCGACCGGCGGTGCCGACCTGGTCTCGATGGCGCGGCCGCTGCTGGCCGACCCGTACCTCGTCGAGAAGGCCGCCACCGGGCGCGCCGACGAGATCAACACCTGCATCGCCTGCAACCAGGCCTGTCTCGACCATGTGTTCGCCAACAAGACGGCCACCTGCCTGGTCAATCCGCGCGCCTGCCGCGAGACCTCGCTGGTCCTGCTGCCGCTGCCGACAGTCCCCGCTCGCCCACCGAAGGTCGCGGTCGTCGGCGCCGGACCGGCGGGCCTCGCGGCGGCGGTCTCCGCTGCCGAGCGCGGCTTCGCGGTCACGCTGTTCGAGAAGGCCGACGCGATCGGTGGCCAGTTCCGGCTGGCGATGGCCGTGCCCGGCAAGGCGGACTTCGCCGAGACCCTGCGCTACTACGGCCGCCGGCTCGAGGTTCTCGGTGTCGACGTGCGGCTCGGGGCCGAGACGACGCTCGCCGACCTGGCGCTGTACGACGATGTCATCGTGGCGACCGGCGTCGTGCCGCGGATCCCCGAGCTCGACGGGGTCGACCACCCGTCCGTGGCGTCGTACGCCGACGTGCTCAGCGGGCGCGTCGTCCCCGGCCGGCGGGTGGCGGTGATCGGCGCGGGCGGCATCGGCGTCGACGTCGCGCACTTCCTCGTCCACGACCCGGCAGACGGCTTCGACGACTGGATGGCCCACTGGGGTGTCGGCGACCCGGCCGTGCACCCTGGCGGGCTCACCGAGCGCAAGCCGCGCACGCCGCTGCGCGACGTGGTGCTGCTGCAGCGAAAGCACACGCCCATCGGCATCGGCCTCGGCAAGACCTCCGGCTGGGCCCACCGGGCGGTGCTCAAGCAGTCCGGCGTGACGCTGGTGAGCGGAGTGACCTACGACCGCGTCGATGACGACGGGGTGCACGTCATCGTGGACGGCGAGTGCGCGACGTACGCGGCCGACACCGTCGTGCTGTGCGCTGGCCAGGAGTCGGTGCGCGACCTGTACGACGGCTTGGTCGCCACCGGCAACACCGCCGGCCGCCATCTCATCGGGGGCGCGGACGTCGCCGCCGAGCTCGACGCGCAGCGTGCGATCGAGCAGGGTACGAGGGTGGCCGCATCACTCGCTCCCCGCTGATTGAGGTGTGAGGGCCGCCAGGCCCGAGCCTCGAAATCAAGGGGCAGGTGGTTTCGAGGCTCGTCGCTAGCGCTCCTCGCACCTCAACCACCGAGCGACTACTTGAGCAGCCCGGCCTTCTTGGCCAGCTTCTCGGCGAGCTCGGCGGGGTCGAGGGTGCCGGCGAGGATGCGCGAGGTGGCCCAGCGTGAGGTGTCGATGCCGGACAGCTTCTCGAACAAGGGGAGGTCAGGGGCGAAGCGCTCGGCGAGCCGCAGCATGTCGTCGGCCATCGGCGGGCGGGCGTCGACGTCGGGGCTGGCGTTCTTGGCCTGCGGGGCGGGCGGCTCCTGGAACCGGCCGATCTCGAGGAAGTCGGTCAACGTGTCGAGGAGGGTGTCGCGGTCGGTCACCACGTCGATGAAGTCGAGGAGCAGCCAGTGGGAGCGGTCGGGATAGATCTCGAAGGCCCGCTCGAGCTGGGCGCCGTACAGGCCGCGGGTCGCCAGAGCGCGCCGCCGCAGCTCGCCGGGCTGCCAGCCGTCGGGCACGCGGTCGGGGATGGTCTCGAAGGTGTCCTGGGCGATGGCCTGGGCGAACTGGGGGAAGGCTTCGTGGCGGGCGTAGTCCATCTGCCACTGGGAGAACGCTCGCTCGATCGGGTCGCGGAAGCTCGCGATGAGCAACATGTCGGGGTTGTAGCGATGCATCCGCTCGAGAGCCCGCGGCCAGAAGAGGTACGCCGGGGTGTAGTCGCCCGCGATCTTCTGGCGAGGAGTGCGACGAGGGGAGCTGTAGTCGGAGTAGTCCGGGTTGTTCCAGTCGAGGAAGTCCTTGTCGAAGAAGTGCCGCTCCTTGCGCTCTCCTCGCGACACGTGACGGTGGCGCAGCAGGTAGAAGGCGATCGTGCTGGTGGCGGCCTTCTGCACCCCGACGAGTGCGAAGGAGATGGGCAGTGTCTCCGAGAGCTCCGAGAGATCCGAGAGCTCCGAATCCGCGGTGGCGGAGTCCGCGCGTTGTGGCTGGACACCCATGTGTCCGAGCACCTCCCTGCATTGGTTCGACGGGTCCGGTCAGGGATGACCCAGCGGACCGTGCGCCCGCCAGTGTCTCACAGTGACTCTTGCTGGGACGCTCCGCGGCGGCGCTTGGTTCGACCGCGTGCGCTGGATAGTCCCTGACGTTTGGGTTAGCCGTCGGGCCGAGGCGCGGAACAACCCGAACTGGCGGTCAGGCGTCACTAGCGTCTCGCGCCTCAAGGGAGGCAGCTCGGAGTCGTCGTAGGTGAGCAGGCGGCTGGGTGCGAAGCCGGGACGGATCTCGGCGACGCGGGCGGGGTCGAGCAGGTAGTCGTCGTCGACCTGCCAGGTGTGGCCGGTGGCGTTGCGCCGGAGCACGTAGCCGAGGCCATGGGTGCGGTACGTCGCGGCGCCGGCACGCTGGATCGCCGCGATCAGCTGGGCGTCGACGAAGCGCCGTACTGACCGGAAGCTGCCGACCTCGCGGAGCAGGCCGCGCTCGACCAGCATGGTCCCGCCTGCGACGAACGGCGCGTAGAGCTCGGACTTGTGGCCCCGACGGACGGTGACGTCGCGCTCGACCAGGTAGTGCAGCTCGGCCGGGGTGCCGACCATCTCGGCGCCCGAGTAGGCGCGGGCGAGGAGGAGGTCGGCGACGAAGTCGGGGCCGTACCAGTCGTCGTCGTCCATCTTGAGCACCAGGTCGCCGTCGGCGGCAGACACCGCGTCGGCGAGCACGTCGCCGAACAGCACGGACTCGTCGTTCGGCCGGACGACGACGTGCTCGGGCCCCAGCTCGCGCAGCACCGCTGGATCCGGCACGAACCCGTGGGGGGCGAGCACCAGCTGGAGGTCGACGTCCCGCTGCTTGCGTACCTGCCGCAGCGCGAACGCCAGCATGTCCGGCCGCTTGGTGGCGAGCACGACGCTGACGGACGGCTCGGCAGCGACGCGTACGCCTGTCCCGTTGGCCAGCCGTCGCCGCCAGGCCGCCGTCGAGTACGCCGCGTGCGCCGCGCGGCGTTGCACCACCGAGTGCTCCTCGCGCGCCAATGGGTCGGACAGGTCGGCCTGCACCTCGGCGTCCAGCATCACGACCGGGATGCCGGACATGGACAGGACGGCCACGAGGGCGGCGTCGGCGGGACCCTCGATGCGACCAGTCACGCCGGCCGAGGAACGCAACGACCGGACCAATCCTTCGGAGGGCCGCTGCCCGCGGAGCGAGGCGAGCTCGACGACTGGCCCGTCGACCGCCGACTCGAAGCCAATGGGGTTGAACACCCGCTCGTCGAACGGGCCGATGTCGTCCGACTCCACCACGAACGGCGCCCGGCCCGTGACGTGGTGCTCGGCCAGGGGACCGGTCGGCGCGAGCACGACGTCCGGCGGGACGTCGCGCTCCTCGATCGGGACGTCAGGTCCGGACCCGTCGTCGACGACCAGCCCAGCCGCACCCTCCGGTGCCGGCCACACCGAGAGCCGGCCCAGCTCGCGGACCACGTTGGCGGCGCGGACGGGCTGCTCGAACCTCGCCACGACGAGGTAGCCGTCACCCACCGGCTGGGCGCGGAAGGCCTTCATCGGCGGCCATTCCGGGCGGGCAACGAACCCGGGCGCCGCCGCGAGCGAGGCCACCCAGACGGCGACGGTCGGCGTACGTACGGCGTGCGGCAGCACGGCCGCGCGAAGGTCAGCGCGGTCGGCGACGACGACCAGCACGCGCTGGTAGCGCCCGGACATCGAGCGCGCGGGGAGATCCACGGCGCCGTCGACCGACGGCGCGTCCGCGGTCGCGAGCACGGCCTGCTCGCCGCCCTGGTCGAGGAATGCGCGAACCGCCTCGGGGACCCCGGTCGGGTGATCAGACATCGAGGCGGTCCCACGACGGCAGCCGCTGGACGAGCGGCCGCTCCGCGCGCGGCAGCCAGGTGTTGGTCACGAAGTCGATGACGTGGACGCCCGGCGGCGCCTCGATCCGCTGCAGGCCGGGCACCTCCTCGCCCCGGCCCGCCGCCAGGGCGGTGTAGACGTCCCACTCGCGGGCCTTGCGCGGTGCGCGCGCCCGGTCGAACCTTGCTTGATCGGCTTGGCCGGCGCTGCTCCAGTGGGCGAACTCGTCGGCGTCGAGCCACTTCAGCTCCACGCACAGGCCTTCGGGGGCGACGATCCGCTGGGAGGTGTCGGGGAACTCGCGCACCTCCCACTCGAAGGCCTTGACGAAGGTGAACTCCGGCCCCATCGGGTAGACCCACGGCTCGAGGAACTTGTAGCCGAGGTCGATCCACGCCTCCGACTCGCTGACGATCGACAGCGGGTGACGCGGGATCGCCACCACGGCGTTGGAGTCCTCGAGCTGCCACGACAGGTCGGCGAGGTAGCCGACGCCCTCGCGGGTCAGCACCATGTCGCCGTCCCACTTCATGGAGTAGGTCGTGCGCACCCGGCTGAAGGACCAGTTGTAGAAGTGGGTCAGCGAGTGCACCGAGTCGGGCGGGGTGGTGAGGTGCTCGGTGCCGGCCCGGCTGACCCGGAAGGGGTACGACGCCAGGGTGAAGCGGTCAGCGGCTCCGGCCGACGCGGCCACCTGCTGGGCCACCTCGGGCGTGCCGTCGTCGGACTCGTTGTCGACCAGGACGACGTGCTGCACCGCCTCGAACATGGGCGGCAGCACCCAGGGCAGGTTACGGGCCTCGTTCTTGACCCGGAACACGCAGGTCAGGCCCGGCTCGAGGGCGCCGTCACTCCAGGGCCAGCGGACGTCGTAGTCGGCGTACCCCTCCAGGCACGCGATATCGGCGGGCGTGCACGCTCAGCGCTCCCGGCCGAGGGCCCTGCGAAGGCCGCGTCGAGCCTGGGCGGGGACCAGCGCGCGGAGGCCGTGGGGGATGCGGTCGGCGCCGCGGGCCTCACCCATGGGAGGTCGCCCTGCTGCCCCGTCGGCGTACCCCTCCCGCCGAGACGCCAGCGCTGTCGACGAAGCGACCGCCTCGGCCTCCTCGTAGAAGTCGGCGTACGCCGCCCGCATCTCGTCGAGCGTCGCGTGCACGTCGGGACGGTCGCCGCCGTCGTCGGCGAGCTTGTCGAGCGCTGCCCAGCTCTCCTCGGCGATGTCGCGCAACCGGGCCGGGACGTCGACGTCGTCCCACGTGAGCTGGACGCGGCGCAGGCCCGGGTCGATGAACTGGTGAACCTTGCGGATGTCGTTGGCCGAGGCGGACTTCACCGCGAACAGGTCGAAGCGCTGGCCGATGCCGAACAGCGGGATGGTCCAGTCGGTGAGCAGGTCCTCGTAGCGGACGAACGCCCGCTGGGAGCCGCGGGTGGCGCGCTCGGTGTGCAGCATCATGTTGACCCACGCGGCCGTGCGGTCGATCTCGCCGAAGCGGGTGGAGTAGTAGCGCTGCTTGCTGCCGACCACCTCGGTCACCGGCCGCAGCATCGTCACGTACGCCGGCGCGGCCTCGCAGCGCAGCGCCGCCGACCGCCACAGGCCGAGGAACCAGGACAGCCGCGGGTCCTTCACCACCAGCTCCGGCGCCTCCGCGAACTGCTCCTCGAGCCAGGTGTGGAGGCGGGTGCGCAGCCGTTCGATGTTGGCGAGCTTGCCGGCCTCGAACCAGGCCGCGGGCCGGGCGTCCGACACCGCGACGTTGCAGCGCTGGAGCAGCTCGGTGTGGAGGTCGACGACCCACTGGGGCTCGCCGAAGCCCTTGGGGTTGGTCTCGTCGGCGACGACCTCCGGCTGGGGGACGTGCATGCCGAGGGTCTGCAGGGCGCCCGACATGGTGCTGGTGCCGCTGCGGCCGGAGCCGACGACGAAGACGACGCGTCGCTTGGGCGGCGCGACCAGGGCACCCGGCTCCAGCGCGGGATCGATGACTCCGTCCATCGCGGGGCCCGTCACCGACGACCCAGCAGGGCCGCCACCCGGTGGCGCAGCGACCGGACCGGCTCGGGGGCGGGCGGGGTGGCGGCCTTCTCGGCGCGGGCGGCCGCCCGGGCCTCGGCCTTCAGACTGGGCGCGAGCGGCACGTCGGTGTGGTCCCACGCCGTCGCCGGGTCGTCGGCCTCGCCGGCGGTGCCCTGCATCCGGGCGCGATGAACCTCCTGGCACGGCCAGAAGCCGACCTCCGCGGCCTCGAAGGTCCACGCGCCGAACAGCTCGTCGAGGACGTCGTCGAGGAACTCACCCGACTTGATCACGCGGTGGGCGCGCGACACGGCGGCCGTGCGCTCGATGCGGGCGGTGGAGCCGTCGGGCATCCGGACGAGGCGCAGGCCGTGGTGGGTGCGTTCCATGTTGTGGAGCAGCCGGGCCACCGTCTTGTGGGTCGGCGCCCACTCGGCGTTCTCGAGGGTCATCCGGAACATCGCCGGACAGCGGCCCTCCGGCAATGCCTCGACCAGCTGGACGCGGGGGTCGCCGGCGAAGGACGCGCTGACGAGCCGGGTGTCGAGCATCGGGTCGTCGAGCGGGTGGATCCGGCCGTCGTCGAGCTCGCTCCACCGGCCGACCAGGGTGACCGTCAGGTCGGGCAGCGTCCCGCCGAGGAGCGCGTCGACGGTGGCCACGACCGAGCCGTAGGGAAGTCCGGTCGTGTCGAGGACGACCTCCAGGTAGGGGACGGCGTACAGGCGGCCGATGCGGCGCTTGTTGCGCAGCTCGGGCACCCGGTCGGAGAGGAAGCAGTCGTTGTAGTCGTTGACCTCGGCGCGGCGCTTCATCACGTGGGTGCGCCCGAGGTGCCACGAGCGGGCCTCGCGGTCGGGCAGGAACACCGCGCCGGCCTCGCCGAGCCGGTAGCCGAGGGAGATGTCCTCGCCGAGCTTGAGGGAGGTGTCCATGCCGCCGGAGTCGAAGTAGAGGTCGCGTGCGAGGGAGGCCGTCGCGCCGACGTTCATCCGGCAGGCGCGCGGGCCGATGGTGCGCAGGTCGTCGTAGCGCTCGTAGTAACGCTCCACCCACTCGTGCCGCTCGAGCACGTCGCCGGGGAAGTACCTGTCCATCTGGTCGGTGAGCACGGCCTCGTGCACGTCGGCGGGCGAGACGCGCGCGAGTGGCGCCGGGTCGACGAACCACTTGTGGCCGAGCACCACCGCGTAGTCGATCTCGTGGTGCCAGCGCAGCTGGGCCTCGACGTGCCTGCGAGCCGGCAGCATGTCGGCGTCGAGCCAGTGGATGACGTCGCCCTCGGCGAGGCCGGCGCCGAGGTGGCAGGCGTTCGCGCGGCCCCAACCTTCCTCGACGCGCACGATGCGGGCGTTGTCGGGGCGCACCTCGGGGAGCTCGAGAGGCTGCTGGCCGGCGTGGGCGCCGTCGTCGACGACGATGACCTCGACGAGGTGGCTGGGATAGCTCTGCGCGGCGAGCCCGGCCAGCACGTAGGGCAGGGTCCGGTGGGCACCGTAGGCCGGCATCACGATGCTCACGTTGAGGTGGGGCTGCCACAGGCCCAGCGGAGGCACGAGCAGGGAACCCCACTCGTTGCGGCGTACCCGCGGCTGCGAGCTCGTCATTCCTCCACCCGTCTCCGGCTTGTCGCCTCGGCCACGACTGTTGGGCAGCCTAATCGTCCCCGACGAGGCTACGGCACCCGCCCGCTGCGGCGGACTCGTACACTCCCGGCCTAGAGTCTGGGCATGTCCGAGGCCGATCTCCTGCGGGCGGAGGTGGCTCGGCTGCGAGCCAAGGTGGCCTCCCTGCGTGGTGGGCGCGAGGAGCTGTCCTACGTCTTCGTGATGACCTACGGCCGGTCCGGGTCGACGCTGTTGATGGGCGTGCTCAACACCATCCCCGGCTACCTGATCCGCGGCGAGAACGACGACGCCATGCGGTTCCTCTACGACTTCCACCGGACCTGCGTCGAGCGCAGCACCTTCTGGCCGGT
Organism: uncultured Actinomycetota bacterium; assembly: GCA_963758885.1. Classification (GTDB taxonomy): domain Bacteria; phylum Actinomycetota; class Actinomycetes; order Propionibacteriales; family Nocardioidaceae; genus Nocardioides. The sequence goes on from CAVWXS010000034.1 coordinate 106,726, forward strand.
CGAGCGGATGCGGATGAGGAGCAACCCCTTCTTCGGCATGGGCGACTTTCCGGTCGCCGCCTCGATCGCCGGCGCCCGGCGGCTGGCCCTGGAGACCCTGCTGCGCCCCAAGGCCGACACCCGGGTCACCGGCTTCAAGGAGATCCGCTGGTGGCGCCACGACGACCTCGATGCGTACGTCGCGTGGTTGCGGCAGGTCTTCCCCGGCGCGCGGTTCCTCGTCAACACCCGCTCGCACGAGGCCGTGCTGAAGTCCAAGTGGTGGGCCAAGGGCGGCGACAAGTCCGACCACCTCGCCGACATCGAGCGGCGGCTCCTGGAGGTCGCCGACCGCCTCGGCGACGCGGCGTACCGCGTCCACTTCGACGACTACGTCGCCGACCCCACCGCCCTCGCCCCCATGTTCGCCTGGCTCGGTGAGGAGTACGACGAGGCCGGGGTACGCGCGACGATGTCCAAGAAGCACTCGGTCTAGCGCCCGACAGGTCGGTGGTTGAGGTGCGAGGGCGCCAGCGACGAGCCTCGAAACCACTCTGCCAGTCAGGTGGTTTCGAGGCTCGGCCGTGGACGGCCTCGCACCTCAACCACCAAGAGGTCAGCCGGTGGCCTGGTTGGCCGCCTGGCCCTGGGCGCGGATCATGTCGGCGAACCAGTGGAAGGAGTTCTTGGGGGTGCGCTCGAGGGTGTCGTAGTCGACGTGGACCAGGCCGAAGCGCTGGGTGAAGCCCTCGGCCCACTCGAAGTTGTCCATCAGCGACCAGGTGTAGTAGCCGCGGACGTCGACGCCCTGGCCGATGGCGGTGGCGACGGCGCGGAGATGGGCGTCGAGGTAGTCGATGCGGGCCTGGTCGTCCACCACGCCGGAAGCGTCGGGGCCCGTGCCGTAGGAACAGCCGGACTCGGTGATCATGATCGGCGGCAGGGCGGCGCGATAGCGGGCGCGCAGGATGATCAGCCACTCGCGCAACGCGTCGGGAACGACCGGCCAGTCGAAGTCGGTCCGGTCGTAACCGACGAGCTCGAGGAACTCGAAGGGGTTCTCGGACTCGGGGTCGGTGTTGGCGGCGACGCGCAGCGGGTTGTAGTAGTTGACGCCGTAGAAGTCGACGGGCTGGCGGATGGTGACCATGTCGCCGTCCTGGATGGAGTCCTCCAGCAGCGGCAGGATGTCGGTGGGGTAGCGGCCGAGCAGCATCGCCTCGGTGAACAAGCCGTTCCACAGCGCGTCGAAGAGCTTGGTGATGCCGACGTCGGCGGGGTCGTCGGACGCCGGCCACATCGGGGAGTGGTTGTTGGCGCAGCCCACGCTCTGGGCACCCGCGCGGCGCAGCTCGATGGCCGCGCGACCGTGGCCGAGCAGCAGGTGGTGGGCGACCGGGAAGGCGTCGAACATCATCGTGCGGCCAGGCGCGTGCTGGCCGAGCGCGTAACCGTTGAACGTCGCCACGTTGGGCTCGTTGACCGGTACCCAGTGCTCGACGCGGTCGGCGTACCGCGCGCCGACCAGGGCGGCGTACTCGGCGAAGGCCTCGACGGTGTCGCGGTTGAGCCAGCCGCCGTCGTCCTCGAGGGCCTGCGGGAGGTCCCAGTGGTAGAGCGTCACCATCGGCGCCACGCCCGCGTCGAGCAGGCCGTCGATGAGGCGGTCGTAGAAGTCGAGGCCCTTCTGGTTGGGCACGCCGCGCCCGCGGGGCAGCACCCGCGACCACGAGATCGAGAACCGGTAGTCGCTGACCCCGAGGTCGCGCATCAGCCCGATGTCCTCGGCGTAGCGGTGGTAGTGGTCGCAGGCCACGTCGCCGGTCTGCCCGTCCTTGACCCGCCCGGCCTGGTGGCTGAACGTGTCCCAGATGCTGGGGCCGCGACCGTCCTCGGCGGCGGCGCCCTCGATCTGGTACGCCGCGGTGCTGGTGCCGAAGCGGAAGCCGGGCGGCAGCTGTGGATAGGCGGCGGTCATGGTCCCGTCATTCTTGCCGACGCCCCACCGTCTCCGCCGAGGAACTGGTTCTTTCGACGGATCCGACTGGTCCGTCCGGACTAGGCGCCGCCACCCGTTCGGGGGATCCGCGCAGGGGCGTTGGGTCCCTAGGGGATCAGCACGCCGGGGTTGAGGACTCCCGTCGGGTCGAGCTCGGCCTTGACCGCCCGCAGGATCCGTACGCCGACGGGGCCGATCTCGCCCTCGAGCCACGGGACGTGGTCGGTACCGACCGCGTGGTGGTGGCTGATCGTCGCGCCCTGCGCCACGATCACGTCACTCGCAGCTCGCTTGGCCCGCAGCCACTGCTCCAGGGGCTCCTCACCCAGTCGCGCGGCGACGGTGAAGTAGAGCGAGCAGCCGGTCTCGTAGACGTGCGAGACATGGCACAGCACGAGCACCGGCGACCCCTCGGAGCCGAGCTCGCCCTCCAGCGCGGCCTTCACTCCGGCGTACAGGTCCTCGACCCGCGACCAGAACGTGGCGGTCTCGAGCGTCTCGACGAGCACGCCGAGGTCGAGCATGGAGTCGCGCAGGTACGGCGCCCGGAAGCGGCCGTGCTCCCAGGCGCGGCCCGGCTCCTCGCCGGCGGGCGTACCGCCGAGAGAGGTGAGCAGCGCGGTCACGGCCTCCCGCCGTTGGGCGACCTGCTCCGCCGAGCCCTCGAAGCCGACGATCATCACGCAACCCCCGTCACCGCCGCCGATCGCGGACGGGTCGGCCAGGTTGACCGCGGACTCGGCCTCGTCGGACAGCCGCAGCACGGTCGGCTGCAGACCCGACTGGGCCACGGCGCGCACCGCCGCGACACCCGCGGCGAATGACGGCCACCGCCAGCCCTCGTAGACCTTCTCAGCCGGCGCCTTCCGGACCCTGACCGTCACCGACGTGATCACGCCGAAGGCGCCCTCGGATCCCAGCACCAGCTGGCGCAGGTCGGGGCCGGCGGCGTTGGCCGGCGAGGAACCGAGCTCGAGCGTGCCGGTGGGCGTGGCCACGGTCAGGCCGACGACCATCGCGTCGAAACGGCCGTAGCCGGCGGATGCCTGGCCGCTGGAGCGGGTCGCGGCGAACCCGCCGATCGAGCCGTGCTCGAAGGACTGCGGGAAGTGGCCGATCGTCAGGCCGTGCTCGGCGAGCAGCGCCTCGGCCTCGGGGCCGCGCAGTCCGGGTTCGAGGGTCGCGGTCATGGAGACGGGATCGACGGCGAGCAGGCGGTCGAGGCGGGCGAGGTCGAGACTGACCAGGCCGCCGTACCCCTCGCGGCGCGCGGCCAGGCCGCCCGTCACACAGGTGCCGCCGCCGAAGGGCACGACCGCGAGGTGGCGTTCGACCGCCACGGACAGGACCGCCGCGACCTCGTCGTGGCTGCCCGGCCGGACGACGGCGTCGGGAGCGTCGTCGAGGTTGCCGGCGCGGGCACGGAGCAGGTCGGGGGTCGACTTGCCGCGCGTACGCAGACGGCGTACGTCGTCGTCGACGAGCACGTGGTCGTCGCCGACCGCGCTCCGTAGCGCCCCGAGCGCCTCGTGCGGGAGAGCGGGCGTGGGCAGGATGCCGGCGACCGGCTCGGCTGCGGTCGCGGGCCCGAACACCGCCTCGACGAGCGTGCGGGCACCCTCCGGCAGTGGTGCGGCGGCGGCCGGGTCGCCCCAGCGCTGGGGATGCATCTCTCGCGTCATGGGTGACATTGTGACATTGGCCGTCAATTCGTCACAGCCTGTCGAGATGCCCGCCGCGGGGGCCCACCGTCTCGACATCCGGGCCACCAAATCGCTGCTCGGAGCCGGGCCGGGCCGGCGATCGCCAGGCGGCGCTCTCGACATCCGGGCCCACCATTTCCCGCGTTGGCGGCCGGGTCGCCCGCTCGTCACCTCCCGGTCACCGAGCGTCGACCTCACGTACCCAACGTGATGTCCATCACCCGACCAAGGAGCGCACGCATGCCCATGGACCTCGCCCTGCACGTCCAGCTGATGCCGAACCACCTTCCCGGTGGTGCCGTCCCCACCTTCACGCGGGTGGAGATGCTGCCCACTCCGCAGGGCATGGTCGTGCTGGTGGCGACCGACGCCGACGATCGGCTGACGGTCTGGCTGTCCGCCGCGGAGGGCTACGCCCGCTGGACCCAGGTACCCCTCGAGCTGGCTGACGGGAGCCGGCCGCGCGTGCTCGACTTCGACGTCGTGGTCTCTGCCGACGGCCATTCCTACGACCTGGCGGTCCTCACCGAAGGGGGGCCCGACAACGCTGCCTACGTCTGGCACGGCGTACCCGCGAGCGCCGACGAGCAGGAATGGCAGCAACGCTTCGCGAGTGCCGTGCGCCTGCCGCTCGCGTTCGCGGCCTTCGGGGCCCGCTGGAGCCAGACCCACGCTGGCAGCGAGCCACGGGCATTGGCCGCGTGGGGCACGGACTATGAGGAGCGCCCGGGCGCATGGTGGCTGCGGTTCGACGGCCATGGGCGCCCGGAGGCGCGCCGGATGAAGGTTGCCGACCAGGTCGAGTCACCCGAGCAGCTCCAGCTGATGACCGCCAGCCAGCAGGTCGACGGTGCGCTGGTGGAGGGCTGTTTCATGGTCTCGCCCGGCGCGGACGCCGACCACCGGCGGGTCCTCTACGTCGTCCCGCGCAGCGACCAGGCGCCAGAGCGGATCTGGCCCCAGCTGTTCGTCGACGGCGGGTACGACACCTGGACACCGGTCAGCGCCATGCACGGCGCACAGTGGCCCACCGGCGTGACCATCGCCTACTTCAACGTGGAGGTCGGGCCGGATGGCGAGTCCGAGGTGTATTTCTTCAACGACACCGCGGCCATCGAGGGTCTGCCACCCGCGCCCGCGCGGACCGGGTTGCCGGCGTACCGCCCGATAGCCGGCCGGATCCAGGCCGACATCATGCTTCTCGATGGCCACCCCATCGATGAGCGCTACGAGCTGGTGGCCCCCGTGGCCGGCAACGCGGGCGCCAGCCTGCTGCGGATGTCCAGCGGTGCCGAGGGGCTCGAGGACTGGACGTCCTCGACCCTGCTCGCCGCCGACGTCGCGACGTACTGCGCCTGCCGATGCCGGGACCCACGCACCCTGCTGGACACCGACCACGTCCTCGTGGTCTACCGCGACGGAGGCGTGGAGCTCTTCACCAAGAACCCCTTGGTCGACCTGTGGCAGCGGTACGTGCTCGCCGACGACCGCGTCGACGCCGTCCACGAGGTCAGCTCCTACACCGTGCGGGTGCAGCCGCTCGGCGACGGCGGTGGCCCGCTGGGCCGCGGCGCACTCCAGGTGTCGACCGAGACCCCGTGCACGGCGACGATCCAGGGCCGGACCTTCCACCTCAACCAGCTGGTGCCCGCCGTGATCGCCCTCGGGCCGGGCAACGACGTGAGCATCGTGCTCGCCCAGGGCAGCCTGGCCTCGCCCAGGCTGAGTGTTGGGGCTGTTCCCGGACGTCGTGGTCGAACCGTCCGACACCCTGCCCGTCCTGCCGCCGTCCGTGCTGGACGGGCACGTCGCCGACCTGTCGATGAGCTTCACGCCCTCAGACATCCCGATGGGCAAGCTGGGCGAGCTGCGCGACGGCGACTCGATCCGCTTCGCCGTCGCCTCCGACGGCACGCAGCCGTTCAAGGACCTCAGCCCCGCGGATTGCGACGCGGCGTACGACGGTGTCGGCAAGCTGGTGCGCGGCTATCGCGCCGCCCAGAGCGCGGTCGTCTCCTCCCGTGACAGGCGCCCGCGCGCACCCCACGACATCCTCGACGACTTCGGCAACCTGATGGCCTACCTGTGGAGCGCCGACGCCGACTCACTCGACTTCTCCCTCAACGAGCTGGCCGAAGGCCTGCTGGAGCTGGAGGTGTGGGTCGGCGACCAGCTGGTCAGCCTGGTTGCCGAGACTGCCGAGGCGGTGGCCGAGTGCACCGACTGGTTCCTCCAGTACACCCTGGGCGTCGACCTCGACGACATCGTCAACTGGCTCGGGTTCGTCTTCGACTGGGACGCGATCCTGCGTAACAAGGACGCCCTGGCCAGGGTCTCGCAGCTGACCGTGGACTTCCTGCGCGACCAGCTCGTGCACGGCGCGGCCGCGATCGGAGGACGCGGCGGCCCACCTCAGGAGCCAGGTCGCCGAGTTCCCGGACCTCAGCCCCGAGGTACGCGCGGTCCTGGCGCAGGACCCGCAGACACGGCCCAGCGGCGACTCCCATCTGGAGCGCTCGAGCAACGGGGCAGCGGCGCAATGGGGGATGCAGACACTGCAGTCCTACGGCGGTGGCAGCAGCGTCGTCACCTCGGACAACCACTTCGCCTTCGCCTCCGCCATCGAGCAGGCGGTCATCGACCAGGGCATCGTGCTGGGCAAGACCGGCGACGAGCTCGTCGCCTACCTCACCTCGGACGGCGTGGTGGACCGCACCCTGCTGGAGATCTTCGAGGACGTCCTGGCTCTGCTGACCGGCGGCGTCGTCGACGCGGGAGAGGTGCTGGCGCTCGACGTCCTGAAGATCTTGGAGCTCCTGCTCGACGCCATCGACGCCACCCTCGACGAGCGGATCGACCTGCCGGTGCTCACGTCGTTCTACGAGGAAGTGCTGGTGCCCGGCGGGACGCTGACGTTGCGCGACGCGGGCATGCTGGCGACGTCCATCGTCACGACCGTGGGCCACAAGATCGCTTTCGGCACCGACCTGTTCACCGTCGACGAGCTCGCGGCCATCGAAGGGGCAGGCTCGCTGCCCCTCGCTGGTGCAGGCGCTGGAAGGGACCACGGACGGAACGCCGCGGGTGGCGGTCGGAGGGGTCGTCGGTGCTATCTCCGCCACGTTCAAGGCCGGCTATGTCGTGTTCTGGACCCTCGACATGTTCACCCAGTACGCCCCCGGCCAGGTCCGGCTCGTGAGCCTGAACCTGCCCAAGGTCGCCTTCGACGCCCTGTCGTGGGGGCTGTCGTTCTCGTGGGCGATCTACCGTGCGAGCCTCACCTACGACAACGAGAACGAGCGGGTCGCCGCGAACATCAACGCACTGGGAGTCGGCACCACGACCTTCAACCGGATCAAGGACGCCATCGAGGCCTCGGCCATGCTGCAGGACCGTACCGTTCCGAGGGAGACCGGCAACCGGGTGCGGGTCGGCGAGGCCATCGTCCCCGGGATCGGCCTGCTCGTGTGCGACGTGCTGTTCCTCATCTCCCTCGCGAAGGTGCCGATCGAGGACTGTCCGCCGGACCTCTGGAATTCTCTGGTCGCGATGCCCACCGTCCACATGGCCGACAGCGGCATCTACTCCGTGCTCGCGCTCGAGGCCCTGGTGCCGGACCAGAAGGTCAAGACAGTGCTGCAGGTGGCAGGTTCGCACTGGGGTTGAACATGCATGCGGCCCGTCCTCGGCGCCGTCACCGCCTACCTGAAGAGCAACGCGGCGAGGAACGGGTACAGCTACCCCGGCTCGGCCGCCGACTGACCAGCAGAGTCGGCGGCACTGTTACAGTGTGACACGTGACGTCAGTTCGTAACAACGAATCCAGGCCGCGAGCTCTACCTGGATGCCGCCCGCGACTGCATCCTCGACGTCGGGTGGCGGCGTACGACGCTCACCGAGGTCGCGCGCCGGGCGGGGGTCTCGCGGATGACGATCTACCGGACCTGGTCCGACATGCCGCAGCTGCTCGGCGACCTGATGACGCGGGAGTGGACGGCCCTGGTCGCCTCGGCCCGCATCGCCGACGCCGGCCAGATCACGACAAGGGGGGCCGTCGACCGCATCGTCGGCTCCTCGATGCGCACCGTGCGCGCGCTGCGCGAGAACGAGCTGTTCGTGCGGATCGTCGAGCTCGACCCGGAGCTGCTGCTGCCCTACCTGCTGTCGCGACGCGGCCGGTCGCAGCAGGCCATCCTCGACCTGCTCGTCGGTCAGCTGCGCGAGGGCCAGGCGACCGGTGAGGTGCGAGACGGCGACCCCGCGGTGATGGCCCGGTCGCTGCTGCTGGCCACGCACGGCTTCGTGTTCTCGGCGCACACGATGGTCGACGACCTGGCGTCGGAGGAGGCGCTGGACGACGAGCTACGCGCGATCCTGACCAGGGCGCTGCTGCCATGAGCCCGGTCGCGAGGCCGGCCACGAGGCTGCAGCCCGGCGCGGCCGGACTGCCCGACCGAGTGGACCTGGTCGTGGCCGGCCTCGGCGTGACCGGAGCGGGAGTCGCCCTCGACGCCGTCACCCGCGGCCTTTCGGTGGTCGCGGTCGACGCCCACGACCTCGCCTTCGGCACCTCGCGCTGGTCCTCCAAGCTGGTCCACGGCGGGTTGCGCTACCTCGCCCACGGCCAGGTCGGCATCGCCCACGAGAGTGCCGTCGAGCGGCGGATCCTGATGGAGTCCACCGCGCCGCACCTGACCCACGCGCTCCCGATGCTGGTCCCCTTCCACGCTTCCGTGACGCGTGGCCAGGCAGCGGTGACCCGGGGCGCCTTCGCGGCCGGCGACCTGTTGCGCCTGGGTGCGCGTACCGCCCGCGAGACGCTCCCCCGGCCGCGTCACGTCTCGGCCACCGAGGCCCTCTCGCTGGCGCCGTGCCTGCGCGTCGAGGGCCTCCGCGGCGGCATCCTGGGCTGGGACGGCCAGCTCGAGGACGACGCCCGCCTGGTCGTGAACATCGCCCGCACCGCCGCGTCGTACGGCGCCCACGTACGCACCCACGTCCGCGTGCTGGCCGCCGACGGGGGCCAGACATCGACCCGCGTACGCCTGCGTGACGAGCTGACCGGGGCCGAGACCGAGGTCGCGGCACGCATGGTCGTCAACGCCACCGGGGTGTGGGCCGGCGACCTCGCCGATGTCGACCTGCGGCCCAGCCGCGGCAGCCACCTCGTGCTGCGGGGGGAGTCGCTGCCCGGGCTGCGGGTGTGCGTGACGGCGCCGGTGCCGGGCAGCACCAGCCGCTTCGTGATGGCACTCCCCCAGCCCGACGGGACCGTCTACGTCGGCCTCACCGACGAGCCGGTCGAGGGGCCGGTGCCGGACGTACCGGAGCCGTCGGAGGCCGAGGTCGACTTCCTGCTCGACGTCATCTCGGCGGCCCTGGCCCGGCCGCTGACCCGCGACGACGTGGTCGGCTCGTTCGCCGGGCTGCGGCCGCTGCTGGACACGGGGCAGGGAGAGACCGCCGACCTGTCCCGCAGCCACGCCGTGCTCACCTCGCCCGACGGCGTGGTGACGGTCGTCGGCGGCAAGCTGACGACGTACCGGCGGATGGCCGAGGACGCCGTCGACGCTGTCCTGCAAGCGGCCGCTGCCGAAGCCGGACCCTGCCGCACCCGCCGGCTGGCGTTGCTCGGCGCCGCCGACCGGGCGACGTTGGCGCGGCTCGACGCCGACCCCCGGCTGGTACGCCGGTTCGGCACCGACGCCGTCCTGGTGCTCGCAGTCCGCCCGCGAGGCGACCGGCCTCTCCGACGCGGAGCTGCTCGCCCCGGCGGCCCCGCACGTCCCGGTCACCCTGGCCGAGCTGGTCTTCGGGGTGACCCACGAGGGCGCCGCCGACGTCGACGACCTCCTCGACCGCCGTACCCGCGTCGGCCTGGTCCCCGCCGACCGCCACCTGGTCGAACCCCTCGCCCGCCAAGCCCTCTCCACAGCCCTGGCGGGGTAGTCCCTGACGTTTGGGTCGCTCACGGGCGTGAAAAGGGACCCAAACGTCAGGGACTACCGGCCGGGCGATGAGTTTCCACAGGTTGGCGGGTCGGTACATCGACGGCAGACTGAGGAGGCGCGCCCGATGACCCTGACCGAACAACGGACCGAACGACTGACGGGGACCACTGTGAGCAGCGAGACCGCGACCGAGCTCGACGACTTTCCCGCTCTCACCGAGCGCTACCAGCGCGAGCTGCTCGCGCACTGCTACCGGATGAGCGGATCCGTGCACGAGGCCGAGGACCTCGTCCAGGAGACCTTGATCCGGGCCTGGAAGTCGGCGGACACCTTCCAGGGCCGTTCGTCGGTCCGCACCTGGCTCTACCGCATCGCCACCAACGTCTGCCTGACCAACCTCGAGGGCCGGCCACGCCGTCCCATGCCGGCCGGCCTGGGGACCGTGGACCAGATCGCCGGTGACGCGCTCGAGCTCGACCACGAGATCCCGTGGCTCGAGCCGGTGCCCGACGCTGCGGTCCTCGTCGCCGAGAAGGACACCATCCGTCTCGCCTTCGTCGCGGCGCTCCAGCACCTGCCGACCAGGCAGCGCGCGGTGCTGATCCTCCGCGACGTGCTGCGCTGGTCGGCCGCCGAGACCGCCGAGGCCCTCGACACCACCACCGCAGCCGTCAACTCCGCCCTCCAGCGGGCCCACGCGGTGATGGCCGACAAGCAGCCGGATCCCGACACCGTCACCGACGAGCTCTCGCCGGCGCAGCGGATGCTCCTCGACCAGTACGTCGAGGCGTTCTGGCGCAAGGACATCGACGCGATCGTCGAGCATGCTGCAGCACGAGGCGGTCTGGGAGATGCCGCCGTTCCTGAACTGGTACGTCGGCGCCGAGAACATCGGCAAGCTGATCTCGATCCAGTGCCCCGGCGGCGTCAACGACATGGTGATGCTGCCGACGATCGCCAACGGCCAGCCGACCTTCGCGCTCTACATGCGCGAGACCTCCGGCGACCCCGACAGCGAGTTCAGCCGTTCCACCTGCAGGTCCTCGACCTCGACGGCGAACGCGTGCGGCACGTGACAGCGTTCTTCGAGAAGGGGTTGTTCGAGAAGTTCGGGCTGCCCGCCCGGCTCCCCGCCGACTCGGTGCCCGCCGGCGCCGAGAAGCGGTGACCCGGACCATCGGCCGGACCCACCACCACGCACTGGAGCTGCTCGAGCGGGCCCTGGGCTACACCCGGGGAGCACTGGCCACGGTCGGACTGGACCGCGACGGCCCGACGTCCTGCGCGGGGTGGAGCCTCGCCGACCTCCTCCTCCACATGGACGACGGCCTGGATGCGTTCCTCGAGGCCGCCGGGGGCGCCGTATGCATCGAGGCTTCGCTCCGGCCGGGTGCCGACGTCGACGTGCTCCTGGCCAAGGCCTGCCACCTGCTCGGGGTGTGGAACTCGACGGACCCGGGGTACGTCGTGGTCGGCGACCGTCCGGTTCCGTCCGGACTGCTGGTCTCGGCGGCGGCCCTGGAGATCGCCGTCCACGGTTGGGACGTCGGCCAGGCGACCGGTGCCCACCACGGGCTGCCCGACGATCTCGCCCGGGCACTGATGCCCGTCGCGCACCTCGTGGTGACGCCGGACGACCGCCCCGGCCGCTTCGCGATGCCGCGGCTGACCCATCCCGACGCCGGTTCGGGAGAGGTGCTGCTCGGCTTCCTCGGCCGGGCGTGACCAGACCAGTTCGCGGTCAGCGGAGCGCTGCCGATCCACAAACAAGACAAGATTCCGCCGAATCACTCCCCCTGGGGCCCCGTGGTCCCTATCTTGTGCCCATGCACGCACCAGATTTTCTGGTCGCGGGCTTGCCGGGGGGCACTGAGTTCAATCTCCTGACATTGGGGCGTACGCATGCGCGTGCGGGTCAGGTGACGTCTGCACTGGACACACTTGCACCCCTTGCGCGCTCGCTGGCCGAATTGGGAGACACCGCCCCGCTGGTCATCACGACCCTGGTGGAGTGCCGGCTCGCGCGCGGTGAGGTCGAGCAAGCGCGAGCTCTCACCGACGAGATCGTGCCGTGGCAGCACCGCACAGGACGTCTGGGCGGCCTCGCCAACCAGACGCTGGGCGACGTGCTCGTCGCGCTCGGTGACGCCGACATCGCGATCCCGCGCTACGAGGCGGCCGGTGAGGCGATGGGCGACAAGGACGACCCCGAGGACGTGCCGTGGCGCGGTTCGCTGGCCCTGGCGCTGGTGCGCACCGGCGAGATCACCAAGGCCCGCACCATGGCCGTCCACCAGGTCGCGGTCGCCCGAGCCGCCGGCTCGCCGTACGGCGAGGCGCTGGCGTTACGCGGCCTGGCGGTGGTCGCCGACTCGACCGAGCGGATCGCGGTCCTGCGGTCGGCCCGCACCCTGCTCGAGGGCCAGCCGGCCGCCCGGCTGCGCGCCCAGATCGACACCGACCTCGCCGGCTTGCTCGTACTGGCCGGCGCCACCGACCCCGACCGCGACACGCGGATCGAGGAGGCGACCAAGCTGCTCATCGCCGTGGAGTCGCTGGCCTTCCGCGAGCAGCTGTGGCCGCTGTGGGGCCGGGCCGCCCGGCTGCTGGAGCGGCTCGGACACAAGCCCGGCGAGGCCGAGGCCGCCGACACCCTGACCCAGACCCAGCGCCGGGTGGCGGTGCTGGCCCGCGACGGCATGCGCAACCGCGAGATCGCCGACCTGCTGGGGGTCTCGGTCAAGGCCGTCGAGTGGCACCTCTCCCACGTCTACCGCAAGCTCGGCATCCGCTCGCGCAACGACCTGGCCGAGGCGCTCGGCTCCTGACTTCCCCACCGATTCGTCTGCGGTTTGCTGCGACTTCTGTCGCTCAGCCGCGCAGACGAATCGGTGTTGGGGCACGAGCGCTCGCGTGAGTGAGACCGTCAGGCACACCGCCGTCCGGATGACCGGCCGCGACCCCCACGAGCGCGGGCGCTCCGCGACCCCGCTGGAGCTGTTGTTCGACCTCGCGTTCGTGGTCGCGTTCGGTACGGCGGCCGACGAGCTGGCCCACTTCCTCGCCGAGGATCACGTGCGCGAGGGGATCATCGGCTTCTGCTTCGCGACGTTCGCGGTGTCGTGGGCGTGGATCAACTTCTCGTGGTTCGCCTCGGCCTACGACACCGACGACTGGGTCTACCGCCTCACCACGATGGTGCAGATGGCAGGCGTGCTGGTGCTGGCGCTGGGCCTCAAGGACATGTTCGCCTCACTCGTCGAGGGCGACCACCTCGACAACAGCGTCATGGTCCTGGGCTACGTGATCATGCGCGTGTCGATGATCGGGCAGTGGCTGCGCGCCGCCCACCAGGATCCCGAACGCCGCGAGGTCTGCAAGATCTTCATCGTCACCCTGGTGGTCTCGCAGCTCGGCTGGATCGGCCTGCTCTTCCTGGACCTGGGCTTCGGTGCCGCCTTCGCCTGCATCACCGTGCTGGTGCTGATCGAGCTGGTGGGTCCGTTCGTGGCCGAGCACGTCCGCGGGGGGACGCCCTGGCACGCCCACCACATCGCCGAGAGGTACGGGCTGATGGTGATCATCGCCCTCGGCGAGGGACTGCTCGGCACCACTGCCGCGCTCGGCGCACTGATCGACGTCACCGGCTGGACGCTCGACGTCGCGCTCCTCGGCCTGGCCGGCACGGCGATGACCTTCGGCGTCTGGTGGACCTACTTCGTCGTGCCGTGTGGCGACCTCCTGCACGCCTACCGCTCCCGCGTCTTCGGCTGGGGCTACGGCCACATCCCGCTGTTCGGCGCGGTGGTCGGCATCGGCGCCGGCCTGCACGCGGCGGCGTACTACCTGGAGCACCACTCCGGGCTCGGCGCCACGGCCACGCTGATGACCGTGGCCGTGCCGCTGACGATCTACCTGATGGGGCTCTACCTCCTGTACGCCGCGCTCACCCGCACCCTCGACCCGTTCCACCTCCTCCTCGTCGCCCTGACCCTGGTGGTGGTCGCGGCCGCCCTCGCCGTGTCGGCCGCCGGCGCCTCGCTGACCACGAGCCTCCTGGTGCTGGCCGTGGCGCCGTGGGTCACCGTCGTCGGCTACGAGCTGGTCGGCCACCGCCACAACGCCGAGGTGCTGGCGTCGCTGCCAGGTCCAGCTCTAGGGAGGTGTCGTCAACAGCTCGTAGTTGCCCCGGAAGATCTGCTGTCCGCGCCTGCGCAACACCGGGTCACGGACGAACGCCGGCAGGTTGCGCGTCCTGTCCC
>CAVWXS010000035.1:0-67474 GCA_963758885.1 uncultured Actinomycetota bacterium
TCCTAGGGCGGGGTCGTCAACAGCTCGTAGTTGCCCCGGAAGATCTGCTGTCCGCGCCTGCGCAACACCGGGTCACGGACGAACGCCGGCAGGTTGCGCGTCCTGTCCCGGCGATGGGTCTGGGCCAAGACGTTTCCGACCCGCGGCCGGCGCCGCGCTTCGAAGTCCGCCAGCGGCCGGCCCGCCGCGAGGGTCTCGGCGAGGACCAGGGCGTCCTCGACCGCCATGCCCACTCCTTCGGCCATGTTCGGTGACATGGCGTGAGCGGCGTCGCCGACGAGCACCACGTTGCCTTGCGTCCACGGCTCCTGGACGACCTCCTCGATGGGCGAGAAGTACGGCGGCCCGGACAAGCCGGCCAACAAGGTCGGCACTGGCTCCGCGAAACCCTCGAACAACCCCGTCAGCACCGACGAGGTCCTCTGCCGCAGGGTCGATCGGCGTACGACGGTCGACGGCGGCGTAGCAGTACGTCCGGCCACCACCGAGCGGGACGGCGAGGAACGTCGCCCGACGCCCGAGCCACACGGTCCACGCGGAGACCTCCGCTGCGTGGTCATCGACGAAGCGCCAGCTGACCTGCCCCAGGAAGCGCGGCCCGCTCCGGGGGAAGGCCGACGCCCGGACCGACGAGCGCAGCCCGTCGGCGCCGACGACCAGGTCGTGCTCCGCCGTCGCTGCGTCGAGGGCCGTGATCGTCGACCCGCGGCTCACCGGGAGGCCGGCCTCGAGCAAGTCGTGCAGGGCGGCGTGCGGCAGCGCGAGGCACGGCCCGGTCGGCGCCCCACACGTCGTCCAGGTCGACCTCCATGAGCACGCGGCCGCGCTGGTCGAGGAAGCGCTGCTGAGAGATCCGGTGGGCGCGCTCAGCCAGCCCGGCCGAAAGTCCGAGCTCGCCGATCGCGCGGACCGCGTTGGCCGGCAGGTAGACGCCGGTGCCGCGAGCCGAGTGCGAGACGGCGCGCTCGAGGACCCGCGCCTCGATGCCACGTGCGCGCAGCGCTCTGGCTGTCGCAAGCCCGGCGATCCCGCCGCCGACGATCAACACCGACACCGCGCCATCGTCCGTCTCCGGGGCCGGGAGCAGCATCGGAAGAATTACCCAGCTTGGTGGCCGTCAGAGCCAGTCGAGCTCGGCGCCGTGGCCGTGGGTCAGGGCGACGGGGTGGCCGTCGACGGCGAGCACGAACCGCCCGAACGGTACGTCGACCCCGGGCGGCACGTGGGCCGGCAGCACCCGCGGGCCCTCGTTGCTGACCCAGTGGCACGCCCCGTCCGCGACCAGGCCGGCCATCATCGTGGCGAACCGCTCGCGGTCGGCGGGCTCGAGGTAGGCGATGACCGCGGAGTGGAACACCACCAGGGTCGCCTGGACCGGCGCCTGCGCCACCAGGGCGGGCAGCTCGTCGAGCAGGTCGCCGCGCACGAGGTACGGCGGGTCCTCGCGGGCGATCCGCACGGCTGCGCGCAGCCGCTCGCGGCGCTCCTCCTGCTCGGGCCAGACCATCGTCTCCAGCCACCGCACGGCGTCGTCGTCGGTGACGTCGACGGGTGAGAGGTCGATGCCGCCTCGCCAGACGACGGGAGCCAAGGCCCACGGCGGGATGTCTCCAGTCGTCGCGCACTCCAGCAACGGACCGACCGGATCGGTCTCCTGCGTGCCGCCGCTCGGGAACTTCCAGCGGATGAGGTAGCGGTCGGGATAGAGGCAGAGCCCGGCGCTGGCCCCGACCTCCAGCAGAGCCAGGGACCGGCCCGGCCCGTTCGGGGCCAGGGACGAGAACGCCGGGTACAGCGTCGCCAGCCGTCCCACCTCGTTGGTCTGGGTGGCCCGCTCCAGGATCGTGCGGCGGATGGGCCCCCCTGACTGCCCGTCACCGAGCAGCGCTGCGCGCAGGGCGGCGTACGGACCTGGGGCGGGTACGCCGTGCCACCGGGCCGCGGCGAACACCAGGTTGGCCTGCCGCTTGCGCTCCGGGAGGGTCTGCAGCCACGCGAGCACGTCGGCGTCCTCGGCCACCGAGGACGCCCAGTCGCGGAAGCACGGCGATCCGTAGGCCTCCAGCGCGAAGTCGCGGTAGACCGTGGCCGTGTCCCCGAAGATCTCCACGCGTGGCCGGCCGGCTCAGCCGGCAGGTAGGGCGACGTAGGTCGTGTCGAGGTACTCCTCGATGCCCTCGAAGCTGCCCTCGCGTCCGAAGCCGCTCGCCTTCACGCCGCCGAACGGTGCGGCGGCGTTGGAGAGCAGGCCGGAGTTGATGCCGACCATCCCGAACTGCAGCCGCTCGGCCACGCGGATCGTGCGCGCCAGGTCGCGGGTGTAGACGTAGGAGGCGAGGCCGTACTCGGTGTCGTTGGCGCGCGCGATGGCGTCGTCCTCGCTGGCGAACGTGGTGATCGGCGCGACCGGACCGAAGATCTCCTGCCTGACGATCTCGGCCTCGGCGGGCACGTCGACCAGCACGGTGGGCGGGTAGAAGTTGCCGCCCGCATGGTCGGGTCCGTCCAGCGGCTTGCCGCCGGTCACCAGCCGGGCACCGTCGTGGACGGCGTCGGTGACGAGCTGGCTGACCGAGTCGACGGCGTTCTGGTCGATGAGCGGACCGACGTCGACGCCGTCGTCCTGGCCGCGGCCGACCACGAGGGCGCCCATCCGCGAGGCCAGCTTCTCGGCGAACTCCTCGGCGACCGACTCGTGCACCAGGAACCGGTTGGCGGCGGTGCAGGCCTCGCCCATGTTGCGCATCTTGGCGATCATCGCGCCCTCGACGGCCGCGTCGACGTCGGCGTCGTCGAAGACGATGAACGGCGCGTTGCCACCGAGCTCCATCGAGACGCGCTGCAGCTCGTCGGCCGACTGACGGATGATCACCTTGCCGACCGTCGTGGACCCGGTGAAGCTCACCTTGCGCAGCCGGTCGTCGGCCATCAGCGCCTTGCTCAGGCTCTTGGAGTCGGAGGTCGTGACGATGTTGAGGACGCCCGCCGGCAGCCCGGCCTCCTCGAGCGTCGCGGCCAGCGCCAGCATCGTCAGCGGCGTCAGCTCGGCGGGCTTGACCACCATCGTGCAGCCGGCCGCGACAGCGGGCCCGATCTTGCGGGTACCCATCGCGAGCGGGAAGTTCCACGGCGTGAGGAACAGGCACGGGCCGACCGGCTTCTTGATCGTCAGCAGACGGCTGCCCCCGGCAGGGTTCTGCATCCAGCGGCCGTGGATGCGCACGGCCTCCTCGCTGAACCAGCGGAAGAACTCCGCGCCGTAGGTGACCTCGCCCTTGGCCTCCTTGACGGTCTTGCCCATCTCGAGGCTCATCAGCTCGGCGAAGTCGTCTGCCCGCGCCGTGATCAGCTCGAACGCACGGCGCAGGATCTCGCCGCGGTCGCGCGGGGCCGACGTACCCCACTCCTGCTGGGCCGCCACGGCTGCATCCAGCGCGTCGACCGCGTCGTTGACGTCGCCGTCGGACACCTCGGTGATGACAGACCCGTCGGCGGGGTCGCGGACCGAAAAGGTGGCACCGCTGTCTGCCTCGCGCCACGTGCCGCCGATGAAGAGCCGACGATGGTCAGGGGAAAGCAGATCTAGACCGGACATGAAAGAAATCCAAGCACTCATCCACAACTTGAGGGAAACATCCCCCCACCGTTCCTGGGACTGGGAACCTTCTGGCGCGGACCTCCGGGGGTTGCAGGGACATCTCCTCGGGACCGGTGAACCCCTCGCTGACCCCATGCAGCGGGGGGTTCTTTCATCTCGCGCTCCCGCTGGTTGAGGTGCGAGGGCGGCCACGCCCGAGCCTCGAGACCACCAGCACAGCGAGGGTCGGTTTCGAGGCTCGTCGCTGGCGCTCCTCACACCTCAACCAGCGAGCGAGACCCCCTTGCGAAACCGCCGCAAGAGGAGTTGCCTCGGAACCCTGGACGTTGATCGAGAGGTGGTCCTCAATGGCCGACAAGGGAAACACTCGGAGACCAGCCGGACAGGATCTGGGGGCGAGCAGCCCTGACCGGATCCGCAACGTGGTGCTCGTCGGGCCGGGAGGCTCGGGCAAGACCACCTTGGTGGAGACGCTGCTCGCCTCTGCGGGGGCCATCCCCCGAGCCGGGACCGTCAAGGACGGCACCACCGTCTGCGACTTCGACGAGGCCGAGGAGAAGCACGGCCGCTCCGTCTCCCTGGCCGTCGCGCCCGTCGTCCATCGCCAGACCAAGATCAACCTCGTCGACACCCCTGGGTACGCCGACTTCGTGGGCGACGTACGCGCGGGCCTGCGGGCCGCCGACTGCGCGCTCTTCGTGATCGCGGCCAACGACGGCGTCGACGACGGCACCAAGGCGCTGTGGCGCGAGTGCGCCGACGTCGGCATGCCGCGCGCGGTCGTGATCACCAAGCTCGACCAGGCTCGCGCCGACTACGACGGCGTCCTCGCCCAGGCCCAGGCGGCTTTCGGCGACAAGGTGATGCCGCTGTACGTCCCCGAACGACGCGACGGCGAGGTCACCTCGCTGACCGGACTGCTCGAAGCCGGTGACGGCAGCTACGAGGACCTGCGCGGCTCCCTGATCGAGGGTGTCATCGAGGAGTCCGAGGACGAGACCCTGATGGACCGCTACCTCGGCGGCGAGGAGATCTCGCCCGACGTGCTCACCGACGACCTCGAGACGGCCGTCGCGCGCGCGACGTTCTTCCCCGTCGTCCCGGTCTGCTCCCAGACGGGCGTGGGCTGCGCCGAGCTGCTCGACCTGGCGGTGACCGGGTTCCCGTCGCCGCAGGAGCACCCGTCCCCCGATGTCTTCACCCCCGCCGGAGCCGCGACCGACCCGATCGAGTGCGACCCCAAGGGCTCTCTCGTGGCCGAGATCGTGAAGACGACGAGCGACCCGTACGTCGGCCGGCTGAGCATCGTCCGCGTCTTCTCCGGCACTCTCACCGCCGAACAGGCCGTGCACGTCTCCGGCCACTTCGCGTCGTTCTTCGGAGCGGAGCAGGGCCACGAGGACCACGACGAGGACGAGAAGATCGGCGCGCTCTCCTACCCCTTCGGCCGCACGCAGGTGCCGGCCGAAGCCGTCGTCGCCGGTGACCTCTGCGCGATCGGCCGGCTCACGCGCGCCGAGACCGGGGACACCCTGTCGGCGGCCGACGACCCGAGGGTGCTGCGGCCGTGGTCGATGCCCGAGCCGCTGCTACCGGTCGCGATCGTCGCGTCCAGCAAGGCCGACGAGGACAAGCTCTCCCAGGCACTCGGCCGACTCGCCGCCGAGGACCCGAGCGTCCGCGTCGACAACAACGGCGAGACCCACCAGCTGGTGATCTGGTGCATGGGCGAGGCGCACGCGGACGTGATCATGGAACGCCTCGCCGACCGCTACTCCGTGCACGTCGACCAGGTGCCGTTCGTGGTGTCACTGCGCGAGACCTTCGGCGGTCCGGCCAAGGGCCACGGCCGTCACGTCAAGCAGTCCGGTGGCCATGGCCAGTACGCCGTGTGCGACATCGAGGTCGAGCCCCTCCCCGAGGGCGGCGGGTTCGAGTTCGTCGACAAGGTCGTCGGGGGCGCCGTACCCCGCAACTTCATCCCGTCGGTCGAGAAGGGCGTGCGCGCCCAGATGGAGCGCGGGGTCCGCAACGGCTATCCCGTCGTCGACCTCCGCGTGACGTTGACCGACGGCAAGTCCCACAGCGTCGACTCCTCGGACATGGCCTTCCAGATGGCCGGTGGGCTCGCGCTGCGCGAGGCGGCGGGCGGCACGACCGTGACGATGCTCGAGCCGCTGGACACGGTGTCGGTGATCGTCCCCGACGACCTCGTCGGCACGATCATGAGCGACCTGTCCGCCCGCCGCGGACGCCTGCTCGGCACCGACAAGGTCGGCGACGACCGAACCGTCATCAAGGCCGAGGTCCCGCAGACCGAGCTCGTCAGGTACTCCGTCGACCTGCGTTCGGCCACCCACGGCGCCGGCTCCTTCACGCGTACGTTCGCCCACTACGAACCCATGCCCGAGGACGTCGCCCGTTCGATCGAGACCCGCGACCACCACTGACCGCAGCGCTGGTCGAGGAAGGCGCGCTAGCGCCTGTCACGAGACCCCGTAAGAGGTCGACGTAGCTCTCGAAACCGGCTGTCTCGTCGACGGGGTGGTTTCGAGGCTCGGCGCTAGCGCTCCTCGCACCTCAGACTCACCGACGCAGCGGCTCTGAGGAACTGCTCCAGGATCGGGCCGGCCGTACCCGAGCCCGACGTACCTTCGTCGACGAAGACCGCTACGGCGAGGTCGCCCTGGGCGGCGATCATCCAGGCGTGGGTGAGGATCGCGCCGTTCTTCTCGAACTCCGCGGTGCCGGTCTTGGCGATCACGGGTGGGCCGGGTACGTCGGCCAGGAAGCTGCCACTGCCACTGGTCACCACACCTCGCAGCAGCGAGCGCAGCGCCTCCGCCTCGGCGGGGCCGGGACCCTGCACGCCCTCGGGAGCCGGCGAGGTCACCGAGGTCACCAGCGAGGGCACCACCAGCCTCCCCGACTGGATCGAGGCGATGACGGTCGCCATCACCATCGGTGAGGCGAGGATCTTGCCCTGGCCGATCATGTCCGCCGCCTTCTCGGTCTCTCCGGCTGGCGGCACCACGTTGCCGAAGTACGCCGGGAAGCCGAGGTCGTGGTCGACGCCCATGCCGAGCGAGGCCGCCGCCTCGACGAGCGACTGCTGGCCGAGCCTGCCGCGCTGGGAGATGAAGGCCGTGTTGCAGGAGTTGGCGACCGCCGTACGCAAGGGGATGTTGCCCAGGGCGGACGCCGGGTAGTCGTCGTAGTTCTCGAACCGCTTCCCGTCGACCACGATCGAGGTGGTGCACGGCACGACCGTGTTCGGCGAGACCCCGGCTCGCAGCAGGGCCAGCGACGACACCGACTTGAACGTCGACCCGGGTGCGTACTGCCCGAAGGTCGCCATGTTGAGACCGCCGGTGCCCGGGCCGTTGGCCGCGGCCAGGATCTCGCCGGTCGACGGCTTGATGGCGACCAGCGCGGACGCCGGACCGACGCCGGCCAGCGCCTGCTCGGCGGCGACCTGCATCCGCTCGTCCATGGTCAGCTTCAGCGGCTGCCCGTCGACGGCGTCGTAGCGGAACAGCTCGCGGGTCTTGCCGTCGGAGCCGACCGCGTTGACGGCCTGGCCGGGCGTGCCGCGCAGCTGCTCGTCGTACCGCGCCTGGAGCCCGGACAAGCCGGCGACGTCGCCCAGCTCGTAGACGTCGGGGTTCTCCTCGATCATCTCGGCGGTCACCTCGCCGACCGAGCCGAGGATGGGCGCGGCGAACCCCTTGGTCGGCGCGAGCGGCAGCTCGGCCGCGATCGCCGCGCCGCCCTTGATCCGGCGCACTCCGGAGAGCACACCGTTCGGCACCTCGTCCTGGCGGTAGACGATCGCCTCGACGAACGCGAGCGGCCCGGAAGCCTCGACCCGTTTGGCGTACGCCGCGGCGTCGATGTCGACGAGCCGCGCGAGCTCGCGGGCCGACGCCACCGCCTTGCCCGCGCCGACCTTGGAGCGGTCGACGCCGATCCGCACGACCGGCCGGTTGGTGACCAGGGCCAGGCCGCCGGCGCCGAGGATGTCGCCGCGCTTGGCGCCGAGCGAGACCAGGTCGAGGGTGACCTTCGTGTTCAGCGAGGGCTCGATGGTCGCCACGTCCCACTCGGCCGCCCACTGCCCGTCGGCCTCCGAGAAGGTCGCCTGGCTGGAGTAGGTCCAGCCGTCCGGGCCGATGGGCCAGGTCCAGTCGAAGGTCGCGGCCGCGGTCGGCTGCTCGCCCGACGGGTCCGCGACCTCGGCGACGGTGACGGTCGGCTCCAGGTCCTCGAGGCCCTCGACGGTGGCGGCGTACTCCTCGCCGACCGCCTGCGGGTCGGCGCTGGTGAAGGCCACGTCGGAGAAGTCGCCGCTGGCCAGGGCGTCGGCCAGGGCGCCGGCGGCCGCCTCGAGCGCCGTCCCCTCGTCGGTTCCGCCGCTGTCGCCCGGCCCTGAGTCGTCGGGGTCTCCGGAGGTGCAGGAGGTCAGCACGGCGACCGTCAGGGAGAGCGCGACCAGGTGGACGAGAGCCGGGCGACGCATGGCGCCTGTCTACCAAACGGCCCCATGTGACCCAGCCCACAACACGATCGCGGAAGAAAGTGGACTGCGGTCCGGTTCTAGTCATTGAAAGTTTGACTACCCCACCAGGAGATGAGCACCCAGATGAGCATGTTCTCGCGCAGCAAGACCACCGCCACGACGACCGAGTTCGAGCAGGCCACGCAGGCCGTCGAGGACATCACGGGTGACTACACCCTCGACGTCAGCCACACCCGTCTCGGCTTCAGCGCCCGGCACGCGATGGTGACGACGGTCCGCGGCCAGTTCCAGGACTACACCGGCCACGCCCACGTCGACACCCAGAACCCCGCCAACTCCAAGGTCGAGGTGACCATCCAGGCCGCGAGCATCGACACCGGCAACGCCGACCGCAACGGCCACCTCGTCTCCCCCGACTTCTTCGACGTGGAGAACAACCCCGAGCTCACCTTCGTCTCCACCGAGGTGGAGCGGGCCGACGAGACCACCTGGCTCATCACCGGCGACCTGACCATCAAGGGCGTCACCAAGCCCGTCACGATCGAGTTCGAGCAGACCGGCTCGGCGCGTGACCCCTTCGGCAACCTGCGCGTCGGCTTCGAGGGCAGCACCGCCATCAACCGCAAGGACTGGGGCCTGACCTGGAACGCCGCGCTCGAGACCGGCGGCGTGCTCGTCTCCGAGCGGGTCAAGCTGGACTTCGACATCTCCGCGATCCAGTCCGCCTGATCTCACTTTCCGCCGCCCCAACACCGGCCCGTCGTCACTAGACGACGGGCCGGTGCCACGATGAGGCGTGCGTCCGCGGGTGCTGGTCGTCGCGGCGGCTGCCGCGAGCATCGTCGTGGGCATCGCCGCCGAGTGGGCCGCGTTCGACGCGGCAGACGTTCGGCTGTGGCTTCCCGACCTGCTCGTCGGCTGGGTGCTGGTGGGCTGTGGGGTCGCAGCAGCCGTACGCCGACCCGCCAGCCGGACCGGGGCCCTGCTGGTGGCGACTGGCCTCACCTGGTTCGCCGGCAACTTCACCGGGGTGCAGAGCGAGGTCGTCGCACGGCTTTCGGAGCAGCTGGTGTACCTGCACCGCGGCTTTCTCGTCCATCTCATCGTGGCCTATCCCGAAGGGTCCGCGTCCTCACGCAGGGCGCGGGTGGCGATCACTTCTGGCTACCTGGTAGCGCTGCTGCCCGCCGTGTGGGAGAGCCCCGTGGCCACGGTCGTCCTCTCGGCGCTCCTGGTCGGCTACTGCGTGCTCGACCACCGGCGATCACGGGGGACTCGCCGTCGGGCCCGGCGCCAAGCGCTGTGGGCCGCGGCCGGGCTCGGTGCGGTGCTGTCGGCAGGAGCGGTGGCGCGGTCGCGCTTCCGCTCGGCAGCGCGAGCCGACCTTCGCTGCTGGCCTACCAGGCCGTTCTGTGCGTGATCGCTGTCGGCCTCGTGGTGGCCCTCGTGTCGTCCGACCGGGAGCGAACCGACGTCACCGACCTCGTCGTGGAGCTGGGGACCGAGAGATCCAGCAACCTGCGGGCAGCCCTGTCGCAGGCCCTGGGCGACCCGTCTCTCGAGGTCGGCTACTGGTTCGAGGACACCGGCGCCTTCGTCGCTGCGGACGGACGGCGGGTCGCTCCTGCCCGACGCGGGCTCGGACCGTCGGGTCACCTACGTGACGCACGACGGTGAGGTGGTCGCAGCACTCGTCCACGACGAGACCGTGCTGGAGGACCCTCAGCTGAGGGACGCGGTGACCTCCGCGACCAGGTTGGCGGCCGCGAACAGCCGCCTGCTGGGCGAGGTCCGAGCCCGGCTGGTCGACCTCGAAGCGTCGCGACGACGGATCCTCGAGACGCGTGACGACGAACGCGAGCGGCTGGAGCGACGCCTCCACGACGGAGCAGGGGCTCTGCTGCAGGAGGTCTCCGTGGAGCTCTGGCGCGGCCGGCGTTCGGCAGTGCGGACAGGAGACGACCGAGAAGGTCGCCCGAGCGGAGGAGCAGGTCGGGCGCGCGCTGGAGGAGCTGAGCCAGCTGGCTCGCGGGATCCACCCGAGGGTGCTGTCCGAAGAAGGCCTGCGCAGTGCCGTGGGCTCCCTGGTCGAACGGTTCCCGGTCCCGGTCGACCTGGTGCTCGAGACGGATCGGCTCCCGCCCGCGGTCGAGGCAGCGGCGTACTTCGTGTGCGCCGAAGGTCTGGCGAACGTGGTCAAGTACGCCGCTGCGTCGCGGGTCCGCGTGTCCGTCGTCGCCGACGACAGGCGACTCACCGTGGTGGTCGAGGATGACGGAGTGGGGGGCGCCGACTTCGCCCGAGGTTCAGGCTTGCGCGGCCTGGCCGACCGGCTCGCGACGTTGGGCGGAACGATCCGGGTGGAGCCTGCCGCCGGCCGCGGGACGCGCCTCGCCGCCGAGATCCCACTCGGCGGCGAGGACTCCCGGGCCGGTCCCTGAGGTGCGAGCTTGCGAGCCCTTCGAGGCTCGTCGCTGACGCTCCTCGCACCTCAGGAACCACCTCGAAGGGTCAGCCGATCTTGGTCCAGGGCTTCCCCGACATCAAGAACGCATCGCCGGGGTCCATCGGCTCGGCGGGCGCGAGGGTGAGGTTGCCGTCGTCGTCGGGGCTGACGGTGAACGTGTAGACGCCCTCGAACGGCTCGGTCCACTGGAACGAGATCTGGTCGCCGTCGACCCGGTACTCACCCGAGGCAACCACCCGACGCCCGCCAGTGCCCGTTCTCCAGCCACCACGTCTGGGTCATCGGGTACTCCGGGTCGTCACCCTGCCCGGCGGCGACCGCGTCCTCGTGGGTGAGCGTGTAGCGGTAGACGCCGTTCAGGTACGCCGGCACCGTCCCTGGGCCATCCCCGCCTTCCGGCGCAGGCACTCCCGCACAGTCCTCGGACATGCTGATGGCGGGTTCGGCGGGTGTCGACTCCTTCACGGTCTCGATCTGGTCGAGGAACGCCGCGGTCCCCTGGTCGCGCCGCAGGTCGGCGTACACGCCGGCGAACGCATCCTGCAGAGCGGCGAGCTCGGCTTCCGGCGCGTCCCACAGCCGGGCGCCTGCTGCGCACACGTCCTCGAGAGCCCGGGCGTCGGCGTCGGCGAGGGCCGGCGTACCGCTCACCGCGTGTTCCGCCGCCTCGCTGAGCCAACCTCGCTGCTCGTCGGTCAGCCGGCCGTCCAGGTCTGGGTCGGCGACGACCGCCAGCATCTGCGGCCACAGCGTGACGTTGGTGGTCAGGTACGGCGCGGTCTCCTGCTGGCCGTTGATCGAGTAGGCCAGCACGCTGGACTCGAAGCCGTCCAGGGACCCCTCGCGCAGCGCCTGGTCGCGGGCGTCGCCGACGACGGCCACCGGCTTCGCCCCGAGGGCGCGGACGGCCTCGAACTGGAGCTCGGAGTCGAAGGTGCTGAAGGTGACTCCGCGCCAGTCACCAGGGCCGCCGAGAGGTGCCTCCACAGCCACCGGCCTGCGCAGGACGCCCCCCAGCACGGCAAGTCCTTCACACCGGCCGCGGTGAGCGACTGCATCATCTGGTCGGTCGTCCCACTGTGGATGACCGCGGCCTGCAGCGCGTAGCTGTCCACGAGCATCGGCGCGTTCAGAGCCCGGAAGCTGTCGACGCCCAGAGTGTCGAAGACCTGGGTACCGACCACGCCGAGGTCGTACCGACCGGCCGCGACGCCCTCGACGACCTGCTTCTCGGAGTCGGGCTCGAAGTTGCCGACCTCGTAGTCGACCTCGAGCTGCAGGCTTCCCTCGGACAGGTCTGCCACGGCGTCGACGAAGGACTTGACCTCTGGCGTGAACGCCAGGTCCCCGTTGACGGTGGCGAACTGGAGGACCAACGGTTCGCCGGGACCTCCCGCCTTGTCCCCGCTCGGTCGCCGTCGGCGGCGCAGCCCGTCGCCAGCAGCATCACCGGCGACGGCACCGAGCATCGCTCGTCGCACGGTCGTCGAGCGACGGCTCTGCGTCATGTCGTGCATGGTCCTCTCCCTTCCTATGGTCGACCGCAACCGGTCGAACGTAGGGACGACCGGAGGGCGCGGACATCGTGGCGACCGCCAGGCCGACCTGTGGCTAGCACGGAGATGCGGGCGGGGTCCGCGGCCCCACAATGACTTCGATGCGGACTCACGGAGAGCACCAGACGCCGGCGCGGTGGACACGCGCGGCCTGGGTGGTGCTCGGGCTGGCGGTGGCCGCGTCGTGCTGGGGCGCGCTCGCGGTCGCGCAGGGTCCGGGACGGTTGACGACGTACGCCGGGGCCTCGGGTCTTGCGGCCGCGCTGACGATCGCCACAGGAGCCGCCCTCGGGCTGGCCGGCCTGGCCACGGCGCTCGGGGGTTCGCGCCGGATCGGCGTCCTGACGATGCTCGCGGGACTCGCCTGGTTCGCACCTGTGTGGGCCGGCTGGGAACAGGGCCCGCTGGTCGTCCGGAGCATCGGCGATGGTCACCGCCGGCCTCGTCCTCCCGCTTCTTGCCCACGTGATGCTCGCCTACCCCACTGGCCGATTGCCCACGCTGGCCGCACGGGCGGTGGTCGTCACGGCGTACGCGGGGGCCGCGGTCTTCTCGGTCGCTCTGATGCTGGTGCGGGACCCGTTCTTCGACCCGTACTGCTGGGCCAACTGCACCGGCAACGTCTTCGTGGTCAGGTCGTTGCCGGACGTGGCCCGAGTCGTCGTCGTCGCGGAACAGTGGTTCACGCGTCATCGTGGCCGTCGCGGTGGCCGCCCTCTGCCTCCGGCGGGTGATGACCGCGTCCCTACCGGCCCGTCGTGTCCTGGTGCCCGTCGCAGCTCCCGCCCTCCTCCTCGCCGGGGCCGTCGCCGCCCGTGGCGGTGAGCCTCCTGAGCCGGCCCGTGGAGGATCCTTCCGAGCCGGCGTTCCGGGACACCTTCGTGCTCCAGTGCTCGGCACTGCTCATGCTTGCCACCGCGCTGGTGTGTGGCCTTGGTGTGGGCCCGGCTCCAGCACCAGGCCGTGGCGCGGATCCTCTCGGCCGTGGGCGAGGCCCCGGCGCCCGGGTTCCTTGGAGGCCGCTCTTGCGCGTGCCGTCGGGGACCCCGAACTTCGCATCGCGTACTGGCTGCCTGGTGTCGCGCAGTACGTCGACGCCTCGGGCCGGTCGGTGACGCCACCCTCGCCCGGGCCCGGCCGATGCTGACCACGACGCTGGTCCGCGGCGACCAACGGGTCGCGGTCGTGTCCCACGCCACCGACGTGCCGGAGATCGGGTCCGCGATGGGCGCCGCGTTCACGCTGGCGCTCGACAACGAACGTCTGCAGGCCGAGAGCCTCGCGCAGATCGAGGAGCTGCGTGCCTCGCGGAGCCGGATCGTGGAGACCGGGGACCTGGAGCGGCAGCGGCTGGAGCGCGACCTCCACGACGGAGCGCAGCAGCAGCTGCTCACCGCGTCGTACGAGATCCGGCTCGCGATCTCCAGCGCGGCCTCCGAGGGCGACGTACCGACCGCAGCGAACCTCGCCGCCGCCCTCGAAGGCACCGCTGGCCTCGCTCGACGAGCTCCGGGCGCTCGCGCACGGGCTCTACCCGGCGATCCTCGGGGAGGCCGGTCTGGCTGCCGCGCTCACGACCTCGCGGACACGGCGCCGTGTGCTCGTCGACACCAGGCGGGTGACCGAGGAGCGGTACTCCGCCGCGACCGAGGTCGCGGCCTACCAGCTGGTCGTGGACTGCGTCGAGGACGCTGTCGCGCGCCACGCCTCGGGCGTCGTCGTCGAGGCCGCGCACCGCGACGGGATGCTGGTCGTCACGGTCTCCGACGACGGCACCGAGCCGCTGACCGCCCTCGTGTGGTCGGCCGACCGCGTGGGCGCACTGGGCGGCAGCACCTCGGACTGGAGTCCGATCCGAAGGTCAGGCGGGCGGAGATCCCATGCGCGTAGTCGTTGCCGACGACGTCCTGCTCACGCGGCAGGGGATCGTCCATCTCCTCCGGGGGGCCGGCATCGACGTCGTCGGCGAGGCGGAGGACGCCGCAGGCCTGCTGCGCTGCGTCCGGCTGGACCGGCCCGACGTGGCCGTGGTGGACATCCGGATGCCGCCGACGCACACCGACGAGGGCCTGGTCGCCGCCCTGTCGATCCGTCAGGAGCTCCCCGACACCGGCGTCCTGGTCCTCTCGCAGTACGTCGAGCCGAGCTACGCGCTGCGGCTGATGGAGGACCACCCCGGGCGCGTGGGCTACCTCCTCAAGGAACGCGTCTTCGACATCGCCACGGTCGTCGACGCGCTGCGGCGCATCGTGGAGGGAGAGACGGTGGTCGACCCGACCATCGTGGCCCGGCTCCTGGGGCGCCGGCGACCGCAAGACCCCCTGTCCCGGCTGACCGAACGAGAACGTGAGGTGCTCCGACTGATCGCCGAAGGCCTGTCCAACAAGGCCGTCGCCGCCCGGCTCGGCATCACCGAGCGCACGGTCGAGGCACACGTGACGCTGTCTTCCAGAAGCTCCGGCTCGACGACTCACCCGACCAGCACCGGCGGGTCCGCGCTGTGCTCACCTACCTGCGCGGCGGGAAATAGGGTGCGCACGAGGTCGGTTTGCGCTGTCTCATGCGCGCATGGACCTTCCCGCCGGCCTCAGCGCCGCGCCGTACACCGCCGCCGACCTCGACGCGGTCTTCGCCGTGGCGGCCGCCCAGCAGCAGCACGACATCGGCCGCGTCGACGTCGAGGCGGCCGACTTCGAGGCCGACTGGCAGCGCCCCAGCTTCGACTTCGCCACGATGACGATGGGCGTGTACGACGGTGACCGTCTGGTCGCGTTCGGCGAGCTGATCGGGGCCAACCGGGGCGAGGCCGGCGTGCTCCCGGACTACCGCCGCCGCGGCATCGGCACCGCCCTGGCTCGCTGGATGGAGGGCGCGGCGAAGGAGCACGGCTACACCGGGATCGGTGGGCCGGTGCCTCAGGGCTCGGACGGCGACCGGTTGCTGGAGAAGCTCGGTTACCGCGTGCGGTGGACCAGCTGGGTGCTCCAGCTGCCCGAGGGCGCGTCGGTACCGCAACGCGAGCTCCCGCCCGGCTACGCGATCAGGGCCGCGACGCCCGACGACTACGAGGCGGTCTGGAACGTCGTCGAGGACGCCTTCCTCGAGTGGTCGGTGCGCGAGCGCGAGCCCTACGAGGACTTCCTCGCCGTGACCGTACGCCGCCCCGGCCACGAACCCTGGATGCTGCGGGTCGTCACCGACCCGGCCGGCGAGGTGGTGGGCACCGCGATGCTGATCATGGCGGGGGAACCGGTCTCGGAGGGCTACATCGAGCGGCTCGCCGTCCGCAAGGACCAGCGCGGCCAGGGCCTGGCGCAGGCGCTGCTGGTCGACGCGTTCGAGCAGGGCCGAGAGCACGGCGCCCCGCGCTCCGGCCTGTCGACCGACTCGCGTACCGGCGCGCTGAGCCTCTACGAGAAGGTCGGCATGGTCGTCACGGACGTCTGGGTCAACCGCGGTACCGAGCTCTAGCCGAGTCGGCGCATCCTCCGCCTGCAATCGGGTCGAGACTCCGCGCACGAACGGCCGAGCCGACGGAGGGGAGGATGCGCCGACTCGACGTGGTTTTGACCGGAGGATGCGCCGACTCGGCTACGGGTGGGGCTCCTTGAGGGGGTCGATCTCGAGCTCGACGCCCTCGTCACCCTCGTCGGCCCAGTAGTCGTCGTCCTTGGTCTGGTCGACGCCCTCGTCGACCCCCATCGCCCGGAAGACGAACGTCAGCACGACGGAGACCACGAGGTTGGCGATGATGGCGAGCAGGGCGATGTAGACCTTGGTCGTCTCGGCGCCGGGGAACAGCACCAGTGGCCCGCCGAAGTGCGAGTCCGGGTCGCCCGGGAGCTGCACGCCGTACGCGAGCCAGGTGCCGTAGCCCATGCCGACGGCCCAGCCGATGAGCAGCGCCCATCGGTGGAACCATCGCGTGTAGAGACCGATCACGATCGCCGGCAGCGTCTGCAGGATCCACACGCCGCCGAGCAGCTGCAGGTTGATGGCGTACTGCTTGGAGAAGGCCAGCACGAAGACCAGCGCGCCGAACTTCACCACGAGCGAGGCGTACTTGCTCTGCTGTGCCTCCTCCGAGTCCGTCGCGTCGCGCTTGATGAAGGCCTTGTAGATGTTGCGGGTCCACAGGTTCGCGGCCGCGATCGACATGATCGCCGCCGGCACCAGCGCGCCGATCACGATCGCCGCGAACGCGACGCCCGCGAACCACGGCGGGAACTCGTTCTCGAACAGCTGCGGCACCGCCAGCTGCGGGTTCGGCGGGTCGCCGACCGTCACGCCGGCCGCGATCGCCACGAATCCGAGCAGCGCCAGCAGGCCCAGCAGGAAGGAGTACGCCGGCAGCAGCGCGGCGTTGCGGCGGATCACCGAACGGTTCCTGGTGGAGAGCACGGCGGTGATCGAGTGCGGGTACATGAACAGCGCCAGGGCGGAACCAAGGGCCAGTGACGCGTAGGCCCACTGTGCGACGGGCGGCGGCATGATGCCCTTGCCGGCCACCTCACCGGCCGCGATGGCGTCGGCGTTCTCGGTGTTGAAGGTCGTGAAGGAGTCGTTGGCGACATCGAAGATGTGGCCCCAGCCCCCGACCTGGGAGGGCAGGTAGAGGATCGCCACGATGATCACGAGGTAGATCAGGGTGTCCTTGACGAAGGCGATCAGGGCGGGTGCCCGGAGGCCGCTCGAGTAGGTGTAGGCCGCCAGGATCACGAAGGCGACGAACAGCGGCATGTCCTTGACGACCCAGTTGTCGCTGTCCTGCCCCATGCCCATCACGTCGAGGACGACCTGGATGCCGACCAGCTGCAGGGCGATGTAGGGCATCGTCGCGAGGATGCCGGTGATGGCGACGGCCAACGCGAGCGGCCTGCTGTCGTAGCGGCCCTGCACGAAGTCGGCCGGCGTGACGTAGCCGTGCCGGTGGGAGACCGACCAGAGCTTCGGGAGGAACAGGAAGATCATCGGGTAGACGATGATCGTGTACGGCACCGCGAAGAACCCGACCACGCTGCCGGCGTACAACGTCGCCGGGACCGCGATGAACGTGTACGCCGTGTAGAGGTCGCCGCCGATCAGGAACCAGGCGATGAAGGTGCCGAAGCCCCGGCCACCCAGGCCCCACTCGTCGAGGTTGTCCATCCGCTCGGCGCGGCGCCACCGTGCGGCTGCGAATCCCAGGACGGTGACGACGAGGAACAGGAAGACGAAGACGCTGACCGCGACGGCGTTCATCGCGGGTCCTCCGGCAGCTCCTTGTCACGGGCCTGGTCTCGTGTTTGGCCGCGGGCCTCACGGTCCTTGCGGTCGGCGATCCGCGACAGCGCGAACGCGATGACCGTGAGCACCGTGGCGAACGGGATCAGCGCCATCTGGAACCAGTAGAAGAACGGCCAGCCGTTCAGCTCGGGGTCGATCTTGTTGTAGAGCGGCACCCACAGCGGCAGGACGACCGGTGGGATCAGCAGGACGACGATCAGGATCCACAGCCCCCGCGACGGGGACGCGGGCGGGCGGGAGTCACTCATGTGGGCACCTCCGAGTTGGGCAGACCACCGAATGACGCTACTCACGGTCGCCCGGGGGGCCACCCCCCGAGGGGTGTAGCGGCCCTGGGCGGCGTCGGCGCCGCTGCCCGCACGCGGCTACCGGTGCTGGTAGTGGTGCCAGCGGCGGTGCTTGTGGGTGAGCACCACCCAGATCACCACGCCGATCAGGATCAGCGGAAGGTGCGCCAGGACCAGCGCGACCAGGAGGACCACCAGCACGACGCGCACGAGGACGGGGAGCACCCAGAACCCGCGAGCCACCGCTCGACCGCGCGGGCCGACGTACGGCGGGCGTCCGAACGGCGGGCGTCCGAACGGCGGGGCGGGGAACGGCCGCGGCGCCCGGCGCGGCCGCTCCTGGCCGACGCCCGGGCGGTCGGCCGTGGCGTAGGCGCCGTGTTGCTGGACCGGCCGCTGGTAGGCGCTGCCCGGCAGATCGGCGAAGACCGGCGTCAGCTCCGTGCGGGTCTTGGCCGCCCAGACCCGGTCGAGCCGTTCGCTGTGCTCCTCGGCGGAGAGCCGCCCCTGGGCGTAGTGCTCGGCCAGCTCGTCGGCCGCGGCGGTGCGCTCGGCGTCGCCGATCCTCAGCTCACGCGGCTGTTCTGCGGGTTGGGCCATCACCGCTCACCTCCGTCGGCTCCCGGGTAGTCATCGTCCTCCTCGCCGGCCTCGAGGTCAGCCGCCGCGGCCGGCTCTTCGTCGCCGGCGGCCAGGAGGCCGTACAGCTTGCGGCGGGTCTCGATCAGGATGTTGATCGCCTCGCGTCGCTGGCGGTCGGTGCCCGTGGTGACGATCTGCCAGACGGCTGCCATCACCTGGCCGATCTCGGGCTTGAGGGCGGCGTACTCGCCACCGGGCGGCACCCCGTCGCCGCCTCGCTCGCCGAACTGTCGGCCGAACGGAGCCCACGTCTCGGCCAGCTCGTCAGCGTGCTCCTCGACGTAGATGCGGCCTTCGTCGGTGAGCCGCAGCGTCCGGCGGCCGCGCTCGTCGTCGGCCTCGACCAGGCCTTCGTCCTCGAGCTGCTGGATGGTCGGGTAGACCGAGCCGGGGCTGGGCTTCCACGCGCCGCCGCTGCGCTCGGCGATCTGGCTGATCAGCTGGTAGCCGTTCATCGGCTCCTCGCGCAGCATGTCGAGGATCGCCGCGCGCACGTCGCCGCGGCGTACCTTCGGGCCACGCTGCTGCTGGCCCTGCGAGAGTCCGAACAGCTCCGCCACCCACGGCGGCGGGCCCGGCTTGTTCTTCCGGCTGTCGAACGGCCCGCCCCAGCCGCCCCACGGGCCGCCGCTCCACTGGCCGGCCCACCCGCTGCGGTGCTGCCCCCAGCGCTCCTCACCGTGTCGGCCCCACTGCCGGCTGAAGTCTCCGTGCCCCATCTGAATCGCTCCTTGGTCGGCGTACGGTCGACCTCTCGCCGACCGTTCACGATATATCGCGATCGTACGTACGAGTGTCGGTGTGTTCAAGGGCTTCGGCTCGCTGGTTGAGGTGCGAGGAGCGCCAGCGACGAGGCTCGCAACCACCGAGCGCTGGTGAAGAGCCGCAAGCTCGGGCACCTCAACCGGCGACGCAACTACAGCGAGTCGCGGCGGCTGGTCAGGTACTCGCGCTCGGCGGCGTTGTCGGTGAGGGCGAGGGCGGCGTCGTAGGCGGAGCGGGCGTCGTCGGGGCGGTCGAGGCGGCGGAGGAGCTCGGCGCGGGTGGCGTGCCAGAGGTGGTACGTCGCCAGCTCCAGGCGGTCGACCTCCGCAAGGCCGACGGCGGGGCCGTCGAGCTCGGCGACGGCGATGGCGCGGTTGAGGGCGACCACGGGCGACGGCGTGAGCGCCAGGAGCTGGCCGTACAGCGCGGCGATCTGCGACCAGTCGGTGTCGGCGGCGGTGCGGGCCGAGGAGTGGACGGCGTTCACGGCCGCCTGGATCTGGTAGGCGCCGGGGCGGTTCACCGCGAGGCACTCGCGCACCAGCGCCAGACCCTCCTCGATCTCCGCGGGGTCCCAGTGGGCGCGGTCCTGGTCGGCCAGGGGCACCAGCACGCCACCGGAGAAGCGGGCGGTCCGGCGCGCGTCGGTGAGCAGCATCAGCGCGAGCAGGCCGGCGACCTCGGGCTCGGTCGGGAGCAGCGAGCGCAGCACCCGGCACAGCCGGATGGCCTCGGCGGTCAGGTCCACCCGCACGGGTGCGGGACCGGAGGTGGCGAGGTAGCCCTCGTTGAAGACGAGGTAGAGCACCGCCAGTACGCCGGTCAGCCGCGCGGGCAGGTCCTCGGCGGCAGGAACGCGGTAGGGGATGTGGGCGGCGGCGATCTTCTTCTTCGCGCGGGTGATGCGCTGGCCCATCGTGGTCTCGGTGACCAGGAAAGCCGAGGCGATCTCGGGCACCGTCAGCCCGCCCAGGAGGCGCAGGGTCAGGGCCACCCGTGCCTCGGGGGCCAGGGCCGGGTGGCAGCAGGTGAAGATCAGCCGGAGGCGGTCGTCGTCGACCGGCCCGGTGGGCTCGTGAGGGGTGTCGTCAAGGATCATGGCGGCCTGCTGGTACTTGGCGTCGCGGTGCGACTCGCGGCGGATCTTGTCGATGGCCTTGCGGACTGCGGTGGTCGTCAGCCACCCGCCAGGGTTGGGGGGTACGCCGTCCGCCGGCCACCGCTCGACAGCGGCGAGCAGCGCCTCGGCGGCGGCGTCCTCGGCGATGTCGATGTCGCCGAACCGGCGGATCAACGAGGCGACCACGCGGCCGTGCTCCTCGCGGAAGATCCGCTCGATGTCGAGATCAGTCGTCACTCGGCTCGGGTCACGAGGGCTCGGGCTGGAACGGGCGGACCTCGACGGGTCCCTCGCAGGCGGCCGAGGCCTCGGTCGCCAGCTTCAGCGCGGCATCGAGGTCGGGCGCCTCGAGGATCCAGAAGCCCCCGATCCACTCCTTGGCCTCGGCGAAGGGACCGTCGGTGATGATCGGCTCGGTCCCCGTCGCGTCGACGGTGGTGGTCGCCTCGATCGGCTCGAGGCCGCCGCCGAAGACCCAGATGCCGGCGTCCATGAGCTTCTGGTTGAAGGTGTCGACCTGGGCGTAGAGCCGTTGCAGGTCCTCACCGGTGGGCTCGGCCTCGCCCTCCACGGTGTGGACGCTCATCATGTACTGCGTCATGTCGCTCTCCTTCGAGTTCGCAGCAAACCGGGTGGCTCGCTCATCCCTGCCACGAACGGCCCCCACCGAATCCGACAGCCTAGGACCGAGACCTGGCTGATGCCTTTCTACCAACCGCGCCGACCGACGGGTTTCGGGGAGCGGATGCGTGGGTAAGGTGGCACGGGCACGCGACGACGACGACGACGAGAGAAGAGTGATGGTGCCCAAGACCCACAAGACTCCGGTCGCCCTGGCAGCGGTGGTCACCTTCCTGGCCCTGGTGGCCGGGATGGCGACGATCCCCACCGCGCAGGCCGAAGAGCCACTCGCGGCCCGCCGGGTGGCCACGAAGTTCAAGAAGATCCACTGGCCCGCGTCGCCGGCCGTCTACGGCACCCCGACCTACGTCAACGGCAAGATCAAGAGCAAGAAGCGCAAGAAGCGCGTCGTCATGCTGCAGCAGAAGCTGCCGTCGGGCTGGCAGAAGGTCGACAAGGACAAGACCAACGGCAAGGGCCGGTTCCACCTGAAGGCCAAGACCAACTGGTACCACAAGAAGCTCAAGCTGCGCGTGGTCGTCAAGCCCACCCGCAGGGCCGCGGGCAACGCCAGCAAGGGCCGCGGGTTCACCGTCAACCCGGTCTACGTGCCCGCCGGCAGCTCCAGCGCCTGGACGCGCATCGCGCCCGGGCCAGAAGATCCAGTTCAACCCGTGCGCGCCGGTGCGCTGGCGGCTCAACACCAAGTACGCCCCGGCCGGCGTGAGGCCCGAGGTGAAGCTCTCCCTCAGGCAGGTCAGCGCCGCCACGGGCATCCGGTTCGTCTACGCCGGCAAGACCAAGGCGATCCCGGGCTCGAAGCGCGCGTGGCCCCGCAACACCAACCTGGTCGTCGCCTGGGCAAGCACCTCGCAGACCAAGTGGAACCTCTAGGGCAGCACGATCGGCCGCGGCGGCCAGATCAGGACGGCGTACGCCCGGACCGCCAAGGGAAAGCGCGCCCTGCAGACCACGCGGTCGGGCCTGGTGCTCGACAACACCTTCGCGGCGCCGGCCGGCTTCGTCGGGCCCAACGCCCGCGGTTCGATCATCGTCCACGAGCTCGGCCACGTCGTCGGTCTGGGGCACGCTCCCCAGCAGGCGCAGCAGATGTACCCCTCGGCCGTGAACCTCTACGACGGCAACTTCCAGGCCGGCGACCTCGCTGGTCTCCGTCACGTCGGGCTGATGACCGGGTGCCTGAAGAGGGTCCACCGCTTCGGCCGCTCGGTGCCGGGCTACGTGCCTCCGCCGGAGGCCGTCGTGCACGGTGGGCTCAGCCGCCCGTCAGCCGACCCTGAGCCGACCCGCTTCCCAGAGGCGGCCCGCCTCGTCGGCCAGCGCCGACAGGGCGGGCCGCATCGCGTCTGCTCGGATTCGCTCGGCGTGGGCGAGGCCGTACTCCTGGCCGATCCGGTTGTTCTCCCGGTCCACGGCGCTGTCGGCCTGGCCGGCCGCACTCCTGGCCGCGATCCGCTCGTGCGCGCGGCCGATGGCTTCCGCGACCTCCTGGCCGTAGGCCGCCGTGAGCCACGCCTGCCAGACGAAGTGCCGCACGGCGTTCTCGGCCCGCCACCGCTTCGGGTAGCGCTTGCGTGCGAGGAGCAACGCGTACGCCGACGCCTCGACCACCCGGACCGCGTCGAGGCGGCCGAGCCCTGCGGTTCTCGCGGCGCCGTACACGCCAGGGACGCTGCGGGCGACCCAGCGGGCGAGGACCGTCGGCTTCATGCCTCGATCCTCCCCCACTGGTCCGGACCAGGTAGGGCCCTTCGTCGCCCCGACGGCAGGGCTGGGTGAAGATGTGCTGGGACAAGGGAGGGGGTCCGGATGTCGAACGATCTTTCGGCGGGGCGCAACGCGCTTGTCGGCCGGGACGACGAGCTCGGCGCACTGCTGCGCCAGCTGCGATCGCTGGAGGATCACGGGATCGTGACGATCACCGGCCTCCCGGGTGTGGGGCGGTCCGCGCTGGCGGCAGCCGCCGTTGCCGAGCTGAAGGCCACGGGGACGGCGGCCTTGACGGTCCCGCTGGCCGGCGTCAAGGACCCGCTCGGTGTCACCGACGCCGTACTGGCCAGGCTCCTGCTGGCCACCGGTCTGAGCACCTCGCTCCCGGAGGCGCTGTGGGAGAGCTACGCAGGAGCGCCGGTCCTGGTCGTGCTCGAAGATCCTGACCAGGTCCAGGGACTCGGGGGCATCGTGGCCGACCTCTCCGAGGGGTATCCCGCCGCCGCCCTGCTCGCCACCGCGCTGCGGCCGACCCACGTTCCCGGGGAACGTGTGGTCAGGGTCGCCGCCCTGCCGCTTCCGGAGGCGGGCGCGCCGGCCGATCACCCCGCGCTCGCCTTGTTCGCCGCCCGGGCTGCGGCACACGGCACCGAGCTCGACCTCGCGGATCCAGCTGTCCGCGCGGACGTGGCCCACATCTGTCGCGAGGCGGGGGGCCTGCCTGGTGTCATCGAGCTCGCCGCGTTGCGAGTGGGTACGGTCCCGCCCGCCGTGATGGCTCGGGGTCTCACCGGCACCCATGGGCTCGAGGCGGCGTTGGCCTGGAGCTTCGACGTGCTGTCGAAGGCCGCCCAGAGCACCCTCGTGCAGGTGTCGGTCTTCGAAGGGCCGTTCCTGCTCGACGCCGCGGCCGCCGTGGTCGAGCCCGCAACGACGACGGGTGACCCGGCCGAGGACCTCCTGGAGCTCCTCGACGCCCACCTGGTCGAGATCGACCCCGCGGGGGACGGTGCGCCGCGGTTCGTGCTGCCCGTGCTGGTCCGCGGCTTCGCCAGACGGCTTCTGGACCTCGATGACTCGGCCGACGCCGTGCGCGACCGGCACGCCGCCTACTACCGCAGCCGCGCCAGGGCGGGCGCGGACGTCGTACGTCGCGAGTGGCCCGACATCGCGGCGGCCCTCGACCATGAGCTCACCCACGGCCGGCTCGACGACGCCCTCGCCACCGCCGTCGCCCTCGCGCCCGCGGTCCAGGAGGTGCCCGGGGCGGCAGCAGGGGTTCAGGATCTGCTGCGCGACCTGCTGGAGAGAGGCGAGGTCGTCTCCGACACGCTGCGCGCCCGGGCTCTGCTCTGGTCGACCACCGCGTACCCGGAGGGGGCCTCCGCGGACCTGCAGCACCTGGGCGTCTGGACGACGCAGCGCCTGGCCGAGGCGACGAGGCTGGCGCGCGAGTCGGGGGATGGTCCTGCGCTGCTGGAGGCCCTGGAGCAGACGATCCATTCCCTCCGCATCACGCTGGACCTCCCGGCCGGCGTCTCGGCCGCCTACGAGGGTCTCGACCTCGCCCGCCGGCTCGACGACCAGCGCGCGCTGGCGCGGTTCGAGTGCTGGGTGAGCATGGCTGCGCGCATGGGCGGGGATGCGGAACAGGCGGCCAGGCTCGCGGCCTCGGCCGTCGTGCGCGGCCGTGAGCACGGCGACATCACGGCGGTCACCACGGGATCCCAGCTCCTGATCTCGCTGCCGGCGGAGCTGCGGCCGCGGCTCGACCCGCCGCTGCCCGGTCTCGTCGAGCTGCTCGAGCAGTGTGAGCGGGCCGACAAGCCCTTCACGGCGATGACCGTGCTCGGGGTCCTCGCGCGTCAGAGCGTCCTCGGCGGTGACCCTGCGGCGGCCGCGCGCTGGCTCTGGCGGCTGTTGATGATCGCGGCCAACCGCCACCGCAGCGAGCCGCTCTCGACGGTGGCCGGAGCGGCGATGCTGATGTCTGCGGCGGTCGCACTCGGCGAGCGCGAGGACGCTGCGCTCCTGCGGGAGTGCGTGCGGCGCCTACGAGATGTTCGTGCCGTACTGCGTGGGGCCGCCCGATGCCTACGCCGACTACCAGCGCGACGTGGCGTCGCTCGAGTCGACGGTGTCGCCAGAGCGCCAGCAGGAGCTCGCCGCCGAGGTGGCCGGCCACAGCCTGGAGCAGACCAACCGGCGGGCGCAGGAGGTGGCCCGTCGCCTCGCCGGCCACCGACCGCCCGACCCCTCGGTCAGTTCGGCCGTGCCCCAAGCGCTGACGCCGCGCGAGCGCGACGTGCTCGCGGCCCTGGCTTCCGGTCGTACCAACCGCGAGATCGCCGAGGAGCTGGGCATGTCGGCCAAGACCGTCATGCACCACTCGGTGGCGATCTATCGCAAGCTCGATGTCCGCGGCCGCGCCGGGGCCAGCGCCTGGGCCGTCCAGCACGGCGTGACGGCTCCCTGATCGTTGGTTGAGGAGGGAAGGCCGCCAAGGCCCGCGCCTCGAAACCCCCGATCAGCACGAGGTGGTTTCGAGGCTCGTCGCTAGCGCTCCTGCACCTCAACCAGATGATGCTGACTAGAGGCGCTCGGCGATGACCACGTGCACCGTGTCGCCTTCGGCCTTGCCGATGGCCTTGCGGAGCGCGGCTTTGACGGGGAGCTTGTGGGTGCCGTCGCCGATCGCCATGAACGACGACTCGAAGGGCTGGCCGTCGACGGTGCCGCGCACCTTGACCAGGCCGCGGGTGCCGAAGAACTCCACCGAGCGCGGCCACACGACGTAGGTCCATCCGCCGGTCGCCGGGCTCTTCCGCAGGGTCTCGTCGAACTCGACGAGCGCTGCTGCTTGGTCGCCATGGTGCTTGGACTCCTGCTGGTGCCGGAGAACTCATCGTCACGGGTGCGCCGTCGTCCCCAACTCGTTTGACCATCGTCTCGTGACCATGGTCGGGTGGCCAGCGTGAAGTGGACGGACTCGGTCGGCCCCTCTGCGCGAGCGGAACTTCCGCTGGTACTTCGCCTCCCGCTTCGTCAACACTCTCGGCAACATGATGGCCGGCGTCGCGCTGGCGTTCGCGGTGCTGGAGATCACCGACTCGGCGACCGCGCTTGGGCCAGGTGCTGGCGGCACACACGATCCCGATGGTGCTGTTCCTGCTCTGGGGCGGGGTGATCGCCGACCGGTTCCCCCGGGCACTGGTCATCCAGGTCTCCAACATCTTCTCGGGCCTGTCCAGGCTGCCCTCGCGCTGCTGGTGATGACCGGCATTGCCGAGCTCTGGATGGTGGTCGTGCTGGGCGTCTTCCACGGCCTGACGTCCGCCGTGGCGTTCCCCGCGATGGGCAGCATCATGCCGCAACTGGTCCCGCGTGATCAGCTCCAGCAGGCCAACGCCCTGATGTCGCTGGTGCGCGAC
This sequence comes from uncultured Actinomycetota bacterium, assembly GCA_963758885.1. Taxonomy (GTDB): domain Bacteria; phylum Actinomycetota; class Actinomycetes; order Propionibacteriales; family Nocardioidaceae; genus Nocardioides. Next base: position 26,024 of record CAVWXS010000035.1, read on the forward strand.
AGCCTGATGGTCATCGGCCCGTCGGTGGAGCGCTGACTGGTGGTCACCGTGGGCGCCGGGTGGGCGGTGCTGTTCGACGCGATGACGTGGTTCGTGGCGGCCGCGCTGCTGCTCGGCGTGCAGATTCCCGCCGCGGGAGCCGTCCGGAGAGACAGACCCCGGTGACTGGCCGACCTGCGCGCGGGATGGGACTTCTTCCGCAGCGCACGCTGGCTGTGGGTCGTGGTGCTGGCGTTCGGCTTCCTCAACGCCATCCACATCGGCGCCATCTTCACGCTGGGCCCGGCCGTGGCGAAGGACACGATCGGCGAGCAGGGCTGGGGGTTGGTGCTCTCGGCCGAGTCGGCGGGCCTGCTGGCGATGACCCTGCGTCCTGCTCCGGGTGCCGCTCGAGACGGCCGCTGCTGTACGGGATGCTCGGCATCTCGCTGATCGGCGTGCCGATGGTCCTGCTGGGCGCCGACCCACAGCTCGGCGCTACTGATGGTGGCGATGTTCGTCGCCGGCGCCGGCACCGAGGTCTTCAGCATCGGGCTGGAACCTCGCCATGCAGGAGAACATCGAGGACTCCATGCTCTCGCGGGCCTACTCCTACGACTCCCTCGGCTCGTTCGTGGCCATGCCGATCGGCCAGGTCGCCTACGGTCCGCTGGGCGCCGCGTTCGGCTACGAGGAGGTGCTCGTCGTCTCCGGCATCGCGTACTTCGCGATCTGCCTGCTCACCCTGCTGTCGCGGTCGGTGCGGGACCTGCCTCGTCGTCCGGCGGAAGAGACTCAGTCGGGCGTCGAGCCGTCGGGTCAGCCAGCGGCCTGACCTCATCCTCGAGCGCGGCGGCGATCACCGACCACTCGACGTACTCGATCCCGTTGACGACCTGGTGATGCTCCTCTCTCACGGCGAGCAACCGGTCGCGCAGGCGCTTGGCGCCACGACGCTCGGCCATGCCGAGCTCCTGCTCCCAGGCCTTCTCGGCGGCCTTGCGCGACGCGCGACCGCGGTTGGACATCTCGCCGCGAGGCGGGCGCGGGCTCATCCGCTGGTCTTGTCGAGCAGCTGCAGCAGGTCGTGGGCGGCGAGCTCGACGTCCTTGTGCCGCCACTCGCTGGCTCGGTAGACGCACGCGATCAGGCCGGTGCGGTGGACCCGGCGCAGATCGCCGTAGACGAAGGCGAACCGGGCCTTGGTCTCGTCGTTGGCGCCCTCGGTGAGCCCGAGGTGCCAGGCGCCGTACTCGTCCCAGCTGTGCTTGTCGAGGAAGGCGTTCTCGTCGTCCGCCCGCGGCTGCGACTCTCCCCAGTCGCTGTCGAGGACGTACTGCTTGCCCTCGATGAGCTTGCGGCAGTGGGCGACGGCGGCCTTGTTCACCGAGTAGGTGGCCATGTGCCCAGGGTGTCACCGGACGTCATACGAATCGAGCCATCGATGGCTCGATTCGTATGACGTTGTGAACGCTGACTCTCACGGGTCGCCGAGGATGACCCGCGAACGGTTGGGCACGAAGCCGTTGCGGGTCGCCCACAGCACGGCCTGGGTGCGGCGCTGGACGCCGATCTTGCGGTAGGCGGAGCGGATGTAGGTCTTGACCGAGTTGATGCTGAGGAAGGCCCCGTCCGCGATCTCCTGGTTGGACAGCCCTTGCGCGATCAGGGCGAGCACCTCGGACTCACGGGCGCTGAGCCCGTGCCGGCGGCCGGGCCAGTCGCCCTCCGCGAGCTCGGTGTCGTCGGCGGCATCGGGGCCGGGGTCGTCGCTGACGAGCACGGAACCCGCGTGCACCTTCTCGATCGCGGCGACCAGGTCGACGGCCTCGAGAGTCTTGGTCAGGCAGGCCGCCGCCCCGGCGGCCAGTGCCTCCTGCACCATCTCGGGAGGCAGGTGCCAGGTGTAGATGACGACCTTGGCGTCGGTCTCCGCGATCGTCTGCGCCACCACGCTGCTCACGCGCTGACGGCCGTAGGCGTCGAAGAGCACGACATCGACGGGGCTGTGGACCGGCAGCATGCTGTCGAGCTCCACGACCCGCACCCGGCCGGCGTACGGCGCCAGCATGGTCTGCAGGCCGGAGACGACGACCTCGTAGTCGTTCATCAGGGCCACGCGGACGGGTGATCCGGGCCCCTCCTCGCCGGACATGCGGCCCACCCTACCCAGCCAGGGTGATGCCCCACACCCCTCACCCGCTGGTTGAGGAGGGCCGTCAGGCCCGTCTCGAAACCCCGTGACTCGGGAAGCCTGTTGAAGCACGAGGTTTCGAGACGGTTGCCAGCGCAACCTCCTCAACCAGCGATGGGTGTCGGTCAGTTGACCGACAGGTTGATCTGGCTGCCCTTCTTGCCGAACCCGTCGACCCGGATCGTGGTCCCGGTCTTGGGCACGTCGACGCTGTACCACGCCGGCTGGTAGCGGCCGGGGTGCACGCCGTTCACGGTGTGATCGTCGTTCGGTGGTACCCGGTGCTGGGCGTGAATCCTGCTGTCCTCAACCATGTGGTTGACAACCCAGAGGGCGAAGGATTAGCGTCATGTTCAACCAAGCAGTTGAGAAAGAGGTCCCGATGTCCGACCGGCTCTCCGCCGTCTTCGCGGCACTCGCCGACCCCACGCGCCGTGATCTCGTGGCGCGTCTCGCGGTCGGCGACGCGACTGTCGGCGAGCTCGCGGCGCCGTACGAGGTCAGCGTGCAGGCGGTCTCCAAGCACCTGCAGGTGCTCGAGCGGGCCGGGCTGGTGACCAAGGGTCGCGACGCGCAGCGCCGGCCCGTGCACCTGGAGGCGGAGGTCTTCGACCTGATGACCAAGTGGATCGAGCGCTACCAGCGCCGGGCCGAGGAGCGCTCGCAGAGGCTCGACGCGGTGCTGGCCGACATGAACGAAGAGAATCCCCACACCAGCAAGGAGAACGCATCATGAGCAGCACTGGCACCGTCACGACCGACGAGCGCATCACCACCGCCCGCATCGAGGCCGACGCGACCATCCCGGGCATCCGGTTCACCCGCGACTTCGCGGCCACGCCCGAGCAGCTGTTCAAGGCGCACACCGACCCCGAGCTGTTCGTGCGGTGGAACGGCCCGGACAACATGGAGACCGACCTCCAGGTCTGGGACGCGCGCACCGGCGGCAGCTGGCGGTACGTGACCTCGGACGAGAACGGCACCTACGCCTTCCACGGCTGCTTCCACGAGGTACGCACCGACCGGATCGTGCAGACGTTCACCTTCGACGGGTTCCCCGACGGGGTGGCGCTGGAGACGATCACCTTCGAGGACCTCGGCGACGGCCGCACCCGCCTGCACGCCCTCTCCCTCTGCGACAGCTTCGAGGGCCGCGACATGATGCTCGCCTCGGGCATGGAGGTCGGCGTCCACGACGGCTACGCCAAGCTCGACGGACTCCTCTCCGACGGCTCCGTCTGACGCTGCTTGGCGGGATAGTCCCTGTCGTTTCGGGTTCCTTCGCCCGTCGAAAGGCAACCCAAACGACAGGGACTATCGCGCCGCGGGCCTTTGACGCCGTACGAACGTCACGAGACGACACCATTGCGATGTCGTAGTGACGTCACTATGGTGTCCTGCGTGACTGCACCTGACTCGGGCTCGACCACCGTGCGTGGGCTGCTGCGCAGCAACCGCGACCTGCGGCTGCTGCTGGCGGCGGGGCTGGTCACGATGACGGGCGACTGGATGTTGTCGGTCGGGCTGGTCTACACGGTGTACGACGTCACGGGGTCGACGCTGGCGTCGGCGGGGGCGCTGATCGCGGCGTTCGTGCCGCAGGTGCTGACCGGGCTGTTCGCGGGCGTCTTCGTCGACCGGTGGTCCCGGGCCCGCACCATGGTGGTCGGCAACCTGCTGATGGCTGCCGGGATCACCCCGCTGCTGCTGGTGCACGGCGCCGACGACGTCTGGATCGTGTACGCCGTGCTGGCGGCCAACGCCGTGCTCGACGTGTTCGTGGCCACCGCCGACTCGGCGATGCTGCCGCTGGTCGTGCCGGGCGAGGGACGGCTCACCGCCAACGCGCTGAACGGCCAGGTGGGCCACGTGGCGCGACTGGTCGGCGGCGCGGTGGGCGGCGTGATCGCGGCGGCCGCTGGCCTGACCGGCGTCGTGGTCGTCGACGCGGCGTCGTTCCTGCTGGCCGCGCTGCTCGTGCAGCTGATCCGGACCCCGACCAAGCCGCCGCGTGAGGTGGTCGAGGACGCGGCGACCGGTGCGCTGGCCGCCCTGCGCCGGGTGGTCGTCGAGTGGGGCGAGGGAGCCGCGACGGTGCGCCGGTCGCGGGTGCTGAAGGTACTGGTCGCCTTCAGCCTGATCACCGCGGTCGGCGAGGGGATCATGGGCACCTTGTTCACGCCGTACGTGAAGGACATCCTCGAGGGCAACGCCGCCACCCTGGGCACCGTCAGCTCGGCCCAGGCGGTGGGCGGGATCCTGGGCGGCTTCGTCGCTGCGGCCGCGGGGCGCCGCTGGACGCCGCGCGTGCTCTTCGGGTGGGGCGCCGTCGTCTTCGGGTTGATCGACCTCGCGATCTTCGTCTACCCCGCGGTGTACGTCGCCGCGTGGCCGGCGGTGCTGGGCATGGCTCTGGTCGGCTTCCCCGGAGCGGTCATGATCGCCGCGCGCACCACCCTGCTCCAGGACCACAGCACCGACGACCAGCGAGGCCGGATCTTCGCGCTGATCTTCGCGGTCTCGGCGCTCTCGCTCACGGTGGGGGCGGTGACCGCGGGCTTCCTCGGCGACGCGATCGGCATCATCGAGGTCCTGGCCCTCCAGGGCGGCGGCTACGTCGTGGCCGGCGTGATGGTGCTGCTGCTGATCGGCGTCACCGAACGCACCGAGGTTCCCGCGGTCGCCCAGACCGCGGACTTGTGACCTCAACGGACGGGTTCTCTGGCAGGCATCCAGTCCCCTGGGGTCACAACCGGCGGAATACCCGGATCAGCCGGGTATTCCGCCGCTCCTCCTCGTTGACAACAGCGCGCAGGAGCGTCTGGATGGCTGCATGCCATGGCGAATCGTTCCGGTCGTGGCGACTCTCCTGGTCTCCGCCCTGACCGTCCTCGTGGTGCAGGAGCAGGCCGGGCCTCAGGTCGCCGCCGTGGCGCCCCCTCCCCCTCCCCCGCAGGCGAGGCAGGCCAGCTGTCCGGCCGACCTGGCCAAGCCGGCGGACACCATCTCGTGGACGCTGCCGGTGGGCGAGCACCATGCAGCACCGGTGACGTACACGATCGAACGTTGGGCGGGGGAGGCGTCGTGCGAGGCCGGCACCCGCCAGGGCAGGTACCTCAAGGAGAACGTCAGGCTGGAGAACGGAAGCCTGGTCATCCTGGCCAGGCGCCACTGCGACCCACCGACGGACGCCAACGAGACGACCGGCTCGTGCCCGAGCCAGCCAGGGGGGGCCGCAGTACTCCGTCGGCCGGGCTCACCTGCAGGGCTTCGGGATGGCCGGAGCCGACTTCGAGTGGGGCTTCGTCGCAACCGTCCCCCAGCACGCGGCCGAGGGGACCCGCAGCGCCTTGTGGCTGATCAACGAGTGGCACGCGGAGTACTGCGACGACACCTACGCCGAGATCGACGTCCTGGAGTGGTACTCCTCCACGGACGACGCCCGCTCCACGACCCACGCCACCTGCACGTGGAACCCCGACCGCACGACGACGAAGGCGACGGTCGGCGCCGGGTCTCCCGCCGACGATCCGCACGCCTCACCCGTCGACTGGAGGAGGCCCCACACGTGGACGGTCCGGAAGAGGACTGACCGGGCGCGCCGCACGGTCGAGCTCACCTACCTCCTCGACGGCAAGGCGTTCAGCACGCAGTCGTGCACGTCGAAGGGGCTCACCTTCGAGGCCTGCGACGCGGCGTTCTCCGAGGGGTGGCAGGGCATCGTCCAGACGGCCGTGTTCAGCGGGCTGACGAGAGGCTTCTCCGCGCCCGACGCCGCGGCCGGGTTCCCCACTCAGCGGCTGGTGATCAGCGACATGTGGGTGAAGGCGATCTGACTCCTACGGGTTGTCGTCCGTGACGGACTGCAAGGCGGCCAGGTCGGCCCGGTCCTTGGCGCCGCCCGCCTCGTCGGGACGCGGCATGGCCTTGCCGGCCAGCATCAAGGCGAGCGGTACGACGCGTGCCGAGGCACCATCCAGCTCACGGACCACGCAGGGCATCGGTCCCTCGGAGAGCACCATGGGTTGACCCGGCATGGGCACCACGACGCCGCCCGCCTCCCCGGGCACCACGAACGTCAGCTGCAGCTCGGCACCGTCGCGCACATAGAGCGTGCCGAGGAGGTCCTCGGGTGTGGGTGTGTGCTGCCAGCCCGCCTCGGTGAGCGCGTCGTGGACTCGTGACTCGTCGTCTCGCCACACCATCACGTCGATGTCGTCGTGGTCGCGCGTCACGCGGCCGACCCACAGGTCGACGGCCCAGCCACCGAAGAACCAGTGCTCGAGCCCGGCGCCCTCCAGCGCGCTGGCGGCGCTGCCGACCGCCGCCAGGCCAGCGCTGCTCGTCGAGTCCTCGCCGCTCACGGGCTCGCCGGTCCGTCGACGTTGATGGTCGGGTCGCCGGTGCCGCAGCGCACGATCACGGCCCGCGCGGACTCGCCGCCAGGATTGGACTCGCGGTGCACGGCGCCGGCCGGGACTCGCAGGAAGTCGCCGGGGCCACCCTCGACCACCTCCGCCCCGCCCGCGCCCGACTCGATCCGCATGCGTCCGCTGACGACGTACAGGGTCGTCTCGTGGTCGCCGTGATGGTGCCAGGCGGAGAAGGAACCTGGTTCGGTGTCGACGACGCCGGTCCACATGCCGGCGTCGTGCATCGCCAGGCTGCGCGCCATGCCCGGCGTGGGGTCTGCCGGCGTCAGCTCGTCGGCGCCGATGCGCGCGACCGGGGCGGCGGGATCGCGAATGGTCGTCATGCGTTCATCAAACCGTGACTCGCGACTGTCGGCGAGGGGGCCTAGGTTGCTTTGGTCCGAGCATCCCAAGCCCGAGGAGGGCCACTCATGGCATCGAAGCTCAACCCCTACCTGCAGTTCAAGGACAACGCCCGTGAGGCGATGACCTACTACCAAGGCGTCTTCGGCGGCGACCTGGTCGTCAACACCTTCGGCGAGTACGGCGGGGGCGGCGACGGCATCATGCACTCCCAGCTCGAGGCGCCCAACGGCTTCACCCTGATGGCCTCCGACACCCCCGAGGGCATGCCCGACGCGAGCCCCGGCGGCAACATCACGATCAGCCTGAGCGGCGACGACAACGACGACCTGCGCGGCTACTGGGACAAGCTCGCCGACGGCGGCCAGGTGATGATGCCGCTGGAGAAGCAGATGTGGGGCGACGAGTTCGGGATGCTCACCGACAAGTTCGGCATCGCCTGGATGGTCAACATCGCGGGGGAGCAGAACCAGCAAGGCTGATCAGGCTGCCCCACCCCCAACATCGACTGGGCGATGAGTTCCTGGGGTGGCGCGGGTCTTGACCGGCGTACGAAGAAAGTTTCCGACGAACCTGTCGGATCTCACGTACCCCGTTCGTGGTGGTGACGAGACCACCTCCCGCACCACACCCAGGAGCTTGACATGACCGCCACTGACACCACCCGGCGCACCCGCTGGCTGGCGCTGTACGCACTGTGCCTCGGCGACCTGATGATCGTGCTCGACACGAACATCGTGAACGTCGCCCTCCCCTCGATCCAGGCCGACCTGTCGTTCTCCGCCGACGCGCTGGCCTGGGTCGTCAACGCCTACATGCTCACCTTCGGCGGCTTCCTGCTGCTGTCGGGTCGGCTCGGTGACCTCTACGGCAACCGCCGCGTGCTGCTCGGCGGCGTCGCGGCCTTCACCGTCGCCTCGGTGGCCTGCGCGTTCGCCCCGACGGCGGAGTTCCTGGTCGTCGGCCGCGCAGTCCAGGGCCTCGGCGGCGCCGCGGTCTCTGCGGTCGCGCTGGCGCTGATCATGGGGCTGTTCTCCGACCCCGGTGAGCGCGCCAAGGCGATGGGCGTCTTCGGCTTCGTGATGTCCGGCGGCGGCGCGGTCGGCGTGCTGCTGGGCGGCGTGCTGACCGGACTGTTCACCTGGCACTGGATCTTCCTGGTCAACGTGCCCATCGGCATCGCCGTGTGGATGCTGGTCACCCGGCTGGTCGCCGACGAGCGACCCGACGAGTCCAGCGGCAGCCTCGACGTCACCGGCGCCGCATTGGTCACCGTCGCGCTGATGCTCGCCGTCTACGGCGTGGTCGGCGGCAACGAGGCCGGCTGGACCTCCACCCGCACGCTCGGCATCCTCGCGGCCGCCGTCGTGCTGCTGGTCGCCTTCGTCGTCCGCGAGGCCCGCGTCGAGAACCCGCTCGTCCCGCTCCGTCTCTTCAAGCTGCGCAACGTGGTCGTCTCGCAGGTCGTCGGCGTGCTGTGGGCCGGCTCGATGTTCGCCTGCTTCTTCCTCTCCGCGCTCTACCTCCAAGGCGTGCTCGGCTACGACGCCCTCCAGGTCGGGCTGGCCTACCTGCCCTCGTGCGCGGTGATGGCGGCGACGTCGGTGTGGCTGTCCGACAAGCTCGTGATGACGTACGGCGTCCGCCCCCCGCTGGTGGCCGGCCTGGCCCTGGTGGCTGCGTCGCTCGCCCTGTTCGCGATCGCCCCCGTCGACGGCGTCTTCGTCGTCCACGTGCTGCCCCCGATGGTGCTGCTGGGCCTGGGCGCGGGCATCGCCTTCAACCCGGTCCTGCTGGCTGCGATGGGCGATGTCGAGCCCCACGAGGCGGGACTCGCCTCGGGCGTGGTCAACACCTCGTTCATGATGGGCGGTGCGCTCGGCCTGGCCGTCCTGGTCGCGATCTCCTCCTCGCGGACCAGCTCGCTCGTCGCCTCCGGTGAGGCGCTGCCCGAGGCATTGACCGGTGGCTACCAGATCGCCTTCGCCGCCGGCGCCGTGATGGCCGCCCTGGCCGCCGTCATCGGTGGCGTCTTCCTCCGCCCCCAGCCCATGGGTGGCGCCGACGCCCACGGCGCCCCGGTCGAGGCCTCCGCGGAGCCCGAGCCGGACCCCGAGCCCGAGCGCCTGCGCCGCCTGACAACGCATCCGGGGTAGTCCCGTGACGAATGGGTTACATCCGAGCCGGAGCATCGCGACCCAAACGTCACGGGACTATCCCGATTTGTGGCGGTAACCCGACGATGGAGAGGGAGCGGCGGAAGCCGAGGGACTCGTACATCCGGCGGGCGGGGGCGCGGTGGTCCTGGACGGTGAGATGCAGCTCGCCGGTCGTGGAGGCGGCGATCACCGAACGGGCGACCGCGACCATCAGGTCCCGTCCGGTGCCCCGGCCGCGCGCGGCGTCCGCGACCGCGATGAAGTCGAGGTAACCCTCGCCGTCGGCCTGCACCCGGCCGGCGGCGTACCCGAGCAGCCGTGGCCCGTCCGTGGCGATCAGGACCTGGTACTTGCCGTCCGGCGGCTCCGGCACCAGGTGCTCGGCGCTGGCGTACGACGCGGGGAACTCCTGGTCGTGCAACGGCTCGGAGCGTCTCGACGTCGGCGTGCGTGGCCTCCCTGACCTCTCCGGCCGGCTCGGGCCAGCTCTCGACGGTGGCGGCGTCCACGGAGTACACGTGGTTGACCTCGCTGGGCGACAGCCCGAGCTCCGCACCGAGCTGCGCCATCCGGACGTGCGAGGCGTCGGCGGCGAGCTCCCAGTCGTCGATGCCGTCGGGCAGCTGCTCCAGGACGGCGTCCACGAGCGGCCGGGCCCAACGGCGCCAGGCCTCGTCGTCGCCGGGCACCCACGGCCCGAGGATCCACGCGCGGCCGACCTCGGGGTCCCAGTCGCCGACCACCGCGCCGACGATGCGGCCGTCGTGGCGGGCCACGCGGACGCTGGCCGTCCAGTCGGGCTCGACGTCGCCGAGCTCGGCGGCGATGCCGTCGCGCGTGTCGCCCAGCATGGTGGTGCCCCGGTCGGGGTGTGCCTGCTCGGCAGCGATCAGGTCGAGAACCTCGTCGAGGGCCTCAGCTGCCACGGCGGTGATGTCAGTCATGTCCGAGCTCCTTCAGCAGGTCGGCGGCGGAGATGCTGCCGGGTTCGGCGCGTTCGGCGGCCATCCGCCAGGAGACGTCGCGCAGGAGGTTGTTGGCAGGGGTCGGTACGCCGACCCTTCGGCCGAGCATCGAGATCTCGCCGTTGAGGTAGTCGGTCTCGACGTTGCCGGTCTGGCGCCGCAAGCTCTGCCACGTCGAGCCGCCACCACGGCTCCGCATCGAGCGGGTGTCGAGCAGGTCGCCCCGTCTGGCCACGTCGGTCTCGTCGCTGACCATCGTGATGCCGGCGGCGGCGACCACGCGCTCCGCCTCGTCGCGGGCCAGCTCGGTGAGCCGGTCGCGGTCGTCGTCCGCGGCGCAGGCGGCCTGGGCGGCGTTGCCGACGCTCATCATCAGCTTGCGGTACTTCCACGCCATCACGTCGGGCCGCACGACCGACTCGAAGCCAGCCGTGCGTAGCCCCGCCGCCACCGCCTCGGCCCGTTCGTCGGTGCCGCTCGGGAAGCAGCCGACGTCGAGCAGCCCCGGCAGGTTGCTGCTCGCCTGGATGACCACACCCGGCTCGAGGTGGCTGGCCGGCAGCATCACGACCATCCCGAGGACATGGCTACGGGTGCGCTGGAGGGTCTCCTCGTTGGCCACCCCGTTCTGGCCGCTGACCAGCGTCACGTCGGGCGCGGTGTGCAGCGCCACGTCGCGCATCACGGCCGCCGTCTGGTGGCTCTTCACGGTCACGATCACGGCGGCGTCGGGTGCGACCTCGAGGTCGGCGAGGGAAGCGGCGGCCCGGAGCGGTACGACGTCCTCGCCATGCGGCGTGACCAGGCGCAGGCCGCCGCTCGCGGATGGCCTCGAGGTGCGGCCCGCGGGCGACCACCTGGACATCGGCGCCGGCGAGGTGGAGCCGGGCGGCCAGCACCCCGCCGACCGCGCCGGCGCCGTACACGACGAATCTCATGGGCGACACTCTAGGAATGAACGAGCGGAAGCGGCCGGTGGAGGACGGCGGCGAGTGGGCGACGCTGACCGAGATGCTCGACTTCCTGCGCGCCACGGTGGTCATGAAGGTGGAGGGGCTCACCGACGAGCAGGCGTTCGCCACTCCGGTGCCGCCGTCGACGCTGACCCTCGCCGGGGTGGTCAAGCACCTCAGCGCCACCGAGCGGTTCTGGTTCAGCATCGACTTCGCGGGGCTCGACGTCCCTGGCCCTACCCGGACGACGACCCGCACGGCAACTTCCGGATGGAGGAGGGCGACACGCTGGCGGCGATCGTCGACGAGTACGAACGCGAGTGCGAGCGGTCCACTGCCGCCGTCGCCGGCGCGGACCTCGATGACCAGGCCAAGGGCGAGGGGATGACGTTCAACCTGCGCTACGCGTTCACGCACATGATCGAGGAGACCGCCCGGCACTGCGGCCACCTCGACCTGCTGCGCGAGGTCACCGACGGCCGGACCGGCCAGTAGGGCTCAACGGCGGCCGAAGACCTGGGCGGCGTACCAGGTGCCGTCGTCGTCGCGACGTGCGGCGACCGCCACGAGCTTGAAGCCGCGGCTGAGGATGTTGGCCCGGTGGCCCTCCGACCTCATCCAGCCCTGGTTGACCACGGCGCGGCCGGTCGGGTAGCCGTAGGCCACGTTCTCGCCGGCGGCGACGAGGTGGCAGGTCGCCATGATCGGCCCGAGGTCCTGGTGGTACATCTCCTCCTTGCTCGCCATCGCCTGCGCCTGCTTGCGGGCGAAGTCCTGGAGGCACTCGTCGACCTTCAGGGGCTTGCGGTCGTTGGCCTCGCGGGCGACGTTGGTCCACTTGACCGCCTTCTCGGCGTACTCAGCCGCTGGCGCGGCGTGGGCGACTCCAGGCATCGGCGAGGATCGTCGCCGACACGACGGCGGCCAGGGCGGTGGGGAACCTCGTAGACACCGCGTCAGCGTACGACGGCCGGCACGAGGGTGATCGAGTCTCGGACCTCGGCGACCTGGTTCACCAGGTCCGCTGACGCACCTCTCTGGTGCCAGGCGTCGACGACGACCGACGTCGTGCCGATGTCCAGGACCCAGAAGTCCATGACGACCGTCTCGGGGCACGTGCTGTAGCTGATGCCACGACTGCCCCGTGGCGTCTCCGCGACGCGGTAGCCCTGGCCCTCGGGGCAGTCGTCGGCGATCCGCAGCCGCAGGTGGAAGGCGTCGTAGCCGTACGCCTCGGTGGGCGTGACGGGCTGGACGACCTTGCTCTCCGGGAGGCCGGGCGAGCTGCCTCGCGAGGGCTCGCGGGCTCTGGCCCAGGTCGGCGTTCGGCGCGTCGCCGCTGCAGCCGGACCCGGCCGCGAGCGCCGAGGGCTGGTAGACGCCGAGCGCCGCCGTGGATCGCGCCTGTCTCGACGACCGGGAAGTTCCCCGAGTCCCAGCCCGGGCCCTCGAAGGTGAGGTCCGCCTCGATCGCTGCGCCGGTGGCGTCGGTGCCCACCAGGAGCCGGTACGTGCCGGGCTCGAGGTCGCCGCCGTCCTCCGAGAGGGTCGGCGGGGCTGCGGCTCCGGACGGTGCCGATGTCCCTGACGGCGTCGGTGGCGGTCCCGGTCGCGCCGGCGTCGCTGCCGTCGAGCTGCGTGGCGGCGTACACACCGCCGGCGATGAGGACGACCGCAACGGCGGCGCCGACGGCCCAGGTCAGGTTGCGACGGCGCTTGCGGGCCTGTCCCCCGCTGATCAGCTTGTCCACGTCGGGCCGGGTTGCGTTCTGCATGACTTCCTCCTCGGTGAGATGGCGCGCCTGAGCGCCCCGAGAGGCGAAGGCGCCTGTGAGATGTGGTGCGGGTCGACCGGCCTGGAGCTACTCGCCGGTCACGAAGGTGATCGAGTCGCGGGTCTGGGCGATCCGGCGCACGATGTCCGCGGAAGCACCCTGCTGGTGCCACGTGTCGACGACGAGCGGTCGTCCTTCCAGCTCCATCACCCAGAAGTCCATGACCACCGGCGGCATCGTCCCGTCCCGCCTGTCGTAGGTGATGCCGCGCCCGCCTCGCGGTGTCTCCGCCACGCGGTAGTACTGGGGCGTGGGGCAGGTCTGGGGGATCCTCACCTGGACATGGACGGCGTAACGGCCGAGCAGCTCGGTGGACTCGGCGGGTTGGAGGACCGTGCTCCCCGGGAGCGCCGCCAGCTGCTGCGCGAGGGAGTACGGGCTCCCCTCCAGGTTGCTGTTGACCAGGTCGCCGTCGCAACCGGACGCAGCCGCGAGCGCAATGGGCTGGTAGACGCCCACCCCGCCGAAGCTCTCGCCGATCCCCAGGAGCGGGAAGTTCCCGGCGTTCCAGCCCAGGCCGGTGAACGTCAGGTCCGCCGCGATCGGGGCGCCCTCCGCATCGGCACCCACCAGGATCCGGAAGGTGCCGGGCCGGAGGCCCGACGGGCCGCGGTCCGTCCGGCAGGGTCGGGACCGCAGCCAGCCCGGCTCGGGCGTCACGGACTCCTGGTTCGCGATCCGGTCGGAACCCGCGGCTCGCTGCGCCGCCCTGCATCACGGCGTAGGCACCCCCGCCGATGAGCACCAGGGCGAGGGCCGCGCCGCCGGCCCGGGTGAGGTTGCGGCGGCGACGGCGTGTGCGGCCTCCGGCGATCAGCCTGTCCACGCTCGGTCCGGGGGTGAACTGCGTGTCCGCCTCCTGGTTGAGCGTTGCTCGGAGCTCGTCACCGAGATTCATGACCCGTCCACCGCCTCTCCGACACCCGTTGCCGCGACGGCTCGACGGAGCGCAGCCATGGCCGCCGACGCCTGGGACTTCACCGTGCCGGGCGCGCACCCGAGTACGTCGGCGATCTGCGCCTCGCTCAGGTCCTCGTAGTAGCGCAGCACGATCACCGCGCGTTGCCGCTCGGGAAGCGCGCAGATCAGCGGCCACAGCAGCGAGCGGTCGAGCACCGGCATCTCCTCGGAGTCGCCCCACGTCTCGGGCAGCTGGTCCGACGGCTGCTCACGGGTCCAGGCCCGTCGACGGCCCGAGATCATGGTGTTGGCGAGCATCCGCCGCACGTACGCCTCGGCGTACTCCATCCGGCCGATGCGCGCCCAGTTCACGTAGGCCTTCTCGAGAGTGGTCTGCAACAGGTCCTCCGCGCCGGTGGGCGATGCGGCCAGGAGGTACGCCAGCCGGTAGAGCGAGCTCCAGCGAGCACCGACGAACTCGGCGAAGTCCTCGTCGATGGTCATCGGTGACCCCCTCTCGCTGGTTCACCCCTGTAACGCGATAGTGGACCCAACCGGTTCGTCCGCGCACGGTTTGGCTTCGGAGACGTAGCCTTCGGTCATGCCAGGTCATCGGGTCGAGGCGTCGCGGCTCGTCGCGGTCGAGCCAGCCCAGGCTTTCGACCGGTTGATCGCGGCCAGGCTGCCGGAGGTCTTCTGCCGGCGGTACGCCGCCTTCCCGGCGATCCGCGACGTCGCCGACCAGCCGGCCGACTGGGGCTCGGTGGGCCAGACGCGCACGATCCTGCTCGCCGACGGCGGCAGCATCCGCCAGACCCTCACCGTCGGTCGACCGACCGGCAGGGCTACGACTACCTGCTCGACGAGATCCAGGGCCCGCTTCGGCCATTCGTGCGCACCGTCGACGGCCAGGTGGTCGGTGACCCCCGAGGGGACCGGTGCGCGGATCGGCTGGACCTGGGTCCTGCACCCGAAGGCTTCCCCCGCGCGACTCACCATGAGCGTGATCGGCCGGATGTGGAAGGGGTACGCCGAGCGCGCCCTCGCCGAGCTCGAGACCGTCTTGATGCGTGCTTGAGCTCCTAGCGGCAGGTGACGTCCGGGTTGAAGTCCGCGAACATCCCTGAGGGGTTGTCCTTCCACACCCAGGCGTGCATGAGGTAGAAGGCCGGCCCGGGCGGCGGCACCAGGATGTGCATCTGCATCCCGAGGACCGACGGAGCCGCTGAAACGCCGGGCGGGTTGGACTGTGCGCTCCTGACGACCCACTCGACGGCGACGAGGTCGAGCTCGCCGTCGGCGTCTTCTCGTAGACCAGGACCTCGGGCCGGCGGGCGTCGGTGGTGTCGTCGGCCATCAGCTCCGCGTTGAAGTAGTGGTATCCCATCGCCCCGGCCGTCGGGTGGGAGACGCAGGCCCCCACGATCCGCACGCCGGCGCCGTTCACCCAGCCCAGCTCGTAGCCGGCCGCGACCGCCGCGTCGACCCGGTGGAACTTGGCCGTTGCCCTCCGCACCTGTGCAAGCTCGGCTCCCATCGTGGCGGCATGCTCCGCGTCGCCATGAGCCGCGTCGCCGTGGGCCGCGTGGTCGTGAGCAGCGGCCTTGTCCCCACCCGAGGCCATGCTGGGCACCAGCGCCGCTCCCACCAGGACCGGCACCGCCAGCCCGACGCCGAGAGTGACCCTCCGGCCGATCGACTTCCTGCTTCGTCATGACCTCACCCGGTTCCTCTGTCAGTGAGGTCGGCAGACCTCACGACTACAACGCATCGAGGTCGTCGCCCGGTTCGTCGCAGGGCGCCGCCGATCCGGCGGATCCGGAGAGTAGGTCAGGAGGTCAGGCGCACCAGAGCGTGCGCTCGCCCATCAGCTCGGCGAGCGGGATGACCTCGCGCAGCTCGGGGCGCTTGCCGAGCAGCTCGAGCAGGGCGCTGGCGTGCCTGGTCTCCTTGCTCAGTCGGGCGTCCTTGACCTGCTGGAGTCGGTGGTCGAATGCCTCGGCGTCGGTCATCGGTGGGTCCCCCGGACGGTGGTGTCGGTGTGGCTGTCAGCGTGCCCGGTGCAGGTGTCGGGCCGGTGACTGACAGGTTACGGGAAAGTCAACCAATATAGTAGAGAAAGCGGTTGTCGGAGGTCCCGGGCAACATGGCGGAAATGCGCTACGGACTCGACATCACCTCTGCCGGGGAGTGGGGCCGCCCCGACCAGATCGCCGAGCTGGCCGCCCTGGCCGAGGACCACGGTTGGGACGGGGTGTTCTGCGAGGACTACCTCGACTTCCCCAGCGGCGGGCCGACGCTACGACGTCTGGGTGACCCTCGGCCTGGTGGCGCAGGCCACCACCCGGTTGACCCTCGGCACCATGGTCACCCCGCTGCCGTGCCGCCATCCGGCGACGGTCGCGCTCCAGGCGAAGACCTTGGCCGCCATGTCGGGCGGTCGCTTCGCACTCGGCGTCGGCTCCGGCGACCCCAGCGGCGACCCGGTCGTGTCCGGCTCGCGTGGTACTCGTGCCGAGCTGCTCGAGGCAGCCCTGGCCGACGTCCGAGAGCGAGCACCCGACGTGCCGATCTGGGTGGGCGGCGCGATCACCAAGGCAGGACCACGAGCCCGCGCGCTGCGGTGGGAGGGCTCCTGTCTCTACCGAGTCCCGCCGCCCGAGTGGGAGGACCTCACGCCCGACGACGTCGCCGGGCTCCGCGCCGACGCGCCCGGGCCGTCGTACGTCGTGCTGGTGGGCGGCCGCGAGCGCCGCGACGACCTCGCTGCCGAACGCGCCTACGTCGCCTCGATCGCTGACGCCGGCGCGGACTGGTGGCAGGAGTACGTGCCGCCGCGGCTGAGTCTGGCGGAGGCCAGGAGACGGATCGAGGCTGGCCCGATCACCGCTCGCTGAGACAGGACCTCACCGTTGCCAGGGAGCAACCGTTGCTCTAGAGTAACCGTCACCCATGAGCAACCAATCAGCAGCCCGCGCCGCGAGCCCCGACGTCGTCTTCGACGCCCTGGGGGAGCCGGTACGCCGCCAGATCATCGCCCGCCTCCGCGGCGGCCCGACGCCCGTCGGCAAGCTCGCCGACCAGCTCACGGTCGGCCGGCCGGCGGTCAGCAAGCACCTGCGCGTGCTCGAGGGCGCCGGGCTGGTGCGCCACGAGTCGCGGGGCACCCGCAACCTGTACGCCCTCGCGCCGGAGGGGATGGTCGTGGCCCAGCAGTGGTTGGTCGGGATGTGGGACACCGCGCTCGCGGCGTTCGCCGACGAGGTCGACACCGCAGTCAAGGAACGCGAACAGCCGCCCGGCAGGGCGCGTCGGAAGGTCGACGAAGCAACCAGGAGGAACGCGATGACCACCACCATCAGCCACGGCAGCCCAGGTTCGGGCGCGGCCGTCCCGCCGCTGCGTCGCGAGGTGCTCGTCGACGCCGCCCGAGACCTCGCCTTCGCCGTCTTCACCGACCGGATCGGGGCCTGGTGGCCGCTCGGCGGCCACAGCGTGCACGGCGAGGGCGGGTCGGTCAGGTTCGTCGACCCAGGCGTCGGCGCCCGGATCGTCGAGTCCAAGGAGGGCGCCGAGGACTCGGTCTGGGGCACCGTCACCCGCTGGGAGCCGGGCAGCCTGGTGGCCTTCACCTGGCACCCCGGCCAGGGCGCCGCCGCGGCCAGCCACGTGACGGTCACCTTCGAGGAGACCGACGGCAAGACCCTGGTCACGCTCGAGCACGCGGGGTGGGAGATCTTCGGCGACCAGGCCGCCCAGGCGCGCGAGGAGTACGGCCACGGCTGGCCTGTGGTGCTGGGTCGCTTCGTCGAGCTGGCCGCCACGGCGTGAGCGAGGACACCTGGGTCGCGCTGTTCCACCGCCCGGCCGACCCGGCGGTCGCGGGCGGGGTGTTCGCCGACCCGCGGTTCGGCGACCACGTCGCGTTCCTGGAGCGGATGGCCGAGGCCGGCTACCTGGTGGCCGCGGGTCCGCTCGTCCGACCGACCCGGCGAGGGGATGGCGATCCTGCGGCTGCCCGGCGAGGACCGGCTCGACGAGGCGACCCGTCTCGCCACCGAGGACGACGCCAGCGTCGCGGGCGGGTTCTTCACCGTCGAGGTGCGGCCCTGGGGTGTGGTGATGTCCGACTCGTCCGCGGGTTGACCTGACTGGCGCAGCGTCAGACGAGTCGCGTGACAGGTCAGCGCTGCCGCACCAGACGTTCGTACACCTCGGTGTAGCCGCGGCACATCGCCTCTGCGGAGAACCGGTCCGCGTGGCGGCGGCACTCCTCCGGGTCGATCTCCCCGATTCGCTCAGCGGCCTTGGCCATCTCGTCGACGTCGTCACAGATGAAGCCCGTGACCCCGTCCACGATCACCTCGGGGACCGAACCACGGCGCAGCGCGATCACCGGCGTCCCGGCAGCGAGCGACTCGATCATCACCAGGCCGAATGGCTCCGGCCAGTCGCTCGGGAACAACGTTGCCCGCGCTCCGGCGTAGAACCCCGGCTTCTGGGGCTCATCGATCTCCCCGACGAAGTCGACGCCATGCCCCATGTGGGGCTTGACCTCATGCTCGTAGTACTCCTCGTCCAGTGGGTCCACCTTGGCAGCCATCCGCAGGGGAAGGCCCGAGCGTCGGGAGATCTCGATCGCCGCCAGGGGACCCTTCTCCTCCGCGATGCGGCCGACGAAGCCGAGGTAGCCGTCGGAGTCGTGAGAGACATCGCTGTACGCCGACAGGTCGAGGCCGTTGTAGACGGTCGCCGCCCAGGTGAGGTCGAGGTCCGCCACCGCGAGCCGCTGGTCGTCGCTGATCGAGACCAGCGGCACCGAGCCGTAGCGCGGCATCAGGTCGCGAAGGAAGTCCAGGTCCAACCGGCCGTGCATCGTCAGGACCGTCGGCACGTCCGAGAGCCGGGTGAAGGGGAACGTCCAGATGTCGAGGTGCGAGTGCACCACGTCGAAGTCGTCGCTGCGCCGGTAGATGTCCGCGAACATCTCCAGATGCAGGTGGGGTGCGAGGTTCACCAGCTCATCCGCACTGAACCGGGTGCGCAGCGGCTCGCCGTAGGACTCCAGCACCGCGGCCGTCTCCGAGGTCTCAGGGGCGAACAGGGTGACCTCGTGCCCCTGGGCCACGAGGCCGTCGCAGAGGCCGGCGATGACCCGCTCGGTCCCGCCGTAAGCACCCGGCGGGACTGCCTCGTAGAGCGGGGCGACCTGCGCGATCCTCATGACCGCGACGCCGTCGTCAGAGCGGGCGGACCGATGGCCCCGCTGGGCCTGTGAGCAGCGAGGGTGGCCGTTCATCCACCGGGAACAGGTGGCCCATCCGGGCCCGGTAGGTCTGCCGACAAGCCGGACACTGCAGGTCCGCGCCGCCGGCGGCCGCCAGCTCTCGGCCACACTCAGGACACGGCACTCCGAACACTGTGCTCACCACGCGCTCCCTCTACTGACGACGCCACCCCGGTCGGCGTGCAGCTCGATGCTCCCTGGCGCTCGGTACCCACCGGCCGCCGGACAAGTCCCTCAGCGTCGATGTGCATCGCCGGGAATTCGTTGACACAGTGACGGGATGTCTGAGCTACACCTCTCGGCAGACACCGTCCCTTCCAGCGGACGGCACGACCTGGTCACGGTCGACGGCCGCAGCTTCGCGATCAGCGGCGAGGGGGGTGAGATGGCCGCCCCGACCCATGGACTGGTGTACGACGACGTGCGCCACCTGAGCCGTCTGCGGATGAGCGTGATCGGCGGGCAGGTCGAGCTGCTGGCGGCAAGCACGCCGACCCCGCTGTCCGCGGTGGTCGTCTCCCGGGTGACAAGGGCGGTGGACGCGTCCGCCGCGCCCCGGAGGTCGGTCTGCTCGACGACCTCGCCGAGGTACTTCTGGTCCGCCGCCGCTGGCTCGCCGGGAGCCTGGTGGAGGAGCTGACGCTGAGGAACTCGCACGCGAGGCCCGTGACGGTGCACCTCGAGCTCGAGGTCGCGGCCGACTTCGCCCACGTGTTCGACGTCAAGAGCGGCACCGGAAGCGGCGAGGCTGCCCGCCCGGCGAGCAGGTCCCCCGGACGCTGGACGCTGCGCTCACCCCTCGACCCGGAGGACAGCACCGAGTTCTTCCTGGAACCGCCACCGGACGAGTTCGACCCCTCCGCCGGAGCAGCGCGCTGGCGTCTGCGCATCGGTGGGGGCGAGGAGCTCACCGTCACCGTCAAGGTGCAGCCGGTGTCGGCCGGCGTACCAGCAGACCTCGAGCGCCCCTCGCGACTGGCCAACGGCGTGGCTATCCGGGACCTGGCCGCGTGGCGTACGACGGTCCCGACGGTTGTCTCCCACGACCCGCGGCTGCCCGCCGCGGTCGACCAGGCGCTGGCCGACCTGGCCGCCTTGCGCATCATCGACCGGGACCACCCCGAACGGGCGGTGGTCGCCGCAGGTGCGCCGTGGTTCATGACGCTCTTCGGGCGTGACTCGCTGCTGACAGCCTGGATGACCTTGCCCTTCGACGGCTCCCTCGCCGGAGGAGTGCTGGCCAGCCTGGCCGACCTGCAGGGCCGCGAGGACGACCCGGCCTCGGAAGAGCAACCCGGTCGGATCCTCCACGAGCTGCGCAGGCACGGCGGCAGCGGCACGTTCTCGTCCCGGAGCCGCTACTACGGCACCGTCGACGCCACCCCACTCTTCGTCGGCCTGGCGGCCGAGGCGTGGCGCTGGCGGGCGATCGACGAGGGGGCCCTCCAGAGCCTGGCCCCGGCCGTCGGTCGCGCCCTCGACTGGATCCTCGGTCCCGGCGACTCCAACGGGGACGGCTTCGTCGACTACCGCCGACGCGACCCGCGCGGGCTCGCCAACCAGGGCTGGAAGGACTCGTGGGACGGCATCACCCGCGCCGACGGCACCCTGCCGACGGCGCCACTGGCGCTGGTGGAGGTCCAGGGCTACGTGTACGCCGCCCTCCGGGGCGCCGCGACCCTCGGAGAAGTCGTCGACATCGGCCACTCCCCCGACGACCTCCGCCGCCGGGCCGCGACGCTCAAGGCCCGGTTCAACGAGGTGTTCTGGGACCGACGTGGCTGGTTCGTGCTCGGTCTCGACGCCGACGGCTCGCCCATCGACTCGCTCACCACCAACCCCGGGCACGCGCTGTGGTCGGGCATCGCCGACGACGACAAGGCGCGCACGTACGTCGAGCGGCTGGTCGACGCTGATCTGTGGACCGGCTGGGGGCTGCGGACCCTGGCCAGCTCGATGGCGGCGTACGACCCGCTGAGCTATCACAACGGCTCGGTCTGGCCGCACGACACGGCCCTGTGCATCGCCGGCGCCGCGCGCTACGGGTGCTGGGACGCCGTCGACCTGATGGTGGACGGCGCCCTCGAGGCCACCCGTCACTTCGAGGGTCGGCCGCCGGAGCTGTTCGCCGGCGTCGCCCGCGACGACGTGCCCATGCCGGTGGCGTACCCGTCCTCGTGCTCCCCGCAGGCGTGGTCGTCGGCGTCCGTGCTGCTGCTCGTCCGGACGATGCTCGGTCTCGAACCGATGGCCGACGGCTCCGGCGTCGAGCTGGTGCGCCCCGACCTGTCAGCCGTGGTGGACCTGTCGGTCGAGCGCCTGGAGTTCGCCGGCCGGCCGATGTCGGTGACGGTGCAGAACGGCCGCGGTCGGGTGACGCTGGCCTGACCCCCGTCCGTATGGTGGGCCCGGTCGGCCCGCCCGGTGTGCCACGAGGTTCGTCGACCCAGGAGTCGGCGCCCGGATCGTGGAGTCCAAGGAGGGCGCCGAGGACTCGGTCTGGGGCACCGTCACCCGCTGGGAGCCGGGCAGCCTGGTGGCCTTCACCTGGCACCCCGGCCAGGGCGACGCCGCGGCCAGCCACGTGACGGTCACCTTCGAGGAGACCGACGGCAAGACCTGGTGCACGCTCGAGCACGCGGGGTGGGAGATCTTCGGCGACCAGGCCGCCCAGGCGCGCGAGAAGTACGACCACGGCTGGCCTGTGGTGCTGGGTCGCTTCGTCGAGCTGGCCGGCCACGGCGTGAGCGAGGACACCTGGGTCGCGCTGTTCCACCGCCCGGCCGACCCGGCGGTGGCGGGCGGGGTGTTCGCCGACCCGCGGTTGGGCGACCACGTCGCGTTCCTGGAGCGGATGGCCGAGGCCGGCTACCTGGTGGCCGCGGGTCCGCTGCCGACCGACCCGGCGAGGGGATGGCGATCCTGCGGCTGCCCGGTGAGGACCGGCTCGAGGAGGCGACCCGTCTCGCCACCGAGGACGACGCCAGCGTGGCGTGGCGGGTTCTTCATCGCCGAGGTGCGGTCCTGGCGCGTGGTGATGCACGCCTGACCGGCACTCAGCCGGCGGTCTGGGCCGTGCCGCATGAGAAGCAGCCTGGCGCCGGCCGCACGGTGCCCCACGCCGTACACGCGGTCACGTCACACTGCCTGTGCCGGACCGAGATCTCGAGCTGCGCAGCCAGGCTTGGGCGCCCGGCTCGTACTCCGCCCGGGCCGCCGCCAGGAACGGCTCGGCCTCCTCGCCCGGCCCTGCCTGGTCGACCAGGAACGCCGAGCTCGGCCCGGCACCGGGCGGCCAGCACGGGCGAACCCCACGCCAGGGCGTCGTCGAGGGCCGCGCGGAGGTGGAGCCTCGGCGGGCTCCCGCTCGTCGCTGGCCATCGCCAGGTGGGCGCGGAGCCGGTGGAGCTGGCGCACGGACGGCGATCGGCATGCGCGAGCCGTCTCCCCCTCGACCGAGGGCGGCGAGCTGCGCCCATCGCCTCCACGTCATGCAGCCGCGACGACGGCCTCGAGGGCGACGTGCAGGAAGAGGAACAGGTCCTGCACCAGCGCCGTCAGGCCGATCTGGTCCGAGACGGCCCGGACGACCAGCGCGCCCACACCGCTCGGGTTCGTCGGATACCGATCGCCGCCTGGGCGGCCACGAGGTCCATGACGACCTGCGCGTCGACGTTCTCGCGTGGTCACGCCGGGCGCGGTCACGGGCTCGCCCGCGCGCCAGCGCGATGGCCGACGCGGTACAGCAGGCGGGCGGCCTCGAGCGCCTCGTCCTCGCTCGGCGGGCCCGTCACGGAGGCTGGCCAGCAGCTCGTCCCAGTCACCGGTGAACAAGCGGGCGGAGGTGAGGTTGGCCAGGGCCAGGTCGACCCAGCGGGCCGAGCCGGCGGTCCTGGGCTGCCTCGACGGCGCCTCGAGCCCACGCGGAGGCTCCGGTCGAGGTCCTCGGCAAGGGCTTGACCACACAGGTTGCCGAGCGCGCGCGCAAGCCGGACGCGGGTCACGGGCCTCGCGGGCCATCGCTCGCGGCGGCGTCGAAGAGCAGCAGGGCCAGCGACTGCGGCCCGATGAAGCGCGTAGTGGATCGCCAGCCCGATGTAGCCGTCCGCGATCTCGCACCGGGGGGCTGCCGGTGCTCTCGATGCAGCCGCAGCAGCGCCTCCGCAGCGTCGTACGGCGGGCTCGCCGGCCGGATGAGGGTGCCGAGCCTTCGCCTCGAGCAGGCACTTGCAGCGCCACGCTCGGCCCCGTCGAAGCCTTCGATGGCGCGCATCCGCTCGTCGATCAGCTCCAGGGCCGCGTCTGTGGCGCCGCGTGCGCTCTGGTAAGTGCCGAGCGACCGCGCCGCGGCCTCGGCCGCCATCAGCGGGTCGCCGAGGCCGTCGAGCACCTCCATCGCGTGCGTGGCCGGCGCAGCGACGCCTCCAGCGGCCTGGGTCGCTGAGCAGCAGGCGGGCGCACCTCGACCTCGAGCGCGGCCGCACGATGGCGGATCAGTGCACCGCGCCATCGCTTCGACGAGGTGGCCGACGGCCTCCGTCGGGGCTCCCGAGCGCCTGTGCCCGCTGGGCGGCCCGCTCCAGGTGCCCGACGGCAGCCGCCGCGAGCTGCTCGGCGTCCGGCGCGTCCGGGATCGCGTCGAGCGCCTCGAGGTAGTGGTGCGCGACGACGGCGGACGTCGATACCCGCGGCCTCGTCGTCACCTCGAGGAGGGCGGCCACGGCCAGGTGCCGGGCCTTGCGGTCGCGACGGGCGATGGTGCCGTAGGCGACCTGGCGCACGACCGCCTGCACGAACTGGAACTGCCCGACCTCGCTGCTGAACCGGTTGGCCTCCTGCTCCAGCAGCTGGAGCCGGACGAGCGAGGCCGAGCACGGCGTCGAGGTCCTGGATCTCGGGGCACAGCTGGGCGATCACGTCGCGCTCGAACGACGTGCCGAGCACGCTGGCGAAGTCGACCAGGCGGCGCTCGTCGGCGGGCAGCGCGTCGAGCCGGGCCGCGATCAGCGCCTGCAGCGAGGCCGGCGCGCCGACGCTGTCGAGGTCGAGTCGGGGTCGGCCAGCACGTACTGGCCGCCGCGCGGCACGACGAGGTCGCGGTCGATCAGCGAGCGCACCGTCTCCACGGCGTACAGCGGGATGCCCTCGGCGCGCTCGCACCAGCGCGTCGCGTACGTCGTCGGGCAGCCCGGCCACGAGCCCGTCGAGGAGGGCGGCCATGTCCTTGTCGGCGAGCGAGTCGAGGTGCAGGACCGAGGCCCGCCGATGGGTGGCCAGGCCCGGGTTCGCGGCCAGCAGGCCGGGTCGGGCGAGCAGCACGACGAGGCACGGGAAGCCGCCGACACCGAGCAGGTACTCGAGGAAGCCGAGCAGGCCCTCGTCGGCGTGCTGGGCGTCGTCGATGACGAGCACGACCGATGTCCTCGTCGTCGCCGACCCGGCGCAGGAACGTCGTCCAGGCCGCGAACAGGTCCTCGCGCGCGAAGGTGCCGATCGCCCCGACACCCAGCAGGGCGCCCAGCCGGGGCTCCAGCCAGGCCCGCTCCTCGGCGTCGGGGACGTAGGCGTCGAGCCCGTGGTCGAGCAGCAGGCCGAGGTCCTCCTCGGCCGCCGACGGCTCCGTGCCGTCCGGCCGCAGCAGCTGGAGCCGGCCCCGGATGGCCTCGGCCAGCGCGAAGTAGGCGACCCCCTCGCCGTAGGCCAGGCACCGGCCGCTGTGCCAGCGGACCGTGCGTGCTGCAGCCCGTCGACGTACTTCTCGAACTCCCAGCCGAGCCGGGTCTTGCCGACCCCGGCCTCGCCCTCGACCACCAGCAGCGCCGGGTGCCCGGACTCCTCGGCGCCGTGGAACAGCTCCTTGACCAGCCGCAGCTCGCGGTCGCGGCCGACCAGCGGCGCCTCGAGCCCGTCGGCCCGCTGGGCGCCGCCCACCGCGGCCACCACGGCGCGGACCGCCCACAGCGGCACCGGGTCGGCCTTGCCCTTCATCGCGTGGCTGCCGACGTCGACGTAGGTGATCGCCGCGGTGGTCAGCAGCCGGGTCGTCTCGTCGACCCAGACCTGGCCCGGGGTCGCCGCCGACTGCACCCGCGCCGCGGTGTTGACCGCGTCGCCGGCGACCATGCCCTGCTGGGTGGCGCCGATGGTCACGGCCACCTCGCCGGTCACGATGCCGACCCGCATCGCGAGGTCGGGCGCCTTGAGGTCGTCGCCCATCGCGGCCACGCGGTTGACCAGCTCGAGACCGGCGCGGACCGCGCGCTCGGCGTCGTCCTCGTGGGCGGTCGGCACGCCCCAGACCGCCATCACCGCGTCGCCGATGAACTTCTCGACGGTGCCGCCGTAGCGCTCGACGATCCGGCTGCACTCCTCGAAGTACGCCGACAGCAGCTCGCGCACGTCCTCCTGGTCGCGCTCTCCGACAGCGAGGTGAAGCCGACCAGGTCGCCGAACAGCACGCTGGTGATCCGGCGCGTGGCGACCGGAGTGACAGCGGCGTCGACGGGGCCTCGTCGGACTGCACCGCGCCGCAGCTCGGGCAGAACCGCGCGCCGTCCGGGAGCTCGGCGCCGCACGAGGTGCAGCCGCTCGCTGACAGGTGTGCCGCACGAGAAGCAGAACCGGGCGCCCTCGGCCAGGGCGGTGCCACAAGCCGCGCACGCGCTCATCCGGCCACCCCCTTGCTGACGGCCCCACACCGCCGCAGGGGCAGGATGTCAGCCCGGTGCCCGCGTGCGCCACAGCCACGCTAGACCGGCGAACGGCAGCACCAGCGGGAGGAAGCCGTACCCGGCGCCGTACGACGACCACACGGTGTCGTCGGGGAACAGCTGCTCGTCCGCGATGCTCAGCGTCCCGACGACGAGGACGCCGACCAGCTCGGTCGTGCACGCGGCCCAGGCCACCTTCCGCCAGCCCTCGCCCTCGCGGGCCAGGCCCAGGGTCGCGGCGATGTAGACGACCGCGGCCAGCGCCGACAACGCGTAGGGGAACGGCGCCTCGCTCGCCTGGGTGGCCAGCTGGTAGACCGAGCGGCCGGTGGCAGCGACCGCGAAGACGGCGTAGACCGCGATCAGCACGCGGCCCCAGGACGAGCGGCGCGCGGTGGCCTCAGGCACCGCCACCCCACAGCGTGTCGAGGCGCAGCAGCAGGAAGGGGACCAGCAGCCCCGCGACCACGACGACCCCGCTGCCCGCGCGGCTCGGCTCTCCGCGGGCCCACCACCCAGCCAGCGGAGGGATGGCGGCGAGGCCGAGGAGGTAGAGCACGAAGACAACGCCGTGGACGTCTTCCTCTGCGCCCGGCAGGAGCACCAGGCCGACGACCAGCTGCACCAGGCAGCCGATGCCCAGCACGCCGATCGCCCCGAGCAGCACGCGGTCGGGGCGCGGTCGCGGACGACGTACACCACGGCCAGGAGCGCGACCGCCAGCGAGAGCACCGACAGCGCGATCTGCAGGCCGTCGTTCACGCGCACACCCTAGGGCCGGGGTGTCAGGTCGAGAGCGGCAGCGGGCGGCTGACGGTGATGCTGACGCCGCGGTCGACGTAACCGAGGTGCCGGTTGAGGCGCAGCATCGAGACGTTGCCCGCCTGGGTCCAGGTGTAGACCTCTCGTACGTCGTGGGTCGAGGCCCAGTGCAGGGTGCGGCGCTTGAGGTACGAGGCCAGCCCGCGGCCGCGCCAGCTGCGGCGTGCGGCGGTCAGCGAGTTCTCCGCGCGTTCGGGCTGGTCGGTGTCGAGGTGAAGGCCGGCGCAGCCGACCACCTCGCCCTCGTGCAGCGCCAGGAACATCGGGTCGCCGGACCAGTACGCGTTCCACTGCTCGGCGCTCACGTCCAGGGGGGTGAACAGCGCGAAGTCCGCGAGCACCTCCTTGCCGAAGCCTTCGTAGCTCGCGGCCCACAGCTCCGGCCGCTCACCCAGGAGGACGACCTCGACCCCCTCGGGCGGTGCCGGTGGTGACGGCTCGTCGCCGACCGCACGCACCTGCTCGACCTGCCGGTCGACCTCGACGAAGCCGAAGGCCTGCGCGAAGGCCAGGGACCCCTCGTCGTCGACACTGCTACGGATCTCGGGCAGGCCGAGCGTCGAGCAGTGGTCGGCCAACGCGTGCAGGAGCGCCGTACCGACGCCCTGACGACGGTGCTCGGGCAGGACCCGGGGTACGGCGAACCCACCGCCAGCGGTCTCGGCCTTGTCGGCCATGCCGGTGCCGACGACCACGCCGTCCCTCCGGGCGAGCACCAGCACGCGGGTGGTCGAGTGTTGCGCCCGCAGCTCGGCGACCGTGTCGGTGCGCTCGGTCGGCAGGACGGCGATCCGGACCGCCCGCCACTCCTCGTAGTCGTCGTCCGTCTGGCACACGGAGATCTCCATGACGGCAACCTAGACGGCGCGCGTGGCCGCCATGATGCGCTCCAGCTGGACCACGGGGTCGCGGAGCGGCCAGAGCAGCACCTCACGTGCGCCTGCGGCGGCGTAGTCGGCAAGGGCCTCCGCGCAGTGCTCGGCGGTCCCGATGGGCAGGTGGCGCAGGGCGGCCGGGTCGCGGCCCAGCGTCGGCGCGAGCACCTCGACGAGCAGGTCCTCGGCTTCACCTCGGGTCTCGGTCACGTAGAGCCAGGCCGTGGCCACGGCGTCGGGGAACGTGCTGGGCTCGCGGCCGTCGCGCCGCAGGTGACCATCGAGGAGGGCGCGTGTCTCGGCGTACTGCGCCGGCGTCGCGTTGTACGCCGACGCCAGCCAGCCGTCCGCCACCGGCAAGGTGGCGGCGATCCGCCGGTCGGAGCCCCAGGTCCCCAACCAGACCTGCGGGGGTGGCTCGGGCAGCGGTGCCAGCTGGGCGACGCCCGGGTAGAACCGACCGGCCTGGGTCGGCTCACCGCGGACCAAGGACGCCACGCAGTGCATGGCCTCGTCGAAGCGGGCCCACCGTTCCTCGAACGGCACCCCCACGGCGTCGTAGTCCACGCGGCTCGAGCCCGGGCCCAGGCCCGCGACGACGGGACCTTCGGCGAGGATCGCCAGCGTGGACAGGGACTTGGCGACCACGACGGGATGGCGCACGACCGGCAACGTGATGCTGGTCGCGAGGACCATGTCCCCGGCGGCCGCGGCCACCGCGGCCAGAGCGGTGGGACCGTCGAGCCAGGGGTGTCGCCAGAAGAGGTGGTCGTTGGCCGAGACGGTCGTGAAGCCCAGGTCGCGGGCCTCGCGCACGTACGCCGTCAGCTCGGCGAGGGTCAGCAGGCCGTCGCCCCAGTCGGCCAACGGCAGATGGACTCCCAGCCTCATGACTACCTCCGCCACCACCGAACCACGGACACGTCCACCACGTCGAGGAAGTCGCCGCATGACGTGCTGCTCGGTAGCTGGTGGATCCCCGGCACCTGGTGCCGGGGATCCACCGCTCAACTGTCGGTGCAGACAGACGAGCGCGCGATCACTTGAAGGAGAAGCTCACCGTCTGGCTGGAGCCGTCGGCCAGCTCGACGCTGAGGGTGCGGCAGCTGCCGCCCCACTTCTTGTCGGTCTTCCACACGTAGGTGTAGATGCCGCTGCCGGCGTCGTAGGTGAGACCCGACTTGTTGGCCGACACGGTCTGCTCGACCTCGTCGGGCGTCGCCCCGGAGTTGCAGGCGACCGTCCGAGACGACGGGGAGCCCTCGGCGAGGACGTCGAGACCGTAGTCGGCGCCGAGGCTGAACTTCACCGGGACGCTCGAACCGGCCTTGGCGTTGTTGACCACCGGCGCTGCGTCGATCGGGGACAGCAGGCCGGAGAAGTCGTAGACCAGCGGCGGCGGGGTGACGACCAGGGACGCGGTCGCGACCAGTGCTGCCGTACGTC
The DNA here is from genome assembly GCA_963758885.1 of uncultured Actinomycetota bacterium. GTDB lineage: Bacteria > Actinomycetota > Actinomycetes > Propionibacteriales > Nocardioidaceae > Nocardioides. The sequence continues at coordinate 54,924 of CAVWXS010000035.1, forward strand.
GCCGTCACGGTGTGCGGACCGGCGGAGGCCGGCGTGCAGGTCGCGCCCGTGCACGAACCGTCGGGGCTGATCGTCAGGGTCGAAGCAGGCGTGACGTCCGCGAGACTTGCCCCGTCCTCGTCGTAGGTGACCAGCTGGTAAGCCTGCCCCTGTCCGGCTTGGACACTGCCCGCCTCAGGGGAGATCACCAGCTGCGTGGCGGGCCAGCGGGCGTGTAGCCGATGGTGACCAGGCCGTTCTGGCCCATGACCCGCTCGCTGAGCCCGATGGACAAGGCACTGCCGGCGGTGTTCGCGCATGCTCGTGCCGCCACCGCCTCCGGCAGCACCGAGGCAGCACTGCGACGGGTTCGGCGTCATCATGACCCCCTGACCACCCGTGCCTCCTGTGTAGCCACCGCCGCCACCACCTCCACCTGCACCGCTTCCGGCGGTGCCGACAGTGGCGGAGGTGCCGTCCTCGGTCGGTGCCTGGCCGGCACGCCCCGGCTCGGCCCCGACGGTGCCGCCGGCGCACAACGCTCCTGCCTGGCCGTCCTGGCCGGCATCGCCGCCCACACTTTCCTGGCTGCAATTGCTCCTGAGCCCGCCGCCACCGCCGCCGCCGGCGACGACGAGCAGCGCGCTGTCATCGGCAACCGCGGTGCCACCGCCGCCTCCCGCGCCATTCGCAATGTCGGAGGAGTCCGCCGACGCCGTGGCCGTAGGCGCCGGTGGGCCCGGTGGGATCACCGCCAACGGTGACCGTCAAGACGTTGCCCGCCGTCACCTCAAAGGTCCCGGACACCAGTCCACCCCGACCACCCGGCGTGTGACCGACGAAGGGGCTGTTGTGGAAGGTGTCGCCGCCATGTCCGCCCCAGGCGGTGACGGTGACAGACGTGACGCCTACCGGAACGCTGAAGTTCTGCGCAGCGCCGGTGTAGCCGAACGTGCAGGTGACCGCACCGCCGACCGTGCCCTGCACGCAGTTCGCCGGCAACGTCGGCGCGGCGTGGGCCGGCGGCGACAGCGCGACCCAGCCTCCCGTCCCGACGAGCGCACTGGCGGCAGCGACCGCCAGGCCGATCCGTGGCGCCTTGTGCGGACGCGCGAGGTTGCTGAACAACATGGATCCCCCCAGATCTAGTGAAGCCCGGCACCCCGGGTCGAGTCCGATGGTCGGGTCGCTTCGACTCGGAAGCCAGTGACTGCCGAAATTTGGTGTCACGCGGGCGAGCTCCGGGTCCCTGTCAGGATGGGTGTGTGGGAGCCATGCAATTCGGAATCTTCTCCGTCGGCGACGTCACGCCGGACCCGACCACGGGACGGACAGCCGACCGAGCACGAGCGGATCATGGCCACCGTCGCGATCGCCGAGAAGGCGGAGGAGGTAGGGCTCGACGTCTTCGCGACGGGCGAGCACCACAACCCGCCGTTCGTCTGCTCCTCGCCGACGACGCTGCTCGGCTACCTCGCCGCTCGCACCAACCGCTTGATCTTCTCCACCTCGACCACTCTGATCACCACCAACGACCCGGTGAAGATCGCCGAGGACTTCTCGGTGCTCCAGCACCTGTCCGGCGGCCGGGTCGACGTGATGCTCGGGCGCGGCAACACCGGGCCGGTCTACCCGTGGTTCGGCGAGGACATCCGCCAGGCCGTCCCCCTGACCGTGGAGAAGTACGACCTGCTGCGGCGGCTGTGGCGCGAGGAGGTCGTCGACTGGGAGGGGAAGTTCCGGACCCCGCTGCACGGCTTCACCCTCGCGCCGCGGCCGCTGGACGGCGTACCGCCCTTCGTCTGGCACGGCTCGATCCGCACCCCCGAGATCGCCGAGCTGGCGGCGTTCCACGGCGACGGGTTCTTCGCCAACCACATCTTCTGGCCGGGCTCGCACACCGAGCGGATGGTGCAGTTCTACCGGCGCCGCTTCGAGCACTACGGCCACGGCACCGCCGCGCAGGCGATCGTCGGGCTCGGCGGCCAGGTGTTCATGCGGCGCAAGAGCCAGGACGCCGTCAACGAGTTCCGCCCGTACTTCGACGTGGCGCCGGTCTACGGCCACGGCCCGTCGCTGGAGGAGTTCACCGCGCAGACGCCGCTGACCGTGGGCTCGCCGGAGCAGGTGGTCGAGAAGACGCTGGGCTTCCGCGAGTACGTCGGCGACTACCAGCGCCAGCTGTTCCTGGTCGACCACGCGGGGCTGCCGCTGAAGACTGTCCTCGAGCAGCTCGACCTGCTCGGCGAGGTCGTCGAGACGCTGCGCGTGGAGATGGACAAGGACCGGCCGGCCGACGTACCTGATGCACCCGACGCACGGCGAGGTGGCTGGTCGCCGCGAAAGCGGGAGAACTCCGATGACTGAGCTGACCATCGTCAGTGGCGGACTGCGGGAGCCGTCGTCGACCCGGCTGCTGGCCGACCGGCTGGCGGCCTCGGCGTCGAAACACCTTGCTGTACAAGGGTTCTCGGTCAACGCGCGCGTCGTGGAGCTGCGGCCGCTGGCGAGGTCGATCGCCGACTCGATGACGCTGGGCTTCGCGAACACCGAGCTCGAGGAGGCGTTCGAGACGGTTGCCTCGGCCGACGGGCTGGTGGCGGTGACGCCGGCCTTCAACGCCAGCTTCGGCGGGTTGTTCAAGTCGTTCTTCGACGTGCTGCCCGAGGAGTCGCTCACCGACATGCCCGTGCTGATCGGCGCGACCGGCGGCACCGAACGCCACTCGCTCGTCCTCGAGCACGCATTGCGGCCGCTGTTCTCCTACCTCCGCGCGATCGTCTCGCCCACCGGCGTCTACGCCGCCACCGACGACTTCGGCCGCCCCAGCGGCGCGCCTGACGACGAGGGCACGCTCGACCAGCGCGTCGACCGTGCCGGCGCCGACTTCGCCAGGCTGCTGAGCACCTGCGGCCAGCGGGTCCGTCGCAGCGCCTTCGACGAGGAGGCCGCCCGCATGGAGCGCCTCCTCACCGGAACCAACCCCGATTCGTCAGCGATCTAGCGGGTCCTCGCAGCGACGCGATCTCTGACGAATCGGTGGAACCACATCAGCTCACCCAGCAGGACGCGCGACGGGTCGCGCTCAGGGCGCAGCTGCTGACGGCTGACAGGCCCACCGACCTGCTGGAGACCGTCCGTCACCTGACGCTGCTGCCGACCGAGCCGACGGCACCGATCGCGACGAGCTATGACCTGCTGTGCTGGTCGCGGCTGGGGGCGGCGTACGACCCGGACGAGCTGGAGGCGGCGGTCGAGGACCAGCGGCTCGTGCACTACCTCGGGTTCTACCGGCCGGTCGAGGACCTGCCGCTGCACCGGGCCGAGGCGCCGTACTGGCCCGGGCGGGGCGACCTCAAGCCCTGGGTTCACGAGGTCGCCGACTGGTTCGCGGCCAACGAGGAGTGCCGCCAGGACATCCTGGCCACGCTGCGCGCCGAGGGACCGCTGCCGGCCACCCAGCTCCCCGACACCTGCCAGCGCACGTGGGGCTCGACCGGCTGGACCAACAACAAGAACGTCCAGCAGATGCTCTGGTACATGCTCCAGCGCGACGAGGTCGCGGTTGCCTCGAGCACCGGCCGCGAGAAGCTGTGGGACCTGGCCGAGCGGGTGTACGGCGACGCGCCGCTGCCCGACCCCGACGAGGCCTTGGCGGAACGCGACGACCGCCGCCTCAAGGCCCTGGGCATCGCCCGCCCCACCGGACCCGCCGACCGCGCGGAGCCGACGTACGTGCGAGACGCCGGCGAGCCCGCAGTCATCGACGGAGTGCGCGGCAAGTGGCGGGTTGAGCCGTCGCTGCTCGACGGCCTCGACGAGTTCGAGGGGCGGGCGGCGCTGCTGTCGCCGTTCGACCGGCTGGTGATGGACCGCAAGCGGCTCGATGCGGTCTTCGGGTTCGACTACCTGCTGGAGATGTACAAGCCCAAGGAGCAGCGCATCTGGGGCTACTACGCGCTGCCGATCCTGTACGGCGACCGGCTGGTCGGGAAGCTCGACGCCACCGCCGAGCGGGCCGAGGGCGTCCTCCGGGTCGACGCGGTCCACGAGGACGAGCCGTTCACGCCGGCGATGACCGAGGCAGTCGACGCCGAGATCGACGACCTCGCGGCGTGGCTCGGCCTCGAGGTGATGCGGTCCGATTGATCGGTGGTCGAGGTGCGAAGGCCGTCAACGGCCTGAGCCTGCGAAACCTCTCGATCCGGTCAGGTGGTTTCGAGGCTCGTCGCTAGCGCTCCTCGCACCTCAACCACCGACGAATTGCTAGGGCCAGCCGTCGCCGTGCTCGGGTGCCTCGAACGCGACCAGCTGCCCGGTCGGCGGTCCGCCCCACGCGTTCTCGCCCCACTCCTGCCCGACCACGAGCAGCAGGGGCCGATCATCTGCTTGGCCCTCCCGCGACAGCGCACAGGCGAACGCGCCGCGGTCGGAGTCCACGGTGTCGAGCACCTCGCCGCCCTCGCGGAGCCTGATGCAGTGTTCGTTGCCCACGTCGGCGTACCAGAGGGCACCGCTGGCGTCGAAGCAGATGCCGTCGGGGTGGTCGCCGGGGGTCTCGGCCCAGACCCGGCTCGCGCCGAGCGTGCCGTCGGCGGCAATCGGGTACGCCGTCAGCTTCTCGCCGTAGGACTCCGCGACCACGAGCGTCGAGCCGTCAGGACTGATGGCCATCCCGTTCGGGAAGGCCAGCCCCTCGGCGACCGTGCGCACCGAACCGTCGGTGTCGACCAGCACGACGAGACCGGGCCGGAACTCCCCTCCGGGGAACTCGAAGGCGATGCTGTTGACGTACGCCCGCCCCGAACCGTCGGCGACGATGTCGTTCCAGCCGACCTTCGTGACCGTCGACAGGTCGGCGTGGGTGACCAGCGAACCGTCCGGCTCGCGCCGCAGCAGCACCCCGCCGTCCGCGGGCGAGACCACGAGCAGCCGCCCGTCGGGCAGGAAGTCGATGCACATCAGCGAGGAGACCTCGGCCTCGAGCACCGGTGCCTCTCCTTCGGTCACCGACCAGACGCGGCCGGCGCCCCAGTCGGAGAACCACAGCCGCCCGTCGTGCCAGCGCGGTGACTCGCCGAACACGATCTCGTCCATCCACACGTTCATGACCATTGGACCCGTGACCGCGGCGCAACTCATCGCCCAGGATGGCTCCATGTCCGTCAAGCAGCTGAGACTGGTCGTCCACGCCGAGGACTACGAGGAGGCGCTGCGGTTCTTCAGGGACGTGCTGGGCATGCCCGAGCAGGAGGCGTACGCCGGCGACGGCGGCGCCGAGGTCACCATCCTGGACGCCGGCCGGGCAACGCTGGAGATCGCCAACTCCGCCCAGGCCGACATGATCGACGAAGTCGAGGTGGGCCGGCGAGTGGCCGGGCACTTCCGCGTCGCGCTCGAGGTCGACGACTGCGCGGCCGCGAGCGAGCGGGCCGCCGCGGGTGGCGCCGTACAGGTCGCTGCGCCGACGCGCACGCCGTGGAACTCCCTCAACGCTCGCTTCGACGCGCCGGGACAGGTGCACCTGACGCTGTTCCAGGAGCTGGGCGAGCAGTGACCCACCTGCGCCAGGACCAGATCTGGGACGACGAGGCCGCGGCCGGCTACGACACCCCGGGCACGGGCATGTTCGCCCCCGAGCTGCTCGGCCCGACGGTCGACCGCTTGGCCGCGCTGGCCCAGGGCGGGCGGGCGCTCGAGCTGGCCATCGGCACCGGTCGGGTCGCCGTACCGCTGGCCGAGCGTGGCGTCCCCGTCACCGGCATCGAGCTCTCGGCGCCGATGGTGGCGCGGCTGCGCGAGAAGGCCGACGAGGCCACGATCCCTGTCGTGATGGGCGACATGGCGACGGCCCACGCCGAGGGCAGCTTCCGGCTCGTCTACCTGGTCTTCAACACGATCTCGAACCTGCTCACCCAAGACGAGCAGGTCGCCTGCTTCGCGAACGCCGCCAGGCATCTCGAGCCCGGCGGCCGGTTCGTCGTCGAGCTGTGGGTGCCCGAGCTGCGCCGGCTGCCGCCCGGCGTGCCGGCGACCGTGGGCGTCCGCGAGGACGGCTACATCCTGATCGACACCTACGACGTCCTGCACCAGCACGTCGTCTCCCACCACTTCACCTTCGAGGAGTCCGGCGGGCGGGAGGCTCGCCTCGGGCGCAGTCCGCACCGCTACATCTGGCCGAGCGAGCTGGACCTGATGGCGCGGCTGGCCGGGTTCGCGCTGGAGAGTCGGCACGCCGACTGGCGGGGCGCGGAGTTCACGGCTGACTCGCCCTCTCACGTCTCGGTCTACCGGCTGCCCGAGGCCTGAGGCCCGCCGCCGGGCGACGGTGAGCCTGCCACCGTCCCAACGGCCGAAACGGTGCCTAGCTCACCGCTGGCCCCGGCCCCCTCAGCTGACCACCCGCAGCGTGGTGAGCGTCGGGTCAGCGGCGTAGGCGATCCGGACGCCGGCCTCTCGCGCCGCCCTCAACGCTCCGAGCGCGCCGTCGGTGATCTCCTCGCCCGGGGCGAGGACCGGGATGCCGGGCGGGTACGGCGCCACCAGCTCGGCGCTGATCCGTCCCACTGCGTCATCAGTGGCGACAGCCTCGCTGACGGCGAAGAACGCCTCGCGCGGCGGCAGCACGGTGACCGGGTCGACGGCGTAGACAGCCGCGCCGGCGACGGGTCGCGGGTCGCCGCGACGCTGCTCGATCGAGTCGACCAGCGCATCGGTGAGGGCGGCGAGCGTGGCCTCGGTGTCGGCCAGCGACACCAACGCGATGAGCAGGTCCCGCTCGCCGGCCTCGACGGGGATGCCGGCGGCCAGCAGGTCCTGCTCGACGGCCAGGCCGTCGACGCCGGTGCCGTTCAGCACGACCGTGAGCTTGAGCGGGTCCACCCCGGGCCCGTCGAGGACCACCAGGCCCGCGACGTCCGCCAGCCGCTCCCGAGCCGACCTGGTCGCTGAGATCGCGGCGCCGAGCAGCGCCTCGCCGTCGCGTTCGAGCAGCGCTCTTGCGGCGTCGGTGCTCGCCAGGATCGCCCCCGCCGGGCTCGTCGTGGCGGTCGCCTCCACCCCGGCGTCGAGCCTGGCGGCATCGATCCGGGCGGTCCGGGCGAGGACCAGCGCGGCCTGGCTCCACGCGGGCAGCGTCTTGTGGGCGCTGACGACCATCGCGTCCGCACCGGCCTGGAGCGCGTGGGGTGGCAGGTCCGGATGGAACCCGAAGTGCGCCGCCCACGCGGCGTCGACGACGAGAGGGACGCCGTGCGCATGGGCCGCCTCGGCGAGCCCCGCGACGTCGCCCACGGTGCCGACGTACGACGGGTCCCCGACGAGGACGGCCCGCGCGTCGGGGTGCTCGTCGAGAGCGCGCGCCACGGTCGCCGGCGCGACGCCGAGGGGGAGCCCGGTGGCCGGGTCGACATCGGGCCGGACCCAGACGGGCCTGAGCCCGGCGAGTACCAGACCGAGCAGTACGGAACGGTGCAGGGTGCGACTCACCACGACCTTGTCGCCGTCGCCGCCGAGCGCCAGCGCGATCGCCTGGTTGGCGTGGGTGGCCCCGCCGACGGAGAACCTGCAGACGTCGGCGCCCCACAGTCGGGCCGCGCGCGACTCGGCCTCCGCGAGGACCCCGAGCGAGAGCTTCATGGTGTCCAGGCCGGCGTAGAGGGGTACGTCGCCCGCGACGACGTCACCGACCAGGTCGAGCCGCTGCTTGTGGCCGGGGATCGTGAAGGGCGTCGGGGCCTCCTTCTGGAAGCGCAGCCACGCGTCGAGCAGCGGGGCGTCGCCGCGGAGGTCGCGCGGGTCGGTCGGCACGCGCGCGAGCCTAGGCTGGACCCGTGGACGATGGGGCGGGCGCGGCTTCCGGCGAGACGGACCTGTCCACCCTGCTCGCGACCATGTCGCCGCACCTGAACGACGGGAGCTACGTCTTCGTGCTCGCCGCCGGGCCGGATGGCGTCGAGGACGCGGTGGTGACCGTGGCCGAGCCCGAAGGACTGACGCTCGTGCTGCCGCGCGAGCGGGCCGACGAGCTGGGCCTCCCCTACGACTTCGTGGCCTCGTGGATCACCCTGCGCGTCCACTCGGCGCTGGACGCCGTCGGCCTGACCGCGGCGTTCTCGGCCGCGCTGACCCGCGAGGGCATCAGCGCCAACGTGGTGGCGGGGTACTTCCACGACCATCTGTTCGTGCCCGAGGAACGACGCGACGACGCGATGCGGGCACTGCGCCTGCTGGCCGGTCAGACCGGTGCTGGCTGAGCTAGCGGTTGAGGGCGTCGCTCACGGCGTCGGGGAAGACCATCGCGATGCCGACGACCACGATGCCGATGATGCACAAGAAGCCCCACATCACCGAGTTGCGCAGGAACAAGAGGTAGATCGCGCACACCGCGAAGACGACGGCGACCGCGATCAGCACCGGGTCGAAGTTCACGTCGTCGAAGTCCACGGCGCGACCTTACCGCTCGGCAGGGTTTCGGACGAAGTTGCGACACGTGCGAGCTCGTGCGTCGATGACCACGGACCGGGGAGGTTCTCGTGAACCAGGTGCAGATTTGTTTCCCCGAACCAGCACTCACCGTGGCCCGGCCCCCGTCAGTGCGCCATGTCGACGAAGCGCGAGTAGTGGCCCTGGAAGGCGACGGTGATGTCGCGGGTGGGGCCGTTGCGGTGCTTGGCGACGATCAGGTCGGCCTCGCCGGGGCGGGTCGACTCCTTCTCGTAGATGTCCTCGCGGTGCAGGAGGATCACCATGTCGGCGTCCTGCTCGAAAGAGCCCGACTCACGTAGGTCGCTCATCATCGGCCGCTTGTCTCCGCGCTGCTCCGGACCACGGTTGAGCTGGGAGAGGGCGATGATCGGGACCTCGAGCTCCTTGGCCAGCAGCTTGATCTGGCGGGAGAACTCCGAGACCTCCAGCTGGCGGGACTCGACCTTGCGGCCGGAGGTCATCAGCTGCATGTAGTCGATCACGATCAGCCGGAGGTCGTGGCGCTGCTTGAGGCGGCGAGCCTTGGCGCGGATCTCCATCATGGTCATGTTGGGCGAGTCGTCGATGAACATCGGCGCCGAGGACACCTCGGCCATCTTGCGGGCCAGCCGCGACCAGTCGTCGTCGTTCATCTGGCCGTTGCGGATGTGGTTGAGCGGCACGCGCGCCTCGGCCGACAGCAGCCGCATGGTGATCTCGGAACGCGTCATCTCGAGGCTGAAGAAGCAGCTGGTCAGGTTGTTCTGGATCGACGCCGCCCGGCACAGGTCGAGCGCAAGCGTCGATTTCCCCACTGCCGGTCTGGCCGCAACGATGATCATCTGGCCGGCGTGGAGACCGTTGGTCAGGTCGTCGAGGTCGGCGAACCCGGTGGGCACGCCGTAGAGGCCGGCCTCGCGGTTGCCGATCGCCTCGATCTCGTCGAGGACGCCGTCCATGATGTCGGAGAGGGGGGCGTAGTCCTCGGAGGTGCGCTTGTCGGTGATCTTGTAGACCTCGGCCTGCGCCTGGTCGACCACGTCGTCGACCTGGCCCTCGCCGGCGTAGCCGAGCTGGACGATCTTGGTGCCGGCGTCGACGAGCCGGCGCAAGATGGCCTTCTCGTGGACGATCTCGGCGTAGTAGGAGGCGTTGGCCGCGATCGGCACGTTGGCCGACAGGGTGTGGAGGTAGGGGGCCCCGCCGATGCGCAGCAGCTCGCCCCGCCGCTGGAGCTCGGCGGCCACGGTCACCGGGTCGGCCGGCTCACCGCGGCCGTAGAGGTCGATGATCGCGTCGTGGATCACCTCGTGGGCGGGTCGGTAGAAGTCGACGCCGCGCACCGTCTCGGAGACGTCGGCGATGGCGTCCTTGGACAGGAGCATCGCGCCGAGCACGCTCTGCTCGGCGGCGTTGTCCTGCGGCGGCGTGCGGTCGCCGGGACGGGCCGGACGCTGCCCCGGCTCGTAGGCCGCCGGCCCGTCGCCCCAGTCCTCGAGCGGCGGCTCGGGTACGCCGCGCTGACCCTGCTCGGCGATGCTCAACGAGGCCTCCGGGGGCGGCTTTGGCGGTGCGACGGAAGTGACAGGAGTGACGGTAGGACGCAGCGCCGACATCGCTCAGCCGGGGATGGGCCGAAGGACGGGCCGCCGATCGCCAGGCAGTTCCTGGAGGCCCCGTCGTACTGCTTGCGCCCGTGACCGTACGCCGTGCGAGGGGCCCGATGGAAGGACGTTATCCACAGGCTCGGAGCCAGGCTGGGGACAACCGAGGCGGCGCCGTGGACGACCCGCCGAGGATCTGTGCACTGCCCTGGGGAGACGCTGTGCACACCCGGTGCTCCGGGCCGCCGAAACGCACGCTGACCTGCGCAAACACCGTCCACGGGTGTGCATGGCAAATCCGGGTCTGTTTTCTTCCGTTTACCTTCCCGACATCTGGGATGGAGGCAGCGGCATGTCGACTTTCGTCCGATCGGCAGAAAAAACCACCCGTTTGTGCACAGGACCTGGGGTTGCCCCCGGACCCGGTCGTCCCTGACCCTAGGCTGCCCCATCGTGGCCCACCCCTCCGACCGGAAGCTCGAGCGGTTGCTCGACCGGGAGATCTGGCGGCTGGCCCTGCCGGCGTTCCTCGCGCTGGTGGCCGAGCCGATGTTCCTGCTGGCCGACGCGGCCATCGTCGGCCACCTCGGCACCGCCCAGCTGGCCGGCCTCGGCGTTGCCGCCGCGGTGCTCCAGACGCTCGTCGGGCTGTGTGTGTTCCTGGCCTACGGCACCACCGCCAGCGTGGCCCGGCTGCTCGGCGCGGGCGACCGGCGTGCCGCCTTCGCCCAGGGCATCGACGGCGTCTGGCTGGCGGTGGTCATCGGCCTGCTGGTGACCCTGGTGGGGGTAGCGGCCACTGACCCGTTGGTGCGCCTGCTGGGCGCCGAGCCGACCGTGGCCGAGCCCGCGACGACGTACCTGCGGATCGCCTTCCTCGGCGTGACGCCGCTGCTGGTGATGCTCGCGACGACCGGCATCCTCCGCGGCCTCCAGGACACCCGCACCCCGCTGTTCGTCGCGGTCGGCGGCAACGCCCTGAACATCGCGCTCAACCTGCTGCTCGTCTACGGCATCGGCAGCTTCGCCGGCCTCGGCATCGCCGGCTCGGCCCTCGGCTCGGTACTCGCGCAGCTGGCCAGCGCAGCCGCGCTGCTGTTCGTGGTGGTGCGCGGCGCCCGCCGCGAGGGCGCCTCCCTGCGGCCCGACCTCACCGGCATCAAGCGCGCGGCCCAGGCCAGCGTGGCCCTGGTCGTCCGCACCCTGACGCTGCGCGTCGCCCTGCTGCTCACGACGTACGCCGTGGTGCTCGGCGCGGGCAGCACGTCGGGTGACGACCAGTCCGTGGCGGTCGCCACCAACATGCTGGCGTTCACGATCTGGACCTTCCTGGCCTTCGCCCTCGACGCGATCGCCATCGCGGCGCAGGCCATCACCGGCCGCTACCTCGGCGCAGGCGACCGTGACGGCACCCGGGCGGTGACGCGACGAATGGTGTGGTGGGGCGTCGTGAGCGGGGTGGTGTCGGGCGTGGCGCTCGCGCTGGCCAGCCCGTTCCTGGGGCCGTTGTTCACCGGCGACGAGCGCGTGCAGGACCTGCTCGTGCCCGTGCTGCTCGTGGCGGCGGCCGGCCAGCCGATCGCGGGCGTGGTGTTCGTGCTCGACGGGGTGCTGATCGGAGCCGGTGACGGCACCTACCTGGCCTGGGCCGGCCTGGCCGTGCTCGCCGTCTACTCGCCCGTCGTGCTGGCGGTGGGAGCGCTCGGCGGCGGCGTGGTGATGGTGTGGGTCGCCTTCGCGTGGGTGTTCATGGGGGCTCGCTTCGTCGTGCTGGTGCCTCGGGCGCGAGGCGACGCGTGGCTCGTCACGGGCAACACCGCCCGCCGATGAGTTCCGCCCGCCGCCGGGTCAGCACCACCATGGTCACCGGACACATCGACCCCCGCTACGGCGACGCCACCGCCACCGCCCCTGACTGGGCAGACGTCGAACGCCGTCTCACCGACGCCCAGCTCTACTGGCTGGTGACCGTCCGCGCCGACGGCCGCCCGCACGCCGTACCTCTGTGCGGGGCCTGGCACGACGGCGCTTTCGCCTTCTGCACTGGGTCTGAGGAGCAGAAGATGCGCAACCTCGAGGCCAACCCCCGGGTGGTCGTCACGGCCGGACCGCTGGGCGCGGACGGCTGGGCCAGCGGCAAGGACATCGTGGTCGAGGGCACCGCCCAGCGGGTCACCGACGAGGCCGGCCTGCGAGCGCTGGCCGAGGTCTGGGAGGACAAGTACGACGGCGACTGGCGGTGGGAGGTCCGCGACGAGCAGTTCTACGAGCTGACCGACTCCGGAGGCAGCACCGAGGGCGGCGCCCAGGTGTTCCGGGTACGGCCCTCGAAGGTCCTGGTGTTCGGCGACGAGCACGGCCAGACGACGTACCGGTTCAGTTGATCAGGGCGGGCACGCAGTAGAACGTCGTCGACGACGAGGCGACCACCCCGTTGGCCGGGAAGGAGTGGACCTCGGTCGTGCCCGCACAGACGGCCGCGAGCGAGCTTTCGCTCGCCGC
>CAVWXS010000036.1:0-67148 GCA_963758885.1 uncultured Actinomycetota bacterium
GTCGAGTCGTGCGGCTGAGAGTGCGCGAACAGCGCACTCTCAGCCCACACGACCCTCGATCTCGCGGGCGTGGGCTCCCGGGTTGTGTCGGGCGCTGGCTCTCACCGTTGTCTCGTGCGCATCCTCCACACCTCCGACTGGCACCTGGGCCGGTCGTTCCACCGCGAGGGGATGCTCTACGCACCAGGCGGCGTACGTCGACCACCTGCTCCAGGTCGTCGAGTCTCGAGCGAGTCGACCTGGTCGGGGTTGTGGCAGGCGACGTCTACGACCGCGCCCTTCCCCCAGGTGGACGCCGTGCGGCTGGCCGACGAGTCGCTGGTGCGGCTGGCCTCGTTCGCGCGCCCAGGTCGTGCTGGACGAGCGGCAACCACGACTCCGCCCAGCGCCTCGGGTTCGGCCCCGCGCTGATCGACGCCGCGGGCGTCTTCATCCGCACCGATGCCTCGGGGCGTCGGGTCGGCCATGGAAGGTGGGCGGATGAACACGGGCCGGTGGCGGTCTACGGCCTGCCGTTCCCTCGACCCGCTCGCACTGGCTCGAGCCTGGCAGCTGCCCGCCCGGTCCCACGAGGCCGCGCTGTCGGCCGCCATGCAGCGCGACGCCGGGACCTCGCCGCCCGCGCCACCGGCACCCGGTCGGTCGTCCTCGCCCACGCCTTCGTGGCCGGCGCCGAGCCCAGCGAGTCCGAGCGCGACATCAGCGTCGGCGGCGTCTCCCGCGTGCCGACCGGGTGTTCGACGGGGTCGACTACGTCGCCCTCGGTCACCTCCACGGCGCGCAGGTGCTCTGACCGACCGCATCCGTTACAGCGGGTCGCCGATCGCCTACTCCTTCTCCGAGCATGCCCAGACCAAGGGTTCTGCTGGCTGGTCGACCTCCGGGCCGACGGCTCGGTGACAGCCGAGTTCGTCGAGGCTCCGGTGCCCAGGCCCCTGGCGCGGTTGCGGGCACGCTCGGCGACCTGCTGGCCCACCCCGGCTGGGCGCCGCACGAGCAGTTCTGGGTGCAGGCCACCCTCACCGACGGTAGGCCACCGCAGCCCATGGAGCAGCTGCGTCGCCGGTTCGCCCACGCGTTGGTGCTGGCCTTCGAGCCCGGCGAGCGCCGACCTGACTTCCGTGCCCACCGCACGACCCAGGTGTAGTCCGACCACGCGATCGCCCTCGACTTCGTGCGCGGCTGCCGAGCGCTCCCGCCAGCGACGCCGAGTCCATCGCTCCTCCAGGATGCCTGCGACGCGTGTGGTGACGACATCGACGTCGACACCCTGCTCTCCGCCGCGGCGGGTGCCGGATGAGGCTGCACCGCTTGGCGGTGACGGCGTTCGGTCCGTTCGCCGACACCGACGACGGTCGACTTCGACGCCCTGAGCGCAGCCGGCTGTTCCTGCTGTCGGGCCCACCGGGGCCGGCAAGACCAGCGTGCTCGACGCCGTCTGCTTCGCCCTCTACGGCGCGGTCCCGGGCGAGCGCAACGACGCCAGGAGGCTGCGGTCCGACCAGGCTGCCGCCGACACAACCACCCTGCGTGGACTCGACGTGACCCTCGCCGGCCGGCGGTTCCGCATCGTCCGCTCCCCGGCCTGGTCGCGCCCCAAGAAGCGCGGTTCCGGCACCACTCATGGTAGCAGGCCTCGGTGGCGATCAGCGACGCGTTGACGGCTCCTGGGTGCCCCTCTCCAACGCGGCTCGACGAGACCGGTCACCTGGTGACCGCGGCGGGCGGGCACTAACCTCACGCAGTTCAACCGAGGTGGCGATGCTGCCGCAGGGCCGCTTCCAGGCGTTCCTTCGCGCATCCCTCCGAGGATCGGCACCGGTTGCTCCGGCTGCTCTCCCGCACTGAGCGGTTCGAGCAGGTCGAGCGCCGGCTCCTCGACCGGCGGCTCGACCCTGGGCCAGCGCGCGACGACCACGACCGGGTGGTCGGCGCGCTCCGTCCACCGGGTTGAGCGAGCCAGCCGGCGTCGCCCTGCCCGAACCCACACCGAGGGAGCCCACCGAGTGGAGTGCCGCCCTCCTGGGCACCGCCCGCCATCGGGCCGAGGCCGCCACCGAGGTGGCGCCCTCGTGCCAAGCAGCCGAGGAGGTCGCGCGGGCAGGCCTCGAAACCGCGCGGGAAGTGACAGTCCTGCGGCGGCGTCATGCCGCTGCGGTTCGCGAGCGCGACGAGCTCGCCCGTCGTGACCGCGAGGTCGCAGCCGCCGCAACCTGCCTCGACGAGGCCGCGCGAGCCCGCGCTGTGTTCCCTCTGCACCGGCTGGCCCAGCGCTGCCGCGCGGCCTTCGTCGCGGCCGAGGCGCGCGCCGTACACGCCCGAGGCGTGGCGTCACTGCTCCAGGTCTCCCCGGCTGACCTCGAGTCCGCGGCTGTCGCTCAGCGCGTCCAGCAGGCAGCACGCGACGCAGCCGCCGCCCGGGTGCTCGCCCCGCGCGAGGCCGAGCGGCTCGAACTCGCCGGTCGCCTGCGTGACCTCGAGGCACTCCGGCTGGCCGCCGCAGCCGCGGTCTCCGAGCTCGCGGTCAGGGCAGAGGCGGAGCCTCGCGAGGTGGAGGCGCTACGCGAACAAGCAGGTGTGGCACGGGCAGTCGCCTCGCGCCTGCCCGAGGCCACGCAGGCGGTGGCCGACGCCGAGCGCCGGTGGCCGCGGGGCGCAGCCTGCTCGCCCTGCGCAACGGCTGGTCGTGGCCCAGCTCGACCTCAACCACTCCGTCGCCGGACGCCAAGCCCTCAACGAGGAGCTGCTCACCCTCCAGCAGGCCCGCATCGACGGGATGGCCGCCGAGCTGGCCGGGCGGCTCGCGGTCGGCGGCAGCTGCCCCGTCTGCGGATCCGATCACCACCCCCGCCCGGCCACTCCGGCAGCCGACGCCCCCGACGCCGCCGCCGAGAGGGCGCTGCGGCGCCGGCTGGCCGACGCCGAGGTCGAGACGGTGGCCCGGGCCGACCGGGCCAGCGCCCTCGAGACCCAGGCCGCGGTGGCCGAACAGGCAGCCGGCACCGACGACACCGACCTGCTCGACAGCCGGCTGGCGGCGGCACGCGCGGGTCTGACCACGGCCCAGCAGGCCGCAGACGGCCTGCTCGCCCTCCAGGGCCGGCTGGCCGCCGCCGAGGCCGGTGTCGTAGCCACCACCCGGACTCTGACGCAGCAGACCGCCCGCCTCGCCGAGCTCGACGCGTCACTGACAGCCCTGCGGCAACGGCTCGACGATGCCACCGAAGAGCTCCACCAGGTGCTCGGCGACGACCACGCCGACCTGGCCGCCTTGCTGGGCCACCTCGAGGAGACCCTCGGCGCCTTGAACACGCTGAGCGACAGCACCGCCACCGCCCACGCCGCCCGACGTACCCTCGACGACGCGGACCAGACGCTCGAGCAGGCCGCGCGCGAGGCCGGATTCACCGCCGCGGACGCCGCGCTGGCGGCCGTCCTCACCGACGAGCAGGCGGCCGCGCTCAGGGCGACCATCGACGACCACGCACGACGCGTCTCCGCCGTGACAGCCGTCCTCGAGGACCCCGACGTCGTGGCGGCTGCGGCGGGCGACGCTCCCGACCTCGACGAGCTCACCAGCGCTCATCGCCAGGCGCTCGCGGCTGTCGAGGACGCCCGCCACACCGCTCACCGCGAATCCGCGCGCGCGGCGAGGCTCGCCGAGCTTCACGAACGCCTGACCGAGGCCCTCGCGGCCTGGCGCCCGGTTCGCGAGGAGCTCGACCTGGTCGCCGGCCTCGCGTCGTTCGTCGAGGGCAAGTCGGGCGACAACCGGCTGCAGATGCGGCTGTCGGCCTACGTCCTGGGCTACCGGCTGTCCCAGGTCGTCGACGCCGCCAATGCCCGGCTCACCACGATGAGTGACTGCCGCTACTCCCTCGAGCACACCGGACGCCGGGGTGCCGGCGAGCGGCGTGGCGGCCTGAGCCTCCTGGTCCGTGACGACTGGTCGGGAGAGAGCCGCGACCCGGCGACGCTGTCGGGGGGCGAGACGTTCGTGGTGTCCCTCGCGCTTGCCCTGGGGCTGGCCGACGTGATCATGAACGAGGTCGGCGGGGCCACGCTCGACACGCTCTTCGTCGACGAGGGCTTCGGCTCCCTTGACGCCGACACCCTCGATGACGTGATGGACACCCTCGACTCCCTACGCGACGGTGGCCGCGTGGTCGGCGTGGTCAGTCACGTCGCCGAGATGCGCGACCGCATCCCCACCCAGCTCGTCGTGTCGAAGGCCCGCACCGGGTCGACCGTCTCCCTGCGTGGGTGACGCACGCCACAGCGCCGAACCTGCAACTCGCTCCCGGGTGCCCGCGTCTTGGTCTCGACATCGACAGAGACAACCAGGGAGCACATTGATCATGGCCACATCCATCACTGGGCAGACAAGGCGCTGCCTCGCTGCCGCGGCCGGCCTCCTTGCCACCGCCCTCGTGGGCCTGGTCCACGTCCCGGCCGCCCACGCCGCGGCACCGGAGTGGAAGCGCGAGCGCGGGATCGTCATCGAGTGCGCAGGCGACGCGCACGGCGTCCAGGTCTGGACGAGCGTCTACGAGAACCAGCGCTACGGCAACACCGTCCAGGTCGTCATCGGCGGCCCCGACGACGGCAACGGCAGCTCGCGCAACACCGACGACAAGTTCCTCCTCGACGGCTCCGTGAAGGCGTCGGTCCAGGTCAACGGCAAGAAGGCTGTCATCCACGGCACCGCCGTGCGCTACGGCGCGCGCAGCTCGGTCTACGAGGAGTTCGACGACGCCGGCTTCCTGATCAAGACCCGCGGGTTCCACCGCCAGCTGCGCACCGACCTCGTCGCCACCTACGCCGGCAAGGTCGTCCCGCTGACCTGCGACCCGGCCTTCTTCTACGACCTCGAGGTCAAGAAGATCCCGACCACCTGACCGCGAGTCGGCGCAGATCGCCCCTCCGGTCCCGCCGAGTCGGCGCAGAAGTCGCCCCTCCGGTCCCGTCGAGTCGGCGCAAGTCGCCCCTCCGGTCCCGTCGAGTCGGCGCAGATCGTCCCGAAACCTCCCGGCCAACTGGGTGAGACGCCGCACCGAGTCCTGCGATTTCCGCGCCGACTCGGCACGTGGTGCGGGGCGATCTGCGCCGACTCGGCGGGCATTTCAGGGCGATCTGCGCCGACTCGCGGTCAGGGGTGGCCGCCGGGGATGTCGACGTCGGGGTCGTAGGGCACCCGGGTGTAGACGAACGTCGCGCACTCCAGGTGGAGCACGGAGCCGTCGGCACGGCGGACGACGTGCAGGACCTCGCCGCGGTGGTACCCCTCGATGCCGACGATCCGGTCGCCGCGCACCTCGAAGACGTAGGCGTCGTCGGGGTCGCCGAGCTCGTGGAGGCGCAGCTGGTCGCGGTGCCAGCGCAGCTCCAGCGCCGTGTTGCCCCAGAACCACAGCCCCGGCACCCCGACGAGCGACGCCGGGAGCGCCGTCGACGGACGCCACGGCTCGACGGGGTCGGGCGCGTCGTCGCCCAACAGCATCCGGGGCACCCACTCGGTGCCGATGCCCGAGGTGGCATTGGTCATCAGGACGCAGGCGTCACGTGTCGCCGCGTCGACGAACAGGCTGGCCAGGAAGCCGGGCATCGAACCGGTGTGCCCGCGCAGGCCACGTCCGTCGATCTCCATCAGCCGGAGTCCCAGCCCGTAACCGTCGGAAGACGGCTGCAGGGAGGCCATCTCGTCGAGGGTGTCGCGGGCGAGCACCTCGGGGTGGCCGGTGGCCAGGAAGTCGGCCCAGCGCAGCAGGTCGGTCACCGTGCTCCATGCCTGACCGGCCGGCGCCATCGCGACGGTGTCCTGGTGCGGCTCGCGGGTGAGCTCACCGGTGAAGTGCACGATGCTGTAACCCTGGGCGTGCGGCGCGACGGGGAGGTACGACGTGCGGGTCATGCCGAGCGGTTCGAGCAGGTCGGCGGTGACGACGTCCCACCACGAGGCGCCCCGTAGTCGCGCGACGGCCTCGCCGAGCAGCGCGAACCCGAGATTGCTGTAGTGGAAGAACGCCCCGGCATCGGCGATCCGGCCGGTGCCGTCGTTGACCCGCAGCAGGACGTCTGTCGCGACGCCGGGCGAACGCTCCCACCAGGACCCGCCCGGCTCGCTCTGCATGCCTGAGAGGTGGGCGAGCAGCGAGCCCACCGTCGCGTCGGCGTACCCCGTCTCCGGGACCAACCGCGAGATCGGGTCGTCGAGCGCGAGGAGCCCCTCGTCGCGTGCGCGCATGACGAGGACGGCGACCAGCGTCTTGGTGATGGAGCCGATCCGGTACTGGGTGTCCGCGGGCGAGCCGGGTACGTCGCCCGCTCCACCTGTCCACACAGGAGTTCCGGCAGCGGCCACCCCGGCTACGACCGAGGGCAGGCGCACGTGCCCCTGGATGTGCGCCAGCCTGGCCTGCAGCTCGGCGGGTGCGGTCGACAGCGCCATCTCCTCAGTCCTGGAAAGCCTCGGGTGGCGGGCAGGAGCACACCAGGTTGCGGTCGCCGTACGCCTGGTCGATCCGGGCGACCGGCGGCCAGTACTTGTCGGGGTCCTGACCGGCCGGGAACACGCCGAGCTCACGCTCGTAGGGGCGTTCCCACTTGTCGAGGAGCGCCCGTGTGGTGTGGGGCGCGTTGCGGAGCGGGGAGTCCTCGGGACTCCACTCCCCCGCACCGACGCGGTCGATCTCGGCCTTGATCGCGATCATGGCGTCGCAGAAGCGGTCGATCTCCGCGAGGTCCTCGGACTCCGTCGGCTCGACCATCAAGGTTCCGGCGACGGGGAACGACATGGTCGGCGCGTGGAAGCCGTGGTCGATGAGCCGCTTGGCCACGTCGTCGACGGTGACGCCGGTGTCCTTGGTGATGCCGCGGACGTCGAGGATGCACTCGTGGGCGACCAACCCGTCCCGGCCCTGGTAGAGCACCGGGAAGTGCTCGCCCAGCCGGGCCGCGACGTAGTTGGCGGCAAGCACGGCGCTCGCGGTGGCGCGCGTCAGGCCGTCGGCCCCCATCAACCGGACGTAGGCCCACGAGATCGGCAGGATGCCTGCCGAGCCGTACGGCGCCGCGCTGATCGGGCCGATCCCCTCACGCTTCTCGGGCTCGGGGTGCATCGGGTGGGAGGGCAGGTACGGCGCCAGGTGCTCGCGTACGCCGACCGGGCCGACGCCCGGCCCGCCGCCGCCGTGCGGGATGCAGAAGGTCTTGTGGAGGTTGAGGTGCGAGACGTCGCCGCCGAACTCGCCCGGCCGCGCGTAGCCCAGCAGCGCGTTGAGGTTGGCGCCGTCGACGTAGACCTGGCCGCCGTGCTGGTGCACGATCTCGCAGAGCTCGGCGATGGTGTCCTCGTAGACGCCATGGGTCGACGGGTACGTCACCATGATCGCGGCCAGGTCCGCGCTGTGTGTCTCGCACTGGGCGCGCAGGTCGTCGAGATCGACCGAGCCGTCAGTCGCCGCCTTCACCACGACGACCCTCATGCCGGCCATCACCGCGGAGGCGGCGTTGGTGCCGTGGGCAGACGATGGGATCAGGCAGACGTTGCGGGCCTCGTCACCGTTGGCCCGGTGGTAGCCACGGATGGCGAGCAGTCCGGCCAGCTCGCCCTGCGAGCCGGCGTTCGGCTGGATCGAGACCCGGTCGTAGCCGGTCACCTCGGCCAGCCACGACTCCAGGTCGGCGACCAGCCTGCGGTAGCCCAGCGCGTCCTCCGCCGGCGCGAACGGGTGCAGGTCGGCGAAGCCCGGCAGCGAGACGGGTTCCATCTCGGTGGTCGCGTTGAGCTTCATCGTGCACGAGCCCAGCGGGATCATGCCGCGGTCGAGCGCGTAGTCGCGGGCGCTCAAGCGCCGCAGGTAGCGCAGCATCTGGGTCTCGCTGTGGTGGCTCGAGAAGACCTCGTGGGTCAGGTACGGCGTGACGCGGCGCAGGGCGTCGGGCAGCGCGTCGTCCGTGCTGGCGTCGAGGGCGGCGACGTCGGCCGTCAGGCCGAACGCCTCGACCACGCTGGTCAGCGTCGAGCGCGTCGTGGTCTCGGAGGTGGACACACCGACGTGGTCGGCGTCCACGAGGCGCAGGTGCGCGCCGAGTTCGCGGGCCGCTGCCACGACCTCCTCGGCCCGCCCGGGCACGCGTGCTGTGACGGTGTCGAAGAACTCGGCGTGCTCGACCTCGACCCCGCCCTCCCGCAGCGCTGCGGCCAGCACCGCGGCGTAGCGGTGGGTGCGGGTGGCGATCGCGCGGAGTCCGGCGGGCCCGTGGTAGACGGCGTACATCGACGCGACGACGGCGAGCAGGACCTGCGCGGTGCAGATGTTGGACGTCGCCTTGTCGCGGCGGATGTGCTGCTCGCGGGTCTGCAGCGCCAGGCGGTAGGCGGGCCGGCCCTCGACATCGACCGAGACGCCCACGAGGCGCCCCGGCAGGTGCCGCTCCAGCCCGTCGGCGACCGCCATGAATCCGGCGTGGGGGCCGCCGTAGAACAGCGGCACCCCGAACCGCTGGGACGAGCCGACGACCACGTCGGCCCCGAGCTCGCCCGGCGCCTCCAGCACCGTCAGCGCCAGGAGGTCGGCGGCGACGACCACGAGGGCGTCGCGGTCGTGGGCCGCTTCGATCAGCGGGCGCGGGTCGACGACCCGGCCGGAGGCCCCTGGGTAGGACAGGAGGAGCCCGCACAGCTCGCCCTCTGGCAGGCCCTGGTCGAGGTCGGCAACCACGACGTCGATCCCCATCGCCTCCGCACGGGTGCGGACGACGTCGATGGTCTGCGGGAGGCTGTCGGCGTCGACGACGAAGGGCCCGGTTGCCTTCCGGTTGGCCCGGCGTACGAGAGTCATCGCCTCGGCCGCAGCGGTCGCCTCGTCGAGCAGCGAGGCGTTGGCCGTCGGCAGCCCGGCCAGGTCGGCGACGACGGTCTGGAAGTTGAGCAGGGCCTCGAGGCGGCCCTGGGAGATCTCGGGCTGGTACGGCGTGTAGGCGGTGTACCAGCTCGGGTCCTCGAGCACGTTGCGCCGGATCACCGGCGGGGTGATGGTGCCGTGGTAGCCCAGGCCGATCATCGGCTCGGCGGGCCGGTTGGCGGCCGCGAGGGCGCGCAGCTCGGCGGCGGCCTGCTGTTCGGACGCCGCGGCCGGCAGGTCGAGCGCGGCGGTGCGGATCGCGCCGGGTACCGCCTCGGCCATCAGGTCCTCGAGGGAGGCGTACCCCACGGTCTCGAGCATCCTCGCCACGTCGTCGGCGTGCAGGCCGATGTGGCGGTCCGCGAAGGACGTGTGCCCGTCGAGGCTGATCAGGGATGGGCGATCGCTGGCTGACTGGGTCACTCGGGTGGCTCCTCGACGCAATGGGTGCGGTTCGGTGCCTCCCCCTCAGTCGAGCCGGTTCGCTCTTCTGACTTGCCTGGTCCGTGCGGTCCTGGTGCCTGAGAGGTTCCGGGGAGGATTTGCCCCTTCGGCGCCGGTAGTCCCGACTCTCCCGCACGGGATCGTCAGCCCGGCCAACCTACCACCGGGACACCGAACGGCCCGCGTCCGAGGACGCGGGCCGACAATCGAGGAAAGGATCAGCCGATGCGGGCCGCACGACGTGCGGCGAGCTCATCGCCAGGCGTGGGCTCGGCGTGCTCGTCGTCGGCCGTGCGCTCGCTGGGCAGCTCGGCGAGGGTGCCCTCGATCTCGCGCCAGACGCCACCGATGGCGATGCCGAACACGCCTTGGCCGCCCTGGAGGAGGTCGATGACCTCGTCGTTGCTGGTGCACTCGTAGACCGAGGCGCCGTCGCTCATCAAGGTGACGCGGGTCAGGTCGTCGGTACCGCGATCGCGGAGGTGCTGGACCGCGGAGCGGATCTGCTGCAGCGAGATGCCCGCGTCGAGCAGTCGCTTGATGATCTTGAGGATGAGGATGTCGCGGAAGGAGTAGAGCCGCTGCGAGCCCGACCCCGTCGCCGAGCGGACGGTCGGCTCGACCAGGCCGGTGCGCGCCCAGTAGTCGAGCTGGCGGTAGGTGATGCCGGCGGCGTTGCAGGCCGTCGGGCCGCGGTAGCCGAGGTCGCTGGGCAGCGTCGACACGTCGTCGGTGAAGAGCAGACCCTGCTCCTCGGCCGCCTCGGCGGCGTGGGCTGCCTCCGTGTCGGTGCCTGTCTGCGGCTCGTGCTCGTTCACCGGATCACCAGTCTTTCGAAAACGTCTGCTCCGCCTGCGTGCTCTCCCGGGGAATCGCGGAGGTCGATCCAGGCTAGACCGGACCAGACCACAGCGGTGGAGTTACACCAGAGACAGTTCAAGGTAGGCCCCCACTGGGAGGGTGGTCAAAGACTCGCGCGGCGTGTCGCAACCCTCAACCTCAACTAGAGAGTTAGCCGTCGGTGCGCTCGAAGTCCTCCGGAGTGACGTGGTCGAGGAACTCGCGGAACCGCTCCACCTCGTCCTCCTGCTCTGCCGGCACGGCGAGTCCGACCTCGTCGAGGACCTCCTCGGCGCACACGATGCGGCTGCCGGTGCGGAGCGCCAGCGCGATCGAGTCGGACGGCCGCGCGCCGACCTCGACCCCGGATCCCAGCACGAGCGTGGCGTAGAAGACGCCGTCCTTCATGTCGGTGATCTGCACCTCGGTGAGCTCTTGGCCCAGCGCCTCGAGGAGGTCCTTCATCAGGTCATGGGTCAGCGGTCGCGGCGGGACGACCCCCTGTTGGGCGAACGCGATGGCGGTGGCCTCCACGGCTCCGATCCAGATCGGCAGGTAGCGCTCCCCCGACACCTCGCGCAGCAGCACGATCGGCTGGTTGGAGGGCATCTCCACCCGGACTCCCATGACATCGACCTCGCGCACACATGAACCCTACTCCCGGTGGTGTGACGGGTCGATGACCGCGACTGGTTAGGCGTCGTCCATGCGACGTCGAGGGCGTTGCAACCCCCTCGAACATCCGCGGCGATACCCGGCTCGAGTCCGGGTACCTCAACCAGCGGAATGCTCAGACCTGCTTGAGGCCCGACTTCACCAGGGTGGCGTGGAGGCGGACCGACAGAGCGGCGATCTCGGAGACGGTGTCCTCGGCGCGGGCCTTGGCGGCGGCGTCGCGGCCGCGCTTGTGGGGAGCGACGACCTGCTCGACCAGGCCGACCTCGCGGTCGGCCGCGGTCTTGAAGGCGCGCAGGTGGCGAGGCTCGAAGCCGAAGTCGGCCAGCTCACGCGCCGTACGGGCGATGACCAGGGCGTCGGTGTCGTAGTGGCCGGTGCCGCGCGTGGAGGTGATCAGGCCGTACTGCTCGAGCTCGAGGAGGAGCTCCTCGCTGATCTCGGCGATCTTCAGCAGCTCCTTGCGCGAGAGCCGCAGGTTGTCGCGACGCGTGAACGACGCCGCGCTGGGGAGGCCGTCGGCGGCCAGAGCCACGGACGGCACGGTGGGGACGACGGGCTCGAGCGGCGGCGGCTCGAGGCCGCGGTCGATGGCCTCGAGGTGCTCGCCGATCACCTTGAGCGGCAGGTAGTGGTCACGCTGCATGCGCAGCACGTAACGCAGCCGGTCGACGTCGTCGTGGGAGAACTTGCGGTAGCCGGAAGGGGTGCGTTCGGGCTTGATCAGGCCCTTGTCCTCGAGGAAGCGGATCTTCGGGATGGTCACGCCGGGAAAGTCGGGGCGCAGCTCGTCGAGCACCTGGCCGATGTTCATCCGCGCATGACCTGCCGAGGTCTGCGTCGCGGCCCCCCTCGTGTCGCCCCGCTCAGCCATCGGTGGCCCGGTCAGCCCGCCGTGGCGCCGGCAGCCGAGCTGCTGGGGTGGCCGGAGAAGAAGACCAGGCGGTACTTCCCGATCTGGACCTCGTCGGAGTCCTTGAGCACGACCTTGTCGATGCGGTCACGGTTGACGTAGGTGCCGTTGAGGCTTCCGGCGTCAGCGACGGTGAAGTCGCCGCCCTCGCGGGTGAACACCGCATGGCGTCGCGAGACGGTGACGTCGTCGAGGAAGATCTCGCTGTCGTTGTGACGGCCGGCGGTGACCTCGTCCTGGTCGAGCAGGAACCTGCTGCCGGCGCTGGGGCCCTTCTGCACCACGAGCATGGCGCTGCCCGCCGGCAGGGCGTCGACGGCGGCCGCGTCGACCGGGCTGAGGTGCCGGTCGGAGGTGTCGGCCTTCTCGGGCGGGGTGCCGATGCTGATGGTCGCGGTGGCCTCGTCGAGACCCGCGGCCTCGGGGGTGTCGTCGGCGACCAGCTTGGCGCCACAGCGCGAGCAGAAGCGGGCGTCGTCCGGGTTCTGCTTGCCACAGGTGGTGCAGAACGGCATCGGCGCACTCCTCAGGACGCTCGTGAAGGTCGGATCACTCGGGCCAACCCTCAGGGGACGGCTGAGGGTGATGGTCTCCCCGAACCTACCAGCCGTCGACTCGCGATCAAGCGGTTCGACAGACCTCCGACCGCGACCCGCAGCAGGCGCGGGAGGTCAGCCCTCGAGAGAGGTCTGGTACGCCGCGGAGTCGAGCAGAGCGTCGAGCGAGCTGGCGTCGCTGACAGTCACGTCGAACAGCCAGCCGCCGCCGTACGGGTCGTTGTTGACCAGCTCGGGAGTGGCGTCCAGCGACTCGTTGCGAGCCACGACGGTGCCGGAGACGGGGGCGTAGATGTCGCTGACGGACTTCGTCGACTCGAGCTCACCGCAGGTCGTGCCGGCCTGGAGCTCCTCGCCCACCTCGGGCAGGGAGACATAGACGATGTCGCCGAGAGCGTCCTGGGCGAAGTGGGTGATGCCCACGCGCACCGATCCCTCGGTGTCGCCGGGCGTCCGGACCCACTCGTGCTGGGTGGTGTACTTCAGGTCGTCGGGATACACCGGGTCTCCTCACGTGCCGCGAGATGGTCGGAACGAACCTACCGACTCCCGGCGGCTGTGTTCACGCGGGCTCCACAGTCGGGTGTCAGCCGGGCGGAGTCCGGCCCGTCGGCCTCGTGGACCGACTCGATGTCGATGCGCTCCAGCTCGTCGATCTGCACCTCGGCCCCGTCGTCGCGCAGCTGCTCGGCCGGGCCCTGGTTGAAGACGAGGGCGCCGTAGAGGGTGTGGGGGTCGCCGATGACGTCGATGACGTAGGGAGAGGTGACCAGGGTGCCGTCGACGGTGAAGCCGCCGACCTCGTCCTCGAGCGAGGTCTGGGCGACGACGCGCACCTGCCCGTTGAACTGCATCGCCTCTGCCCCTGCGGAGCGCAGCTCCTCGACGGTGTCGAGGACGGAGTCGATGTCGACCGGGCCCGTCTGCTCGGTGATGGTGACGCGCACCCCCGGGCCGGTCACCGGCACCAGGCCGGCCAGGATGTTGAGGGTGTCGACCTGCTGCTGGGCCTGCTCGAGGGCGGAGGCCTGGCGGCGCGAGTCGGACTGGAGGTCTCGCTTGTCCTGCTCGAGCCGGTCGATCTCGGACAGTGCGCGCTGGGAGGTGCCGGCGAGGCCGGACAGCACGTCGATCAGGTCCTGCTCGCGCAGCGTGGAGTAGGAGTCGTCGACGTCGGTGGTGCGGACCTGAACCACCGCCGCGAAGCCGACCACGGCGAGCAGCAGGGCCACGACCAGCTGTCGTCGGCCAGGACGAAGCAGAGCTGCGCGCAGGCGGTCGCGCCCGGTCGTGCCACGGCCGTCGCCGGAGTCGCCTCCCGACGCAGGAGGTGGGGCGGGCGGCCGCGTGGAGGTGTCGACGTCAGGCATGGAACAGGTGCCTCCGGATCGCGGCGACGTTGGAGAAGATGCGGATCCCGAGGACCACGATGACGCCCGTCTGGAGCTGGCCGCCGACGCCGAGCTGGTCGCCCAGGTAGACGATCGCCGCGGCGATGACCACATTGCTGACGAACGAGACCACGAAGACCTTGTCGTCGAAGATGCCGTCGAGGTAGGCGCGCAGGCCGCCGAAGACGGCGTCGAGGGAGGCGACGACGGCGATGGGCAGGTAGGGCTCGAGACTGCCGGGTACGTCGGGCTGCAGGACGAGTCCGAGGATGATCCCGATGAGGAGCCCGAAGGCGGCGATCATGGTGCGCTCCCCTGGTCCTTGTCGGCGGGCCGGTTCGGGTCCTGGTCGGTCAGCAGGCGGACCGTTCGCAGCCGGGGCCGAGACGCCGGCAGGGTGACCGACTCGCGCTTGGTGTCGAAGACGAAGCCCAGGCTGTCGACCAGGGAGTACCACTGCTGGCCGAAGGTGCTCTCGAGCAGGTCGGCGGCGAGGGTGTCGGGATCGCCCAGCACGAGGATGGTGTACGGCGGCACCAGCGGTGTGATGCCGATGTGGATGGCAGGTCCGACGTTGTCGAAGGCGGTCAGGTTGGTGAGCCGCTTGCCGTTGACCGAGATCGCCTCCGCCCCGGCGTTCCACAGGCCGTCGACCAGGATCGCGAGGTCGGAGTCGCGGACCTGCTGGGTCACGTCGCCGTCGGGGGCGTCGTCCACGGTGATGCGCAGGCCGGGCCCGGAGACGGGAGCGAGGCCGGTGCGCGCCTCCAGTCGCTCGATGCGCGCGGCCAGCACCTGCCCGTCCTCCTCGGCCTGCGCCAGCACGGCGCGGAGGTCGGTGGTCGAGGTGCGCAGCCTCTCGAGCCGCTCCTGCAGCGCGGCCACGTTGTCCCTGCGGGCCTGGATCTGCTCGATCAGGCTGGCGCGGCTGGCGTTGGCCTCGGGCGCGTTGCGCGAGGTCTGCACGGCGGCGATCGCGACGATCACCCCGAAGACGGCCATCACCGCGGCCGCGACCTGGCGCGGCCGACCAGAGTGGGGTGCGGGCGCGGGCGGTCGGTTGCGACCAGCGGGGCGGCTCCGGCGGCTGTGCGACCTTGCGCGCCGCCGCCACCTGGTAGTCCTCGTCGAGGGACTGGCGCACGATCCGGTCGAGCAGCGGCATCACGACCTGGTCGGGCAGGTCGGGCCGCGGAGTGTCCGGTGGGTCCGGGCGGGTCGGTCTGCCGCGTCGTCGTCCTAGGCATCGGGCACCTCGTTGCGCACGTCTCCGGCCACGTCGGTGTGACGCCCGTCGGCGCTCGAAGGTTGCCAGCGCTCGGTCGTGCGGAGGAGCTGGAAGACCTGGTAGGCGTAGAGGACCCCGGCCCACCAGTAGAGGCCGATGCCCCACCAGGCGAAGGCCCAGCCGAACACCTTGGACAAGGTGGCCACGACGCCCTCCCCGTCACCGAGCAGCAGCAGTGGGAAGGCGTAGAGCAGGTTGAAGGTCGCGGCCTTGCCGAGGAAGTGCACGGGGAGCGCGCTGTAGCCGCGCGTGCGCAGCAACGGCACGAGCCCCCACAGCAGCAGGTCGCGCAGCGGCAGGATCAGCGCCACCCACCACGGGATGATGTCGCGCAGTGCGAGCCCGATGACCACGGCGAGGATGTAGAGCCGGTCGGCGACCGGGTCGAGGATCTGGCCGAGCTGGGAGGTCTGGTCGAGCCGGCGGGCGAGATAGCCGTCGGCCCAGTCGGTGATACCCGACACCATCAGGAGCGCCAGGGCCCAGCCGTCGGCCTCAGGGACGAGAACCAGCCAGAGGAACACGGGTACGCCGGCCAGGCGGGCCATGCTGAGCAGGTTGGGCACGGTCCACACGCGGCTGCTGCGCGTCGGGATGTCCTCCACTGTGTGCCTGCGTCCTTGGTGTGGTGCCGTTCTCGGCGACGTGTGCGAGCGGGACCGAGCGAGGCCCCGGGACTAGCCGCTGGGGCCGCCTCCCCGCCGTACCAACACTATCCGGCGCGACACGCGAGACCGATTCGACACGGTAAGACCGCTGGTTGAGGAAGGCGCGCAGCGCCTGTCACGAGAACCCGGGAGGGGTTACTCGTCGAGGTGGGCGGCGTCGCGGATCTCGCCGACCAGCTCCTCGATGACGTCCTCCAGGGTCGCCAGCCCGACGAAGCGACCGTCGTCGTCGGTGACCGTGGCCATGTGCGACCCGCGGCGCTGGAGGATCTCGAGGGCCTCGTGCAGCGAGTCGCTGGCCCGCACCGGGGCGAAGGGGCGGATCCAGCGCGGCTCGATCTCGCGGTTTCGACGCGCCTCGTCGGGCTCGAGAACGTCCTTGATGTGCAGGTAGCCGACGGGTCCACCGGTCGTGGCGACGCCGTCGTCGCCGGTCACGGGGAACCGGCTGTAGCCGGTGGCCGCGCAGATGTCCTCGACCTCGGCGACCGTGGCGCTGCGCTGCACCGTGGTCAGGGTGTCGGGTGGCATCAGCACCGCCGCGACGGTGCGCTCGGTGAAGCCGAGAGCGCCGGCGAGCCGGTCGTACTCGTCGTCCTGCAGCAGGCCTTCGCCACGGGACTCCTCGACGAGGGCGGCGACCTCCTCGCGGGTGTAGGTCGAGCTGACCTCGTCCATCAGGCCCACCCCGACCAACCGGAGGAGCGACGCGAGCGACCGCGTTGATCACCCGGATCACCGGACGCAGCACGGTGACGAACGCCCAGACGGGTGTGCCGAGGACGAGCGCGGCGCGGTCGGGACCCGCGAGGGCGATGTTCTTGGGGATCATCTCGCCCATCACCACGTGCAGGAAGACCACGATCGACAGGCCGATCGCGAAGGCGATCGGGTGGAGGAACGACTCCGGAACGTGCAGCGCATCGAGGACCGGCTCGATCAGGTGGGCCAGGGTCGGCTCGGCGACGGCGCCGAGCACCAGCGAGCAGACGGTGATGCCGAGCTGGTTGACCGCGATCACCTCCGACATGTTCTCCATGGCTCGCAAGGTGGTGCGCGCGAACCGGTTGCCGGCCTGGGCGCGTGGTTCGATCTGCGAACGGCGCGCCGAGACGAGCGCGAACTCCGCGGCGACGAAGAACGCGTTGCCGAGCAACAGGACGAGTCGAGAGCACGATCGCGGCGCCGCTGCTCATCGGGCGGCGTCCTCACCGGTGAGCAACCGAACGGCGACCTGGTCGATCCGGAGACCGTCCATGTGGATCACGGTGAGCGCGGCCAGCTGCCGCCGGACCTGGGGTCCGTCGGGACCCTCGACGCGGTCGGGGACGAAGACCTCGGCCACGTCGCCGACGTCGGGCACCTTGCCCAGCAGGCTCAGCACCAGGCCGGCCACGGTGTCGTAGTCCTCGCTCTCGGGCAGCTCGACACCGGTCAGGTCGGCGACCTCGTCGGGACGCAGCAGCCCGGAGACCGTCCACGAGCCGTCGCGCAGCTGGCGGGCCTGCTGGCCGCGCGGGTCGTGCTCGTCGGCGATGTCGCCGACGATCTCCTCGACGACGTCCTCGAGGGTGACGATGCCGGCCTGGCCGCCGTACTCGTCGAGGACGACGGCCATCTGGAAGCCGTCCTCGCGCAGCAACGAGAGCAACGGGTCGAGCCGCAGCGAGTCGGGCACCACGATCGGCTTGACCATCAGGTGCTTGATGCGCGTGGTGTGCCGCTCGGACGGCGGCAGGGCGACGGCGTGCTTGACGTGCACCGTGCCGACGACGTTCTCGTCCGGGTCGAGCACCGGGAAGCGCGAGTGGCCCGACGCCTTCGCGGCTTCGAGCACCACCATGGCCCGGTCGTTGGCGTCGAGGCTGATCGTGCGCACGCGCGGCGTCATGATCTCGCCGGCCGTGCGCTGGCCGAACTCCACGGACCGCTCCATCAGCTCGGCCGTGTCGGCGTCGAGCGTGCCCTGGTCGGCCGAACGGGCGATGAGCGAGGCCAGCTCGGTCGACGACCGCGCGGACCGCAGCTCCTCCTGCGGCTCCATGCCCAGGGCGCGGACGATGGCGTTGGCCGAGCCGTTGAGCAGCTTGATCGGCCAGGTGTTCACCGTGGTGAAGAAGCGCATGAAGCCTTGCGTCGCGCGAGCGGTCTCCATCGGCTTGGCGATCGCGAGGTTCTTGGGCACCAGCTCGCCGAAGATCATCGTCAGCGTCGAGCCCAGCGGCCAGCCCGATACCGATGGCGAGCGGGCGCACCACGCTCTCGGGGATGCCTGCGGCTTCGAGAGGCGGCGAGATCAGGTCGGCGATGGCCGGTTCGGCCAGGAAGCCGATGGCCAGGTTGGTGATCGTGATGCCGACCTGCGCCCCCGAGAGCTGCGTGGACAGCGACCGCAACGCGATCAGCACGCCCTGGGCCCCGGTGTCACCCTCGGCCGCGAGCTGGTCGACCTTGGAACGGTCGACGGTCACGAACGAGAACTCCGCCGCCACGAAGACGCCGCAGGCGGCGATCAGCAGCAGCGACACCGCCAGCAGGATCCACGCGGTCATCGGTCGTCCCGGCCCAGCTGACGGGCCAGCCGGTCGGCCAGTCGTCGAGGAGGATGACGGAGCCTATGAAGAGGGCCGTCCATGTGCGGCGCGCGCGTCCTTCGGGGTGCGGGGAAGGTGACCGAAATTGTGTCTGGGCCACTCTAGGGCACGGTTCCGAGAGGTCTCGAAACCCCGGTGCGGACCGCTCGCCGCCCCTACGATGAGGCACCCCCTCACCCGGAGCAACCCCCCATGACGACTCCTCCCCCGAGCCGCCGCGTCCTCGTCGGCGGTGCCCTCGCGGCCACTGCGGCTGCCGTGACCACGGCCGGCGCCCCGGCGTACGCAGCCGGCGGCAAGCACGACGGGCCACCGCTGCTCAGCGGCCCCGACCGGCACCTCGTCACCCGCTTCTCCTACGGCCTCACGCGGACGCTCGCGCGCGACGTACGCAAGGCGGGCGGTGCGATGGAATGGTTCGAGCAGCAGCTCCGCCCGCACAGCGTCAGTGACAAGGACGCAGCCAAGGTGGATGCCTGGTGGCCCGAGCTGTCCTACTCGCCCGCCAAGCTGTGGCAGCGGAACATCAACATGGTCCAAGGTGGCTGGCAGGTGATGGCCAACTACCAGCGACGGGCCCTGCAGCGACGGATCCGGACCAACCGCCCGGTGCTGGAGATGATGACCGAGTTCTGGGAGAACCACCTCAACGTCCCGGTCAACGGCGACGAGCAGTTCACCTACCGGGCGTCGTACGGCGACCACATCCGCGAGCACGCGCTGGGCAGGTTCTCCGACCTGCTGGTCGGAGCGATCACCCACCCGGCGATGCTGATCTACCTCGACCAGGCGACCTCCACGAAGCGGCACCCGAACGAGAACCTCGGCCGCGAGCTGCTCGAGTGCCACACCGTCGGGCGTGGCAACTACACCGAGGACCACGTCAAGGCGTCGGCGCGCATCCTCACCGGCTACACGGTCGACATGTGGGAGACCTGGCAGGCGCTCTACAACCCCGAGGAGCACTGGCGGGGCACCGTCAAGGTGATGGGTTTTCGCGACCGCAACCGGAAGAAGGACGGCCGCAAGCTGACCCGCGCGCTACCTCGAGTACCTCGCGCAGCACCCGGCAACCGCCCGGCGCATCGCCTACAAGCTGGCCGTGAAGTTCGTGCGCGACGAGCCGTCTGCCGCGCTGGTGAACCACCTGGCCAAGGTCTACCGCAAGCACGACACCGAGATCGCGCCGGTGCTGCGGGCGCTCGTGGGGTCGCGCGAGTTCCAGCGCTCCGCCGGTGCCAAGGTCCGCGATCCCGGCGAGGACATCGTGGCGTCGTACCGCGCGCTCGGCATCCGGATGGACAAGCCCGCCTCGGACGACGCCGGCGTCAACGCCCTGCTGTGGCAGGCCGGGAGCTTGGGGATCTACCCGCTGGCGTGGCCGCGGCCCGACGGCCAGCCGATCGACAACCAGTCGTGGTCGTCACCCGCTCGGTTGATGGCCTCGTTGAGCGTGCACTACACGCTCAGCGGCGGCTGGTGGCCGACGGTCGGGCACGCACTACCGCAAGCCTGCCGACTGGCTGCCGAAGTCGCGGCTCCGGTTCGCCGACCTCGTGGACCACCTCTCGCGAGAGCTGCTCCACCGGCGGGCGTCCGATCGCCTGCTGCAGGCCTGCTGCGACGCCACCGGCTGCAAGCCGAAGGAGTGGGTCGACGAGGAGCACGAGCTCGTGCAGTGGGGCATGCCCCGCCTGTTGACCACCTTCCTCGACTCCCCCGACTTCTTGAGCAGGTGACCCCAGTCATGAACCAGGCCATGAACCAGGCGATGAACCAGACCGACTGCTGTCCCGAGTACGCCGCCCTCAGCCGGCGCGGCCTGCTCACCGGCGCACTCGCGGTGGGCGCGTCCACGACCGTCTTCGGCTCGGCGGTCGTGACGGCCTCGCCGGCAGCTGCGGCGCCGGCGCCAGCAGTGCTCGTGGTGCTGTCGATGCGCGGGGGCTGCGACGGCCTGAGCCTCGTGGTCCCCCACGCCGACCCGGCGTACTACGCCTCCCGGCCCAGCATCGCCGTCCCGTCCGAGACCCTGCTCGCCAAGGACGCCATGTTCGGCCTGCACCCGAGCCTCGAGCCGCTGGTGCCGTTCTGGACGGCCGGCAAGCTGGCCGCCGTGCACGCGACGGGACTGCCCGCTCCCAACCGCTCGCACTTCGCCGCGATGGAGGAGGTCGAGGACGCCCAGCCGGGATCCGCCGTCCGGTCCGGCTGGCTGAACCGCGTCATCGGCACCGACGCCGACGCCAACCCGCTGCAGGCGCTGAACCTCGCCGGCGGTGTCGCGCCGGCGTCGCTGTACGGCCCGCAGCCCGTGATGTCCGCCGGCAGCGTCGACGGGATGGGCATCGCCGGTGACGACGAGTGGGACTCGGCACACCGGCGAGTCCGCTCGCTGCACCGGCTCTGGGACGGCAACCGCACCGGTCTGGGCCGCGCGATGAGGTCGACGTTCGACGCGGTGGCCGGGTTCCAGGCGGTCAAGGACACCCCGGACGAGCCGGCCAACGGGGCGACGTACCCCGGGTCCGACCTCGGCCGCGCGCTCGCCGGCGTGGCCCGGGTGATCAAGGGCGACGTCGGCGTCGCCGTGCTGACCGTCGACCACGGCGACTGGGACCACCACACCGACATCGGCACCGTCGAGTGGGGCCGCATGGTCCAGACCGCCGGCGACCTCGCCCAGTGCCTCGCTGCCTTCCTGACCGACCTCGGCCCATGGGCCGACAAGGTGACGGTCGTGACCATCAGCGAGTTCGGCCGCCGGGTGCAGGAGAACGCCAGCGGCGGACTCGACCACGGCTACGGCAACGTGATGTTCCTGGCCGGCGCGGGCGTCAGGGGCGGCGCCTTCTACGCCAAGTGGCCCGGTCTGGCAGACACCCTGGACGCCGACCTGCTGGTGACGACCGACTACCGAGACGTGCTGTCCGAGGTCGTGGTCAGCCGCTTCGGCGCCAGTAGCTCCGCGGTCTTCCCCGGCTTCGTCCGCAGCCCCGTGGGGGTCATGGTCGGCGGCTGAGCGTCAGGCCGCCCGGGGCAGCGGTGACGTGGCCACCGTTCGCGGCTGTCGGAGACGGTGGCTGGCTCACCGCCGCGCAGCGGCGGACGCGGCGGCGGGGCTGCTGCTGGGTCTGGGTGGGCGCGGGCGGGGTGACCGGCGGGTTGGCGAGCAACGCCAGCAGTGCGGGGTCGTCGGCGGGCAGGCCGGTGATCTCGACCAGGCAGGCCGTCATGGCCACGAGGTCGGCCGGGTCGACGCCGGCGGACAGGCAGGAGTCCCAGGCGTCGAGCAGGACCTGCGGGACCTCGGGGTCGCCGGGAACTTCTGGGTCACCCGGATCGGTCGGCCCGTCGGTGGGGCTCGCCGTCGCCGTCGCCGTCGCCGTGGCGGTCTCGGTCGGCGACGCCGTCTCGGTCGCGGTCCCGGTCGGGGTCGCGGTCTCCGTAGGTGTGGGCTTGGCGGTCGGCGTGGCCGTCTGGGTGGGCGCCGAGCTCGTCGGCGTGGCGGTGGGCGCGGCCGACGGCGGCTTCGCCGTCGGGCTCGCGGTGGGCGTGGCCAGGGGCGTCGGCCGCTCGGTCGTGGTCGCGGTGGGCTTGACGGTCGGCTCGGACGTCGGGTCGCCGGACGACGTCGGGGCGTCACTCGGGTCGACGACGTCGAACGTCGGCTGGGGCTCGCTCGGCATCGCCGTCGGCCAGCCGCCTCCGCCGGTCGGGTAGTCGCCGGGGTCGAGGACGCCACTGCCGCCGATCAGCCGGAACAGCGCCGGGTCGGCGTGGAGATAGCCCGCCATGATGTCGAGCACGAGGTCGACGTACGCCGCGCTGTGGTTGTAGCGGTGGACCGCGGCGCGCTGGCCGTCCGAGGTCGCGAGGTCGTCGGTGCCGCTGCAGAGGTAGACGGCGGTGGCCAGGCTGGCGTCGTCGATGTCTTGGGGGTCCCGCCGGCCGTCGCCGTCGGCGTCGACCCCGACGACGGTCCAGGTCGAGGGGATGAACTGCATCGGTCCCACGGCCCGGTCGACGCCGGTGTCGCCGTCGAGGAGTCCCGCGTCGGTGTCGTCGATGCGCGAGGTGGCGCCGTGACCGGTGAGACGAGGGCCGAGGATCGCCGGGTGGACGACCCCGTCGGGGGTCATCAGCGACCCGCCGAACCGGCCGTGGTTGCTCTCGACCTTGCCGATCGCGGCAACCAGCTGCCAGGTGAGGTTGCAGGTCGGGTCGGCCTGACGGATCACCGTCTCGGCCCGCTGGTAGGCCGTCAGGGCTCGGCCGGGGATCGCGTCGACCGAGGCGAATCGGGCGTCGGTGACCACACCGAGCCCGGCGCCGTCGCGTGGGGGCTCCTGGGAGAGCGAGGCGGGCGCCTCCACGGCCTCGGGCAGGTCAGGCACAGCCGGGAGCGTGGGATCGGCGGCCGAGGCGGACGGGAAGGCCAGCACGGACTCCCCGGAGTCGGGGTCGGGCCGGAACAGGCCGACGGTGGCGGCCACCGAGATCGGCGCCAGGACCGCGACCAGGCAGACGCGTCTGATGGCGGCAGCCCGCCCCAATCGTCCGCTTCCTCGCCTCACCGGTCTCCCCCGAAGTCGCCCGTGTCGCGGTTTCCCCCACCGCTGTCCGACAGGCTACCCCTCGTCCTCAGACTGCTCACCAAGGAGTTTCCCCTCCACCCCACCGATACGTCTGTCCCCGAGCCGACATTGCGTCCTCATCGTTACGCGTGAGCCCAGCTGATTGCCCACCTGAGCGCCAGGCGCCTTACCCTTACTCTGTGCCCACGCTGGCAGCGGACACACGCGGTACCCATCGCCGAAATGGTGTAACCGGCCTGCTAGCGTAAGTCGACTCGATCAATAGACTTTAAGGGGTGGGAGAGCGATGCACGGTGGCGAGGGCGACTGTTGCGTGGTGGTCGTCGGTGCCGGAGCCGGAGGCACGCTGACCGCCTCGCACCTGGTGACCGGGCTCTCGTCGCGGTTCCGGGTCGAGCTCGTCGACCCGGCGCCGGCCACCGGCCGCGGCACGGCGTACTCGACGCCCGACGACCGCCACCTCCTCAACGTGCCGGCGAGCGGCATGAGCGCGTTCCCGCGCGACCCCGACCACTTCTACCGCTGGGTCCGCCAGCACCACGACCCGCAGGCCCAGCCCCAGGACTTCGTCCCGCGCCGGGTCTACGGCGACTACGTCGAGGGCCTGCTGCGCACGGCTGCCGAGTACCCCGCCAACGCCCGCCTCGTACGCCGCGAGGCCGGGGTGGTCGGTATCGACCGGCGCGGCGACCGCCTGGTGGTGCGCCTCGACGACGGGCACACCATCGTGGCCCGCGCGGTGGTGCTCGCGACCGGTGCGAAGGCCGGCACCGACTGGGCCCCCGAGGATCTCCTCGCATCCGGCCGGCTCCTCGACCCGTGGACCGACGCCCTGCCAGACGGCGACCTGCTCCTGGTCGGCACCGGCCTCACCATGGTCGACGTCGCCATCGCGGCCGACCGCCCCGGCCGCACGCTCCACTCCGTCTCGCGTCACGACGTGGTCCCTGCCCACCACGTGCTGCCGACGACACCGCCTGTCCCGCCGCCGCCCGGCATCACCCGCCTGCACTCCCTCGCCGAGGTGCGCGCCTCGGTCCTGGCGCACGTCGAACGGACCATTGCCGAGACCGGTGACTGGCGCGCCGCCATCGACGGCCTACGCCCGGTGACCGCCCAGCTGTGGCGGGGCCTCTCCGACGACGACCGCCAGACCTTCCTGGCCGACGACGCCCGTGCCTGGGATGCCCACCGCCACCGCATGCCGCCCGTCACCGCCCAGCGCCTGGCCGCCGTCGACGAGGCCGGCCGCTGGATCCGGCACACCGGTACCGTCACCGCTGCCCGGTCCACGGGCGAGACCGCTGACGAGACCGCTCACGAGACCGGGGGCGGCGTGACCGTCACCCTCAGCGACGGCACCGTGCTGAGCGTGGCGGCCGTGGTCAACTGCACCGGCCCGGTCGGCGCGCCGGCCAGCGACCCGCTGCTGCACGCCCTCAGCCAGACCGGCCTGGTGCGCCCCGGCCCTTCCGGGCTCGGCGTCGACACCGCCGACGACGGCCGCGTCGTGGGTGTGCTGCCACCCACCATCCCCTTCTACGCGATCGGCACCCTGCGCCGCGGCAACCTGTGGGAGACCACCGCGATGCCGGAGATCCGCGAGCAGGCCTACGACGTCGCCGGCTCCGTCGTCCGGGCGTTGCAGCACGGCGAGACCCGCCGTCGTCCGGTCGACCCCTACGGCCTGTCACTGACGACCAGCCGCAAGGCGGCCGCGGCCTACAACCAGGCGCTGGGCCGGCTGCTCCGCCTCCAGGACGGCGTCGAGACGGACCTCGAGACCGCCGTCGCGGCCGACCCGGGCTTCGCCCAGGCGCACGCCGCGCTGGCCCTGCTCGGCCACGAGTGGGGCGCGGTCGGCTCCTGGCGGCAGGCACTCCAGGCCGCGCACGCCGCCGCGGCCGACCGCAACCTCGACGACCGTGAGGTCAGCTTCCTCGACGCCGTCACCACCCGTCTCCGCAGCGACGAGGAGACCGGCGCCGCGGCTCTGCTGCGCCACATCCGGCTGTTCCCCCGCGACGCCCTGGCCGTCAGCGTGGCCGTGCCGACGGTCGCCTTCGGTGGCCTGACCTCCGGCCGCCAGACCGCCCAGCTCGTCGAGGGACTGGGCCGCACCTACGGCGACGACTGGTGGTACGCCGGCCAGCTGGCGTTCGTGCGCCAGGACCAGGAGCGCTGGGGTGAGGCGGAGGAGCTGGCGTCGTACGCCCTGTCGGTCGAGCCCGCGTCCGGACACGCCGTGCACGCCCGTACCCACGTCTACTACGAGACCGGCGACCACACCGAGGGGCTCGCCTGGCTCGACGGCTGGATCCGGAGCCGGGGCCCGGAGGCCAACCACCGCTCCCACTTCTCCTGGCACGCCGCACTGCACGAGCTGATGCAGTGCGACGTCGACGCCGTCCGACGTCGCTACGAGCGCGAGCTGGCCCCGCCGCTTGGTGACCGGCTCACGAGCGCTGGTCGACAGCGGGTCTCTGCTGTGGCGCTGCCACGTCACCGGCACCTGGGAGGGCTCACTGCCGAGCCAGGCCGTGTGCGCATCCGCACCCGACGGGTGGCTGCTGAACCCGCCGACGGCCTTCGCGGCCATGCACTCCGCGCTCGGCCTTGCTGCCGAGGGCGACGACGTCGGACTGGCGGCGCTGCGCACCATCGCACACGCCCACCACGACCCGGCCTTCCGCGACGTCGTGGCGCCGCTGTGCGGCGCGCTCCAGCAGGTCGTCGAGGGTGCGTACGCCGACGCGGCCGAGCGCCTCACCGCCCTGCTCCCCCGCACCGGAGTGCTGGGCGGCAGCATGGCGCAGCGCGAGGTGCTCGAGGACACACTGGTCTATGCGCTCGCACAGTCGGGACAGGGCGAGCGGGCCGCAGCGATCCTCGATACCCGGCTCAGCCGCCGGCAGTCGCCCCTCGACGCCCGGCGGCGCGCGGCACTCACTCCGGCTGCCGTCGACGGCAGCGGTGGGACAACGACCTGATCGGTCCCAGGAGCGTGCCGCCGTCCCACCGCACTCCGTCCAGTCTGCACCGCCCGCCCGCGGCGACCTCGCTGAGAGGGCGTCAGGCGCCGTCGAAGCCGCTCAGCAGCAGGAAGAACACCACGATGCCGAGCACGAGCATGGCGACGCCGACAACGGCGCCGATCATCGCGCCACGCTGCTGGGTGGCGCCGGGGCCGGCGAGGCCGGGAAGCATGGACCCGACGACCGCGCCGAGGACGGCCATGAGCAGCACGGCGACGGGGATGATCCAGTTCTCGCTGCCCTCGCCGTCGAAGAAGAAGGCCGTCACCGGCAGGCTGAAGATTCCGAGGAACAAGAGGATGAGGACTGCTGTCCACCTCTGACCGGCCACCTTCGTGGTCGACATGTCCCCCCTATTTTCAACCGGCCGATGACGGCCTCCGAACTCATCAATCCCCACCGCGCACTGTACATATCGATGCCGTCCAGCCACCAGCGCGACACCCATTTATCTGGACCTGTGGGGGTCAGGGTCACGGTTCCTGGTAGGGCGTGGTCCGTGCGAGGGTGAGGGCGCGCTGCTGGTCCCAGCCGGACGCCTGGTTGTAGAGCCACGGGCGGCCGAACCACAGGTACCCGTCGACGTACGCCGCCGCCTCGGCCGCGTCGGCCGGGCTGAGTCCCCACGCGGGGTCGGCCACGTCGGTCGTCGGCGGGATGCCCAGGGTGACGCAGCGGGTGTCGTCGCGGCCGGAGCAGGCGCGGGCGTTGTCGTAGTTCGGGCCGTCGTACTCGTAGCCCTTGAACGGCCTGCCGTTCTGAGCGGTGTTGACGACGGCGAACTTGCCGGGGATGCCGCGTGCCTCGAGCGCGCGGGAGATGTCGGCCGCGAACCTGATCTGGCGCGCCGTCGAGTCGTAGTGGGTGCTGTTGAGGGCGAACCCGCGGGCCACGCCGATGCCGGCCGGCACCAGGATGCGCAGCGCCTTCGCCACGTCGTCCCGCAGCCAGTCCGCCGCACCAGCCTCGATGTAGACGCTGGTGTTCGGCTGGGCCGAGAACCGCTCCGTCGCGTAGCGCATCAGCTCCAGCGGTACGTCGGAGCCGTGCGGCGCGCAGAGGGCGAAGGGTGCGTCCGGCTGCAGCACCAGCGCGACGTG
Organism: uncultured Actinomycetota bacterium; assembly: GCA_963758885.1. Classification (GTDB taxonomy): domain Bacteria; phylum Actinomycetota; class Actinomycetes; order Propionibacteriales; family Nocardioidaceae; genus Nocardioides. The sequence goes on from CAVWXS010000036.1 coordinate 27,010, forward strand.
CGCGTCGCCGATCGCGAGCGCGACCTCGTCGACCCAGGAGCGGTACTCCTCCTTCTCCGCGTCGGTCGGCAGGCGCGTGCAGGCCTCGCGCTCCCACGGCTGGATGGCGAAGACCACCATCTGCACCAGGGCCTCGGGGTCGCCACGCTGGCTGGAGAGGATGTAGTCGCTGACGTTCTTGCCGACCCGGTCGGTGCGCAGCCAGTGGCCGAACCAGGTGGCCTTGGGCCGCTGGGCGATCTTGGCCAGCAGCGCGCGCTCCTGGCCCTCGGCCGTGCGGTAGGCGCGCCACGAGTGCTCGAGAGGCCCTCGGTAGACACCCCACCGCCGGTCGGCGAGGGGATTGCCGGGAGTCGCCGAGGACTCCTCGGCTCGCGCGGACGCGAGGGTGGGCGGTGGCCCGGATCGGGCCTCGGCCTTGTCGGTGGTGAACGGGGGGACGACGATGGCGAGGGCAAGCAGCACGCTCAAGATCGGGCTGAGAGCGTGACGTTTCTCGCCGGCGGGGGGGACCGGCATGCCTGGACGGTACCCAAATGCGACCAAAGTAAAGAATCGTCACTTCGGACACCAGTTCGGCCCCATCCGGGTGGTTTGTTCCCGGAACGACGGTCAGGGCCGTCCGACCGGCGCACCCTGGAGGCTCTCGTGGCCGGCCGTCGTACGCAGGTCGTACGTCCGGGGCGGTTGGTCGCTCCTCGTGATCGGGGGTGGTGCAGGTGACGCGGATGGAGAGATGGCTCCAGACGCTCGCGGACGGCGCCCTGTGGGTGCTGTTCCGGATCTCGCGCGTGCGCTCTTAGGAGCCTGCTCCTAGCCTGCGTTGTCTGCCTCGACCGCGTTCATCACCGGCCGGGACAGCACGCCGTGCACCAGGACCGACGCCACGATCGTGAAGGCGACCGTGGACCACAGCCAGTCCTCGCCCAGCTCCGGCGCCTCGCCCGCGGCGTACGCGAGGTAGTAGATCGAGCCGACCCCGCGGACCCCGAAGAACGCGGTCGCCCAGCGCTCCCTGCTCGACAGCCCACCCGGCAGGGCGTCGTCTCGGCCCCATGCGCTCAGTGCGAACGCGCCCGCCAGCGGCCGCACGACCAGGATCAGGGCGACGGCCACTGCCACGCCACGCCAGTCGAGGCTGCCCAGCAGGCCACGGGTCAGGGCGATCCCGAGCACCAGCAGGATGAAGAGCGTGAGCAGCCGCTCGAGGCGCTCGACCACCTGGTGCATCGCCGCGTGGTAGTCGTGGTCGCGCTCGGCGGACCGGAAGGTCATGGCGCACACGAAGACCGAGAGGAACCCGTAGCCGCCGGCCAGCTCGCCCAGCCCGTACGCCGTGACGAGAGCCGCGATCGCCAGCAGGGACTCGCCCCGCTCGGCCACCCGGAGGGCGTCGCGGCGCGACCGGAAGGCCACCCGGGCGAGCCCCCAGCCCACGGCCGCGCCGACGAGCAGCCCGACCACGACCTTGCCGACGGCGTACCAGGACACCCACTCGGCCCACCATCCCGAGAACGCGCCCTCGGTCGCCAGCAGGACGGCAGCCATCACGAACGGGAAGGCGAGCCCGTCGTTGAGCCCTGCCTCGGAAGTCAGGGAGAAGCGGACGTCGTCGTCCTCCTCGGCGGCGTCCTCCCCCGTCTGTGGCCCGGTGACCTGGACGTCGGAGGCGAGCACCGGGTCCGTCGGGGCGAGCACGGCGCCCAGAAGCAGAGCGGCTGCTGGAGCCAGCCCGAACGCCCAGCCCAGCAAGGCGATCGCCGCGACGCACAACGGCATGGCGACGGCCAGCAGGCGCCAGGTCGGGGACCAGGCGGCCCACGTGGCGCGGTCGCGCAGCCGCAGCGGCCGGTCCAGTGCCAGGCCGACCCCCATCAGCGCGACGATCACGGTCAGCTCGGTGACGTGCTCGATGACGGCGCGGTTCTCCTGAGGGTCGAGCGGCATCCCGTCAGGCAGGGGCGTCAGCCCGATCAGGAGGCCGACTCCGACGAGCACGATCGGAGCCGACAGCGCCCACCGGCTCAGCAGCTCCGGCAGCACCACCGCCAGCAGCAACGCCAGGCCCGCGACCAGGAAGGTCAGGTCGGCGGTCACACCGGCACCCTTGCCGAACGGGGCGCCGTCGTCACGTCACAGCGTTACCCGCGCCGTCAGGTTCCATGCGACGAGCACCAATTTCGCGTTGTGTCAGCGCGCGAACGGAAGCCTGTCGGCCAAGCGAGGACAGTCATGTTCATCAGGCCACCAGGCCACAGGGGCTCCAAGAAAGAAGGCAAGATCATGAACATCATCGACTCCGCCACCGTCTCGGCCCTCCTCGTCGTCCTCGCCGTCGCCGTCTTCGCCGCCGTCGTCACCCTCGGCATCGCCTTCCGGGCGTACGTCGCCAGCCGGCCGGCCCGTCCCGCGGCCAGCCGTCGCCCCGCCGTCGCCGTCCGCCTCGCGCACTGACCGACGCCCGCATCGAGACTGCGGCCGGACCCGTCAACCGGGTCCGGCCGTTCGTCATGTCGGGTCAGATCTCAGGGGCTAACCCCTCGACGGAGTACGGCGCTGGCGGCGCTGGTCCTCCACGACGGCCATCTCGGCCTCGGCGAGCGCGAGCAGACGGCCGGCGGTCAGCTCGTGCCGGTGGCGCACCGGCACGCCGTTGGTCGCCGGCGTGCCGAGCCGGTCGTCGTCCAGCAGGACGATCTCGCCGTCGATGCGCAGGATCGGCAGCCGGAGCAACCGGGCTACGACGTGGATGCTGACGAGCACCGCGGTCTCACGGCCGACCGAGCTTGATGTCGCTGTCGTCCCAGGCCCGGCGGGCCGATCCGGCGACGGCCGACGGCGACTTGTCGGGTGCGGCGTCCAGCTCCTGGCGGAGCTGACCGGCGAAGCTGAGCGCGGCTCCGCGGATCTGGTCGTAACGGGCGCGCCCGGCGCGGGTCCCGGCGAGGTAGCCGAGTCCGAACACCAGCGAGCGTCCGATCATCTTGGTTCCGAGCATGTCGTTCTCCTCCTCCCTGCGGTCAGGAGCGCTTGCGACGGATCGCCGTCACGAGCTCCTTCTTGAGCGTGTTGCCGTTGACGTCGAGACCCATGCCATGGGCGATCTCGAGCAGCTCGGTCTTCCTCAGCTCGTCGAGCTCGAGCGGACCCTCGTCGGCAGTGACGGCGAGACTGCGGCCCTCTTCGTCGACAGCCTGGGTACGCCGCTCCGCCTCGCCGACCCGCTCCTCGGCCTCCTTGGCCAGGCGGTCCGCGCGGTCACGCGCCTCGTCCGCGGCTTCCCTGGCGGCGCGGGCGGCCTCGTCGGCCAGCCGACGTGCCTCGGCCATCTGCTCGCGAGCCCTGGCCAGCGCCTGCTCGGCCTGCCCCCGGGCGTCCTCCGCTCGCAGGTATGCCTTCTCGGTGCGCTTGTCGGCCTCCTTCTGCACCTCGGCGACGTCGCTGTCGGCGTTCTGCTCGGCCCGCTGCCGCTTGGCGGCGACGTACTCGTCGGCCTCGCGCTGCGCCTCGGCGACGACCTGCTCGGCGCGCTGGTCGGCTTCCTCACGTGCCCGGCGCACGTCCTCCTCGCCGGTGTCGCGTGCGACGTCGACCTCCTCGGACGCCTCGCGTGCCTTCACCGCCTTCTCGGCGGCCTCGGCCTCGAGCTGCTGGGCGCGCTCGATCGCGGCGTCCGCCTCGCGCAGCCGCGCCTCGACGCCGTCGCTGAACGGCGCGGCGTCCGAGATCGTGACGCGTGCCTGACGCGCGGGCTCGGCCACCGCGCGGTCGAGCACCCGGCTCATGGTGGTCGGTAGATCCTTGGCCTGCGTGGCCAGCCAGGTCACGGGATGATGCTTGGTCATGGGCTTCCCTCCCCGGAAGTCGCCACCTGGTCGAGGCGGCTGACTTTTCACGGTACGCACGGGAAGGGTGCCTGCGACCACCCCGACGGGTGGCCTTGGCCAGCTGAGCAGTCGGTCAGCGCGGGTTCGACTTGCGGGGGTCGCCCGATCGCCTGGCGGCGCGGTCGGCCGACGGCTTGTTCCGGGCCTCCCACCAGCGCCAGACCGCTGTCACGATGATCGCGCCCACCAGTGATCCGATGATGCCGCTCGGCCTGAGGTCGAGGCCGTCTCCGGCCAGCAGGCTGATCAGCAGGCCACCGATGAACGAGCCGACGAGTCCGGCCACGATCGCGATCGTCCAGTCGACTCGGCCACCCGTCCGTCCGAGCACGAACTGGGCACCTGCGCCGATGATCATGCCGAACAAGATGATGGCGAGGATGAGCATGCGCTGAGCATAGTCACGGCCGGCCCGGGCGCCCAGGGCACTCATCCATGGCGGGTGAGGCCGCGCCACGTCAGTCCCCCTACCGTCGGCCCGTGGCTGACATCGTCCTGGGCATCTTCGCGATCCTCGCCGGCTTGATCTTCTGTTTCAGCGGACGCCTGTGGCTCCGGATCGTCTTCCCCATCTGGGGCGCCTTCGCTGGCTTCTCCTTCGGCGCGGGCCTCATCGCCGGCCTCGGCGGAGACCGCTTCCTGGGCGAGGTGCTGGGGTGGATGGTCGGGCTCGTCTTCGCGGTGCTGTTCGCGGTCCTGGCCTACTCCTTCTACGCCATCGCCGTCGTCATCGTGATGACCTCGATCGGCTTCGCCATCGGCTCGGGCCTGGTCGTCGCGCTGGGGATCGACTGGAACTGGGTCGCCGTGCTCGTCGGGGTCCTGGTGGGCGCCGTCCTGTGCGTCGGGGCGATCCTGGCCGACGTACCCATGCTGGTGGTGACGATCCTGAGTGCCGTCGCCGGAGCGATCGGTGTGACTGCCGGCCTCATGCTGGTGACGGGGGCCATGGACTCCGCAGACTTCACCGGCGGCGGCTTCGCGGACAAGGTGCAGGACGACTGGTGGTGGTACGCGCTGTTCCTGGTGGTCGCCCTCGTGGGCATCGTGGTCCAGGTACGAGACGCTGCCGCGATGCGCCGCAGCCTGCGGGCCACCTGGTTCACCTCGGCTCCCCCGACGCCATCCGCCGACCTCCCCTGAGGCCGTCGGGTCAGGGACTCACTGGAGTGCGCTCAGCGCGAACGCAAGTCCGAAACCCAGCGTGGTGAACAGCCCGACCATCTTGCCGCCGTTCTCGAACGCCTCGGGCATCATCGTGTCGGCGAGCATGGTCAGGATCGCCCCGCCGGCAAAGGCAAGCACGAAGGCGATCGTGGTCGGCCCTGCTGAGTCGAGGACGGCGAAGCCGGCCAAGGAGGCGAAACCGCACACCACGGCAACCAGGACCCAGAGGCCGAGGATGCGGCTGCCTCTCCACCCCGACTTGGCGAGCCCGCTGGTCGCGGCGATGGCCTCGGGCAGGTTGGAGAGGAAGACGGCAACGAGGAACGCGACGCTCACGCTGCCTTCCTGGAGCACCGTGAGCCCGAGAACCGCCGACTCGGGGACACCGTCGAGGACGATGCCGAGCACGATCGCCAGCGCTGAGCCGCCCGCCTGCTTGCCCGCCGAGCTCTTTCGCCCGTCGCCGCCCATGCGGTCGAGCAAGGCGTCCCCCAGGTAGAACGTCACCGCGCCCGCGAAGAGCCCCAGGCCGACACCACCGGCGCCCATCGAGGTGTCGAAAGCCTCCTCCACGAGCTCGAAGCTGACCGAGCTGATGAGCACGCCCGCTCCGAAGGCCATCACCAGACCCAGCACCCGCATGGAGATCGAGAACTGCAGCGTCAACACCCCGCCGAGCAGCAGGGATGAGCTGGCCAACGACCCCCCAGAGCAGGGCTTCGAGCATCGTCTGTGCCGCCGTTCGTCTCTGCGTGCGTTCGCACCTGATCATGACCGTGCCGGGGCGCGACGTACAGTCATCATCGCCGGAAACGGGTGAGGCAGATGCCCCCACCGTGCCGGAAACCTGTGGTGCGCGGCCGCGAGCAGCGCGAGACATCAGGGCCACCGCCAAGGAAGCCTCCACCGACAGCAGGAGCACGCGTGGCAGCGAGGACCCACGGCTGGCTGGGAGCCGGAGTCGTGTGGAGCTGGCCGGCGCTGCTTCGCGGCACGTTGCTCGGTGCACCAGCCGCGGTCGTCACCGCCAGTGACGTGCAGCTCGGGGCTGTGCTGGCGATCGGTGTCCTGCCGGTAGCCGCCGCTCCCCTGGCGCCCCTGCGGCGCGGCCGGATCCGGGTCGGGGTCGTGGGACTCGTCGTCGCCGTGTCGCTGCTCGTCGGCGCCCTCCTCGCACTGTGGCCGCCACTCGCGGTGGCCGGCATCCTTGTCGCCGCCCCGGTCGCCGCCCACGTCAGCGTCGGCAGGCCACCCGCTCTGGTGGCGTTGACGCTCGCCCTGCCGCTGATGGCCGTGGGGTTCAGCTATCCAGGGATCGCAGAGGCCGGCCCCCTGGCCGTGGTGCTCTGCCTGGGGGCGGCGTACGCCACCGGGATCTCGTTGCTGTGGCCGACGCACGCGCCGCCGCCCGGGCCGCCGCCGCCGGCACTGCCACGACGGATGCTCGTCCGTTACGGGTACGCCGCCGGAGCGGCCGGAGCACTCTGTGCGGCCATCGGTTTCGCCCTCGACCTCGAGCACGTGGGATGGGCGCCCGCTGCCGCCCTGCTCGTCATCCGCCCCGTGCCCGCCACGCAACGCCTGAGGTCGCTCGACCGCGTCCTCGACGTCGTCGTCGGGGCGGCCGCCGCGATCGCGTTGACGGCCCTGGGCGCCCCGGACTGGGCGTTCTCGCTCGTCGTCCTGGCGGGCGTGGCGGCCGCCACCGCGACGGCGGGCAGCCGGTGGTACCTGCTGCCTGCCCTCACGACGTTCCTGGCGTTCGTGATGCTGCTGTACGACGACCCTGGAGGCGGCACGGCGCGGTTCTGGGAGCGGGTGCTGGAGACGGCGCTCGGAGTCGGTGCGGCCGCGGTCTTCGGGTTGCTGCTCCCGGCGCTCCTCGATCGGTACGACGAGCGCCGGGCCGACGCGCGCTAGTCGCGGGCCATCGCCGCCTGGAGGTGCTTCTCGACGTCGACGTAGGCGTCGTCGGCGATGTCGAAGACCACCTTGACGATGCGGCCGCCCGAGAACTCGAACCGGTCGCCGGCGTACTCCTTGGTGACGGCGTCGCCGCTGTCGTAGCCGATGCACAGCCCCTCACCGCACAGCGAGAAGTGGCCCATCACGGTCCTGATCTCCTGCTCGCCGACCAGCTGGTCGTCGATGTAGAGCTTCAGCGGCCCGATCCCCTCGCGGTGCTCCCCCATCCGTTCCTTGATGAACTCCACGCCGATGATGTGCCGACCGTCCGTGGGCACGGGTGCGGAGATGTGGTCCTCGGGCGGGATGCCCAGGAAGTTGTAGGCGTAGGTGACCTTGCCGTCCTTCACGAACAGCGAGTGGCCGCCGAACCTCGACCCGTGCGCGAAGATCACGCCCCGTCGAGTCGCCGGTGAGCTCGACGTCGGCGAGCACCTTGTAGGACACGTTGTGCACGTTGGCCGCCGACCGCTCCGGGACCTCGGTCGTGCCCGGGTAGTAGGTGTACTGGCCGCTCGGCGGGACCGGGATCTTGAACTCCATCGCGATGAAGGTCTCGAAGTCCTTCGGGTTCCCGATGATCTGCAGGTCGTTGAGCGGCAGCACGTTGTTGGCCTTCGCCTCCGACATCCACAGGTCGACGAGCTCCTTCACCTTCTCGGGGTTGCTCGGCGGCGACGTCGTGGGCCTCGGAGCGGTCCTCGTCGGTGTGGAACAGCTGCCAGGTGTCGTCGGCGAAGCTGCTCATGCCTGCCATCGGTCCGTGCTCGGTGACGGCCTTCCAGCCCTCGTGCCAGATCCCGCGGCTGCCGAGCATCTCGTAGTACTGCGTCTGCTTCGCGGTCGGTGCGTCCGCGTCGTCGAACGAGTAGACCATCGAGACCCCCGACAGCGGGGTCTGCTCGTAACCGTCGAAGACCTCGGGGAGCTCCACGCCGCACGCCTCGTAGATCGTGGGGACGATGTCGGTGCAGTGGTGGTACTGCTGGCGCACCTCGCCCCGGGCGGCGAACCCCTTGGGCCAGTGGATGACCAGCGGGTCGCAGACGCCACCCTGGTAGGTGTAGCGCTTGAACATCCGGTACGGCGTGGAGAAGGCCATCGCCCAGCCGGTCGGGTAGTGGTTGTAGGTGTCCGGCGACCCGAGCTGGTCGACCATGGTGAGGTTCTGCTCGAGGTCGTCGGGGTAGCCACCGAAGATCTTGCCCTCGTTGACCGAGCCGTTGGGGCTGCCCTCACCCGAGGCGCCGTTGTCGGCGCAGTAGAAGATCAGCGTGTTCTCGAGCTGGCCGGACTCCTCGAGGTAGTCGACGATCCGGCCGACCTGGGCGTCGGTGTACTCCGAGAAGCCGGCGTAGACCTCCGCCATCCGGCTGAACATCTGCCTCTCCGCCTCGTTGAGCTCGTCCCACGGGCGGACGTAGTCGGTCTGGGTGTAGGTGCCGTCGGGCATCGGGTTCATCGGGGTGAGCTCGGTGCCCTCGGGCAGGATGCCGCGCTCGATCATCCGCGGCAGCACCCACTCGCGGTAGGCCTCGTAGCCGTCGTCGAACATCCCCTTGTACTTGGCGATGTACTCCTCGGGCGCGTGGTGCGGCGCGTGGTTGGCGCCCGGGCAGAACCACAGGTACCACGGCTTGTCCGGCTCGGTCTGCTTGCTGTCGCGGATCATCCGCAACGCCTGGTCGGCGAGGTCCTTGGAGAGGTGGTAGCCGTCCTCGGGGCGGTAGGGCTGGTCGATGTACTTGTTGTCCTCGGCCAACGAGGGGTACCAGTTGTTGGTCTCGCCGCCGATGAAGCCGTAGAACCGGTCGTAGCCCTGACCGAGCGGCCAGCGCTTCTTCGACGACGCCCATCGTCCACTCGTCGACGGGGACGTTGTGGTTCTTGCCGACCCAGAAGGTGCTCCAGCCCGCCTCGCGCAGGACGTTGGCCATCGTCGCGTTGGTCGGCGGGATGTGCGAGCTGTAGCCCGGGAACCCGGTCGACGACTCCGAGATCGTGGCGAACCCGTTCTGGTGGTGGTTGCGGCCGGTGAGGAAGGTCGACCGGGTCGGCGAGCACAGGGCAGTCGTGTGCCACTGGGAGTAGGTCAGGCCGCCTGCGGCGAGGCGATCCATCGTGGGCATGTTGATGCGCCCGCCGTACGGCGACCAGGCCGCCTGGCCGGTGTCGTCGTACAGGACGACGAGCACGTTGGGGGCGCCCTCGGGGGCCTTCCCCGGGAGGAACGCTTCCCAGTCGGGTTGCGAGTCGCGTACGTCGAGCTCGATCTTGCCCTGGAACTCCCTGGCCATGGTGCTCTCCTCTTCGAGTCGTGCGTCCCCCTGCAGCGTCTCGAAACTAGGAAGCACTCGCCGATCCGCCCTCGCCTGAAAAGGGTGGTACTCCGCCTGTTGTCAGTCGGGAATGGTCACGACCTCGATCACGTCGATGCCGAGCGAGCTGAGGAGGTTCAGCACCCCCTGCAGCTCCTGCTGGTCGACGAGGTCGCCGGTCAGGGTGGTGGTGGCCCGCTGCGTGTGCTTGGACAGCTGGGGGAACGCCCCTGAGAGCTCGTCGGAGAGATCGGCGTCGACGCGGATCAGGACTCTGGTCATCTGCACTCGCGCCCCTCCTAGAGCCCGGCCAGGCCCTTGCCGAAGATCGCGACCCCGATCACCAGCAGCAGGACGGACATGACGGTGGCGTTGTTGGCGGTCAGCCAGACCCGCAGCTCGTCCAGGGGTCCCTGCATCCGCGCTCGAGCCACCAGGTAGCCGAGCACGGGCACCATCACCGAAGCGGAGCCGATGAGCACGAAGACCACCACCGCAACCACGGTCTCCCCGCCCGACAGGGCGGCCCCGGCGATGATCACGCCGCCGGTCACGCACAGGACGAGGTTCTTGGGGTTCACCGCCGCCAACACGACACCGAGACCGAAGGCCTTGCCGGCGGTGACGCTGTCGATGGCGGCCATCCACGACGGCAGGGTCGGTTCCTCCCCCGGCTTCGGCCGCGACCGCCACTGCCGGACGGCCAGCAGCACCGCTGCGGCGCCCAGGATGAGCTTGAGCACCGAGGAGAACGTGGAAGGCCCGCCGTCGTCGGCCTCGCCGACGGGCTGCGCCAGCAAGGTCACCGCGGTCACGACAGCCGCGATGCCCAGCACCCAGCCCACCATGAACGCGACGCTGGCGGCCTTCGCTCGCGGGGCGAGCAGCATCAGGATCACGGCGATGATCGGGACCGGCGAGATGGCGACGCCCAGGGCAACGGGGAGGAAGTCTCCGATGACCGTTCCCATGTCTGCTCCTCGACCGCGGCGGCGAGAGCGACGACACGCACGGCGGCGCCGAGCGCGAGACTAGGCCTCGCCACCCGCACGTACCTCACCGGATTCGGGCGAGGTACCCGTGAGCTCGCACCGCGACCCTGGGGCCGGGCTCGCCCTCGACCGGGTCCGTCGGGAGGTGATGTCGTGACCCAGCACGTGACGCCACGTCGGCCGCTGCGGTGGACGGCTCGCCCCGCCCTCGTTCGCCGGCTACCGCGGCACCTGGATGCGCGCTGACGTCATCGCCGGGTTGACCGTGTGGGCGGTGCTGGTGCCCGAGTCGCTCGCCTACGCCACCATCGCCGGCGTACCGCCGGTCGTCGGCCTGTACGCCGCCGTACCCGCCCTGGCGCTGTATGCGCTGGTGGGCTCGTCGCGCCACCTGATCGTGGCGCCGATGTCGGCCACGGCGGCCCTCTCCTTCGGCATCGTGGCGGACTTCGGCGGCGAGGGAACCGACGTCGTCGTGCTGACCGCTGCGCTCGCGCTCTGGCCACCGGGTTGGTCGCCATGGCGGCGGGCCTGATGAGGCTGGGCTTCCTGGCTTCCTTCATCTCCGAGCCCGTGCTCAAGGGATTCATCATCGGTCTGGCTCTGACCATCATGATCGGCCAGCTCCCGGCCATGCTCGGCATCGAGAAGGGCAGCGGGAACTTCTTCGAGAAGACCTGGGACCTCCTCACCCATCTCGACGACACCCAAGCGCTCGCAGCGGTGGTCGGCATCGGGAGCCTGGTGTTGCTGCTGGCCCTGCGGAGGTGGCTGCCGTCTGATCCCCGGGTCGCTGGCCGTCGTCCTCCTGGGCATCGCCGCCGTGAGCGTCTTCGGGCTCGACGACGACGGACTCGACATCGTGGGGACCATCCAGTCCGGGCTTCCCGACCTGGGGCTCCCCGACGTCTCGGGCAACGACTTCCTGCAGCTGCTCGCCGCCTCGGTGGGCGTCATGCTCGTGGGCTTCGCCGAGGGCCTCGGGGCGGCCAAGACGTACGCCGCGCGCGCCGGGTACGACGTCGACCCGAACCGGGAGCTCGTCGGACTGGGTGTCGCGAACCTGGGCGCCGGGCTGGCCAGCGGCATGGTCGTCAACGGCAGCCTGTCGAAGACGGCCGTCAACGGAGCTGCGGGCGCCAAGTCGCAGATCTCGGGGCTGACCGCGGCCGCCCTCACGGTGGTGACCCTGCTCTTCCTGACGGGACTCTTCGAGAAGCTCCCGGAGGCGACACTGGCAGCCGTGGTGGTCGCCGCCGTGATCGAGCTGGTCGACATCGCATCGCTCAGACGCCTGTGGCGCGTACGAACCGGTCGGCTGGCGAGCGTGTACAAGCTCACGAGCAGGGTGGACTTCGTCGCCGCTGCCGCGACACTGCTGGGCGTCCTGCTGTTCGAGACCCTGCCCGGCCTGGTGATCGGCATCGGGGTGTCCCTGGCGCTGCTGATCGCCCGGACCTCGAGACCCCACATCGCGGTCCTGGTCCCCGTCCCCCAACCTGGGGACGAGCACTCGACGCGGGGCCGGATCTGGGTCGACTCCGAGCGCAACCCCGACCTTCCCGCCGTTCCCGGGATCCTGGTGGTCAGGGTCGAGGCACCCTTGCACTTCACCAACGCCGACGTCGTACGCGAGCACATCCGCGCCCTGGTCAGCGACGGCAGCCCCCGCCCCGCTTGGTGGTCCTGGACGGCCACACCACTCCCTCCATCGACGTCACCGCGGCCGCCATGCTCGTCCTGCTCCGCCAGGACCTGCACCGCCTCGGCAGCGACCTGGTGCTGGCCAACGACGTCGGGCAGGTACGCGACGTCCTTGCTGTCGCCGAACCGGACGACGAGCCGCCCATGTACGTCACGATCGAGGAGGCGATCGCAGCGACGTCTGAGCCGCGAGACGGGGCCTGACCCCTGGTGCCGATCGAGGCGATGCGGAATACGCTCCCCGAGGAGGGACTCCGGTTGCGCCTTCGACCGAGTGGTGGTCGTGGGCACGGGGCCATGAGAGGCTGCGCACCTCGGGAGGGAGCGTCCGCATGGGCGGCGAAGCATCCGCTTCCGACACCCGCAGGCGCACCGATCAGCGTCCCCGCCTGCCGCGGGTCTACGTGCCCCGGACCCTGCTCTGGGACCGGCTCGACGACGCCACCCAGAACCCCATGACGCTGCTGGTCGGACCGATGGGGTCCGGCAAGTCGCTGGGTGTCAGCGGATGGCTCGAGAGTCGCGGGCATCCAGGCTCGATGGATCTCGGCCGACGCTGCTTGGGATCCCCCACGCCTGCGTGAAGCGCTCCTTGCGGCCCTCGAAGCCCGGGGGATCCGATCCCACGCCTGGTCGTGGTCGACGACGCCCATCTGCTGCCGCTGGCGAGCGTCAGGCTGCTGGACGAGCGGCTCGACGAGGCTCCCGAGAGCCTCCGGGTCCTCCTGGTGTCGCGCTGGGACCTGCCCATCACGCGTCTCGGCGCGGAGCTGTTGGGCCACCTCACGGTGCTCCGTGGGGACCTTCTCCGCCTCGACGAGCGCGACTCGGCAACGCTCGTCGCCGAGCACGCTCGCACCGACTCGGCCGAGGTCGCTCGTGCCGTCACCGAGTACACCCACGGGTGGTGTGCCGCCGTGGTGCTGACCGCGCGCAGCATCGCCGCCGCCCGGGACCCATTGGTTGCGGCGAACCGCATCCGCGGTCTGGAGACGCCGGTCGCCGACGCCGTCGCGTCAGAGCTGTTCGCCTCGCTGCCACCGAGCGTCCGCCATCTGCTGCTGTGCACGGCCAACGAGGAGATCATCTCCGCGGACATCGCCCGGCACCTGACCGGTGACCCGGAGGCGGGAGCAACGCTCGCCGATCTCGAGACCACCGGCCTGCTGGTGACCCGGACCGGAGGACCTGGCGGGTTCGCGCGCTACCGGATCCATCCCCTGCTCTCGGAGGTGGTCCGTCGCCGGGTCGCCGCGGGGGGCGACGACGTGGAGCGAGCAAGGTCCTCGGTGCTGCGCGCCGTACGCCTGGACTCCGCCCGGGGTGAGAACAGCCTGGCCTTCCGACGCCTGCTGGGCGTGAACCACCCCGAGGCGGCCGCAGAGGTCCTGGCCGCCGAGGCCCCCGAGCTGATCGCGCACGACGGCGGGGCTGACCGTTCGGTCCTTCGTCAGGCAGCACCCGACCGTGGTCGAGGAACACCCCGACGTGTGGTTCGCGGTCTGCGCGGAACGCTGGTTCGACGACGACATCCCGCAGGCTCTGCACTGGATGGACAGGCTGCTGCACCAGCCGCCCGAGCAGCGAGTCCGCTTCGTGGGCGAGATCGCCTGCATCCGGCTGATGCGCGCCCGTCTCGGGCTCGAGCCGTTCGACGAGGCCGTGACGGCAGCCCAGCTCGTGCTCCGCGACCCGGCGAGCGTCTCTCGGTCGCGGTGCTCCTTCAGCTCCTGGTGGAGCTGGGCGTCGTCGAGACCTGGCTGGGACATCTCGAAGAAGCCGAGGCCCACCTCTCCGAGGCCATCCGCATCGGCCGATCGAGTGTCCTGCCTGCGTACGCCGCCTCCGCGATGAGCCACCTGGCGTTCGCCTACTACGCGCAGGGCCGCGAACGTGCCTGCGCTGCGACTGGCCACGGAGGCGCTCGAGGCGGTGGGCAGCGTGCGCGGCTGGCGCCCGCCCCTGACGATCGCGCGCGCCGAGCTGGCCGTCCAGCTGGCCGGCATGGCCGGTCTGCCCTGGCCGGCGGGTCCGCTGGAGATCCCCGCTACCGCCGGACCCGTGCACTCGGCCGACCTCACCGTGAAGTTCTGGCAGCACCTGCGTGACGCCCGGCTGGCACTGGCTGCTGGATCGGTCGTGACCTGTCTGCGGATCCTGCAGACCCAGGCCGACGTGCCGCGCCTGCCACGGCACCTTCAGCTGGCCGTGGCCGTCGAACGTTCGTTCGTGCTGGCCCTGGCCGGCGACGAGCGGGCTCTGGCCGCTCAGGTCAGCGGGCTCGACGGGCTCGACGCTCCTGCCGAGCAGGCGCTGCTGCAGGGCTTGTACGCCGACCTGCGGGGCGACCTCCGAGGGGCGGCCAACCTGTTCGCCACGAGCGCGCAGGGCAGCGCGGTCGCCCAGCCGGCTTGCCGAGCCCTTGCCCTCGTGGCTCAGGCCCAGATCCTCGAGGAGCTCGGTGAGCGCGAGCAGGCCCTGGAGGCGCTGCGCGTCGCGGTGACGATCACCGAGGTCAGCGGCAACGCCACGCCGTTCCTGGGTTGGAGCCGGCACGGGACGCCGGTGCATCGCCTGCTGGCCGAGCTGGCCGTGCGCTCCCCGGACGGCTGGCTCCACGAGCTCGCGGCGGCCGCGGCGGGGCGGCCCAACATCACCGAGGTGCTGGGGCCGTGGACACCGTCCGTCGAGGAACGCCGCACGGTGCCGCACCGCTGGCATCTCCCCGGCTCAGCCCTCGCGAACGCGACGTCCTGCACGAGCTGGCTCGCGGCTCGACCTACGCGGACATGGCCGCAAACCTGCACCTCTCCGAGAACACCATCAAGACCCACGTCTCCGGGCTCTACGCCAAGCTCTCGGCGAGCCGCCGCAGCGAAGCGCTCGCGGTGGCGCGCAAGCTCGACCTCTTCTGAGCCTGACCATGCGTCGCGACCGGCCGACGTCACCCTGTTCAGGTGAGGCAACCGGCCTGCGCGGCGCGGTTCGCTAGGCGGCGACCCCGGACCGAGGAGGGCCCTTGTCGAGTCGTCCGGCCTGGTTGCTGCCGACCATGCAGGGCTACCAGCCTTCGTGGTGGCGCCTGGACGTGCTGGCGGGCCTCGCGGCAGGCACGGTGGTGATCCCGCAGGCGATGGCGTACGCCACCATCGCCGGGCTTCCGGTGGAGATCGGGCTGTACACGTGCATGGCACCGATGGTCGTCTACGCACTGCTCGGTGGTGCGCGGGCGCTGAGCGTCTCGACAACGTCGACCATCGCCGTACTCGTGGCCACCACCCTGGCCGGCCTCTCGCCCCGGTCGTCCGACGACCTGCTTCGTGACGCCTTCACCCTGGCCGCGCTGGTCGGTGTCTGTCTGCTGGGCATGCGGGCGTTCCGGCTGGGCTCGCTGGTGGAGAACATCAGCCCGGCGACGCTGACGGGGGTCAGGGTCGGTGTCGGCCTGACGGTCGCGGTGGGCCAGCTGCCGAACCTGCTCGGCGTCACCGCGGACCCGGACGCCGACGGCTTCTTCGCCAAGCTCGCCGACATGCTCGGGAAGCTCCCAGACGCCGAGGCGGTGACGGTGGCGGTCTCGGCGAGTGCGATCGCGGCGCTTCTCCTGCTGCGCAAGTTCGTGCCTCGCGTCCCTGGCCCCCTCGTGGCCGTCGCCGGCGGCATCATCCTGGTGGCCACGACGAACGTCGAAGAACGCGGACTCGCCCTCATCGCCCCGGTGCCGACGGGGCTGCCCGGGTTGTCCCTTCCGGTGTTGGGGGACGTCTTCGCACTGCTGCCGGGAGCGCTCGCGATCGCGGTGATGGCGTTCCTGGAGACGGTGCTGGTCGCGCGGACCAACCGGCAGCGGGCCGAGCCCCAGATCAGCACGGACCAGGAGCTGCTCGCCGTCGGCGTGGCCTCCCTGGCGGGGGGCCTGACCCAGTCCCTGCCACCGGCCGGGGGCTTCTCCCAGAGCGCGGTGAACCTCCGTTCCGGCGCCCGGTCCCAGCTGTCCGGCCTCGTCACGGCCTTGCTCGCAGTCGCGGTGGCGATGTTCTTGGCGCCGCTTCTCGACGACCTGCCTCAAGCCGTGCTGGCGGCCATGGTGATGGTCGCGATCCTCGGGCTGCTGGACCCGCGGGACTTCGCCCGCTACGCGCGCATCGACCGCGCCGAGCTGTGGGTCGCGGTCGTGGTCACCGGTCTGTGCCTGACCGGGGGCATGTTGCTCGGCGTCGGGGCGGGCGTCGCCCTGACCCTGTTGCTCGTGGTGCGTCAGGTCAACCGTCCACGGATCCGGCCTCTCTACCGTCGCCCGGCTGGCGGGTGGACCACGATCCGCCCGGCGGGCGAGGACGGCGGCGTCGCCGGCACGCTGCTCCTGCATCTCGACGGGGCGTTGTACACGGGCAACGCCCAGGTGACCGTGGATGCCGTGGTCGCTGCGGGACGTGACGCGGTTCCTCCGGTGCACACCGTGGTGCTCGAGGTCTCTGCCGTCCACCGCGTGACGGTGCCGATGATCGACGCGGTGCGCTCCCTCCAGGAGGAGCTCGCGACCGATGGCATCACCCTCGAGCTGGCCGGCATCCCGCCCGCCAGCCTGGAGGTCATGCGCCGGGACCCCTGGTTCGCCGGCGCAGAGTCTGCCGGGCTGGTCTTCGACACGGTCGACGATGCTCTCGCGGGTGCCGGTCGCGATCGCACCCCTCCAGGAGACGACACGCAGGGAGGTCCTTGACGCGGGAGGGTGCTGAGGGCGCATAGCGTGAGCTCACGAGCATCCCTGCCCCCTCCACGGAAGGCCGACCCATGAGCAGCACAGGACCACGCATCCACGACGAGCAGTCAAGCGCGGCGTACGGCGTCAGCGTCTTCGCGGGCGTGATGCTCGCGACCTTGGCGGCGTTCGAGATCCTCCAGGGGCTCTCCGCGGTGTTGAAGGACGACGTGTTCGTCACGGGAGTCGAGTACACCTACAAGGTCGACCTCACCGCGTGGGGCTGGATCCACATGCTCATCGGAGCCATCGGCGTGGCCGTCGGTGTGGGCATCCTGATGGGCCAGGTGTGGGCCTACTCGGCCGGTATCGGGTTCGCGGTGCTGTCGGCCCTGGCCCAGTTCGCGTTCATGCCCTACTACCCGTTCTGGTCGATGCTGATCATCGCCATGGACATCCTCGTCATCTGGGCGCTGGCGAAGCAGATCGGCCGAGCCCCCTGAGCCAGCCAGGGCGAGGGCGCTGGTGCCACCGCGGGGAGTGAGCCGCCGCTCTAGCATCATCGGGTGACCGACGGCAGAGCCTCAGAGATAGCGCTGAACCGGGCGCTCTGGGCGGTCATGAACGAGCGCTTCACCGATGCCGCGGCCGAGGCCATGTGGGCCTCGGACGACGTGGTCTGGGGGCTTTTCGCGGCGCCGGAACGAGATCTCGGCGTCCTGGGAGATCTCGAGGGGCTCGACGTCGTCGAGCTGGCGTGCGGCACCGCCTACTTCTCGGCGTGGCTCGCTCGGGCCGGCGCCGCCGTCGTCGCGGTGGATCTCTCCGGCGAGCAGCTCGCTACTGCCCAGCGCTTGCAGGGCCAGCTCGGCCCAGCCTTTCCGCTCGTTCAAGGGGACGCCGAGAGGGTTCCGCTGGCGAGCGGACGGTTCGACCTCGTCCTGAGCGAGCACGGAGCCGCCGCGTGGTGCGACCCCGAGCGCTGGCTGCCGGAGGCGGCCCGGCTCCTGCGGCCAGGAGGGCGGCTGGTCTTCATGACCAACAGCTACCTGTCGGCGCTGTGCGTCCCGGCCGAGGAGGGAGTCGCGGGAGACCGGCTGCTGCGCGGTCAGCGGGAGGCCTACCGCGTGCAGTGGCCAGGAGGCGGGATCGAGTTCCATCCCTCGCACGGCGACTGGATACGGCTGTTGCGGGCCTCCGGCTTCGTCGTCGAGGCCATGCACGAGATCTACGCCCCGCCGGACCGGCCCGACCATGCCTTCTACGAGATCGTGTCGGGCGAGTGGGCGACCCAGTGGCCGGCCGAGGAGCTGTGGGTGGCCGCCCTGGGGTGACGCTCAGGCGGTGACGCAGGGGCCGTAGTACTGCCCGTGGTGGCGGCGCTCGTCGTCGTTCCACCGGTCCGGGTCGTAGTCGGGGGCCGCCGCGATCTCGTCCTGGGTGAGGGCGAGGCGAACCTTGCGGTCATCGTGGTCGAGGGCGGCGATCATCCCTGCCGGGATCAGCCGCTTGCGGGCGGGAACCGAGGAACCGAGGTCGACCACGACGTAGGAGCCAGCAGGCTCGGACGCGGCGTGGTCGATCGTGCCGACGCAGCCGTCCGTCGCCTCGACGTCGTACCGGACCAGATCACGGTCCAGGGTCCACGTCGACTCGCGGTAGTCCCACACGCGAGGGCGGTAGTCCCAGAGGTTGTTCACGCAGGCTCACTCCAACATGCCCGGCAAGCTGCACCGGTTCCTGGCTCGACGGTAGGTACGGGCGGATCCCTGTTCTCATGCTCGACCCTCGTGATCAACGCCTCGGCCATCCAGTGGTTACGCCGCGTGCAAGAAGCGCCTATTCGGTGTCCTGGGCTCGCCTCCGCGCCCCAGCGATTGCGCGCCGCGTCACGAGGGTCCGAATGGCACGCCATGATGTGCCCAAACCTGCAGAACTGGAGGACGAGACGTGAGCACCAGTACGCCGGTCCTGACGGCCGCCTTCTGGCGGACCCGACGCGCGGCCGCGATCGCGGGAATCGTGTTCGGTGTCCTGCTCCTGGCAGCCATGACGATGGTGCGCCTTGCGCTCTCCGAAGCGACGTACGCGTCATTGGAGGACGACGGCGACCGTCGCGCGATGATTCGGCTCAGTCTCCAGCTCGTACCCTTCGCCGGGATCGCCTTCCTCTGGTTCATCGGCGTCATCCGAGAGCAGCTCGGCGCCGTCGAGGACCGCCTCTTCTCGACCGTGTTCATGGGCAGCGGGCTGCTCTTCTTGGCCTTGCTGTTCTCCGGGGCCGCGATCTCGTCCAGCCTGGTGGAGATGCTGGATCGTCCGGCCGCCAGCGCTGAGGTGTGGTCCTACGGCCGAGACACCTCCCGGGGTCTGATCTCCGTCTATGCCATGCGGATGGCAGCGGTGTTCACGCTGTCCGTCAGCACGGCCGCGCTCCGTGCGGCGGCCTTGCCCCGCTGGGTCTCCTACGTGGGCTACGTGGTCGCGCTGGCACTGCTGGTGGGCTCCGCGGACCAGCAATGGCTCCAGCTGACGTTCCCCGCCTGGGTGCTGGTCCTGAGCACGGTCATCCTGTTCACCCATCCAAGCAGAGCGGCCTCGCGCCGTTGCGGATGATGCCTGACCGGGTCCGCGAGTCGCTCGCTGGTCTCAGGTCGAGGACGGGTCTGTCGGACTCGACTCGGTCGCGTCCGACGACGGCGTGGAGGGGTCGCTCGTCGGAGAGGCCGACGGCTCGGCCTGCGCCTCCTCGATAGCCTTCTCGAGGGCGGTCAATGTCGCCGCGTCGACGGTGCCCGTCGGCTCGACCCCGAGCTCGGTCTGGAAGTCCTTCAACGCCTCGGTCAGCGCGGGCGTCCACACCCCGTCGACCGGGCCGTCCCAGAAACCCGCGAGCTGGAGGGTCTGCTGTACGGCGGCGGTCGTCGCCACCTCCTGCTGCGCGGTGGCCCCGCCCTTCGCCGCCAGGTCGTCCTGGAGCGCGTCGGCGGTCGCCTTGTCGACCGTGCCGGTGCTGGGCAGGCCGTGTGCCTCCTGGAGGGCCTCGACCGCATCGACCGTCGCCGGGCCATAGATGCCGTCGACCTCGCCGTCGTAGTAGCCGGCGTCACGCAACGACGTCTGCAGCGCCGTGGTGTAGTCGCGAACCGCGGCCACGGCCTGCTTCTCCTGCTCGTCGGTGAGGCAGCCGGCGTCTGCGAAGAGCTGTAGCCAGGCCATCTCCAGCGCCACCACGGCGGCGTTGAACTGCTGGGAGGCCTGCGCCAGCGGGGTCTTGTCGTTGATGCCCTCCTGGGCAGCGCTCAGCTCCGCCTCCGCCCGTTCGACGGCGTTGACCGTGGCCGGCGGTGCCAACGGCTTGGGGCTGCTGGTCGCGGTCGGGCTCTTGGGAGTGGACCCGGGCTTCTTGGCCGCCGCCAGATCCGCCTCGGCCTCCGCGAGCTCCTGCTCGGCGTCCACGACGGCCTGCTGCGCCGCCACAGCCGCATCGGCGCCGGACATGACCTCCTCCCGCGGCTGCTCGAGGTCGGAGCCCGCATCATTGACGTCGCCGACGGTCACGGCGGTCTGGGTGAGCACGTCGCCGTAGCGGTCCAGCGCCAGGATGTAGGTCTCGCTCGCACCGCAGAACTCCGCCGACTTGTCCGCGAAGTCCGCCTCGGCGTCCGCGAGGTCCTTCTCGGCGGCCGACACCCGGGCCTCGGCCACCTCGACCGCGGACGCTCCGTCCTCGCCGCTGCCACATCCGGCCAGCGCGGTCACCAACAGTGCCCCGGCCACGACGCTGCCGGCGATCGACCGGGCCGACCGAACGACTCGCCGTCGCGTGCTACCTAGCGACACGCTCGCTCCCTCTGGTGCTCGAGAGATGTCGACGCGGGAACTCTGGCACGCGGGTGGGACACAGGTCGTCACCCGAGCCGGGTGATCCACCCGGCCAGGCCATGGGTGAACCTGGATCGTGCCTGCACCCGCCCTTCTTCGATGGGGGTCCACGGGTTGAACGCCGATCTGCCTTCGGCACAGCCGCCCGAACCTGCACCGACACCGGCTCCGGGCGTGGTCGCCCGGACCGTCGCCTGGTCGAACCTGAAGGCGCAGCGAGCCGTCATCTGGGCCGACGAAGCCCGGGCGAGCCACCGATCGGTCGATGCCGGATTCCTGGTCGCCGACCGCGACAAGAGGGTGGCGGCCGGCGTGCTCGCCGGCGGCGTGGCCTACCGGTTCTTCTTCTGGCTGTTGGCGGTCTCGCTGGTCGGGAACGGCGCGCTGGGGTTCATCCGTACCCCAGACGTCCAGGCAGCACTCGCCGAGCAGGGTGTTGACCCAGGCGTGGCGGAGACGATCCAGGCCACAGCGCCCTCGGACTCGGGTCGGTGGTGGCTGTTGCTCGTCGGAATCTGGCTGGTGCTGTGGACGGGCTACCTGGGCGCGAAGGCGCTCCTGCTCGTGCATGCCACGGTGTGGGGGGTACCCCCACCGCGCGTTCGGAAGGCGCTGGTTGGCATCTCTCGCCTTCACCGGCATTGCGCTGGCCTTCGTGGCGTCGATGGCCGCTGCGAGGTGGCTGCGCGAGGAGTCCCCCGGAACCGGCCTGGCAGCGACCCTGGCCGTCGTCGTGGTCCCGTTCGCGATCTGGCTCCTCGTCTCGAGGCGGCTCCCCCATCAGGACGTCGGGTGGATGGGCCTGGTCCCCGGTGCGGTGCTGGTGGCTGTGGGAATCGAGGGGCTGCACGTGTTCACGGTGTTCTTCCTGGGCCCCAAGCTGGCGAACGCCACGGAGCTCTACGGCGTCATCGGCGTCGTCTCCACGATGCTGTTCTGGCTCTACATCACCGGTCGACTCGTGATCGGCGCCGCCACCATCAACGCCTCGCTCTACGAGCAGCGCTCCCAGACAGCCGCGCCTGGACCCCGGGTGATGGAGCCGGCTAGGCGAGGGCCTTGGCCTTCAGCGCGTCGAACTCGGCCTGGCTGATGGCGCCGGAGTCGAGCAGGCCCTTGGCCTGCGCGATCTGGTCGGCCGGTGTCGCGGCGGCGACGGACCGGATGTAGTCCTCCTGGCTGGCCTGCGCCTTCTGCGTCGCGTCGGCAGAACGCTCGTACATCCCGTGACCGCGAACGATCAGGTAGACGATCAAGGACAGGAAGGGCAAGAAGATCAGGAAGATCAACCAGACCGCCTTCATGCCCCCCGACACCGAGCGGTCACGGAAAAGGTCTCCGATGATGTTGAACAGGATCATCAGGTAGGCGATGAACGCGAAGCTGACGATGATGAACCAGATGATGTCCCAGAAGCTCATGGCGTCAGGCTAGTGCTGCCACTGCCTCTTTGACGGTTGCGGCGCGCGGCGCCGTCGGTCGACGCCTCGCACGTCAGCCGAGAGGCGCGAACACGGTCTCCCAGTCGTCGGCCATGCTGACCACCGTCCAGCCCAGGCGCGCGCCCACGTCGGTGATCGGCTCGGCCTCGGCGAACGTCTCGGCCTTGCTCACATAGCTGAACTCGCGCGCGGCGTCGTCGTGGTCGACCAGGAGGGCGAGGGTCGGTCCGTCGCCTGCTGCCGCCCACTCCAGCATCTCCCTGTCGCCGCCGGAGTTGCCTGCTGCGAGGAGCGGTCTGCGGCCGAGCTGGCTCTGGATGTTGCTCACCTTGGCCGCGCCCTCGTTGGCCACTCCGGCGACGCGCCCGCTCCTGAGCAGGCGCGGCGCCCCGTCGTCACCGCGCGCGTAGTCGTAGTCGATGAGCGTCCCGACGACCGCCTCCGGCGGCACGCCGTACAGCTCCTGGCTGACCGACCTCAAGAACTCCGTCCCGCCGCCCGAGACGATGGTGACCGCAACCTCCCGCCGCCTCAGCTCGTCGATCAGCTCGAGCATCGGCTGGTAGAGGTTGCTGCGCAGCGGACGTGCCAGTGTCGGATGCTGCGCGGATGCCATGAAGGCCCGGACCTGGCGGGTGAACTCCTCCGGCGAGATCCCCTCGAAGAGGCTGACCAGCGCCATGGCGATGCGCTCCAGGCCGAGCTCGCCGATGGCGGCCCGGTCCTGCGCGAGCAGAGCGGCGAACTCCGGCTTGCGGGCGGTCTCGGGCTCGGCCTTCACCCGGGCACCGAGAGCGTGGACGAAGAACTCGAACTGGACGTACTGCGGGCGCTCACACCACAAGGTGCCGTCGTTGTCGAAGCACGCGACCCGTTCCGCCACCGGCACGGAGACGACGTCGTCGAGGAAGCCGACGACGGCGTCGCGGGTGGCGCCGGGCCGCCAGGAGGGGAGCACATCGTGACTGGTCATTCGACAACCTCTTTCCGAGTGGGATCTCTGCGGACACAGCGGAACCCGACGTGGCTCGTTCCGGTGTCGACCAGGCCACCGGGAAGCGACACCCGAGTCGCCGACGATGCCCGCCGATGGGTTGTCCGGGTCACGCGCTCGGGCACGCCTGCCCGAAGCTTCTGCATGATCTTCTCGACGTTGAAGCTCGCCGGCTCCTGGCGCGGAGGGAACTCGGCCAGGGTCTGTCAGCATCTGGGCGACGTAGGTCTGCGCCGGGACGAATGCCCAGACGTGGTCCAGCACCCAGTCGTAGTAGGTGTTGGAGGTGATGTCTGCCCGCTCGTACGGATCGGTCTTCAGGTTGAAGAGCTTGGGGAACCGCAGCTCGACGTAGGGCTCGGCCCAGATGCTCAGCGTTCCGGTGGCCCGCTGCTCGAGGAACACGAACTTCCAGTTGTCGTAGCGCAACGCGGTCAGGTCGCCGTCGTCGGAGACGTAGAAGAAGTGCTGTCGCGGGCTCTCGTCGACGGCTCCGGTGATGTAGTCGAGCTGGTTGTGGCCGTCGAGGTGGACCTTGTAGCGTGGTGCCGCTGAGGTCGGTGCCCGCCTTGAGCCGGTCGGCCACGTCGGCGTCGCCCGCCGCAGCGAGCAGCGTGACGAACCAGTCGTCATGGCTCACGATGCCGTTGAGCACCCGGCCCTCCGGGATGTGGCCGGGCCACCGCACCATCGCCGGCACCCGGTAGGCGCCCTCCCAGTTGGAGTTCTTCTCGTTGCGGAACGGCGTCATCCCGGCGTCGGGCCAGCTGTTCATGTGCGGACCGTTGTCGGTCGAGTACATGACGATGGTGTTCTCGGCAAGGCCGTTCTCGTCGAGGAAGTCGAGCACCGAGCCGACCAGGTCGTCGTGGTCGCACATCGTGTCGTGGTACGCCGACTGCCAGCGGCCGGCGCGGCCGCGGCTGCCGTCCTTGACGTGCGTGCGGAAGTGCATGTGTGTCGTGTTCAGCCAGACGAAGAACGGGGTGTCACTGTCCTTGGCTTCGGTCATGAAGCGCAGGGCCTCGGGGACCACCTCGTCGTCGATGGTCTTCATCCGCTCCTTGGTGAGCGGACCGGTGTCCTCGATGCGTTGTCCCCCGTCGGCGTCAGGGTCTGCCCACGAGTGGATCACGCCCCGTGGCCCGAACCGCTTCCGGAAGTCGGGGAACTCCTCCTCGCTGGGGTAGTCCTCGAGCTCGGGCTCCTCCTCGGCGTTGAGGTGGTAGAGGTTCCCGAAGAACTCGTCGAACCCGTGGGCGGTCGGCAGGAACTCGTCGCGGTCACCGAAGTGGTTCTTGCCGAACTGCCCGGTGCGATAGCCGATCGACTTCAGTGCGGTGGCGATCGTCGGGTCCTCGGCCTGCAGCCCGATGTCGGCGCCCGGCATGCCGACCTTCGTCAAGCCGGTGCGATAGGGGTTCTGCCCGGTGATGAAGGCCGCGCGACCCGCCGTACAGCTCTGCTCGCCGTAGTAGTCGGTGAAGCGCACCCCCTCGGCCGCGATGCGGTCGATGTTGGGGGTGCGGTAGCCCATCAGACCATCGCTGTAGCAGCTGAGGTTGCTGATCCCGATGTCGTCGCCCCAGATGATCAGGATGTTCGGCTTGTCTGTCATGAAGCCCTCCCCCGGGCGTCCGTGACCCACCGGAGGGGGCCGAATCCTTGGACGGTAGCTACGTCGAGCGAGTGCCCGGATCATCCGTTATGGGTGAACCCGGCCCCGGCAGCTGCTGCTCATCTGTCGCCTCGCGGGTGTCCTTGTCAGCGCCGACGAGGATCTGGATGGCGGCCAGGCCCACGACAACCGTCGCCAGGGACCACCACAGCCGTTCCATCGAGACCTGGTTGCCCCACAGCAGAACCGCCGCTCCGAGGATGACGGCGACGATGCGCAGCCAGCCGCGGTTGGCTGCCACCCAGCCGCCGGCCACGCCAACCTGGCCGCCACCTGCACGAGCTCCGATGCTCTCGAGGCCCGAGGCCAGGGTCGTGCGGACGGCCGTGCCGTACTTGTTCTCACCGGCGAAGCACCCCGCGACGATGAGCACCAGCCCGAGCCCCAGCAGGACGTCCTGCCCTCGCTCGAGGTAGGCCAGCAGGGTGTCGTAGAAGACCCGGCTCGCTGGGCCGAACACCGTGCCCTCGAGATGGTTGACGAACAGCTGACGCCCGATCGAGAGGAACAGGCCCAGCAGGACGGCGTTGGCCGCGAGCAGTGCCCCGATCACCACGCCCATCCGCGGACGGCGTCGAGCCAGGGCGAAGGCGACGAGGTAGAGCGCAGCGACCAGTGGAAGCATCCAGATGGCCACCGGGTTGCCGAAGGCGTAGATGGTGCGGAGCTGCTCGAGGCCGTCGGACTCGAGCAGCACGATCTGCCGGTCGGTCTCGGGGATGGGCACGTTCTCGACCAGGGTGAGCCCGCGTGCGACCAGCCGCTCCTTGACCGCCTTGATGACCTCGTCCACATCGAGGACGACCTGGTCGCCTTGAACCGTGACAGCCCCTGACCCCTCGCCCGTCAGGATCCGGTGCAACGCCTGTTGCGCCCGGGTGTTGACCCGCACCCACAGGTCGGCGAACTCGTCCGAGGCGATGAAGTCGCGGACCTCCCGGTCGATCAGGCCGTTGATCGCCGCCGACAGCGGCCCGACCAGCTGCTCCAGACGCGGCCGGTCGGTGATCACCCCGGCGAAGACGTTGTTGAGGATGGCCTCGATGTCGACCTGTTTCTCGATCGCGTCGGTGACCTTGGTGGCGATGACGTCCTGAACCTCGGGCGAGGCGACCAGCGGATCCACCGTGGCGACGTAGCGCTCCGTGTCGTTCAGCGTGCGCTGGCCCCAGTACGCCACCGCGGCGGGCGTGGTCAGCAGGCCTGCCAGCACGACGCAGACGACCACAGCCACCGAGCGACCACGTGACGGCCGCTCCGCTGCGGGCACCGGCTCGATCGGGCTCGTGGGGGCAGGCGATGGCGAGCGCTCTGACATGGCTTCTCCGACAGAATTCCATTGGTGGCGTCCGGGGCCCCGGCGCCACGCCCAGTCTCGCCGTCCTGCCTCCACAGCACATCGCACAAAATGGACCAATTCCCATGGCCCGACCTTGTGCACTGCCTGCAGGTGCCGGCGTAGCGGACGTGATACCCGCTCGACCGGGTATCCCGGACGTTCGAGGGGGTTGCAACCTCCTCAAACGTCCAGGAACGACGCCACAGTTGGACCGCAAGAGCAGTCAACCCTGCGTTCACGTGGGCCTGGTTCGATGCCTCAGCGGGCACGAATGCCCCAGACCCCCCGCCACGCCTCACCCGGGCGTAGCTCGATCAGGTCCGTCCCGGTGCGGAATGCATCTGGCGGGCAGGTCATCGGTTCGATGGCCACAGAGGTACGCGTCGCTGGGGCGGCTGCACCTGAACCGCACCCTCGGGGCTCTGGAGACCGCGTGCGGTTCGGCGCTAGGTGGCCCGTTCGCTCGGAGCCGGGTCGGGCATGCCTTCCTCGGGCAGCAGCGACTTCTGGTCCAACACGTACAACAACACGAACGCGGGCACGATCAGGACGGCGGCGAGTCCGGTGGCGACCAGGATCGGCGGCGATGGTGCCGGACGGCGCCGCGCCGGCTGAGACCGTCAGGCTCGTCGGCAGCAGGTAGTCCGACTGCGCGACCCCCCACGCCAGGACGAGGCTGGCCACCGCACCGACGGCGGCGAGGCGCGCTCCGCGTCGGCCGGGTCGGGCGACCAGCACAAGGGCGGCGAGGCCGCACACGGCAGAGAGGATCACCAGCGGCAGGGCCCGCGAGGTGAGCCCGTCGAAGAGGTACTCCGCGTCGTTGGACAGCACGAAGATCCCACCCAACGACACCACACCGGCGGCCACCGCGGCCGCGGTTGCCCGACGCCGGAAGTAGTCCACCATCGCCTCGTCGGAGAGCCGGGCGGCGTCTCGCACGAGGAAGAAGGCGGCCAGGTAGGCGGTCAGGCAGACGGCGAGGACGCCGCCGAGGACGGAGGTGGGGTTGACCCAGCTGTCCCATGGGTCGCCTGCCTTGCCGCCGGACGGGACTCTCCCGGAGGCGATGCCACCGACCACGGCGCCCAGGCAGTACGGCACGAGCACGGACGAGACGGCGAACGCGGCGCCGAAGTTGCGGCGGTCCCGGGTGCGGAACACCGCCTTGCGGAACGCGAAGCCGGCTCCCCGGAGCACGATGCCCAGCGCGGCCAGGGTCAGCGGCACGAAGAGGGTCAACGTGATCGAGGCGTAGGCCTCCGGGAAGCAGGTCCACAGCAGCACGAACACGAAGATCAGCCAGACGTGGTTGGCCTCCCAGACCGGGGCGATCGAGTGGTCGATGACCTCGCGTGGCCGCTCGCCGCGCTTGGTGCCGCCGGCGATGAGGTCCCAGAAGCCGGCGCCGAAGTCGGCGCCGCCGAAGATCGCGTACGCGGTGATCGCCGCGAAGAGGATGATCGCAGCGGTGGTGGCCATCAGCTGGCCACCTTCCGGTCGTCCACCGACTCGGACGCGAGGTCCGGCTCGCTCGGCCCGTAGGGGACGTCGGCCTCGCCGGACCGGCCGCTGCCCTCACGGAACCGGCGGCTCATCATCCGCAGGACGAGGATCGTGGTGATGCCGAGACCGAGGTAGAGGAGCACCACCCCGATGAAGGTGATCCAGATGCCGGTGTTGGCGGTGGCGGCGTCCTCCACCTTCATCTTCTCGTAGACGATCCAGGGCTGGCGTCCGACCTCGCTCACGGTCCAGCCGGCCTCCATGGTGATCACGGCGAGCACGCCGGTGGTGGCGGAGATCCGGAGGAACCACCTGCTCTTGGGCATGTCTCGGCGGAAGATCCACGAGGCCCACCACCACAAGGTGAGCAGGAACAGCAGCGTGCCGAGGCCGACCATCAGGTCCCAAGCCAGGTGCACGACGTTGACCTCGTGGTTGGTCGGTCGCTCGGCGGCGGGCGCCTCGTCGAGGCCCTGGATGACGGTGGACGTCCCGGTGCCGGGGTCGGAGAGGATCGAGGCGAGCCCCGGGATCGCGATGCCCCCGACCACCTCACCGTCGGAGTTGAGATGGCCGAGCAGCACCTCCGGCACGTCGCTGCTGGTCGTCGGCACCATCTCGATCGCAGCGAACTTGGTGGGCTGCTCGTTGTAGACCCAGCGCGCCAGTGAGTCGCCGACTCCCATCTGGATCGGCGTCGCGATCGCGGCGACGGTGAACCCGATGATGAAACCGAGCCGGTGGTAGCGATCGGTGCGGCCGCGGAGCATCCCGACGGCGTAGACCGAGGCGATGATGAAGCCGCCGACCAGGTACGCCGCGATGACCATGTGGGCGGCCATCAGCGGCATCGCGTCGTTGAAGATCACCCCCATCGGGTCGACGTCGGTCACCTTGCCCGACGAGTCCAGGGTGACGCCCTGCGGGGAGTTCATCCACGCGTTGGCCGCGACCACCGAGATGCTGCCGAAGATGCCCGCCACGGCGATGGGCACCCCGGTCCAGAAGTGGGCCCACGGCTTCAGCCGTCGCCAGCCGAAGATGTAGATGGAGATGAAGACCGCCTCGGTGAAGAAGAAGATCCCCTCGAACGCGAAGGGGACGCCGAACGCCGCGCCCCACTGCCCCATGAACTTCGGCCACAGCAGCCCGAACTCGAAGGAGAGGACGGTCCCGGTCACGGCCCCGACGGCGAACGTCACCGCCATGTACTTCGACCAGCGCTGGGCGAGCAGCATCGCGTCCCGGTCGTCGTGCTTGATGCCCCGGTAGTTCGCGATCAGCGTCATCACCGACCACGACACCCCCAGCGGCACCAGGATGATGTGGAACGCGAGGGTGAAGGCCATCTGCGACCGCGCCCACGGCACCGGATCGACGGCGAGGACCACGCTCAGGGCATCAGTCAGCACGGCTCACCCCTCATCAGGCTGCTGCTCCGGCGCCGCAATGAGATGTCGGGTGAGCTCGTCCCCGCCGCCCTCCTCGATGGCGACCCGCCCGATGGTCTGGCGAATCGTGATCGTCCGCTCGGCTCGACTGCTCGCCAGGAACGTCACGCCCCAGTGGAACAACGCGGAGAGGCGGTTCTTGAACCCGGTGAGGAAGGCGATGTGCACGAAGAGCCACATCAACCAGCCGGGGAACCCGGACAGCCGGACTCCCTTGAAGCTCACGACGGCGTTGAAGCGCGAGATGGTCGCCATGCTGCCGAGGTCGCGGTAGGTGAACTTCGCTGCCTCCTCGCCACGGAGCCGGCGCTTGATCGTGTTGGCCGCATGGATCCCCGACTGCATGGCGACCTCGGCGACTCCAGGAAGGTCGTCGAGCGCCATCATGTCGCCGATCGCGAACACCTCGGGATGGCCGGGCAGGCTGCAGTCCTCGCGTACGGCGACCCGGCCGGCGCGGTCGCACGTCGCTCCGCTGGCTTCGGCGAGCAGGCGTGCGAGCGGCGATGCCTGCACGCCGGCGGCCCAGATCTTCGTCCGGGCCAGGAGCCTGTCGACGGAGCCGTCCGAGCTCCGCACGTCCACGCCGTACGCGTCGACCCCGGTGACGATCGTGCCCGTCCGGATCGTCACGCCGAGGTGTCGTAGCTGTTTCGCGGCCTTCTCGGACAGCCGGTCCCCGAACGTGGCCAGGATCTCCTTGCCGCCATCGACGAGCACGACCGTTGCCTCGGCGGGGTCGATCCGGCGGAAGTTGCCCTTCAGGCCGAAGCGCGACAGCTCCGCGATCTGACCGGCGATCTCCACACCGGTCGGACCGCCGCCGACCACCACGAACGTGAGCCACGCGCGGCGCGCCTCGGGATCCATCTCGTTCTCCGCCATCTCGAAGGCGCCGAAGATGCGGCCTCGCAGCTCGAGGGCGTCGTCGATCGTCTTCATGCCGGGCGCGAACCGCGCGAACTCGTCATGGCCGAAGTACGACTGATCGGCTCCCGCGGCGACGATGAGGCTGTCGTACTCGTAGGTGCGAACGGTCTCGTCGGGCCGCTTGGCGGTCACGGTGCGGGCAGCCAGGTCGAGCTCGCTGACCTTGGCCATCTCCACGGTCACGTTGGCGTGCCGGCGCAGCACGTCGCGGATCGGCGGCGCCACCTCGCCGGCGGAGAGGATGCCGGTCGCCAGCTGGTAGAGCAGGGGCTGGAAGAGGTGGTAGTTCCTGGCGTCGATGAGCGTCACCTCGACGGGGGCGTGCCGGAGGAACTTCGCCGCGAACAGCCCGCCGAAGCCGCCTCCGACGATGACCACCCGATGCTCGGCCATGGCAGTCTCGAGTCAGCCCAGGCGTTCGGCGAGGTGGTCGCCGACCCGCAGGGCGTTCGCGATGGCGGTCAGGGAGGGGTTCACGGCTCCGATGCTGGGGAAGAAGCTGGTGTCCACCACGTAGAGGTTGTCCAGGTCGTGGGCCTTGCAGTTCGTGTCGAGAGCGCTCGAGGCGGGGTCGCTCCCGAACCGGACGGTGCCTGCCTGGTGGGCCGTCGCGCCGATCGGCATGCTCTTGTGCAGGTACAGGCTGCGATCCAGGAGATGGTGCTTGTGCATCCCCAGCTTGTCGAGCATCCCGTCGAGCTTGTGGCGTAGCCGCTTCACACCCTCGACGTTGTTCTGCTCGTCGAGGGTGAGATGGACCGCCCCGTCCGCGTCCACCGTGACCCGGTTGTCGGGCTGCGGCAGGTCCTCCCCGCAGAGCCAGAAGTCGACGGCGTGGTGCGCCAGCACCTCGAAAGGCATGCTCGGCGACAGCTTGCCGGCCCATCGAGGCGCCTGAGCACGGATCTCCTCGTCGTCGGACTTGCCGAGCATCTGCATCCCCCCGAGGGGGAACTCCCAGTCGTCGGAGCCCAGGTACCAGTCGTTCATCGCCAGCGTCTTCTGGAACCGCGTGGGGTTGGGTTCCAGCGAGACGGCCATCAGGGCGATGTTGTTGTGCCGCATGTAGTGCCGGCCGACCACTCCCGAGCTGTTGGCCAGCCCCTCCGGGTGCTGGTCGTTTCGAGACCTCAGCAGCAGGGCGGCCGAGTTCACCGCGCCGCAGGCGACGACCACGATGTCGCCGGTGAAGGTGGTGGTCGATCCGTCGTCCATGGTCGTGACGACCCCCGTGACCGTGCGCCCGGAGGCGTCGGTCTCGAGGCGCTGCACGTGGGCGCCGGTCACGAGGGTGACGTTGTCCTGGGACAGGACCGGATCCACACAGATCACCTGCGCGTCCGACTTGGCGTCCACGCAGGCACGGAAAGCCATCGACCCGGTCGCAGCGGATGCACACACTCCCCCGGGCCGCGATGCCCGGCTGCGCCTCGTGGAGGTTGACCCCGATCGGCAGGTGGAACGGGTGGAGCCCCTGCTTCTCCAGGTCGTCGCTCAGCTGCTGGATGCGGGGTTCGTGGGACACCGGAGGGAAGGCGTACTGCGCGCTCGCCGGGCCCTCACTCGGGTCCTCGCCGTGCTCGCCGTGCACGAGGTAGAGGTGCTCGGCCTGCGTGTAGTAGGGCTCGAGCTCGTCGTAGGTGATCGGCCAGGCCGGCGAGATGCCACCGTGGTGGCGAAGCTCGCCGAAGTCCTCCGGCCGCAGGCGGAACAGTGCGGCGCCGTAGAACTTGGTGTTCCCACCGACGTAGTAGTTCACCTCGGGCTGGAACTCGCGGCCGTGCCGGTCGTACCAGACGTCTGAGGCGAGGTACTTCCCGCGGACGAACACCGCCTGGGTCTCCCAGTTGTCGCGCTCCCGTGGCAGGAACGGCCCCCGTTCGAGCCAGAGCACCTTCGCGCCACTCGTGGCGAGCCGGTGCCCGAGGGTTCCGCCCTCCGGCTCCCGTCCCGATGATGACGACGTCGTAGTGCTGGTCATCTGCCATGGCTGATCCCTCAGGTGGCGTGGCGGTGACGTTGGGTCACTCGCGGCGAACGCGCTATCTGACGATCTCCCGCCGGTGCACACGCGTCCTCACCCGATTCGGAGGATGTTCGCCGCGGCCGAAGGTCGGATCATCCGCACCGGGGGAGGACACAGCGTCGAACCCGGCGTTGTCTCGAACTTGGGCTGGGCTCTCGCCGAAGCGGACGACAGGCCCGCGCCACCCATGCCGCACGAACCATCGCAGCGGAGGAGAACGCACATGGCAGCCACGAACGGGCCCGGATCAGCGCCCGGCGGACGTCCTGGTGGTCTTCGGGATCACCGGGGACCTGGCGAAGGTGATGACGTTCCGGTCGCTCTACCGCCTGGAGCTCCGCGGCCTGCTTGGACTGCCCGATCGTCGGCGTCGCTGTCGACGACTGGACGCAGGACCAGCTCGTGGAGCGCGCTCGCGAGTCGATCGAGGGCACGGGCGAGGACATCGACAAGGCGGTGTTCGACCGGTTCGCCGCGAGGCTGTCGTACGTCCACGGCGACTTCACCGACCCCGCCACCTACCAGCGGGTCGGCGACGCGATCAAGGGCGCCGAGTGTCCCGTCTTCTACCTGGAGATCCCGCCGTTCCTGTTCGGGACGGTGGTCAAGGGCCTGGCCGAGGCGGATCTGACGGGATCGGCTCGCGTGGTGGTCGAGAAGCCGTTCGGGCACGACCAGACCTCCGCGCGAGAGCTGGCGGACGAGCTGCACCAGTACCTCGACGAGTCCCAGCTGTACCGCATCGACCACTACCTCGGGAAGATGGGGATCGACGAGATCCTGCACCTGCGGTTCGCGAACGCCATCCTCGAGCCGGTGTGGAACCGCGACTACGTCTCGTGCGTGCAGATCAACATGTCCGAGGACTTCGGGGTCGAGGACCGCGGCCACTTCTACGATCCCGTCGGAGCGATGCGTGACGTCGTGGTCAACCACTTGATGCAGGTCGTGTCCGCGGCTGCGATGGAGGCGCCGTCCCGTGGTGACCTGAAGACGATCAAGGATGCCCAGGTCGTCGCTGTTCAACGCGGTCGTCGAGGCGGACCCGGCCCACTACGTGCGCGGTCAGTACGACGGGTACCTCGGCATCGATGGCGTGGCACCGGACTCGGCCACGGAGACCTACGCCGCGATGCGGCTGGAGATCCAGAACTGGCGCTGGGCGGGTGTCCCGTTCTTCATCCGGACCGGGAAGCGGCTCCCCGTGACGCAGACCGAGCTGCGACTCATCTTCAAGCGTCCGCCGCCGTTGGGGTTCCAGGTCATGGGACCACAAACGGAAGCAAACCAGGTCGTCGTCAAGCTCGACCCGTCGACCGGCATCAGGGTGATCCTGAACGCGCGGCGAACCGACATCTCTGCTGTCGGGAGGATCGACCTGGACATGGAGTTCGCCGAGCAGGGCGGTGAGGGCGCGACGCCGTACGAGGTGCTCCTGCACGCTGCTCTTCGTGGGGACAGCACCCGCTTCACCCGGCAGGACGGCGTGGAGGAGACGTGGCGGGTCATGCAGCCGTTGCTCGACGCGCCGCCTCCGGTCCACCCGTACGACCCCGGCTCCTGGGGGCCACCCGAAGCCGATCGGCTGACGGCGGAGTACGGCGGATGGCACAACCCGTGGGTCGCGTCATGAACGACGTGGCCCCGCAGAGCGCAGCGGCACCTTCCCCGTTCCCGCCCATCGCCGACTACGCGTTCCTGTCCAACTGCCACACCGGTGCCCTGATCGCGCCCGACGGCGCGATCGACTGGCTGTGCGTCCCCAGCTTCGACTCGCCCAGCATGTTCGGCACCCTGCTCGACCGGCAGGCGGGCTACTTCCGGCTCGGGCCCTTCGGGATCAACCACCCGACGGCGCGGGTCTACGAGCCCGGGTCGAACGTCCTCTCGACGACGTGGAAGACGCCGTCAGGCTGGATCGAGGTGCGCGACGCGCTGACGATGGGTCCACGGGAGACCGAGGACGCGGTCACGCCGCACACCCGGCCGCCCGCCGACGACGACGCCGATCACGTCCTGGTGCGCACGGTCCGCTGCTTGGAGGGCTCCGTCGAGGTCGATCTCGTGTGCGAGCCGGCGTTCGACTACGGCCGGACGCCGGCCGAGTGGACCCTGGTCGAGGGCAGTCGGCACACCGCCGACGCGAGTGGCGCGGGCCAGACGGTCAGGCTGCAGACCGACCTCGCGCTCGGCGTCGAGGGAAGCCGGGTCAGGGCCCGGCACGTCCTGTCGGCCGGCGAGGAGTGCTACTGCGCCTTGTCGTGGGCCGAGGGTCTCGCCGCGCCGGCCGACGTCTCGGAGGCCAGCGCCCGGGTGGACGCCACCACGCGGTTCTGGCGCAACTGGCTGGGACGGGCGCGGATGCCCGACCACCGCTGGCGCGACGCGATCCAGCGTTCGGCCCTGGCCATCAAGGGCCTCACCTACATGCCGACCGGGGCCACCGTGGCGGCGCTCACCACGTCGCTGCCGGAGACGCCGGGAGGCGAGCGCAACTGGGACTACCGCTACACCTGGATGCGGGACACGACGTTCACCTTGCAAGCCCTGCACTTCCTGAACCTGGACTGGGAGGCCGACGAGTTCATGCAGTTCGTCGCCGACCTCGAGCCCACCGAGACCGGCGCCCTGCAGATCATGTACGGGATCGACGGCCGGCGAGACCTGACGGAGTCCACTCGCGATGATCTGTCCGGCTACGCGGGTGCCCGACCGGTGCGGATCGGCAACGGAGCGTTCGACCAACGCCAGAACGACGTGTTCGGCGCCGTCCTGGACTCCATCCTGCTCCACACCCGACGCAGCCAACGCCTGCCGCGGCGGCTCTGGCCGATCGTGGAGTCGCAGGCCCGGTGCGCCACCGAGGTGTGGCGCGAACCGGACCAGGGCATCTGGGAGGCCCGTGGCAAACCCCAGCACTACGTGTCCTCCAAGCTGATGGGCTGGGTCGCCATGGACCGCGCGTCGAAGCTGGCCGAGATCCGCGGCAACCCTGACCTCACGGCGACCTGGCGCGAAACGGCCGATGAGATCAAGGCCGACATCCTCGCCAACGGCGTCGACGAGCGGGGCGTGCTCCGCCAGCACTACGAGACAGACGCACTGGATGCCTCCACGCTGCTGGCGGCGCTCTTCGGGTTCCTGCCCCACGACGACGAGCGGCTCCACGCGAGCGTGCTCGCGATCGCCGACGAGCTGACCGAGAACGGGTTCGTGCTGCGCTACCGCACCGACGAGACCGACGACGGCCTGTCCGGCAAGGAAGGAACGTTCCTGATCTGCTCGTTCTGGCTGGTGTCCGCGCTGTCGATCATCGGCGAGGAGCAGCGTGCCCGTGACCTGATGGAACGCCTGCTTCGGGTCGCCTCCCCGCTCGGGCTCTTCGCCGAGGAGTTCGACGTGGACACCGGTCACCACCTCGGCAACTTCCCGCAGGCGTTCTCGCACCTCGCACTGATCGAGGCCGCAGCCCGGATCATCGTCGCCGAGCGTATGCAAGAGCTCACGTGACGTTGGCCAGATGAGACGAGATCCGGTGCGACGCGGTGGAACAGGCGCTGACGCGTCGTCTGACCACGGTCAATCTCGTCGCCGCGGTTGCCTTCATCCTCGGTGGCAGCCTGTTCGCCCTGGGTGCCTACTTCGCCCAGCTCGAGCGTGGGCAGCTCTGGGGACTGTCAACGTCACCTACCTGGTCGGGGGGTTCTTCTTCAGCCTCGGCGGCTACGTGTCGATCCTGCTCGTCGTCAACGCCCTACGCGATGAGCGGGGAGCGGGCACAGAGCGGATGCGATGGTGGGGCTACCAGCCGCAGCGGCGCGACTGGCGCAGCGCCGCCGTGCTGTTCGTCGGGACTCTGCTGTTCGCGGTCAGCCTGGTGGCGGCGTTCGCCGAGGGACTCACGCCGCGCCAGTCCAACGGATGGATCTGGCTCCCCGA
This sequence comes from uncultured Actinomycetota bacterium, assembly GCA_963758885.1. GTDB lineage: Bacteria > Actinomycetota > Actinomycetes > Propionibacteriales > Nocardioidaceae > Nocardioides. The sequence continues at coordinate 62,935 of CAVWXS010000036.1, forward strand.
CATCCTCGGCTGCGTCTGCTTCCTCGTCTCCGGGCACCTTGCGATGCTCGAGGTCGGCGCCGGCCACGTCGTGGTGCGCGTCCATGAGATCGGTTGGTGGGTGGTGGCGGTCAACCAGCTCGGGTCGGTCCTGTTCTTCCTGGCCGGCATCGCGGCCTTCACACGACCGGCGACCTCCGAGGTCGTTGACGAGGGACTCGTCAACTGGGGGACCTTCGCCGGCGCCGTCTGCTTCGCCATCGGCGGAGTCATCCAAGTTTTCGACAAGCCAACTTCAACAAGAACGGTGGTGCAGCACACGTCATGACCAAGCTGAGCAAGGTCGAGGCCGAAGCGCTCTTCGGCAACCGGTTCCTGACCGAGAGAGCCCCGTCAACGGCCTTCCCGCAGAGCGGGATGCCCCCGACCGATGCCCTGCGGCTGGTTGCCGAGGACCTCAACCTCGAAGGTGATCCGCAGCGCAACCTGGCCACGTTCGTCACGACCTGGATGGAGCCCGAGGCGCAGCGGATCATCGCGGAGAACCTGCACCGCAACTTCATCGACCACGCCGAGTACCCGGTCTCCGCCGAGATCGAGCAGCGCTGCGTCCGGATGCTGGCCGACCTCTTCAACGCTCCGGGCCCGACGACCGGTTGCCGGACCCAGGGGTCGTCCGAGGCGATCATGCTCGGCGCCCTGTCCCTGAAGTGGAAGTGGAAGGAGCGCCGTCAGGCAGCGAACCTGTCGACGGACCGTCCGAACCTCGTCTTCGGCGGCGACGTCCACGTGGTGTGGGAGAAGTTCTGCCGCTACTTCGACGTCGAGCCGCGGATCGTCCCGCTGGAGGAGAACAAGTACACGATCGGCCCCGAGGACGTGGAGCCGCACCTCGACGAGAACACCATCGGGGTCGTGGGCGTCCTGGGCACCACCTTCACCGGGCACATGGACGACATCGTCGGGATCAACAACCTGCTGCTCGACATCAAGAAGAAGCGCGACCTGGACATCCCGCTCCACGTGGACGGCGCAAGCGGCGGGTTCGTGTGGCCGTTCCTCTACCCCGACTCGCCGTGGGACTTCCGCCTCGAACAGGTTCGCTCGATCAACGTGTCGGGGCACAAGTACGGGCTCGTCTACCCGGGGATCGGCTGGCTCGTCTTCCGCGAGGAGTCCGACCTCGCCCAGGACCTGGTCTTCTACGAGAACTACCTCGGCAAGACCGACGCCACCTTCACCCTCAACTTCTCGACGGGCGCCTCGATGGTGCTGGCGCAGTACTACAACTTCGTCCGCCTGGGACGCGACGGCTACACCTACGTGATGAAGCAGATGCAGCAGAACGCCCAGGCGCTGGCGGCCAACCTGCGCGACGAGCGGCCGGTTCGAGGTGATCGGCGACGACGCGGAGCAGCTCCCGCTGGTGGCCTTCCGGCTCTCGGGCGAGCACACGACGTACGACGAGTCCGACATCGCCTGGCAGCTGTCTGCGGAGCGCGGCTGGATGGTGCCGGCGTACACCCTCCCCCCCAACGCCGAGAAGGTGAAGATCATGCGTGCGTTGGTGAAGGAGACCATGAGTCGTGAGCAGGTCGAGCGGTTGACCGGCGACATCGAGGACGCGTGCTCGACCCTCGACCAGAAGGGCGGAGCCCACCAGGTCGAGCGCGAGCAGACCAAGATGGGGACCGGGTACTGACACGCAACACACGCCTCGGCGGGGCCGGGTCAGATCGCGACACTCACCGGGAACGTCGCGACCCAGCCGAGTGCGCCGAGGAGCACGAGAGGCCCGCGATCGTCATCACCCAGCGCAGACGCGGGTTCTTGAGCCGCGTGCTCATGCCGGCGAAGAACAGCACGATGGCGTACAGCACGACGGTCAGCACGTAGTTGCTGGAGCGCTGGATGTCCAGCCGCACCTGGGCGGCCGAAGCCTCGGCTGCGGCGTCGAGCTCCGCTGCCTCGTCCTTGGCCGCGACCTGGTACTCGTCCATGGCGAAGGGCGTGGGCGGAGCATCAGCGTTGGAGAGGGTCGGGTGGCGAGCCAGGCCTCGTAGGCCGGCTGGAACTCGTCACGGAAGCGGTCGACGTAGAAGTCGGCGATCTCCGTCTCTCCCCGCTGGTCCGCGTCGGCCCACGCGATGAACGTCGCCACGTCCACCTGGGTCTGCGACCTGGCCAGGCCGTCGGCCCGCGCGGCCTGGATCCGTGATGGCGTTGGTCCGACCCGCCGCCGCAGCCTGCTCCCCGTTCCAGCGGGTCGCCTGATAGCTGCTCCACGAGGTGGCGAGGGCCGCGACCACGAGCAGCACGGTGACCAGCAGCTCCTGCCAGCTGCGCCGCTGTCGGGCGCGTCGGCTCAGCTGGCGTTGCCATGCTCGTCACAGGGAGCGAGTCACGTCGAGGCCGACGGCGTCGAGCTGGGTGTCGACGAGGCGCAGCGTCCGCTCCATCGCCGTCGGTTGCAGCCGGCCCACGCCGTCGCCGTGCGGATGGTCGAAGAACACGAGCAGCTGCAGCAGGAGCGAGATCACGACCGTGACGCTCCCCATCAGCATGCCCTGGGTCACCGGGCCCTCGGCGGGGTCGGCGAAGAACAGCACGTAGGCGAAGACGACGCCGGAGATCAGGAAGAGGACGAGCCACAACGGGAAGCGGGATGATGCCTTCGGCGCCGTGGATGCGGGAGATCCGCGCCTGCTCGCGGTCGGCGGTCTGGTCCATCCACCGGTCGTAGGCGGACTGCTCGGCGCCGTGACCGGGTCGACCGTCGAGATCGTGCGGAACATCTCTGCTCCCCAGGGGTTGATCCGGTCCCCCAGCGTTCCGGCTGCGAGGGCGTCCCACTCGGGCCCGACGACCTAGCGCGCGTAGCACATGAGCTCGCCGGTGAGCTCGGCGCTGACGTCGGGAAGGAACTGTGCCGTCTGGACCTGCTGGGCCACGATGGTCGCCTCGGACTCGGCGCCCGAGCGGGACTCGTCGTACGACGAGAACGCCAGGAAGATGATGAAGCCGAGCAGCACGGAGAAGCCGGTGGCCAACACTCCGAAGACGCCCGAGGCCCGGTCGCCGTCGGTGAAGTAGCTGCCCTCGGGCGCGCGGCGGCGGACCGCGAGCATCACCGCGACGGTGACCGAGGTGAGGACGAGCGTGACCACCAGGCCCAGAAGGATGTTCACCCGGCCGTGCCTCCTGGCTCCGGAGGTCGTCAGGAGCCGGTTGAGATCAACCGGTCAGGATGCGGGCCTTCTGCTGCTCGAACTCGAGCTCGGTGAGCACACCGGCCGCCTTGAGCTCGGCGAGCTCCTTGAGCTGGTCCAGCTTGCGTCCATGTCGGCGGCCGGCGGCGCCGGCGGCGGCGGCGGCGGCTGCGGCGTACTGCTGCTCCTGCGCCTGCTGCTGCTCCTGCGCCGCCCAGCGGCCGGCCTGACGACGGGACACCCGGTTGGAGACCGCGGTCGCCGTACCTGCGATGGCAGCGGTACGTGCCACTCCGCGAATAAGTCCTGGCATTTCTTGCCTTCTCTCTTGACTCAGACTGGGTCGGCGGACTCGGCGGCGTCGAGGGCCGCGAGCAACGCCTGGACTGGGATGCGACCACTGGCGGCGAGCTGGCCGCCGCCGCGCCTCAGCGCGCCGGCGAAGGGGCCGGCCCACACGTTCTCGTAGACGAGGAGCCCGCCGAGCTGCCGGGCTCGAGGACGGTGCCGGCCTCGTCGATGTCGTCGTCGCCGATCAAGCCGGAGGACGCGCCCTCGAACACCGCGAGGTCGAGCTGCGCCGTCACCGTCGAAATCGGCGATCGCAATCGCCCGGACCGTTCCGTCGAGATCCTTGGTCACGAACGCGAGGTCGATGATGCGGATGATCCCCCGGTCCACGAGATCGACGAGGAGCGGGAAGCCCTCGCCCGTCATCTTGCTGCCGGGAAACTCCACCACGATGTAGTCGATCGGACCCATCTCGTCGAGACTCCTCGGTTGCCTTGGTCAAGTGTCGTCGCTCATGCTGTCCTCCTCGAAGATTCAGTAGGCGGATTCCAGATCGCCACCTCGATTGGACCGTAGGCAGGCGGGTCAAGGCTGGCTTCACCCGCTGCGGATGAGGACGTGACAAGAGTCCTGGGCCGGTCAGGGCTTGATGTCGGAGCCGTGGACGGTGAGCGCCAGGATGACGACGATGCCGACAGCGATCATGATCAGCGACCAGAGCGGGTAGGCGTCCAG
>CAVWXS010000037.1:0-25159 GCA_963758885.1 uncultured Actinomycetota bacterium
GTTTCTCGCCGCCATCCACCAAGCCCATCTGGCCGCCCTCCAGGAAGCGGCCGCCACCACCTTCACACCCCCGCCCAGCCCGCCGGGCAGGCGCCTGACCCCCACTCGTGCTGCGCCGGCGGGAGCTGCAACGCCCAGCGCGAGCTCGCCCGCCTCGCCCACGCAGCCGAGAGCGGAGCGCTCGCGCGGGTGGTGGCCAGCATGTCCGCCGGCATCGCGGCGGGCCTCTCGACCGGGGCGAGGTGGCCCGGTGACCTTGTTCGAGTCGCTGCAGACGGCCCTGGCGGCCGAGCACGCCGCGCTCTACGTGTACGGCTTCCTCGGGCGCCCGTACGTCGGAGTCGCGCACAGCCCTGGTCTTCGCCGAGGTCGCGACGCCTACGCGACCCACCGCGCGTGGCGTGACCTGCTGACCCGGCGGCTCTCGACGAGGGGCCGAGCCGACACCGGCCGCGCCGACTTACGAGGTGCCGACGACGCCGGCGACGCGGCCGGTGTGTCGCGCGCGGCGGCAGCTCTCGAGGCGGGCGTGCGCCGAGACCTACGCCTACGTCGTCGCGAACACGACCGGCAAGGACCGGGCGTGGGCGATCGGCGCGCTGACCAGGGCAGCGATCCGGCAGGTGGCGTACGGCGCGTCGCCGGCGGCCTTCCCCGGGGCGCCCGACCTCGCCTGAGGGCGAGACAGGAACCGCGGCCCGCAAGCCTCCCGCCGCCGAGGAATTCCCGAGACATTCCTCGACGCCGGGAAGCCGCGGACCGCGGTGGTAGGTGCCCTGACTTCCTGATCCGAGACCGCCCGGTCCGGGATGTGGGGGTGGACCGAACTGCCTCGTGCAAGATCATGCAATGCGCGCGCGTGTAGTTCGGAACAGATCGCCGCCTCATGTTTGTGCACTGCACAAACATGCAGCGGATCGAGAGAACCGCAGGTCAGGTCACCAGCCGGCGATGACGTCGCCGATCTCGGCGAGCCGGTGCACGACGGCGTCCGGCTCGCCCTCGGTGTGGCCGACCTGCTCGGCCGGGATGTTGCTGTGCGGCACGTGGATCGCCCTCATCCCGGCGTTGTGCGCGCCCCAGACGTCGTCGAAGAGGCGGTCGCCGACGTAGACGCAGCGCGAGGGGTCGCTCGAGCCCGAGCGCCTCGATGGCGGCCTGGAACGCCTCCGGAGCGGGCTTGGTCCACGGGATCTCGGAGGTGTAGACGTCGGCGTCGATCAGGTCGAGCACGCCGTCACGCTCGAAGAAGCCGCGGTGCCACGTCCGCGGCCAGATCGTGTTGGACAGCACGCCGACCTTGGTCCCGCGCTCCCGCAAGGCCTCGAACAACGGGCGTACCTCGGGATCCGTCGTGGTGTGCGGCACCCAGAACTCGTAGTAGGCCTGCAGCAGCTCGGGGTCGTGGTCGAGGCCGGCCTCGGTGAACAGGTCGCCGATCGTGCTGCTGCGCTGCTCGTCTCGCGAGCGGCCCCAGATCACGGCGTTGGCCTGCGTGGAGCCGCGGCGCGAGCTCGACGAGGTCGACCGGCTCGTCGGCGGTCTGCACGACAGCCTGGGCCAGCGCGAGCGACTCCGCGTGGAAGTCGATGTCGTGCCACTTCGTCAGCGTCCCGCCCCAGTCGAAGATCACCGCGTCCACCGCCACGGGCGTCAATGTAGCCGCGGCGTCCCGGGCTGGCACGATGACGTCGATGGCCGAGGCTCGGGCGTACGGCGCCACCACCCGCACCCTGCACTGGGTCACCGTGCTCGCCCTGCTGGCGCAGTTCACGGTCGGCTACCTCCTCGACGTCGACGACTCCGGCGGCGGGCGAGGTCGAGGCCGCGGCGGGGAGTCGGGCCGCGGGCGTGGGCGTGGCGGCGACGACGACTCCGCGCTGGACCTGGGCTGGAACCTGGTGACCGCACACGTCTCGCTCGGCCTGCTGATCGTGCTGCTCGCTGTGGCGCGGGTGGCATGGCGCCGGCGTCGCGGGCCTGCCGCCCTGGGCGGAGACGCTGGGTGACGGCGAACGGCGGCTCGTCACGGTCACCGAGCGGGTCCTGCTCACGCTGCTGTTCGTCGTACCGCTGACGGGCCTGGCCCTGGTCCTCGGCGACGACGACCTGCTGTGGCTGCACGTGACCGCACATATCGCCTTCTTCGTCGCCCTCGCCGCCCACGTCGGCGTCGTGCTCCGACCGGTCTCCTCCCCCGGATGCTGTGACAGGACGGTGGTTCCGAGGCTCGTCGCAGGCGCTCCTCGCACCTCACCACCGACCGTCACGCGACCTCGGTCTGGTCTGGTGGACGTCGAGCCGCAGAGCCGGCTGCAGAGGTCGACGAGCGGACCGAGGGCCACGATCACCCCGATGGTGCCGACGCCGATGGTGGCGCCAGCAGCCACCCGCCCAGCGCGCCGCCACCTTGGACCAGGCTGTAGCTCCACGGAACGGCACGGGCGGGTCCCAGCGCCAGCGCCGCCGCCTCGGTCGGGCCGGCGCCGGTGTTGCTGCCGAGGTACGACGCGATCGCCGGCGGCGAGCACCGGGAAAGCCGCCACCAGCAGCGCCACCCGGCCGGCCAGCCCGTCGGGGGTGCTCCACACGTCGAGCAGCAGAGAGATGACCACGCCGACCAGCACGACCTGCGCGACCGTACCGAGCCCGGGCCGCACCCCGCGCATGGCGGCGAGCACCACGAGGACCACCCCGACGACCAGGTTGACGACCCAGAACGAGACGTCGAGCGCGAGGGCGAGCCCGTTGACGAACGTCGAGTAGCCGTCGGACCCCAGGTCGGCGGTGAGGAGCATCCCGACGCCGATGCCGAGCACCACGCACCCGCCGACGAGCAGGCACAGCTGTCGCGCGGTTGGCACCCTCACGGTCAGCCCCGGACGAGCGCGACGAGGTGGTCGACCGCCTCGCCTACCGCGACGTCGGTGCGCTCGCCGGAGGCGCGGTCCTTGACCTCGAAGACGCCGTCGGCGAGGCCGCGGCCGACCGTGACGATCGTCGGTACGCCGATCATCTCGGCGTCCTTGAACTTCACGCCGGGGCTGGCCTTGCGGTCGTCGTACATCACGGTGAGGCCGCGCGCGGACAGGTCGTCCGCCAGCTGCGCGGCGGCCGCGAAGACCGCGTCGTCCTTGCCGGCGGCCACGATGTGCACGTCGGCCGGCGCCACGGCGCGCGGCCAGCACAGGCCGAGCTCGTCGAGGGTGTTCTCGGCGATCGCGGCCACGCCGCGCGAGGGGCCGATCCCGTAGGAGCCCATGGTGACGGTGACCAGCTTGCCGTTCTCGTCGAGCACCTGGAGGCCGAGCGCGTCGGCGTACTTGCGGCCGAGCTGGAAGATGTGGCCCATCTCGATGCCGCGGGCCGACTCGAGCGTGCCGCCGTCGCCGTTGGGGCAGGGGTCGCCGTCACGGACCTCGGCGACGTCGATGACGCCGTCGCCGGAGAAGTCGCGGCCGGCCACCAGGTCGAGCACGTGGCTGCCGTCGACGTCGGCGCCGGTGACCCAGCGGGTGCCCTCCACGATGCGGGGGTCGAGCAGGAAGCGCACGCCGGCCGGCTTCTTCTCGCCGAGCGACCCGGGGCCGATGTAGCCCTTGGCCAGGCCGGGCCGGGCGGCGAAGTCGGCCTCGCCGAAGGGCTCGAAGACCACGCCCTCGCCGAGCTTGGACTCGAGCCGCTTGGTGTCGACCTCCCGGTCGCCGGGCAGCCCGATGGCGAGGGCCTCGGTGGTGCCGTCGGGGTACCGCACCGAGAAGACGATGTTCTTCAGGGTGTCGCCGGCGGTCCAGGGACGGTCGTCGCGCGGGTACTTCTCGTTGAGGTGGTCGACCAGCGTCTCGATGGTCGGGGTCCCGGGCGTCTGCTCCGCGTGGGCGGCCGGGGCGTCGTCGTACGACACGGGCGAGGGCGCCAGGGTGTCGACCGCCTCGACGTTCGCGGCGTAGTCGCACCGCGTGCAGCGGACGTAGGTGTCCTCGCCGACCGCGGCCTTGGCCAGGAACTCCTCGGACTTCGAGCCGCCCATGGCGCCGGCCTCGGCCTTGACGATGACGTAGTCGAAGCCGAGACGGTCGAAGATCCGGATGTAGGCGTCGCGGTGCTTCTGGTACGACGCGTCGAGGCCGGCGTCGTCGACGTCGAAGGAGTAGGAGTCCTTCATCGTGAACTCGCGGCCACGCAGGACGCCGGCCCGGGGACGCGCCTCGTCGCGGTACTTGGTCTGGATCTGGTAGATCGAGAGCGGCAGGTCCTTGTAGGAGGAGTACAGGTCCTTCACCACGAGGGTGAACATCTCCTCGTGGGTGGGGCCGAGCAGGTAGTCGTTGCCCTTGCGGTCCTTGCAGCCGGAAGATGCCGTCGCCGTACTCGGTCCAGCGCCCGGACGCCTCGTAGGGCTCGCGGGGCAGCAGCGCCGGGAACAGCAGCTCCTGGGCGCCGATCGCGTCCATCTCGTCGCGGATGATCTGCTCGATCTTGCGCAGCACCCGCAGGCCGAGCGGCAGCCAGGTGTAGATGCCGGGCGCGGCCCTGCGGATGTAGCCGGCGCGCACCAGGAGACGGTGGCTCGGCACCTCGGCGTCCGCCGGATCCTCGCGCAGGGTGCGGACGAAGAGGCTTGACAGACGCAGGATCATGCCGGGAAGGCTACTTGTGTGGTGTTGTTGGCCGCACACGGGTAAATGACGAGTCACGACTGATGACCGTGGCGAATCACGGGGAGAGGACCTGATGCGCAGACTGCTCACCACCACCACCGCCCTGCTGGCACTGGCCGCACCGCTGCTGGTGACCGCACCATCGAACGCCGCGCCCGCGGACGTCGTGATCAAGCCCGGCGCCCTCAAGCGCGGGCCCGACATCGCCGGACGCCCATCTCGACGGCACGACGATCGCTCGACGGCGACGTCACCGTGGAGCTCACGCAAGCAAGGGCGATCCTCTACGGCAAGTGGAACGACTTCTACATCGTCGCCACCGGCGACAAGGAGTGGGGCGACGTCAAGCTGTGGCGGGTGTCGGCGGCCGGAGTGAAGAAGCGGCTGGCGAAGTTCATCGACCCGTTCAACACCGAGCTCGACTCCGACGGCGGTCAGGTCGCCTACTCCTACGGCGACTCCACCTCGAAGCCGACGATCGCCGTCTACGACCTCGAGGAACAGGCCGAGACCAGCGTCAACGCCTTCGCGTCGCTGCCGACGACTGCTCGACTTCGACGAGGGCATGGTCGTGGCGTCGTTCTCCAGCTTCAAGGTCAAGACGATCACCTGGGACACCGTCTCCGACGAGACCCTCAAGGTGAACTCCAAGATGGGCAACTTCGCCAGCGTGGCCCACGACCTCCTCGGCTTCTTCAACAAGGACCCGTTCAACGGCGGCTGCCAGGTGCTCACCCACCTCGACGACCCGGCCGACGTGCTGTGGACCAACTGCGACGAGCGGATCGAGGCGCTCTCGCCCGACGGCAAGCGGGTGGCCACCATCGCCCTGCTCAGCGACGGCATCGGCCCGGCCGACGTGATGGTGCGCAAGATCGGCGGCGCGCCGGTCGCGCACTACTCGATCAACGGCTGGTTCGGCCGCATCTGGTGGGAGACCCCGACCAAGCTGCTGATGGAGTCCAACGGCAACGACGCAGTCGGCCACCGTTCGCTGCAAGGTCGAGCTGTGCAACCGCGCGACCGACCTCGACGCCCACGCCCGACCTGTGACGCGTCTAGCCGGTGGTCCGGGCCGCCCTGAGGGCGGCCCGGACCATCGGCCACTGCATCGGGAGCCGGGCGTAGGCGATCGTCTTGAAGCGCGTGCTCCGCGAACGCCGCGCGTCGTCGGCCATCTTCAGGTTGCCGGGGAACACCACCACCAGCAGCGCGGCACTCGCGTAGCCCGCCACTCGGCGCGTGCGCGGGTTCAGCAGCCCGGCCGCGCACAGCAGCTCGGCCACCCCGCTGGCGTAGATCACCTCGCGGTGCCTCGGCACGAACGCCGGCATCAGCGGCTCGTAGGTCTCGGGGCGGGCCAGGTGCAGCGCCCCGCTCACCGCGAAGATCCCGACCACGAACTTCGCGTCCCACGGCAACGCGCATGGGTTCGACCCTACGGTGCCCGCGTCTCGGTCGGTCGAGGCCGCCGCGACGGCGACGAGCGGCCGTGTCGAGACCATGGTCAACGTCACCGGGTCTCGAGACGCGTTACTCGTCCCGTCGCAGGCTCGGTCCGAGTCGACGCTCCTGCGACCTGGCGCGTCATCTCGACACCTCGCAGGCTCGGGTCGAGCGCGCTCAGAACATGATGGTGCTGAAGGTGTTGGTCTGCCGGAAGCCGACCTTGTCGTAGGCGCGGCGGGCGGGCTCGTTCCAGTCGTTGACGTAGAGGGAGATGACGGGGGCGATGCGGGCGCGGACGTGCTCGACGACGGCGGCCATCCCGGCGGCGGCGAGGCCCTCGCCTCGACGTTCGGGGGTGACCCAGACGCCTTGCACCTGGGCGTTCGTCGGCGTCGCGAACGCGACCTCGGCCTTGAACACTGCCCGGCCCTCCTCGTAGCGGGCGAACGACCAGCCGAAGTGGATCAGCTGGCGCACCCGGGCGCGGTAGCCCTCGGCGCCGCCTCCCAGCTCGGGCGAGACGCCGAGCTCCTCGGTGTACATCGACACGCAGGCCGGGTAGAGCGCCGCGAAGTCGTCGGGCCGCGAGACACGCACGAGCGGGTCGGAGTCGATGAGCGGTGGCGCGTCGGCCACCAGGTGGGGCTGGGTCCAGCGGGTCTCGCGCGGCGGCCCCCAGGCGTCGCCGAGATCCGCCCAGAGGGCGCGGACGGCGGGTGCGGGCCCGACGACCGTGGACACGGTGCGGCCGCGGCGCAGCAGTCGCTCGGCGAAGTAGGCGGCGTCCTCGGGACCGGCTTCGACCGGGACGAGGTTCGCGCCGACGTGGCAGGCGGAGACGAGCTCGCCGTCGACGTAGCGGCCCCACACCTCGCCGCCGAGCAGCCGTGGTTCGAGCCGGGTCTGGCGGGCGCGGTGGGCGGCGAAGACGTTGACGGTCGGGTCCCGGTCGGTCAGGGCGAGGAAGTCGGCGACGTCGGAGGCACCCAGCGGGCGCACTCCTGACCGGGTCGTCGTCCGCACGGCGTGAGCCTACGCCGAGAGGACCGTTCCCTAGGCTGACTCGCGTGCCCGAGAAAACGGCCGGGGAGACGACCGGGGAGACGACCAGCGGACTGAAGCCGGTCGAGGTCGCGCGCGAGAGCCTGGCGGGCGTGCGCTCCCCCGCGATGGCGCTGGTCGTCCGCGGCGAGCGGCCGGGCCTCCTCGACCGCCTGGCCAAGGCCCTTCCCGACGCGGCTGATCACGGTCCTCGACGTCGACGCGGGGATGGACGCCGTCCACCTGGCCCTGGCCGCCGGCCGTCCTTGGGACCTGGTCCTCGACGTCGCGGCCGGCAAGGGCACCGCCAAGAGGTGGCCGGTCCTGCTCCACCACGTACGACGCGGGGGCAACCTGGCCGTGCGGGTCCCGGACTCCTCCCGGCCGCTGGAGCGGCTCGGTGGTCGACGTGGCCGCCGCGCGCCGGGCGGGCGCCGAGCCTCCGACGCCGGGGCGCGACCTCCGCGAGAACCCCGAGCGCGACCTCGCCGCCCTCGCCGCCTCGACGACCGACCTGCGCGTCCGTGACGGCTGGCTGCGCGCGACGAGCACGGTCGACACGCTGGCCAAGGTGCCCGAGGCGGACGGCGATGCGCTTCCTGCGAGCAAGGCCGTCGGCGGGTCGCACGCTGACGACGGTCCCGGGGCTGCGCTTCGCCTCGCGATGCGCCCTGCGGTCGAGCGGCCCCGTCGACCTGCCCAGCGAGTACGACGCCCCGGCGGTGTCGCTGCGCGAGTACGGCGGCGTGACCTGCCTGGGCCGCCAGGCGGCGTACGGCGACGGGTTCGTGCTGCCGGAGAGCTATCGCCACCCGTTCAAGAGACGGCTGCGCAACGTGGCCTTCGCGGAGTGGGCGCCTCGCTTCGTCCGCCGGCCCGAGCCGGCGACCGCGGCCCTCGACGGGCCGGCGTACCTGCTCGACACCTACGTCCGCGGCCACTTCGGCCACGCGCTGACCGACCAGCTCGGCCACCTCTGGGGCTGGCGCACCGCGCTGGACCGGCACCCCGATCTGCGCGCGCTGGTGTTCGCCAAGCCCGGCGAGGACCTCGCGGGGTGGGAGCGGGAGCTGCTCGCCGCCGGCGGCGTCGACCCGGCGCGTCTGGTGGTCGCGCACGAGCCGACGCGCTGTCGAGGTACTGGTGGCGTCGTCGCCGATGTTCGGGATGCCCGCCTACGTGCACCCCGCGATCGCCACGACCTACGCCGAGGTGGGTGCCGGCCTGGCGTCGCGCTCGACGGCCCAGCAACGGCCAGCAGCCGGTCCGCTGCGGCTGTTCTGCTCCCGGAGGCCGGGCAAGCGCAGCTGCCACAACGCCGCGGAGGTCGAGGGGCTGTTCGCGGCTCACGGCTTCGCGGTGGTGTACCCGGAGGACCACCCGCTTGCCCGAGCAGGCGCGGATGGTGCGGGACGCCGACGTGGTCGCCGGGTTCGCCGGCAGCGGGATGTTCCAGATCGCCTTCGCCGGTGGGCCCAAGCACGTGATCCTGGTCGGCTCGGAGTCCTACACGGCCAGCAACGAGTACCTGATCTCCTCGGTGGTCGGGCACCGGCTCGACCTGGTGCTCTGCCGCCCGGACGTGCCGCAGGCGGGGCCGGGGTTCTCCAACGCGTCGTACCAGTCCGACTTCACCTACGACGACGCCCGGGAGGGCACGTTCCTGCGCGAGGTCCTGGCCGACCTGTGAGACCGACCGGGAACAAGCGGAGACCACCCTCGGTTGCCGCCCTACGTGGCAGACGCGACGCAGACACGCATCCGCCGGTCAGACGTGGGCCTGCGCAGCGAGCGCGGCCCGATCCTGCTGTCGGTGATGCTCGCGACCGGGCTGGTGGCCATCGACTCGACGATCCTGGCCACGGCCGTGCCATCCGTGGTGGCCGACCTCGGCGGCTTCTCGCAGTTCCCGTGGCTGTTCTCGATCTACCTCCTCGCCCAGGCCGTCACCGTGCCGCTGTACGGCAAGTTCGCCGACCTCGTCGGGCGCAAGCCGATGATGATGCTCGGCATCGCGATCTTCCTGGTCGCCTCGATCCTCTGCGGACTGGCCTGGAGCATGGTCTCGCTGATCGTCTTCCGCGCCTTGCAGGGCCTCGGCGCCGGCGCCGTCCTCCCGATGGGCCAGACGATCATCGGCGACGTCTACTCGGTCGCCGAGCGTGCGAAGGTGACCGGCTACGTCGCCGGCGTCTGGGCCGCGTCGTCCGTCATCGGGCCGACGCTGGGCGGCATCTTCTCCGACTACATCTCCTGGCGCTGGATCTTCTTCGTCAACATCCCGATCGCCATCGCCGCCATGCTCGTGCTGCACCGCAGCTTCCACGAGTCCGTCGAGCGCCGGCACCACCGGATCGACTACGCCGGTGCGGGCACTGCTCGCCGTCGGCGCCTCGCTGCTCATCCTCGGGTTGCTCGAGGGCGGCGTCGCGTGGTCGTGGGACTCCCCCGCCAGCCTGGTGGTGCTGTCCGTCGCGGCCGTGCTGCTGGTCGCGTTCGTGTACGTCGAGTCGCGGGCCGCCGAGCCGGTGCTGCCCTTGTGGGTGTTCCGCGAGCGGGTACTGGTCGGCGCCAACTCGACCTCGCTCTGCGTCGGCGTGATCCTGATCGGGCTGACGGGATACGTGCCGCTCTACGCCCAGGGGGTGCTCGACCACAGCGCCGTGGTGGCGGGCTTCGCGGTCGCCGCGCTGACCCTCGGGCTGGCCGATCGCGGCCTCGCTCTCCGGCCGGGTCTACCTGCGGGTCGGGTTCCGCGACTGCGCCCTGCTGGGCTCGGCGTTCGCGATCCTCGGCTCGGGCCTCCTGTTGACCGTCGACGCGGACAGCTCGGTCTGGCGGATCGCCATCGCCTGCTGGGTGATCGGCGTGGGCATGGGCTTCACCGCGTCTCCCGTGCTGATCGCGGCCCAGCAGTCCGCCAGCTGGGAGACGCGCGGCGTCGTCACCGGCACGAACATGTTCGCCCGCTCGGTCGGCAGCGCGGTCGGCGTCGCGGTGTTCGGCGCGATCGCCAACGCCGCGGTCACCGCACGCGTGGGCGGCGCCCACGAGGACCTCGAGCACCTGCCCGGGTCGGTGCTGTCGCCCGCGATCCACGGCGTCTTCGTCGCCTCGGCCGTGGCGGCGGTGGTGATGGTGCTGACCGTGCTGATCATGCCGCGGCGGCTCGACGACTAGCGACGTGACGCTCAGCCGAAGCGAGTCGGGTCGAAGAGCCCGACCGGGTGCGAGGTGGCGCCCTCCAGAGCGAGGTCGGCCAGGACCTCGCCCACGACCGGCACGAACTTGAAGCCGTGCCCGGAGAAGCCGCACGCGATGGCGACGTTCGGGTGCTGGGGATGCACGCCGATCACGAAGTCGTGGTCGGGAGTCGTGGTGTAGAGGCACGTGATCGCCCGCAGGAACGTCCCGGGCAGCGACGGCAGCAGCGGACGCACCAGGTCGGCAACGTCGGCGGCCTCCTGCTCGGACACCTGGCGGTCCAGCTGGTCCGGGTCGGTCTCCGGTCCCCGGTGGTGCAGGCCGATCTTGACCCCGCCGTCCTCGTCGATGCACGGGAAGCCGTAGGGGCTCAGGCCCGGGCGCTCCCACACGAACACTGGCTGGGTGCCGAGGGCGTACGCCGCCGGCTCGGTCGGCCGGAACCAGAACACGGCCTGCCTGGTGACGACGAGTGGCAGGTCGAGGTCCGCCAGCACGGACGGCGCCCAAGCGCCCGGAGTGACGACGAGCCGGTCGGCCTCGACGGTGCCGCCCGCGGTCCGGACCCGGACGCCGTTCGCGTCGGCCTCCCACGACAGGGCCCGCCCGCCGGGCCACCGCTCGGCGCCGGCCGTCTGCGCACGGCGCCAGTGCTCGAGCACCGTGCGCTCGGGGCGGACGAACCCGCTGCGCTCCTCGTAGACGCCGACCTCGTCGTCCTCGGGCGCGAACGCCGGGAACCTCCGCCGGATCTCCGCGCGCGTCCAGCACCTCGTGCGGCAGAGCGTGCTCCCGGGCGCTGGCCAGCGAGCCCGAGACCGCACCCGTGTCGGGCCGGCCCACGAAGAGCCCGCCGGTGGGCCGGAAGATCCCGGGGTCGTCGCGCTCGAGGTCCTCCCAGAGCTCGTAGGCGCGCAGCAGCAGGGGCACGTAGGCCGGGTGCTCGAAGTACGCCTGCCGGATGATCCGCGACTCTCCGTGGCTGGAGCCCCGGTCGTGGCCGGGCTCGAACTGCTCCACGCCGACGACCTCGGCGCCCCGCCTGGCCAGGTGCGCCGCGGCCGCGGTGCCCATGCCGCCGAGCCCGAGGACGATCACCTTGGTCATCGGCAGGCTCGCGTCAGGAGACGCTGACGCTGGCTGCCGCGCCCTCGACCGGCTCCATCTCCTCCGCGAGGCGCATGGCCTCCTCGATCAGGGTCTCCACGATCTGCGACTCGGGGACGGTCTTGATGACCTCGCCCTTGACGAAGATCTGGCCCTTGCCGTTGCCGGAGGCGACTCCGAGGTCGGCCTCGCGCGCCTCGCCAGGGCCGTTGACGACGCAGCCCATGACCGCGACGCGCAGCGGCACCTCGAGGCCGTCGAGACCCGCGGTGACCTCCTCGGCCAGCTTGTAGACGTCGACCTGGGCGCGGCCGCAGGAGGGACAGGAGACGATCTCGAGGCGACGTGGCTTGAGGTTGAGCGACTCGAGGATCTGGAGGCCGACCTTGACCTCCTCGACCGGTGGCGCCGACAGCGAGACTCGGATGGTGTCGCCGATGCCCTTGCTCAGCAGGGCGCCGAAGGCGACCGACGACTTGATGGTGCCCTGGAACGCCGGCCCCGCCTCGGTGACGCCGAGGTGCAGCGGCCAGTCTCCGGCCTCGGCCAGCAGCTCGTAGGCGCGGACCATCACGACCGGGTCGTTGTGCTTGACCGAGATCTTGAAGTCGTGGAAGTCGTGCTCCTCGAACAGGCCGGCCTCCCACACAGCACTCTCGACGAGCGCCTCGGGCGTGGCCTTGCCGTACTTGTCCATGATCCGCTTGTCGAGGCTGCCGGCGTTGACGCCGATCCGGATCGAGGTGCCGCGCGCCTTGGCGGCGGCGGCGATCTCCTTGACCTGGTCGTCGAACTTGCGGATGTTGCCGGGGTTCACGCGCACGGCCGCGCACCCGGCGTCGATGGCCGCGAAGACGTACTTCGGCTGGAAGTGGATGTCGGCGATGACCGGGATCTGCGAGTGCTGGGCGATCTCCGGCAGCGCGTCGGCGTCGTCCTGGGACGGGCACGCGACGCGCACGATGTCGCAGCCGGTGGCCGTCAGCTCGGCGATCTGCTGGAGGGTCGCGTTGACGTCGGAGGTGAGGGTGGTGGTCATCGACTGCACGGAGATCGGGTGGTCGCTGCCGACCCCGACCTTGCCGACCTGGATCTGACGGGTCTTGCGGCGGGGAGCCAGCACCGGCGGCGGCGCTTCGGGCATCCCCAGGCTGATCGCGGTCACGGGCCTCAGGTTACTCAGCGGGCGTACGACGAGCCGATTCGTCGTACTCGCCGCTGGTTGAGGAGGGCGCCAGCGCGCCGTCACGAAACCAGCGCGAACCGATCGCGGTCTCGACCGGGTCTCGTGACGGTCGCTGCGCGACCTCCTCGACCAGCGAACGGGCTAGGACTGCAGGTGGATGGGGACGACGAGGTCGCCGACGATCAGCACCACGCCCATCACGAGCAGCACCGCCGCGACGGCGTAGGCGATCGGCAGCAGCTTGGCGACGTCGACGTACCCGGGGTCGGGGCGTCCGCGAGAGCCGGGCCATGCCGCGGCGGATGGCCTCCCACAGCGCCCCGGCGATGTGACCGCCGTCGAGCGGCAGCAGCGGGATGAAGTTGAACAGCCCGATGAAGAGGTTGAAGCCCGGCGACCAGCATCAGCAGGAAGACGACCTTCTCGCTGAGGGCGAAGTCGTCGTGGGACGCGGTCTCGCCGGCGATCCGGCCGCCACCGACGATGCTCACGGGACTGTCGAGGGAGCGCTCCTCGACACCGACGATGGCCTTGGCCACCCCCCACACCTTGGCCGGCAGGTGGACCAGCGCCTGGACCGTCTGCTGGGTCATGGAGCCCATCTGCTCCAGCGTGTAGAGCGGTCCGCCGTTGGTGACCGCGATGTGGCTCTCGGCCGTGACGCCGAGGAAGCCCACCTCGGTGAGGGTGAGGTCGGTGTCGGAGGTCGGCCGCGCCTGCACCGTGGTGTTGGTGGTGCCCGACATCGGCTGGCCGTCACGCTCGAACCCGATGACCGCCTCGCCGCTGGCGTTGGACCGGATCATCTCGCGGAACTGCTCCCAGCCGGTGACCTCGACGCCGTTGAAGGTGACGATCACGTCCCCCGGCAGCAGGCCCGCCTCGACGGCCGGTGTCGGCGGGTCGTCGGGTCGTGCAGGCGCGACCCTCCTCGGCGTACGGGAGCACGCACTCCGAGACGGTCTCGATGACCGGTGGGCCGGCGTCCGGCTCGAGCGAGCGGTTGCCGTAGGTGCCGAAGACGGCCCAGAACAGGAAGAACGCGATGAGCAGGTTGACCGTGGGGCCACCGGCCATCACCACGACCTTCTTCCACCACGCCATCTTGTAGAACAGCCGGTCGGCGTCGCCGGGCTTGACGTGCTCCCACTCGGCCGCGCGCGCGTCGGAGATCAGCTGGGTGAACATGCCGGTGTTGGACTTGCGGACCTTGACGACCTTGTTGCCCTCGGCGTCGAAGGTGACCTCGTCGGCCACGCCGTCGACGGTCGGCGGCAGCATCCCGACGATCTTGACGTAGCCGCCGAGCGGGATCGCCTTGATGCCGTACTCCGTCTCGCCGCGCTGCCGGCTCCACACGGTCGGCCCGAACCCGATGAAGTACTGCGTGACCTTCCCGCCGAACTTCTTCGCCGGGATCATGTGGCCGAGCTCGTGGAGGCCGATCGAGGCCAGGATGGCCAGCACGAAGATGACCACTCCGAGGGTGTACAGGAGCGCGCTCACCGGCCTCTGGTGCCTCTCAGGTCTGGGTCGTGCGGGTCAGGATCCGACGAGGCGGGTGGCCTCGTGGCGTGCCCAGGCGTCGGCGGCGAGGACGTCGTCGACGGTGAGCTGCTCCCCCGAGCGTACGTCGTGCGCGGCAAGGACGTCGGCGATCGTCGGCACGATCCGGCGGAACTCCAGACGGCCCGCACGGAACGCCTCGACCGCGACCTCGTTGGCGGCGTTGTAGACCGCAGGAGCGGTGCCGCCTGCCTGGCCGGCCCGGCGGGCGAGCGAGACCGACGGGAAGGCCTCGTCGTCGAGCGGGAGGAACTCCCATGTCTCCGGCCGGCTCCAGTCGACAGCGGGCGCGGTGTCGGGCACCCGGTCGGGCCAGGCGAGCCCCAGGGCGATCGGGATCAGCATGGTCGGCGGGCTGGCCTGCACCAGGGTCGAGCCGTCGACGAACTCCACCATCGAGTGCACGACGCTCGTCGGGTGCACGACCACCTCGATGCGGTCGAAGGGGATGCCGAAGAGCAGATGGGCCTCGATCACCTCGAGGCCCTTGTTGACGAGGGTGGCGGAGTTGATGGTGACGACCGGCCCCATCGCCCACGTGGGATGGGCGAGCGCCTCCTCGACGGTGACGCCGGCCAGCTGCTCGGCCGTCCGGCCCCGGAAGGGCCCGCCGCTGGCGGTCAGCACCAGGCGGCGTACCTCCTCGGCGGTGCCGCCGCGCAGGCACTGGGCCAGCGCGGAGTGCTCGGAGTCGACCGGCACGATCTGGCCGGGCTTGGCGCGGCCGGTGACGACCGGGCCGCCGATGATCAGCGACTCCTTGTTGGCCAGGGCCAGGGTGTTGCCGGCGTCGAGCGCGGCGAGCGTCGGGCGCAGGCCGACGGCCCCGGTGATGCCGTTGAGGACGACGTCGCAGCGCGAGGCCGCGCTGCCTGGACGGAGGCCTCCTCGCCGAGTCCGTGGAACAGCACGGGGTACGCCGCCGACCACTCCTCGACCTGCTGCCGGAACAGCCCGAGGTTGCTCCCGCCGGCGGTCAGCGCGACGACCCGGAAGCGGTCGGGGTTGGCGCGGCAGACGTCGAGAGCCTGGGTGCCGATCGAGCCCGTCGAGCCGAGCACGACCACGTCGCGTTGCGCCATACGCATCATGTTCCCAAATCCGTTGCCAATCAGTTGCCCACGGGGTCTCTGTTTTCACCCTTTTGGGCATTACGTTGCGTCAAGGACCGTCGCCGACTGTCCGCTCGGGCCCTCGAGAAAGGCGTGACCGGAACGATGAAGCGAAGCAGACTCCTGGCCCTCGTCGACCGCGGCGACCACGGTCGTGGCGCTCGCCGCCTGCGCGGCGCCTGAGGACGACGACGAAGGGACGACGACCGAGTCCGGCGTCAGCGCCGCCGAGGCGACCTCCGTCGAGGACTTCGGCGACCATGGACGACCTCATCGCGGCCGCCCAGGAGGAGGGCGAGCTCAACGTCATCGCGCTCCCGCCCGACTGGGCCAACTACGGCGAGATCATCGACACCTTCGCCGAGAAGTACGACATCAAGGTCAACTCCGACCAGCCCACCGGGGCGAGCCAGGACGAGATCAACGCCGCGAACGACCTCAAGGGCACCGACAAGGCGCCCGACGTGTTCGACCTCGGCCAGTCGGTGGCTCTCGCCAACACCGACATGTTCGCGCCGTACCAGGTCGCGACCTTCGACGAGATCCCGGCCGAGTTCAAGGACCCCGACGGCGCCTGGGTCAACGACTACGGCGGCTACATGGCCATCGGCTACGACTCCGCCAAGGTTCCTGACATCACCTCGGTCGCCGACCTGCTCAAGCCCGAGTACAAGGGCGCGGTCGCGCTGAACGGCGACCCGACCCAGGCCGGCGCGGCGTTCAGCGGCGTGATGATGGCCGCGGTCGCCAACGGCGGCTCGGCCGACGACATCGCCCCCGGCGTCGACTTCTTCGGCGACCTGAAGAAGGCCGGCAACTTCCTGCCCGTCGACCCCGACTCGGCCACCATCGAGTCCGGCCAGACGCCCGTCGTCATCGACTGGGACTACCTCGGCGCTGCCGCCGCCGCCAACGTCGACACCTGGAAGACCGTCGTGCCGTCCGAGGCCGTCGTCGCGGGCTACTACTTCCAGGCGATCAACGCCGACGCCCCGCACCCCGCGGCCGCCCGGCTCTGGGAGGAGTTCCTCTACAGCGACGAGGGCCAGAACCTCTGGCTCAAGGGTGGCGCCCGTCCGGTCCGCGGTGACGCGATGGCCGAGGCCGGCACCATCGACGCCGACCTGTGGGGCGCCCTGCCCGAGGTCGCCGGCACGCCGGTGATCCCGACGGACGAGCAGACGGCCAAGGCCGGCGAGTACCTCGCCGCGAACTGGTCGAAGGTCATCAGCTGAGCGCGACCACCGCGCCGGCTGCGAGAGCAGCAGGTACCGGCCGGCGGATCTCCGTCGGCCGGTACCTCGCGCTGCTGCCGTTCTTCGGGTTCCTCACCGTCTTCCTGCTCGTCCCGACGATCACCGTCGTCATCGGCGCCTTCCAGGACGGCGAGGGAGGCCCCTTCACCCTCGGCAACATCAAGGCCCTCGGCTCCGACGCGGCGGTCTCCGCGCTGTGGAAGAGCATCGTGCTGTCCGGCAGCACCGCACTGATCGGCGGCGTGCTCGGCGCCGTCCTCTCCTACCTGATCGTCTCGATGGGGCCGCGCAGCCTGATCCGCCGCACGACGCTGGCGATCACGGGCGTGCTCGCCCAGTTCGGCGGCGTGGTGCTCGCCTTCGCGTGGCTGTCGGTGCTGGGTTTCTCGGGCTTGCTCACCGTGGCGCTGAAGGAGTGGCCGGGCATCGACATCGTCGGCTCGGGCTGGCTCTACGGGCTCAACGGGCTGATCGTGGTCTACACCTACTTCCAGGTGCCGCTGATGGTCCTCGTCTTCACCCCGGCGCTCGAGGGACTGCGGCCCCAGCTCCGGGAGGCGGCGGTCAACCTCGGCGCGACGTCGTTCCAGTACTGGCGGATGGTCGGCATCCCGCTGTTGTTCCCGGCATTCCTGGGGTCGATGCTGCTGCTGTTCGCCAACGCGTTCGCGGCCTACGCCACCGCCGCGGTCCTGGTCAGCCAGGGCAGCCCGATCGTGCCGCTCCTGATCAAGGCGTCCCTCACCAGCGAGATCCTGCTCGGCCAGCAGAACCTCGCCTTCGCGCTGGCCGCCGAGATGATCGTGGTCGTGGCGATCGTGATGGGCGCTCTACGCGCTGTTGCTCCGCCGTACGTCGAGGTGGCTGCAATGATCCAGTCCACCGGTTCCGGGTCGTCCGGGCCGTGCTCTGGCGGCGTTCGCGCGTCTACTTCTTCCTGCCGCTCTACGCGATGCTCGACTTCAGCATCCACGGCAAGGGGAGTCGCGGGCAGCCTGACCTTCGAGTACTACAAGGAGCTGTTCCGCGACGAGGACCTGCGCAGGCGATCATCTCCTCGCTGCTGCTGGCCGTGCTGACCGTGCTGCTCATGGTGGTGCTGCTGGTGCCCACCATGATCTGGGTGCGGCTGCGGGTGCCCAAGCTGTCGCGCACCGTGGAGTTCCTCTGCCTGCTGCCGCTGACGGTGCCGCCGCTGGTGATCGTGGTCGGCATCCACAACGTCTACAGCTGGGTGAACTACCTGCTCGGCAACCTCCCCCCAGGTGCTGGTGTTCGTCTACGTGATCCTGGTGCTGCCCTACTCCTACCGCTCGATCGACTCGGCCCTGCAGGCCATCGACGTGACCACGCTCGCCGAGGCGGCGCGCTCTCTCGGCGCGGGCTGGACCACGGTCATCACGCGGATCGTGATGCCCAACATCGTCAGCGGCATCCTCAGCGCTGCCTTCGTCTCGATCGCGCTGGTGCTGGGCGAGTTCGTGATCTCCTCGCTGCTGCACTACGACACGATGCCGGTCGCGCTGGCGGCGATCTACAAGGAGGATGCCTCGGTCGCGGTCGCGGGCGCGTTCGCCTCCATCGTGCTGATCTCGCTGCTGCTGCTCGGGCTGTCGTTCTTCAACCGCAACAAGGCCCCCGACGTCGGAGGAGTAAAGGGATGACCACCACGCGACGCAGGCCGGGCTCGCCGTCGAGCTGACGGACCTGACCCGCGTCTACGGCTCGGTGCGCGCGCTCGACGGGCTCACCCTGCACCTCGCGCCCGGCGAGCTGGTCGCCCTGCTCGGGCCGTCCGGCTGCGGCAAGACGACCGCGCTGCGGATCCTGGCCGGCCTCGACCAGCCGACGTCGGGCAGCGTCGAGGTCGGCGGCAAGGACCTCACCCGCGTCCCCGCCAACAAGCGCGACATGGGCATGGTCTTCCAGGCCTACAGCCTGTTCCCGCACATGACCGTGCTCGACAACGTCGCCTTCGGCCTCAAGCTGCGCGGCAAGGACGGCGCTCGCGCCGCAAGGTCGCCCAGGAGAAGCTCGAGCTGGTCGGCCTCGCCGAGCACGGCAAGCGCTACGCCAGCCAGCTCTCCGGCGGTCAGCAGCAGCGCGTCGCGCTCGCCCGGGCGCTCGCGATCGAGCCGTCGGTGCTGCTGCTCGACGAGCCGCTCTCCGCCCTCGACGCCAAGGTGCGCGCTCAGCTGCGCGACGAGATCCGCCGCGTGCAGCTCGAGGTCGGCACGACCACGCTGTTCGTCACCCACGACCAGGAGGAGGCGCTCGCCGTCGCCGACCGGGTCGGGGTGATGAACGCCGGCCGGCTCGAGCAGATCGCACCCCCGGCCGAGCTCTACGCCCACCCGGCCAGCAGGTTCGTGGCCGAGTTCGTGGGACTGAGCAACCGGGTGCCGGCCGAGGTGTCGGGCGGGACCGCCACGCTGCTGCGTACGTCGGTCCCGGCGATCGACGGGTCCATCGCCTCGGGCCGTGGCGTGGCCTTCTTGCGGCCCGAGTCGGTCACCGTCACCGCCGACGCCGACGGGACCGCCACGGTCGCCTCGGTCGGGTTCCTCGGCCCGATCTCGCGGATCTACCTCGACCTGCCCGACGCAGAGCACCTGATGGCCCAGGTCCCCAGCTCGGCCGCCGTGGGTCTCTCCCCCGGCGACCGGGTCCGGGTCGGCGTCGAACCCACCCCCGTGCTGGTGATCGAGGGCTGACCACACGGATTCGTCTGCGACCGCGAGCGGGAAAAGTCGCGGCAAACCGCAGACGAATCGGTGTTCAGGGCAGTGACAGCAGGACGACGCCGCCGGACACCAGCGTGCCGATGGCGTCGAGCGGCCAGGGGCCGGTGTCGTCCTCGCAGCGCCTCCCGCACGGTGATCGTGCGGTCGCCGATCACGAACGCCTCGGCCGAGACCGGCACCTCCGCGGTGGGCGCGGGGTCGGTGCGGCCGGCACGCATCAGCACGTCCCACTCCAGGTCGTGACCCTCGGGGAGGTCGCCACGCCAGACGACGGCGTCGGGCGGGCTGCCCGCGGCCGCCAGCGCATCGGCGAGCCTCGAGTCGGAGCCCTCCGCCAGCACCACCGCCGGACGGTGCGTCGCGAGCGGCGCGGCCGGGTCGTCGTACGGCTCGGAGACGACGTGCACGGCCCCCAGGCGCGCCGTGGCCAGGGCGGCGACGAGTCCGTCGGCCCCCATCGGCAGACGTGAGAGGACCCGCTCGCCCGGCCCCACACCGAAGGCGCGCAGCACCCCGCCGAACGCCGCGACGTCCTCCAGCAACCGGGCGAAGGTGAGCTCGATGCGCGCCGGCGGTCAGCCGGTCGACGCGGAGCGCGACCTCGTCGGCAAGGCCTCGGACCACGTGGCGGTCGAGGGCGTTGAAGCACAGGTTGAGGGTGCCGTCGCCGTCATCAGTGCGGATGGATCCAGTCGATCTCCACGACGCCCTCCTCCTGTTTCCGTGGTGCCCTGGTGGTCGGGCCGACGGATTCCCTACATTGCTCGCATGACCCAGGCCATGTCACAGACCCTCGCCGGCGGCCCCACCCTCCCGCAGGAACGCCGCCTCGTCACCGACATCCCCGGACCGCGCTCGATCGAGCTGCTGGCCCGCAAGAAGGCCGCGGTGGCCGACGGGGTCGGCACGACGCTACCGGTGTTCGTCGAGGCGGCCGGGGGCGGCGTGATCGTCGACGCCGACGGCAACTCGCTGATCGACCTGGGGTCGGGCATCGCGGTGGTCTCGGTCGGCAACGCCGCTCCGGCGGTCGTGCGCCGGGTGACCGACCAGGTGGCTGCGTTCACCCACACCTGCTTCATGGTCACGCCGTACGCCGGTTACGTCGAGGTCTGCGAGGCGCTCGCGGAGCTGACACCTGGCGACCACGCGAAGAAGAGCGCGCTGTTCAACTCCGGCGCCGAAGCCGTCGAGAACGCCGTCAAGATCGCGCGCGTGGCCACCGGACGCGACGCCGTGGGCGTCTTCGACCACGCCTACCACGGCCGCACGAACCTGACGATGGCCATGACGGCGAAGAACATGCCGTACAAGAACGGCTTCGGGCCGTTCGCGTCCGAGGTCTACCGCGCCCCGATGTCCTACCCGTTCCGCGACGGGCTGTCCGGCGAGGAGGCAGCGGCGCGCGCGATCGACCACCTCGACAAGCAGGTCGGCGTGGCCAACCTCGCCTGCGTGGTGATCGAGCCGATCCAGGGCGAGGGCGGCTTCATCGAGCCGGCGCCGGGGTTCCTGCCCGCGCTGTCGGCATGGGCGGCGGACAACGGCGTGGTGTTCATCGCCGACGAGATCCAGTCCGGCTTCTGCCGCACGGGCGCGTGGTTCGCGTGCGACCACGAGGGCGTCGTGCCCGACCTGGTGACCACCGCCAAGGGCATCGCCGGCGGTCTGCCGCTGGCCGGCGTCACCGGCCGCGCCGAGCTGATGGACTCCGTCCACGTCGGCGGACTCGGCGGCACCTACGGCGGCAACCCGGTCGCCTGCGCGGCGGCGCTGGGCTCGATCGCGGAGATGAAGGAGCACTCGCCTCGACGCCCGCGCCCTCGAGATCGGCAGCGTGATCCGCGGCCGTCTCGAGAAGCTCGCCGCCGAGCACCCCGTGATCGCCGACGTCCGCGGTCGTGGCGCCATGCAGGCCATCGAGCTGTGCACCCCGGGCACCCAGCAGCCCGGACGCCGCCCGGGCCGCCGCCGCGTCGGCGTACTGCCACAAGTCCGGCGTCGTCACCCTCACCTGCGGCACCTGGGGAAACGTCTTCCGCTTCCTCCCGCCGCTCGCGATCTCCGACGGCCTGCTCGACGAGGCGTTCGACGTGGTCGCGGAGGCGTTCGCCGCGACTGCGTGAGGTACGCAGCTCCGGCTGACACCCAATTGCCTGAAGCCACCATATTGCTTTACGCGGTCTGAAACGCGCCAGCAGAATTCGGGGTCGCGCGCGTCAGTCGACGTAGCGCCACCAGCCCAGCGACCTCGACATCGAGCGCATCACCGACCCCGCAGGAGCCGTCAACACCGTGGAGTCAACCCGCTGGATCTTGATATCTGGCTCGATACGGCGACGACTGAGGTCGTCCTGCTCGGCTTGTCCGTCCTGCTGTGCGGGATCGTCGGCCTGGAGCGCCAGAACTCGCAGAAGAGCGCCGGCATCCGCACGCACACGCTGGTCGGCATGGGGTCGCGGGCTTCCACCCTGGTGTCGGCCTTCGGGTTCACCAACGTCCTGGGTGAGACCACCAACCTCGACCCGTCACGCATTGCGGCGCAGGTCGTCTCGGGCGTCGGCTTCCTGGGTGCCGGTGTCATCTTCATGCGCCGCGACATCGTGCGGGGGCTCACGACAGCCGCCACCATCTGGGTCTCCGCAGCGATCGGGATGGCGTGCGGCGCCGGGATGGTGGCGCTGGCCGTGGCAATGACCCTGTTCCAACGCTCTGGCCCTGGTGGTGTCGCGCCGCTCGGCCAGATGCTCCCGACCTCGACCCGCAACAGGACCATCGACATCCGCTACCCCGACGGCCGCGGCGCCCTGCGGATGTGCTGCGGACGGCGAGCGAGATGGGCTTCCACGCCTCCATCGGGCACACCCGACAGGTCAAGGCCGCGGGCACCGAAGGGGCGTCTGTTGCCGTCAGCATGCAGTTCCGCGGCCGTCACCCGCTGACCAGCCTGGTCGCCCAGCTGACCCAGCTGACAGACGTGCAGGAGGTCCGCGTGCAAAGGGGCTCCGATGACTGGAGCGACTGACCCGACGATGCTCGACTCATCGCTGTCGCCGTCTCGACGAGCCAGCGCCCGCGCGGACCTGAGGCAGCCACCCTCGACGTGCTCGTCGTCGGGGGCGGCGTGGTGGGCACAGGGTGCGCGCTCGACGCGGCGTCGCGGGGGCTTCAGGTCGGACTCGTGGAGCTGCCGACATCGCCTCGGGCACGTCGTCTCGCTCGAGCAAGCTGATCCACGGCGGCCTCCGCTACCTCGAGATGCTCGACTTCGGGCTCGTCGCGGAGGCGCTGCACGAGCGCCAGCTGCTGCTCAACGACGTCGCACCCCACCTGGTCAGCCCGGTGACCTTTCTCTACCCGCTGCGCACCGGCTGGGAACGCGCCTACGTCGGCGCCGGGCTGCAGCTGTACGACGGCCTGGCGCGGTGGCGACGCGGGGCGGCGGCCCAGCAGCTGCCCCACACCGTCACCTCTCCCGGCGAGGAGTCGGACGGGTGGCCGCAGCACTAAGACCGGCTCGTACACCGGGGGGATCCAGTACCACGACGCCCAGGTGGACGACGCACGGTTCGCGCTCTTCCTGGCCAGGACCGCTTCCGCGTTCGGCGCCCGCGTCTGACCCGCTGCCGCGTCGACGCGCTGCTCCGCGAAGGAGGGCGAGTCGTGGGGGCCGCGGTGACCGACCTCGAAGACGGCAGCTCCTTCCACGTCCGCGCCAGCCAGGTGGTCAACGCGACCGGCGTCTGGGCCGACGAGATGCGCGACGGCACGCCTACGACGCCGTCCGCGACCGTCCGGGCCAGCAAGGGCTCACACATCGTCGTCGCGCGCGACCGCATCGAGGCCGATGGGGGCATCATCGTCCGGACCAGGTCGTCGGTCCTCCTGGTGATCCCCTGGGGGCCCGATCACTGGTTGATCGGCACCACTGACACAGACCCACCGCCCGGGGAGCCGAAGGAAGCGCCCGTCCCGACCGAAGCCGAGATCGGCTACCTGCTGGACGAGGTCAACACCCTGCTGGCAACGCCGCTCACCTCCCGCAGACGCCATCTCGTCATTCGCCGGGCTGCGGCCGCTGGTCAGGGGAGACGCCAGCACGGCCCGGCTCTCGCGCGAGCACGTCGTCAGCGTCGAGGAGCCCGGGCTGGTGACCGTCAGTGGGGGCAAGTTCACGACCTACCGGGTGATGGCGACGGAGGCCGTCGACCAGGTGGTGGCGGCACTGCGGCAGTCGAGCGGCGTCACCTACCCGTCGTCCTGCACCGCCGCCGTCCCGCTCGTGGGCGCCGAGGTCTCCCCATGCTGCGGGTGGCTGCCGCGACAGGGGCGTTCCCGCACCACGGCCTTCCCGCTGAGCGCTGCCAACACCTCCTGCGCCGCGACGGCTCGTTCGCACTCGACGTGGCGCGGCTGGTCGCCGAGGACCCAACGCTCGGCGAGGCCCTGGCGGGCGCGCCCCGCTACCTGCGCGCCGAGGTCGCTTACGCCGTCACCGACGAGGGCGCCCTCCACCTGGACGACGTGATGCTCCGGCGTACGCGGATCGCGCTGGAGTATCCCGGCCACGGTGAGGCATCGGCGGGCGAGGTGGCCGGCATCATGGCGCCCCTCCGGGGCTGGACCGCCGAGAACCTCCAGCAGAGCTCGACGGCTACCAGCGCGCGGTCGGTGTCCCCGGCGCAGGCCCGGACAACACGACGCCTGGCCGATGACTTCCAGCGGCCACAGGTCGTCGTCACCGCGGCGCCAGCTACGACAACGCCGAGCACACGCTGCGCGCGTACACCGAGGCCCTCGAACAGGGCGCCATGCCCTCGAGTGCGATGTCCGGCTGACCGCCCACGGCCACCTGGTGTGCGTCCACGACCGCGACCTGCGGCGCACCGCGAGCACAAGGGCGTGGTGTCCGCGATGGAGCTCGCGGCCCTCAGGAGCTCCACTTCGCGGCCTCGCAGGGCCCGACGCCGGACGTTCGAGGCGAGACCGCCGACCTTGACCCCGATCTCGACGGCGTGCTCACGCTCCGCCGCCTGTTCGAGACCGCGGCGAGCCTACGACAGGCCGGTCGAAGCCGCCGTCGAGACCAAGCACCCGACGCGGTACGCCGGCCTGGTGGAGCGCCGGCCCGTCGACCTGCTCCAGGAGTTCGAGTGGCACGAGGCCGGCTCGCCGGTGCGGGTGATGGGTTCTCCTACCTCGCCCTCCAGCGCGTCGGGCGCCTGGCCCCGGGCTGCGCCAGGTGATGCTGTTCGAGCACACGCGCCACTGGCCGATGCTCAGGCGGCTGGTCGAGGACGACTGGGTCTCGGGACCGGGATCGAGACGCTGGGCAGGCACCCGGCGTTCGGGCGCAGGCTCGCCGAGTCCGGGCGCGAGATCCACGTGTGGACCGTCAACAGCGAAGCTGACCTCCAGACCTGCCTCGACCTCGGCGTCCACGGCGTCATCACCGACCGGCCGCGGCTCGTCATCGACCTGCTGGACCACGACGGTACCTACGTCCGGCTAGCCGCGCCGGCCGATAGCCTGGCGGGCGTGACCAGTCCGGGGGGGGTGCTGACCGAGAGGTTCCAGCGCGCCCTCGAGAAGGCGTTCGGGGAGGAGTACGCCGACGCGGACCCGGTCATCAGGCCGAGCCAGTACGCCGACTTCCAGGCCAACGCGGCGCTCCCGCTGGCCAAGAAGCTGGGCGAGAAACCCAGAGACGTCGCCCAGCAGATCGTCGAGCACCTCGACCTCGACGGCGTCGCCGGAGCGCCGGAGATCAGCGGGCCGGGGTTCGTCAACGTCCGGTTGGCCGACACCTGGATCGCCGACCAGGTCGACCGCC
>CAVWXS010000038.1:0-13035 GCA_963758885.1 uncultured Actinomycetota bacterium
GCGGGTAGGGTCGCCGGTGATGAACGACGAGCCGACACCCGACTGGGCACACTCCTTCGGCGGCGTCGTCGACGCCTATGACCGGGCCCGGCCGACGTACCCCCGCGAGGCGGCCGCGTGGCTGGTGGGCCAGGATGCCGCCACCGTGCTCGAGCTCGGCGCCGGCACCGGCAAGCTGACCGCCCAGCTCGTCGACCTGGGTCACGACGTGGTGGCGACCGACCCCGACAAGGCCATGCTCGACCGTCTCGTCCGCAACCTGCCCGAGGTGCGCACGATCGAGGCGCACGCCGAAGAGCTGCCCGTCGGCGACCGTGCCTTCGACGCGGTGGTCGCCGCCCAGGCGTTCCACTGGTTCGACCTCGACCGTGCGCTGCCGGAGATGGCGCGGGTGCTCAAGCCCGGTGGCCGCATCGGCCTGGCCTGGAACCAGCGCGACGAGTCGATCCCTGGGTACGCCGCCTCGGCAAGATCATCGGCACCCAGGAGCAGCTCGACGAACCGGCCGAGGCCCTCACCGACAGCGGACTGTTCGGTGAGGTCGAGGAGGCGTCGTTCGTCCACTGGCAGCAGGTCGACCGCAAGAGCATCCAGGAGCTCGTGCTGTCGCGGTCCAACGTCGCCGTGCTCGACGACGAGGGCCGCGCGGCCAAGCTCGCCGAGGTCGTCGCGTTCTACGACGACTACGGCCGGGGGATGGACGGCATGCAGCTGCCCTACGTCACGCGGTGCTTCCGGGCGGCCGTCATCAACGTTGCCGACCCGGAGGACGACGACGAGTCCGCCGGAGAGTCGGGCCGCTCCGACGGCACCGACACCGACATGCTCCTGATCGACTTCCGCTGACGCGTCACGCCCCCTCGGCTCTCTCGCTCGGCGACGAGGATCGTCAGGTCGTCGTAGGCGTCGGCGCCGGCCCGGAAGGTGCGGACGTCCTCGACCACGGCTCGCCGCACGTCGTCGGCGGTCGCGCCCGCGAGCCCGGACAGGACCTCCCGTGAGCCGGGGTTCACCGTAGAACGCCCCGTCGGGGTTGCGCGCGTCGGTGATCCCGTCGGTGTAGAGCACGATGCACTCGCCCGGTCGGATCCGGAAGCTCGACTGGCCGTGCTCCGCTCCCGCGAACGCGCCCAGGATGGGGCCGCTCGCTTCCATCTGCCTCGACGAGCCCGTCGGCATGGATGACGAGCGGGGGCTCGTGGCCTGCGATCGCGAGCCGGACCTCGCCCGATCGGGCGTCGACCTCGGCCATCGCGGCGGTCACGAACCTTGCGCTGCGCCGCTCGATGGCGAGGATCCGGTTGACGCGGGCCAGGGCGTCGGCCGGCCCGGTGGCGTTGTCGGCGGCAGCGTGCAGCAGGGCCTTGGTGTCGGCCATCAGCAACGCGGCCGGCACGCCCTTGCCGGTCACGTCGGCGATGAGGAGGACCACCCTGTCCCCGCCCGCGCGCAGCCTGAAGACGTCGTACAGGTCGCCGCCGACCTCGCGCGCCGGCTCGTAGTCGGCCGCGAACCGCCAGCCCGGGACGTCGGGGAAGCGGCGCGGGAGGAGCGAGCGCTGGATCTGGCGGCCGATCTCCAGCTCCTGCGCTTCGCGCGCCCGCGTGGCGTGGTCCCGAGCGCCGGTGATCGCCACCTCGAGCGAGGCGCCGACGAGCGCAGCGAGGCCCGCAGGCGTCGCCGGGTCGCAGACCACGTGCCCGATCGTCCTGGCCGTCGACCTGCACCGGGAGGGCACTGGCCTCGGCCGACACCGGCGCACCGGCGAGGAGCCGGCCCTCGGTGTCGGTCAGGGCGATCGGGGCACCGCCGGCCGCAGCGGAGGCCAGGTCGAGCAGTCTGCCGAGCGTCGGATCGGCGAGGAGAACCTCGAGCTCTGCCATGGGTACGCCGTGCAGGGCCGGCCTCGAGCCGCTCGCCGCTAGCCCGCGAGCGCTGCGGAGCGATCCGGGAAGATCGGCAGGATCTGCTTCATCCCCGTCCGGTCGAGCACGGTGTCGATGGCCTCCGTGGGAGCCACGAGCCGGAGCTGCTCCTGGCGGTTGCCGCTCTCGGCGTCGGCCTGGACGGCATGGAAGGCGTCCCAGCCCGCGTCGGGGTCGTGGGGTGCCTCGCCGCGGTAGACGAGGGCCAGCGAGTGCAGGGCGATGATGCCCGAGCTCGCCATGTACTCCAGTGCCGCCAGGTCCAGGACCAGCGTGCGGACGCCTTCGCCGTACAGCCCCTGCCCGGTCGTGATGAGGTCCTGGTAGTTGGAGGCGTCCAGCTCGCCGTCCAAGCCGATGACCGCAACTGAGTCCGAGACCCGCTCAACCGTCGTCTTCACGCTGTTCCTCCCTCGCGTCGTGCGGTGTGCGCGGACCGGCGTGATCGTCACCTCGTTGCCCCCGTCAGGGAGGGCTCGATGGTCGAAGGTCGCGCACAGGTCGCGGATCAGGGCGATCCCCATCCCCCCGAACGGCCGCCGCTCGAGCGGGACGCCGAGTCGAACGCCGGTGCCGTGGCCGGGTCGAACACCGGGGCCCGGTCGCGGACGCGGACGGTGATGTCCGCGCCCTCACGCCAGACGTCGATGTCGACGGGTCCGGGGGCGCCGCCGTAGCCGTGGACGGTCACGTTGGTCACCCACTCGTCGACCGCCTGGACCAGGCCGCTGACGGCGGTGCCGTCGGCGCCGAGACGGCGCACGACCGAGCGGATGTGGGCCCGCACCTGCGCGAGCACCTCGAGGCTGGCCTCCACGTGGAGGCTGTCGGCCGTCACGTCATCAGTATCGACGTCGAGCGCCGTGGTGAGCACCGGGCAGACGGTACCAGGGAGGGACTGCCTTCGCCGCGCGTCGAACGCACGTGGCCACCACCCCATAGGCCAAGCTGGTCGTCGTCGAGGACCGGCATTCCGTTGGTTGAGGAGGGCCGTCAGGCCCGTCACGAAGCCCCGTAACCTGCACGCGTTCCTCTCACCAGGTTTCGTGACAGGACTTCGTCCTTCCTCAACCAGCGGGTCGGCCGGCCCCGCTGCGGTCTAGCGTGGCGGCATGACCATCGAGGTGCGTCCGGCTACCCGCTTCGCCGACGTGGCCACGATGCTCGGTCCCAAGAAGAACCCGGACGCCAGCGTCTGCTGGTGCCTGAGCCACCGCGTCGACAGCCGGACCAACAAGTCGCTGGCCGGCCGCGAGCGCGGTGACTACGTGCGCAGACTCTGCCGGCGCAAGGTTGCTCCGGGTGTGCTCGCCTACGACGGCGGCGAGGTCGCGGGGTGGGCGGGGATCGCACCGCGGGCAGAGCTTCCCGTCTCCCGCTCCACGAAGATCGAGGCCGTCGACGACCTGCCCGTCTGGTCGATCTTCTGCGTCCGGGTGCGCCCCGGCTTCCGCGGGCGCGGCGTGTCCCTCGACCTGGTTCACGGCGCCGTCGAGCTCGCGCGGTCGCACGGCGCGCCAGCGGTCGAGGCGATCCCGGTCGACAACGGTGGCAGGAAGGTCGACCTCACCATGGCCTTCGTCGGCACCCGCGGTCTCTTCGAGCGGGCCGGCTTCACCAAGGTCGCTGACACCCAGTCCGTGAGCGACGGCTTCCCGCGCGTCGTGATGCGGCTGCCCTTGACGTGACCAGCGAGTCTCGTCGCCGGATCAGTCCGCACGCTTGCCGGCCCGCCGGCGACGCCCTCCACGCACGTGGCGCACGGTGTGCGGGCCGACCAGACGCGGTCCAGCGAGCTTGGCCTCCAGGCGACGGGCCTCGCGCCGGATCGGCTGGGCGAGGTACTCGCCGAGGATGGCGGCGGAGCTGAGCGCGATCGCGATCGCGACCGCGGTCACCATCGCCAGCAGCGCCGCGCTGGCGTCGGTGGCCGACAGAGCCAGCCCGCGGTAGATCGAGAGCCCCGGCAGGAACGGCATGATGCACGCGGTCACGACCACCAGCGACGGGACTCGCACCCGGGCCGCCACCGGATAGCCGACCAGCCCCAGGAGCAGCGCGGCCAGGGCCGACGACCACGCGATGCTGACCCCGCGCTCGAGCACCACGCCGTACAGCCCGACGGAGACAGCTGACACCGCCGCGATGGGCAGGAGCGTGCGATGGGGAGCGTAGGCCGAGAACGCGTACGCCGCCGCGGCGACGGCGCCGCCGGCCACCATCTGCGGCAGGTCGGCGAGAGAGTAGGCGCCGGGGTCGACCTTGCCCATGTCGACGCCGAGGACGTCGGCCACCTGGAGCCCGCCGCTGACCCCGGCCACGATGCCGGCGGTGGCGATGAACGCCTCCAGGATCCTGGCCCCGGCCGTCAGCGGGAAGCCGGTCAGCGCGTCCTGGATCGCGCCGAGGAAGTTCACGCCCGCCAGCAGCATCACGATGCTCGTCGAGATGACCAGGCTGGGCGAGACCTCCGCCGGAGTCGCGGCGACCCCGACCGCGATCAGCGTCGCGAGCAGCCCGCCCGCCACCTGCTGGTAGAAGGCCGGCAAGCGGCGGCGTCCCATCCGTCGCTGCAGCAGGTCGACGAGCATCGCGGCCGTCGCGGCCAGGAGCACGACCAGCCAGTCACCGCCGAGCAGCATCCCGACGCCGCCGCCCATCACGCCGAGCGCGAGCGTGACCGACCACCGCGGGCGCGAGTGCCCGGTGGAGATGATCCGGTTGAGACGGGCGGTGGCGTGCACGCGGTCGATCACGCCCGCAACCAGCTGACGGATGAGATGGTCGACCAGGGTCAGGTCGCCGTAGTCGACCTCGCGGTAGCGCACCTGCCGGATCTGGATCAGGGCCGGCGCGTCGGCCGAGGTCTGCACGCTCATGGTGAGCTCGGTGAACGTCACGTCGGCGCTGTAGCGGCGCAGCCCGCACGCCCAGGCGACGTTGTTCATCGCCGCGCTCACGTCACTGGCTCCCGCTCCCGACGAGAGCAGCAGCTCGCCGATCCGCAGCGCGAGGTCCATGGTCGCGGTGATCTCGCGGGTGTCGGGTGCGTCGGCGCCCGGCTGGTCGGCGCCGTCGGGTGCAGCAGGGGACATGGCCCGCCCAGTGTGGCGAAGGTCGAGCCGCTACGTCGCGCGCCGCGACGGAACCGGCGGGACGAACTGGATGTCCGCTGCGTGCGGGACGACCGTGACCTGGTCGCCGAGGGACCACTCGGCGACGCGCGCAACCAGGTCGGCGCGCACTGCTGGGGCATCGCCGTCTGCCGGGACGTCGTACGTGGCGTGGCCGTCCCTCGGGAGTACGACGTCCCAGCCTCGAGCCAGCGCGTCCCGCGCGTTGGCCGCGACGCACATCTCCGACTGGACGCCGACCACAGGACGATCCGCGAGACGCCGCGCTCTCGCAGCAGCTGCTCGAGAGGGGTCGCGGCGAAGGCGCTGTCGACGACCTTGCGGATCACCGTCGCCGCCGCCGACGGCGTGACGGCCAGCTCCCAGCCCTCGGTGTGCGGCTCGTCGGGCGCACCCTGCGCCCCGTCGTTCTGCAGGTGGATCACCGGGACACCGGCCTCGTGCGCCCGGTCGACCAGCGCGTTGACGACGTCCAGGACATCGGGGCCGGCGGGCACGGCGTGGGCTCCGTGGATGAAACCCCGCTGCACGTCCACGGTCAGCAGGGCGTCTGCCGTCGGCGCGCGATGAGACATCGTCGAGACCCTGTCGAGTGTGGCGACGCCCTCTGGTCAGCAGAGGATGCGCTCCCGCGCCGGGTCGAAGAACGGCTTGAGCGAGACCTGGGCCGGCACCCGGGTGCCGGCGACGTCGATCTCGAACGAGCCTTCGGCCAGTCCGGCGGCAGTGATGCCACCGTCGCGGGAGATCCCGGCGATCCCGCAGGCTGCGCCGAGGGAGTGGCCGAAGCCGCCGCTGCGGACATGGCCGACCGCTTGCCGTCCCAGTAGACCGGCTCGTCGCCGTACAGGTCGTGGTCCGGCGAGGCGAGCAGCACGTTGACCAGCCGACTGGTCAGCGGACCGGACTCGCGCTGCTTGAGCAGGGCGTCGCGCCCGACGAAGCCGCCGGGCTTGTCCCAGGCGACCGCGAAGCCGAGCCCGGCCTCGAGCGGGGTGTCGGTGGAGTCGATGTCGTGGCCCATGTCGCGGAAGGCCTTCTCCAGCCGCATCGTCTCCAGGGCGCCGACGCCGGTCGGGCGGAAGCCCCCGATGGGCTGAGCTCGGCGCCGGCCTCGCGCAGCTGGTCGTAGAGCGTGGCACCGAACTCGGTGGGCACCAGCAGGTCCCAGCCCAGCTCGCCGACGTAGGTCACCCGCAGCGCCCAGAGCGGGGTGTAGCCGAGCTCGACCTTCTGCGCGGTGAGGTAGGGGAAGGCGGCGTCGGACCAGTCGTTCGGGCTCAGCCGCTGCAGCACCTCGCGCGACCTCGGGCCCTGCACCGACAGCAGCGAGTGGCCGCCGGTCACGTCGGTGACGGCGACGAACTCCCCGTCGCGCGTCTGGCGGCGGATCCACGCCGGCACCCGGCGGTGGATGTTGTCGCCGCTGACGACCATGTAGGTGTCCGCGGCCATCCGCGTGACGGTGACGTCGGCGATGATCCCGCCACGGTCGTCGAGCCACTGCGTGTAGACGACCCTCCCTAGCGCCAAGTCGATGTCGTTGGCGCAGACCCGGTTGAGCACGGCCATCGCGTCCGGCCCCTGCACCAGGTGGTGCGACATCAGCGACAGGTCGAAGATCGCGAGGTTCTCGCGGGCCCAGAGATGCTCCTCTCGGGTGCGCTCGAACGCCTCGCCGCGTGCGTAGCCCCACTCGACGGTCGGGGTGACGCCCGGCCCGGCGAAGTAGTCGGGGTACTCCCAGCCACTGGTGGCGACGAAGTGGGCGCCGTCGGCGACGTGCTGGGCGTGGTACGGCGACCGGCGGACGTTGCGGGCGTGCTCGTTCTGGGCGTTCGGCCAGGACAGGTCGTTGAGCAGGAAGCCCAGTCGCTGCACGGTGCGCTCCTCGCGGAACCGCCGGGTCGCCTGGAACTCGTGGGCCCGGTCGACGCCGACCGCGGTGACGTCGAGCGGCGGGTGCTCCTCGATCAGCCACTGCGCCATCATGTGGCCGAGGCCGCCGCCGGAGAGGATGCCGACCGAGTTGAGGCCGCAGGCGAGGTAGAGGCCGTCCACCTCGGGGGACTCGCCGAGCATCGGCGACAGGTCGTCGGTGAAGCTCTCCGGCCCGCAGAAGAGCGTGCGGATCCCGGCGTCCTCGAGCGCCGGGAAACGCCGCATCGCGACCTCGAGGAACGGCGCCATCCGCTCCCAGTCGGGCGGGAGCACGGCGAACGCGCTGTCCTCGTGGGGTGCCGTCCAGGGCCCAGGCCTTCGCGACCGGCTCGAACATCCCGACCAGCAGGCCGCCGCCCTCCTCGCGGTAGTAGCCGTAGGCCTCGCCGTCCTCGATCACCGGCACCGACTCCGGGGTCACGCCGGCGATGGGCTCGGTGAGCAGGTAGTAGTGCTCCGCGGCCTGCAGCGGCACGGTGACGCCTGCCTTGGCCGCCAGCTCGCGGCCCCACAGCCCCGCGGCGAGCACGACCTTCTCGCACTCGATGTCGCCACGCTCGGTACTGACGCCGACCACGCGCCCCCGGTCGAGGACGAAGTCGGTGACCTCGGTGTTCTCGAAGATCCGTGCGCCGCGCTGCCGGGCACCCTTGGCCATCGACATCGTCACGTCGACCGGGTTGGCTCGCCCCTCGTCGGGAGTCCAGAAGCCGTGGATGACGTCGTCGGCTGCGCATCAGCGGCACCAGGTCGGCCACCTCGCGCGGCGACAGCACGTCCTTGGTCATCCCCACCGAGCGCATGTACGCCGTCTCGCGGCGCAGGCTCTCGTCGGCCCGGGGCGTCGTGGCCAGCTGGAGGTAGCCGCACTGGCGGAACCCGGTGGAGAGGCCCGTCTCCTCCTCCAGCCGGGCGTAGAGCTCGGCGGAGTAGCGCGCCATCCACAGCGCGTCCTCCGTCGTGCCGCCGGAGACCACCTCGCCTGCCGCGTGCCAGGTGGTGCCCGAGGTGAGCTGCTTGCGCTCGAGCAGCACCACGTCGGGCGCACCCAGGAGCGCGAGGTGGTAGGCGATCGACGTGCCGATCACGCCGCCGCCGACGACGACGTACTGGGCCCGGCTCGGCAGGTCGCCGGACGGTGAGTGCGGAGCAGTCCCGGCCCGGGCGGCAGACGGGTTGATGGCCGTGAAGTCGAGCGACATGGAGGCAGCCTGCCACTGGTTAACTGATTGTTCAATCAGGAGGTTCCGATCGAGGTTGACGGTGCGAGGAGCAGGCGCGGCCTGAGTGCGGCTGCGACTTCGAGCCACGCCTCGAGCCACCGTGCGGGTCAGGCGCTGGCCCGGTACTGGTCAAGGGGCTCGAGGCTCGGGCCCTCGAGGCTCGGGCCATCACGGCCTCAGGAACCGCCTGGCGGCCCTCGCACCTCAACCACCGACCGGAAACCCGCGACCGGTCCCACCCTTGTTGCCTGAGGGCCACCCCGTTAGCGTCCGCGCATGGCGACGGCGCTCGGTCAGTCGTGGGGCAGAGTGTTCCGGAGGTCCCACCTCGGGACCGAGGCCGACCGCGCCACGTTCCGCACGCTGCACGAGGCGTCGCTGGCCGGCCCGGCGCTGCGCGAGGGGCTGACCGAGGCCAGCGCCGAGCGCAGCATCCGGCACCTGCGCGCGCTGCTCGGCGCTCCGGCGGTCGCGCTGACGGACACCGAGCGGGTGCTCGCGTGGGACGGTCTCGGCGCCCACCACGACGACCAGGTGGCCGCGCTCGCCCGCACCACCGAGTCGACCAAGATCGCCGGCCAGTCCGAGCTGGGCTGCCACCTGGTGAGCTGTCCGGTGCAGCAGGTGATCCTCAGTCCGCTCGTCGTCGACGAGCTGGTCGTCGGGCACGTCGTCGTCGGGACGCCGTACCCGACCGCGGGGCTGGTGCGCGCCACCGACGAGGTGGCGGCCTGGGTGTCCGGCCAGCTCGACCTGGCGGAGCTCGACGCGTCGCGGCGCCGGTTGGTCGAGGCCGAGGTGCGCGCTCTGCGGGCGCAGATCTCGCCGCACTTCATCTACAACTCCCTCGGCGCGATCGCGTCGTTCGTGCGCACCGACCCCGAGCGGGCGCGCGACCTGCTGCTGGAGTTCGCCGACTTCACCCGCTACTCCTTCCGCCGCCACGGCGACTTCACGACGCTCGCCGACGAGCTCCGCTCGATCGAGCAGTACCTGCTGCTGGAGCAGGCGAGGTACGGCGAGCGCCTGCGCGTCGTGCTGCGCATCGCCCCCGAGGTGCTGGCCGTGCAGGTCCCCTTCCTGTCCCTCCAGCCGCTCGTCGAGAACGCCGTCAAGCACGGGCTCGAAGGACGCGCCGAGGGCGGCACGATCACGGTCGTCGCCAGCGACCTCGACCGCGAGTGCGAGATCAGCATCGAGGACGACGGCGCCGGCGCCGACCCCGAGGAGGTACGCCGCGCGCTGGCGGGCCTCGGTGAGTCCGTCGGGCTGGCCAACGTCGACGAACGGCTGCGCCACGCCTTCGGCGACGAGTACGGCCTCGTCGTCGAGACCGCGCTCGGCGCCGGCACCCGGGTCGTCGTCCGGGTGCCCAAGTACGCCGACAGGCTGCACTCGTGAACGCTGCACCCGTGAACGCTGGACCCGTGAACG
The DNA here is from genome assembly GCA_963758885.1 of uncultured Actinomycetota bacterium. Classification (GTDB taxonomy): domain Bacteria; phylum Actinomycetota; class Actinomycetes; order Propionibacteriales; family Nocardioidaceae; genus Nocardioides. The sequence goes on from CAVWXS010000038.1 coordinate 9,658, forward strand.
AGGGCCACGGCCTCCGCGTCCTCGTCATCGACGACGAGCGACCGGCGCTCGACGAGCTGGCCTTCCTGCTCGAGCGCGACCCGCGCGTGCAGGGCGTGATCACCAGCGACTCGGCCACCGACGCACTCCGGGTGCTCCAGGACCTCTCGGTCGACGCGGTCTTCCTCGACATCTCGATGCCGGGCCTCTCGGGCCTCGAGCTGGCGCAGGTGCTGGCGCGGTTCAAGACCCCGCCACCGGTGGTGTTCGTGACGGCGCACGAGCAGCACGCCGTCGAGGCCTTCGACCTCAACGCCGTCGACTACGTGCTCAAGCCGGTGCGCGAGGAGCGACTGGCCGAGGCCGTCCGACGCGTGGTCGAGGGCACCCACCCCAACCGGGACGCCGAGGACGACCAGGTCGCGGTCGAGCTCGGCGGGGTCACCCGCTTCATCAGCCGCGGCGACATCACCTACGTCGAGGCGCAGGGCGACTATGCGCGCCTCCACACCGCCGAGGGCAGCCACCTGCTGCGCACGCCCCTCGCCGCCCTCGAGGAGGAGTGGCAGCCCGCCGGCTTCGTGCGCATCCACCGTTCCCTGCTCGTGTCGCTGCCGCACGTGGAGGAGGTACGCACCGAGGGCGGCCGCTGCACCGTCGTGGTCGGCGGCACCGAGCTCGCCGTCAGCCGCCGCCACACCCGCGCCCTGCGCGACCTCCTCGTCCGCCGCAACCGCCCGGGAGCCTCGCGATGAGTCGCACCCTCGGTCGGTTGAGGTGCGAGCTTGCGAGCCTCGAAGCCACCCCGTGGCCAGCGCACGTGCGTTTCGAGGTGGTTCCTGACGTGCGAGCTGCGAGCCTCGAACTCGGCCGTGGACGGCCTCGCACCTCAACCACCGAGCACGTCGCATGACCGAACGCGTACGCGATCACCTCACCCCGTACGACGTCCGGTCGCCGCGGTCCGCCGCCGAGCGCCGCGCACGAGATCGACGCGCAGAGCCAGGTGGGCGAGGTCTACCTCCGGTCACTGCTGCGCGCGCAGCTGCGGCTGGCCGTCGGGGTCGTCGTACTCCTGGCGGTGCTGGTGGGCGGGCTGCCCTTGGTGTTCTGGCTGCTCCCGGAGGTCAGCGAGGCGCGGTTCCTCGGCATGCCCCTGGCCTGGGGGCTGCTCGGCTTCCTCGTCTACCCGACGCTGCTGGCGATCGGCTGGTGGTACGTGCGCGCGGCCGAGCGCAACGAGCGCGCCTTCACCGACGTGGTCGAGCGCCAGTGAGTGACCAGTGAGTGACCGGTGAGTCGAGCCACACCTTCGGCGCCGTCGCCGTCCTCGTGGTCTCGGTGCTCACGGTCGGGATCGGCATCTGGGGGCTGCGCTTCAGCCGGACGACGTCCGACTTCTTCGTCGCCTCGCGCACCGTGCGTCCCGCCCTCAACGCGAGCGCGATCGGCGGCGAGTACCTCTCCGCCGCGTCCTTCCTCGGCGTCGCCGGGCTGGTGCTCGCCTTCGGCGCCGACATGCTCTGGTACCCGGTCGGCTGGACCGCGGGCTACCTGATGCTGCTGGCGCTCGTGGCCGCGCCGCTGAGGAGGAGCGGCGCCTACACGCTGCCCGACTTCGCCCAGGCGCGGCTGCGCTCGCGGCCGGTGCGCCTGGTCACCTCGGCACTGGTGGTCGCGATCGCCTGGCTCTACCTGATCCCCCAGCTCAAGGGCGCGGGGTTCACGCTCAACCTCGCGACCGGCCTCGACAACCGGCTCGGCGGACTGGTCGTGGCGCTCGTCGTGCTGGTCGGCGTCGTCACCGGCGGGATGCGCAGCGTCACGTTCGTCCAGGCGTTCCAGTACTGGCTCAAGCTGACCGCGCTCCTCATCCCGGCGGTCTTCTTGCTGATGGTGTGGTTCGGGGACGGCGCGCAGTCCCCCGCCGACCCCGTCTTCGACCTGCCCGGCCAGGTCGGGTGGGCCGACCCGCTGTCAGGGCTGGGCTCGCACCCGCTCTACACGACGTACTCGATCATCATCGCGACCTTCCTCGGCACCATGGGCCTGCCGCACGTGGTCGTGCGCTTCTACACCAACCCCGACGGCCGCGCCGCTCGGCGCACCACGCTCGTCGTGCTCGGCCTGCTCGGCATCTTCTACGTGCTGCCGCCCGTGTACGGCGCGCTGGGTCGCATGTACGCCGGCGACCTGGTCGCCGCGGGCCGCGCCGACTCCGTGGTCGTCGAGCTGCCGCTCCGGATGGTCGGCGGCACCGGCGGCGAGCTGCTGGCCGCGCTGCTCGTCGCCGGGGCGTTCGCGGCGTTCCTGTCGACGTCGTCCGGGCTGACCATCGCCATCGCCGGCGTGCTCTCGCAGGACCTGATGGACCGCTGGCTCGGCGGCATCGCGTCGTTCCGGGTCGCCGCCGTCGTCGGCGTCTCGGTCGCCTACGCGCTGGCCGTGCTCGCCGAGGACGTCGGCGTCGCGACCGCCGTCGGCCTCGCCTTCGCCGTCGCAGCGTCGACCTTCTGCCCGCTGCTCGTGCTCGGCATCTGGTGGCGCCGGCTGACCGACGTCGGCGCGATCGCCGGCCTGGTCGTCGGCGGCCTGACCAGCGGCGCGGCCGTCGTGCGCACGTTCGTGACCACCGAGGACGACGGCTGGTTCTCCACCCTTCTCGCCCAGCCCGCCGCCTGGACCGTCCCGCTCGCCTTCACCGCGATGATCGTCGGCTCGCTGCTCACCCCCGACCGCCAGCCGCCCCACGCCACCCGCTTCATGGTCCGCCTCCACACCCCCGAGGCCGTCGGCGTCGACCGCGGCTGACCTCCCTCGCCGAGTGGTTTCGAGGCCGTCGCAAGCTCGCACCTCAACCACCGGTCGTCTCGGTGATCGTTTCGGTGGTTGAGGTGCGAGGGCGCCGGCGACGAGCCTCGAAACCACCACCAGCGGGCCGTACCGCTCGTCGCACGGAACCGACCGCTGGCCGAATGACCGCCCCCACTCGCCGACGTACGCGCACGACCCCCTGCCCGGCGGGGTACTGGCTCCGCCAGCGTGAAGGCCGTCACGTCCCGGTGACGAACTCGGGGGACTTCGGGCCTCATCGAAAGGGTGACCATGGCGGACACACATGATGTCGAAGCGCACGAGCAGGCCGAACGGCACGACCCGGTCTACGACAGGCTGCACGCGACGCCGGAGTTCACGGAGCTGAAGAAGCGGCACAGCGGCTTCGTGGTCCCGGCCACGATCGCGTTCCTCGTCCTGGTACCTGCTGTACGTCGTGATGTCGATGTGGGCACACGACTTCATGAGCCGAGAGGTCGTCGGCAACATCAACGTGGCGCTCGTCTTCGGGCTGCTGCAGTTCGCCACGACGTTCCTCATCACCTGGCTCTACTCACGCCACAT
>CAVWXS010000039.1:0-56583 GCA_963758885.1 uncultured Actinomycetota bacterium
GCGCCGCGCACGAGATCGACGCGCAGAGCCAGGTGGGCGAGGTCTACCTCCGGTCACTGCTGCGCGCGCAGCTGCGGCTGGCCGTCGGGGTCGTCGTACTCCTCGCGGTGCTGGTGGGCGGGCTGCCCCTGGCGTTCTGGCTGCTCCCGGAGGTCAGCGAGGCGCGGTTCCTCGGCATGCCGCTGGCCTGGGGGCTGCTCGGCTTCCTCGTCTACCCGACGCTGCTGGCGATCGGCTGGTGGTACGTGCGCGCGGCCGAGCGCAACGAGCGGGCCTTCACCGACGTGGTCGAGCGCAGTGAGTCGCTCGTGACGGTGACCGGCTCGACCCCGGCGAGCATGAGCCACACCTTCGGGGCCGTCGCCGTCCTCGTGGTCTCGGTCCTCACCGTCGGGATCGGCATCTGGGGGCTGCGGTTCAGCCGGACGACGTCCGACTTCTTCGTCGCCTCGCGCACCGTGCGTCCGGCCCTCAACGCCAGCGCGATCGGCGGCGAGTACCTCTCCGCCGCGTCGTTCCTCGGCGTCGCCGGGCTGGTGCTCGCCTTCGGCGCCGACATGCTCTGGTACCCGGTCGGCTGGACCGCGGGCTACCTGATGCTGCTGGCGCTCGTGGCCGCGCCGCTGAGGAGGAGCGGCGCCTACACGCTGCCCGACTTCGCCCAGGCGCGGCTGCGCTCGCGGCCGGTGCGCCTGGTCACCTCGGCACTGGTGGTCGCGATCGCCTGGCTCTACCTGATCCCCCAGCTCAAGGGCGCGGGGTTCACGCTCAACCTCGCGACCGGCCTCGACAACCGGCTCGGCGGACTGGTCGTGGCGCTCGTCGTGCTGGTCGACGTCGTCACCGGCGGGATGCGCAGCGTCACGTTCGTCCAGGCGTTCCAGTACTGGCTCAAGCTGACCGCGCTCCTCATCCCGGCGGTCTTCTTGCTGATGGTGTGGTTCGGGGACGGCGCACAGTCCCCCGCCGACGCCGTCTTCGACCTGCCCGGCCAGGTCGGGTGGGCCGACCCGCTGTCAGGGCTGGGCTCGCACCCGCTCTACACGACGTACTCGATCATCATCGCGACCTTCCTCGGCACCATGGGCCTGCCGCACGTGGTCGTCCGCTTCTACACCAACCCCGACGGCCGCGCCGCCCGGCGCACCACGCTCGTCGTGCTCGGCCTGCTCGGCATCTTCTACGTGCTGCCGCCCGTGTACGGCGCGCTGGGTCGCATGTACGCCGGCGACCTGGTCGCCGCGGGCCGCGCCGACTCCGTGGTCGTCGAGCTGCCGCTCCGGATGGTCGGCGGCACGGGCGGCGAGCTGCTGGCCGCGCTGCTCGTCGCCGGGGCGTTCGCGGCGTTCCTGTCGACGTCGTCCGGGCTGACCATCGCCATCGCCGGCGTGCTCTCGCAGGACCTGATGGACCGCTGGCTCGGCGGCATCGCGTCGTTCCGGGTCGCCGCCGTCGTCGGCGTCTCGGTCGCCTACGCGCTGGCCGTGCTCGCCGAGGACGTCGGCGTCGCGACCGCCGTCGGACTCGCCTTCGCCGTCGCAGCGTCGACCTTCTGCCCGCTGCTCGTGCTCGGCATCTGGTGGCGCCGGCTGACCGACGTCGGCGCGATCGCCGGCCTGGTCGTCGGCGGCCTGACCAGCGGCGCGGCCGTCGTGCGCACCTTCGTGACCACCGAGGACGACGGCTGGATCTCCACCCTTCTCGCCCAGCCCGCCGCCTGGACCGTCCCGCTCGCCTTCACCGCGATGATCGTCGGCTCGTTGCTCACCCCCGACCGCCAGCCGCCCCACGCCACCCGCTTCATGGTCCGCCTCCACACCCCCGAGGCCGTCGCCGTCGACCGCGGCTGACCCCCTCGCCTGAGTGGTTTCGAGGCTCGCTAGCTCGCACCTCAACCACCGGTCGTTTCTGATCGTTTCGGTGGTTGAGGTGCGAGGACCGCCAGCGCCGAGCCTCGAAACCACCTCTAGGGCCGTACCGCTCGTCGCACGGAACCGACCGCTGGCCGAACGACCGCCCCCACCCGCCGACGTACGCGCACGACCCCCTGCCCGGCGGGGTACTGGCTCCGCCAGCGTGAAGGCCGTCACATCCGGTGACGAACTCGGGGACTTCGGGCCTCATCGAAAGGGTGACCATGGCGGACACACATGATGTCGAAGCGCACCGACAGGCCGAACGGCACGACCCGGTCTACGACAGGCTGCACGCGACGCGAGGAGTTCACGGAGCTGAAGAAGCGGCACAGCGGCTTCGTGGTCCCGGCCACGATCGCGTTCCTCGCCTGGTACCTGCTGTACGTCGTGATGTCGAAGTGGGCACACGACTTCATGAGTCAACAGGTCGTCGGCAACATCAACGTGGCTCTGGTCTTCGGGCTGCTGCAGTTCGTCACGACGTTCCTGATCACCTGGCTCTACTCACGCCACATGGACGCCAAGGTCGACCCGCTCGCCCGTGACCTCGAGGCCCGCTACCGCAAGGAGGTCGGGCGCTGATGGACTCCGAGACCCTGACCGCCGTCCTGTTCATCGCGGTCGTCCTCATCACCGTCGGCATCACGTTCTGGGCGAGCCGGCAGACGCGACGGCACGGCCGACTACTACGCCGGCGGCCGCTCCTTCAGCGGCTTCCAGAACGGCATGGCCATCTCCGGCGACTACATGTCCGCCGCGTCCTTCCTCGGCATCTCCGGCGCCATCGCGCTGAGCGGGTACGACGGCTTCCTCTACTCGATCGGCTTCCTCGTCGCCTGGCTGGTGGCGCTGCTGCTCGTCGCCGAGCTGCTCCGGAACTCGGGCCGCTACACGATGGCCGACCAGCTGGCCTACCGGATGCGGCAGCGCCCGGTGCGTACGGCGGCCGCCACGTCGACCGTGGTCGTCTCGATCTTCTACCTGCTCGCCCAGATGGTCGGCGCGGGCGCGCTGGTCGCCCTCCTGCTCGGCACCACGAGCGAGTGCGGCCAAGGCATGGACGATCGTCGGCGGTGGGCGCTGCTGATGATCTTCTACGTCACCGTCGGCGGCATGAAGGGCACCACCTGGGTGCAGATCGTCAAGGCCGTGCTGCTGATGGGCGGCACGATCCTGATCACGATCCTGGTGCTGGCGGAGTTCAGCTTCAACCTCTCCGACCTGCTCGGCGCCGCCGCACAGAACACCGGCAAGGGCGAGGCGTTCCTCGAGCCCGGCCTCAAGTACGGCGTCAGCACCACCTCGAAGATCGACTTCGTCAGCCTGAGCCTGGCGCTGGTGCTCGGCACGGCCGGGCTGCCGCACATCCTGATCCGCTTCTACACGGTGCCGACGGCCAAGGACGCCCGTACCTCGGTGTCGTGGGCCATCGGCCTGATCGGCGCGTTCTACCTGATGACGCTGGCGCTGGGCTTCGGTGCCGCGGCCCTGCTCGACACCTCCCCGGAGAGCGAGGTCGCCACGTCCGGCGGCAACCTTGCCTCGCCACTGCTCGCCGAAGCGGTCGGCGGCGGTGAGGGCTCGACCGGAGGGGCGGTCCTGCTGGCGCTGATCTCCGCGGTCGCGTTCGCCACCATCCTCGCCGTCGTGGCCGGCCTGACGCTCACCTCGGCGTCGTCGGTCTCCCACGACCTCTACGCCACCGTCTTCAAGCGCGGCCAGGCGACGGAGAAGGACGAGGTCAAGGTGGCCCGCATCGCGGCGTTCGTGATCGGCGGCATCGCCATCGCGCTGGCCATCCCCGCGCAGAAGCTCAACATCGCCTTCCTCGTCGCCCTGGCCTTCGCGGTAGCGGCGTCGGCGAACCTGCCGTCGATCATCTACAACATGTTCTGGCGGCGCTTCAACACCCGTGGCGCCACCTGGGCGATCTACGGCGGTCTCATCTCCTGCGTCGTCCTGGTGTTCTTCTCGCCGGTCGTGTCCGGCCTGGGCGTGAACCCGGTCACCGGAGCGAGCCTGTCGCTCTTCCCGGCCGACGTGGACTTCCACTGGTTCCCGCTGCAGAACCCCGGCATCGTCTCCATCCCGCTGGGCTTCTTCTTCGGCTGGCTGGGCACCGTGACGTCCAAGGAGCCGGAGGCCGAGGAGCGGTTCACCGAGCTCGAGGTCCGCGCCTACACCGGCGCCGGCTCCGAGAAGGCGACCGTCCACTAGGACTCGGGGCAACACCGATTCGTCTGCGGTTTCCTGCGACTTCTCTCGCTCGCGGCCACAGACGAATCGGTGTTGCGCGCCTTGCCGGCCGAACCAAACCGCCGTACGGCGCCTCTCACCCACACGTGAAGACGCTCGCGGTCGCGGCCGCTCTCGCAACCTTTCTCACGGTCAGCGCGCTGCCCGGTACGCCGTCGTACGCCGCCGAGACCTGTCACGGGCAGTCCGCCACCGTCGTACCCGATGCAGAAGGGAACCTCGTCGGCACATCAGGCCCTGACGTGATCGTGGCCCACGACGGGCAGCGCGTCGACGCCGGAGACGGCGACGACCTCGTCTGCCTGGTGGCTGACGACTCCGGCATCGAGGCCGACGCCGGCCCGGGCGACGACACCGTTGACGCCACCCGGAGCAGCGACTTCTCCGTGGTCTCCCTGGGTGCCGGCAAGGACAGCTTCCGCGCCGGCCCCGGTGAGGACTTTGTCTGGGGCGCGGCTCCCGAGGGCATCGGCGACGACGGCCTCAACCCGCTGGACACCGAGCGCGACGACATCAAGACGGGCAACGGGAACGACAGGGTCTTCTCGGGCTCGCTCGGCGCAGCCAACCTCGACAGCATCGCCACCGGTCAGGGCGACGACCGGGTCGAGCTCACCGGGCTCGACCACGCGCTCTCCCTCGACTTCGGCGGCGGCAGGAACACCGCCATCGTCACCCTCGTCGCCCCCGAGACGACCGGCTGGTTGTTCGACGCCGCCAAGCGCAAGATCAACTTCGACGAGGCGACATCGCGATGGAGGGGCCGCGTGTCCCGGTGGTACTTCCACATGGCGGACGGACAGGCCCCCTCGTCGCTGTTGTTCCTCGGCACCGAGGCTCCCGAGACCGTCTTCGTCAGCGGGCTGGGGCTCGTGCCTCACTTCCGCCTGGGCGGCGGCGACGACTGGGGTGGCTCGCTCACGACCAAGGGCGGCACCTTCTTCCTCGGCGACGGCCGCGACCGGCTCACGCTGGGCAAGTACGACGGAGTGTCGGTGACGTACCCGTTCGCCGAGCTCACCGTGAAGCTGCACCGGCACCGGGCTGCCTTCGGGGGCGGGATCGGGAGCCCGGTCTTCGGCGTCGAGGTGCTGAGGGCGGGCGCGAGCCAGCTGGAAGTCCTGGGCTCCTTCCGCGCGGATCGACATCACCGCGAGCGGCTGCCACGTGCTGGTCCGTGGCGGCCCGGGGGCGGATGTCCTGACCCGCGGTCAGGCCGTCGTCTCGATCTGCGACGCAGTCTCTACCCGCTTGGAGGGCGGAGTCGGGGACGACCGGCTGTTCGGCTCCAACCACACCGACGACGTGCTCCTCGGCGCGGTCGGCTTCGACCACGCCATCGGGATGGGCGGCGACGACCTCTGCCGGGCCGAGGTCGTCCGGGGCTGCGAGCGGACCTGACGCTCACCTCGGACGTGGACGTCGAGCGTCGCTGGGGAAGGCGAACTCCGTGTGCACGCCCGGGCTGAACGCCACGTGGTCCGGGTCTCGCCGCGACAGCTCCCCGAGCCCGACCGAGCCGAGCAGCCCGTCGTCGAGCTCCAGCACCTCGGCGTCGTGGATCGGCCACGGCTCGTGCTGGTTGGCGACGTACAGGGTGCGACCCCACCACCGCACGTGCAGACCCCAACGGGCGCTGACGAACTCGTCGAGCGGGGTGGCCGCCCGCGGTTCTCCCGCGCGTACGGCGATCCGGCTCTTCGCCCGGAGGCCCGGCCACCGCAGCTTCGCTGTGTAGGAGTGGACCGGCCCGCTCGCGGAGTACCGCATCCGGGCCCACCGGTACGGAAGCCCGTACCCCGCGCGGGCACCCGCCACCACGATCGAGCGGTCGGTGTCCAGGCTGAGGAACACGATGCCGCGGCGGCCGGTCTCGTCGACGGAGTACAGCCGCACGTTGGTCTCCAGGAACGTCCCCGCCCACGGCACGCCAGGCCCGCGACCCAGGCCGGCGTCGACCATGCGGAACGGGATCAGCCCGACGTACGTCGTCCCGTCCAGCGTGTCCGGCCGCACACCCGGCGGCATCAGGTGCGCGACCCGTTCGGGCGGCACGGCCCAGTGCAGGAACGTGAGGTCGCGCCAGTCCTGGTTCATCATCACCCGGCCGCGCAGCCGCGGCGCCTGGGAGGAGACGGGCTCGATCACCTCGCCAGCGTAGGACGGCGACCATTCGTCGTTGACGACCGACCGGACGGCGCAGCACCCTCCTCAAGGGGGTCGTCTGGCCGCGGGACCGACGGGTAGGTTCCGAACCATGAGCGACGAGACTCTCTCCAACCTGAGCACCGAGACGCGCCGCTTCGAGCCGCCCGCCGACCTCGCGGCCGACGCCAACGTGAAGGAGGAGGCGTACGCGCGGGCGGACGCCGACCGTGACGCGTTCTGGGCCGAGCAGGCCGAGCGCCTCGACTGGGACCAGAAGTGGGACCGCGTCCTCGACTGGGACGACCCGCCGTTCGCGAAGTGGTTCGTGGGCGGCCGCATCAACGCGGCGTACAACTGCGTCGACCGTCACGTCGCGGCCGGCAAGGGTGACAAGGTCGCGATCCACTGGGTCGGCGAGCCCGAGGACGACACCCGCGACATCACCTACGCCGACCTCAAGGACCAGGTCTGCCAGGCCGCCAACGCCCTCATCGACCTCGGCGTGCAGACCGGCGACCGGGTGGCGATCTACCTGCCGATGATCCCCGAGGTGGTGGTGGCGATGCTCGCGTGCGCGCGGATCGGCGCCCCGCACACGGTGGTCTTCGGCGGCTTCTCCGCCGACGCGCTGGCCAACCGGGTCGCCGACTGCGAGGCCAAGCTGATCATCACCGCCGACGGCGGGTACCGCCGCGGCGCGCCGTCAGCCCTCAAGCCGGCCGTCGACGAGGCGGTCACCAAGGCCGCCGAGCTGGGCCAGCAGGTCGACAAGGTGCTGGTGGTGCGGCGTACGGGTCAGGACGTCGACTGGGACGACAGCCGCGACGTCTGGTGGCACGACACCGTCGAGAAGGCGTCGACGGAGCACGAGTGCGAGTTCTTCGACTCCGAGCACCCGCTGTACGTCATGTACACCTCCGGCACGACCGGCAAGCCCAAGGGCATCCTGCACACGACCGGCGGCTACCTGGTCGGGACGTCGTACACGCACTGGGCCGTCTTCGACCTCAAGGCCGACACCGACGTCTACTGGTGCACCGCCGACGTCGGCTGGGTGACCGGCCACAGCTACATGGTCTACGGCCCGCTCTCCAACGCCGTCACGCAGGTCGTCTACGAGGGCACGCCCGACAGCCCGCACAAGGGCCGCTGGTGGGAGATCATCCAGCAGTACGGCGTGACGATCTTCTACACCGCACCCACCGCGATCCGGACCTTCATGAAGTGGGGAGCCGACATCCCCGAGAAGTTCGACCTGTCCTCGGTGCGGCTGCTGGGGTCGGTGGGCGAGCCGATCAACCCGGAGGCCTACATCTGGTACCGCGAGACCATCGGCTCCTCGAAGGTGCCGGTCGTCGACACCTGGTGGCAGACCGAGACCGGCCAGATCATGATCAGCCCGCTGCCGGGCGTGACCGCCGGCAAGCCGGGGTCCGCGATGAAGGCGCTGCCGGGCGTGGAGGCCGACGTCGTGAACGACGAGGGCGAGTCCGTGCCCAACGGCTCCGGCGGCTTCCTGGTGCTCACCAAGCCGTGGCCGGCGATGCTGCGCACGCTGTGGGGCGACGACGAGCGGTTCAAGGAGACCTACTGGGCGCGGTTCGCCGACCAGGGCTTCTACTTCGCCGGCGACGGGGCCAAGAAGGACGACGACGGCGACCTGTGGCTGCTCGGCCGGGTCGACGACGTGATGAACGTGTCCGGCCACCGGCTCTCCACCACCGAGATCGAGTCGGCCCTGGTGTCGCACCCCAAGGTCGCCGAGGCGGCCGTGGTGGGGGCAGCCGACGAGATGACCGGTCAGGCGGTGTGCGCCTTCGTGATCCTGCGCGAGTCGGCCCTCACCGGCGACGGCTCCGCTCCCGAGGAGCTGATCGAGGAGCTGCGCAAGCACGTGCAGAAGGAGATCGGCGCGATCGCCAAGCCGCGCCAGATCATGATCGTCCCCGAGCTTCCGAAGACCCGCTCCGGCAAGATCATGCGCCGTCTTCTCAAGGACGTCGCCGAGCACCGCGAGGTCGGCGACGTGACCACCCTCGCCGACTCGACGGTGATGGACCTGATCAAGAAGAAGGAAGGCGCCGGCGCGAGTTCCGAGGAGTGAACCGCCGATCGGTGGTTTCGAGGCTCGTCGCTGGCGCTCCTCGCACCTCAACCACCGATCCATCTCGGTGGTTGAGGTGTGAGGGCCGCCAGGCCCGAGCCTCGAAACCACCAGCTCACGGCGTGATCCGGAACCGGTCCCGGTGGCCCAGGAACAGCCCGCCGAGCACGGCCGAGATCAGCGACCCGACGAGCACGGCGGTCTTGGCGGCGTCGCGCTCGGCGCCGGTGAACGACAGGTCGGACACCAGCAGCGACACGGTGAAGCCGATGCCGGCGAGCAGGGCGACGCCGACGACGTCACGCCAGGAGATCGACGGGTCCAGCTCGGCGTGGGTGAAGCGGGCGACCAGCCACCCGCCGAGCATCACGCCGATCGGCTTGCCGACCACCAGGCCCGCGACCACGCCGATCACCACCGGGTCACCGATCAGCTCACCTCCGCCGGCGAACACCACGCCGGCGGACATCAGCGCGAAGAAGGGCACCGCGAGGCTCGAGGAGATCGGGGACCAGAAGTGCTCGTAGTGCTCGGCCGGGCTGTCCTCCTCGCCGTCGTCGTGACGTACCCGGGTCAGCAGACCCAGCGCGACGCCCGCGATGGTCGCGTGGATCCCGCACTCGTGGACCGCCCACCACGCCAGTACCGCCAGCGGCACGTAGAGGAAGGGGGTGGTCACCCGCCGGCTCTGGAGCAGAGCCCAGGCGAGCACCGCCGCGATCGCCACCGCGAGCCAGACCAGGTCGAGGGAGTCGGTGAAGAACACCGCGATGATCACGATCACGATCAGGTCGTCGACCACGGCCAGCGTCAGCAGGAAGGCCCGCAGCGCCGTCGGCAGGTTGGAGCCGACGACGGCCAGCACCGCCAACGCGAACGCGATGTCGGTGGCAGCCGGCACCGCCCAGCCCTCGGGGTGTCCGCCGTTCGCGTTGATGGCCAGGTAGACGAGCGCGGGTACGGCGACCCCGCACGCCGCTGCAGCCACCGGTACCGCCGCGTCGGCCGGCCGCCGCAAGGACCCCACCACCAGCTCGCGCTTGAGCTCGAGGCCGGCGACGAAGAAGAAGAGCGTCAGCGCGCCGTCGGCCGCCCAGTGCTCGACGTCGAGCGGTCCGACCTGGAGGTGGCGCAGGTCGAGGTAGGCGTCGCCCCACGCCGAGTTGGCCCACACGATGCCGACCAGGGCAGCCACCAGGGCCAGCGCCCCGCCGACGGTCTCGCGCCGGAACAGGTCGCCGAGGAAGGTCTCCTCACGCTGGTCCGGCTCCGGGAAGATCCGGCGTACGAACGACACGGACGGTCCCTTCGACGGTAGACGCCGACACCGACTCGCTGCGCTGACGACGTGCCGACCAGACTTCCCGGCTCACCTCGCCTCACCCTAGCGCTCGCAGCTGCCCGCGTCCAGCTCGGCGACGCTCATCCCGCCGCGCCAGACGGGTGAGGCCGGGGCCTCGGCCCGGAGTAGGGTCGCTCCCGACCCGAGTCGACCAGGGGGAAGGTTTCATGGCGATCGAGCCGATACAGGACGAGCCCACCATCGGGCGACTGGTCTCCGACGCCAGCCGTGACATCTCCTCGCTCATCCAGAAGGAGATCCAGCTCGCCAAGAGCGAGCTCAAGGTGAGCGTCAAGAACGGCGGCACGGGCCTGGGGTTGTTCGCCGGCGCGTTGTTCTTCGTGCTGATGGGCCTGGTCATGTTCTCGGTCGGGCTGGCCTACCTCTTCCACTGGAACGGCGAGGGCCTCGACCTGCAGTGGGCGTTCCTGCTCGTCTTCGTCATCTACCTGCTGATCGCCGCGCTCCTCGGCTTCATCGGCTACCGCAAGGTGCGCAAGGTACGCGGCCCCGAGAAGGCCATCGCCGAGGCGCAGAACATCAAGCGGGCCCTGACCGACCGGTCGTGAGCCGCCGGTCGAGCTGAGGCCAGTCGCCGGGTTTCGAGACGGCTCACGCGTCCCCTCGCAAGCTGCGGGTCCGCGTCGACCCTCCTCAACCTCGAGCCTGGTCCGGCTCTCTCAGCCCGCGCAGCCCTGGGTGTCGGCGGACTCGGTGGCGGCGACCCCGCGGGTCGCGGCGGCGGCGACCTGCTCGGCGGTGAGCGCGTAACCGGTGTCGGAGTCGGTCAGCGAGGCCGCGAAGACCACCCCGACGACGTCGCCGCCGGACGAGACGACCGGCCCGCCGGAGTTGCCCGGCCGCACGCTGCCGCGCAGCGAGAGGACGTCGCGGATCACCGCGCCGTCGCCGTAGATGTTCGGGCGAGCGCAACCGCTGCTCGGACCGCACGCGGCCGGTCTGGGCGTCGTACGGCCCGTCCTCGGGGTAGCCCAGGATCGCCACGCCATCTTGCGGTTCGACCTGGAAGTCGAAGGGCAGCACGGGGATCTCGCCGGACTCGAGCGCGAGCACGGCGACGTCGACGTCCGGGTCGTAGTAGACGACCGTGGCCTCGACCGCGCTGCCGCCGATCTCGACGGTCGGCTGGTCGGCGCCCGCGACGACGTGGGCATTGGTCATCACGCGGTCGGGGGCGAACAGGAACCCGGAGCCCTCGATACCGCGGCCACAAGAGTTCGTGCTGCGGATCTTCACGACCGACTGCTCGGCGCGTACGACGTCGGGGTCGGTGAGCATCCGCTGGGGTCCTGGGCCCACGGGGACGATCCGCTCGGGCGCGAAGGGCTCGAGGTAGCGGGGGAAGAACGTCGTGCCGACGACGTTGTTGAAGGCCTTGAGCAGCCCGTCGGCACCGGCGGGCAGCGTCTCGTCGACCTTCTTGAGGATCGCGGACTCCCGCACCAGCGGGGTGATGCCGCCGATGCCGGATCCAGCGATGGCGACGCCGAGCGCCCACGCGACGAGCAGCACCGCAACGCCGCTCAGCACGGCGCCCCCCGCGGCGTCGACCGCCCGGAACGGCTGCCAGCTGATCGTGTCGCGCAGCCGGGCACCGCCGTACTGGAAGACCGCCTGGCCGAGCGATGCGCAGACGATCACGATGAACAACGCACCCAGCGAGACCAGGACGCTCGGGTTGGCGTCACCCAGCGCGAGTGGCGCCAGCCACACGCCGAGGAGGCCGCCGAGCAGCAGACCGGCGGTCGCCATCGCGCCGGTGACGAAGCCTTGCCAGTAGCCCGACAGCGCGTAGGTCAGCACCAGGCCGACCAGCAGCCAGTCGAGCAGGTTCACTCATCTCTCCCGGCGGTCGGTGGGGCCTGCGCTTCGGTTCCCACCTTGCAGCATGTACGACGGCAGGTCACGGACGTCGTAGTCGGCCCACGGCGTCGACCAGCCGAGGTAGTCGAAGAGGCGGGTGATGACGCCGGCCGTGAAGCCCCACAGGATCACGTCACGTTCGGGACCGATCAGGAACGCCGGCCCGACCCAGCCCGAGGGGTGCCGCACGTTGACGCGGTGGTCGGGCCGAAGCAGCTCGGCGAGCGGCACCAGGTGGATGGCGTGCACCTCGTCGGGATCGACCACCCCGACGTCCATCGGCGTGGGCCACCAGCCCAGGACGGGGGTGACCGCGAAGTTGCTGGGAGGCAGCCACAGCTCCGGCAGCTCGCCGAAGACCACGACCCCGGCCGGGTCGAGGCCGGTCTCCTCCTCGGCCTCGCGCAGCGCGGCCTGGACCGCCGTCTCGCCGGCGTCGATCGAGCCGCCGGGGAACGACACCTGCCCGGGGTGGGAACGCATGTGGTGGGCCCGCTCGGTCAACAGCAGGGTGGCGGTCTCGAGGCCGTCGCCGACAGGGTCGGCGAACAGCATCAGCACCGCCCCGCGGCGCGGGTCGGCGTCGTCGGGCGGGAGGAAGGCCGTGAGGTCGTTGGCGGTGATCGCCTCGGCGCCCGCCCGCACCGGGGCGAGCCACTGGGGGATCGGGTCGGGCGTCACAGCCGGATCCCGAGATGGTCCTCGACCAGCCCCTCCAGCTCGTCGGCCGACTCCACGTCGCCGGACCTGATGTGGGTGACCACCCCGTCGGCGTCGACGAAGGCGAGGTAGGGAAGGCCGCGGATGACCGGGAACGGCGCCTGGGCGCTGAGCGCTCCGTCGATGTCGGCGACGGAGGGGTACCTCGCGCCGGTGTCGTCCATCAGGGCGATGGCCCCGCCCGGCAGGGTGTCGACGTAGTCGATGCCGAGCACGCCCACCCGCTCGCCGTACTCGTCGTAGAACCCTTGCAGGATGGGCATCTCGGTCCGGCACGGGCCGCACGACTGGGCCCACAGGCTGACGACCAGCGGGCCTCGCAGCGTCGACAGGTCGACGTCGGGGCCGCCGCCGAGGCAGGGCAGCGTGATCGCCGGGAGACCGCCGTCGACGGGCTTGGCCGTGCCCGGCTCGCAGTCGGCCACCCCTGCCGCTCGCTTGGCCTCCCGGAGCGCGGGCGTGTCGAAGTCGACGTTGGACTCGTTGGGCACCGGCACGTCGTCGGGGTCGCAGGCGGTGGTGAGCGCGAGCACGGCGACCGCGACCAGGACGGCGACCAGGACGGGGGCCTTCCTCACGCGCGCCCCTCGGTGCGCACCAGCTTGGCCGCGATGACCGGGTCGGTCGGCCCCTCGCCGTACGCCGGGCACCAGCGGGCGACCGTGCACGCTCCGCACGCCGGCTTGGTGGCGTGACAGACGCGGCGGCCGTGCCAGATCAGGTGGTGGCTGAGCAGGGTCCAGTCGCGCTTGGGGAACAGCGCGCCGACCTCGTGCTCGGCCTTCACGGCGTCGGTCTGGGTGGTCCAGCCGAAGCGGCGCGCGAGCCGGCCGAAGTGGGTGTCGACGGTGATGCCGGGGATGTCGAAGGCGTTGCCGAGCACGACGTTGGCGGTCTTGCGGCCGACGCCCGGCAGCTCGACGAGGTCCTTCAGCCGACTCGGTACGTCGCCGCCGTGGCGCTCGACCAGGGCCTGGCTGAGCTTGAGCAGCGAGTCGGTCTTGGCTCGGAAGAACCCGAGCGGGCCGATGATCGCCTCGAGCCGCTCGCGGTCGGCCCCGGCCATGGCGCGGGCGTCGGGATAGGCCGCGAACAGCGTCGGCCGGACGGCGTTGACGCGCTTGTCGGTGGTCTGCGCGCTCAGCACGGTCACGACCAGCAGCTCGAAGGGGTTGTCGAAGTCGAGCTCGCACCGGGCGTCGGGGTAGGTCTCGCCCAGCACGCGGTCGATGCGGCGGGCCCGGCGGACCAGGGAGGTACGGGTCTCGCCGGTGGGCGTGGTCTCCGCGGTCGAGACGGCGGGCGGCGGGACCTTGCGGGTCACCTCTCTGGGCACGCGGTCAGCCTACGGCGGCGTACCGACGGTCCTCCCGCTTCCACGGGCGCGGTCGTGGCTGCTTGTGACCCAGACCACTGAGTAGGATTCTGCCCGCAGGCTCGCGCGAGTCGTCGGGGGCCACTGGAGGAGGACTCGTGGACAACGATGTGGTGCGCCAGGCCCCGCTGTTCAGCGCACTGGACGACGAGGCGGCCGCCGCCCTGAAGAGCTCGATGTCCGAGACGAGGCTCCGCCGCGGTGAGGTGCTGTTCCACGAGGGCGACTCCGGCGACCGGCTCTACATCGTGCTCGACGGCAAGGTGAAGCTCGGCCGCACCTCCAGCGACGGCCGCGAGAACCTGCTGGCGATCCTCGGCCCCGGCCAGATGTTCGGGGAGCTCTCGTTGTTCGACCCCGGCCCGCGCTCGGCGACGGTCACGGCCGTCACCGACACGACGTTCGCCTCGCTTGTCCCACGAGGACCTGCTGCGGTGGCTCGAGGGCCGCCCGACGGTCGCCCGCGGCCTGCTCGCCCAGATCGCCGGCCGCCTCCGCAAGGCCAACGACGTCAACGCCGACCTGGTGTTCTCCGACGTACCCGGCCGCGTCGCCAAGGCCCTGCTCGACCTCGCCGACCGGTTCGGCCGCACCGCCGACGACGGCGTCCACGTCCACCACGACCTCACCCAGGAAGAGCTCGCCCAGCTCGTCGGCGCCTCCCGCGAGACCGTCAACAAGGCCCTCGCCGACTTCGCCAGCCGCGGCTGGATCCGCCTCGAACCCCGCTCCGTGGTGATCATGGAGGTCGACCGCCTCCAGCGCCGCGCCCGCTGACCTGTCGTTGAGTTGGCCCAAATGGTTCGTTGAGTTGGCCCGTTTGGCTCCT
This sequence comes from uncultured Actinomycetota bacterium, assembly GCA_963758885.1. GTDB lineage: Bacteria > Actinomycetota > Actinomycetes > Propionibacteriales > Nocardioidaceae > Nocardioides. The sequence continues at coordinate 14,575 of CAVWXS010000039.1, forward strand.
TGAATTGGCTCGAACGGCGCACTCACTTGGCCAGCATGGTGCGCAGCTCGCTCATCCAGGCCTCGACGGCTTCATCGGTGAACGAGTCCTTCGTCAGGACGATCACCCGCCAGCCGTTCGCGCGCAGCCACGCTCGACGCCGCTCGTCACGCAAGCGATCCGCGGGGGTGCTGTGGTGCTCCTCCCCGTCGTACTCGATCGCGATCTTTGCCCGCGGGTAGGCGAGGTCGAGACGGTACGTCGGTACGCCGTCCACGTTGATCCAGTACTGCGGCAGGGGCACCGGCAACCCGTGATCCACGATCACCAGCCGAGTCCACGACTCGCCAGAGGACTCTGCCCGGCCGTCGACCAACGGAGCGAGGCTGCGAGCCTGGATCACGCCTCGGCGTCGGAAGTAGCGAACGAGCAATCGACGCAGCTCCGCCACGGTGAAGCCGTGCAGCCGCATCAGCGCGTCCGCAGCTGCCAGTGCTTCTCGACGCGGCAGGAGGCACAGCAGGTCGGCCGCTGTGCGCAGCGGTGACGTGACGCGCATCCCACCGATCTCGATGATGTCGTCCTCCCGCAGGTCGCGGGTGCGACCGACCACCTCTCTGCGTTCGGTCGGCTCGTGACCCCGTAGTACGCATGACTCGAGTCGCGGTACGCCGTCGAGCTCGGCGTACCGGAAGCAGTCCACTCCCAGGACCCAGGCCGCCGTACGGTCGCACAGCACGGCCGTCGGGCCGAGTACGAGTGACGCGGTCTGTGCACGCGTTGTCGCAGTCAGCTCGACATCTGAGCGGAGGTACGCGCCGTGGACGACCCGTACGACCTCTCGAGACTCGATGGCGCGACGGAGCTGGGCCCGCGTGCACGGCGCTGAGGCAAGCGTGAATGGACTGATGGGCAAGGTTGTGTCGGCCATGAACAGGTCTCTGTCCACCGAGAGGGCGACTCACACCCCCACCTTCGGTGCCTGTGGAGAACCAGACGAAGGTGCCGCCATTCAGGCCAACTCAACGAACCATTCAGGCCAACTCAACGAACCATTCAGGCCAACTCAACGAGGTTGGAGGTAGGCGAGCTGGGCGCGGACGGAGAGCTCGGCGGCGGGCCAGAGGACCTCGTCGACGTCGGCGTACACGATCTCGACGATGCGGCGGGGCAGGGTCTCGTGGTCCAGCGGTACGCCGTCCCGGGCGGCGGCGTGGAGCGTACGGAGGGCCTCGCGGACCTGCTCCAGACGCTCGCGCCGATGCGCGATGTAGTGGTCGAGGGCGGGCAGGGCGTCGGCGATGACCGGGCCGTGGCCGGGCCAGATCGTCTCGATCTCGTGCGCCGACGCCAGGGCGTGCAGGCGGTCGAGCGAGGAGAGGTACGCGCCCAGCTCACCGTCGGGATGGGCCACCACCGTCGTCCCGCGGCCGAGCACCGTGTCGCCCGTCAGCACGGCCCGCTCTGCGGGGAGCACGAACGAGAGCGAGTCGGCAGTGTGGCCCGGGGTCGCGACGACATGGACCTCGAGGCCGTCGACCGCTACGACGTCACCCGCCCCGAGACCCTCCGAGCCCAGGCGACAGGCCGGGTCCAGCGCTCGTACGCCGCACCCGACCGACTCGGCGAACTCCCGCGCCGCCTCCGAGTGGTCGAGGTGATGGTGGGTGAGCAGGACGACCGCCACCTCGCCCGCCACCGCGCGCACGGCAGCCAGGTGAGCGGGAACCGGCGGGCCCGGGTCGACCACCACCGACCTGGACCCGTCCGGCTCGCGCAACACCCACGTATTGGTGCCGTCGAGCGTCATCGGCGAGGCGTTGGGGGCCAGGACGCACACCGCGCGGGACCCGAAGGAGCCGCCGGCCCAGCCGGGCGAGCTCACGCGAGCCGCGCCTCCACCAGCGCCCGCAGGCTCTCTGGGATCGACAACCACGCAGGGACACCGGGGTCGCCCGAACCTTCCACCTGCGGCATGAACATCTCGACCGGACCCCGACCGGCGGCGGCCGCGAGCACCTCCTCCGGCGAGGAGTGCAGCCCGACCTCGAGGCAGGTCAGGTAGGTCGGCGGCAACATCAGCAGCTGTCCTGCGTCGACCGACGACGCGGCGTCCAGGGCGCCCGTCCAGGTCACGGACGACGACTCCGACGAGACGTCGCGGGTGACCTGCCCCGCCGGCAGCGACGCGACGAAGAACCAGGTGCGGTAGCGCCGCGGCTCGAACTCCGGCGTCAGCCAGCCCGACCAGGCGCCCAGCAGGTCGGAGCGCAGCACCAGGCCACGCCGGTCCAGGAACTCGGTGAAAGACAGGTCGCGCGACTCGAGCGCGACCCGGTCGGACTCCCAGTCGTCGCCGGTCGTGTCCTCGACCACAGAGGTCGACGACGACCCGGCCAGCAGCACGCCGGACTCCTCGAAGGTCTCCCGTACCGCCGCACACACCAGCGCCCGGGCCGTCACCTCGTCGGTGCCCAGCCGCGCGGCCCACGCTGACGGCGTGGGCCCGGCCCACGCCACCGCGTGGTCGAGGTCGCGCGGGTCGACGCCGCCGCCCGGGAAGACGCACATCCCCGCCGCGAAGGCCATCGACGCCTGCCGCCGCATGAGGTAGACCTCCGGACCGGCCGACGTACCCGGCCGCATCAGCACCACCGTGGCCGCGTCGCGGGGCTCGGCCGGCGTCAGCTCGCCCGAGGCGTACGCCGCGGCCTGCTCGACGAGCGAGGCCGGCAAGGGGATGCGCAGCATCTGGCGCTCAGACCTCGACGACCAGCTCGACCTCGACGGGTACGTCCAGCGGCAGCGAGGCCACCCCGACGGCTGACCGCGCGTGCTTGCCGGCCTCGCCGAACACCTCGCCCAACAGCTCCGAGGCTCCGTTGGCGACCTTGGGCTGCGCGGTGAAGTCGGGCGTAGACGCGACGAACACCACCGCCTTGACCACTCGCTTGATCTTCGACAGGTCACCGATCTCCGACTTGATCGCGGCCAGCGCATTGAGGGCGCACTGCCGCGCACACTCGTAGCCCTGCTCCTCGGTCACGGCGTCGCCGAGCTTGCCGGTGGCCAGCATCGCGCCGTCGCGCGAGGGCAGCTGCCCGGCGGTGAAGATCAGGTTGCCGCTGCGCGCAGCGGGCTGGTACGCCGCCACCGGCGGCACCAGCTCCGGCACGGTGAGCCCGAGCTCGGCCAGCTTCTCTTCCGGAGTCGGCATGTCTCAGCCCTCCAGCGGGCGCTTGAAGTAACCCACGAGGTTCTCGGGGTTCATGCCCGGCGCGATCTGCACCAGCTCCCACCCCTCCGCGCCGAAGTTGTCGAGGATCTGCTTCGCGGCGTGCGTCAGGATCGGCGCCGTCAGGTACTCCCACTTGGTCATGATCCGCACCCTAACGTCAGCGTGGTTTCGAGGCTCGGCCGTGGACGGCCTCACACCTCAACCTCCGAGACGTCGGTGGTTGAGGTGCGAGCTTGCGAGCCTCGAAACCTCCGATGGCTGGCGACCGGTTGACCTCAACCGGACTTGAGTTCCTAGCGTCATACGCTGTGACCTTGACCGCCGCACCGGAGCAGACCCAGCAGGCCGACCAGGGCCTCCTGTCATCGGCGTACGCCGCCACGACGGTGGGCATGTTCGCGCTCTGCGCGTTCGTGGCCTTCGAGGCGACGGCGGTGACGACGGTGATGCCGTCGGTGGCGGCCCAGCTGGACGGCGTCGGGCTCTACGCGCTGTCGTTCGCGGCCCCCCTCGCGAGCGGTGTCGTCGGCATGGTCGCGGCGGGTGGCTGGAGCGACCGCCGCGGACCCATCGCTCCGTTGGTGCTGGCCCTGGTCCTGTTCGCGTCCGGGCTCGTCGTCTGCGGGCTGGCCCCCAGCATGGAGGTGCTGGTGGCCGGGCGGGTCCTCCAGGGGCTGGGTGGCGGGGCGCTGACGGTGTGCCTCTACGTCCTGGTCGGCCTGATCTTCCCGGCCGTGCTGCAGCCCGCGATCTTCACGAGCTTCGCGGCGGCGTGGGTGCTGCCGACGCTGTTCGGCCCCGCGCTCGCCGCGTACGTCGCACACGTCGCGGGCTGGCGATGGGTCTTCCTGGGCGTGGTCGTCATGGTCGGCCTGGCGGCGGGGCTGGTCGCGCCGGCCGTGCGTGGTCTGGACGCGCGGGCCGCCGGAGTCCGCGCCCCTCGCTCGCGGCTGGCCTGGGCGGTGGCCGCCGCGTCGGCCGTGCTGGCCATGGAGCTCCTGGGTTCGCGCCGGGGCGCGCTCGCCCTGCTGATGATCGCCGCGGCGGCCGTGGCGCTGACTGCGTTGAGCCGACTGGTCCCGGCTGGCACGCTCGCCCTCAGGCGTGGCCTGCCAGCCGTGATCGGCACACGCGGACTGCTGAGCGGGGCGTTCTTCTGCGGCGAGACCTACATCATCTTCGTGCTCATCGAACGCTGGGGACTGAGCGCGGGCGTCGCCGGCCTCGCACTCACCGGTGTGGGCCTGTCGTGGACGGCGGCCAGCTGGGTCCAGTCGCGTCTGGCCCCGGCGTTGACCGACCGCACCGCGATGCTCATCGGGAGCGTCCTGGTGCTCGGCGGGAGCGCCGGGCTCACGAGTGCCGTGGTGCTGCACGTACCCGCGGCGCTCGCCGTCGCGACGTACGTCCTGGCCGGCACCGGCATGGGCCTGGCCTACCCGCGCACCAGCGTCGCGATGCTCGCCGACTCCGGCGACTCCGACCGCGGCTTCAACTCCGCGGCGCTGTCGATCGCGGACTCCCTCGGCGGCGCCCTGACGATCTCGGCGTCCGGTGTGGCCTTCGCGGTGGCAACCCGGACCGGCGCCGACCCGTTCGTCTCAGCCCTGGCCCTGGGCACCACCGTGGCCGCGCTGGCCGTCGTCGCCGCCTCCCGCACCCGTCCCCGCGAGTCGGCGCAAATCGCCCCATAAAACCGCCCGAGTCGGCGCTCGTCGCCCTCCCCACGACGTCGAGTCGGCGCGAATCGCCCCCTCGTTGCGGGTCGTCGCCGAACATGCCCCGGCCGGCTCAAACATTTCTGCCGCGCCCCAGACGACGACTTGCGCCGACTCGGACCGCAGGCCGATCGAGCTCGGGGCGATTTGCGCCGACTCGGGGTCAGCGCACGACGTCGTACGTCGTGTGGACGGCCCACTCGGACGGCTGGACCGACCGGATCCGCAGGTCGATGTCCTCCTCGAACCCGTCGAAGAGCCGCTTGCCGGCCCCGAGGATCACCGGCGCGGTCGAGATGACCAGCGTGTCGACCTCGCCAGCGCGCAGGGCCTGGCGGATCACGTCGGCGCCGCCGCCGATCGAGACGTCCTTGTCGCCGGCGTCCTGGCGCGCGCAGTACAGCGCGTGGTCGAGGCCCTCGACGAAGTGGAACCCGTTGGCCGGGTCGGGCTGGTCGTCGAGCCGGTGCGTCAGCACGACGAGGGTGCCCCCGAACGGGTTGTGGCCGCCCCACGCGCCGGCGGCGTCGTACATCCCGCGCCCGACGATGCCACCGCCGATACTCGCGACGAGCGGCTCGAAGAACGCCTTGTCGGCGTCGGACATGCCGCCGAAGTCTCGCTCGGACTCATAGGTCCAGGGTCCGCCGAAGGCCCAGTAGTGCAGCCGTTCACCGCCCCGGCCCAGGCCCACACCCGGCCCGTCGTCCGGTCCGGTGATGAAGCCGTCGACCGACGTCGTGATGGATGCGATGACCTTGCCCATGGTGCTCCTCGGGATCGCTGGTTGAGGTGCGAGGAGCGCCAGCGACGAGCCTCGAAACCATCGTGCCATGCGAGGAGACCGTCGATGCCCGCCAGATTCATCGGTTCGGAGTTCGTAAGGTCCTCAGACGAGCAACGTCGGCTCGGTCTTCTCGCGTACCTCGTCCTCGGTCACGCCGGGAGCCAGCTCCACCAGCTCGAGCCCGTCGGGCGTCACGTCGAGCACGCACAGGTCGGTGATGATCCGCTGGACGACGCCGCGGCCGGTGTAGGGCAGGTCGCAGTCGTTGAGGATCTTGAGGGAGCCGTCCTTGGCGACGTGCTCCATCAGCACGATCACCCGCTTGGCGCCGTGGACGAGGTCCATCGCCCCGCCCATGCCCTTGACCATCTTGCCGGGGATCATCCAGTTGGCGATGTCGCCCGCCGCCGAGACCTGCATCGCGCCGAGGATCGCCGCGTCGATCTTGCCGCCGCGGATCATCCCGAACGACGTCGCGGAGTCGAAGAACGACGCCCCGCGCCGCAGCGTGACGGTCTCCTTGCCGGCGTTGATGAGGTCGGCGTCCTCCTCGCCGTCGATGGGGTAGGCGCCGACCCCGAGGATGCCGTTCTCGGACTGCAGCACCAGCTCGACGTCGTCGGCCACGTAGTTGGGCACCAGCGTCGGCAGCCCGATGCCGAGGTTCACGTACGACCCGTCGGTCAGCTCGGCGGCCGCCCGGGCGGCCATCTCCTCACGCGTCCACGCCATCAGGAAGCCTCTCCTCGCGGACGCACGGTCCGCTTCTCGATCCGCTTGTCGGCGGCCTGCTCCGAGCTCAGCGCGACCACGCGCTGCACGAACACCCCGGGCGTGTGCACCTCGTTGGCGTCGATCTCGCCCGGCTCGACGAGGTGCTCGACCTCGGCGATCGTCACCCGGCCGCACATCGCGGCGAGCGGGTTGAAGTTGCGGGCGCTGTCGCGGTAGACGAGGTTGCCGTGGCGGTCGCCCTTCCAGGCCCGCACCAGCCCGAAGTCCGCGACGATCGCCTCCTCGAGCACGTACTCCCGGCCGTCGAAGTCGCGCGTCTCCTTGGGTGGTGACGCGATCACCACGTTGCCCGAGTCGTCGTACCTCCACGGCAGCCCGCCCTCAGCCACCTGCGTCCCTCCCCCGGTCGCGGTGAAGAACGCCGGGATGCCCGACCCACCGGCGCGCATCCGCTCGGCGAGCGTGCCCTGCGGTGTCAGCTCGACCTCGAGCTCGCCGGAGAGGTACTGGCGGGCGAACTCCTTGTTCTCCCCGACGTACGACGACACCATCCGGCGGATCCGCCGCTCGCCGAGCAGCAGGCCCAGGCCCCAGTCGTCGACGCCGCAGTTGTTGGACACCGCCTCGAGGTCGGTGGTGCCGGCGTCGAGCAGTGCCTGGATCAGCACGGAAGGGATCCCGCACAGCCCGAAACCGCCCACCGCCAGCGTTGCCCCGTCGGGGATGTCCGCGACCGCTTCCGCAGCCGATGTCACGACCTTGTCCACGCGGGGAGCATATGAGACGAGCCGCGGCGTGTGAGGACGAGCACGCTGCGTGGGCTCGTCCAGGCCGAGACCCAGTGAGAGGTCCGCGGCCGGGTTCTAGGCTTGCGCACGTGTCCCCCGACTTCTCCGACGTGCGGCTGCACGTCGTCACCGGCAAGGGCGGCACCGGCAAGTCGACGGTCGCGGCAGCGCTCGCCCTCTCCCTGGCGACCCACGGCAAGAACGTCCTGCTCTGCGAGGTCGAGGGCCGCCAGGGCATCGCCCGGATGTTCGACGTCGACCCTCTGCCCTACGCCGAGCGGCGCATCGCCACGGGACTGCCCACTGATGACGGCCTGAGCGACGGCGACCGGGGTGGGATGGTGCACGCCCTGCACATCGAACCCGAGGCGGCCCTGCTCGAGTACCTCTCCATGTACTACAAGCTCGGCCCCGCCGGCCGGGCGCTCGACCGCTTCGGCGTGACCGAGTTCGCCACCACGATCGCACCCGGCCTGCGTGACGTGCTGCTGACCGGCAAGGTCTACGAGGCGACCAAGCGCAACGCACGCAACAAGGGCGCGATCGAGTACGACGCCGTGGTGCTGGACGCGCCCCCGACCGGGCGGATCACCCAGTTCCTGGGAGTCACCAACGAGCTCGCCGGGCTGGCGAAGGTCGGCCCCGTCAAGACGCAGTCCGACAACGTGACGCGACTGCTGCGCTCCAACCGCACCGCGGTGCACCTGGTCACCGTCCTGGAGGAGATGCCCGTCCAGGAGACCGTCGACGGCATCGCCGACCTGCGGACCCACGACCTCCCGGTCGGCGGCGTGGTGGTCAACCTGGTACGGCCGCGCGACCTCGACGACCGCGCCCTGGCGGCCGTGCGCAAGGGCAAGGTCGACGCGGGCGCCGTGTCTGCCGACCTCAAGCGGGCGGGGCTGGAGGTCGACGACGACCTCGTCGAGGGGCTGCTGGCCGAGGCGCGCGACCACGCCGAGCGCCGGGCCCTGGAAGAGGAGCAGCGCAAGGTAGTCGCCGGCCTGGGCGTGCCGACGTACGAGCTGCCACGGCTGGTGGGGGGCGTCGACCTCGGCGCGCTCTACGAGCTGGCCGGGCTGCTCCGCGAACAGGGAATGACGAGATGACCAGGACCCGCACCCGCGTCGGGCCGCAGTCCAGCAAGTCGGCCCCGCGCCTCGACGTCGATGCCCTCCTCGACGACGCGTCGGTCGGCATCATCGTGTGCTGCGGCTCTGGCGGCGTCGGCAAGACCACGATCTCGGCCGCCCTGGCACTGCGGGCTGCCGAGCGCGGGCGGCACGTCGTGGTGCTCACCATCGACCCTGCCCGCCGGCTGGCTCAGTCGATGGGCATCGCCGAGCTGGACAACACGCCGCGTCCGGTGGCGGGGATCGGCACAAGTCAGGGAGGGGCCGGCGGCTCGCTCGACGCCATGATGCTCGACATGAAGCGCACCTTCGACGAGGTGGTGGAGAGCCAGGCCAGCCCGGAGAAGGCCCGGCAGATCCTCGACAACACCTTCTACCAGGCGCTGTCGAGCTCGTTCGCGGGGACGCAGGAGTACATGGCGATGGAGAAGCTCGGGCAGATCCACCGCGACGCCCAGGTCGAGGGCAGCTACGACCTGATCGTCGTCGACACCCCGCCCTCGCGGTCGGCGCTGGACTTCCTCGACGCGCCCGAGCGGCTCTCGAGCTTCCTCGACGGCCGCTTCATCCGCCTGCTCATCACCCCCGTGCGGGGACCGGCGCGGTGGATGACGGCCGGTTTCAGCATCTTCACCAACGCCATGACCAGGGTGCTCGGTGCCCAGTTCCTCCGCGACGTGCAGACGTTCGTCACGGCGCTCGACACCCTGTTCGGCGGGTTCCGCATCCGCGCAGAACAGACCTTCCGCCTGCTGCAGGCTGACGGGACGGCGTTCCTCGTCGTCGCCGCGCCCGAGCCCGACGCGCTGCGCGAGGCGGCGTACTTCGTCGAACGGCTCAGCGAGGACGGCATGCCGCTCGCCGGCCTGGTGGTCAACCGGGCCGCCACGGCTCCGGCCCATGGGCTGAGCGCCGAAGAGGCGGCCGCCGCCGCAGGGCGTCTGGGAAGAGTGGACCCAGACGTTCTGGCGGCGGGATTGCTCCGGCTGCACGCCGACCGGAGCCGGCTGGTCGAACGAGAGGCGACGTTGCGCGCCAGGTTCGCCGCCGCGCACCCCCAGGTGGCGACGGCGGTGGTCCCGGCACTGGCAGGCGACGTCCATGACCTTGACGACCTCCGCCGTGTCGGCGTCCTCCTGGGGGGTCAGGACGGTGACACGATTCGTGACACGCTGGTGGAGACCGGCTAGGTCAGCGAGCGTCGGCTCGGCTGCGTCAGACGGTCGCCGTGACGGGCCGGGCGGCGGCGCCGGTACGGGCCGACTCGAGCACCGCACGCCACTTGGCGTTCGGGTTGCGCTTGAGGAGGGCCCGGCGCTCGCGCTCGGTCATCCCTCCCCAGACGCCCCACTCGATCTGGTTCTCCAGAGCCTCAGCGAGGCACTCGGCCTTCACCGGGCACCCGGCGCAGAGCTTCTTGGCCTTGTTCTGCTCGGCACCACGCACGAACAGCTGGTCTGGCTGGCTGGCACGGCAAGCTGCTTGGCTTGCCCAGTCTTCGTTCCACATGACTGACGTCCCCACATCCGTCTCAGACCGACATCCCCATGACGCCGGTGGGTTTCCCCGTGAGAGAAAGTTAAAGAACCTAGGGGTCTGGTCCACAGATACCTTTGACCCCTTTGGCATAGTCCATTTGGACTATGCCCGGGTGACTAGACAAATGGGGTTCGGTACCGGAGTGTGACCGGTCGCATGTCGACAATGCGAGGCGTCCAGGCGTGAAACCTAGGTAATAACCTAGCGTCGCGAGGCGTCGAGGAATCGGTAGTCACGGACTAGTCCCGTACCCTTTCGCCATGGCTCGTCCCCGGTCCGACCGCCTGTCCGCGCCCCGAGTGCTCGGCCATGTCGTGGTCATGCTCGCCGTCGCCGCGGTCATGGGACTGGTCGCCGCGGGCCTCGCGATCCCCTTCGCCGGGGTGCTGGGCATCGGCACCAAGCAGGTCGCCTCCGGGATGACCAAGCTGCCCGCCGAGCTGAAGACAGAGCCGCTCGCGCAGCGCACCGTGATGGTCGACGCCGCCGGCAACGTGATCGCCACGGTGTTCGACGAGAACCGCCTCAACGTCCCGCTCAACCAGATCTCCCGCAAGATGGTCAAGGCCATCGTGGCGATCGAGGACTACCGCTACTACCAGCACGGCGCCCTCGACCTGAAGGGCACGCTGCGCGCCCTGATCACCAACCAGGCCAACAACGGGGTGGTCCAGGGTGGGTCGTCGATCACCCAGCAGATGGTGAAGCTGACCCTGCTCGCCCAGGCGAAGGGCAAGAAGGAGCTGCAGGCCGCCACCGACGACACCTACGCCCGCAAGGTGCGCGAGCTGCGCTACGCCATCGCGTTCGAGCAGCACTACTCCAAGGACTGGATCCTCGAGCGCTACCTCAACCTCGCCTACTTCGGCGACGGCGCCTACGGCATCCAGTCGGCCGCCAAGCACTACTTCAACAAGAACGCCAAGGACCTCGACTGGCGCGAGTCGGCCGTGCTGGCGGGCCTGGTCAAGAACCCGACCGGCTTCGACCCCACCAACTATCCCGACCGGGCCCTCGAGCGCCGCGACATCGTGCTCGAGCGGATGGCCCAGCTCAGCGTCATCGACGACGCGAAGGCCGAGCAGCTGAAGAAGAAGGGCCTCGGCCTCGACCTGGTCAACACCCAGAACGGCTGCGTCTTCTCCCGGGCACCGTTCTTCTGCGACTACGTGCTGCAGCGGCTCTACCACGACAAGACGCTGGGCGACACCGTCGCCGAGCGCAAGGAGCTCATCAGGTCCGGCGGCCTGACGATCCACACCACCATCGACCTGCGCATGCAGGACGCCGCGGACGCGTCGGTGGCCGAGCACGTCTACCCGACCGACCAGGCGATCGGCGGCCTGGCGATGGTCGAGCCCCGCACCGGCAACGTGAAGGCGCTGGCCCAGTCCCGCCCGATGGGCCGCGACCGCGCCAAGGGTGAGACCTACCTGAACTACGTCGTCCCCAAGCGCTTCGGTGACTCCGCCGGCTTCCAGGCCGGGTCGACGTTCAAGGCCTTCGTGCTGGCCGCAGCCATCGAGAAGGGCATCCCGCTCGACACCAAGATCTCCGCACCGCCGAAGATCTCGATCCCGATGTCGGAGTACCCGACCTGCGGCGGTCACAACTTCTACAGCACCGACGTGTGGGAACCCGAGAACTCCACCGACAGCGGCACCTTCGACCTCTACTCCGGCACCCAGAAGTCGGTGAACACCTTCTACGCCCAGCTGGAGAAGCAGACCGGCCTCTGCGAGCCCTACCGGCTGGCCCGCGAGATGGGCATCGACCTCACCGACCCCAACCGCGAGCGGGTCCCGTCCTTCACCCTCGGTGTCGCCGAGACCAGCCCGCTCGAGATGGCCGGCGCCTACGCCACGTTCGCCGGGCGCGGGCTCGCCTGTGCCCAGCGGCCGGTGACCTCGATCGAGGACGCCGACGGCCAGCTGCTCCGCGACTACCCCGAGAACTGCCACCAGGTGATGTCCGCGTCCACCGCTGACGCCGTCAACGACATCCTGCGCGGCGTGCAGGAGCCGGGCGGCTTCGGCTACGACAACGGGCTGGCCCTGAACCAGCCGTCCGCGGGCAAGACCGGCACCATCCAGGGCAACATGGCGGTGTGGTTCATGGGCTACACGCCGACGCTCGCCACCGCGGCCATGATCGCGGGCGCCAATGACGACGGCACGTGGGTCACCCTCAACGGCCAGGTGGTCGGTGGCTCGGGCATCGGCGAGGCGTTCGGCTCGACGGTCGCCGGCCCGATGTGGGGCGACGCGATGCACGTCATCCAGCGGTGGCTCACCGACGACGACTTCACCCCACCGAGCGGCCAGGACGTCGCCGGCGTGCTCACCGAGATCCCCGACACCGGCGGCATGGGCCTCGACCAGGCGACCTCCCTGCTCCAGTCGCTCGGCTTCGTGGTCGACGTCGGCGGCTACGCCGCCAGCGCGTACGCCGCCGACACCGTCGCCTACACGCTCCCGGGCCGCGGCTCCGACGTCGCCAGCGGCACGACCGTCACGATCTACCAGTCCACCGGCACTCCTCCGCCCAAGCCACCCAAGGGCGGCGGCGGCGGGGGCGGCGGCGGCGGTGACGGCGGTGGTGACGGCGACGGCGGTGACGGTCCCGGGAACGGCGGCGGGAACGGCAACGGCGGCGGCCACGGCGGCGGCAACCCCCACTGACCCGTCGAGTCGGCACATCTTCCCCCACACCGACGTCGAGTCGGCACATCTTCCCCCCACACCGACGTCGAGTCGGCGCATCTTCCCCCCACACCGGCGTCGAGTCGGCGCATCTGCGCCGCCTGAGAGCCAGGGTCTGCCGCGTCAACCCACCTCCGCGGCGCAGATGCGCCGACTCGACGCTTCTCCGACGGGAAGATGTGCCGACTCGACTCAGCCCAGCTGCTTGCGTACCTCCGCCGCGACGGCGCCACCGTCGGCGCGGCCGCGGACCTGCGGGGTGAGCACGCCCATCACCTTGCCCATCGCCTTCATGCCGTCACCGGCAACCCCGAGCTCGGCGATGGTGGCGGCGACCAGCGCGTCGATCTCGTCCGGACCGAGCTGCTCGGGCAGGTAGTCGGCGATCACGGCCGCCTCGGCGAGCTCCTTGTCGGCCATCGCCTGCCGCCCGCCGTCCCCGAACGCCGTGGCGGCCTCGCGACGCTTCTTGGCCTCGGTCGAGAGCACCCCGACGATGTCGTCGTCGCTGAGCTCCCGGGCCTCCTTGCCGGCCACCTCCGCGTTGGTGATGGCGGTCAGCACCATCCGCAGGGTCGAGGATCGGATCTCGTCGCGCGCCTTGATCGAGGTGGTCAGGTCGCTGCGCAGACGGTCCTTGAGGGCGCTCATGCGGGCCATTGTCCCCTGTGTGGAACCCTGGACGGGTGCGCCCTCTCGACCTTGCCGCTCGCACCGTGGTCACAGGGATGGCCGCGGGCGCCGCGCTGACGGCGTACGCCGCCTGGGAGGCGCGGGCCTACACACTGCGCACCGTCGCGCTCCCGTTGCTGCCACCAGGACACCGGCCGCTCCGCGTCCTGCACCTGACCGACATGCACCTGACCCCGGGCCAGGTGCGCAAGCAGGAGTGGCTGCGCGGGCTCGCCGACCTCGAGCCCGATCTCGTGGTCAACACCGGCGACAACCTGGCGCACCGCGATGCGGTGCCGGTCGTGACCAGGACGTTGGGGGCGCTGCTCGACCGGCCCGGCGTGTTCGTCTTCGGCTCCAACGACTACTACGTCCCGACCCTGCGCAACCCCGTCCGCTACCTGCTGCCCGACGCCGGCAGGAGGCACCTCGACAACCCACAGCTGCCCTGGCCCGATCTCCAGCGCGCGTACGTCGAGGCCGGCTGGCTCGACCTCACCAACCGGCGTGACGAGCTCAAGGTGGGCGACACCTCGTTCGCGTTCGTCGGTGTCGACGACCCGCACCTGCGCTACGACCGGCTCGACCTGGTCGCCGGACCTGCCGACGCGGCCGCCGACGTGCGGCTCGGGGTGACGCACGCGCCGTACCTGCGGGTGCTCGACCAGTTCGCCGCCGACGGCTACGACGCCGTGATCGCCGGGCACACGCACGGCGGGCAGGTCTGCCTCCCCTTCGTGGGGGCCCTGACGACCAACTGCGACCTCGACAACGCGCGCGCGAAGGGCCTGCACCGTCACCCGGCAGACTCCCGCGACGGCGACCCGGGCAGCACCTGGCTGCACGTCTCGGCCGGCGTCGGCACCAGCCCGTATGCCCGCATCCGCGTCGCCTGTCGGCCCGAGGCGACCCTGCTCACCCTGACCCCTCGATCGGCCCCTCGACCGGCCCCTCGACCCGCCCCCGGCCCCGCCTGAACCGATTGGGAGGCGCGTCCGCGGCTCCGGTAAGGTTGCCCGGGTTGCGGACCGGTCGGCGTACCAGCCGGTCCGCATCGGGCTGTGGCGCAGTTTGGTAGCGCGCCTCGTTCGGGACGAGGAGGCCGCAGGTTCAAATCCTGTCAGCCCGACATGTGTGATGTCTCAGGACATCCCGGACAGCCGGACCAACGGATTACTGGTCCGGCTGTTCGCCATTTCGGGTGCCTTGGCCTTGTCCACGATCCGGTAACAGTACGTCCATGTACCTGGACGTCTGCCGCGGCTGGTCCTAGGTTTCCGGACAACTCACCGACCAAGGAGCTGTCTCGGATGCATCGCCTGCGCCCAGTCCTCGCCTCTCTCGTCACCACCGTTGTCGTCCTGGGCCTCGCGGCACCGGCGATGGCGGTCAGCTGGGGCACCATCGTCGTCTACGAGAGCGGCGTCGAGCAGGGACGCGCCTACGGCACCTTCGCCAGCCAGAGCTACACCTACGCCGCGATGGATGCCTACTTCAAGGACTCCCGGCCAGGGGGCAACGGGGTCTTCGTCGACATCGACTACCTGTACTGGGTGCAGGACTGCTCCCAGTGTCCGGCTGCCTACTCCCAGAAAGGCAACGACCAGACTGGCCGGACCACGTCGGGGGCCTGGGCCGGCCCCAGCCATCAGACGTTCCAGCTCTGGGCAAGCAGCAACTCCGCCCGGGGTGCGATCCAGGTGTGTGAGGACCAGGCCTGGTCGAAGGACCCTTGCAGCGAGCCCGATGCCCTGCCGACCTTCAGCTACTGAGGCCCAGCCATCTCTCGGTCCGCGGAGCTGTTGAGCATCTCGTCGGTCTGCCTGAGCTACCGCCGCGTCGAGGTCCTCGAGAACGCCACGCTGAGCCTGACCGCCGGGACAACCGCGCTGCTCGGCGTCAACGGAGCGGGCAAGACCACCCTGTTCAAGGCGGCCTGCGGCGTGCACCGCCCGACGAGCGGGCGGATCCGCATCCACGGGCTCGACCCCTACGCCCGGGCGACGAGGAGCGAGGCCCTCGCCCACGTGTCGCTCGTACCGCAGTTCCTGGGTTTTCCGCGCCACTTCCGGGTGCTCGACCTCCTCGAGTACGTCGCCATGATCCGGGGAGTGCCCTCGCGAGGCCGCACGGCGGTGTGCCTCTCTGCCCTGGCATCGGTGGATCTGGCCGACAGGCGCCACGCCCGGCTCGGAGCCCTCTCGGGCGGCATGCTCAAGCGCGTCTCCATCGCTCAGGCCCTGCTCACCGCCCCGCCGGTCCTGCTGTGCGACGAGCCGACAGCGGGGCTCGATCCCGAGCAGCGAGCCTCCATCCGCGCGCTGCTGCGGCAGCTGGCCGCCGAACGCTGTCTGGTCGTCGCCAGCCACATCGTCGAGGACGCCCAGTACCTCGCTGACCGCGTCCTGGTCCTGCACGACCGCGGCATCGCCTTCGACGGGAGCGTCGGCGCGCTCACCAGCTCCGTGGACGCCCTCGACGGCGAGCTGACCGAGGGCTCGATCCTCGAACAGGCGTTCTTGGCCATCGTCCGCGGAGGCGACCGATGATGGCCGTCCTGCGGGCCAGCACGGCGTGGCGGCTGCTGCCTGCGGCCGTGGCGGCGGAACTCTTCGCCATCTTCAATCGCGGCTGGCCTTGGCTGGGTGAGTGGAACTGGACGACCGACTGGGTCAATGGAGCCACCATCCTCACGATGCCGCTGCTCGCAGCCTGCGCCGCTCATGACGCGTCCGCGATGTCGGGAGCAGAGACTCGAGCACTCGTGGTCTCCGCTCCCCGCGGCCTGCTGGGATTCACCTGGCCGGCGTGGTCGGGTTGGGTGCTCTTCGGCGCCATCCACGTGCTGGGCTTGGTCGGTGGACTCGCCGTGAACCTCTACTTGGGCGCGGGCTCCGCGCCGTCGTTGATCTCGGTGCCGCTCGCGTTCAGCGCTCTGGCGGCCGCCGCCGCTACCGGCCAGGCGATCGGCGTGGCCTGCCACCACGTCGTCGCTGCCCCGCTCGCGGGCGTGCTCATGCTCGCGGTCAACCTCATCGGCGCCGGCAGCGTCGTCCCACAGGTCATGCGCATCGGCGGAGCGACCGGCTCGCTCGTGGGCCTGACGTGGGACGGCCATGTGCTCGTCCTCGATCTCGCCATCCACGCCGGGCTCGTGATCGCGCTCACCGTCGGACTCGCCGGCGCAGTCTGGCCGCGCATCGACGGTCGGCCCCCGCACCTCCTGGCGTGGGCGGCCGGGAGCGGTGCCGTCGCTTCGCTGTTGTTGCTGCAGTCGAACAGCTGGTCGCGGCTGGAGCCGTCGGCGCATCCGATCGAGCTCACCTGTCGCCACGGGCTCGCCGAGGTCTGCATGGCCGAACCGACCTCGCGCAAGCTGACGTCGCTCGTCGCCGCCCTGGATGACCAGGTGGCCATCCTGATGGGCGCCTCCGCCACCGCACCGCCGGTCTTCCGGCAGGTAGTCCCCGGCCAAGCGGCCCTGCCGCCCAGCATTGCCCCGCTCTTCATCGAGTCCGAGCGACTGAACGCTACGACCACGTCGGCGCAAGAGGCGGCGGGCTACCTCACGACGCCGGCGATGTGCCCGCAGCTGACCGCCGACAAGCCGCCGCCGCCCACGTACTTCGCCGCTCGCGCGCTCCTCCACGACTGGCTGCTCGTCTCCCAGGGCGAGCTGAGCCTGGCGGACATCACCGACCCGGCCGTGCGGCGCTGGTTGGGACTTGGCTCGCCCGAGTCCGCCACGTGGATCCGTGACACCTACCGGAAGCTCACCGCCTGCGAGCTCGACGACCTCAGCCTCCCGTTCGGGGGCTCATGACGCGCGACCGGAGCGATCTGCGGCTGGCTCTCATCCGCTACCAAGCCGCGCTGTTCCTCTTCCTGGCGGTCGCTCCCCTGGCCGTGGCCGCACCGCTGCTCGGTCGGTCCAGCAGCACGAGCCTGACGACCGGCATCGGCTTCCCGCTGCTCGGCGACGGGAAGATCCCCACCTGGCTGCTCCCGTGCGTCTACATCGCCACCATCACCGGGCCGCTGCTCTCCTGGAGCCACGATGACATCGAGGTAGGAGCAGGCAGGTTCGAGCGCTTGTCGTTCCTCGCCCCACACCTGCTGGCGTCCGGCCTCGCAGTGGTCACTCTGTTCGCGGTCTCGTCGGGGCCGACACGGACAGATGCTCTCTTCTGGGTGGCAGCCTCCATGGCGATCGCCAACCTGTCGGCGGTCCTGGTGAGGCAGCATGCGTGGGCCGCGGTCTTGCTGAGCACGTTCGTGGTGCTGAGCCTGCTCCTCCAGGGCCGGCTCGACGTCTGGCGGGACCCGGTCGAAGCCGGAGCCGCCACGCTCGTCTGGGCCGTGCTGGCCCTGGTCAACATCCTCAGGCAACGCCACCACCTGCTGCATCGCTGAAACGTGCTGCTGGCCGGTTATCACCGGGGATCGCCCTCTCGTGGCGGTTGCGCGCGACCAGGCAATTCGGTGGCTACCCGTCCAGACCGGTCACCCGAAGTAGCCCGAACCGCTCCCCTGGAGCTCGGGCCACGTCAGACTGCACAGAACTGGAGCTGGGGAGCTCCGGGGGGATTCCCGCAAGTCGTCAGCGAGCAGGAAAGACACCCCCCGAATGCGAACCACCCGACCTCTCAGGAAGCCGCTCGCGGCCATGGCCGCGCTGCTGGGCCTGGTCGCCCTCAGCCTGGGCACCGGCGCCAGCGCCGACCCGCGCTCCGCCGCACCGGCACAGCGCGGCCCGCACAACGAGAACTACGACCCGCCCATCTACCCGCCCACCGCGCGATCGGTCTACCAGGGCACGCCCGCCAACCCGCTGGTTCGGCCGTGGGGCGTCTACCAGGGCCTGGCCGAGATGGCGTGGATGCCCTACCTCGGCGCCAGCGAGAGCCAGAAGGCCCTGCTCGACAAGATCATCCAGCGCCCCAAGGCGACCTGGTTCGGCCACTGGCAGAGCGACTACGACATCCGCGACCGCGTCGAGAAGTACATCGAGCTCACCACCGGCGGCGACCCCGAGGTCCTCGTGCAGACCTCGATCTTCCGGATGGAGCCATGGGAGCTCGACGCCTGCAAGCGGCTGCCGACGGCGGCCGAGCAGGCGTCGTACAAGACCTGGATCGACGGCTTCGCCGCAGGCGTGGGCGACACCCACATGGCGATCATCATGCAGCCGGACGGCCCCTTCGTCCTGTGCGCACCTGGTGGCTCCAAGGTGCCGGCCCACATGATCCGGTACGGCGTGCGCACCCTGAGCGCCCTGCCGAACACCAGCGTCTACATCGACGCCGGTGCCGCCGACTGGCAGCGTGACAACGCCCAGAAGGCCGTGAGCATGCTGGTCCCGATGGGTGTCCGCTGGGCCCGCGGGTTCGCGCTGAACAGCACCCACTACGACTCCACCGAGCGGCAGATCCGGCACGCGGCGAAGATCGCCAAGGCGCTGGCCAAGCGTGGCATGACCGACAAGTACGCCGTCATCAACACCTCGTCCAACGGCCGGCCGTTCAAGGGCTACAAGTACCAGGGCAGCAACTACGACAACGCGCGCCTGTGCACCTCGGCGGCGGACAAGCGGTGCACCACCCTGGGCATCCCACCGACCGTCGACGTGGCCGACCCCAAGTGGGGGATGAACTCGCACGACCGCAGCCTCGCCGGGCGGTACGTCGACGCCTACCTGTGGTTCGGACGGCCCTGGCTCTACAACCAGGCCTCGCCGTTCGTGCTGGACCGGGCCCTCACGCTCGCCCGCACCACTCCCTACTGAACCTCCCAGATTTGCCGCGGGGGCCCCGCGGCGTCTTCCGATCAGCTACTGACGGGCACATTCGGACGGACGCCGCGGGGCAGACTTTCTGCACGGGCCCACGTGACACACTGCGGCCATGGCCGAGGAGCAGCCCGACCGCGACCAGCCGTCGCTGGAGCTGCCGTCGCTGTTCAAGCGCGGCGGGAAGCCCGAAACCCGGCACATCGAGCCCGTCGAGGCTCGCGAGCTGCGCACCTCAGGAACCACCCGTGCGAGACCTCTGGACCACGGGTGCCGCCCCTGCTCGCCGCCGCCATCACCGGCGCGCTGGTCGGCCTGGTGACCGTGGGGCTCGTGTGGCTGGCCCTGCGCGGCTGCTCCGGCCTGCGCGGCACGGCCTCGTGCGGCGATCCCGGCATTCTGGTGCTGCTCGCGATCTTCGTGGCGATGGTGTTCGCCGGGCGTGCGGTGCTGGTCGGGCTGCGGGTGCCCGACGCCGGCAGCACCGCGCTACTCGGCATGGCGTTGCTCGCGGTGGTCGCCCTGCTCTTCGTCGACGACCTCGAGAGCGCCCTCGGCGCAGCCGTGCTGGCGGTCGTGGGCGCGCTGGCGTTCGCGCTGTCGCAGTGGGTGACCTCGACGTTCACCGAGCCCGGCGACCGGCCCCGCTGCGACGGACCAGCTCGGCGATCTGCACCGTGTTGAGGGCGGCGCCCTTGCGCAGGTTGTCGCCGCTGACGAACAGCGCCAGCCCGCGGTCGTCATCGACGCCGGGGTCTTGCCGCAAGCGGCCGACGTACGACGGGTCCTTGCCGGCCGCCTGGAGCGGGGTGGGGACGTCGGACAGCTCGACCCCCGGCGCCCCGGCGAGCAGCTCGGTGGCGCGCGCCACGGTCAGCGGTCGCGCGAACTCGGCGTTGATCGCCAGCGAGTGGCCCGGTGAAGACCGGGACGCGCACGCAGATGCCCGAGACCGGCAGGTCGGGGATCTCGAGGATCTTGCGGGACTCGTTGCGAAGCTTCTTCTCCTCGTCGGTCTCGCCGAGCCCGTCGTCGACGATCGAGCCGGCGAGCGGCAGCACGTTGTAGGCGATCGTGCGGGCGTACTTCACCGGCTCCGGGAAGGCGACCGCCTCACCGTCGTACGCCAGCTCGCGGGCCTTGTCGCCGGCGGCCGCCACCTGGACGGCCAGCTCCTCGACTCCGGCCACACCGCTGCCGGAGACGGCTTGGTACGTCGACGCGATCAGCCGCACCAGGCCGGCCTCGTCGTGCAGCGGCTTGAGCACCGGCATCGCGACCATGGTCGTGCAGTTCGGGTTGGCGATGATGCCCCTGCGGGCCGTCGTGGCAGCGATGGCGTGCGGGTTGACCTCGGAGACGACCAGCGGGACGTCGGGGTCCATCCGGAAGGCCGAGGAGTTGTCGACCACGATCGCACCCGCCGCGGCGAACTTCGGGGCGAGAGCACGCGAGGTGGTCGCACCCGCCGAGAACAAGGCGACGTCGAGGCCGCTCGGGTCGGCGGTCGAGGCGTCCTCGACGACGACCTCGCGGTCGCCGAAGGGCAGCACGGTGCCGGCCGAGCGGCTCGAGGCGAAGAAGCGGACCTGTCGGCGGGGAACCCGCGTTCGAGGAGGATCTGGCGCATGGCGACGCCCACCTGGCCGGTGGCGCCGACGACGCCGACGGAGGTCATTTTCGGGGTCCCCTCGAAAGCGTGAGGCGGAGGAGCGAAGCGGGGGAGGCGAGCGGTTTCGTGGGGTGAATCATCGCCCGGTCCCGCCGTAGACGACGGCCTCGACCTCGTCGGCGTCGAGGTCGAACGCCGAGTGGGTGGCCTGCACGGCCGCGTCGACCAGGCCTTCGTCGACGATGACCGAGATGCGGATCTCGGAGGTGGAGATCATCTCGATGTTCACCCCGGCCGAGGCGAGCGCGGCGAAGAACCGCGCCGTGATGCCGGGGTGGGAGCGCATGCCGGCGCCGATCAGGGACACCTTGCCGATCTGGTCGTCGTACAGGAGCTTGTCGTAGCCGACCTCGTCCTGGATCCGCGCCAGCGCACCCATCGCGGTCTGGCCGTCGGCGCGCGGCAGCGTGAAGGAGATGTCGGTGAGCCCCGTCGCGGCGGCCGAGATGTTCTGGACGACCATGTCGATGTTGACCTCACCCGCGGCGAGGGCCTCGAAGATGCGGGCCGCCTCGCCGACCTTGTCGGGCACGCCGACGACGGTGATCTTGGCCTCGCTGCGGTCGTGGGCGACGCCCGCGATGATGGCCTGTTCCATATCTTTCTCCCCCTGGGAGTTGACGGTGGGGTCGGCCACGACCCAGGTCCCTTCCTTCTGTGAGAAGGAGGACCGGACGTGGACGGGGATGCCGTAGCGGCGGGCGTACTCGACGCACCGCAGGTGGAGGATCTTCGCCCCCGAGGCAGCCATCTCGAGCATCTCCTCGTGGGAGACGCGGTCGAGCTTGCGGGCGGTGGGGACGATGCGCGGGTCGGCGGTGAAGACTCCGTCGACGTCGCTGTAGATCTCGCACACCTCGGCGCCGAGGGCAGCGGCGAGCGCGACGGCGGTGGTGTCGGACGCGCCCCGGCCCAGCGTGGTGATGTCCTTGGTGTCCTGGGAGACGCCCTGGAACCCCGCGACGATCGCGATCGAACCGGCCTCGATCGCGTTGACGATGCGCCCGGGTGTGATGTCGATGATCTTGGCCCGGCCGTGGGCGGAGTCGGTGATCACCCCGGCCTGCGACCCGGTGAACGACTGCGCCTTGTGGCCCAGCTGGGCGATGGCCATCGCGAGCAGGGCCATCGAGATGCGTTCGCCGGCCGTGAGCAGCATGTCGAGCTCACGGGGCGGCGGCAGCGGCGTGACCTGCTCGGCGAGATCGCGGAGCTCGTCGGTCGTGTCGCCCATCGCCGAGACGACCACGACCACGTCGCTGCCGGCCCGCTTGGTGTTGACGATGCGCTGGGCGACCCGCTTGATGCCGGTCGCGTCGGCCACCGACGAGCCGCCGTACTTCTGCACGACAATGCCCACGGGTATCTGTCCTCGTGCTGGGTGACGGGTACGGCGCGTCCGGCGCGCCATTGCGCGGGACGGCCCCCCGAGTCTAACGAGCCGGGTCGACGTCCTCGGCCAACATCTCATCCGCCGCGGCGACCTGGTCGGAGTCGAGGTCGACGTCGAGGTCGAGCCGGTCGTGGGAGACCACCGAGAGCAGCGCGTTGAGCATCCCCCCGGCGAGGTTGCCCCAGGAGGAGACGTAGGAGAACTGCCACCACCACAGCGCCTCGTCGATGTCGCCGGCCCGGTAGTGGCGCAGGCCGTTCTCGAGGTCGGCGGCGATGGAGGTCAGGTCGTCGGAGAGCTGGCTGTCGACGACCTCGGGGACGTAGGGGTCGAAGACGAAGCTGTAGGTGTCGACGCCGCCGAGCAGCTTGGCCAGCCGCAGCCGCATGTCGTCGAGGTCGGCATCGGGGCCGACGTCGGGCTGGTACTCGGATCGCGGCTCGAAGTCGACCTGCGCTCCCAGACGCGCGCCGGCCAGCAGGACCTGGCTGATCTCGAGGAGCAGCAGCGAGATCGCCCGGCCACCGTCGTCCTCGCGGGAGACGGCCCGCAGGGCGATCAGGAAGCTCTCCACGGAGTCGGCGATCGAGGTCGCGAAGTCCTCGGTGGTGCTGTCGACGACGGGCTCGAGCCCCTCGATCCCGTCCACTGCCGCGAGGATCTCGTCCTCAGTCATCTGCCCCTCACTCATCCGCCCTCATTCGTCGGCCCTCATTCATCGGCCGAGCGTCTGCCTGCGAACGCCCTGCCCAAGGTCACCTCGTCGGCGTACTCCAGGTCACCCCCGACCGGAAGGCCGCTGGCCAGACGGGTGATCCGCAGCCCGAACTCCCTGAGCATACGGGTGAGGTAGGTCGCGGTCGCCTCCCCCTCCAGGTTGGGGTCGGTGGCCAAGATCACCTCGGTGATGGTGCCGTCGGCGAGGCGGATCATCAGCTCGCGGATGCGGAGCTGGTCTGGCCCGATGCCGTCGATCGGCGAGATGGCGCCCCCGAGCACGTGGTAGCGACCCTTGAACTCGCGGGTGCGCTCGATGGCGACGACGTCCTTGTACTCCTCCACCACACACAGCACGGACGCGTCCCTTCTCGGGTCACGGCAGATGCGGCACTGGTCGTCCTCGGAGACGTTGAAGCACGTGGTGCAGAACTTCACGCGGGCCTTCACCTCGACGAGTACGTCGGCGAGACGGCGTACGTCGACCGCGTCGGCCTGCAGCAGGTGGAAGGCGATGCGCTGCGCGCCTTTGGGACCCACGCCGGGCAGTCGGCCGAGCTCGTCGATGAGGTCCTGGATGACGCCTTCGTACATGAGGTGTCGAGGCTCCCTAGCCGCCGAGCCCGGGCATACCCCCGGCCAGCGGACCGAGGGTCTTGCTGGCCAACGTGTCGGCGCGGCCCTTGGCGTCACGGTAGGCGGCGACGATCAGGTCGCCGAGGTCGGCGAGGTCGTCGGCGCTGCCGCCGTCGAAGCCACCCTCACGGATGACCACGCCGACGAGCTCGCCCACGCCGTTGACCGTCACGGTCACCGCGCCTGCGCCGACGCTGCCCTCGACCGTGGCGTCGGCGAGCTGGGCCTGGGCGTCCTCGAGGCGTTCTTGCATCTGCTGGGCCTGTTGGAGCAGGGCGTTCATGTCGAAGCCGCCAGCGCCGAGGGCGTCGAAGGGGTTGGCGCCCATCGCGGTGTCCATCCCGGTGTCCATCCCGGTGTCCGACGTGATGTCCGGTGTGTTGTCAGCGTCCTGCGTCATCGGGCTGCTCGCCTTTCGGTTAGTGGTGCTTGATCTCCTCGATCACCTCGGCGCCGAGGTGCTGCTGGAGCAGCTCGGTGCCGGCGAGACCGGAGGAGTCGACGTCATCGTCGTCGGGATGGGCCTCCGCGTCGGCGGCGGCGCGCGGGTCGTCGACGGAGTCTCTGCCCGGGGTACGGGTCTGCTGGATGGCCTCGCGGGCTTTCGCGACCGTTGAGGGCGCCGCGGAGGGTGACTCCGCGCCGGTCGAGCCGCTCGAGACCTCTGCGGGAGGCTCGAGCGCGACCGTCGGCTCGGGCACCGGCGCGGGCGCGACCGGCGACTGGGTGGCGGCCGGCTGGGCGCCGGGGTCGACGATCGTCTCGACCTTCCAGTCGGAGCCGACCACGTCGATCGCCGCCTGGCGGACGATCTCGGCGCTGCCGCCGCCGTCGAAGGACTCTCGCGCGCCGGCGTTGCTGAATCCCAGCGTCAAGGTCGTGCCGTCGACGGCGACCACCTGGGCGTGCTGGGTGAGGTGGATCCAGGTCAGCCGGCGGCGGGACTTGACCGCCTCGACGATGTCAGGCCACAGCCTGCGCACGTCGACGAGGGCCAGACCACCCGTTGGTCGGCCGGTCGGGCTGGTCGAGACCTCCGGTGTCGGCTCTGCCGCCCCCGTGGGCTCGGGCGTGGGCTCGGGTGTGGGCTCGGGCGTCGGCTCCGGCGTGGGCTCGGGGGTTGGCCCCGGCGTCGGCTCCGGCGCGGGCTCCGGGGTGGGCTCCGGCGTGGGGACGGTCGCGGCGGGCTCGGAGGTGGCCCCGGATGTGACGGGCGGCCGGGACCCGAGGTCGGTCGAGCCGGTCGAGACCTCGGGCGCCTCGATCGGCGCGGCCGGCGCTGGCGTCGCCGCCGCTGCGGGCGGCGTACTGACGGGCAGGCCGCTCACCGGACCCCCGATGGCAACCCGGCGCTCGAGCCGCTCGAGACGGGCCATCATGCCGTCGGTGCCGTGGTCGGCGCCGGGCAGCAGCACCCGCGCACAGATCAGCTCGAGCAGCAGCCGGGGCGCAGTGGCGCCGCGCATCTCGGTGAGCCCGTTGGCGACCAGGTCGGCGGCCCGGCTGAGCTCGGTCGCGCCGAAGCGAGCGGCCTGGGCGACGAGGCGCTCACCGGCGTCCTCGGCGACGTCGATCAGACCGGTCGCCGGTGCGTCGGGGACCGCGGAGATGATGACCAGGTCACGCAGTCGGCGCAGCAGGTCCTCGGTGAAGCGGCGAGGGTCCTGCCCGGTCTCGATCACCCGGTCGACGACCGCGAACACCGAGGCCCCGTCGCCCGCCGCGAACGCGTCGATGACGTCGTCCAGCAGGGCGTCAGGGGTGTAGCCGAGCAGCCCGGACGCCAGGGCGTAGGTCACGCCGTCGGCACCGGCGCCACCCATCAGCTGGTCGAGCACGCTGAGCGTGTCGCGTGCCGAGCCCGCGCCCGCGCGGACGACGAGCGGCAGCGCGGCCGGCTCGATGGCGACGTCCTCCTTCTCGCACAGCTCGGACAGGTAGGACGACAGCAGCTTGGGCGGGATCAGGCGGAACGGGTAGTGGTGGGTGCGCGACCGGATCGTCGACAGCACCTTGTCGGGCTCGGTGGTGGCGAAGACGAAGCGCAGGTGCGGCGGCGGCTCCTCGACGAGCTTGAGCAGGGCGTTGAAGGCCTGCGGCGTGACCATGTGGGCCTCGTCGATGATGTAGACCTTGTAGCGGTCGCGCACGGGCGCGAAGAACGCCTTCTCGCGCAGGTCGCGCGCGTCGTCGACGCCGTTGTGGGAGGCCGCGTCGATCTCGATCACGTCGAGGCTGCCCGGCCCGCCGCGCGCGAGCTCGCGGCACGAGTCGCACTCGCCACACGGGTCGGCCACTGGCGCCTGCTCGCAGTTGAGGGCCCGGGCCAGGATCCGCGCGCTGGTGGTCTTGCCGCACCCGCGCGGCCCGGAGAAGAGGTAGGCGTGGTTCACCCGGTTGCCCGCCAGCGCAGCGCGCAGCGGTTCGGTCACGTGGTCCTGGCCGATGACCTCCATGAAGGTCTCCGGCCGGTAGCGCCGATACAGCGCGAGGGGTGACTCCACCCCTGAACCCTAACCAGCCACGCCGACAACCGTGAGGGCCGCCGAACTGGTCAGGCTCTTCTGGCAGATGTCAGGCGTTGCAACGACCCTGACATCTGCAGGGATACCCGGATGATCCGGGTACTCATCCACGGGCATGAAAAGGCCCCCCACGTACCCGGCAGAGCGCGCCTACCCTTGCTGCCTTCCGGCCCTGGGGGAGTTCGGCATGATGCCGCCACATGGGGGGTTGCCGAGAGTCTAGGTGAGCCGTCGGCGAGCCACCAATCGACCGGGTCGTGTGCCCCAACGTGCGCCAGAACGCTCGCTCAGCCACACGACGCCGCAGATTTCACCGGCCAGGACGCCCACGGGTAGCCTCCTCCGCGGAGGATTCGCCTAGTGGCCTATGGCGCTCGCTTGGAAAGCGGGTTGGGTTAACAGCCCTCAGGGGTTCGAATCCCCTATCCTCCGCTGCGACGTCTCGTTCCGTGCGGACACCCTGTCGGGATCCGGCGTTCCCAGGACGACACCGTGACCAGGTGAGAACCTGCGTCAGAGGGCCGACCGGATGCCGACACGCCGGACGACGTGAAGAGGCGCCAAATGTGCGACCGACTGGGCGCACGCAATAAGGTGGAATCACCTGGATCCACTCGACATTTCTCGAGTGCAGGAAAGCAAACGGCACAGTATCGAGAACCGGGGCTGACATGAAGGTCGCGTTGAAGAAGACGACATCTCGCCAGCACAAGTCGGCTGCCATTAGCCGAGCTTCAGTACGCGGCACCAAGGGCCATTCCTACAAGGTGCTCCGCGGCAGGGTTGCTCCGGTCGATCTGCTGGGCAAGCGGGACCGCCCAGACGTGGAGCTGGTGCGGCGCACCAAGCCCGGTGCGACTACGGGCTGACGGCCTGTTCCGCCATGCCGAACAACGCTGACCTCAGTTCTTCCAGCTCCCCTTCGGTGAGCCGCGCCAGGACAGACACCTCGGGCGGCGCCGTGTCACCGTCCACCTCCACCAGGGCGGTCGTGTTCATGGCGATGGCCCCGATGGTCAACCTGTCGAGCGGTTCGCCGTTGATGAGCCCCGGCCAAGCGCCGGAGTACTGCACGAGCGGAAGAGCCATGGAGCCGCGCCAGACGCCTCGCACGTCGGGCCTCACGTTGGCCACCACCGGCTCACCGCTGTACACCGCAAGCGACGGGGTGTAGTCGGAGTCGGGCCGTACCTCTTGGACGTTCCGGCCTGACCACTCCTCCCAGTGGAAGTACGCCGACGAGGCGACGAGTCGCACCTGGTACGAGCCGTCAGATCGAGATGCGCCCGGGTCGCGCAGCCACAGGAAGAAGCCAAAGCGCTCCTCACGCGAGACCTGCCCCGCGTAGTCCCTCTGGAACTGTCGCAGCAGCCGCATCGGCCGTTCGGCCGCGGACCGGAGGTTCTTGCTCAGCGCCTCCGCAGCACTGTTCGAGGTCGGCTTCCCGCTCTTGGGCCCGTAGTCGATCGCCCGGTAGACATCGGAGAGAGCATGCATGAACCTGCTGCCGTAGTGAAGGCAGTCGGCGGGCCGGTACATAGCGGGGAGCACCTGCTGGGCGCGGCGTTGGAGATCCGTCGCCCCGAAGGCCGTCATTCGTCTCAACTGGGCTTGGGGCAGCTGCTCTTCCAGTCGTCTGACGAGCTCGGACCACGAGGGCAGACCAGCATCCATGGAAACGCCGGCCCCGGCGATGATCGTCAGACGGTCAGAGCCTCGCCGAACCAGGTCGAACAACTCTCCCAAATTGGGCTGGTTGCGAAAACTCATGGCCGATCCAACGACCAAGTTGGCAGCTGATATCACCCTGGGATGAGTAGCCAGGACAATCCCCCTCAAGGCCGGTCCCGATAGCCCGATCGACGCCTTTTTCCGCATGACCGTCCGTTGCGCCCGCGACCTTACCCAAACAAGCTGACCTTCGCCGTGCATCAGGGTTGGCGTCTGCATCTTGAACGTAGAGGAGTTGTCCGATGCAGGACGGCACGAGGCCGGCCGTCTCGGGCAACCCTGTCACGGGCCTGCTGGGCTCAGTCCCGCCGCCTTGCCAGCACGGGACGCAGCATCAACGCCAGCAGCAGAGCGGCGCCGCCCAGGATCGAGGCCCACAGGGCGGTGTGGCGCAGCGGTGCGAGGGTGTCGACCTCGGGCTCGGGGGCGCGGGCGCGGGGGTTCTCGTCGCGAGCCGAGCGGGTCTCGGCGAAGGAGCCGTCCTTGGCGGGATGCAGCGGCCGGGTCATCGCCTCGAGCGGCTGCACGACACCCACGCCGGTCAGGCGGGTGGGGTCGTCAAGGGTGCCGGAGGCGGTGCCGAGGAGGCGGGCGGTGGTCTGGGCGGGGTTGTCGTCGGGGTAGCGCGACATCAGCAGGGCCAGCACGCCGCTCACCTCGGCGGCCGCCCAGCTGGTGTTGACGTCCTGGAGGGTGCACGTGCTGCCGTTGATGGCGACCACGACGGCGCCGTAGGTCGGGGCGGCGAGGTCGGTGGCCGAGCTCGCGCCCACGTTGACCTGGGGGTCGGCGTCCGCTCCCGCTCCCCCGACGGTCGCGTTGACCGCGATCACGTCGTCGAGGTAGCCCGCCGGGAAGACGGCCTTCGCGACGTCCTCGCCCGGGGCCGCGGACGGGAAAGCCTCCATCGGACCGGCCGCGCCGCGGTTTCCGGTCTCGGCCACGACCAGCACGCCCGCCTCCCGCACGGCACGCACCGCGGCCGCCAGCTGGTCGTCCGGGGCCACCGACAACGAGACGTTGGCGACGCGGATGTCCAGCTGCTCGGCGTTGGCCGCCACCCAGCGCAGCCCCTCGGCGAGGGAGGCCGCCGTCAGTACCTCGCCGTCGAGAGACTCCGGGTCGAGGGTGTCGTAGACGCGGACGTCGACGATGCCTGCGGCCGGCGCGATGCCGACCAGGCTGCCGTCGGGCCGCGGCCGCCCGGCGATCAGCGACGCCACGGCGGTGCCGTGAGGGTCCTGGATCTCGCCGCCCGCCCCCACCACCGTGCCACCGACGACCCGCACCTGGCTGCCCTGACGTGACACTCCCGAGTCGAGCACCGCCACGTTGACGCCGGTTCCCGCACGGGCAGCCCCGCCGAGAAGCTCATGGGCCTCGGAGATCCGCAGCCGCTCGAGCGGCGCGCTCACGTCGGTCGTCGCCACGACCTCCTCACCGACGTCGTCGCAGAGCACGCTGTCGAGAGCGAGCGACGGCGCGGCGTACGACGGGGGCGCCGGCAGCATGCAAGGTCGCCGCCACGACGGCGGCGGGCGCCAGCAGTCGGGCTACTCGCACGGCTTGCCGCTCGGTCGCACGGGTGGGCACAGGGCGTCGGCGACCGACAGGTTCACGCCCTCGTCGAACAGCTTGACCCAGGAGTCGGGCACCACCGGCGCGGGGAAGCCCGCGAACCCGAGGTTGTCAGCCGCGTCGGGCCCGACGAGCGGGTAGGTCACGCCGTTGCTGTCGACGAGGTACGGCGACCCGTCGTCGCTGTCGGCCCAGCTCCCGGACAACACGTAGGCGCCGCCCCCGGCAGCGACCGTGAGGGCGCGCTGTCGGGCGGGGACCTCGAGCGAGGAGGCGGTCGGCGACGGCCTGACCCCGAGGCCGACCACGGGCACCTGGCCCGCGTCGGTCGTCAGCTCCGCGCAGTACTCGCCGCGCACCTGCGCCAAGGTGGCCTCGGGCCAGTGGGCGCTGCGGTCGGGCGAGAGCCTGGCCACGTCGATGCGGTCGGCCTCGAGCACGCGCACCGGCCGCCCGTCGACCGAAGCGTTGCGCAGCACGGCCAGCGCGAAGGCGTCGAGCGGCCGCGGGCCATCCTCAGCGAGCACCACACTCTCGGCGGGCGTGGTCACGATGTCGCCGACGCGGGCCTGCTGCGGGATGCCCGACGTGCCCCCGGCGTACGGCGCGGGGCTCCCGGCCCCGGAGATGCCGAAGGTCTCCCACACCAGCGCGCCGCCGACGGGCCACAGGCCCAGCCACTCCGTCGTCACCTTGGTCGCGTCGGCACCGACACTCAGGCCCAGGTCGCGCAGGAGGTTGTCCTGCACGCCGGGGTCGGACGGCAGTGCGTAGGCGTAGGCGCTGGGCTGCTCGCCACCGCCCGACTGCGACTGCGGACCTGACTGCGGCCCCGACTGGGCGATCACGTAGCGCACACCCCGGCTCTCGACCAGGAAGCCCGCGCCCGGAGCCGGCGCTACGCCCGGCCGCCGGGCGAGCGCCAGCCGGAGGCCGGACTCAGCGCTGGTGCAGGCCGTCCAGCCGGACTCCACGAGGTCGTCCTCGTCGGGCACGTTGGCCGGGGCGTTGAGGATGCCGATGGGCTCGCCGATCTTCTCGGCGTTGATCGCCTCCTCGGACACGTAGGTCGGCTCGGCGTCGGAGCCCAGGATCAGCCGTGCAGAGGTGATGTTGATGACGGGGCGGATCACCAGCTCGTCGTCGTCGGGCGTGCTGATCACGTAGGCCTGGCCACGGTCCTTGGAGATCACCAGGCCCGGCTGCTTCCAGTCGGCTTCGTCGCGGCCGAAGATCAGCCCGGTCACCGCCCCGCCGGCGACCACCAGCAGCGCCAGTGCGAGTCCGCCGACCAGCGCCCGGCCGGGCCGCGCCGGCTCGACCTCGCGCCCACCCGGCGCACCGGACACGAACGCCGTGATCAGGCGGCGCCGGCTGAACTGGTGCGCCTCGACCAGGTCGCGCTTGGTGGCCATGGGTGTGCGTTCAGCCCTGGACCGCGTCGAGCAGACCGGTCGCGATCACCAGCAGGGGCAGCAGCGAGAGCAGCGCGATCGTCTCGGCCACGTCGCCCAGCCGGCCGCGGCGTACGGATGGCGAGGCCGGCAGCAGCGTGGCCGCGAGCAGCACCGCGCCCGTCGCCGCCAGCGCCACCGCGGCGACGGGACGCCAGTCGGGATGCAGCCACAGCATCGCGACGCCGACCGAGAGCAGCCCCAGCACCCCGGACACCAGGCCGACCAGGACCTCGGCGCCGGTGCGGTACTGGCGGGTGCGCAGCATCACGACCAGGCACGACATCACCGCGACGAGGGTGCCGCTGACACCAAGGGAGACGGCGAGCGGCGCGACCAGCACGAGCAGCAACCCGACCGTCGCGGAGACGCCCACCAGGATCTCGTGGGCGATGCGCGCGTCGACGCCGACCTGCTCGGGGTCGATGTCGTCGGGGTCGGTGGTGATGTCGGCGACGGAGTAGAGCTGGTCGACGTTGGTGCCGGTGGCGCCGAGGGCCAGCCACGGGAAGATGCTGCTGACCAGCACGACGAAGACGAGCGTGCTGGTCAGCACCACCGCGGCGTCGAGGTCGAGCTGCTCGGTCGCGAGGCCGGCCGCGACGAAGATCGCGCCCACCACGATCGGCGGGATGACGAGCGTGCGCCCCTCGCCCAGGCCGATCAGGGCGACCACTCCGGCGGCCAGCGCGGCGCCGCCCGCGGCCGCCACGGGATAGCCGAAGAAGATCGTGCCAGTCACCGCTCCAGTCACTGGGCAGGGCGAACATCAGGCCCGCCACGGCGGCGTAGCCGGTGCCCATCCACGCGACGGCGACGGCGGCGTCGGGCTCGTCCTGGCCGCGGGACAGCACGATCGCCCCGACCACGAGCGCGAGTGCGACCAGGGCGGCGGCGGCCACCGCGACGGCGGACTCGTGCTGGATCAGCAGGGCGAATGCGCCGAGGGCCATCAGCAGACCGGCGGCCGAGAGCGCCGTACGGCGCCCGGTCTCGGGGGACCAGGGCTTGAGGTCGCGCTCGACGACGTCGGCCATCGCCTCGACCACGTCGTCGTAGACGCGCGGGGACGGGTCGGAGACCCCCGCCGTCACGGTGATGACGCCACCGTCCTCGACACCCTGGATGGTCAGCCCGGCGTCGGAGGAGAGCTCGCGGCCGTCGACGGTGACGAGACGGTAGCCGCCGTAGACCGTCGTCGCGTCGAGCAGCCCGACACTGCGGGCCAGCTCGGGCACCAGCTCGGCGACCGGCACGGCGCCGGGGAGGACCAGGTCGACGCGGCGTGTGCCGGACGCGACCGTCACCCGGACCAGACCTGACACGGCAGCGCCCGGCCCTGGACCGCCGCGCGGGCCGACGGGGCCGGCCGTGGGCGCCTGGCTCATCCGACCTCCTGACTGGTGCTGGCCCGATCCTGCCCCGGATCCTGCGGAGCGCCGGCGCGCCTGCCTGGCGGCCGAATTGGGGGAAGGGCCGAGTGGGAGGTCAGTCAATCACTCCCTTGCTCGCGCCCTCGTCGTCGATCCAGTCCTGGTCGTCGTCGAAGAGCTCGACCGTGGCGGGCTTCCTCTTCTTCTTGTCCTTGTCCTTGCCACGGCCACCAGCGGCACCGACGCCCCCACCGGCGCGTGCTCCCGCACCGCTGCGCGAACCCTTGCCGCCCGTGCCGCGGCCCGCGGCCGCGCCGCCGGCCATGGTGCCGGAGCGGGCGCCCAGCGAGCCGCGGGCCGACCCGGCCGTGCGGCCGGTCGCTCCGAGCACGCCTCCCGAGCGGAGGGCGCCGGAGGTGCCCGCCGCGCCGGTGATGCCCGCCGCGCGCAGCCCGCCGGCGAGCCCGCCGAGGACGCCCATGCCGGCCGCACCGCCGACGGCGTAACCGCTGAGCGAGCCCGGCGCGACGGCCGGGGCCGGCGCGACGTCGCCGATGGGCGACGGCGTGCCCAACGTGCCCGGGGTGCCGCCCGGGTAGGGGTCGTAGCCCGGACCCGGCACGTAGGGCATCGGCTCGTAGCCGCCACCACCCGGCGGGACGGGAGTCGGCGTCGGGAAGTGTGGCGTCGGGGGGACCGGCGTCGGAGTGGGCGTGGGAGTCGGGGTGGGTGTCGGCGTCGGTGTCGGTGTCGGCGTCGGGTCGACCGGCGGCTCGTCGACCCAGAAGTCGTCAGGGATCGTGGGACCCCCGGGCGGCGTGGTGGCCGGCGTCGTCGGAGCGGTCGGCATGATCGGGCCGGTGGTGCCACCGCCGCCACCACCACCGCCGCCACCTCCGGAGACCTGGTCGTCGGGGATCTTCTGCATCACCGCGATGGCGTCCTGCCAGGCGGTCTCGACCTTGTCGGCGTGCTCCTGGGACTTCTGCTCGCGGGCGTCGGACCAGGCGTTGTAGAGCTTCATCTGGCCCATGTAGACCTTGAGGTCGTGCATCTCGTCGGCCTCGCCGGCCGGCGGCTCCGACTCGTACTGCGGCTTGTCGCGCTGGTCGCCGTCCATCTCGGCGACGGCCGTCTGGGCCTGGCGCGTGACGGTCACCGCGTGGCTCAGCGCCTGGTGGATCTCCTGGATGTCGTCGGCGCGCTCGTTGACCTTCTGGCCCACCGTCTTGAACGCCTCGAGAGCGCTCTGGACGGTCTCCTTGCCGAGGTTCTCGCTGACGGGAGTGGAGACCGCGATCAGCGCGGCGCCGACGTCGTGGAGGCGGTCGCGGGCGTTCTTCCACTGGTCGAGCTCGGCGTCGATGGCCGCGTCGAGCTGGGCGCCGGCGATCAGGTGGCGCAGCCGCTGCTCCTGGTTACCCGTCATGGGGCTCACCCCCGTGGTGCGACCCATGGACGTGGGGGTCGTAGTCGTTGAGGTCGGTGTTGTTGGCCTGGATCGTCAGCGCCCGCAGCAGCAGCTCGCCGCCGATGTCGCCGTCGGTGTTGGTGACCGACTTGGCGGCGGTGTCGATGCCGGTGGCGAACTGGCCCAGGTCGGTGGCGACGTTGTCGAGCGAGCGAGCCATGATGCCGTAGACGCGGCGGTGCTGCTGGCTCATCGTCTGGCCGAGCGGGGAGGTGCCGAACCGGCCCTCCGCCCGCTCGTCCTCCTGGAGGCCGTGCTCGTTGAGGAAGTCCTGGGCGGTCGTCAGCTTCTTGACCGCCTTGTCGATCTCATCCTGGGAGAGCTCGATCCCCTCGGTCTTGGCAGCCGCCGCGATCTTGGTGATCAGGGCGCTGAAGTCCAGGAAACCCATGGGTGCTCCTCGCGCTGCTCGTGCCGGTCGTACTGGTGGTGACGTGCCGACTGGGACCGACATGCGGATGTCGGTCCCAGCTGGTCAGACGGTGGACCTCAAGCCTTCGGGATTCCCTGGAAGAGCCCGGCGTTGTTGAGGTCGGTCTTGTGGTACTCGGTGTTGGCGTTGTTGACGCCGTTGGCGGCGTCCTGCAGGTGGTTGATCATCTGGACGAGGGAGTCGTCCCACTGCCGCTTGGCCGGGATGTAGGCCGCCTTGGCCTGGCCGCCCCACGCCATGACGTCGTTGTGGATGTCGGCGTCGAGGGCGTCGAGGACGCCCTTGATCTCCTTGGCCTTGGCCACCATGTCCTGGGCCGCCAGCTCCAGCGCCTTGTGATTGACGGAAATCATCTGAAGGTCTCTCTTTCTCGGTCTGGTCGTCGAGTCGGGTCGTGGCTGACCGGCGGGCTAGGGGTTGAGGTTCTTGTTCATCGCGAACATGTTCGAGGCCTGGGTGGAGTCCTGCTCCGTCGAGGTCTTCTGGGTCTGGGTCAGGGAGTCCTCGAACTGCTGGAGGAGGGTGGCGATCTTCTCCTGGCGGCCCTGCCACTCGATCATCAGCTTGCCGAAGGCAGATCCGCCCTCGCCCATCCAGTCGCGGTGCATGTTGCCGAGCTGGGTCTCCAGCTCCTTGGACTTCTTCTTGAACTCGCTCTGCGCGAAGTTGATGCGCTCACCGATGCGGATGACGCCATCGCGATCGATGTCCATGACCCTGGGGTCGTCGCCTGCCATGGGGCTCCTCCTCTGGTTCCTCCCGAGTGGCCGGTGGGCCCCCGAGTTGTCGCTGTGTCCGAAGTACGACGTCGTGACCGCGTTCCTACCCGGCCTCTGGTGGCCTAAACCTCATCGATCCGGTTTCCACAGCCGTCACGACGTCGACTCCCACAGGATCCGGAAGAACCCGCTCGCGACGACGACCGCGGCGATGGCGAACGAGCTGCACACGCTCTCGGCGACCTCGGCCCGTCGTGACCACCAGGCCGAGCGCCAACCCCGGCCCGTGGCCACCGCCACCGCCACCATCACCGCCGGCGAGCGCCACGGCGGCCACCGCGACCGCCAGCCACTGCCCGTCGCTGAGCACGGGCACCAGCGCCCAGGCCAGGGCGGCCCAGCAGACCAGACCGGCCAGCCGCAGCAGCTGGCGGGCGGCCGTGTGGCGGTAGCTGCGGGCACTCAACAGCAGGCCACCTCCACACAGGAACACGAGCACTCGCGCCCCGACTCGGTCGATCGGGAGGACGGCCGCCTGCAGCAGGAGCACCGCGGACACCCCCGCCACCGCGAGCACGGCGGCCGCCGCGGCCGTGATGATCGCCGAGCCGCGCCCGGCGACGGCGACGATCGCGGCCTCGGGTACGACGACCCGGCCGCGCCGGCTGCGCGGTTGCTCGCGTGCGGACCAGGCGGTGATGGCCAGCCGGTCCATGTCGATGAGGTAGTTGTCGGGCACGTCGACGGCGATCGCCGGCACGACCCGGGCGGCCAGCATCGCCAGCACCAGGAGCACCGACCACGTCACGCGCGGGTGGACGTCGAGGAGCGCTGCCAGTCCGGTGAGCACGAACAACCCACCACCCGTGACGATCCAGACCCTCGCGGCGGCGTCGGTGCCGTCGTCCAGGGCACGCGCGACGGCGGCCGCGACGGCCGCGACGAGCCCGGCGATGCCGAGCACGATCGGCAGCTTCTCCTGGTCGGTCTCGCCGACGAGTGCGAAGGCGGCCGCACCCGCGAATGCGGGAGCCGCGAGGGCCCGGACGTGGCGGTGAACCCCCACGGGAAGCACGCCCAGGACGGCACCGGCGAGCAGCACGTCGACGGCGACGGCGTGCCATCGCGAGGGGTCCGCCGCTTGGGCGTCGAGGCGGCGAGCCAGCCGGCCAGCACTGCGGCGGCGGACGCCAGGCAGAGACCACCAGATCCCCGATTCGTCAGCGATCCTGCGGGTGACCGCGGCGGGCGAGCTGCTGACGAATCGCGCGGCGGCCGGTAGAGGGTCGTGCTCGCCACGAGTACGTCGCCACTGTCGACGCCACCCTCGAGCAGCGGGACGTCGGCGGGCAGCGGCTCGCCGAGCTCGGTGTAGATCAGCGGGATCGACCCGAGGCCGGCCTGGGCGGCGTACTCGCGGGCGACGTCCGTCGCGGCGGCGCCCGGCGGCACCGACAGGTCGATGGAGCCGAGCGGGCCGTGGACGGTCAGGGCGAGGTGGTGGTTGCGGCTCCCGACCTGCCTCGCCATGTCGGGCAGGGTAGTCCGCGCCAGGAAATTGGCCCCCCTATCATCGAGCGACCGGTTCTCGGTCGGTCACGGCAGGGTCATCAGGAGGCAAGGTGAGCACGACGCTTCGGGGCGGGCGGCTGGACCAGCCCGAGATGCCCACGGGCGAGATCGTGCTCCAGGCGCCGCCACAGCTCGAGCAGCACGAAGGCGCCAGCGGCGTGATGATGAACGCCATCCCGATGCTGGGCAGCCTGGGCTCGATCGTGCTCGTCGCCAGCATCGGCGGTGCCGCGGGCGGCGGCCGCAGCTACCTCGCCGCAGGCATGTTCCTCTTCGCCACGGTCGGCTTCGTCGTCGTGCAGATCGACCGTCAGCGCAAGCAGCGCACCCAGCAGCTGACGGGGTCCCGCACCGAGTACCTCCGCTACCTCGCCAACGTCCGCAAGGTCGCCCGCGAGGCCGCCGACCAGCAGCGCCGCGCGCTCACCTGGCAGCACCCCGCGCCGAGCGCGCTGCCGTCGCTGGCCGAGGAGCGCTCGCGCGTGTGGGAGCACCACTCCTCCGACCCGAGCTTCCTGCATGTCCGCTACGGCCTGTGCGCACAACCGCTCGCCCTCGACCTGGTCGCCCCGGAGACGACGGTCGTCGACCAGGTCGACCCGGCGGCGGCGTCCGCGCTGCACCGCCTGCTCGTCGTCCACCGGCTGCTGCCCAACCTGCCGGCCTCCATCGACCTGCGGGCCTTCGACCGGATCGAGCTGTGCGGGCCCGAGGACGAGGCCCGCGCCCTGGCTCGCTCGATGATCTGCAGCGCCGCGGCGTTCCAGTCGCCCGACAACCTCGAGATCGCGGTGCTCGCCTCCGAGCAGAACCTCGCCCACTGGGACTGGATGAAGTGGCTGCCGCACTCGCTGTCGACAGAGCAGACCGACGCCGTCGGCCCGATGCGGATGGTCTCGACCTCGCTCAACGACCTGGCGGCCCTGCTGCCTCCCGACCTCAGCGAACGACCGCGGTTCGGGGCGGACGAGCGTCCCGCGACTCCGCACCTGTTGTTCGTGGTCGACGGCGGGTTCCTCCCGCCCGGCAACCACGTCGTACCTCCTGACGGCCTGCACGGCGTGACCGTCCTCGACCTGCCGTCGCGCTGGGACGAGCTCGACGACGCCTCGTGCCTGCGGCTGCTGTTCGAGCCCGACCAGCCGGCGGAGGAGGGCCGCTACCCGGTGAGCGCGCTGCGGTTGCGCGAGCCGCCGGTGCGCGCGCTGGCCGACCAGTGCGACCAGGCGACCGCCGAGGCGTTCGCCCGCCGGCTCACACCGCTGCACACCGTCACCGCAGGTGTCACCGACACGGCCAGCGGCGAGATCACCGGGCCGATGGACTTCATGGACCTGCTCGGACTGGGCGAGGTGCACGCGTTCGACCCCGCGCTCGCGTGGCGCCAACGGCCCGCGCGCGACCGGCTGCGGGTGCCGATCGGGCTGGGCGACGGCGGCAGCGTGATCTACCTCGACATCAAGGAGTCCGCCCAGCAGGGCATGGGCCCCCACGGCCTGGTCATCGGCGCGACCGGCTCGGGCAAGTCGGAGTTCCTGCGCACGTTGGTGCTCGGCCTGGCGATGACCCACTCCCCCGAGCAGCTCAACATGGTGCTGGTCGACTTCAAGGGCGGCGCGACCTTCGCCGGGATGTCGGAGATGCCGCACGTCTCCGCCGTGATCACCAACCTGGCCCAGGAGCTCACGCTCGTCGACCGCATGCAGGACGCCCTGTCGGGCGAGATGGTGCGCCGCCAGGAGCTGTTGCGAGACGCCGGCAACTACGCCTCGGTCCGCGACTACGAGAAGGCCCGCGCGGCGGGCGAGCCGCTCGACCCGCTGCCGTCGCTGTTCATCGTGGTCGACGAGTTCTCGGAGATGCTGTCGGCCAAGCCGGAGTTCATCGACCTGTTCGTGGCGATCGGTCGTCTCGGCCGGTCGCTGGGCCTGCACCTGCTGCTGGCCTCACAACGGCTCGAGGAGGGCCGGCTGCGCGGGCTCGAGTCACACCTGTCCTACCGGGTCGGCCTGCGCACCTTCAGCGCGGTCGAGTCGCGCGGCGTGCTGGGCGTGCCCGACGCCTACGAGCTGCCGCCCGTGCCTGGCCTCGGGTTCTTGAAGCCGGACCAGTCGACGCTGCTGCGGTTCAAGGCGGCGTACGTCTCCGGACCACCCGCGACGCGGACGCGCGTACGCCGCGAGGAGGGCGGCCCCGTCCACGGGATCCTGCCCTTCACGATCTCCGAGGTGCAGACGCTCGAGCCGCCGCACACGGAGGACACGCCCGAACCCGTCGTCGAGCAGCCGCAGCAAGGCGAGCAGGCCACGGTGCTCGACATCGCGGTCGACCGGATGGAGGGGCACGGTCCCGAGGCGCACCAGGTCTGGCTGCCGCCGCTCGACGTACCCGACACCCTCGACGACCTGATGGACGACCTCGTCGAGGACCCCACCCTCGGCCTCGTCTCGCCCGAGTGGCGCAAGCTCGGTGGGCTGGTGATGCCGATCGGCACGGTCGACCGGCCGCGCGAGCAGCGTCGCGACACCCTCAGCGTCAACCTTGCCGGCGCGGCGGGGCACGCCGTGGTCGTGGGCGGACCGCGCAGCGGCAAGAGCACGCTGCTGCGCACGTTCGTCACCAGCCTGGCGCTGACGACGACGCCGCTGGAGTCGCAGTTCTACGTGATGGACTTCGGCGGCGGCACGTTCGCGCCGATGGCCGGGCTCCCCCACGTCGCGGGGATCGGCAGTCGCTCCGAGCCCGACGTCGTACGCCGGATCGTGGCCGAGGTGACCGGCATCGTCGACCGCCGCGAGGCCTACTTCCGCGCGCAGGGCATCGACTCGATCGAGACCTACCGGTCGCGTCGCACCCGAAACAGTGACCAGGGGCGGGCCGACGACGGCTACGGCGACGTCTACCTGGTCGTCGACGGCTGGAGCACGCTGCGCGCCGACTTCGACGACATCGAGCTGCACCTGCAGCAGCTGGCCGGGCGCGGCCTGACCTTCGGCTTCCACCTGCTGGTCGCGAGCAGTCGTTGGGCCGACTTCCGTGCGGCCATGCGCGACACGTTCGGCACCCGCCTCGAGCTCCGGCTCGGCGACCCGCTCGACTCCGAGATCGACCGCCGCGTGGCCGCGCTGGTGCCGGCCGGGCGCCCCGGTCGTGGTCTGGTGACGAGCAAGCTGCACTTCCTTGCCGCGCTGCCGCGCATCGACGGCAACCCCGACACCAACAGCCTCGGCGACGGCGTCGACGACCTCGTCAAGCGTGTGGCCGCAGCCTGGCGCGGACCCTCAGGGCCCAAGCTGCGCCTGCTGCCCGCGCGCATCGACCTGGCGTCGCTGGTTTCTCAGCTGCCGGCGAGACGCACCGTCGGGGCGTCTGCTGCTCGGCATCAACGAGAAGGAGCTGGCGCCCGTCGGTCTCGACCCCGACATGCCAGCCGCACCTGCTCATCTACGGCGACGGCCAGTCCGGCAAGAGCGCCACGCTGCGCACCTACCTGCGCGAGGTCACCCGCACCCGCACCCCCAAGGAGGCGCAGCTCGTCGTCGTCGACTACCGCCGGTCGCTGCTGGGCGAGGTGCCCGAGGACTACCTCCTCAACTACCTCACCTCCGCCACCCAGGCGACGCCGACGGTCAAGGACCTCGCGGCCTACCTCGAGTCGCGTATCCCCGGCCCTGACGTGACCCCCGACCAGCTGCGCACGCGGTCGTGGTGGAAGGGCGCCGAGGTCTACGTCGTCATCGACGACTACGACCTGGTCTCGACCCAGCAGTCCTCACCGATCGCGCCGCTCCAGCCGCTGATGGCGCAGTCGCGCGACGTCGGTCTGCACGTCGTGGTCGCGCGGCGTTCGGGCGGCGCGGGCCGCGCGTCGTACGAAGCCGTGCTGCAGTCGATGCGCGAGCTCGCCATGCCCGGCCTGATGCTGTCGGGCTCCCCCGACGAGGGCGTGCTGATCGGCAACATCAAGCCCCAGCCGCTGCCCCCCGGCCGCGGTCGCCTCTGGACCCGCGAGCGCGGCACCGAGGTCGTCCAGATCGCCTGGACCGACCCCGCCCTCTAGTTGACCTACCGGCGGCGACCGGTGCCGAACATCCCCCGCGCGATCTCGCGGGCCGCCGTACGCATGAAGTCCTTGAAGGCGCCGGACTGGACGACGTCCTCGACGATGCCGCCGTCGTCCCCCTTCGATGACTTGGTCGACGTACGGCGTGACGTGGTGCGGGAGCCGGACGACTTCGCGGCTTCCTTGGCGGCCTTCTCGCGCTCCTTGGCGGCGGCTTCCTCCGCCGCACGTCGGGCGCCCTCCTCGACCTTGACGGTGAGCATCTCGTGGGCGGAGTCGCGGTCGACCACGGCGGAGTACTTGGCGAAGCGCGGGCTGGCGTTGACCGTGGCCTGCATGGCGGCGGGGTCGGCCGGCCCCATCAGCGACTCGGGCGCCCGCAGCCGCGTCCAGGCGACGGGGGTCGGGGCGCCGCGCTCGTTCATCACGGTGACGACGGCCTCGCCGATCCCGAGGCTGGTGATCACCTCACCGAGGTCGTCGTAGGCGGAGTTGGGGTAGGTGTTGACGGTCTGCTTGAGCGCCTTGGCGTCGTTGGGCGTGTGGGCGCGCAGCTGGTGCTGGATGCGCGAGCCGAGCTGGGCGAGCACGTTGTCGGGTACGTCGGTCGGGGACTGCGTCACGAAGAAGACGCCGACGCCCTTCGAGCGGATCAGCCGCACCGTCTGGGCGATCTGGTCGAGGAAGGCCTTGGACGCGTCGTTGAACAGCAGGTGGGCCTCGTCGAAGAAGAACACCAGCTTGGGCTTGTCGATGTCGCCGACCTCGGGCAGGTCGTGGAACAGGTCGGCCAGCAGCCACATCAGGAACGTCGAGAAGACGGCCGGCCGGTCCTGGAGGTTGGGTAGCTCGACGAGGTTGACCAGGCCGCGGCCGTCGGGCGTGGTCTGGAGGAACTCCGACGACTCGAACTCCGGCTCACCGAAGAACGCCTCGGCCCCCTGGTCCTGGAAACCGATCAGCTCGCGCAGGATGACGCCGGCGGTGGCGGCGGACAGGCCGCCGAGCAGCTTGAGGTCGGCCTTGCCCTCGTCGCTGGTCAGCCACTGCACGACCGCGCGCAGGTCGGCCAGGTCGAGGAGCGGGAGGCCCTTCTGGTCGGCGTAGTGGAAGACCAGGCCGAGGCTGGACTCCTGGGTGTCGTTGAGGCCGAGCACCTTCGAGAGCAGGATCGGCCCGAACGCCGTCATGGTCACCCGCAGCGGGATGCCGGTGCCCTGGCCGCCGAGGGCGTAGAACTCCACCGGGAACGACGTCGCCGTCCACTGCTGACCCACCGAGGCGGCACGGGAGGCGATCTTCTCCCCGCCCTCGCCCGGCGCGCTCATGCCGGACAGGTCGCCCTTGATGTCGGCGGCGAAGACCGGCACGCCGTTGGCGCTGAGCTGCTCGGCCAACAGCTGCAGGGTCTTGGTCTTTCCCGTGCCCGTCGCGCCGGCGACGAGTCCGTGGCGGTTGAGCATGGCGAGCGGGATGCGGATCTGGGTGCCGGCGAGGTCGGTGGCGTTCCTCATCAGGCCGCCGAGCTCGAGGGCCGCGCCCTCGAAGGCGTAGCCGGGAGCGATCGCGTCGACGAGCGGGTCCGGCTCGGCG
>CAVWXS010000040.1:0-29807 GCA_963758885.1 uncultured Actinomycetota bacterium
AATCCGGTCGGGGGTACGACGCAGGCCCGGCTTCTAGACGCCGGGCCTCGTGCCATTTCCGGGCCCGGTCAGCCGCGTCGGACGACAGTCGCCAGGGCGTCGACCGCACGGTCCACGTCCCCCTCGCTCGTGTACGCCGCGAAGCTCAAGCGGCAGGTCCCTGGAGCCAGGCCGAGCTCCAGGTGCGCGAGGGTGGCGCAATGGCAACCGGCGCGTGCCTCCACGCCCTCCTCGTCCAGGGCCGTCGCTAGCGCGCGAGGGTCGGTGCCGGTGACGGTGAAGGCCAGCAACGGCGACCGAGCGACGCCGGCCGGCGGGCCGTAGATGCGCAGCCCCGCGATGCCGTCGGTGCGGGCGAGCGCGCGGTCGGTGAGGCCGGCGACGTGGTCGTTGACCCGGCTCATGGCCGCCACCACGTCCGCGCGGACCAACGGCGAACCACTCTCGAACCGTGGCGAACCGTCGTCGAGTGCGAGATCGGTCAGCAGGCGCAGCGCCTGCGCGGACGCGATCACGCCCAGGACGTTGGGCGTTCCTGCGGCGAACTTCCAGGGCAGATCGCCGTACTCCACCCGGTCCTGCGTCACCTTGCCCTGCGCGACCATGTCACCGCCGTACAAGAAGGGAAGCGACTGCGCGAGCAGCGGCTCGCGGGCGTAGAGAACGCCCGACCCCGAACGGTGCCAGCAGCTTGTGGAAGGAGAACGCGAGATAGTCCACGCCCATCGCCTGTACGTCGATCGGCGTGGTGGGGGCCAGCTGCGCGGCATCGACAAGCAGCCTCGAGCCGAGCTCCCCCGAGGGCTGCACGTAGCCGCCGGCGTCGGCGATCGCCCGGATCCGCTCCAGCGGGGGCTTGGTGCCCAGGAAGTTGGAGGCTCCGCTCACGCACACCAGCTTCGTGCGGGAGTCGACGAGGCCCGCCAGGTGATCCAGGTCGAGCGCGCCGGTCTCCGGGACGAAGCGGGCCACCCGGCACTCGACCGAACGGCCGAAGCGAGGCAGCAGGTCGTGGGCGAGGGCGTACCAGGGCACGAAGTTGGAGTTGTGCTCCATCAGGGTGGTGACGACGTTGTCGCCGTCGCGGAACTCGGTGAGCAAGGAGTACATCACCGCGTTGATGGCCTCGGTCGTGTTCCGGTAGGTCGCGATCGAGCGCCGGCTCGGCGCGTTGAGCCAGGTCGCGATCGTGTCGTAGGACTCCTCGAAGCGCTCGGTGATCCGCTGTGACGCCGTCGACTGACCGCGATGGACGCTCTCGTACCAGGGCGAGAGACTGCGGTAGAGGTCGACCAGCTCGCGTGGCGTCTGCGTGGTGGCCGCGTTGTTCGTGACGACGCGTCCGGTCGCCGGGAAGTCGAAGTGGGCGCGCATCGCCTCCACGTCGAGGCCACCCTCTGCTCGCGATGGCGCCGTGGGGGAAGGGCGTCTGCGGCGCCGCCGCTCCTGCCGTCGAGGGAACAGACCGCCGGTGATCAGCTGCTCGCTCACGTACCCGTAGTGACTCATAGCGGCCTCCTTGACACCGGTCATCACGCTACAGTGGTGTCGCATGAAGGGCAACCAGCAATCGGGTTACGCTGGTGTCGCTACGAGAGGAGTGTCGTGACGGCCGACCTGATACCGGATGACCCATCCCCGAGACGACGGGGTCCCGCGACCGGCGGCGTTGGTCCGCGACTTCGTCAACACCCTCGACCACGAGCTGAGCACTGACGAGCTGGCCACCACCGAGGGGCTGACGGCGTTCCTCGCGCACCACGGACTGCTCGACGAGGGCGCGCACGCCGTGGAGCGTGAGCTCGTCGAGGCCGTGCGGCTGCGGCGCGGTCTCCACGACGCACTCGAGCTCAACCACGCAGGCGGGCGTGCGCCGCTCGCGACGCTGGACGAGGCGCTTGGGGCGCTCGCCGTCCGGTTGCACTGGGTCGGTGACGGCGTGGTCGCCACGCCCGCTGAGGACGGCGTCGCAGGCGCCCTCGCTCGCATCGCGCTGGCGGCGCACGAGGCTCGTGCGAGCGACCTGTGGTGGCGTCTGAAGATCTGCGCCTTCGACGAGTGCGAGTGGGCCTACTACGACCAGTCGAAGAACCGCTCCCGGCACTACTGCGAGTACGGCTGCGGCAACAAGCTCAAGACCCGTGCCTACCGCGCACGCCGTCGCGCCGCCGAGCGGGCCGGCCGCTGACGGGCGTGCACGTCGCGGGTCGACGCGATAGCTCGCAGCAGGTCGTGGGCTCGGTCAGCGACCGGGTTGGCTCCGCGCCGCGACGCCAGCTCGACCAGCGCCCACAGGTCGGCCCGCCTCGCCAGGTCGAGGGCGACCGACGCGTCCTCGCCGAGCCGGTCGGCGTACGTCGTGACGACGGCCTCGACCCACGGCTGCCGGCGGTCGAAGCGGACGGCGTTGCCGAGGTCGGTGTACGGGCTGCCGGAGTGGGCGAACTCCCAGTCGAGCACCGCCGCCACCGTCAGCGAGTCGGGGTCGACGATGAGGTTCTTCGGGTTCAGGTCGCTGTGCACGAACGATGTCCGGCCGACCGAGGCCAGTCGAAGGTCCGCCTCCTCGGCGATCTCGTGCAGCCCGGCGAGCTCGTCGGCCGACCAGTGCGCCAGGGCCGCCGTGTGCTGCTCGACCCAGTCGGGCAACGTCAGGTCGAACGGCCTCGATGGTCAGCTCCGCATCGACGAACAGCCCGGCCGTCCTGGTCGGCGTCCCTGCCAAGGTGGCGGCGATCGCGCCGACATCGGCACCCAGCCTCGCGAGCCCGGCGCCGTCCAACGTGGGCAGCAGGAGGTCGCCGCGCACGCCCGCGACGTACGACGTGACGAGCCGGCCCGCTCGCACGTCCAGCACC
Organism: uncultured Actinomycetota bacterium; assembly: GCA_963758885.1. Taxonomy (GTDB): domain Bacteria; phylum Actinomycetota; class Actinomycetes; order Propionibacteriales; family Nocardioidaceae; genus Nocardioides. Next base: position 2,859 of record CAVWXS010000040.1, read on the forward strand.
TCGGGGACTGGCACGAGCGCGGCCGCTCTCCGCAGGATCGCCGCGTCGACGAGGGGAACGTGATCGTCGTCGTACCGCCTCACCACCACGCGGCGCCCGTCGGCCTCGGCCAGGAAGGTCCGCGCCGACCAGCCCCCTTCGAGAGGTGCGAGCTCGGTCAGGTCCATCGATCGACCGTACCGAGTCCGGTCACGGCACCCGCAGCGCCTCGATCGGGCTGATCCGGATGGCCCGGCGGGCAGGCGGACGAGCCGACGCCAGGACCAGCGCTCCGCCGGCCACCGCGATCACGGCGAGGATGCTCCACGGCAGACCCCAGACGAAGCCGTCGGTCATCGAGCCGACGAGGGACTGCGCACCCAGCGACCCGAACACCACGCCCAGGACGATGCCGAACGCGACAGCCGTGCCGGACAGGGCGGCGGCCTCGAGCGTGATCATCCGGCGGACCTGCTGCCGGGTCAGGCCGAGCGTGCGCAGCAGGCCGATCTCGCGGCGGCGCTGGATGACCGTGAGCGACATCGTGCTCACGAACCCGACCGCCGAGATGACTGCCGAGATCACCACGATGGCGATCATGATCGCCGTCGTGGTCGAGAGGATCCGGTGCGCCTGCTGCTCGTCCACCGGCGACAGGTCCCAGGATCCGACCGACTGCTGCAGGGCCCGGAGCCCCGATGCGAACGTCGTGACCAGCGTGACGCCGACGACCAGCCCCATCGTCGAGCGTGTGGTGCGCAGCGGGTCCAGGACGGCGTTGCGACCGGCCACCCGGGCGACCGGCCCCGTACCGAGCAGCCGGCTGGCCGCACCGACCAGCCAGGGGATGACGAACCGGGCGCCCACCAACAGCCCGGTGCCGGCCACGACGGAGCCGGCGAACGCCACGATGAACCCCGCAGGGGTCCCGCCGCCCTCGCCCACGAGCGCGGCCAGCGCCAGCAGACCCGAGCCCCCGGCGAGCATGAGCCCCGACAGGGTGCCGCGGACGACCGACGTACGACGACGAAGGACCGGTGCGACCCACGAGTCGGACAGGGCCGCGGCCGGGGAGACCCGCAGGATCCGGCGCGACCCGATCCAGCCGGCGGCCGCACACGCGGGCGTCATGGTGAGGATGGGAAGCGCCAGCAGCGCGCTGGCGAACGGGTAGCCGATGTCCGGCAACGTTCCGCGCTCCACGAGCACGACGCGGAACACGTCGGCGACGATGGTGCCGATCGTGGTCCCGACCAGCGCTCCCACCACGCCGGTCAGGGTCGCGCCGCGGACCACCGCCCCTCGCAGCGACCGGCCCCGCGCGCCGAGCAGCCGCAGGAGGGCGATCTGAGAAAGGCGCCCGGCGAGCACCGTGTCGACGGCGTTGACGATGACGATCGCCCCGACGTACACCGCGATCCCGATGAAGACGGTGGCCACGACGCCCAGCACCGCGGCCAGGCCTCCGCCCGCCTCGTCGGCCACGGTGACGAGGAAGACGCTCGTCATGATCAGGACGGCGGCGTACGCGCCGCAGAGCCCCGAGACCAGACCCACCGTGCCGAGCTCGCGCGGCGAGCCCAGCACCAGGCTGCGGCCCGGGCCGCTCATGCGGCGACCTCCAGCGAGATGAGGAGGTCGGCGATCTGCTGCGGTGACAGGGACGGATGGTCGCCGACGATCCGACCGTCGGCGATGACGAGGATGCGGTCGGCGTACGACGCGGCGACCGGGTCGTGACTGACCATGGCGATGGTCTGGCGGTACTCCCGGGCGGCCGTGCGCAGCAGACTGAGCACCTCGCGCGACGAGCGGGTGTCGAGGTTGCCGGTCGGCTCGTCGGCCACCACGATCTTCGGCCGCGACGCCAGTGCGCGGGCGATGGCGACGCGCTGCTGCTGCCCGCCGGAGAGCTCACCCGGTCGGTGCGCCGCCCGGTCGGCGAGCCCGAGACTCCGCATCAGCGTGTCGACCCAGGCACGTTGCTCGGCGTCGGGCCCGCGGCCGGCGAGCTCGAACGGCAGCAGCACGTTCTCGATGGCCGACAGCGTCGGCACCAGGTTGAAGGCCTGGAACACGAAGCCCACGTGGGTACGGCGCAGCACCGTGCGCGCGTCGTCGTCGAGGGCGTGCAGTGGCTGACCGGCGACCCAGATCTCTCCGGAGGTCGGGTCGTCAAGGCCGGCTGCGAGGTTCATGAACGTCGACTTCCCAGAGCCGGACGGTCCCATCACGGCCGTGAACTGGCCGGGCTGGATGTCGATGGACACGTCGTCGAGCGCGCGCACCACGCCGCTGCCGTCGCCGTAGGTCTTGGAGACGCCGCGGAACGTGACGATGGGCGCGAGGGGTTCTGGGGTCATGCCTCGACGCTAGGAACCGGGCGCCGCATGCACATCTGGCGCTGGTCGTGACCCGGCGTACATCGCAAGAGGTACGCCGGCCGGTCAGGCCAGCCCGTGCTCGTAGGCGTACACGACCAGCTGCACCCGGTCGCGCAGGCCGAGCTTGGACAGGATCCGGGAGATGTGGGTCTTCACCGTGCCCTCGGCCAGCACCTCGACCGCCGCGATCTCGGCGTTCGACAGACCCTGCGCGGCGCGCAGCAGGATCTCCCGTTCGCGCCCGGTGAGGGCGGCGTACTCGGGTCCCGGCGTCCGGGTCGGCCGCGCACGGAATCGTTCCCAGAGTGCCCGGGTGGCGCCGGCGGCCACGACCTGGTTGCCGGCCGCGACCGCGCGCACCGACGCGAGCAGGAACTCCGGCTCGGCACCCTTGAGGACGAACCCGCTGGCCCCGGCCTCGATCGCCGAGGCGGCGGCCTCGTCGTGGTCGAAGGTGGTGAGCACGAGCACCTTCGGCGCGCGGTCGCCGTACGTCGTCACCAGCTCGCGGGTGGCGGTGACCCCGTCCATGGCGCTCATGCGCACATCCATCAGCACCACGTCGGGATGGCAGGACTCGACCAGGTCGCAGACCTCGCTACCGTCGGCGGCCTCGCCCACGACCTCGAGGTCGGGCTGGGAGTCGACCAACATGGCGATGCCGGCCCGGAACAGGGCCTGGTCGTCGATCAGCGCGACGCGGATCGTCACCGGGTGCGGCCTTCGGGGACGTGGGCCTCGAGCACCCACTGCTTGCCCTGCCGTTCGGCCGTGAGCGTGCCGCCGGCCAGCGCGATCCGCTCGGCCATGCCGACCAGCCCGTGCCCCGGGCTGTTCCCGTCCGACGTCGCGGCGGTGTTGGTCACGCGGAGCCGGTAGCCGTGGCTCCAGTCCTCCGCGACATGGACGGGATGCGAGAGATCGCCGTGCTTGAGGGCGTTGGTGAGCGACTCGGTCAACAGGCGGCGACTCGTCGTCTCGAGCAGTCCGGTGGGGGGCAGACCGCCGTCCCGGTCGAGCCGAACGTCCATGCCCGACGCCCTCATGCGCGCGATCAGAGCGTCCGGCTCCTCGAACTCGAGACCCTCGTCGCTTCCCTGCTGGTCACGCAGCCGGTCGAGCAGGACTCGGACGTCGTCCATGGCCGAGCGGGCGGTGTCGCCGATGACCGCCAGCGCCTGCTGCGCGCGGTCGGGGTCGGTCTGCACGAGGTAGCGGGCGCCGTCTGCCTGTGCCGCCACCACGGCCCACGAGTGAGCGACCAGGTCGTGCATGTCGGCCGCGATGCGGCTGCGCTCCTGCTCCTGCTCGTAGAGGTCGTGTAGCCGTCTGCGCTCGAGCGCCTCCACGGTGGCGTCGGCCCGCGCCTGGACGGCCTGTCGTCGCTGCCACCGCAGGTACCCGGTGATCCACGAGCCGCCGACCACCACGGCCGTGGACGCCGCGAGGGCAATCGCACCGAGGAGGTGGGCCTGCAGTGATCTCTCGTCGGCGAGCCGAACCCACTCCCAGCCCGCCGCGACGGCGACGGCGACCGCCGCGCACGCGAGGCCGAGGCGGCGTACCCGAACGTCGCGGTGACCACCCAGCGTGACGAAGAGCGGCACGTACGCCGTGCACGCGAACCACGCGACGTTCCCACTGACGAGTTGCACGACGGACGCGACGACCGCCAGCACCACCATCACGAGCGGAGCCACGCGACGGACCGCGAGCGCGGCGCCGAGGATCACGGCAGCCAGCCAGGTCCAGGCCCCGAGCTGGGTCTGGATGAGGCCGAAGACCACGGCAAACGCCAATCCCGTGCCCACGTCGACGAGCAGTCCGCGCCGGCTCAGCCCGTCGGCGTCACCCCACAGATCGGTCGTCACCGTGGTCATGGGGCGAGTATGGCCGCTGCCCCCGAACACCCCGACCGACAATCCGGTGGTGACGGATGTGTCTCCCTGCGAGCCTGCCGGGGTGACCGACAGCCGGCGAGTACCGGTCCGATGACGAGCGAGGCTGCGAGGCCGATGTGGAGCGGCTCGCCGGAGACGGTCGAGGTGCTGGACGCTCGGCAGTACGTGCGGCAGCTCCGCTGAGCCGCTCCATGCCCGTGTCCGAATCCCGCCAGAGACTGTCGGCGGCGGGGTGCAGGATGGACCCATGACCAGGACCACCAGGCTCGACCCCGAGGCCTGCTACCGCGCGGTGTCCTCGCGCGACCGGCGCTTCGACGGCGTCTTCTACACCGCGGTCCGCACGACGGGCATCTACTGCCGGCCGTCCTGCCCGGCGCGCACGCCGCGGCCTGCGCAACGTCGAGTTCCACCCGACTGCCGCGGCGGCCCAGGCCGGCGGGCTTCCGGGCCTGCAAGCGCTGCCTGCCCGACGCGACCCCGGGGAGTCCCGAGTGGGACATCGCCGCCGACGCCGCCGGTCGTGCCATGCGGCTGATCTCCGATGGCGTCGTCGACCGCGATGGCGTCGAGGGTCTCGCGGCCCGCGTCGGCTACACCCCGCGTCACCTGAGCCGGCTGCTCACGGCCGAGCTCGGCGCCGGACCGCTCGCCCTGGCTCGGGCCCGGCGCGCGCAGACGGCGCGGGTGCTGATCGAGACCACCGACCTCCAGTTCGCCGAGATCGCCTTCGCTCCGGGCTTCGCGAGCATCCGCCAGTTCAACGACACGATCCGCGAGGTCTACGCCCTGTCGCCGACCGAGCTGCGCGGCCGCCGAGGCGGTGCCCACCCGTCGACGGGCACGGTGACCATGCGCCTCGCCGTCCGCACGCCGTACGCCGGCCGCGACCTGCTGGCGTTCCTCGCGCTGCGCGCGGTGCCGGGGGTCGAGGCGGCCGGTGACGGTTGGTACGCCCGCACCCTGGCCCTGCCCCACGGCACGGGCACCGTGCGCCTCGAGGTCGGCGACCACGACGAGCCCGGCCAAACGGCGTTCGTGCTGGCGACGTTCGCCCTCGACGACCTGCGCGACACCACGGCCGGTGTCGAACGAGTCCGCCGGCTGCTCGACGCCGACTGCGACCCGGTCGCCGTCGACGAGGTGCTCGGCCGCGACCCGCTGCTGCGCTCCGCTCGTCGCTGGCCGGCCCGGTCTGCGCGTACCCGGCCACGTCGACGGCAACGAGATCGCCGTCCGCGCCGTGCTCGGCCAGCAGGTGACGGTCGCGCGCCGCTCGCACCATCGCGGGCCGGCTCACGGCCGAGCTCGGCAAGCCCGTCGCCCGGCCCGACGGCGCACTGACCCACCTGTTCCCCGACGTGGCGACGCTCGCCACCCTCGATCCGGAAGACCTGCCGATGCCGCGGTCGCGCGGTCGGGCGCTGGTCGCCCTGTGCCGCGCGCTCGCCGACGGCGACGTCGTCCTCGACCGAGGGGCGGGTCGCGACGACACCCGGCTCGCGCTGCTGGACATCCCCGGCATCGGGCCCTGGACCGCCGACTACATCGCCATGCGCGCCCTCGGGCGACCCCGACGTCTTCCTGCCCGCCGACACCGGCACCCGCGACGCGCTGGCCTGGGCCTCGGCCGTGATCCCGCGACCGCCGCGGACCTCGCCCAGTCCTGGCGCCCCTGGCGCTCCTACGCCCAGGCGCACCTGTGGCGCACCCTCAGCCCACTCCGACACCAACCCCGAGGAGCACTGACATGTGGACCCTGATGGACAGCCCCATCGGCGACCTGCGCATCGTGGAGCGCGACGGCAAGATCACGCAGATCGAGTTCTCGCCGTTCCGTGACCACGACGGCCGCCCGCGCGGCGCGCGCCAGGACGACCATCCCGTCCTGGCGGAGGCGGTCGCCCAGCTCCGGGCCTACTTCGACCGCGAGCTCAAGGAGTTCGACCTCCCGCTCGCGCCCGTCGGCAGCACCTTCCAGAGGTCCGTGTGGGACCAGCTGGTGCTGATCGGCTACGGCGAGACCGCGTCGTACGGCGAGATCGCCCGGCGGCTCGGCAAGACCAACGCCGCCTCGCGGGCCGTCGGCCTGGCCAACGGCTCCAACCCGATCCCGATCGTCATCCCGTGCCACCGCGTCATCGGCGCCAACGGCACCCTGACCGGTTACGCCGGCGGCATCGAGCGCAAGCAGACCCTGCTCGAGATCGAGCAGGATGCGTTGTTCTAGCCGACATCTCCGCTGGTTGAGGAAGGACGAAGTCCCGTCACGAAACCCGGTGAGAGACGAGGCGACCCTTCACTCACCGGGTTTCGAGACGGGCCTGGCGGCCCTCCTCAACCAGCGGTGCGGCGCTACTCAGCAGCCGCCCGCCGGAGAGACTCCGACAACCGCTCGGCAGCAGCAAGCACCGCAGGTGCGTGCATGCGGCCGGGCTGACGGGAGAGCCGCTCGAGCGGGCCGGACACCGACACCGCGGCGATCACCTTGCCGCCCGGGGACTTGATGGGCGCCGAGACCGACGCGACACCCTGCTCCCGCTCGCCGACCGACTGCGCCCAGCCGCGACGGCGGATGCCGGAGAGGGCAGCGGCGGAGAAGGCGGCGTTCTGGAGACCGCGGTGCATGCGCTCGGGGTCCTCCCACGCCAGCAGCACCTGGGCGGCGGAGCCCGCGCGCATCGTCAGCTGCGAACCCACCGGGATCGTGTCGCGCAGCCCGGACGGTCGTTCCGCAGCGGCGACGCACACGCGGTAGTCGCCCTGGCGGCGCCACAGCTGCGACGACTCTCCAGTGATGTCGCGCAGGCGCGCGAGGACCGGGCCGGCCGTGGCCAGCAGCCGGTCCTCGCCGGCCGCCGCCGACAGCTCGGACAACCGCGGGCCGAGCACGAAGCGCCCTTGCATGTCACGGGCAACGAGACGATGGTGTTCGAGGGCCACGGCCAGGCGATGCGCCGTGGGCCGGGCGAGGCCGGTGGCGGTGACGAGACCGGCCAAGGTGGCTGGGCCGGCCTCGAGGGCCGTCAGCACCAAGGCGGCCTTGTCGAGCACGCCGACGCCGCTTGAAGTGTCCATATGGCAATACTGCCGTCTCATAGTGTGGATGGCAAGCCTATGCTGTGGTTCGGCACGCACCACATCGAGTTGGCAGGAAGACCCGAGCGCAAGGGAGCACTCATGGGTAAGACCTTGGCCGAGAAGGTCTGGGACGAGCACGTTGTTCGCAGTGCCGCGGGCGAGCCGGACCTGCTCTTCATCGACCTCCATCTCATCCACGAGGTGACCTCGCCGCAGGCCTTCGAAGGCCTGCGTCAGGCGGGCCGTCACGTACGCCGCCCCGACCTCACCCTGGCCACCGAGGACCACAACGTCCCGACGCTCGACTGGGACAAGCCGATCGCCGATCCCGTGAGCCGCACGCAGGTCGAGACGCTGCGTCGCAACGCCGAGGAGTTCGGCGTCCGGCTGCACCCGCTCGGTGACATCGACCAGGGCATCGTCCACATCATCGGCCCGCAGCTCGGGCTGACCCAGCCCGGCATGACCATCGTCTGCGGCGACTCCCACACCAGCACCCACGGCGCCTTCGGCGCGCTGGCCTTCGGCATCGGCACCAGCGAGGTCGAGCACGTCCTCGCCACCCAGACCCTGCCCCAGGCGCGGCCGAAGACCATGGCCGTGACGGTCAACGGCGCGCTGCCCGCTGGCGTCACCGCCAAGGACCTCGTGCTCACGCTGATCACCCACACCGGCACGGGCGGCGGCCAGGGGTACGTCGTGGAGTACCGCGGTCCGGCCATCGAGGCGCTCTCGATGGAGGGCCGGATGACGGTCTGCAACATGAGCATCGAGTGGGGTGCCAAGGCCGGCCTGATCGCGCCCGACCAGAAGACCCTCGACTACCTCGAGGGCCGCAAGGAGGCGCCGAAGGGCGAGGAGTGGGACGCCGCCGTCGCCTACTGGGAGACCCTCGTCACCGACGACGACGCGGTCTTCGACGAGGAGATCGTCCTCGACGCGAGCACCATGACGCCGTTCGTCACCTGGGGCACCAACCCGGGCCAGGGCGTACCTCTCGGCGGGAACGTCCCGGCGCCCGCCGACTTCGACGACGCGAACGACAAGATCGCCGCGGAGAAGGCCCTCGAGTACATGGGCCTGACAGCCGGCACGTCGATGCGCGACATCAAGGTCGACACCGTCTTCGTGGGCTCCTGCACCAACGGCCGGATCGAGGACCTGCGTCTCGCGGCCTCGATCATCGAGGGCCGTCAGGTCGCGGCCGACACGCGCTTGCTCGTCGTACCCGGCTCGGCCCGCGTCCGGTTGCAGGCCGAGGAGGAGGGCCTCGACGTGATCTTCAAGGAGGCCGGCGCCGAGTGGCGCGGGGCGGGCTGCTCGATGTGTCTGGGCATGAACCCCGACCAGCTCGCACCTCAGGAGCGCAGCGCCTCGACCTCCAACCGCAACTTCGAGGGCCGGCAGGGCAAGGGCGGGCGCACTCACCTGGTGTCCGTTCCGGTCGCGGCCGCCACCGCCGTCCGCGGCACCCTCTCGTCACCGGCAGACCTGGAGCCAGTCGTAGGGGGCCGAGCCTGATGGAAGCCTTCAGCCACCACACCGGCATCGGCGTACCCCTGCGACGCAACAACGTCGACACCGACCAGATCATCCCGGCGGTGTACCTGAAGCGGGTGACGCGCGACGGCTTCGAGGACGGGCTGTTCGCCGCATGGCGCAACGACCCGACGTTCGTGCTCAACCGCAAGCCGTACGACGAGGGGTCCGTGCTCGTCGCCGGTCACGACTTCGGCACCGGCTCCTCTCGCGAGCACGCGGTGTGGGCCCTGCAGAACTACGGGTTCCGGGTCGTCATCTCGCCACGGTTCGGTGACATCTTCCGGGGCAACTCCGGCAAGGCCGGACTGCTCGCGGCCCAGGTCGACGAGAAGGTCGTGCAGCGGTTGTGGGACCTCCTCGAGTCGCAGCCCGGTGCGACGGTGACCGTCGACCTGGAGTCGCGGACGGTCAAGGCCGGTGAGGGAGTCGATGCCATCGAGGACTCCTTCGACATCGACGACTACACGCGTTGGCGGTTGCTCGAGGGCCTCGACGACATCGGCATCACGCTGTCCCACGAGGCCGACATCGCGGCGTTCGAGACCACCAGACCGAGCTTCAAACCCGCCACTCTGTAAGGCGATTCGTGCACCCGCCGGGGTGTGGTGGGCCAGGATTCCTTGGTTTTTGGGCGATTTGGTGGCCTTCGCGGGCAAATTTCGCCACAAACACCGGCGTGGCGATTGTGACCTCGGCCCTGAATACCTAGCGTGCGTTGATGAAAGTCGAGCATCTGCTCGGCCCCGTAGTTCATCTGGAAGGGAAGCTAGTGAACAAGTCACAGCTCATCGACGCGCTTGCCGCGCGTTACGACGGGAACAGGAAGGCAGCGCAGCAAGCGCTGGAGAGCGTTCTGGACACCATCACCCGCGAGGTCGCCAAGGGCGAGAAGGTCGCGATCACCGGCTTCGGCTCCTTCGAGAAGCGCGTACGTGAGGCCCGCTGGGTCCGCAATCCCCAGACCGGGGCGCGCATCAAGGCCAAGAAGACGGCGGTCCCGAAGTTCACGGCCCGGCCAGGACCTGAAGAACATGGTCTCGGGCGCCAAGAAGCTGCCGAAGCTCGTGATCGCCAAGGCTGCTGCCCCGGCCAAGAAGGCTGCCCTGCCAAGGCCGTGCCCCGGCCAAGAAGACGACGGCCAAGGCAACGAGCCTCGCCAAGAAGACGACCAGCAGGTCGACCGCAACCAAGAAGACCGCGGCCAAGACCCTGGCGAAGAAGTCACCCGCGGCCAAGGCTCCTGCCAAGAAGGCCGCCGCCAAGAAGCTGGCGACGAAGACGCCCGCGAAGAAGGCGGCCCCGGCCAAGAAGACGGCCGCGAAGAAGGCGGCCCCGGCCAAGAAGACGGCCGCGAAGAAGGCCACCGCGAAGAAGGCACCCGCGAAGAAGGCACCCGCGAAGAAGACCGGCCAAGAAGGCCGCCAAGAAGTCCTGATCTTCGCCGCCTCTGCGCAGCACCTCGTGATGGTGGGTCGTCCCCTCGGACGGCCCACCATCACTGCGTCGGAGGCAGTGCCGCGACCGCGGCGGCAGAGTGCTGTCCGAGCCCCAGCCGTACGGCCTGCTCGAGGTCGGTGACGTCGTCGACGTCGTGACGGAGCCCGGCGAGCTCGCCCTCGACCGGCCAGGCACCCGCGTCGGCGTGCAGCGCTGCGGATCGATGTCCGAAACGTGGCGCGAACTCCTGCAGGGGTGCGGTGTAGAGGGTCGTGCCTTCGCTCGAGGCGTCGGCCACGAACCGAGGCCAGCCGGGCTTCTGGGCCAGTGCTGCCTCGAGGTCCTCGGCGTGCAGGCACGGCAGGTCGGCGCACATCGCGACGGGGACCAGTCCGGGCCAACGTCGCTCCGCCTCCATCGCGGCCAGCACCAGGCTGGCGTTGAGGTCGCCGGAGACGCCGTCGGGCATGGCCTCGCATCCAAGCATCGTGAGAGTGCCGGCGAACGAGGCGTCGTCGGTGACGACCAACACCTGCTCGACCGACGGGGAGGCGAGGCACGCCATCGCGGTGTCGGTCGCGAAGGCCGCCGCCAGGACGTCGCGCGGCAGGTCGCCGAGTCGCGACTTGCCGCGACCGGGCGGCTTCAGCGGGAGCAGCACGACGTACGGCACGGGCCCAGACGAACGAGGCATCGCGGCGATCCTTGCAGGTCGCCGCAGGGGCGCCGAGCCCGGTCGCGCACCGAGTAACCTTCGCGCGTGACTGTGCGCGAGCTGCAGCAGCCCCGTGGCTGGGCGTTCAACCTGGCCGTGCCCCTCCTGAAGCCGATGCTGCTGGCGACGACGAAACGCACGTGGCGCGGTGGCGAGCACATTCCCGTATCGGGCGGTTGCATCGTGGTCTTCAACCACATCTCGCACGCCGACCCGCTCACGGCAGCGCACTTCCTCTACGACCATGGGCGGCTCCCGCGCTACCTGGCCAAGTCCGGCCTGTTCAAGAACAAGGCCCTCGGCTTCTTCCTCCGAGGCGCGGGCCAGATCCCCGTCGAGCGGCTGAGCCGCAACGCCAAGGGCGCGTACGACGCCGCGGTCGCCGCCGTACGGGCGGGCGAGTGCGTGGTCGTCTACCCCGAGGGCACGCTGACCCGCGACCCAGCCCTGTGGCCGATGACCGGCAAGTCCGGAGCTGCCCGCATCGCCCTGGAGACAGGGTGTCCGGTCATCCCGGTGGGTCAGTGGGGTGCCCACAGGCTGCTGGCGCCGTACACGAAGACGCCGAAACCCCTGCCCCGCAAGCACATCCGCATGCTGGCCGGGCCGCCTGTGCCGTTGGAGGACCTGGTGGCCCTGCCGCGCACGCAGCAGGTGATCAACACCGCGACCGAGCGGATCATGGCGGCGATCGTGGAGCTGGTCGAGGAGCTGCGCGGCGAGGAGGCACCACCCACGCGGTTCGACCCGCGCAAGGCCGGCGTCAAGCTCACCGGAGACCCCCGCAAGAGTGACCGGAAGGAGAAGCCGTGAACGCGGACCACAAGGTCGCCGTCTTCGGCGCGGGCTCGTGGGGAACCGCGTTCTCGATCCCGCTCGCCGACGCCGGGAACCAGGTGTCGCTGTGGGGCCGGCGCCAGGAGCTGTGCACGGCGATCAACCGGACCCGGCAGAACCCCGACTACCTACCTGGCATCGAGCTGCCCGAGCAGATCTCGGCCACGCACGACCCCGAGGAGGCCGCCGCGGGAGCAGACCTCGTCGTGCTCGCCGTGCCCTCGCAGACGTTGCGAGCCAACCTCGAGGACTGGGCCTCGGTGATCGCCCCCGACTCGATCATCGTGTCGCTGATGAAGGGCGTCGAGCTCGGCACCCTCAAGCGGATGAGCGAGGTGATCGCCGAGATCACCGGCGCGGGACCCGATCGCATCGCCGTGGTCAGCGGACCCAACCTGTCGAAGGAGATCGCCCGGCGCGAGCCCGCCGCGTCGGTGGTGGCCTGCGCCGACGAGAACGTCGCCAAGCTGGTCCAGGATCGCGTGCACGGCTCGATGTTCCGGCCCTACACCTCGGTCGACGTGGTCGGCTGCGAGATCGGCGGGGCCTACAAGAACGTCGTCGGCATCGCGGTCGGCATGGCGGTGGGCCTCGGGTTCGGCGACAACACCACGGCGTCGCTGATCACTCGCGGCCTGGCCGAGACCGCCCGGGTCGCCAAGGCCTTCGACGCCAACCCGATGACGTTGATGGGTCTTGCCGGACTCGGCGACCTGGTCGCCACCTGCTCCTCGCCGCTCTCTCGCAACCGTTCGTTCGGGGAGAAGCTCGGCAAGGGCATGACCACCGACCAGATCTACGCTTCCACGCGACAGGTCGCCGAGGGCGCCAAGTCGTGCGCGTCCCTGCACGCGCTCGCCCGGCGCGAGGGCGTCTACGTCCCCATCGCCGAGGCGGTCGACGCCGTCGTCGCGGGCAAGATGACCGCCGCCGACACCATGGAGTCGTTCATCTCCCGCGACACCAAGGCCGAGACCGACTAGCCGAGTCGGCACATCTTCACGTGAGCAACGGCGCGAGTCGGCGCATCTTCACGTGAACAGTGGCCCGAGTCGGCGCATCTTCGCCTCTGCAAGGTGAGGTAGCGCCGACTCGGCCGAGATCCAAGGCGAAGACGCGCCGACTCGGCCGAGATCCAAGGCGAAGATGCGCCGACTCGGCTGGGTCAGGAGAGCTTGGCCAACGCCTGCTCGAGGTCGGCCCAGAGGTCGTCGACGTCCTCGATGCCCACGGACATCCGCACGAGTCCCTCGGGGATGGTCGAGGCCTCCGTCTTCCAGCGGCGGCGGCGCTCGAAGGTCGACTCGACGCTGCCGAGTGACGTGGCGTGCACCCACAACGACGTGGAGTGGGTGAGCACATCGGCGGCCTCGCCGGTCGGCAGCACGGCCGCGATGACTCCGCCGAAGCCTGGATACCGCACCGACTCGATGGCGGGGTGTGACTCGAGACGGCGGGCGAGCTCCGCGGCGTTGGCCTGCGAGCGCTCGACGCGCAGGTGCAGGGTGCGCAGGCCGCGCAGCGCCAACCAGGCCTCCAAGGTCCCGGGGATCGCGCCGACCAGGTCGCGGCGACCCTTGAGGACGTCGTACAGCTGGTCGTCGCGCACCACCAGCGCGCCCATCATCACGTCGCTGTGGCCCGCGAGGAACTTGGTCACCGAGTGCAGCACGACGTCCGCGCCCAGCCCGAGCGGCTGCTGCAGCAGCGGCGTGGCGAAGGTGTTGTCGACGACGACCCGGGCACCGGCTTCGTGGCCCGCCACGACGAGGCGCTCCACGTCGGCGACCTCGAGGGCCGGGTTGGTCGGCGACTCGATCCAGAGGATGGCCGCGTCGTCGAGCGCAGCGACCACGGCGTCGGTGTCGGCGATGTCGACGAGGGTCGCCCTGATCCGGCCGCGGGCCTCGAGGTCGCCGAGCTGGCCGACGCTGCCGTGGTAGGCGTGCCGCGGCGCCACCACCAAGGCGTCGTGGCCGACCAGGTCGAGCACCGTGGCGCAGGCCGCCAGCCCCGAGGAGAAGGCGAGCGCCCGTCCGCCCTCCAGGGCACCGAGGGCCTCCTCGAAGGCGTGCCACGTGGGGTTGGCGTAGCGGCCGTACTCCAGGTCGCCGCCCGCGACGTACGTCGAGGCCATGGTGATCGGCGTACTCAACGGCTGGTCCGCCTCGTGCGGCGGTCGGCCCGCGTGCACGACGATCGTGGCGGGGGAGAGGGCTGGCTTGTCGGCTGGCTTGTCGGCTGGCTTGTCGGCTGGGGTGTCACCAGGCATGGCCCCAACCTAGGTGGCTAGGTTGGACGGCAATGAGCCAGCCCAGACACAAGTTGCGCGTGGCCGTGGTGTTCGGCGGCCGGTCCAGCGAGCACGCCATCTCGTGCGTGACCGCCGGCAGCGTGCTGCAGGCCATCGACCGGAACAAGTACGACGTGGTGCCGATCGGGATCGCCACCGACGGCCGTTGGGTCTTGGAGTCGGGAGACCCCGAGATGCTGCAGATCACCGGCCCTGACAAGCTGCCAGCCGTCGACGGCGAGCGCGCCGCGGTGTCCCTGACCCGTGAGGCCGGATCGACCGGCCTCGTGGTGCACGAGCCGTCGCAGCCGCCGCAGGCACTGGGCGAGGTCGACGTGGTCTTCCCCTTGCTGCACGGGCCGTGGGGCGAGGACGGCACCCTCCAGGGGATGCTGGAGATGGCCGGCGTCCGCTACGTCGGTGCCGGGGTGCTGGCCAGCGCGGTGAGCATGGACAAGGCCTACATGAAGGTCGTGCTGTCCGCGGCCGGGCTTCCGCTGATGGCGTCGCAGACGGTGACGGCGCGCGAGTGGTACCGCGACCCCGACGGCGTCACCCACCGCATCGCCGAGCTCGGCTACCCGGTGTTCGTGAAGCCGGCGCGCGGTGGGTCGTCGATCGGCATCTCCAAGGTCCACCACGCCGGCGAGCTGGCCGACGCGATCGAGGAGGCCCACCGCCACGACCCGAAGGCGCTCGTCGAGCTCGCGGCGGAGGGTGCCCGCGAGATCGAGTGCGGCGTGCTCCAGGCGCTCGACGGCACGCCCGAGACGAGCCTGCCCGCCGAGATCCGCATCACCGGCGACCACGAGTTCTACGACTTCGCCGCGAAGTACCTCCCGGAGGAGCACACCGAGCTCGACGTCCCCGCCCACATCCCCGACCATGTCGCGACCTCCGTGCGCGAGCTGGCCGCACGGGCCTTCGCGGCCGTCGGCTGTGAAGGTCTGGCCCGGGTCGACTTCTTCGTCTTCCCCGACGGCGCCGTGGTCGTCAACGAGATCAACACGATGCCGGGGTTCACTCCGCTGTCGATGTTCCCGCGGATGTGGGCCGCAACCGGGCTCGACTACCCGGCGCTCGTGGACCGCTTGATCCAGCTGGCGCTCGACCGCGGTACCGGCCTGCGCTGACGGTTACTCGCAGGCGTCGACCAGCTCGAGGTGGTCCTTGACCGGCGCGGCGAGCTCGGCGATCACGGCCGCGCTGCCCTCGGGCCGGTAGTCGTGGGGGACGTCGACCGAGACGATCGGTTGGTAGCCGGCGGCGGTGAAGACGAGGTCGGCGTCCTGGTCGTCGATCTGGTCGTCGGGCACGAACCAGCCGACGCCGTTGGCCACCTCGCAGTGGGCCGTCTCGTCGAACCCCTCGGGTACGTCGACCCCGCACCGCACGATGATCGCGGGGTCGCCCCAGGCCCTTGCGAGGGCAGCAGCCGGGTTGACCTTGCGTCCCTCCTGGCCGTCGAGCCGCCTCGGCAGGTCACTGAGGAACGCCTTGCAGGTCTCGTAGTCCTGCTCGCTGACCGGAGGCGAGTCGATCGACACCGGCTCGTCGGCGCACGCGCTGAGGGACAGCGCGGCCAGAAGGGCCGTCGTACCGAGACAGACGCCTCGGACCGCGCGTGGTCCGAGGCGTCGTTGGATCGCCCAGCTCGAGTGCGTGGGCGCGCTCAGATGTGCACCACGGGGCAGGTGAGCGTGCGGGTGATGCCGTCGAGCTGCTGCACCTTGGAGACCACGAGCTTGCCCAGCTCGTCGACGTTGCGGGCCTCGGCACGGACGATCACGTCGTAGGGACCGGTGACGTCCTCGGCCATGGTGACGCCCTTGACCTGGGCGATGGCGCGGGCCACGTCGGCGGCCTTGCCCACGTCGGTCTGGATCAGGATGTAGGCCTGGACGACCATCGATGACTCCTCGTGTCCGGGGGGCCCGCGGGCGGGCTGCTTGCCGTCGCCCAACCTACAGGCCGCCGTCGGTGCGGTCGATTGCCCCTTGTCGGTGGTTTCGAGGCTCGGGCCTGGCGGCCCTCACACCTCAACCACCGATGACGGAAGGATGGCGCCATGAACCTGCCGGCGGACGCGACCCTGGCCGACATCGGCGAGTTCGGGCTCATCGCCGAGCTGGTCGGTCTGTTCCCACAGGGCGAGCACGTGCTCGTGGGGCCCGGGGACGACGCCGCGGTGCTGCGGGTGCGTACCGGTCACGTGGTCGTCTCGACCGACCTGCTGGTCGAGGGGCGGCACTTCCGCCGCGACTGGGCCAGTGCCGAGGACGTCGGCCATCGCGCAGCCGCGCAGAACCTCTCCGACATCAACGCGATGGGCGGCACCGCCCACTCGCTGACCATCGGCCTGGCCGCGCCGGGAGACCTGCCGGCCCAGTGGGCGCTCGACTTCGCCCGTGGGTTCGCCGACGAGTGCGCCGTGGTCGGGGCGAGCGTCGTCGGCGGTGACCTCGCCCGGGCCGGCGAGATCGTCGTCGCGGTCACCGTGATCGGCGCCTGCGCCCAGGCGCCGGTGCTGCGCTCGGGCGCCGGGCCCGGGCAGGTCGTCGCCCTCGCCGGCCGCCAAGGGTGGTCGGCGGGCGGGCTCGCGGTCCTGGGTCGCGGCTTCCGATCCCCGCGCGTGCTGGTCGAGGCCTACCGCCGCCCGGAGCCGCCCTACGGCGCCGGGCCGGCCGCCGCGGCCGCCGGAGCGACGGCGATGATCGACGTCTCCGACGGCCTGGTAGCCGACGCGGCCCACGTCGCTGACGAGTCCGGTGTGGCCATCGACCTGCACAGCGCGGCGTTCGAGGTACCCGAGCCCCTGCACGCCGTCGCCGCCGCCACCGGCAGCGACCCCCTCCAGCTGGTCCTCGGGGGCGGCGAGGACCACTCGCTGCTCGCCACCTTCGACCCCGGCGCCGTGCCCGCCGGCTGGACCGCGGTCGGTACGGTGGGCGAGGGTGAGGGAGTCACCGTCGACGGCTCGGCGTACGACGGCCCCGCCGGCTGGACGCACTACTGAGAAGCGGAACTTGCACCTCCATGGCGATTTCGGAAGGTATAGGCAAGTCGGCTAGCCTGTTCCGGTTGCCCGGACCACGCGAACTTCCGGGTGACCCCATACCTCGACACATCCAGGAGCAACACCGTGGCTGCCGTCTGCGACATCTGCGCCAAGAAGCCGGGCTTCGGCAACAACCGCCCGTGGTCCAAGAAGGCCACCCGTCGGCGGTTCAACCCCAACATCCAGCGGGTCCGCGCGGTGGTCAACGGCACCCCCAAGCGCGTGCACGTGTGCACCTCCTGCCTCAAGGCCGGCAAGGTCACCCGCTGACCCTCTGCACGACCGCGCACCGAGACCCCGGGCCCGACACCCGGGGTCTTGTCATGTCCGGCCATCGTCGCGGCCACTCAAGGGCACGTCTCGCCGTCCGGGCCTGCTGCGCGGCGCCTGGACGGCGAGACGTGCCCTAACCTTCACCAGATGGAGCAGGTGCCCCGCGGCAGCGGCACGATCGAGCTGGCGGTGGTGCTCCGCTTCGTCGACATCGCGGTCGACGCGCTCGCCGAGGCGCGCGAGGAGATCGACGCGCTCAACGTCTACCCGGTACCCGACGGCGACACCGGCACCAACATGTACCTCACCGTGGCCGCCGCCCGCGACGCGCTGCGCGAGGCCGCTCGAGAACGTGACGGGGACGACGGTGGTCTCCTCACCGGGCTCGCCGCCCTCCGCAAGGGCGCGCTGCTGGGGGCGCGCGGCAACAGCGGAGTGATCCTCAGCCAGATGCTCGGCGCCCTGGCCACCACCATCGCCACGGCGCCGGCCGAGGAGCGCAACGCCAGCATCATGGCGAGGGCTCTGCGGGAGGCGACGGACAGTGCGTACGCCGCCGTGGGCACGCCCGTCGAGGGCACCATCCTCACCGTGGTCCGAGCCGCGGCGGAGGCTGCCGAGACGCGTGCCGCCGAGCCGGGAGCGCGGACACGCGACGTGCTCACCGAGGCAGCGGCCGCCGCCCGCGAGGCCCTGGCGCACACCCCGGAACAGCTGGCGGTGCTGCGCGACGCCGGCGTGGTCGACGCGGGCGGCCGCGGGCTCAGCGTCATCCTCGACGCCGCCGAGACCGTGCTGACAGGGCGGCGACCGATCGCCGTCACCGCGCCGATCGGCGCGCACCGCATTCCCGTGCCGACCAGTGAGGGCCATCCCGACCTCAGCGCCGACGGGCCGGCGTACGAGGTGATGTACCTGCTCGACGCCGAGGACGAGCGGGTCGCCGCCCTCAAGGAGTCGCTGGCCGGGCTGGGCGACTCGCTCGTGGTGGTCGGCGGCGACGGACTGTGGAACGTCCACGTCCACGTCGACGACGTCGGCGCCGCGGTCGAGGCCGGCATCACGGCCGGGCGTCCGCACCGGATCCGCGTCACCCACTTCGCCGAACAGGTCGCTGGTCAGACGGCGGCCCGCACCCCGCGTACGACGACCCGGACGGGCCGCCAGGTCGTCGCCGTCGCCGCGGGGCCGGGGCTGGAGAAGCTCTTCGAGGAGGCCGGTGCCACGGTGGTGGTCGGCGGACCCGGCAACCGGCCGTCGACCGGCATGATCCTCGACGCGATCCACTCCTGCGGCGCCCAGGAGGTGATCGTGCTGCCCAACGACGCCGACTCGGTCCGTGCGGCCCAGGCAGCCGCGCGTACGGCGGAGGGCGACCCGGCCAACTACCCGGATGTCCGCGTGGCGGTCATCCCGACCGAGGCGCAGGTGCAGGGGCTGGCCGCACTTGCCGTGCACGAGCCGGGTCGCGCGTTCGACCAGGACGTCCTCGAGATGACCGCGACCGCGCGGCACGCCCGCCACGGCGCCGTCACGATCGCGGCCAAGCAGGCCATGACGATGGCCGGCCCGTGCGAGCCGGGCGACGTGCTCGGCGTGGTCGCCGGCGACTTCGCCGTCGTCGGTGCCGATCTCGAGACGGTCGCCGCCGACGTCCTCGAACGACTGCTCGGCGGCGGCGGCGAGCTGGTCACGATCGTGGCCGGTGACGGCGGATCCGAGCTCGCGCGGCGGACGGCCGAGGGGGTCGAACGGCGGCACCCTCATGTCGACGTGATGGTGTACGACGGTGGTCAGGAGCGTTACCCGCTCCTGATGTCCGTCGAATAGGCCCAGGACGAAAGGCCAGCCGTGATCACGCTCGACTCGCCGGTGACGACCGTGCTCGGCGACAAGGCCACCAAGCGCAAGCGGATGGCAGAAGGGCTCGGCATCGAGACCGTCGGCGACCTGTTGCGCCACTTCCCGCGGCGCTACGTCAAGACGGGCGAGCTGACCCAGGTCGCCAACCTCCGTGAGGGCGAGATGCTCACCTTGGTGGGCGAGATCATCCGCAGCGACCTCAGGACCTACCAGGACCGGCGGACCCGTCGCCCGGCCTACCGGCTCGAGACGGTGCTGCAGACCGACGGGCCCCGGTTGAAGATGACGTTCTTCGCCAAGAACCAAGGGACCGCCGGATGGCACGCCCGGCGCCTCGGCGTCGGCCGCCGTGGCGTGTTCGTCGGGCAGGCCAGCACCTTCCGTGGCGAGTGGCAGCTGACCAACCCGAAGATGGTGCTGTTCGGTGTCAGCAACGCCGAGGAGGGTGAGGACGGGCGGCGTGGTCGACAACTTCGGTGACCTCTACCCGATCTACCCCCAGACCAAGGGCGTGGAGTCCTGGGACATCCAGCGCGCGGTCAACTTCGCCCGCTCGGTGATCGACGAGGTTCCCGAGCTGATCCCCGACGACATCCGCGACGAGTACGACGTGGTCGACGCCCGCAGGGCCGTCGACCTGATCCACGCGCCCGACACCTTCGCGCAGGTCGAGCTGGGCCGGCGCCGCTACCGCTTCGAGGAGGCACTGGTCACCCAGGTCGTGCTCGGCCGCCGTCGGGCGTTCCTGCGCACCTTGGGCGCGCAGGCCCGCACCGGCGGCGGCGGCCTGCTGGCGGCGTTCGACGAGCGGCTGCCGTTCGCGCTGACCGACGGGCAGCGCGCGATCGGCGGGGTCGTCGAGGCCGAGCTCGCCCAGCCGCACCCCATGAACCGGTTGCTCCAGGGCGAGGTCGGGTCGGGCAAGACCGTGGTGGCCCTGCGCGCCATGCTGCGCGTCGTCGACTCCGGCGGCCAGGCGGCCCTGCTCGCGCCGACGGAGGTGCTCGCGCAGCAGCACTACCGCTCCATCAGCGCGATGCTCGGCGACCTCGCGTCGGGCGGCATGCTCGCCGGACTGTTGGGGGGTGCCGCAGAGGGCACGACCATCGCGCTGCTCACCGGCTCGATGCCGAAGGCGGCCCGCGCAGACGCGATGTCGCGCATGGTGACCGGCGAGGCCGGCATCGTGATCGGCACCCATGCGCTGCTCGAGGAGAAGGTGATGTTCGCCGACCTCGGCCTCGTCGTCGTCGACGAGCAGCACCGCTTCGGCGTCGAGCAGCGGGCCGCCCTGACCGACAAGGCCGGCTGGCCGCCCCACGTGCTGGTGATGACCGCGACGCCGATCCCGCGCACCGTCGCGATGACGGTCTTCGGCGACCTCGAGGTCTCGACGCTTTCCGAGCTGCCCGCCGGACGGGCGCCCATCCAGACCAACGTCGTGCCGTTGGCCGAGCACCCCGGCTGGATCGAGCGGGTGTGGACACGCGTGAGGGAGGAGGTCGAGAAGGGCCACCAGGCCTACGTCGTGTGCCCGCGGATCACCGGAGACGAGCAGGAGGAGGGCGACCGCGACGTCATCGACATGATGGAGGAGGAGTTCGTCGACACCCCGCAAGCCCGCAGCGCCCGCGACCGGCCGCCGCTCAACTCCGTGACCGAGGCCGTCGAGCGTCTCCGTGCGGGACCCTTGTCGGGGGTGCGGGTCGAGATGCTGCACGGCCGTCTGCCACCCGATGAGAAGGACCGCGTGATGCGCGCCTTCGCCGCGGGAGAGATCGACGTCCTGGTCTCCACCACGGTCATCGAGGTCGGCGTCGACGTCGCCAACGCGACGACCATGGTGCTGCTCGACGCCGACCGCTTCGGCATCTCCCAGCTCCACCAGATGCGCGGCCGGGTCGGACGCGGCGGGCTGCCTGGCCTGTGCCTGCTGGTGAGCTACGCCGAGCACGGCACGCCGTCTCGTGAGCGGCTCGACGCGGTGGCGTCGACCACCGACGGCTTCGAGCTCAGCCGGCTCGACCTCGACCAGCGTCGCGAGGGCGACGTCCTCGGGGCCTCGCAGTCGGGCTTCCGGTCGAGCCTGACGATGCTCCGCGTGCTGCGAGACGAGGACACCATCGTGGCCGCTCGCGAGGCCGCGACCGCGCTGCTCGAGCGTGATCCCGAGCTCACGTCGTCGCCCGAGCTCGCCCGGGCGGTAGCGGAGTTGGAGCAATCACGGCAGTCTGACTTCATGGAGAAGGCGTAAGACACCGCCTCCCATGACCAGAATCATCGGGGGTACGGCCGGGGGACGTCGGATCGACGCGCCCCGGGGCACCAGCACGCGCCCCAGCAGCGACCGCGTGCGCGAGGCGCTGTTCTCGGCCATCGAGTCGTGGTGCGGCTCGCTGCAGGGGCTGCGGTTCCTCGACCTGTACGCCGGCTCGGGCGCGGTCGGCCTGGAGGCGTGGTCCCGCGGGGCCGGCGTGGTGACGATGGTCGAGCAGGACCGCCGGACCGCCGCACTGATCTCCGCCAACGCCAAGACCCTCGGCTTCGCCAAGGCCAACGTCGTGGTCGCGTCGGTCGCCGCGACGCTCGCGAGGCCGCCCGTGGCGCCGTACGACATCGTCTTCCTCGACCCGCCCTACCCGACCCCCGACGCGGAGGTCGACGACGCGCTCGGGCGGGTCGGGGGCGAGTGGGTGGTGCCCGGCGGCATGGTGGTCGTCGAGCGGTCCTCGCGCAGCCACGCCCCCGGGTGGCCCGCTGGGTTCATCGACACCCGGGAGCGCAAGTACGGCGAGACGACGCTTTGGTACGGTCACGCCGCCCCGCTTTGAGCCGTTCATCCCAGTCCAGCCAGGAGCGCCCGTGCACCGAGCCGTCTGCCCCGGGTCGTTCGACCCGGTCACGCTGGGCCACCTCGACATCGTCGGTCGCGCCTCGAAGCTCTTCGACGAGGTCGTGGTGGCTGTCGGGGTCAACGCGTCGAAGAGCCGGTTGTTCTCCGCCGACGAGCGCATCGCGATGCTCGAGCGGGCGTGCGCGGGGTTCGCCAACGTCCGGGTCGCGTCGTTCACCGGGCTGCTGACCGACTTCTGCCAGGCCAACGAGGTCAACGCCATCGTCAAGGGGCTGCGCGCGGTCAGCGACTTCGACTACGAGCTGCAGATGGCCCAGATGAACGCCTCGCTCGCCGACGACGTCGAGACGGTCTTCGTACCCACCGCGCCGGAGTACTCCTTCCTGGCCTCGAGCCTGGTCAAGGAGGTCGCGCGGTTCGGCGGCGATGTCAGCCGGTTCGTCCCAGGCTTCGTCCACGAGGCGCTGATTGCGCGCCTGACCAGCGAGAACACCGATGAGAGCCTGGGCGAGAACGCCGGTGGGGGCGCCTGAACCGCGGTTTTGCCCGGGCAAGCGGAGGGAGGCTACGCTTCACCCTGGATCTGAGTGCTCCGACCCGGAAGTGATCTCCCTGAACAAGTTGGACCCGAGAGCGCCGCTCGTGCTCGACACTCGCGAGCTCGGCCGCCGCCCGGGGTCCCAGCGACAGGTGTCACGATCGGTGCCGGCGCCCGCAGATCTGGGCATCGAAGTCCTCCGTGTCCCCGAAGGCTCCCAGGTCGACCTCGACCTGCGGCTGGAAGCGGTCATGGAGGGGGTACTGGTCACGGGCACGGCGCGAGCCGGGCTCGATGGTGAGTGCGTGCGGTGCCTGGGGCCGATCACCGACGAGATCGAGGTCGACCTCCAGGAGCTGTATGTCTACGACGATCACGACACAGACCCCGACGAGGACGACGAGGCCAGCAAGCTCCAGGACGACCTGCTCGACCTGGAGCCCCTGCTGCGGGACGCGGCGGTGCTCGCACTGCCGTTCCAGCCCTTGTGCCAACCGGACTGCCCGGGGTTGTGCGTCGAATGTGGCGCACGGCTCGCGGACGACCCGGACCACGCGCACGAGGAGCCGGTCGACCCGCGGTGGGCAGCATTGACTGAGCTGGCCGAGCTCCAGCAGGACGACCCAGCAAATAGCTAGCTAGGAGATAACAGTGGCTGTCCCGAAGCGGAAGATGTCGCGCAGCAACACGCGTCACCGTCGCTCGCAGTGGAAGGCCGTCGCGCCGACCCTGGTGACGTGCGCCAACCCGGCGTGCGGCGCCAAGCACCTGCCCCACCGCGCGTGCGGCACCTGCGGCCAGTACGGCGCCCGGTCCGAACGTCGTCAGGTCCTGTGATCGAGTCGTTGTCCTGACCACTCAGCCGGCCAGCTACGGCGCGCTCCGCTCGGCGCTCGGGGACCCCGTCCTGGAGCCCGAGCTGCTGGACCGCGCCCTGACCCACCGTTCCTTCGCCTACGAGAACGGTGGTCTGCCCACCAACGAGCGGCTGGAGTTCCTCGGCGACTCCGTGCTCGGCGTGGTGGTCACCGAGACGCTCTACCTCACCCACCCCGACCTCTCCGAGGGCCGGCTGGCCAAGCTCCGCGCGGCCGTGGTCAACGCCCGCGCGCTGGCCAAGGTGGGCCGCGACATCGGCCTCGGCGAGCACATCAAGCTCGGCCGCGGCGAGGAGTCGACCGGCGGACGCGCCAAGGCCTCGATCCTCTCCGACACGGTGGAGGCCGTGATCGGCGCCGTGCACCTCAGCGGCGGCTTCGACGCCTCCGCGCCGCTGGTGCACATGCTCTTCGACCCGCTCATCGAGGCGGCCTCGGTGCTCGGCGCGGGCCTCGACTGGAAGACCTCGCTCCAGGAGCTCTCCGCCGAGCGCGGCCTCGGCGTTCCTGAGTACGTCATCCAGGACGACGGCCCCGACCACATGAAGACCTTCACGGCCCAGGTGCGGGTCGGCGACGACCTCTACGGCAACGGCGTCGGCCGGTCCAAGAAGGAAGCCGAGCAGGCCGCTGCCGAGACCGCCTACGGCGAGCTGTCCGGGCTCGACGGGGTCGAGGTCCCCGGTCTCGGCCTGGCCTCCGACGACTGAGCCGCTGACCGACTGACTGGCTGACTGGCGTGCCGGAGCTACCCGAGGTCGAGGTCGTCCGCTCCGGCCTGGAGCGCCACGTCGTCGGCGCCACCCTCGACCGCGTCGAGGTGCTGCATCCCCGTCCCGTACGGCGTGACCCGCGCGGGCCGACGGGCTTCGCCGCCGCGCTGACTGGTCGCCGTGTCGTCGCCGTCCGGCGCCGCGGCAAGTACTTCTGGCTCGCACTCGACAACGGCGATGCCCTCCTGGGCCACCTCGGCATGAGCGGCCAGATGCTCGTGCAGCCCTCCGACGCACCCGACGACCGGCACCTGCGGGTGCGGTTCGCGCTGGGCGGCAAGCCGTACGCCGGCACCGAGCTGCGGTTCGCCGACCAGCGGATGTTCGGCGGGCTGATGGTCTCCGCGGGCGGCGCCGACCTGCCGCTCGAGATCGCCCACATCGCGCGGGACCCGCTCGACCCCGAGTTCGACGTGGACGCCTTCGTCCGCCGCGTCCGCAAGCGCTCGTCGGGCATCAAGCGGCAGCTGCTCGACCAGACCTCGGTCTCGGGCGTCGGCAACATCTACGCCGACGAGGCCCTGTGGCGCGCCATGGTCCACGGCGAGCGGCGAGGCGACCGGCTCCCGGCTGCGAAGGTCCGCGAGCTGCTCGACCACGCCCGCGAGGTGATGGTCGCGGCCCTGGGGGAGGGCGGCACGTCGTTCGACGCGCTCTACGTCAACGTCAACGGGCAGTCGGGCTACTTCGACCGTTCGCTGCACGCCTACGGCCAGGAGGGTCAGCCCTGCGACCGGTGTGGCGCCGCCGTCCGCCGCGTCGCCTTCATGAACCGGTCGTCGTACTTCTGCCCGGTCTGCCAGCCGGCACCTCGGTTGCGGCGGTCCTGACCGGTCAGGATCGATGGCGCCGTGCAATTGACCTGACCGGCCCGGAGTGTCACCCTTGAAGACGGCCCCCTCGACGGGCTGTCAACCGTATTCCGGAAGGCTTCTACTACATGGCCAAGGCGCTGCTCGGCACCTTCCACAGCGACCAGCGGACCGCCGCACACCTCCTGTCGGAGAACACCCGACTCCGTGTGCGCGTGCGTGACCTGGAAGAGCTCATCACCCGACTGCAGGACGAGAACGACCGCCTGGCCCAGGCCGCGGCAGTCGCCCTCCTCGACCTCCAGTCCGAGGAGCTCAAGGAGATGCAGCCGGTCTGACCGGCAACGTACGACGGCGCACCCCCGCGGCGCCGTCCGGGATCGGGCGTGCCCGTAGGCGTCGTTCCCGCTAGTTTCCTTCGGGCCATGAGGTCTCTGGTCGAGGTCGTTGCCCCCGCGCGGTTCGGGACGCCGTTCCGCTGGCTCCTGGGCTCCTCGTGGGCCAGCAACCTGGGCGACGGCCTGGCCATCGCCGCCGGTCCGCTGCTGGTGGCCTCGCAGACGCACGACCCCTTCCTGGTCTCGTTGGCCGCCCTGTCCCAGTGGCTGCCGCCGTTGATGTTCGGGCTCTGGGCCGGAGTCCTGGCAGACCGGCTCGACCGACGAGCGATCATGGTGACGGTCAACCTGGCGCGGGTCGCCGTGCTCCTCGTCATCGTGGCCACGATCGTCTCGGACACGGTGTCGATCGCCGTCGTGCTGGGCGCCTTGTTCGTGCTCGGCACCGCCGAGGTGTTCGCCGACAACACCGCCAGCACCTTGATGCCGATGATCGTCAGGCGCGACGACCTGGCGATCGCGAACTCACGCCTGGTGTTCGGGCTCATCACCGTCAACCAGCTCGTCGGCCCGCCGATCGGGGCCGCGCTCTTCGCGATCGGGATGGCCTGGCCGTTCGCGGCGCAGGCCCTGGTCATGGCGCTCAGCGTGGTGCTGGTCAGCCGGGTGGCGCTGCCGCCCCACGGCAGCGACCCAGCCGAACGGCGGCCGGTCTGGCACGACGCCCGGGAGGGGATCCGCTGGGTCGCGCACCACCCTGCCGTGCGCACGCTGGTGCTGACGATCTTCACCTTCAACATCACCTTCGGGGCGGCGTGGTCGGTGCTCGTGCTCTACGCGATCGAGAGGTTGGGCCTGGGTGCGGTCGGGTTCGGGCTCCTCACCACCGTCGCGGCGCTCGGCGGGCTCGCGGGCACGGTGGCGTACGGCTGGATCACCGCGCGTGTCAGCCTGGGCAACCTGATGCGGATCGGGCTGGTCATCGAGACCTTCACCCACCTGGCGCTCGCCCTCACCACGACGGCCTGGGTGGCGATGGCGATCTTCTTCGTCTTCGGCGCCCACGCCTTCGTGTGGGGCACCACGTCGGTGACCGTGCGCCAGCGGGCGGTCCCGACGCGGCTGCAAGGCCGGGTCGGGAGCGTCAACGCGCTCGGTACCTACGGCGGCCTGGTGATCGGCGCGGGCATCGGCGGCCTGCTGGCCCAGCAGTGGGGAGTTACGGCACCGTTCTGGTTCGCCTTCGTCGGGTCGGCGCTCTTCGTCGTACTCATCTGGGGCCAGCTGCGCCACGTCGCCCACACCGACGAACATCCCCTGCTCGAAGACCCTGTCAACCCGCCGCCAGCGGGATAGTCCCTGACGTTTGGGTTGCTTTGGGCGCCCCAGAACA